>NZ_WUWM01000004.1 GCF_009846885.1 Paenibacillus puerhi
CGTCAGGCTTGCGCCCATTGCGGAAGATTCCCTACTGCTGCCTCCCGTAGGAGTCTGGGCCGTGTCTCAGTCCCAGTGTGGCCGATCACCCTCTCAGGTCGGCTACGCATCGTCGCCTTGGTAGGCTTTTACCCCACCAACTAGCTAATGCGCCGCAGGCCCATCTGTAAGTCATAGGTTGCCCCATGTTTCATGATCTCTCCATGCGGAGTGACCAGCTATCCGGTCTTAGCTACCGTTTCCGGTAGTTATCCCAGTCTTACAGGCAGGTTGCCTACGTGTTACTCACCCGTCCGCCGCTCCAGGGGGATTCCCGTAAGGGAACTCCCCTAGCGCTCGACTTGCATGTATTAGGCACGCCGCCAGCGTTCGTCCTGAGCCAGGATCAAACTCTCCATTAAGGTAGTCTTTTCGGTCCGAAGGCCGAAATGACTACAAGGTTCGTTCGACTTGCTCAAAAGTTACTGCTAGCGAGAATTTTCATTCTCTATTTAACACTCACTCGTTGTTCAGTTTTCAAAGGGCAATTTCCCGACAAAGGACCTGCTTTGCACTGGTCACTTTTGTCGTTTGTTGTCGCTTTTGTTTAGCGGCGACTTTTTAAATATAGCACATTCACATTCTTTAATGCAAGTCTTTTTTTTAAAAAAATAGAATAACCTGACGGTAAGACATTTTCATCCAACAACCCACAGCTTCAAAGCCGTGAGGGTCGCCAAGCCGGGAACTCCCAACAAGCTGACAATTCCTACTGTCACAGCATTAAGCGGAAGCTCCAACCGGGTATAAGGACTTAACAGATTAATAACATACAACATAACGGCTGAAAATACAACCTGCAGCATTAGCATGCCGAGCCACTGCAGCGCCGCTTTATTACGCAGGATCATGATGCCCAGCAAGCCGCCCGAGACTGTCAGAACTCCCCACAGCACATAGGATTTCATCCCTGCTCCTCCTCTGAGGCGCGGCTCGCGCTCACTTCAGACAAGGATATTTGACCGTCCTTCGCCAGCTTGATCAGCATCTCGAACCGTTTTTCGGCCGCCTCTAACGCATAGACTGCGTAGTCGATCTGATCTTTATCCAGCGCATATTCAAACCGTCTCTGAGCCACCTCCCATTCCATATGAGCTCTGGCTATTTCCCGAACAAGCTTTACCCGCTCATCAAACCCTTTCTCCTCTTGCTTGTCCATCTTGCGAGATTTCCACCATTTCCAGTTCATCCGCCCATGCCCCCTCTACAGGATTAAACCTATAGTACATACATATCGAATCGGGCTGTCGGTTAGAACTAAAAAACCGGTCCTCCTATCAAAGCCCCAACCGGGTCGCTTTGGATAAGCGGCTCTAAACAAATCGCTATAGACAAAAAGAGGAACTTCCGTAAGCTGTCAGCCACAACCGCCTCCCCTAACAGGCGGGGTCGCCGATCGCCGATAACGTACGAAGTTCCTCTATCTGCAAGAAAGTATGACAATATGCCTATCTACAACTCCCTGCGTCCCTCAAGCGCTTTAGTCAACGTCACTTCGTCTGCATACTCCAAGTCGCCGCCAACGGGCAGACCATGCGCTATACGAGTTACCTTGAGCCCAAAGGGACGAACAAGGCGAGACAAGTACATCGCGGTCGCTTCGCCCTCGATGTTGGGGTTTGTCGCCAGTATCAGCTCCTGCACCCGTTCATCGCTAAGCCGTTTCAGCAGATCGGCAATCCGGATTTCGTCCGGGCCGATCCCCTCCATCGGCGAGATGGCTCCATGCAGCACATGATAATAGCCGTTAAATTCCTTTGTACGCTCCATAGCAACAAGATCCTTGGGCTCCTGGACGACGCAGATCGTGGTTGCATCCCTTGACTTATCCTGACAGATTCGGCACGGGTCCGTATCAGTAATATTACAGCATACGGAGCAATACTGCAGATTGCGCTTGACGTTGACGAGCGCCTTGGCGAAATCGATAACGTCATCTTCCTTCATGCGCAGAACATGGAAGGCCAACCTTCCCGCCGTCTTAGGTCCTATACCTGGCAGGCGGGAGAAGGAATCAATCAATCTGGCTAGAGGTTCCGGATAAAACAAAGGCGTTGCTCCTCACACATTGAAGTTCAGTCTGCAGCCGCCCCGCGTCCCGGGCACTCGTGCCGGCCGGCCGCGGCTGCCCGAATTAGAACAAGCCCGGGATATTCATACCGCCGGTCAATTTGGACATTTCCTTACCTGCTATCTCCTCGGCTTTGGTCATTGCATCGTTAATCGCCGTCAGGACAAGGTCTTGCAGCATTTCCACATCGTCCGGATCGACAGCTTCCGGCTTGATGGTCACGTTGGTCACTTTTTTCTGTCCATTTACCGTCACGCTGACTACACCGCCGCCAGCTGTACCTTCAATAGATTTAGTAGCCAAATCTTCCTGGGCTTTGAGCATTTGCTCCTGCATCTTTTTAACCTGCTTCATCATTTGGTTCATGTTATTCATATGACTTTCGCTCCTTCGTCTTCTTAGAATGGGTATAGATGGCGGCGCAGCTTAATCTTCCTTGATCTTCACCAGCTCTTCGCCAAAGAGCTGTATGGCTTCATTGATCCATTCTTCCTTCGGGCTGCCTCCCGGCTCCATCTCTGGGACCAGCTCAAGCTCCTCCTTAGGCGCTTCCTGCAGCTGCTTGCTGTCGGCGGCGGCTTGCCAATCCTTCATCATGACCGTAATCAAACGATAAGGATGACCCAGAACCTCTTGCATCGCCTGTTCAATCAACTGCTTGTTCGCAGGCCTCTCGCTTGTCTCCCGATGCATGGCGCTTTTGAAGGCGACCAGCAGATTGGACTCGGCCTTGGCCACAGGCTCACCGTCCACCAGCCAGGCATGGACGGTAATCTTAAGATCCTTCACCCGTCCGAGCACTTGGCTCCATTTCTGGGCAGCCTCCCGGAATTCTGGCGTTTCGCGCCCTGCCAGGTAAGCATCGGCCTTCTCCAGCGTTTTCCTGGCTGAGGCTGCGGTCTGCGCGGACGAGGCCCTGGATGAGCCGGATGCCGCGCTCCCGGGTGCGGACGCGCCAGCTATTCCGCCCTGCTTCGCCAAGGCCGCGAGTTGCCCTTCCAGCCGCTCGATCCGCCCCAGCAGCTGCGCAACCAAGGCATCCGGGCGCTCGCCCGCGGCTGCAGGCACGGCAGACCCGCTTGCCGCAGCGCCCGCTCCTGCCGATCCGCTCCGCCCCGGCGCTCCTCCGCCGCTGCACAGCTTCATCACCGCTACCTCCAGCAGCGTCTGCGGCTGGACCGAGTATTTCATCTCCGTCTGGTAGTAGTTAAGCGTGTCGATCATCGAGATCAAGGCTTCGGAGGTGAATCTCTCGGCTACAGCCTGAAACCGGCGCACATCGAGTATGCGTTCGGTCAGCGCCTCCGAATTCGGCACCATGCGGACCATAAGCAGGTCGCGGAAGTAATAAATCAGATTCTCCATGCATTTATCTGCGCTCTTGCCCTCCTGCATAAAGGAGTCGATCAGAGTCAGGGCCGCGCCGATATCTTGATCATGGATTACCTGTGCCAGCTTCTCGAACTGATCGGAGGCCATGCCGCCGGTAATGGAAAGAACGTCCTCATACGTAATCCGCTCGCCAGAAAAAGCAATGATCTGATCGAGCAAACTAAGCGCGTCCCTCATGCCGCCGTCGGACAGCCTCGCGATAAACGCTACCGCTTCCTCCTCGATCGCAATGCCTTCCTCGCCACACACGCGGCGCAGGCGCTCTACCTGCTCCTCCAGCGCCACACGCCGGAAGTCAAAGCGTTGACAGCGCGAAATAATCGTTGCCGGAAGGCGGTGAGGCTCGGTCGTCGCCAAAATAAACATCACGTGCGCAGGCGGTTCTTCAAGCGTTTTCAGCAGCGCGTTGAACGCCTCTGTGGTCAGCATGTGAACCTCGTCAATGATGTATACCTTCTGACGGACCTCCGTAGGCGCATATTTGACTTTGTCGCGAATATCGCGAATTTCCTCGACACCCCGGTTGGACGCGGCGTCAATCTCCACGACATCCATCACCGAGCCGTCGGTAATGCGGCGGCAAGCCTCGCAGCGGTTACAGGGCTCCGGGGCGGGACCATTCTGGCAATTGACAGCTTTGGCAAGAATCTTCGCCGCGCTTGTCTTACCGGTCCCCCGCGGACCGTTGAACAAATAGGCGTGACTGAACCGCCCTTCCCGCAGCGAATTTTGCAGGGTCTGGACAATATGCTTCTGACCGACCATATCCTGAAAGGACTGCGGCCTCCACGTACGATATAAAGCGATATGTGCCATGTTGCCCTCTCCAATAACGATTTATCTTACTCATTATACTACACCTGAAAAGAGGTTTGAAGCGAGCTTTCAGGGGGCGTCTCTCAAGGGAACGGAATGCTGATCGTGAAGGTGGTCCCGTAGCCTTTGGACGATACCCGGATAATGCCTCCGATGTCATGTATAATACGCTGGCACACGGAAAGGCCAAGCCCCGTACCTTCGGGCTTAGTCGTAAAAAACGGATCAAAAATTTTATCGATCACATACATCGGAATCCCGGGTCCTGTATCGTGGATCTCGATATGGACCTTGCGCTCCGCTACATCCAGCTTTTCCGTTATACTCAAATAGCCCCCTTCGCCCATCGCTTCAATTCCATTCTTGCATATATTCAAAAATACCTGCTTAAGGTATTCCCGATCCGCAATAACCTGCGGCATGTCAAACACTGCCTCGTATTGTACCGTCACTTTATGCAGGATGGCTTCATTATTAATAATGGGAAGCAGCTCCCTCAGAACCATCGATACGTCCACAGGCTCGTAAGTCGTGTTCTTCGGCTTGCTGAGCAGCAGGAATTCACTGACCAGCTCGTTGATCCGGTTGATCTCCTTCAGCATCACCTCCGTGTAACTGCTCTCCCGAGTCATTCCCTGTTCTTCAAAGGTTTTGCGGAACATTTGCAAAAAACCTTTGATCGACGTAAGAGGATTCCGAATTTCATGGGCCGTCCCCGCCGCGATCTGACCGATCATCGCAAGCCGGTCGCTGCGCTGTACCTGCTCCTCCAATGATCGAAGGTTCGTGACATCCTTAAAAAGGATGCATGCGCCCGCCACCTTCCCCTGTTCGTCTCTCAGCACGGACGAATCGACCAGCAGCTCGTAGCGCACCTGCTCCTTGGTCCAGGACAAAGCCTGGTTGCGGACAACCAGACCATCCAACACACGTGGATCGAAGATTCGGTGATCGTCAGGCAGATCCTTAAACAAGCGATCCATCGGCTGATGCAGCACTTCCTCCCGGTTAAAGCCGAGAATTTGGCAGGCCATGTCGCTAATGTCCACAAGCTCTAGACTCGGGTTCACCAGAATGACGCCCAAATTCACGTCCTTCAAGAACATATCGGCGAAGCGTTGAAGCAAACTGAGCTCTCTCTGCATCTACAGCCACCCCCCTCTGTTTATGTAACCGACCGTATAGGTTGTCTCCCGT
This sequence comes from Paenibacillus puerhi, assembly GCF_009846885.1. Classification (GTDB taxonomy): domain Bacteria; phylum Bacillota; class Bacilli; order Paenibacillales; family NBRC-103111; genus Paenibacillus_G; species Paenibacillus_G puerhi. The sequence goes on from NZ_WUWM01000004.1 coordinate 5,516, forward strand.
AGCACGGGTTAACTTTAGTATACAATTCTCCCCTATTCTCCATTTTCCTCCAATTCTATGCAAAAAACACCGAAAGTCGCCAACATGACGAAATTCGGTGTTCCAACATTACATTATCAAAATAAATAAACCGTGCACCAACCTCGATAGAACGATCCAGGTGGAATTTTTATCACCAGCTCAAGTTAGGCCACCCTTCGGCACATGAAACATCACGCTTATGGCTGCTTCCTTCCGGACCTGACCAGATTCACGAGCATCCATTGCGAAGGACCCGACTCTCAACACCAGCTTTAAAACCCAACCCCTACATCGCAATACCTCATGAAGGCGTTCAACCCCGCTACAGCGGATTGCGGGTTACAGGGCACCGCTACCTCCCCGTCTAGCACGGCAAAGATAAGTATAGTCGAATCAAGGACAAATATCAACCTCAGGGGATTAATTAGCAAAATTGAGCCCTTCCCGCTTCCATTTGGGATACGATGCGTTATGGCGAGGAAATCGTCACCGTAGTCTCGTATCGGGGGGCTTCAACCGCCATCACTCGGGCTACCTCGTCCTGCAGTACTCTTCGCCGGGCATCCGCCATGCTTGCCGGCGCGCGGAGATGAATATCGGCTCTCGCCCCATTCAACCGGATCGTCTCGACCTTTACATTCGGGTAATGTCGGCTGATCGCGGTACGCATCACATTCACATCCGCCTCGTAGGTACGGTAAGTATTGCCGAGGGGGTTATTCGGGTTCGTATCGCTGATTTCCAGAGGACTACCAGTGGAGTTTAGCTTCGTTTTTCCTTGCTGAGCCGACTGACAGGCGCTAAGCACCGGAAGCATAAACAGAAGAAGACCCAGCCAGCCTACAAGCAATCTAGGCAGCATATAAAAAACACCTCCTGCGCATCTTAAGATTTGTAATCTTAGGATAACCGCGGAAGGTGCGTTTATGCTTGGTAGCAAATGGCAATCGATTAGATGCCGTATTTCTTTTTGAATTTGTCGACGCGACCGCCGGCATCCACAAACTTCTGCTTGCCTGTAAAGAAAGGATGGCAGGCGGAGCAAATCTCAACGCGGAGATTTTGTTTAAGGGATCCCGTTTCAAACGTGTTACCGCATGCGCAAGTAACGGTAGTTTGATGATATGTCGGATGAATCGCTGCTTTCATAGACCTTTCACCTCTTTTGCCCTGAAACACCATGTGAATCAGAGTTGTCATGATACAAATGGCATTATAGCACGCTGCCTATCCATGCTGCAAGTATTTCTTCCGCTTATCGGCAAGCTCATCCGGAATATGCGAATAGGAGCCAAGAACCACTCCCGGGAGCTCTTCGCGGAAAATATCCAGCATTTGCTTCATCCCATAACGTTCGCCCTTGGCTGGAGGGATGAGCTGCAGGTAGCTTTCCGGATCAATATTAAGATTCCGCAGCTGGATCAGCTTCAGATCGGTCCGGCGCACGAAATCGATCATCGCCTCCATCTCTTCCTCGCGGTCGGTAACGCCCGGGAAGATCAGGTAGTTAATCGAGGTGACGACGCCTTGGTCGGCGGCATAGCGCAGCGACTTCTCGACATGCTTCAGCGTATACCCGCGCGGCTTGTAATACGCGTTATAATGATCGTCCAGCGCACTGATCGTACTGACACGCATCAGGTCAAGCCCGGCGTCTACGATTCCGCGGATATGATCGGTTAGCCCCGCGTTGGTATTGATATTGATATAGCCGATATCCGTCTTGCTGCGCACCTCGCGCATAGCTTCGATGATGATCTTCGCCTGGGTGGAAGGCTCGCCTTCACAGCCTTGCCCAAAGCTGATAATGCTCTGAGGCGTTTTCAAATGCTCCAGCATCACCTGCACGACTTCCTGGACGGTCGGCTTGAAGTTCATCCGCGTCTGAGGCGCAGGAAACCCGCTATCATCCGGCTGCTCAGAGATGCAGCCGTAGCAGCCTGCGTTACAGGAGAACGACACAGGAACCGCACCTTCCCAGCGATTCAGGAAGGTATTGGATGCGGTAAGACATTCATAACCAAGCGCGCAGTTCGACAGGTGCTGATACAGCCGGTTCTCCGGATACTGCGCCAGCAGGCCCTGCACCTTGACTTCCAGCTCGTCAGGGTCGCAGTTGCGCGGATTCCAGCGTTCGGGGTCATCGCTGGCTTCGGCCGCCACGTAAAAACCGCCGTCTTTCCAGACGACAGCCGTATAGCCGAACAAGGGCAGAACCTTCGTCTTGTCTGCCTTGGCATAGCCAGGCAGCAGCAGCCGGGTAAAGCCCTGAGGCAGCAGGGCGCCCACCGCGTTCACCTCGCCCGGCACGATCTCCATAGCGCCGGTCTCAGCGTTCAGCCCGATGGGACGCGTATCCGGCAAGCTCACCAGCGTCGCCCCTTCCGGGAGCGGGATGAGCTCCTCATCCAGCAGCTCCGTTACGAGCTCTCCACTACGGCCGAGCGCTATATAATCCGGGTGGTCATACACATGACCGTCCGGTCCCGCATATACGAGATTCATCCTGATGTCCCTCCTAGGAAACGGAGTGCTTCACGCGTTTGGCTGCGCCTCCGCTGCCACTGGAGCTCGAACCGCTGCTGCCCGTCTCCAATGTATCCAGAAATTCTTGATTTGTTTTGGTGTCGGCAAACTTTTTCAAGAACGACTCCGTATACTCATGCGAATCGTTCATGTTTTTGCGGATCGCCCACACCTTGTCCAGTTCTTCCTTGCTGAGCAGCATCTCTTCGCGTCTCGTTCCCGAACGGCGAATATCGATAGCCGGGAATACGCGGCGTTCCGCCAGCTTGCGGTCCAGATGCAGCTCCAGGTTGCCCGTTCCTTTGAATTCCTCATAAATGACATCGTCCATACGCGACCCTGTCTCGATCAGAGCTGTCGCCAGTATCGTCAAGCTGCCGCCTTCCTCGATATTGCGGGCAGCCCCGAAGAACCGCTTGGGACGATGGAATGCACCCGGATCGATCCCCCCGGACAACGTGCGGCCTGTCGGAGGCACGACAAGGTTGTAGGCGCGAGCCAGGCGGGTGATGCTGTCGAGCAGAATCACGACATCCTTCTTATGCTCGACCATCCGCGTCGCTCTCTCAAGCACCAGCTCCGCCACTTTGATGTGATTCTCAGGCAATTCGTCGAAGGTCGAGGCGATAACCTCGCCTTTCACGGAACGCTGCATATCGGTCACTTCTTCCGGACGCTCGTCGATCAAGAGTACGAATAATTCCACCTCAGGATGATTGGTCGAAATACTGTTGGCAATTTCCTTGAGAAGCAAAGTCTTGCCCGCTTTGGGCGGAGCCACGATCAGCCCGCGCTGGCCGAAACCGACAGGAGCCAGTAAATCCATCAATCGGGTGGATACTTTGGTAGGGGTCGTTTCCAAAACTAGTTTTTTCTGCGGATAAAGAGGAGTCAGCGCTGGAAAGTGGAGACGTTCTGCAGCGGTCTCCGGATTCTCCCCATTGACGGCATCCACGTGAAGGAGTCCGAAATACCGTTCGTTCTCCTTGGGAGGCCGGCATTTCCCCGATACGAGGTCGCCCGAGCGGAGGTCGAACCTCCGAATCTGCGAGGCGGAAATATAGATGTCCTCGGCGCTCGGCAAATAGTTGATCGGACGCAGGAAGCCAAAGCCCTCCTGCAGGACATCGAGCACGCCCTGCATGAACATGAGCCCGCCCTTCTCGGCTTGCGCCCTGAGAATAGCAAAGATGAGTTCTTTCTTTTTCATTTGACCGTAATACGGAATCTGATGTGTCTTGGCGAGCTTGTAGAGCTCTGTAAGCTTCAGCGCCTCTAACTGAGCGAGCTGCATATCCATCTTGTACCTACCACCAAACTATTAAAATTTCTATTCTTCCGAAATATACTCTAGCCATGCCCCAAACCTTGCTGTTCTATACTCCGGGGCTCAGTCTTCCTGCCGCCATACGTCGGCGCCCAAATTAACCAGATTGGCAACCAGGTGATCATAGCCTCTGTCGATATATTCGACCCCGGTGATCTCGGTGGTGCCCCCTGCGACGGTCAGACCGGCGATAACCAGCGATGCGCCCGCTCTCAGATCGGTCGCCTTCACCCTAGCCGCAGACAGCGGTCCGCCCTCGATAATCGCCGAACGGCCTTCCACTTTAATCTTGGCGCCCATGCGCACAAGCTCTGGAATATGCTTAAACCGATTGGAGTATACGTAATCACTAAGAATACTGACGCCGCGCGTCTGCGTGAGCAGACTGCTCATCGGCGATTGCAGATCCGTCGCAAAGCCCGGGTACACAAGCGCCTTCACGTCCACGCTCTCGTATTCCGGTTGACCCACGACACGGATCGATTCATCCATCTCATATATATGAACGCCCATCTCCTGGAGCTTCGCCGTCAGCGCCTCCAGATGTTTAGGGATAACGTTGTCAACAATGACATCTCCACGTGTGGCCGCAGCTGCGATCATATAGGTGCCCGCCTGAATACGGTCGGGGATGATCGAATGCCGGCAGCCCTGAAGACCATCTACGCCCTGAATCCGGATAGTTTCCGTCCCGGCGCCCTTGATTTTGGCGCCCATGGCGTTCAAAAGCGTTGCTACATCTATGATTTCAGGCTCTTTTGCCGCATTTTCAATAATGGTGACGCCTTTGGCTCTTGAAGCCGCCAGCATAATATTAATCGTTGCCCCTACACTTGCCACGTCCAAATAAATCTTGGCGCCGCGCAATTGCTTCGCCCGGATATGTAGCGCTCCGTTCTCGTTCGAAACCTCGGCGCCTAGCGCCTCAAAGCCTTTGATATGCTGATCGATGGGTCTCGGCTCAAAATTACAGCCGCCCGGAAGCCCGATCACCGCCTCGCCGAATCGGCCAAGCAGAGCTCCCATCAAATAATAAGAAGCACGCAGTTTCTTTACATTGCCATTAGGCATCGGCTTGGAAACAAGCCGGCTAGGATCGATCACCATCTGGTCGTTATCCCATCGGACCGTTGCACCGAGTTCTTCAAGCAGCTCGGTATAAATCGCCACATCGCTGAGCGTTGGAAGATTGTCCAGCGTCACAGTCGATTCCGATAATATGGCAGCCGGTATAAGCGCGATAGCGCTATTTTTCGCACCGCTGATTTGAACGGTTCCCCGCAGCGGACGGCCGCCGGCGATCATCAATTTCTCCATTCGATGTCGTTCCTCCTACTTCACCACTTAAAAAAAAGCAAGCAAGGGCTTTCAGATAAAAAAGCCTTCCATGCAAACAAAACAATTCGTTTCCGACCTGGATTATGAGGGCGTATGCCAAAAGACAGGCGTAAATAAAAAAGAAAGGAGGGAAACGCATCCTGGCGGTGCATTCCCCTGTAACAAAATTAGGCTTGGTTGGAGCTGCCGAACAGTTTGATCTTGGATGCTACTACTTCAACCATGGCTTTGCGAGCAGGAGTGAGGTATTTGCGAGGATCGTACACTTTGGCATCTTTGTTCAGTACGTCGCGGATGGCTTCGGTACACGCCACCTGATTCTCCGTATTCACATTGATTTTGCCTACGCCGGCTGCGATCGCTTGCTGGATCATCTCGTCCGGTACGCCGGAGCCGCCGTGCAGAACTACAGGAACAGGAATCTTCGAAGCTACCTGTTCAATGATGTCGAAGCGGATGTTCGGTTCGCCGGCATACATACCGTGAGCTGTACCTACGGCGATCGCCAAGCAATCGACGCCTGTTTCTTCGTAGAAACGAATCGCTTCTTCCGGCTTAGCCAGGTTAGCGTCGGACTCGTCCACGCTGATATCATCCTCAACACCGCCGATTGTGCCAAGCTCGCCTTCGACGGAAACGCCCATCGCATGCGCCGCTTTCACAACTTCTTTGGTCAGACGGATGTTTTCCTCGAAGGAATAATGGGAACCGTCGAACATAACCGAGCTGAAGCCTGCGCGGATACATTTCATCGCGACTTCGAAGCTGCTTCCGTGGTCAAGATGAAGGGCGATCGGCAGCCCGGATTTTTTTGCCGCAGCTTCCGCGATGGCAACCGTAAACTCGATCCCCATGTATTTCAGAGCACCCTCGGATACGCCGAAGATAAACGGAGAGTTCAGCTCCTGAGCAGCCTCGGTGATCGCTTGCGCGAACTCCAGGTTGTTCATGTTAAATTGGCCAACGGCATATTTGCCTGCTTTGGCTTTTGGTAAGAATTCGTTCATAGAAACTAATGGCATGGTAGTTCTCTCCTCCTTGTGTATTGTGACCGTGCCGGGGGACGTTTGGCCCGCCCTCCTGTCATACTGCGCTATTATATCATAGATAAGGACAAACGTTAAACAGGAAATGGCACAAAGAAAGCACGCGTCTGCTTCTATGATCTCAGAAAAAAAGGACCCTGTTAGGATCCCAGCGCATACGAGCTATTATTCGGAGAACGCAGCTGCTGATTGACAGCCTGCCGTAATTCGTCGATATCGAAAGGCTTGGTGAAGTGCATGATAGCGCCCAGATCGGTCGCTTCCTTGATCATATCCAGTTCGCCGTAGGCCGTCATCATGATGACTTTAATCGAGGCGTCGATGCTCTTGATATGCTTCAGAATATCAAGTCCGTCCATACCGGGAATTTTCATGTCAAGCAGGACGAGGTCAGGTGACGAACTTCTGACAATTTCGAGCGCAAGCTTTCCGTTGGAGGCTTGATACGTTTCGTAACCTTCGCTGCTGAACACTTCCATCAACAGGATGCGGATGCCGTTCTGGTCATCAACGATGAGGAGCTTCTTTTTCACTGGGTATACCCTCCCAATTCCGTTTCCTGGGTTCGTAAATCCGTACCCGATTTTGACGCTATTGATTTGTATTCGCTGCGGAGCAGACGTTTCCTGCCGCAGCGAACAAAAAAGTTGAAAACTTTTACAAATCAAGAAGAGTTTGCGGAATGATCAACGAACAATAGTTCGCGTCCCATACGCTCTAAACAGAAGGGAGGGCAGCCTAAGCGTTTAGTATTTTTGCTGATAAGCCGCCTGGACGAAATGCTTGAACAAAGGCTGCGGGCGGTTCGGTCTGGAGGTGAACTCGGGATGGAACTGGACCGCCAGGAACCAAGGATGCGACGGACATTCGATGATCTCCACCAGTCGTCCGTCCGGACTCGTCCCCGAAATGACCAGGCCCGCCGCTTCGATCGCATCGCGGTATTCATTGTTGAACTCATACCGGTGACGATGGCGCTCATAGACAAGCTCATCCTCGTAACAGCACATGGCAAGGGAGTCTTCCTTCAGCTTGCACGGATACAAGCCGAGGCGCATCGTGCCGCCCAGATCCTCGATGTCCTTCTGCTCAGGCAGCAGATCGATAACGGGGAACGGAGTCGTCGGATGGATCTCCGAGCTGTTGGCGCCCTCAAGCTGGAGAACGGAACGCGCATATTCCACTACCGCCACCTGCATGCCGAGGCATATGCCGAAGAATGGGATACTTTGCTCGCGCGCGTACCGGATAGCGGACACCTTGCCCTCGATGCCGCGGTCTCCGAACCCGCCCGGCACCAGAATACCCTGCACGCCAGCCAGCAGCTCGGCTACATTATGATCGAACACTTCCTCGGCATTAATCCAGCGGATCTTCACTTCCGTATCGCACGCAAAGCCTGCATGTGCCAAGGATTCCACGATACTGAGATAAGCGTCGTGCAGCGCCACGTATTTGCCGACAATTGCGATTTCGGTCGTCGTCCGAAGCGACTTGACACGTCCGACCAGCTTCTCCCACTCGCTCATATCCGGCTCGCCCGCAGTCAGCTTCAGATGGTTGACGACGATATCGTCCAGTCCTTGCTCGCGAAGCATAAGCGGCACTTCATACAGCGTCTCGGCATCGATACACTCGATGACGGCGCCCGGATCGACGTCGCAGAATTGGGCCAGCTTGCGCTTCATATCCTCAGCCAGCGGCTGCTCGGTGCGGCATACGATCACATGCGGCTGAATGCCGATGCTCCGCAGCTCCTTCACGCTATGCTGAGTCGGCTTCGTCTTCACTTCACCTGCCGCTCTCAGATAAGGAATCAAGGTCACATGGATGTACATCACATTGTCGCGTCCGATATCGCTCTTGATCTGGCGGATGGCCTCCAGAAACGGCAAGCTCTCGATGTCGCCCACCGTGCCTCCGATCTCCGTAATCACCACATCCGAATGCGCTTCGCGGCCGGCGCGGAACACCCGCTCTTTAATCTCATTGGTAATATGGGGGATAACCTGCACGGTGCCGCCCAAATATTCGCCTCTGCGTTCCTTGGCGATGACCGACGAATAGATCTTGCCTGTCGTCACGTTGCTGTTCTTCGACAGATTAATATCGATAAACCGCTCGTAATGACCCAGATCGAGATCCGTTTCCGCGCCGTCGTCCGTCACGAACACTTCGCCGTGCTGATAGGGACTCATGGTTCCCGGGTCCACGTTGATATACGGGTCGAATTTTTGGATCGTAACCTTAAGGCCGCGGTTCTTCAACAGTCTGCCTAGCGAAGCGGCCGTAATTCCTTTTCCCAGCGAGGAAACGACGCCTCCGGTCACGAAAATATACTTTGTCATTATGTAACTACCTCCCTAGTTTATCATCCGTTGCTGAATGCCGTACCGGTCGCGCTTGACCGGCTGCCTATACCCCTGTAAGTGAAGCTTAGCTTTGAACATGAATTTCGATACCTTTCGGGGAGTCCCCGATAAAAAAGAAAAAGCGCCCCGCATCGGCGGGGCACTTTTCCATAAAAAGACCTATTCGGTCTAAGCGTCCATCTAAAGCCCAGAAAATAGTTTACTCTGAACGATGAACCCTGTCAAGGAGAACCCGGAGATATGGATTATTTGCCATCCTTGTCGTCATCGTCGTCTTCTTCGTCATCGGCTACATCGTCGGCATCTTCGTCTTCGCCTTCTTCGCCGTCCAGCACTTCCCCGTCGATCTCTTCCTCTTCCTCAATTTCCTCATCCTCGAAGAATTCGGTCTCTTCTTCCTCGACCTCTTCCTCGGACTCGAAGTCGTCGCGAGGCGCATCGAAGGAATCGTAGTCTTCTTCCTCGACGAACGTATCCTCTTCCTCCGCGAAAATATCCTCGTCGTCCAGATCGTCGTCCTCGTCGTTGATGATCCGCGGACGTTTGCCGCTTCCAACGGTATCCTCGGATTTCTCGATCGGATACCAGCGCTTCAGCCCCCACAGGTTGGTGCCGACGCAGGCGAAGCGTCCGTCAATGTTGATCTCCGTATATAGTTGAGCAATGACCTGCATCACTTCGTCATCGGACAATCCCTTGATCTTGGCGATCTCCGCCATTAAATCCCGGTAGTAAAAAGGCGTGTTGACCGCCTTCAAGAGTTCGAACGCCAGATCGACCATCGGCATTTCCTTGGCTTTCTCCGCGCTTACTTTGAGCTGGTACTGAGCACTCATGTCCTGGCACATCCCTTCCGACATTATCGACGTGGTACTGATTCCGGCGCGGCAACCGCCTTCTACTACAATATCCACTAGTACCAATAAGTAAACCTTATTTTATGTAAAAATGCAACTGCTTCCTCTTAAAGATTCGGGCTTGTTCTCTCTCTAAACGAAACGAAGGATCTCGCCCGGACATACGCCGAATTCGGCGTCCATCCCGCAGCGGGATCCCTCGTCCCGACTGTACCCGCACCATGCGCATGCATCGGTTTGCCTGCACCCGCATGCTGCCCCTTCCTATAAGCGGAGAAGAGATGCCCCTCCCTACTTATCGTATGTATCAGGCGCCGCTTTGACACGGCCATACACCTATTTATTTGGAATAGGGCGATCTGCTCATACGCGGGAATACCCTCCCACATACCATACAGCAAGGATACGGTAGAGGGGGATCGACATTGAATCCATCGGCATTCGGCAAGTGGCTTCATCACGCGATGGACAAAGGAGCGGATGGCGGCGGCCCGCGCCACATCGTCCGCTTCCGCTCCCAAGGCGATTATGCGGCTTTCATGCGGTATATGAGCAGCCTTTCTCCATCGCATCCCCATCTGCAGCAGATCCGGCCGCTCAGGCTGATCCGCGCCATCTCCTGCCCGCTGAGATCGATCGAGCCGCTCGCGTCGATCCCTTTCGTACGGTCCATAGAAGCCGATGCCCGCGTCCTGCTGAAGGGAAGCGGCCCCAACCTCGGACCGGCAGGGCATCATGGCAGCCGTTCGACTCCGCCCTCCAAAATTCCTTGGGGCGTACGCCATATCCGGGCGCCCCAGATATGGCCCAAATCCAAGGGGGAGCGCATCCGTATCGGCGTCGTGGATACGGGAGCCGATTATACCCATCCCGATCTGCGCCACTGCCTCTCGCGGGGCATCAATCTGCTCAACCGCCATCTGTACCCGTTCGACGACAACGGCCACGGCACCCATATCGCCGGCACGATCGCCGCCCACACCAAGCAGCGGGGGATTATCGGCGTCGCCCCCCATGCGCTCATCCACCCCGTAAAAGCCTTCGATCATCAAGGGGGCGCCTACGTGTCCGACATCATTAAAGCGATCGACTGGTGCGTGCTCAGCGGGATGGATATCATCAATATGAGCTTTGGCATGAAATCGCACAGCAAGGCGCTCGAGGCCGCCGTGCTCAGCGCTTACCGGGCAGGCATCGTCGTGGTCGCCTCCTCAGGCAACGAGGGCCAGCGGGCAGAGATCGATTATCCCGCCCGCTTCCCCCAGTCGATCGCCGTAGGAGCCACGACGCGTAAAGGGCGCGTCGCCCCGTTCAGCAACGACGGCCGGCAGATCGATATTTATGCGCCCGGCGAGAAGATTTATTCCACCTGGCTCGGAGGCAAGTATCAAGAGCTGAGCGGAACCTCCATGGCTACATCGCATGTAACAGGGGTTATCGCCCTCATGCTGTCGCTCAGGCCCGGCTTGCGGCCGGGGCGTATCAAGTCGCTGCTCCGCAAACATGCCCGCTATATCGCAAGTCCCGGCAAGCAAAGCTTCATCAAGGAATTGCATGCGGCAAGAACGATCAATCACCTGAGCCAGAGGGTCGGCAAGCCGACAGATGCCTAGCCCTCTTCCCCCGCTGAAATTTCGAGCTTGACCTCCACCTGCCCGGCCGCTTCCCCCATAAGCGTAAGGTCATAGCGCCAGGTTGCTTCCAGCGGAGTCATCCTTCCGTCCGCAGGCTTCCTCAGCTCGACGCCATGCGTCACCGTCTCAAGCTCCATCCGGCCGTGCGCCGTTTCGATATATCCGATATGCCTGCCGCCGGCTGCGAAGGTTTGCTCGAATCGCACATCTCCGCGCCGGAGGATGCGAACCTCATCCGGCAGCAGGCGTACCGTCGTCGTCGTCCTGCCCATCTGAGCCTCCTCCGGCTCCTCATAGCGTACATAGAATCCGCCCGCCTTCGGAAACAAAACGCCCCGCATCTCCATAGCGATCCGCTCGCCGCTCGTTACGCTAAGCAGCCGAACCCGCACGTCAGTCTTGCCTGACCCGGTCTCCGATTGAGATGAACCGTTCATCGCTTGTCCCTCTTTCCCAGAAATCATTCATCTTACTTACAGTGTAGCTCCGCTCCCCGGCACGCGCAAATCTCAGAAACTCCGATAGGAACATCCGGTAATTCCGTCACTTTTCTTCCGTTAAAAGGGAAACCTATCGGGTGCCTCCTTCGTCTAAGTAACATACAGCACTGACAATGAAAGCGGAGGACCCTTCATTCATGACTACTCAAGCTCCTGAACATACGAAAAAAACTTCAAGACGCTCTTTTCTGATGAAAGCGGCGCTCGCGCTGTTCGGCATAGCCAGCTTGCCCCCTGCGGCGTTCGCCTATGCCCGTTATGCAGAGCCTATCTGGCTGGACATCGAGCGCGTCACCTTGACGACGAAGCGCCTGCCCGCTTCCTTGGATGGACTGAAGGTCGTTCAGTTCAGCGATACGCATCTTGGCTTTAACTATGACGCCGAGGATCTGGCCCGGCTGGCCGAAACGATCAACCGGCTGAACCCGGATGTCATTTGCTTCACCGGCGATCTGGTGGATTATGCGGTCGGGTCGGAGGGCCCTGCCTATGCGGAGGCGCTAGGGATCATGCAGGCGAAGCTGGGCAAGTTCGCCGTGCTCGGCAACCACGATTACTTCAAGGGCGGCGATACGGCGGTAGCGCGTACGCTTGCCGCAGGCGACTTCAAGGTTCTGCGCAACCAAGCCGTGCAGCTTGAGCAGAACGGAGGCCGTCTCTGGATCGCCGGAGTCGAGGACATGTGGCACGGAAAGCCGGATATCGCCAAATGTCTGAACGCGGTCAACCCCGACGAGTATGTCCTTCTGCTCTCACATAGCCCCGACTACGCCGACACGGTCGTCGATTATCCGGTCGATCTGCAGCTATCCGGGCACACCCACGGCGGTCAGGTGCGGATTCCGTTCTATGGTCACGTCGTCGTCCCCAAGTTCGGTCAAAAATACATTATCGGCCATTACAAGATCGGCAGCCGCAACTTTCAATTGTACGTCAACCGGGGCATCGGCGTCTCCCAGCATCCGGTCCGCTTCAACTGCCGGCCCGAGCTGACCGTCTTCACCTTGAAGCGGGGTTAATTAAGCCGCAGGCGAAATCTTGGGAAGCGCACCGGCTTTTTGCCGCCCTGCAGACCGGACAGGCCAAAGGCGGCAAAAAGCCGGTTGTTCCTCCCCCAGTGGGCGGAACAGCCGGCTTCCTTCATCACGATGCCCGTCTTTATTTCGTCAGGTCTTCCACAAACTTAGGGAGCACGAACGCCGCCTTATGCAGGCGAGGCGTATAGTATTTCGTATCGATCTCAGGAATCTTCGTCTCGTCGACGGCCAGAGGATCATACTTTTTACTGCCCAGGGTAAAGGTCCAAAGACCGCTCGGATACGTAGGGATGTTGGCGACATACACGCGCACGATCGGGAAAATTTCCTTCACATCGCGGTTAACCGTCTGGATCAAGTCCGCTTTAAACCAAGGGTTGTCCGTCTGGGCCACGAAAATACCGTCTTCCTTGAGCGCATCGTAGATGCCTTTGTAGAAGCCTTGGGTGAACAAGTTAACGGCAGGGCCGACCGGCTCGGTCGAATCCACCATAATGACGTCATACGTGTTCTTATGGTCATGAATATGCATATAACCGTCGTTCACGATAACCTCGACGCGCGGGTTGTCCAGCTCGCCGGCGATGGTGGGCAAATATTTTTTCGAATACTCGATAACCTTGCCGTCGATATCGACCAGAACCGCCTTCTCCACCTCGGGATGCTTCAGCACCTCGCGGACTACGCCTCCGTCGCCTCCGCCCACAATCAGCACCTGCTTAGGGTTCGGGTGGGTGTACAAAGCCGGGTGAGCCACCATCTCGTGGTAGACAAACTCGTCCTTCACCGTCGTCATGACCATACCGTCCAGCACCAGCATCGTACCCCATTCGACCGTTTCGATCATCGCGAGGTCCTGAAAATCCGTCTGTTCCTTCACATGCGTTTCTGTAATCTTCGCCGTGATGCCGAAGTTCTCCGTCTGTTTCTCTGTATACCATAATTCCATATGTGTTCTGCCACCTTTCCTTGAGTGCCAACCGCTGCCTGACATGTCAAGTTGTATTATAGTAGATATCCCCGAAAATGCAAATACGAACGCACCCTCAAAGGGGCGAATTCAAAAAAAATTAACACAATTCGGCCCGGCCCGTGAATACGCCCTTCTATGTTTTTCCATACTGGATAATAAAACTCATTCCGTATATCGACAGGGGGGAGCCGTATGGCTGCATCGTCGCACAAGCCCGACCAGGGCCAGCTCGGGGGCAATGGCCAAAGGGGCCGGTTCCGGGCGTTTTTGTCCTACTCCTTTACCTTTATCATTCTGGGGGCCGCCTGCGGCATCCTCGCCCTGCTCTTCATGCGCTCGCAGGCGCTGCCCGTCTCCAAGATGGCTGCCGCTTCCGAGCTGTACGACGTGCACGGCCATCCCATAGAAGCTTACGGCGGCGGCAAAAGCACCCAGACCGTGCCGCTGAAGGAGATGTCCCCAAGCCTTGTAGAAGCGACGCTGGCCATCGAGGACCGCAGCTTTTACAACCATTACGGCTTTGACCCTAAAGGCATCGCCCGCGCCGCCTGGGTTAACTTGCAGCATATGTCCAAGGTCCAGGGCGCGGGTACGATTACCCAGCAGCTGGCCCGCAACCTGTATTTAAGTCATGAGCGCACCTGGTCGCGCAAGCTGAAAGAGACGTACTTCGCCGTCCAGATGGAGCTGCAGATGAGCAAGGATCAAATACTCGAGCAATATTTGAACCAAATCTATTACGGTCATTCCACCTATGGCATTCAGGCCGCCTCCCAGCTGTTCTTCGGCAAAAATGCAAGCGAGCTGACCTTGGCGGAGAGCGCGCTGCTGGCCGGCGTGCCGAAGGGACCGCGATACTACTCCCCTTACTACGATATGAGCAGTGCCCTGGAGCGCCAGAAGACGGTGCTCGGCACGATGGTCGAGGCTGGATACATTACGCAGAGGGAAGCCGATCAGGCCGCCAGACAGAAGCTGAATATCCTTCCCTTGGAAGCCAAAAAAACCGCGGTTACCGCTCCCTACTTCCGGGATTACATCCGCAGTCAGGCTACCGAGCTGCTCGGCATTGAGGAAAGCGAGTACGAGGAGATGGGGCTGAGAATCTACACGACACTTGATCTGAACGCGCAGAGAATCGCGGAGGAGACGATCAAGAAGGAGCTTGCCGCCTATCCCGAGCTGCAGACGGCGCTTATCTCCATAGACCCCCGCAATGGCTATGTCAAAGCGATGGTCGGCGGGCGCAGCTATGCGGATAATCAATACAATCGCGTCTTCGCAAGCACCCGTCAGCCCGGCTCCTCCTTCAAGCCGATCGTTTACTTGACCGCGCTGAGGGAGAAGCAGTATACCCCCGTCACCCGCTTCATCAGCGAGCCGACGACCTTCAACTACGACAAGGACAGGAAGACGTACACGCCTAACAACTACGACGGCAAATACTTCGGCCCGATCGATCTGCGAACGGCGATCTCCAAGTCCGATAATGTGTATGCCGTCCATACGATTCTCGAGACGGGTCCCGAGCGGGTAATCGCCACGGCCCGCAGCATGGGCATTACGAGCCCCATGGAGCCGCTGCCCTCCCTGGCGCTTGGCACGTTCCCGGTCAGCCCGTTCGAGATGGCCTCGGCCTTCACCATCTTCGCCAACCAGGGGATGCGGGCGGAGCCGACGGCCATCCTGCGGATCGAAGACCGCCGGGGCCGCCTCCTGTACGAAGCCGCCCCGGCCAATACCCCGGTCATCGAGCCGACCTACGCCTACGTGATGACCCATCTGATGGAGAGCGTCTTCGATCAGGGGGGGACGGGCAGCCGCGTATCGGTCGTGCTGAAGCGGCCGGTTGCCGGCAAAACGGGTACGACCGATACGGATGCCTGGATGGTCGGCTATACGCCCGAGCTGACTACCGCCGTATGGGTCGGCTACGACAAGGGCCGCAACATCGGCACGATCGAGTCCCATCTCGCCGCCCCCATCTTCGCGGAATATACCGAGAAGGCCCTGGAGGCGGTCCCGCCGAAAATGTTCGCGATCCCCGAGGGGGTCACGCATCTGTATATTGACCCCGCCACCGGCAAGCTGGCCAACGACAGCTGCCCCAAGTCGCGGATGGAAGCATTCGTGCAAGGGACGGAGCCGACGGAATATTGCACCTCGGAGCCTGTCCGGGAAGCACCGCCGCAGCCGGATCAAGGTAAACCGGGCGGGTCGTGGTGGAATGACCTCAAGCGCTGGTGGTCGAGCTGAGACTTGACCCGTTGCGTGCCGGGACCTGTGTTCGCACGGGTTCGCAGAAACACAAAGAGGCAGACCCGGGGGTCTGCCTCTTTGCTGTCCTAGTATATGATGCATATACTAGGCATTAGTATACATCGTTACGTGAGAGGGCACAAGACCGTCACATAATGGACAAAATTAAGCCAAAGCTTCCTTCAGCGTGTCGCTGGAGCGTTCCCACATCTCGCTGTCATTGTCGATCAGGAACGTTTTGAGCAGCTCTTTTTCCTTGGCTCCCAGATTATCGAGCATAATACGCCGCTTCAGCGCGTAGTCCATGCGGTTCACGTGATCGGCAAGAATTTTCCAGCCTCTGCGCGCCTCCGGATCCACCGTCATCTCGCAAGAGGTCACTCCTGCATAATACTTGCCGTCCTCGCGGAAATCCACCGCTACCCACACGATCCAGCAGGTCCGGCCATTTGGCACCTCATCCTTGTTCAGCACAAACTTGATGCCCTTCTCCACCTTGCTCTTCGCATGCAAAGCCCCCGCGTCCAAATAAGCCTCGTCCCCGTCAATAATAACGCTCGACAGCTGACTCAAGTCGATCGAGCCCTGTCCGAAGCCGCGGTGTTTCGTTTCCTTGCCGCTTATGATATTCAGGGACGGCAGCTTTTTCTTTTCCCCCGCCTCTGCGGCGGGCTTGCCGTTCTGATCGTTTGCTTCCATAATTCCAGCACTCCTTCCATAGGTACGCTTAAGGATTACGATATCCCGTCCTGCCCCTATTATCCATGAAACCGGCGGGCTTGACAATTTTTTGTTCTTGGAACCGTCCCTGTCCACATATACATGCTTTAGATGCTTGTCAACGGGGTGAATATGGATGGAAAAACGACTCGGCAAACGACTGGCCATATGGGGATGCTTAACCGTCCTCGCCTGCAGCACCGCCCTGATTCCGGGCCTCCTCAGCACCGATATACGGACAGGCGCCGCGGATAACGACTGGCGTCTGCCCTTCACGGCCTTCTCGGCCGCAAGCGGGCTCTCCATGCCCGCTAGCCCTCTGATCCACAAGCCGATCCGGGCAGAAGGAGGCCATGCGGTCGTGACCGCTCCTTCCTGGCCGGCAGCGCGCGGATCGGCGGACGGTTCTTCGACCGGCCTCTTCCTGCCGCGGGGCGATGCGCTGCCGGCAGGCGCCAGAGCGAACGAGCCGGCGGCGCCCCCTCCAGCTCCTCCGAGCCTGCCGGCCAAGCCCATCGAGAAGCCTGCGCCGCGGCCGCTCTCCAACCGGATCGTGGAATACCATCTTCATGCGGAATACGATGCGCAGGGCAAGCGGATTCAAGGCACCTCCTCTCTCACCTGGAAGAACCCGGGCAGTGTCCCGGTCCAAGAGCTGTACTTTCATCTTTATCCCAATGCGTTTGAATCGAAGAAAACAACCTTCATGCAGGAATCCGGCGGCAGGCTGCGAAGCGACGCCAGTACCGAGAACAACTACGGCAGCATGAAGCTGACATCCATACAGCTGCTGGACGGGCAAGAGTCCGAGCTGGTGGAGCGCCTGGAGTTCGTCCAACCGGACGACGGGAACGTGAACGATCGCACGCTGGCCAAACTACCACTGCCCCGAACTGTCGCGCCGGGCGAAGAGATTACCTTGCAGATGGCCTATAGCGTGCAGCTGCCGCAAGTATTTGCACGGATGGGGTATGCCGGAAATTTCGTCATGGCCGGCCAGTGGTACCCGAAGATCGCCGTGTATGAGCCCAAGGGGACCCGGGGTATCGAGGCCGAAGGGTGGAACCTCCATCAGTATCACGGAAATTCCGAGTTTTATGCCGACTTCGGCATCTTCGATGTCAGGCTGAAGGTCCCCTCCTCCTATACCGTAGCGGCGACAGGCTTCCCGACCAAGCCGGTAGCCGACGACGGGAAGACGAAGACTTACACGTTCTACGCGGATGACGTTCACGACTTTGCTTGGGCAGCTTCGCCGGACTTCATTTACGTCGAGGAGCCTTACGCGACCAAGCATGTGCCGGGCGTACGAATCAAGCTATACCTCGACCCGAAGCATGAGCATCTGAAGCAGCGTTATATGACCGCCGCCAAAAAAGCGATCGCCCGTTACTCCGAGTGGTACGGCAGCTATCCCTACTCCACCCTCTCTATCGTCGTGCCTCCGGCAAACGGCAACGGAGCGGGCGGGATGGAATATCCGACCCTCGTCACCTCATGGGCCGCAAGCGAAGAAAACCCGAGCCTCGAGCTCGAACGCGTAATCGTGCATGAAATCGGCCACCAGTTTTTCTACGGCATGGTCGCCAGCAATGAATTCGAGGAAGCCTGGCTCGACGAGGGCTTTACTTCCTATGCCGAAGACCGGCTGATGGAGAAGGAATACGGCGTGCGGTCCAATCGCCTGCTGGAAGCAAGCTATATGACGAACCCCGCTTCCCTGAAGCGGCATGCCTGGCAGTACGGCGGACATGGCGCTTACGCCGAGAACGTATATACGCGCGCCAAGCTGGTCCTGAAGGCGATTGAGGTGCAGGTCGGCAGCGATATGATGAACCAGCTCATGCGCACCTACTTCCAGCGCTGGAAGTTCAAGCATCCCGGAACGGGCGATTTTCAGAAGACCGTGGAGGATGTGACGGGTGCGAGCTGGAAAGATTTTTTTGACCAATACATCTATGGCGGGATGATGACGGACTTTGAAGTCGCCGGCATCCGGGTCAAAGCGCTTGAGGAGAACGGGCAGCTTGTCTACGAGAACAGCGTCAGATTGCGCAGGCTTGGAGGCACTATGCAGTCCGTACCGGTACGCTTTCGCTTCAGCGACGGTACCCAGATCGACAAGACGTGGAACGGGACCGAAAGCGAGGTCATTTATACCCTGAAGCATACTTCCCCGCTGGACTGGGCCGTTATCGACCCTCAGTACGCTCTGGTGCTGGAGAACAAACGAATCAACAGCTTCATGAAAACGAATGTGGACAACAAGCTGTCCGTCCGCTTGAATCTCGGTGTCGTCAACATTCTGGAGACCCTATTCGGCTGGGTCGTGTGGTGAGGTGATCTTTGCATGTGGAATCGAATCAAATCCGGCTGGAGCATTGCCTGCGGGCAGCCCTTCGCCGTGTTCACCCTCTTCGCCTACCATCTGATCTGGGGCGTGGTCCTGTATAAGCTCGTGCAATCCGTCGTGCTTCCTCTGCTCCACCGGTATCCAAGCGAGCTGTCGCGCGAAGCCGTTCAGTTGTTCTGGATCGAGGGGCAGTTCCAGCTGATGAAGACCGACGTGCTGGATCCTCTGCTCCGGTGGGCGCTTGCCCTGCTCGTGCTGCGGATTCTGCTTCACCCGCTGCTCAGTGCCGGCGTCTACTACTCCCTACGCCACACCAGTCTGAATGCCGGCTATAGGTTTGTAGACGGCATGCGCAAGCTTTCCTTGCCTTTCCTCGGTTATTACGTGCTTCAGCTCGCGCTTATGCTGACTCCGCTCATCCGGTTGGCACCGTATCTCTGGGAGCATGTCTCCAAGCAGGCCTCTTACCCGGAACTGGCTAAAGCTCTCCTGCCTGCGGCAGCTGCTTATTTGCTCTACCTGTTTCTCCTGCAGCTGTTCTTCATGCACGTGCAGATCGGCCGGACGTGTGGAAGGTCTCTGTTATTCACCATTCTGTTCGTAGCGCGTCACCTGCCCGCCATCCTGATCGCCGCTCTCGTCGTGCTTGCCATTACCCTAGCTGCAGCAGCAGCCGTCATGTCCTCTGCGCTCATCTGGGCCGGCTTCCTCGCCCTGATCGGCTTGCAGGCCTACCGGCTGGCTCAGATGTTCTTCCGGGTATGGGCTATTGGTACGCAATATGCCATATGGACGGAGAAGGCTTAGCTTAGCTACCATGCCTGCATGTAATCAAAAGCTGCCCGGATGGAGTCACTCTCCACCTCTGGGCAGCTTTTGTCATGATTTAATGTTACTCCTTCTCCAATACAAGCCTCAGCTGCACCTGAAGCTCATTCTGCGTATCCAGCGTAACCGTATGAGGGTTTTTCATGCCGAAGTCGGCAAACGTCACCGTCGTGCTTCCCTGCAGCTTGATCTGACCCTGCTCATAGACCGCCTCGCTCTTGAAGACGACATCCTTCGGCTTGTCCTTCACCGTCAAGGTTCCGGCAAGCTCAAGCGGCACCTTCACGCCTTCCTTCCATTCCTTCGGCAGGTCGCCGAACGACTTCACGCTGAACGTAGCCTCGGGGAACTGAGCGACGTCCAGATATTGGGCGCCCTTCACGTGATTATCGCGCTGTCCGTTCCCCGAATCCAGCGTGCTCAGCGCAAGCTTCCCTTCCGCCGAGGATTTATCCGGCGAAGCGGTATCGAGCTGCCACGACCCTTGAGCCGGGGCGACGACGAAGTTTACCGTCTCCTTCGACGTCGTCACGGAGAAGTATACCTCGGAGTTGGGAAGCACCTTCCAGCTGCCGTTAAGGCTGCTCGCCTCGACAGACTGCCCGGATGCCGCCGCCCCTGCCGAGGCAGGGATGACGTCCTTGATCTCTACATGGTTCCCGGCATAGTAATCGTACGCCCAGTAGCCGCCGGCAAGCAGCACGAACAGAACACCGGCGGTGATAGCCAATTTATTTGTTTTCATAAGACAAAACTCCTCCTCATGATTACACTACACGACGTAGTGTTGTTGGGTAAAAAAAATTAAAAGTCCGGTGAATAACAAGCGAAGAGACCCGGGAATCCGGCGATTTGCAAAGACCGGCGAACATGGCCCGCTCGGATTTTATTCACCTGACTTTTAAAGCAGCGAAAGGAAAAATACGGTCGACAGAGCCAGCATGACCGGCAGCGATATCACCGCCAGCTTAAGCGGCACGCGCGGCGATACGGTGGAATCGGGATCGATAATATGATGAATCCGGTAATGAATCGATACATCGGCGAATGACACATAAGCGAAGTCAACAGCGGGCGCCGCAGGCTTCTTGAGCAGCTTCAGCAGCGCGCTTCCCAGACTTTCCGGGCTGCCCATAACGGTCATCGCCTCATGATCGGCAAGTATCTCTCTGGCAATCTTATAGTGGTGGCTGCACCAGGCGAGAATGGGAATATACCACATCACCGTACTGACCAGCTGCAGCGTAAAGGTTTTGAGCGGATCGCGATGACGGCGGTGATGCCGCTCATGATAGTACACGGCTTCGAGCTCCCCCGTATCCAGCAGATCGAGCAGGCCGGAGGACAGTACGATTCTCGGCCGGAGCAGCCCTAGCGTCAAGGCAAAGGGTTGCTTGGCCGAAACGACGATGAGACTCTCCTTATCGTCGGAAAACTTCGCATGCAGCAGGGCAGTCAGCGGCTGGTGCACGCGCCCCTGCAGCTTGCGCCATGCTTGCCGGGCGGCATACATCTGCTTGCCGACCAGCCAGAGGCTGACGATAAACGTATAGATTACCAAGGCGTTCAACACAGGGGTGACCGAGTCGAAGCCCATCGCTCGGAGCAAGTGGCTGCATAAGTCGAAAATATTGAAGCCAAGCGCCCAACCGAGCGTTTCATGGGCCACATAAAGCCCCATCTGTACCCAGACAAGCAGCGCAATCATCAGCGGAGTCGCAAAAAGAAGTTTGGACCGATTTTTCCACATGGTCTAGTTTTCCTTTTTCAACGCTTTAATTTTTTGTTCCAGCTTCTCGATCATCTCCGGGTCGGCTTCTTCCAGCGCATCGAGCATATGACTGACGACTAGCGGACCGAAGTCTTCCAGCAGCTCATGGGTAATCTCCTTCGACTGCATCTCCAGAAAGTTCTCCTTCGTATCGAATGGCTCGTATACGGAGGATCTCCCCTCCAATCTTTTACTCAGCAGCCCCTTGGCCACCAGCCGGTTCATCACAGTCATGACCGTGTTGAAGTTCAGCGGCTCCTCCTGGGACTCCAGCTTTTGCTGCACCTCCTTAATGGACAGCCCCGGCTGTGCCCACAAGATATCGAGCACCTTCGCCTCGAGCGGTCCGAAAAAGCGCTTGAGACCTTTCTCGTAAAACTTGAAGTTTTGAATTTTCATGGGTTCTAGCACCTCACACTACAAATTGTAGTGTCGTATGCGGCGAAAGTCAACTTTTCATGGTCGGGCAGCTTTCGCCTTCTTCCGCAGTCCGCCCTCGCTTTCGATTCTTTCAGACAAAGTACCGGTTACCGCGCGGTTTCCGCGATCGTTCTGACGGCGTCTGCCGAGTTCTCGGCACCAGCGGAAAGGCGCGATTTATCATTACCCGCTTGGGTTTCACTTTAAACGCTTAAAATGTGACAATTTTGTGACATAAGCAGGAGTTGGTCGCTTTTGCTCGAATACAAGTAGTGCAAGAAAACAAAATGAATATATTGCCGAATTTCTGTAGTAGAAAACGGGGGAACCATTTTTGGGTGAATTGGTCTCGCATTAGAGTGATCATAGGGTACCTTCAACCGAACCCTTCAGCTAACCTCGTAGGCACCGGAAGGGGAAACTTCTTTGAAAAAGCTGGTCGGTTTTGTTTGCTCCACCGTTTTATTCTTTAGTATTTCGCTTGGAAGCGCTTCTGCTGAAACCCCATTAAGCGCAGCGGTTAACGAAGGCTTGGGAGCCCCTTACAAATGGTCGGGGACGACGCTCAAAGGCTTTGACTGCTCCGGCTATACCGCTTGGGTATTCAACAAGCTCGGTCTGGATCTCCCTCACTCCTCCAAGAGCCAAGCTCAGGAAGGGACGAAGGTAGAGAAAAGCGAGCTGCGTGCCGGCGATCTCGTATTTTTTAATACCGACGGCAAAGGAATTTCCCATGTTGGCGTGTATGTAGGCGATGGCAAATTTTATCACTCCGCCACCGATGAAGGCGTAGTGATTACCAAATTGTCCGACAACTACTATGCTAAGCGTTATGTTACGGCACGCCGCGTTCTGTCCGAGGATCAATTCAATCAAGTGATGACCGACACTCAGAAGTAAGCTGCTGTTCATTTCAGGATAGGTAAGTGAAAAAGCCCTGGCCGGCTCCGCAGGTCCCGTTCGTACAGAACGCTCCTATGGTCCGCTGCCAGGGCTTTTTCTCTCAGGAAGCATGCTTCATCTTATAACGATAGCGCGTTACGGAGAGGGGACGGCACCCGTGATTTTATTTATTCACCGCAAAGACCTCCGCATCTACGACCTGGCCGTCCCTATGAAGGAAGCCTTTCCCCCGCCGGCCGATATCGCTCATCGGATCCATCAGAGCGTTGCCTTCGTGGCGGTGTTGGAATGCGAAGACTGCCTTAGGTGAAGGAGAAATTTATGTATAGGTTTTATGTCAGTATGTTGCTCCTTTTCATAGTCACAGGCTGTTATAACTCCAGTAGTAAACCCACACCGAGAGAAAACACCTACATTATTAATAATCTATTGGAAATAACGATGGTTGATAAAGAAAACGGTTGGGCTCAAAACAACAATAAATTGTTAAAAACAACCGATGGTGGTTTCTCATGGTCCACAGCATCTCCGGAGAATACCGAGGTTCTTCCCGGACAGTTTTTTATTTTAGATACAGATAACGCCTGGTTTGTTCAGGAAAATGAAGGAGCAAACGAATTAAACATATACAGAACAACTAATGGGGGAGCGATATGGTCATCGAATGGTAATATTGAAACAAACAGTAGAATACAACCGACCCTATCCTTTATGGATAGTAAAAAAGGGTACCTTATGACAACTGGCCTAAGATCGTCTCACTCTTCTAGGATCGAGTTCTATTCCACGGAAGACGGAGGAGATACATGGATAAAAATGAAGGGTAATATTGACGAATTTGGAATTAAAACGGTTATCGCACCTATTGATCATCAATTATTTATCAGTTCATATTTTAATACATCGGACTTCCCCTTTTTATATGTTAAAAACAATAGTGATTCTGAGTGGAGGAAACATGAAATTAGATTACCTGCTGTCGACGTTAACCAACCAAGCCATTACTTTCTAGATAGCCCTATCAACCTGAGCAACTCAAAATATCTTCTGTTTCTAACAAGAGAAATTGAAAGGAAGAAGTCTTCTTTTTTTCTAACAAGCTCAGATCGAGGCGGAACATGGAATCTAAAGAAATCGTTTATAAACAATGTTGAAGAAAGCATTATTTACGATATTGTTGACTCTGAACATATATGGGTATCGAATGGCAAGGAGTTATGGTTTTCAGATAACTTATTTGAATCCTTTCAAACTAAATTGTCCTTAGAAGCTGTGAAAAGAATTGTAAACTACGATAGGGAAAATGTTCACTTCCGAAAAATAGATTTCGTCTCAAAAGACGTTGGATGGATAGTCGTTCAAACAGGGAATGACTTCCGATTAATTAAAACAGAAGACTCGGGTACGGAATGGAAAGAAATCAAACCTACGCTAATACATTAAGACCCTCAGGTACAGCCCCCTAAAGGGGAGTTTTCGAATTTTTTCATTTGTACCAACCCGTGCCTGGAACAGTCCCCCCCACAGATCAGATGACGGAAACGTCTCGCAAAGCCTCATGGTAGACGGTAAACATGTTTTTCCCCGTACGCTTGGACTGATACAACGCCAGGTCGGCGCATTTGTAAAGTCCCTCGTAGTCCAGCCCATGATCGGGCGCAAACGCTATACCGACCGACGCCGTCGTATTGAAGGCCTGGACAATGTCCACCCCTTGGATTTCTATAGGGTGTCTCAGCTCTTGGATAATCCGCTGCGCCACGGAGACAGCAGCCTGCTCGCCGGACATCTGGTTAAGGATGACGGCGAACTCGTCTCCCCCGAGGCGCGCTTTCACATCGGCTGAATTAGGCACGACCGAGCGTATTCTGCGCCCCACCTCCCGGAGTACATGATCCCCCGCGTCATGACCGAACGTATCGTTCACTTTCTTGAAATGATCGAGATCGATCAGCAGCAGCGCGGTCTTCATCCCTTTTCTCTGACTTTTTTCGATGCTGGAGATCAGTGAATTTTCGAATACGGCACGGTTGGACAGCCCGGTCAGCAGATCGTGGGATGCCAGATACATCGGCCGTGCGACGAGTCGGGTAATGAAATAGGAGGTGACGAGAGCGACGACGATGGCGGCCAGGAATTGAAGCAGAAACACCTGCTTGTTTTGCCTCAGATTGTTTCGCAGCTCTACCTCGTTGTATATAATTTCAATGATCTTCTGGTCGGTAAATCTGGCCGTATCGCCACCCAGCTCGACATAATACGGGACGTAGCGGTAAGTGACCGGCAGCCCGTCCAGCTCGCGCGACACCTCATAAGCCCGGTTATCGGTTTGGGCTTTTTGGAAGAAGAGCCGATTCTCCTCTGCGATCCGCAGCGTTTTGCCGTCCTCGCCCATCTTGCCGATCGATTTCCCCGAAGTATTGAACACTGTGATACTATTAATATTGTTATATTTCTTAACCAATTCCTCGCCGACCTCAAGAAAGTTAAAGCTCGTAAAAATGGGATGCGCCTCCATATAGAGCCCCAGCTCGATCAAATATTTATGATCCGGCGTAGGCATGTAGCTGTATTTTCGAATTTTCCCGGAGTTGGTCTCCTGATCGAATCCATCCGAAACAAACTGGTCTCCATTCAATCTATCACGCAGCAATTGGGCAAACTGATCGAGGGTGCCGTCTTCCTTGCGGAAGCTCAAGCCGATGTCCGGGGCGAAGCTGCTATACAGAATCGTCTGATTCGCATCCAGGATGTAAATGTCCATACCTTCGAATTGCCGCTTTAGCGCCTGGTAGTCCCACGAGCTCACGTCCGGATTTTCCGCATACTTGCTCAATAGCTGATTCGAATAGTTGCGCATCTTTTCCTCAAGACCCTGGCCAAGCATTTGAAAGGCTTTATCTGCATTCGTGACTGCCGTGACGATGATATCCTCTACGAGGTATAATTCCCGGGTATAACTGGCCGTCAGATGCTCCTTCCAGCGGTGTTGGTTGACCAGAGATACGGCGAGCGTCAGCAAGACGCTGAAAATCCCCATGATGATCATTAGCTTCCTTCTAAAGCCTGTTTGCATGAGATCCCCCCTAAGATGCCGACTCTTTATCGCTACTAGGACTTTTAACCTACTGTAACCTATTCCATATAGATCGGTAGATTCAGTATTTTTATTTAGAGTTGTAGTCAGGTAATAGGAGGTGGCCATAAAAAAAAGAAGTCACCTACCTAGTGTCTCAAGACATTAGGAATCGACCTCTCTTCTATCCAAGCAAACGCTGGAGCGTACTGTGCATGCGTTCCTTCTGCACCGGCTTCACCAGGAAATCCTTGGCGCCCAGCTTGATCGCCTCGATAACCATGCCTTGCTGCCCCATGGCCGAGCACATCAGCACCTTGGCGCTGCTGTCCTGCATCATGATATTGCGCAGCGCCTCGACCCCGTCCATCTCCGGCATCGTAATATCCAGCGTCACCAAATCGGGTTTGAGCAGCGCGTATTTCTGTAGAGCCTCCAGCCCGTTCGCAGCCTCGCCTACCACCTCATGGCCCAAGTCCTTCATCATACTGCCAATAATAGCGCGCATGAATGCGGCATCGTCCACGATAAGTACTCTAGCCATCTACAATGCTCCTTACCCTACTCTATATTAGGCCTATGCGTCATGCTGCAATCGGTCTTCCCTGGCATCGCAAACCTTCAGAACTATGGTATACTTAAGATTATACAGCATACCTGGAAATTTCAGTTTCAAATCAAGATCAATTATAGGTTAAAGATGCTTAATACTAGCGCCTCGAACAAAAAAAGGCTCGACTTTCCGACATTACCACGGTGCGATACGGTTTGAGTTCCGTCTTCCGACTCCGATTCAGGGTCTCGAAATCGGCCTGCAAGGCAAAGGAAAGGAGTCATCCGAAGTGAACCACCGGAAAATCCTCCTCGTCGAGGAGGAGGCCGAAGATCGCCAGCTGCTGATCGCCCACCTGACCCACAACGGCTTTGAGGTGCACGCAGCCGCAAATCCCACCGAAGCGCTCGAGCGTTTCGCCCTGATAGAGCCCGATCTTGTCTTGTTGAATATTGCCCCTCCGCTCGCAGACGTCCTGGGGGTATGCACGCAGATTCGAAGCTATTCGAACGTGCCTATTGTCATCTTGAGCGGACAATCAAGCTCTGCTGATATTATTCAGAGTTTAGAGCTCGGGGCAGACGACTTTATTGCCAAGCCGTTCGATGTGGAGGTGCTTGTTGCTCGAATACAGGCTAATCTGCGGCGCTCGGCCATTTTCCGAAGAGATCGGCCCTCTGCTGCGCAAACACCCTTGAAGGAAGAGATCATCCGCTTCAAGGGCCTCGAAATCGACCCTGCACGCTTCCAGG
Source organism: Paenibacillus puerhi (assembly GCF_009846885.1). Taxonomy (GTDB): domain Bacteria; phylum Bacillota; class Bacilli; order Paenibacillales; family NBRC-103111; genus Paenibacillus_G; species Paenibacillus_G puerhi. The sequence goes on from NZ_WUWM01000004.1 coordinate 32,782, forward strand.
TGCTGCTTAACGGTACGCCCGTCTCCCTCGTCACCAAGGAGTTCCAGCTTCTCGTCCACCTGGCCAGGCATCCGGGCTCCGTCTTTACGCTGGAAGAGCTGTACGCCGCCGTCTGGGGTATGCAGAGCTACGGCAATACGCGAACGGTCATCGTTCACCTCAGCAATCTCCGCAAGAAGCTGGAGCCGCATCCGACCCGGCCGTCCTACATTCATAACATCCGCGGCGTTGGCTACAAGTTCGATCCGAAATAAGTCTGTGCCTGCACTTATCCATCGGCCGGGTTTATGTTATTTTCCCCTAAGGAGACCGATCATGGCGAAGGAAAAAATATTGATTGTCGAAGATACGGAAGACATACGCGATCTGCTGAAGCTGTATCTGGAGCCTCAAGGCTTCACCGTTATCGAGGCGGAAAACGGGATCGACGGGCTGGATCGCTTCGAGCGCGAGTCGCCCGATCTTGCGCTGCTGGATATTGTACTGCCTGATATGGATGGCTATGAGCTGTGCCGGCGTATTCGCAGCGTCTCGAAGATGCCGATTGTGTTCATCAGCTGCAATACCTCCTCCGAGGATATCATCCGAGGGCTGGAGCTTGGGGGAGACGATTATATCGAGAAGCCGTTCGACCCGGCCGTCGTCGTCGCCAGAGTCCAAGCCAATCTGCGGCGTGTTCCGCTTGCCCAAAGCCGGACCGAAGCCCGAATGAAGACGGCTTCCCCTTCCGAAGTGATCCATATCGGGGGTTTAGAGATCGATCCGCCTCATCTTCGCGTAAAAACCGGATCAAGCGAATCGGCGCTTACCGTAAAGGAGATGCAGCTGCTTGTCTATCTGGCCACCCACCCGAACCAGGTGTTCGCACCGGAGCAGCTGTACAAGGAGGTGTGGGGAAGCGACAGCGGGGGAGATACGCGAACGATCTTCGTTCACATCAGCAGCATTCGCAAAAAAATAGAACCGGACCCCACCCATCCCGTGTATTTGAGGAATATCCGGGGCTCCGGCTATATGTTCAAGAATTGACGGAGCTCGGAGAGGCTCCATCTCAGCAAGTCCCGGGAAGCGGGCAGCTCGCCGTCCCGATCGCCGCGTCATCCTGCAGCAACCGCTGCGCTTCAAACATCGGAGTCATCATGCAGCCCTCCTACGATCAACGAGCGGGGTTCCCCGTTGCGTCTGTTGATCAGTTCGGCGGGGATCAGGAAGAAGAAGGTCGTCCCTTCTCCAGCCTTGCTCGTAACGCCGATCTCTCCCCCGTGCTTCTGGATAATCTCCTTCGTTATAGCGAGGCCGAGGCCCGTACCTTGAATCCCGTTGGCCTTGGCCTGCTTGCTTCGGAAAAACCTGTCGAACACACGGGATACGTCATCGTCTTCTATGCCAAGGCCCGTATCGGATATCTTAACGAACCAATGCCCGAGGCGGGCGCCCTCGTACTTCGGCTGGAATTCGCTCCTCAGCCGGATCGCTCCGCCCGCCTCGGTATACTTCAAAGCATTCTGGATCAAATTCTCGAATACCTGATTCAGTCTCACCCGGTCCGCCCATATGATCAATACTTCGCCTTCCGTCCTGACCCGATCCTGGGCAGCCTCCATCAGAAGCTCAATGCCGGCCCTCTCGCATTCCGGGGCGTACTTCTCTTCCACGGAGGCGATAAACCTATCAATATCGATCTGCTGATGATCAAAGTGGTTGCGGTTCGCTTGGTACGTGGACAGCACGAACAGATCCTTGATCAAATGATTGACGGTGAGCACCCGGTCGTAGATCAGCTTCAAGTACTTTTCTTCAGGCTGAATGACTCCATCCAGCAGAGCCTTCACATAGCCTTGCACCGTTACCATAGGCGTGCCGAGTTCGTGGGAAATATCGGCAACCAGCTGCTTGCGCAGGTTTTCCAGATGCCGGAGATGATCATGGGCAGACTGAATTTCGTCCTCCTGCTCCTTTAAGGTCTTGCCTTGTAGGTCGTTCATACGGGACAACTGGATCGTCGTCTTGAGCAGCCTTTCATATTGAGCGGCAAGCTCCTGATGCAGCGGGTATAAGTCTTCCAGGGACAACGACCGGTCCGCCGCCGTCCTTTTAGCCGCTTCGGCGAGCCGCAGCTCATCCGCAAACAACCGCCTGTAATTCGAATCCCGTTCCTTGTGAGCCAACACATTCACCCCGACTCTCGTTTCTGCCGACGTTAGTCTATTTTACCAAGCTCTCTCTTGAAAGAAAGCGTTTTTTTCCGACATCGGACAGATGACATGTACTTGATCCTCCCGACAAAAAATCGGGTGATATCCGGAAGGCATGGACATGCTCCGGACTCAACCGATGAACGAAGCATCACGCCGTCCTGCCCCCGGACTCCACCGTATGCGCGGCTTTCCGCCAGATGAAAAAGAGCAGCAGATCGACTACGAGCATAGCCGCAACGAGCAGCAGCAGGGGAAGCTCCCACGAATCGCGGAGGTTCAGACGGAACGGCAGCGCGAGCAGCATGAGCCACTGAACCCCTAGATAGAGAACCCTCCTCTGTGCCACCGAGGCAGCCTGATCCGCCAGCGCCCGATCCCTGAGCTGACGCTCAAGCGACGTCAAGGAGGCGTCTACCATGAACAGTCTTAGCAGCATGCCGACGCCGCCAACGATCAGCCCGCCCAGCGACGGAGGGACATTCCCGTCCAACGAGGAAGGACCCGTGAACAGCTCTCCGAGCGCCAGCAGACCGAGTATGACTGCGAGCGTCCCTGCCAGGCCGTAACCGCGCGAGGTCTTCCGGGAGCGCTGCTCATGGGCGGCATCTCCCCTACCCTCCCGCTCTTCATCAAGCTTCAGTCCATGCAGGCTGAAAGCGATCATCAGATAGCCGACAACATCCGGCAGCACATCGAAGGACCCGATCCGAACATCGAGGGCTACCAGCAGCAGCCCCCAGGAAATCATGCGGAAGCTACCCGCCATCTGACATTCCTCCCCCTCTGCGCTCAAGCAAATCAGCGATTCCCCTGCGGTCGGGCTCAGGATACCGCCGAATCTGGCTGCTCCACGACCAAGTCCGCTCCGGATCGGCCGCCGGCTGCAGCTCCAGACGCAGTTCCCCCTGGATCGCCTCCATCCGGCTTCCGGTACGGGCCGGCCCTGCCGGATCAATGCGCTGTTCTACACTTAAGGCTTCATCCTGCTTGAGGTCGAAGGGAACCTGCTGATCCTCATACATCGTCTTATGCACCGAGACGTGCAGGCGATCCCCTAGCAGCGTCTTCAAATTATGCGAAGCGGAGCTCACGCGCAGATTTTCACGGGCTTGCATGACGTTCTCCACCTCTGCGTCCGAGCTGCTTCTGCTCATCGTCATCGTCAGCAGGGGATCTCCCGCTTCTCCCGCCGGGGGAAGCAGCGCAATCCGTCCGACCGGGGCCGTGAGACTGCCTCCTTCGGAGAACTGCATGGTCAGTTCCGTAAAGGCTTGATAGGATTCGGCAGGCAGCGGTTGCTCATACTGACCCAGCTGTACGGTAGCCTGATGAATGCGGTAGGGTCCGTAATCTCCGTAAGTAGACACGCCTTGTACCGGCCACATTACGTCCTCGGACGGTTGAACGAGGAACAGCTTCTGCGGAAAGTCCCGGTGGGTCACATAAAAAAGCTCGATAGAGTCCCCGGCGAACGGTGTAAATTCATAAAAATGCTCCAGAAACACAGGCTCTTCCAGCTTATGCCGCTCATAATACACGTAGTTGCCCGCCCAGACGGCGATCGTCAACAGCGTCAGCAGCCATCGCGCATACTTCTTCATGGCTCACCTGCTCTCCCTTTATTTCCGCAGCTTTCCTATCCTTACTAACGGTGGAGAAGGAGATAGGTTTCACTGCCGGCTAGATCTCCTTCTCGCGCACATAGAGGCTCAGATGCTCCAGCATCCGTGACAGATCCCTGTCCTTCAGCCCTCCCATACAGGCCATTTGTACCCAGTTGCGTGCAAGGAGATATTCGCTCTCATACTGCAGCTCAAAGCCTTGATCGCCCATATACTCGCCGAGCCTTCTGGAGGCTAGCCGCTCCGGCAGGACAAGCGTCAGCATATAAGGCGTTTGATGTTCACGCGAGGCGAGCACCTGCAACCCCAACGCCTCCACAGCGTCACGCATCCGGTCTAACCGGGCGGACTGGACGCCAAACGGATCGCCATGCTCGTATACGGATAGCGCTGCTTGAAGCGCCGCCAGCAGGTTGGACGATTGCGAGAAGGGCACGCCCTCCGCATGATGATACAGCGATGCATCCACATAGGGAGGTATGCCCGGAGTAGCCGCTGCGTCAGCCAAGGGCGTGTCCTGCATACCGCGCAGGATGAAGCTGAGCCCCGTATACGAGCCGAGCGCTTTGCCGCTGACGCCGCTTGCCCAGCGTACGCCTGACAGGTCGAGGGGTACCGCACCCAGGCTGCTGACGCAATCCGCCGCCAGGGAGAGCCCATGCCTGCGGGCTATCGCTTTGAGGCGTTCCAGATCGTTGAGAACTCCTGTCGAGGTTTCCCCGTGGACGAACCACAGCCAGGCGTAGGCGCCCTTCTCTACCGCAGCTTCCACTTGCCCGTAGTCGTAGGGCTCCCCGTAAGCAGCCGTAAGCGAATCGTGCTCAAGCTCCCAGCGCTGCGCATGACGCAGCAGCCTTTGGCCGAATTCCCCGTTGGCCAGTATAAGTCCGCGTCCTCCGGTCCGGCGCAGCTCCCCCGCGATCGCGTCGTTGGCAAGAGTGCCGCTGCCCAGCAGGATGTCGACGGAGCCCGCGCCGGTTAACGCCGCCAGCTTCCTGCGCACCGTCTCATGCAGCCGGAGGAATGCCTGCGAACGATGGGGAATCGGGCGCCGCAGCAGCGCGCGCGTGACTTCCGGAATAATCTCCACAGGTCCGGCCATAAAGCTGACCGCCTTCTGGATCAGTCCATAAGCCCGGGAAGACTCGTAAGAGGACGGAGTCATGTACATCGGCTGGTACCGCGCCTGTTCGCTGCCTACCAAACCGCCGAACGGAATAAAGCCGAGATGCTCGTATAGTCTAAGCTCCCGGGTTGTCCCCGAGATGACGGCCATCTCGTAATCCCGCGACTCCATATAACGGTCTAGATAGCGAATCAGCCCGTACAGGAGGCGGCTGCCCCGGTAGGCCTTATCCACGGCCAGCAGCCGGATTTCCACCATCCGCTCCGGGCGGAAAGGCAGCAGCCCCTCGAAGCCGTCTATCTTCTCTTCGAGCGAGAACGGCCGGCGGTCGCGGACGGCCAGCATACCTGCCACCCGTTCCCCGTCGACGGCAAGGATGTACGTATTCTCGGCATGAAACCGATCCACAAGCAGGCGGGCTTCATTCGGCTCATGCTGCGGAATTTCCTCCACGAACGTCTCGTAGTTCAATCGAAAAATTTGTTCCATATCCCGCTGCGTCTCGGCAGTCCTGTATCTGATAGCCATAGCCGCTCAACTCCTTCGCTGCATCCAGAACGCTTTGATATTGACCCGATGGGCATAAAAAATCGCCGCAGCCACCCCGCTTGCCAGAGCGACAACTGCCGGTCCCTGACCCTGATACGTATACAGCACCAACACGGGGAATAGCCCCACCCCGCACAAGCCTGCCGGCGTCCAGGAGCGGAACGCCAGAAGAAGGATGGCGGCGATCGCTATCATCGCGAGCCATATGGCTCCATCGAACAGCAGCGCTCCCCCGCAAAATACGGACATCCCCTTCCCCCCGCGAAACGAAAGAAACGCAGGAAACAGATGCCCCAGCACGACGGCCAGGAAGGCCGCGAGCGTAAAGGCGGGGCCGGCATCCATCGTCTTGGCGCAGCCCACGACCAGCGCCCCTTTGGCTGCATCGCCGATGAAGGTCCAGAAGAAGGCCGAGCGGCCGTAGATTCTTCCCGCGTTCCTTGCGCCCGGATTCCCGCTGCCGACTGTCCGCAGATCGCGTCCGTCCTTCAGCATCGCGATCCAGTACCCCGCCAGCAGTCCGCCCAGCCCGTAGCTGAGCAGCATAAACGCTCCGGCAGCCCATATCGTCATCCTCTACCTCTCCTTCCGGCAGCGGCCGTTCCTATCGTCCGGCTGCGGCATATCGTCGCTCCCCTATTTTTCCCACTGTTGCTCCAGTATAAAAACAATCTCCGGAAGAAGGGAGTACTATCTTTATATAGTACCCGTTCCCCGGGCGTCTTCCCCAACCTCGGGTTTCTTCCCTGACTCGGTTTATAATAGGGTTTATATCGAAGCCCTAGAGGGTAAATACACCATGAGGTGATGAACATGGAAAACCCAATGGTAAAATGCAGCATTGCCAACTGCGAATACTGGGAGCAGGGCAATAACTGCAACGCGGAAGTAATTATGATCGAAGTGAACGCGCATGCGAACAAGCCCGAGCCCCAAGCCGAGCACGGACAATCCTATGATACCCGGCATCGGGATTCCGCAAGCAACGTCACCGATACCTGTTGTCATACCTTTTCCGAGCGAGCTCATTGACGCCACTCCCATATCTCTGTGTAAAAAAAGCGAAACCTGGCCGACGACGGGCCAGGTTTCTTAGTGCGGCTTTGCAGCAAGCCAAGCCATGCGGATGTAGTCGACCGCCTAGTAAGGCTCCCTATGTTTAATCGTTTGTGCACAATTGGGCAAATAAGGCCTATCCCGAGCAGCTTGCACAAGCCGGGGATAGACCTTATACGGTAAGCTGGAGCCGCCTAATTGCAGAACAGCTTGGGCGTCAGGTGCCGCTCTGCCGTTCGCCTCAAGGCGTCTGGGGAGGGAGCTCCTGCGGCAGCTCAGGCTGAATCTCAGGGATGACATCCGGCTGGATCTCCGGAAGGGGAGACGGCTGAATCTCGGGACCCGGCTGCTCCGGCTTAATCTCCGGCGGGGATGGAGGAATGACATCCGGCTCCGGACGCGGCGGAAGCTCTTCCGGAGGTTTGGGTTGATTCAAGGAATCGGACATAGAGATCGGCACTCCTTTCGTTTATAGAAAGGAATTACCCCATTTGTTCGCAGATGAATAGCGCTAACGGCCTGGAGCGTCAGGTAGACCGGCTGCTCCGCATCCCGGCCAGGATCTTCAGCCCGCCACCGTCATTCTCCGCGAGCTTCTTATACTCGGGAGACTCCACTCCATATAAAGCGATTTTGCCCTCCTTGTCGAAGTGAATGCCCCAGCCATATTTCTTCGGCAGCATGGAAGCGCGCAAGCAGGCATGAGATCGTTGGAAAAACTCGTTCCAAAGCTGCTCGCCTCGCGCCTCCAGCTCTTCCGGCGGGATGCCCTTGTGACGGATATGCACCTCGAAGAGCAGCTCCTCCTGCGTATACGCATAAGGGCTGCCCGCGAGCAGCTCATACTCAATCCCATGCTTCGAAGGCCCGTTTTTCTTTTCTTGCGGTACCAGGCCTACAGTAGCTTTACTATCCGGGGATACGGTTATGAAAGTATCGTAGTAGTTCATGCGCCAGTCTCCTTTTTCCCTTATTATATACGTCAGCATGGCGGCTAAACACGCTGACGGGCTTACGCCTTTGACGGGAGGCTGCGTACCCTCGGGCCAGCCCGGGTTGCCCGTACTTCGGTCTCAGCCGCCGGATCCCGCTTATCCCGACTTATAGCCACATCCACTGCCACAGCCGTTTAAGGCTTGCGGTAACGCTGCATAAGCGTCTGCATGGCGGGAGTAACCTCCGGTCCCAGTTCCTCACTTACCTGCTGCTGAAGACGATCGATCAATTTTAATACGGCGCCTCCGTTGCCCGCCGCATCCAGATGAAGCAGCAGACGGTAGTAGTGCATATTCGCGTAAGGCTCAAGCTCGATCAGCTTGCGGAGCAGAGCCTCGCGCCGTGGTCCCTGGGCATGGTTGAGCGCCCGCTCCAGCGCCTGGACATAGGCTGCACGCAGCTCGTCGCGCCGCCCCTCCGCCCACCGATAATATTCGGTCTCGAAGTAATCCCCCCGGTACAGGGCGAGCAGCTCCTCGACTTCGGCCTCCTCCGCATCGCGCAGCTTGGACTCCAGCCGCTTGACGTCGCTGGCGATGCTCTCGACACGGAGCATGTACCGCTCATCGGTAAACACGACCATCTCGTGACAGCCAACCGCCTTCAGCATATGGCGCAGATGATACATGGTCGTATGGAACAAGGCCTGTGCCCGATCTGCGGACAGCTCCGGCCACAGCGCATCCAGAATATGATGGCGATAGACCGGCATGCCGTCATGATGCCACAAATAGGCGAACAGCTCCTTCGTCTTCCTCGTCCGCCAGCTGAGCAGCTCCCCCTTGGCCGTGTAAAGCTCCAAGCTTCCCAGAGCATTCAGCTTCAGCGGCGGCTCGCAGCCCGGCGACTCGGCCCCATCGGGCTTGGGGTCCGTTTCCGGGGCAGGGACAGCCCTGGCCATCCGGGAGGGCCGGTACCGGCTGATGAAGGTCGCCAGCCGATCCTTCGACACAGGCTTCATCAGATAGCCCCGGGCGTACAAGTCAAAGGCGTGAAGGGCATATTCTTTGTAAGCCGTCACGAAGACGATATCGGCTTCGCTGCAGCGCTGCTGCAGCTGCTCGGCGGCGGCCAGACCATGAAGGCCCGGCATCTCGATATCAAGGAAGATCAAGTCGGGCTGGAGCCTCGCCACCTGCTCCAGCGCCTCATCCGCACGCAGAAACCTTCCTAATACAGTCACCCCGCCGATCTCCTCCAGCAGGATCTCAAGCACATCCAGCGCAATTTCTTCGTCGTCAATCAAGATCGCTTTGATCATAAAGGCCCTCCGGCAATTTAAACTGGAACCGGGCCCCCTCACCAGGGCGGCTCCGTATATGTAGCTTCTGCGCATAGAGCATCTGCAGCCGGCGGTTGACATTCCCGATGCCGATGCCTGTACGCTGCTGGCTGGTCAGTTGTGTCAGCGTCTCTTCATCCATCCCCACGCCATCATCCTCTACTACAAGGTTCACCGCTCCGCCCCTGTCACGAAACACCCGAATCTCCACCGTACCGCCGCTCGGCTTCGGACCGATGCCATGACGCACCGCGTTTTCGACCAGCGGCTGGAGCGTCAGCGGCGGTATCTTGAAGTTCAAGTCGGTTTCCAGCCGATAGCGGACCTCCAGTCGGCTTCCGAAGCGAAGCTGCTCAATAGCCAGATACGCCCTAACCAGCTCCAGCTCCTTTTCGAAGGGAACCAGATTCCCTTGGAACACAAAAGTAAACTTGGCCCGCAAGTATGTAGCCAGATGATCGATGGTCTCCCTAAGCTTGTCGACATCTTTGTAGCTGAGCCCCACCAGGGCATTCATGCTGTTATAAAGAAAGTGGGGCGTAATCTGGGCCTGCAAAAAATCCATCTCCCGGCGGACCGCTTGTTCCGACGACCTCTTCACGGCCACGAGGGAACGGACCCGGGCCTTGAGCTCCGCCAGCTCAAAGGGCTTCTGCAAAATATCGTTGGCCCCGGCCTGGAAGGAGGCCAGGATATCGCCGTGCTGACCGGAAGCGGTCAGCATTAACACCGGCAGCTCCGCCAGATTGTGCAGCTTGCGGATTTCGCGGCATACGTCAAGGCCCGAGATACCAGGCATCATCAGATCGAGCAGCACAAGATCGGGCGGCGGCGACTGGGCCAGATACTCCAGGGCCTCGCCTCCGCTTTGGACCGCCTTGTACGCGTAGTTCATGGACAGTACCGCATCGGCGCCAATTTTCAGATTGGAACGCTCATCATCCACGATAAGCACCGTGACTCCATCCGATGCCGCTGCGACCAGCGATTCCGGGAAGTCTTCCGTCTCTTCCTCCGAGCTCCGCCAAGAAACCGGCGAATCCCTCTCCCCAGGCTCGGCAATCGGAAGGAAAAAAGTAAAGGCTGACCCTTGCCCTTGCTGGGATACAACCTCCAATCGTCCCCCTTGAAGCTCCACCAGTTGCTTGGTGATGCTGAGCCCAAGCCCAATGCCCGAGCGGTCGCCTACGTCGGCCGAGGAAGTTTCGAAGGGATCGAACACCCGGGCCAGCTGCTCGGGGGCCATCCCGATCCCCGTATCCGCTACCGTAATGGCCAGTTCGTCGCCATGCTTCCGCGCATAAATCCGAACAGAGCCCCGGTCTGTAAATTTCATCCCATTTTCCAGCAAATTGTATACAATCTGGCGAAGCCGGTTCTCATCCGCCAATACGAGCGGCAGCTCCGGAGAAAGCTCGTCCAGAAGAGCGACCTGCTTGTTGCGGGGAGCTATGGACAGCATGTCGAACACCAGGCGAACCGTCATCCCAAGGTCTACAGGCGTCTGGTGAATGCGAAGCCGGCCTGCCCTGATCTGCGACATGTCCAGAATATCGTGGATAAGACCGGCCAGCCGCCGTCCGACCAAATTCATCAGCCGGATATTTTCCCGATGCTGCGGGCTAAGCGCCGCTTCCCGGTCGTCAAGCAATGTCTGCGACAAATTAATAATCCCATGCAGCGGCGTCCGCAGCTCGTGAGAGGTTTTGGCCAGAAACTCATCCTTGTGCCGGTCATGAGCGATCAGCTGCAAGGAAAGCTGTTCATTGCGCACGAAGGCCCGCTGCAGCCGGTTGGAGGAAAGGAAGGCCAGCGAAAAGACCAATAACAACGGGGTCACAATCATGAAGTAAGGATGGTCCATCCCCAGCTCATACCGGTATTGGGCGGATATCCAGGTCAGGATCATAAAAAATACGTTTAATGCCATAAAAACCGGCAAATATAAGCCTCTGTTGCGAAGCCGAAAGAGAACGACGAAAATATCAATAAACGTTGCGGCCTGCAAGAGAATATTGAACGGCTGCGTATAACCGAGATAATCATTGGGGCCGAACAGGATGACTAGGCAGTAAGCATAGGCGATCCAGCGCATGGTCCGGAAAAAGGGACGATCCAGCTCGTCCAGATACCGGTAAATGTACAGGCTGAAAAACAGAAAGGACAGCAAGGCCGTGATGAACAGTATTTTCTGCAGCCATACGAACGGCAGCTCCGGAAAAAGCGCGGCCGCCAATATTTCATTATCGATACTGAAGAAAACACCCGCAGCCAAACAAAACAGACTCAGGAACATCAGATGCCGTTCCTTGCTCCATTGTCTGAACATACCCGCGAAGTAAAGTCCGAATACTACCATCGTCGTCAGCAGCACCATATCGGTCAGTCGCGCCTTGTCTCGGTGCCTGGCCATATCCGTCAGGGGTCCGAACTCGGGAGCCTGGATTAGCCCTCCCTTGAAAAACCGCAGACTTGCAACTTGAATGACGATTTCTACCGGACCCGCCTCCACCTTCTCCGACCCGAAGAAAGGGAAATTGCTAGGGATGAACTCCTCCGGAAGCAGGGAAGGCTTCCCGTTGCCGCCAAGCTCGGTTCCGTTTATAAACCACCGGCTGGACAGCCTCGTTTTCTTAGCCCGAACGCTGTAAATACCCGGTTGCTCCACCTGAACCACGAGCCGATAAGTGCCTGCGCCATAGCCCGCTTTCCCGTCGGCCGAAACTTCATCCTTCCAGCTGCCCGGCACGTTAATTAGTTTTCCGGTCGCGGGCAGAACAGGATTGCTGCGGAAGTCGGCAGGGGTAAGCAGCTGGTTCGGGTAAAATTCCCATTGCCCGCGGAGAGGCAGCACGCCGTTCTTCTGGTAGTCCCAGTCACGGGCATCCAGGATGCCTCCGGCAGCATAATTCATTTTTAAAGAGGGATGAAGCCACTGAAAAATCAGCACGCTGGTCGATGTGACAAACAATAGGATCATCGCAATCAATATGGGGAAAGGCTTCGTCATACCCTCATCCTTCGATACTCATGTTCATATATGTAAGAAAATACACATTGTCTCTCTTATTGTAACAGGTTCCGTGGAAACGCTCACTCCCCATGGCCTCTTTTTTTCGTCGAAATTTGTAGACGTATGTCCTTATTTGATAGAATAGAGGGGAAGGGTTACAGATCGGGAGGGCGTCTACTTTGGATTACATTATTTTGGATATCGAATTTAACGGGCGGAAATTCGCCAGCGAGCTGCCGATGGAGGTCATCGAGATCGGAGCGGTCCGGCTGTCTCCGTCCCTGGAGACCATCGATGAGTTCACGGCGTTGATCAAGCCGGTTTATTTCGCCAAGCTGAACAGCTTTATCAAGAAAAAAACAGGCATTCCCCAGGAGGATATCGATCAGGCTGCCGGCTTCGTCCCGGTAATTACCGACTTCGTCGCTTGGCTCGACCGCAGCGAATCGTATCTGCTGTTTACCTGGGGCGGCGAGGATATGAAGCGGATCGTACAGGATACGCGCATGCATAAGCTGGATGACGCTTATTGGATGGGCGCTCCTTATTTCGACCTGCTGAAGGGATATACGCGCTATAAAAACGTGACAAACGACGTGAGCGTGGAAGCGGCTCTGCTCGACCTGAACATTGCAGCCGAGGGCTCCGCTCACCGCGCTCTGGACGACGCCCGCATGACGGCGGAGGTATTCCGCCGGATCTTTCCATCGCTGGATTTGGAGCGGGCCCAGTACTATAAGGATTCCTTCTCCAATGCCAAGGAGCGCAGGTTGGTGAAAAATGCGATCCGGGCTATGGCCGCGCAGAAGGTCGCGCCGGACTGGGATAAGGTGGTCGAGCATTACTTGACCGGCAAGGTGCCGTTGACCGATGCGAGGAAGGTGGCCGAGCTGCAGGCCTATTTTGCAGCTGAGCTGCTGACGAAGCCGAAGCCGGCTGCACCGAAGAAAGCGGAATAAGTTCCGAACCCGATAGGAGGTATCGCTAAGATGATCATCGTCTTTCTGCTTCTCGCCGGCTTCGGACTGCTGATGCTGCTCCGTCCTCAGGCGCTATGGGCTCTGACCGAAAGCTGGAAGTCCGCGGATGCCACGGAGCCATCCGATCTCTACCTATGGTCCACCCGCTTCGGCGGCATCATCTGTCTGCTGGCAGGACTGGGGGGAGCAGGCGCTCTTCTATATGCATGAAACCTATAAGAACGGCCTGACCAAGAGGAGATAACCGATGATCAAGCTAGTGTCATGGAACGTGAATGGACTACGGGCGTGTGTAAACAAAGGCTTTGCCGCGTATTTCGAAGAAATGGACGCCGACATCTTCTGCATCCAGGAAACCAAGCTGCAGGAAGGACAGATCGCGCTAGAGCAGAGCGAGGCCTACAGCCAGTACTGGAATTATGCGGAGAAGAAAGGATATTCGGGGACTGCCGTCTTCACCAAGCTCAAGCCGCTGTCCGTGCGGTACGGGCTGGAGGAGGACGCCGAGCCCGAGGGCAGAGTGATCACTCTGGAATTCGAATCGTTCTACCTTGTGAATGTGTATACGCCCAATGCCCGCCGCGATCTGTCCAGGCTGGATTACCGGCTGGAGTGGGAGGACCGGTTCCGCAGCTATCTGCTGGAGCTCGACAGCCGCAAGCCCGTCATCGTCTGCGGCGATCTGAATGTCGCCCATCAAGAGATCGACCTCAAGAACCCGAAGTCCAACCGCAATAACTCGGGCTTTACGCTTGAGGAGCGAGGCAAGATGACCGAGCTGCTGGACGCCGGATTCGTCGATACGTTCCGGCACTTCTATCCCGACCGGGAAGAGGTGTACACCTGGTGGTCGTATATGCCGAAGGTTAGGGAAAGGAACGTAGGATGGCGGATCGACTATTTCCTTGCCTCCTCCCGGCTTCGCGACACGCTCCAAGATGCGCAGATCGATTGCCACGTCACCGGAAGCGACCATTGTCCGGTTGTGCTGCTGCTCAAGGGTTTGCCCGCAGCCTAAGAGCCTCGCCGCCGGCAAACCTATCTAGTCGAACGCAGGCAGGAACAGGCCCGAACCTTCGGATGAAGAGGTTCGGGCCTGTTCGGCAACCGAGCTCCGCCCCGACCTAGTGTATGGGGAGCGGAGTCATACTTTATTTCGTTTTGAAAGTGTTGTAAACACTGCCGCATACCCCGAACAAGATACCGGTGATCGGAAATATGATCCAATTGATGTGCCATTGCTGATAAACCAATCCGCTGATGAGGAAGATACACACGGCCAGCGGCCAAACAATAGCGCCTATCGCTCCCATCACGCGATTCTCTTCCTTCTTCTCTTTGGAGAACTCGCCGGTTTTCAGCAGTATACTGTAGCTCTCCTTGACGCTTCCATAATAGACGAACAGGAAGACCGCGCAGGCGATGACTGCAAGCATCACCACGACCCCGTACGAAGATGCATAGCCTCCGAAGACCGAAGCTACGAAGATTGCGACCGGAGAAAGCACGCATAGACATACCCCTGTGACGAGCGATAGCGTATAGGTCGCGTTGAAGGCCGATTGCCTATGCCGAATAATCGCCTGCAAATAGTCGGGCAGCGCAAAGCCTTCCTTGATAAAGCTGTACTTCTCCAACTCCCTGCCGCTATAAATAAACAAGCCAATGGCCGGGGCAACGAGGAGGAGCATTCCGATCAGACCGGACATCACGACACCATTTTCCGAATAACGGAGATTCAGGACATTCTCCTTCGCAAGCGTCGTAAGCAGAATGAGCAAGGCTACTCCTGCAAGGCATAAAGCAACGCCGATGCCGACAAGCAGGCCCGATCTTGATTTGGCAGCGATGAAGCTATCCGTCTCTTCTTCCGTCAGCAGCGGAAGCATCTCTTCCGTAGAGCTCGACCCGATCCCCAGCTCGCTGACTAATTCGTCAATGTTGCCAAACTCTGAGATCACGATGCCGATCGCTTCGTTTTCCGACTTGCCCTCGCTCTTCAACTCGTGATACTTCTCTTCCATGCCGGCCAGCAGATCCTGCTTCAGCTTAAGCACCTGTCCTGTTCTGGGCAAAGCTCCGAACATATTGTCCAAGTAACTAATGATCGTATCCATAGTCTCACAGCTCCTTTACGAATTTGTTGACGACCTCTTGCGTTACTTGCCATTCCTCGCATTTCTCCCGATAATAGGCCAGCCCCTCCGGAGTAATCCGATAGTAGGTGCGTCTCTTCCCAAAGGTCTCATCCTTGAAGAACGAATAAATATAGCCATTCTTCTCAAGCCGGGTGAAGGCGGAGTAGAGGGTGGTTTCTTTCATAATGTACTTCTCCTCCGACAGCTTCCTGATATTTTTGGAGATTTCATAGCCGTATGATTCTCCATCCAGAAGCATATAGAGGATCATCGTATCATTGTAGCCCCGTATCACATCACTGCTGATCAATGGACGCCCTCCTTTACTTCATCTGTCGTACTTTATCTGTCGTAGTAAATGCATTGTAGCATAATTACTCCGACAGATAAAGTACTTTGCTCAAAAAAGGCGAATCGATACAAACAAAAACGGCAGCCAGGCGGACCTTCCGGTCACAGCGCGGCTGCCGCTCTTCTGCCGTTGCGTCACAAGGACCGGCAGATTTTGGCTTTATATGAGCCTAGTCTATTCGCATTGCGGTGATTCTGGGTTCTTCAACCTTCAATAACGTATGCCCACGGCGTGCGCCGCCTTATCGATTTCCACAAGCTCCTCAGCGGTCAGCCGCTGGTCTGCATACTTCACGCCGTCCTCGATATGCCCAGGCTTCGATGCTCCTAGGATCGCCGAGGTGATAGCTGGATGGCTCAGCACCCAGGCCAGCGCGTATTGGCCGAGCGTCCAGCCGCGTCGCTCGGCAAGCGGGCGGATAGCTTCCACGAACGCATAGGAAGCGGGATTCGCTTCCAGCAGCGTCTCCAGCCGTTTCTCGCCGGCCGCCAGCCTGGAGTCTTGAGGAGGGGCCTCCCCCTGACGGTATTTCCCTGTGAGGATGCCCCGGCCAAGCGGGCTGTACGCGATGATCCCTACCTGCTCCGACTCGGCGAACGGGATAAGCTCCTGCTCGATGGAGCGTGCGATCAGGCTGTATTCCGGCTGCACGCTTTCGAAGCGCTGCAAGCCGTGAAGCGCGCTGATGCCGTGAGCCTTGGCAAGCTGCCAGGCCGCATAATTCGAGCAGCCGATATAGCGGATTTTTCCCTGCTTTACCAGATCGTCAAGCGCGCGAAGCGTCTCCTCCAGAGGGGTACCCGGATCAAACCGGTGTACCTGATACAGATCGATATGATCGGTCTGAAGTCGTCGCAAGCTGTTTTCCAGCGCACGGTACAGGTGGTACCTGCTCTGACCCGCATCATTCACCCCCGGTCCGACCCGAGCGTGAAACTTCGTAGCGAGAACGATGTCGTTCCGCCTTCCCTTCAGCACTCTGCCGAGAATGGCTTCGGATTCGCCCGTTTGCGCCAGGTTCCCGTTATCCATACCGCTGCCGTACACATCAGCCGTATCGATGAGGTTAATGCCGGCCTCCAGCGCAAGGTCAACCAGCTTGGCGGAAGACGATTCGTCGATCCAGCGCCCGAAAGCCATCGTGCCCAGACTAATCTGAGACACCTTTAGCCCCGTCCTTCCCAGCCTTCTATACTGCATGTCTTCGTACCTCGCTTCCCCGAATGATTTCATCGCCGGTCAAAAAGAAACCGGAAGACGCATAGCATCTATGCTGCGTCTCCCGGTTGTCCATCCGTTGACGTAAAGTCAATAAATTCCTCTTATTCCTAGCAGTTAAATGGATATTATCATTCTTTTAATAACCAAGCAACAGCACCCTGTGGGACACGCCGCTCACTTATGCTATTTTTTCGATTTCAAGTAAGACTCCTTGTACTCCGCTATGATCTTGTCTCCACCCGTCTTCTTCCACTTATTCACTTCCTCCTGATACCCGGCTTCGTCAATCTTGTTCATGATGAACTTGGTCTGCGCATCCATGATCAGCTGATCCAGCTCTTGCCCGCGCTCGGAGAAGGTGGCGGACTTCAGAGTCAAGGCCGGGTTGGACACGATGTACTTGATGCCGTCGGACTCCATCTTCGTCCCTTTCTCGCCGATCGGCACATCCTTCAGCGATTTCACATTATAGCCTTCCAGCACCGTCAGGTTATCCCGGTAAGGCTTGACTTCGCGTTGGAAAATATTGAAGCCGTCACCCACGAATTCCGTGCGTCCGTCGGACGTATTGGCAAAGTGCGTGCCCTCGATGCCACGCAGGAGCAGAGTGGACATCTCAGGGTCCATCAGCTTGTCGAGGAAGCCAATGACCCGCTTCAGCTCAGCCTCCGTCTTGACGGAAGACTTCGGAATAACGAAGAAGCCGTTATTGCCGTTCTCCGATGCGATCCGTATACCCTGAGGCCCCTCGAAGCTGGCCACGTCGACGACTGCCGACGGGTTCGTCTTGCTCAGCCGGTCCTGCTGGCTCTTGCCGTTCGTCGCTACGCCGAAGCGCATCCCGACGCGGTTCGTATCAAACCACTTCTCCGCCTCTGTTGCATCCAGTACCGCGAAGTCCTGATTCAGCAGATTTTCCGCATACAGGCGTCTGAACATTTTGAGTACATCCATGAACTCCGGTGTGACGAACTCCGGCGTAAAGTTGCCATCCTTGTCCACACCCCACTTGTTGACGCCGCCGTTCATGACTCCGAACCGGGTCAGGATCGAAGCTGTCCCTTGGTTGTAGGTCTTGTGCAGGATCATTCCGTACGTATCGTTTTTGCCGTTGCCGTCCGGATCATTCAAAGTGAGCGCTTTCAACACGTTGTACCATTCATCAAGCGTTTTCGGGTAAGCCAGCTGAAGCTTATCCATCCAGTCCTTGCGGAAAACGTTCGCTCCGCGTCCCATGTTGCGGTACAGCGGCAAACCGTATATTTTCCCTTCGACCGCAATATTCTCGTAGAACTGCTGATTTTGCGCGCTCAGGTTCTTAAATTCCTTCAGATACGGGCCGATCTCCCAGAACAGCTGCGACTCGATCGCATTCACAACCGTAGGCCCTTGCGTCACCCGCAGCAGCTTCGGCATTTCATTGGAGGCAAGCATGACGTTGATCTTGTCATTGTAAGCAGAGGAAGGGATCCATTGAATATCAAGCTTCGTATTGGTGTACTTTTCGATCGCCTGCTCCACGGCATTTCCCTTGGCCGGGATGTCGCCGACCTGCGAGATTGCGATGCTAAGCTGAAGCGGCCCCTGATTCTCCGGCTGTGCGGCTGGGGCACTCGTCCCGGCCGGAGCCTGCTCCGGCGCATTGCTGCACGCGGCCGCCGCCAGCATCGTTCCGACTAGTGCCGTGCTTACCCATGCCTTTGTCTTGTTCCGTTTCATGAGAATATTCCCCCCGATATGATTATGGATTGAATCCTGCTACCCTTTTACCGAACCTAGCATGACGCCCTTGGCGAAATGCTTTTGCAAAAACGGATACACAGCCATGATCGGCAGCGTGGCGAAAACGATAACGGCCATTTTGATCGTCAGCGGTTGAATATTCATCTCCTCAATATTCGTATCGCCGACCCGGCTGCTCGCATTGATAACGATTTCCCGCAGCAGCACCTGTACGGGCCACTTGTCACTGTTATTGATGTACATCACCGCGCTGAAAAATTTGTTCCAGTGATCCACCGCATAGAAAAGACCAAAAGTGGCAATGGCGGGCAAAGACAGCGGGATGATGATTCTCGCCAGAATGGAAAGGTCGTTGCAGCCGTCGATTTTGGCCGAATCCTCGATGCCTTCGGGCATCTGCTGGAAAAAATTCTTCAAGATAATCAGGTTGAAGGCGCTGATCGCCACCGGCACCATCAGGGACCAGAGCGTATCGATCATATTGAGTGACCTGACTACATAATAAGTCGGAATCAATCCGCCGTTGAACAGCATCGTGAACAGTACGGCCAGCAGCATCAGCCGTCGTCCCTTCAGATGCGGACGGGAGAGCGGGTATGCCAGCAGCGAGGTGAACACCAGATTGATCAAGGTTCCCAGCACCGTGATGTAGATGGAGACGCCCAAGCTGCGGAGCAGAGTGTCGGTCGAGAAAATATATTGGTACGCAGCCAGAGAAATTTCCTTAGGATACAGAATAAAGCCGCCTTGAGCCACGATATGCGGTGCCGTGAAAGAAACGGCGAGCACATAGACGAACGGCAGGATACAAAGCAGCCCGATCAGACCGAGCAGCCCATAGTTGACGAGGTCAAAAAGACGGTTTCCCAAGGTTTGGTCCTGCTTCATGGATGATGCTCCTTCCTGCCCCGGAGGGCTAGTATACGCCTTCTTCGCCGAAGCGCTTGGCCATCCAGTTGGCCCCCAGCACCAGGATCAGTCCGACGACGGACTTGAACAGACCGACCGCCGCGCTATAGCTGAACTGCCCCTGCGTCAGCCCTTTGACATACACGTACGTATCGAATACCTCCCCGACCTCGCGGTTCGTCGGCGTGAGCATCAGGAAGATCTGCTCGAAGCCGGAGTCCAGGAAGTTGCCAAGCCGAAGGATTAATAAGATGACGATCGTACCGCGAATCGCAGGCAAAGTAATATGCCACAGCTGCCTCCAGCGCCCCGCTCCATCCATCCGGGCTGCCTCATAGAGCTGCAGGTCAACCCCCGCCAGCGCCGCCAGGAAGATGATCGTACCCCAGCCGACTTCCTTCCAGATGGACTGCCCGACGATCATCGTGCGGAACCAGTCCGGCTCCAGCAGGAACGGGATTTTTACCCCGAACGTCGCATACAGCAGTTCATTGATGGCTCCGCCCTCTGTCGTGAACAGGATGTAAAAAATTCCGACGACGACGACCCAGGACACGAAGTGAGGAATATAGACCAGCGTCTGGACGAATCGCTTGAAGCGTTCCCGTCTCACCTCATTCAACATCAGTGCCAATATAATCGGCAGAGGGAAGAAAAAGATCAGATTATAGACGGCCAACAGCAGCGTATTGCGGAACAGCATCCAGAACTGATCCTCTCCGAAGAAACGTTCGAAATGCTTGAGTCCTACCCAAGGACTGTTCAGGTAGCCAAGATGCGGCTTGAAATCCTGGAAGGCCATGATCAGACCGTACATCGGAACGTACTTAAATACCAGGAAGTACAACAACCCCGGTACCGCCATCAGATAAAGCCAGCGGTCCTTCATCAGATCTTTGAGCCAGGGAAGCCTGTACGACAGTCTCTGTTGCCGGGCCGGCACCTCATCATGGACTTGCGAATTCAATACGTCCGCCTCCTTTCTCTGCTTTGTCAGTCTTGCTCCCCCTCATTATCCATCGCGTGCCGATAACATGCTATACACCGGAGCCAACCTGTTTATCCTGCGCCCCCCGCTCTTATTCCTGCGCCTTTGCAGCGCGCCGGTTATGAACCGCAGCCAACCTGAAGCTACCCCCAGACAACTTAGCTTAGCTTCAAAAAAAGCCTCCTACAGAAAGAGAGCAGCGGCTCTCAGCCTGAAGAAGGCGGCAGTTCCAACTTACTTTACGGATTATGCTGATGAAGCTCGCGATACTGTCCGGGGGTCATCCCGACGACCTTGCGAAAAATTCGGATAAAGGCCGTCGTATTGGAGTAGTTCAGCTTCTCCGAAATATCCGATATCTTCAAATTCGTCGTCTGCAGCCACTCCTTGGCCAAAGACATCCGGTAATCGGCCAAGTATTCACTGAAGGTCATGCCGGTTTCCTTCTTAAATACGCGCCCCAGGTAAACCGGGTGGAAATTAAGCTCGGCCGCTATCCCCTCCAGCGTGACCTCTTGATCGTAGCGCTGCCGGATCACCCCGATGATCGTCTGCGCCAGCCCGACATACCGGGATTCGGCCTGCCTGCTCAGGTACAGGCTGATCGGGCCGATCAGACTGCGCTTGAGCCAATCCGCGATGTCATCGAGCGTGTTCAGCTGCATCAAGCGGGAGTAAGCCGCCTGGTCGCCGAGCACCGCTCGCACGCTCCCGCCCTGCTCCTGTACGATCTGGTACATGCGCGAGACCAATTGGAGCATAAGCACGTTAGAATCGTTCGGACTTCTTTGGCTTTCCTTCAATGCGGTCATATACTGATCAAGCCATTGTTCCGCCTTCTCCGCGTCCCCGAGCTTCAGCGATTGGAGCAGCTGATCCTCGGTCCACTTGATCTGCGCATAGGCTGCGGCCGCTACTTGCCCGGTCCCTGCCTGCACATCCTCCACATGCAGGATCATGCCGCTGCCCAGGTAAATCCGAGCTTTGAGCGCTTCCAGACTTTCGTGATAAGCATGTACGGCCGACGATACATCCGCGAAGGAACGGCTGATGCCTAGGCTGACGGTCACCTGCAAAAACTCCTGCACCTTGGCTTTGATCAGCTCGGCTATGCTGTACATATACGTTTTAAGCTCCGCCTCGTCCTCGATCTGGCTTGCGATCAGCGTGACCTGGGATTGATGGAGCAGGACGGGACTGAACCGCTGATGGGCGGGGATCAGTTCGCCGGCCATGTTATGGATCGCGAAGAGCAGCAGCTCCCGGTCATGCTCGCGGTAGCGGGTATCCTGCAGCGTGTCGATCTGCAGCGTCAGCACGACTAGCCGCTTCCAGCCTTCGGGGAACCCGTACATGCGGCTCCGGTAGGCGAAGTCATGCTCCGGCAGCTGGCCGGCAAACAGCTTCAGCATCATAAATTCCTGCAGCTGCGTAAATTGATCCTGCATCTGCTGCCTCAGCTGCTGCCCGTCGCTGAAAAGAACGTGAAATCGCCGTTCAAGCGAGGTGAATTCGTCCCGCCCCCCCGGGTCCCCAGTGGATACAGCCTTCGTCATATCCGCCAAGCGCCGGATCGGCGAATACATCCGGCGGCTGGCGCCCCAGGCAAGCAAGCCGACGACGGCAAGAACGACGCTGCAGGCTACAAGCGTACCGATGGCGATCTTCCCGGTCTGCCGGGTAATCTCCCGCAGCGAGACGGCCGATACATAGATCCAGCCGTTATAGGGCGACTGCCGGTAAGAGAACAGCATATCCTGGCCGTCAGCTCTGCCATGCAGCGTGCCTACGGTATCGCCCGTTTCGCGGACTTGTTCCACGATCCTCTGATTCATCTTCAGGTACGGAGCAGCTTCTTCGTCGCTGGAAGCCAGGAAGTCCACTCCTTCGCGGTCCAGCACGTAGACATGGCCGGGCTGCTCATTCACATTGTCCAGCAAAATATCGCGCAGCTTGGGCTTGTTCAGCTCTAGCAAGAGAAAGCCCTTCGGCTGCTCCGTAAAGGGAAGGATCGGCAGCTTCAATACGAGACGAACGACATCACGGCGGTCCCCTTGCTGTTCGAACGCCGCGGAGTCGGCTGCATAGCCGGTGTCCCAAAACAAATTACTCGGATGCTTGGCATAGGAGGACAGCTTATCCTGCACTTCGGCAGGAAGCTCGCTCCGCTTGCCCAGGGAAGTGAAATTCAGCGCCCAATCGTAAGGCTGATTGATCAAGTAGCCTTCGTCGATTCCTGATAGCGCTTGCATACTGTAAAGCCCGGAGTACAAATCTCGCACCTGCACATGCTCGGCCACGTTAAGCGGACCGTTCAAGGCCGAGGTGACGAGCGGCGATACGGCGAATTGAATAGCCCCCTGCTCGGTTGTCTTCTTAATCTGCTCCAGATGCAGCTGCGTCTGCACCAGAAACTGCATCGTGCTGTCCTTCGTCTTCTGCTCCACATCTCCGGCCGCGATATAGTAAGAGTAACCGCCCAAAGCCAGCACCGGAATCGCTCCGATCAACAAACTGAAGGCCAGCAGCAGCTTCATATACCGGGGCATATAGCTTGTTTTCAATCGTGTAGGCATCTTATGCAAGCAACTCCTCGAGGAATGTATTTCTAGTATACATTGGGAAATCGCCCCAGGGAACCACTTCTCTCGAAACATGGCGTGAATGGCTGCATTTTTATGCGAAAATGGGGTGAATCGCCTCTTCCGGGTCGTGGCGCATGGCATGCCCATGTTTCGATTTTGTTCAAATTTGAGATCGCAAAATACATCCAACGCGGCTGTTAGCACTTTTTTTGAAAACCCTTATGCTATACTTTAAATGAATGAATCAGAGCGAGTTGAGGTGTATGGAGGATGAAAACTGTTGCGGTGATCGGCGGCGGGATCACAGGAATGTCTACTGTATATTTTCTGAACAAAAGGCTGCAGTCCAGCAAACGCGATGTAAAAGTTATTCTTATTGAAGCTAATGATACACTGGGAGGCAAAATCAATACCCGTCACGATCATGATTTTATGATGGAGACAGGAGCTGACTCGATCGTCACCCGGAAGCAAAATGTCGCTCCACTTATCGAGGAATTGGGCTTGCAGGAGGAGGTTGTCTACAATGCAACGGGCAAATCCTTTATTTATATAGATGGCAAGCTGATGTCAATTCCAGAGGATACCGTGTTTGGCATTCCGCTAAGTCTGGAGTCATTAGCCAAAAGCGACCTGATCTCCGCAGAGGGCAAGGTCGAAGCCTTGAAGGATTTCTATACGAAAAATGAAAGCTTTACGAAAAATGACTCGGTCGGCGCTTTTCTGGAAAACTTCCTCGGCAAGGAGCTGGTCGAAAGGCAAATATCGCCTGTCCTATCCGGGGTGTATTCCGGTAAGCTGAGCGAGCTGACGATTGCTTCGACGCTGCCATATTTATTAGACTACAAGAATGAATACGGCAGCATCATACAAGGCTTGTCCGAGAATAAAAAGCTATTCCAGAGCAATGGCAGCAAGAAGTTCCTTTCCTTTACAAACGGCGTTTCGGCATTGATAGACAAAATGGAGGAGAAGCTGCCCAATGTAACGTTCCTGAAGGGCGTAAAGGCTGAACGGCTCGAAAAAACGAATGATCGATACCGCATCACTCTATCCACTCAGGAAGCGATAGATGTCGACCTGATCGTGCTCAGTACCCTGCACTCAGCTGCTCAAGCGATATTACAGGATGATGAGCTGGATAAGGACTTCAAGCAGTTGAAAAATAGCTCGCTAATCAGCGTATACCTAGGCTTTGATGTGCCGGACCACCTGCTGCCCGAGAACGGGACAGGCTTCATATCCGCAGATAACCGCGAGCTGAAGTGCGACGCCTGTACATGGACGAGCAGAAAATGGGAGCATACTTCCAAGCAGCGTAATTTGCTGGTGCGTCTCTTCTATAAAAGCTCGAATCCAAACTACCCGGATCTGCTGAAGCTCAGCGAAGAGGGATTGCTCAAGGTCGCTTTGGACGATATTGCCTTTAGCCTTGGACTCTCTGCCACGCCCGTCACCTACGATGTGACGAAATGGCATGAAACGATGCCCAACTATCATATTAAGCATCACGAGATCGTGCAGTCTCTGGAGCGTAAGCTTGAGCAAAGCTTCCCGGGCGTCATTCTCGCAGGCTGCTCGTACTATGGCGTCGGCATACCGGACTGTGTAGCGAATGGGGAGAAATCAGCCAACTGGGCATTTGAACAATTAACCGCGGCTGACTAAAGAGATCGATGGAAGAAGGGTTAGATTGTCTTCATATTCTCTCCGGCGGCTGGGCGATTGGCGGGGAGCGGTTTGGGCCGACTCGCGGGAAGGCTGTCCATCCTGCCGGAAAATCGGTTATAATAGGGAAGAGAACATTCTTTAGGAAAGCAGGTTCGAGATGGGTCGTAAATGGAATAACATCAAAGAAAAGAAGGCATCCAAGGATGCCAATACAAGCCGAATCTATGCCAAGTTCGGGCTTGAGATTTATGTAGCTGCCCGCAAGGGCGAGCCGGACCCCGAGTCCAACCGCGCTTTGCGGGTCGTGCTGGAGCGGGCGAAGACGTACAACGTACCCAAGGCGATTATCGATCGCGCCATCGACAAGGCCAAGGGCAGCTCCGATGAGATTTACGAGGAGCTGCGGTACGAGGGCTTCGGCCCGAACGGCTCGATGATCATCGTGGATGCGTTGACCAATAACGTGAACCGCACCGCTTCCGCCGTGCGCGCAGCCTTCAGCAAGAACAACGGCAATATGGGCGTCAACGGCTCGGTCGCCTACATGTTCGACGCTACGGCAGTCATCGGCGTTGCCGGCAAGTCGCTGGATGAAGTGATGGAGATCCTGCTCGAAGCGGATGTCGATGTCCGGGACATCGAGGAAGAGGAAGACAATATTCTGGTTTATGCCGAGCCCGATCAGTTTCATGCGGTGCAGGAGGCGCTCCGTCAGGCAGGCATCACGGAGTTTACCGTGGCCGAGCTGACCATGCTGGCCCAGAACTACGTCACCCTTCCCGAGGAAGCTCAAGCTCCCTTCGAGAAGATCATCGATACGCTGGAGGACCTTGAGGACGTTCAGCAGGTGTATCATAACGTGGAGTATGAGGACTAAGAGCAGCTTGCCTTAGCCATGCGGCGGTAAACCAGCCGCCTCGTCGCCCGATGAGGGCAAGCCATAACGAGAGAACCGCCAGGTCAGTCCCTGACCTGGCGGTTCTCTCGTTATGCAGCCGTTCTCCAGCCGAATCATCCGCACGGATAAGCTATTGTCTATGACCCGAGGACTGAGCACCTCGTCACCAGCCCGGAGACACCGTGGTTGGTGAATGAGCGTCAGGAGCTGAATTGCTGATCGTCGCAATCGCACCTGCTCCAGTTCCTTCATCTCTTCAGGAGTTACAGCTGTTCTTACAATCGAATCGTCTCCTCCTATCCCATCAGTTGTCTATAAATACGGCGAATATCGTCCAGATCCAGAGGCTTCGGATTGTTGTCCAGCAGCCGCTTCACCTGTGAAGCCGCTGCCGTCAGCGGTTCGAGGTCGGCTTCCCCTACCCCGTAGTCACGCAGGTTCTGCGGAATGCGCAGCTCACGCGTCCACTCGGCGATGCGGGCGATTACCCCTTCCGCCGCCTGCGAGTCCGAGCCTTCCTCCGCTGAGGGCAGCTTCATCGCCGCAGCTACCTCGGCCAAGCGGCCTGTGATCGCATCCAGGTTGTATGCCATCACATGAGTCAGCAGCATCGCGTTAGCCACGCCGTGAGCAATCTTGAACTTGCCTCCCAGCGGATAGGCCAGTGCATGGACGGCCGCCGTCCCGGAGCTGGACAACGCCATCCCGCCGTACATCGAGCCGACCAGCATCCGTTCTCTGGCCTGCAGCGAGCCGCCGTCGTGGTAAGCCTCCGATAAGCTGGAAGCGATCAGGCGGATCGACTCCAGGGCGAACATATCGCTGATCGGATTGGCCTTCTGCGAGATGTATGATTCCAGCGCGTGCGTGAAGGCGTCCATGCCCGTCGCCGCTGTAATCGCGGGCGGCAAGGTCAGCGTCAGCACCGGGTCCAGCAGCACAAGCTGCGGATACAGATACGGGCTGACCGCCGCTACCTTCAGCTCCTCCTCGGGGAGCGTAACGATAGCGTTGGGCGTAACCTCCGAGCCGGTGCCGGAGGTCGTCGGAATCATCACCGTAGGCAGCCCGGCACGGGCGATCAAGCCCGTCCCGAGCATCTCGCGGATGCTCATCGTATTCGTCTCCATCACAGCGAGCAGCTTGACCGCGTCCAGCACACTGCCTCCGCCTACCCCGATGATGAGATCAAAGGAGCCGCCCTGCACGACCTGTTGATGCATCCCCGTCAGCTGCTCCTCCGTCGGCTCCGGCTGAACATCCGCGTATATGCGGCAGGACAGGCCGCTTTGGACCAGCATGGCGGCGAGCGTATCGAGATAGCCCGAGCGCTGGATCGACGGCTGGGAGACGACAAGCACCGAGCGGAATGTCCCGAGCTCCCGGATATGATCAACCGCCTGTTCGGCTACGTGAACCCCGGCGATTACGCGCCCCGCCGTGCGGAATTGATAGGCAGCCATACTCCAACATTCCTCCAGTTCAGATGTCCGGGGCTGTGTCCGGCTCTGACCATTCTGTCGGGTGCTGCCTTGTCAGTGCAGCAGCCAGGCTGTCAAACGTCGCAGGTGTAAGGAAACAAGGGCTTTGTCCTTCTTCATGACTGTTCCTCCGGCTTCGGAGCGAGCTCCGAAGCCACCCGGATGGCGTACAGCAGGCTGCTCTCATCCGCGAGATTCCGTCCGGCGATATCGAAGGCGGTCCCATGATCCACCGACGTTCGGATGATACCGCCCTTCAGCCCTACGGTGATGTTCACGCCCGACTCGATGCCCAGCACCTTCACCGGGGCGTGCCCCTGATCGTGATAGCAGGCTACCACCATATCGAAATCCCCCCGTGCGGCGCGGTAAAATAACGTGTCCGCCGGATAAGGCCCCGTAACGGATATTCCCTCATCCGCCGCCCGCCGGATCCCCGGGGCCAGCTTCTCTTCTTCCTCCCCGTTGCCGAACAAGCCGTTCTCTCCGGCATGGGGATTAATCCCGCATACCGCGATGCGCGGGGAGCTCATGCCAGCCCGGGTCAGCGTCTCGTGCGCCAAGCGTATCACCCGGTACGTGCGCTCGGGATCGATCATTCGGATAGCGTCCAGCAAGCCGACATGCGTCGTCAGATGAATAACCTTCAGCTTCGGCGTATGCAGCATCATGGAGTAGTCCTCGGTTCCCGTCAAAGCGGCCAAAATCTCCGTATGGCCCGGGTAAGGATGGCCTCCCTTATGCAGCGCTTCCTTGTTCAAGGGCGCCGTGCAGATGGCGTCAATCTCGCCGGATGCCGCAAGCTCTACCGCCCTTTCGATATAACGGAAGGCCGCATGACCCGACACCGCCTGAACCTGCCCGAAGGGCAGATCGTCCGGCAGCAGCTTCAGATCCAGCACCTCCAGGACATCCCTGCGGAATCCCGCTTCCTTCACGGAATCAAGCGCTTTCACTTCCAAAGTGCTGCCGACCACGCGTGCGGCCCTGCGTATAATGCCCGCATCCCCGATAATCAAGGGTCGGCATCTCTCCCATACCTCGTCATGGCCAAGCGCCTTCACGATAATCTCCGGTCCGACGCCTGAGCCGTCCCCCATCGTTATGCCTATGATCGGCTTCAACTTCGCCCCTCCTCTCCTATCCGGTTAATCGCCTTCACCAGCGCCTCGTCCGAACCGAAGGCGCCCGCCTTCGTTACGGCATAGATTGCCGAGCCCGCTCCCGCCAATATGCCGAGCGGCACGCCGCTCTCCACCTCGTCCAGCAGCTCGAAGCGCGCTGCTCCCCACTGAAGGGATACTTGCCGGGCCGTATCCCCGCCGGTCAGGACAAGCCCTTGCACGCTACAGCGCTCCAGCAGCCGGGTCGCCGCCTCGCCCAGCGCCTCGGCGATGGCCTGGCTGACTTCTCGGGCGTCCAGACCGATGAGGCGTCCCGCTTCGTTCGCAGCCGCGATATCGGCCGCTTCTCCCGAGCTGTACAGCACGACATGATCTCCTGCGCTCAGCCGCGCTTCCGCTTCCCGGCAAGCCCGGTCCAGCTCCGCAGCCTTCGCTCCGCCGCCGCTTACCGCGACTGTCGCCTGAAGCTCGACACCGGCGGCCGCTTGCCGGGTCAGCACCGCTTCGAGCTGCCTGCGCGACGCCTGGCTGACGCTGCCTACGACGAGCAGCACCGGAGCCTTGTGCAGACCCGATCCCCCCGGCACTCGCCTGCTGCGGGGAACCGCTTGCTTGGAACGGGCCAGACACTGAGCCATCCCGGCCGAGCCCGCCCAGGCTACGGAGTAGCCTGAGCCGGCAGCTGCTTCTGCGATAAGCTTCAGGTCATCCCCGGTTCTCGCATCGAAGACCAGATAACGAATCCCGCTGCTATAGCAGCGCTCCATCAGCTTCTGCAGATGCGAAGCCCCCCGGTCCAGATCCTGATGGCTGACTGAGCCGGCAGGCTGATCGGATTGGCTGGCGATCAGTTCCCGGATTCGCGATTCTGTCACGGGCGTCTTGGGATCTCGACCGACCTCCGTCTCATGCACCGGCACCCCGTTCACATACAGCACCCCATCGATAACGGTACGCCCGTTATCCGGATATGCAGGCGCGATCAGCAGAAAGTCCGGCTGGGCTACCTCATAGACGGCATCCAGCTCAGCCCCGATATTGCCCCGAAGCGTGGAATCCAGCTTCTTGTACAAGGTTTTGCAGCCGAGCCTGACCGCCAGACGGGCGGCCTGTTCAACCTTCGCGTAGGCCTCCTCCGGCGAGGAAGCGCGGCTGTCCGTATCGATCACGATCGCATCGAGCCGTTCGCTCTCCGAGGAGGAGATGCCGCTTCCTTCCATCAGCACAGAGGTCTTCCAGCCATATCTGGCGAGTTGAACGCCGGTATCATTCGCACCGGTCAAATCATCCGCTATAATGGCTAGTTCCAATTCCAACTCCCACCTTGGCTCTTATGTTAGAGATCATCTGCCCTAACCGTAATACACCAAGTATAAATTTGCAACACAAATTTCAAGTTATTGATAAATAGCTTAATATTGCAACATATATATTCACGCTATAGGTCATTTTGTTTGAGCTTCCGCCACAAGGTAGCCCGGTTGATGCCCAGACGCTTCGCCGCCTTGGACTGATTCATCTGCTCTTCCTCCAGCACGGCCATAATCACATCTCGTTCGATGTCCTTGAGCGTCTGGTTCAGATTCACGTGACCGGTCCCGGGCTGCTTTTCCCCGTATTCGCTCCCCCTGCCCGCCCGTCCTTCCAATCCGAGCTGAGCAAGCGCCTTTCCATCGATATAATCCCCTTCTGCCTGGGTGACGAAAGCTTCGACCGTCTCCGCCAGCTCCAGCAGATTCCGCGGCCACGAGTACCCCTTCAGCGCTTCGTGCACCTCCGGCTGCATGCCGACGATCTGCCGGCCTGTCGCCTCATTGGCCTTCGTGATCAGCATGCGGATCAGCCCCTCCAGCTCCTCCCTCCGCTCGCGAAGGGGCTGCAGCCGAATGACGCGTTCCCCGAACAGCTCATACAGGACAGGCTCCAGACGGCCCTCCTCCGCCAGCAGCGACGGCTCCTGTTCGAATGCCAGTACGCAAGCGGCGGACGTCTCGCCGAGCATGGCGGCTATCGTCCTCTGATGTGCAGCCTCCAGTCCAGCAAGCCCGCTTAGGAGCAGCGTCGTGCTCTCATCCGCCAACAGCGCCATCTGCCGCAACCGCTTGAGCGACTGCTCTCCGGGCTTCTGGAGACGAAGCTCCAGCAGCAGTCCGGTCCGTCCATCGGCCTGACAAGCCGCCTCCGTCCACAGCCGCTTGCCGGTGCCGGGCTCGCCGCATAGCGCAAGCCGCTCCCGCGCGCCAAGAACGTTCGCCGGCTGCGCGTCTCCGAAGGCCGCATGCGCAGGAAGCCACGGGGACGGGAACATCCCGGATACCGCCGTCATTCGCACGCTGGCCTCCTCGCGCCTCCCTCCGCGGACTCCCGTCCGCAGGAAATACAGGTCTTGGCCGCCCTCCGCAGCAAGCGGTCCCGCATACAGGGCCCGGGGCGGCGATACGTCCCGGATCGGCATAGCTTCATCGAAGATAATCCCTTGGCTCAGGCATTTGGCCACCTCAGTCATCCACGGGTGCCGGGAAGTCCAGGCGTCCGGGTCAAGGTCCTGCCCCTCCAATCCATAGAGCCTGCGGAAGGAAGCATTGGCATAGTGGAGACGCGCCTGCCCGTCTAGGACGGCGAAGCCTTCCTCGACCGTATCCAGCAGCTCCTCGTACATCGCGCAAGTCCGGCGGAAGCGCTGCGCAATCGCACGGACCTGCCGCGCTTGGGCGAACGCATCCAGCAGCGACTCCCGGCCCGAGGTGATCAGCATGCCCTCCAGCCCATGCTCCCGGGCCTTGCGAAGGGTGACCGCATCGCCCACCACGATGCCGGTTCCGGCCGCTTGGGCTTCGGCGAGCGCACGGTCCACCTCGGATTCATCCGATATGACGGTATAGTGGATATCGATGCTCAAAATGCCGGATACAGCCATGAAGCCCTCGATAACGGAGCGGAAGCCGATCATCTCCACCCGTACTCCGCAGTCCTTGAGCAGCGTAAGGATGCGGATAATATCGTAGCCGGATATCGGAATCTCGACGACGGGGACCTGTGTATGGCGGCGCAGCAGACGAGCCGTTCCCCCGCGGCTGATAATCACGTCATAGCCCCCGGATTCGATCTTCCCGAGCATAGGCAGCACCTCCGACAGGTCCGCCTGCACCATCGTCACCTGGAAGTCGTGAAGCTCCGGCTTCAGATGGCTCGTCAGCTCCAGCAAGCCTTTGTAAGGCGCAATCAGAAGTGCCTGGATCATAAGTCAACAACCCCTCGTTGCAATTTGATACACAAAGTATATCGAACCAGTTACAAAAAGAAAAGCGCCGCTAGCAGCGACGCTTCGTCTTCATTCTTGCAACAGTTCCAACCGTAAGATTAAATACTGCCTCCATTGTCATAGATCGTCTTCAATAAACGTTCCTTGGAATCCTCCAGATGAAGCCGGATCACACGCTTCATCTCGCTGGTCCGGCCCCCCTTCAGAGCGTCGACGATCTGCCGGTGCTGCGCTTGCGCCGCCGCTACCGTCTCTTCCGATACGATGGTCGACTTCATCGTGATGTACCGGTAGTTCATCGTCCTCATATACACGTCCGTGTTGTTTCTATTCTGACCCAGCTCCATGAATTCCAGGTGGAACTGCAGGTTGTAATCGGCCTTCAGATACGCGTCCACCCGATGCGCCTGCACCTCCTGCGCCGACGATTCCAGGATGTCTTCCATCCTGGCCAGCCTGTGTCCAGAACATCCTTCCTGACGCCCTCCAGCTTATCGACGACCCAAAGCTCCAGCATAAGGCGGGTATCCATGATATTCAGCACGTCCTCAGCCGTAATAGCCACGACAAAGGTACCGACCTTGGATACCGTCTTCACCAAGCCCTCCATCTCAAGCCGGTTCAACGCATCCCGAACAGGAGTACGGCTAACACCCATTTGATCCGATAATTCCGGGATGGACAGCTTTTGATTCGGGTCGAATTTGCGGCGAATGATGCTTTCCTTCAACAAAGCATACGTTTTATACCCAAAAACTGGTGAATTTCCTAATGAGGGAAGCTCTTAGCGATTAACGTGAGCATCCGGGGCCTTGTCCGCTACCAGATTCAGGACAATATGATGCTCAAGAAGCGCCTTAAGCCCGCACAGCACCATCGTATACCCACCCATGGAGTCTATAGCTTGATTGACGATATCCTCCCGCTCGCCCGTAAATCCCCAATTCGCAATGGTGACAAACGTTTCACGCGGCCCCCGCGAAGCAAAGCTCCACTCGACCTGGGTGCCATCCGACGATTCGATCCGAATCAGCCGATCGGCCACGATGCTTTGCACGAAAATGTCATCCCCTACCCCATACATCTCCCAATCCCACCGGACTGTCTTACCTTCTTCCAATCTCCCGCTGCTCTTCGTAAACCAGAACTTTGTCGTGATGTCCGGATCGATAAAAGCTTCGAAAACTTCTTCCACCGGTCTTCTAATCAGCATCTCCGCCTTGACAACCGGCGCGTGATTCAAGTTCGACATTCGGATTACCCCTTCCTTTGTATGAGGCTTCCTCCCTATAATAACCAATCATCTTTGAAGTGATTTCTTATGGCTTGCGCTTTTTCCGCAATGATATTCTTTCCGTTCCTGCCCGCGGGCTGTTGATGGAAAAACCAAAAAGAGCTGCAACAGCCTGCCTCCCGGCAGCCTGTCACAACCCTCTCACCTGCATCCGGCCGATCATTAACCCCGAGGGTTATCGATTATTCCAGGATAATGCTTTCCAGCTTGAGATTAACCGGGTTCGCGATCGTATCTCCAACCGGGCATTTGCTCTCCAGGAATCGTACGAATTCCTCCACCTTTTCTTTCGGCGAATCGGTTTTGATCTTGAACGTATAACGGATGTCGGAGTAACCCGGACGGACGTCCGATTTGTTAAAAAATCCATCAAGGTCGATATCGCCCTCCACATCTACGCTAAAAGCCTCGAGCTTCACGCCAAACTTGGGCGCATAAACTCTGGCAACGATAGACTGGCATGCGCCTAGCGAGGCCAGCAGAGCTTCGACCGGGTTCATGCCGGTATCCGTTCCGCCCAGACTCTTGGGCTCGTCGATCGTCAATTCGAAATGTCTGGAGGTTGTTTTCACTTGAACCCCATCTTGCAAGTGCGCAGTTGCTTTGAAGGTTTGGACAGCAGCCATGTTACTCTCTCCCTTGATGAATAAATTTGCGTTCCCGGATGATCCACAATTAAATTCATACTTTTCCACTATGTGTTATGCGTATTATAAGTGCGTCCTCGCCAACTGTCAATCCATCGAAGGAGACCCTGCTATCGCTTGCCCGCTTGAGGACTATAGCAGGACGCTTCCATTTATTGAGCATACTGAAATAATTGAGCCTTTAACCTCTCTACTTCCTCCGGCGTTCGGTGCGCGTTGACGGCTTCATTAACGTCGAACTTATTGCCATCTAGGTCATAGAAGACAAAGTTGATCCCGCAGCTGCCGCGATCCTCGAGATCCGCTACTTGCACGTCACTCACCTGCAGACGATTGTATAAAACTTCGATTTCCCTTACCTCGAACGTGAACCTGAACATGGGGAAACCTGCCTTATCCGGAAACTGGCTATCGATCTTCTCCCCGGTTTCCACCAGATGCAGCCATTGTCCATCGGAGAGCTTGAGAATGATTTGGAACTCCGCTGGATTGTAGGGCACCGCGTACTCCAGTCCAAAATTCCGTTGCCACCATTCTGCCGATCGCAACACATTCTTTACCGGCACATACACCGAACAAATACATTTCAAAGAATTGCCAGGCAGCGTTCTTGAATCTTCCGACATCTACATCACCCTTCTCGTTAGTTATGATCCTTACATGTGAATAAACGAGTAAAAGATAAAAAACCAAACAACATATTTAAGATAAGTTGGATATGACTTGAAATACGTTGCCGTCCGGGTCTCTGAATGTAAAGTGCAAGCTCCCCCCGACCTTCCGAAGCCGGGTAAGTTGAATGCCTTGTCGGGTCAACCCTATGAAGGCCTTGTACATATCGTCCGGATCGCGCCTGCGAAAAGCGCCCACTAACGCATCCAAACGGATGGAGTCAGCCGTATGAGCCGGATTCGGCCGCTTGGCCCCCGATGATGCGGCCAATTCCTTGAGCCTCCTTCGGGCTCTGCCAAGAGTCACTTGTACAGCGGCATCCTTCATCCCAAGGAATTCAGCGGTTTCTTTGGCCGTATAATCAAACACATCCATGAACAGTAAAATTACGGCCATCTTAGGCGGCAGCAGCTCGGCCAGCACCTCCAACAGCTCCCAGCTGGACAGCGAAGGATCCGGAGAGCTTCCCTCATGACTCTCAGCCAGGGGCACGGTTCGAACTTGACCCTTTCTCTGGAGGTCTATCCAGGCGTTTTTGACAATCCGATACAGAAAGGCGTTGGACACTGGCCGATTAGGCTGTTTGCGCAGTGCCTCAATCAGCTTAAGCCATGCATCCTGCGTCAAATCCTCCGCATCCCAATGATTCCCGGCGATCCGAATACTGTATTTGAATAAAATCGCTTTCCAGTCCATGACTCTTAATTCTGTAAAAGAAGGCCCTTTCCTTCTTTTGGATCGCCAAGCTCAACTAAGGTCCTGACGGATCGATTCGCAGCATATCGTTCCACCCCAAATGAAACAAGGAGCAGTCTGCCGGCGGCAGATGCTCCTTGTTTATCCCGGGGCGCTCTCGTTACAAAACGCCACTCAAGTTGCCGCCGGCGGCAAACAGCCGGTCGATCCGCTTCTCGACCCCAGCGTCGGGGACCAGCGGAGGGGCGTGATGCGGCTTCGTCCGAGCGTCGATGACGACGTTGTCGCAGCCCCAATGCTTGAACTCGAACCCGGCGTTCACTCCGTATATATCATGGGATGGATTGCTCCGGGTAAAGGCCGTCCACAGGAAGTTGGCCAGCGACGCGCCCATGAACGAGCTGTCGTCGCAAAGCACGATCAGCGGGCAGCCCGGCATCGCCCCGCGCGCGCCGATCGCGTCCGTCAGCTCGCGCAGCTGCCGCTCGGCATCCGCGTAGCTTACGAATGCCGGGCCCTCCAGCGCGACGACGCCCGGCATGACGAGCACCGGATTGCCGTAATCCCGCAGCCCCTGAAGCTGCTCGGGCACGTCGGTGCGGAGCTCGCGCTTCTTGTCGCCGCAGGCCGCAAATATGACTTTGCTCCCTTCGTTGAGCCCGGTTCCGGAATAATCGAGCGTATCGATGGTCGTGTTCGTCTGGAAATGAAGATCGCGCCTGAGGTCGATCCGCTCCAGCACGTACGAGAGGAATTCCGCTTCCCGATGCGTACTGAGCGGCTGTCCTTCCTCAGCGGCGATGAACAAATACTTGGCAAGACTGAGCTGGCCCGTCCCCAGAATCCGGTTCGCGATCGTAAGCAGCTCGGCCGGCTGCTTCACCTTGGTATATGGGGTGTATCGCTCAGTGCCGATCGCGAACAGCAGGGGATGGACGCCCGCGGCATC
Source organism: Paenibacillus puerhi (assembly GCF_009846885.1). Classification (GTDB taxonomy): domain Bacteria; phylum Bacillota; class Bacilli; order Paenibacillales; family NBRC-103111; genus Paenibacillus_G; species Paenibacillus_G puerhi. The sequence continues at coordinate 68,234 of NZ_WUWM01000004.1, forward strand.
GACGGCATGAACCTCCTTCACGCCCGGCACCTCTTGCTTTACAGCATCGCCGGTTAATTCGTGAATAAGCGCACCGAAAGCCGTGTCCTCCTGCGGCGGCCGGCCGACGACGGTGAACGGCCAGATCGCGTTCTGCTTAGCGTACACCTTCCGGACGCGCATCAGCGGAAACGGATGGACCAGGCTGTAGTAGCCGAGATGGTCGCCGAACGGCCCCTCCGGCTTCGTCTCCCCGGGATAAATCTCGCCTGTTATGACAAAGTCGGTGTCGTGGCTGATGGCGTATCCGTCCACATAACTGTACCGGAAACGGCGGCCCGCCAGCAGGCCGGCGAATGTGAGTTCACTCAAGCCCTCCGGCAGCGGCATAATAGCCGACAGCGTATGCGCCGGCGGACCGCCGATGAAGATGCTCACTTTCAGCGGTTCGCCCTTGCGGCTCGCCTTATGCTGGTGAATGCCGATGCCCCGGTGAATTTGATAGTGCATGCCAATTTCCTTGTTCGTCGCATAGTCATTGCCGGTTAGCTGCACCCGGTACATCCCCAAGTTCGCGTTCATCATGCCTGGCTTGTCCGGGTCCTCAGTATACACTTGCGGCAGCGTAACGAAAGCGCCCCCGTCCATCGGCCAGTGCTTGATCAATGGAAGGTCGGTTATCGCTACTTCCTGGAAGCCGGACAGACCGCCCTTCTGCCGAAGCGGCAGCGCCTTCGCCGCCGCCGTCGCCACGTGAGCATGACGGAACGGCTGCTTCAACGCCTTCATCGGATCATTACGGAGGGCGATGACGTTCTGCGTCGATTCCCACGTCTGGCGGAATATAAACTTGCTTCGTTCGAGAGTCCCGAACAGGTTGGAAACCGCCCGGTATCGCGAGCCTTTCAGATTCTCGAATAAGAGTGCCGGACCTCCCGCCTCGAACACCCGCAAGTGAATCGCGGCCATTTCCAGTTCGGGGTCTACCTCTTCCCGGACCCGGACGAGATGTCCATGCCGTTCCAGATCGTTTACACATGCTTCCAATGTCGGATACATAACAGACTACTCCTATCATCGGCAGTCGATTGCTGCGGAAATATGAAACTAACTAATCTTATTCTACATGTTCGCGTCAGGCTTGAGAAGCACAGCGGTCTAGCCTTGGCGGCGTGGTGGGAAAGAAGGGCGTTAATATGCTGGTCAGGAAACGATAGCTAAGGCGGCCCGACGAGATGAAGGGGAATGGAGATGCCGAATGAGAGAGCAACATTTCAAAAATCCCCTTGTGATATAACTAAGCATGAATTCCAAACAAGGAGATGAAGGTATGGGAAAATTGAACGGTAAGATTGCTTTAGTTACCGGAGCAAGCCGGGGGATTGGCCGCGGTATTGCGCTGCGTCTGGCGCAGGAGGGCGCCGTCGTTGCGGTCCACTACGGAAGAAGACAGCAGGAAGCAGAAGGAGTGGTTCGTACTATCGAGCAACACGGAGGCGCTGCCTTCACGCTCGGCGCTGACCTAAGTACCGTAAACGGCACTCATGAGTTATTTGCGCTATTGGACGAGGCCCTTCAGGAACGTACCGGGGATAATAGGTTTGATATTCTTGTGAATAATGCTGGAATCGGCCAAATGATGACCCTGGAAGAGACGACGGAAGCGTCTTTTGACGAAGTCATGAACATCAATGTCAAAGCACTGCTTTTCGTGACCCAGCAAGCCTTGCCGCGCCTGAAAGACGGAGGCCGTCTTATTAATATCTCATCGTTAGTTACTCGCGCGGCCTCTCCCAGCGTTTTCACCTACAGCCTGTCCAAGGGGGCAGTCGATACCCTGACGCGCACGTTGGCACAGCAGCTTGGGAGCCGTCAGATTACGGTAAACGCCATCTCGCCCGGCATTATTAATACAGAGATGAATGCGGGAACGCTGCAAGATCCCGCTGGACGGGATTATGCCGCTGGCCTCTCAACCTTCAAGAGATGGGGGGAGCCTGAAGATGTTGCGGATATTGCCGCCTTCCTCGCCTCATCGGACAGCCGCTGGGTAACCGGTCAATTGCTCGATGCCAGCGGCGGTTCTCATCTGTAGCTCGCTGCCCTTCCGCTAGTACCGAGCGAGGCTGCCGGCAGTGCCGGCAGTCTCGTACGGGAAGACGGCCATCTACTCTGCCGCGATCCAGAATATCCGTGACCCCTACTCCCTTTTGTTTTAAGCACTAATCATCATCACATCGGAAGGAGATAACCAACCGGCCGCCCCATTCTTTCATAGGTACAGCCGTTTTACAATGTTCAGCGCAGCTTGTCAGACTCATGACTCAACTAATGAGCGCCCGCTTTGGCATTGCAACATTCAGACTGTTTCCGGTGGAAAACTGATCCTGACAAGTGTTCCCTCGCCCAAATCACTGATTATGCTGACGCCGTATTGCTTACCAAAATGAAGCTTAATCCGCGCATCCACATTCCAAATGCCGTAGCCGAGTCCCTGCCCGGACGGGTCCAACACGGAATCGATCATCTCCTGCCTCATACCCAGGCCGTTATCCTCCACCTCCATCCAGATCACATCCCCTTCGGAGTAGACCCGAACAGTAATGACGATTCGATCATCGTACCAGGCATGCTCCAACACATTTTCCACGAACGGCTGCAGGATGAATTTGATTGTGGTGTACTCCGACAGCGTTTCATCGACCTCGAAATTAGCTATAATTCTGTCCGCGAATTTGATTCGTTGAATGTCAAGATAAGACTGAATGATCTGCAGTTCTTTTCCTATCGGAATCAGCATTTCCCCTTTATTCAGGCTCAGACGGTAAAACATCGCCAGACTACGAATCATCTCATCGAGCTTATTTATTTCACCCAGCTTAGCCATCCTGCTAATGGATGAAAACGTGTTATACAGAAAATGCGGATTCATCTGCGCATGCAGAACCTGAAGCTCCACCTCCTTCTTCTCCAACTTTCCCACATACACCTCATCAATCAGCTTCTCGATTGTCGCGGCCATTTCGTTGAACGCCATTCCGATCCGACCAAATTCATCTTTGCCTAATGACGGCATCCGCTTATGGAAATTTCCTTCCTGAAACGCGCGCAGCGAATCGATCAGCTTGTAAAAACGACGAAGCAAATATCGTGACATAATGACGCTTATGATCGTCAGAACAACTAAGCTCAAGACACAGACCAGAATCGTCAAATTTCGGACTTGCCTCGCATTATCCTGAAACGATGCATATGGAATCCAGGCTTCGATGCTCGCCGGCATGGAGGGGATCGGTTGCCGAATCTGTAAATATTGCTCGCCATTCTCCATCGACAAGGTGGCGTCTGACTGCTCCATAATCCTTGAGCCAGTGTACAGCAACCGGTTCCCGCTGTCCGTAACAAGCAGCCTGCTGTCCTTCCCAAGCTTGGTAAGATCCATATCACTAAAAATATCTGTAAGCTTGACCGTGATCTTGATGAACCCTATTGTATCCAGTGTGTCGTAATTAATTAACGGACGCAAGTATGAGATTTGGTATTGAGCCTCATCATCGCCAACCTGCTTCCAGAGCTTGGTGTCCACATTTAGTTGAAGGGAACGGTACCACTCCTCTCCACGTATTCGATCCGTGTGGAAAATGGAATACTGCCTTCCCGCAGCAGTCGTTTTTTTTGTTTCCGTCAAGCTATAATTGTAATAAAACTCGCTGATCCGGCTGTTATCTAGATACATGGAAATTTGCATATTCATATTCGGCATATTAACTGCAGATTCAAGCCGGGGCAAAATATACTGAGTCGTCACCGCATACTTCTCATAATCCATAAAATAGCCGGACAAATAACCGGACAACGTCTGGTCGGCGAATAAAACCTCAGCTACCCTCATCAGATCGTCGACTCTGTAGTTCACGTTGCTGCCGAGCTGCCGTACGGCTATCTCCAGGTTGGCCCTTGTATTTTCGCTGATGGCTTGTTGCGAGGACTTGTATGCGTAGCTGCCGATCAGAATAACAGGAACCAAAACTAGAAACATATAGGAGATTAATATTTTATAGCGGAGCGGTAAGAACCATTCCCCGCTACGTCGATGCCTCCACACGTTTCTTATACGCATCATTTTTGCCAACTTCCGCTTCATCCCTGTCTCCTGAATTCACCAGGCGACATGCCCACATGTTCGCGGAACATCCTGCTGAAATAGGCCAGCGATTTATATCCTACCTGTTCGGAGACCTCATAGATTTTATACTGGGGGTTCTTCAGCATGTTCATAGCCATTTGCATACGGATCTTAACAACGTAATCGTTAAACGACTCTCCGCTATTCTCGCGGAACAAGTAGCCCAGATGATTAGGGGAATAGGAGAAGCGGTTGGCCACTTCCTTCAGCGTGATGTCTTCAGACACGTGCTCCTTGACATAATTTTCGATTTGTTCGATTAACCGGCGGTTCTTTCCGTTGCGGCGCATGAAGAGCCTCTCGGCGATCTCGAACAAGGTTTTGCGGAACCAAGACTTGATGTCCTCTATCGTCTCGAAACTTCGAATAAGATCCAAATGCTCCATTTTCCAGCCCAATAGACTGGCGAACGATTCATTCAACTGATTCAGATAAGCCTCTAGCCTAGATGCGATATGAATAGAAAAACTATGCACCTCAACCGGCTTCTTAAAAGCAGAAACCGTCTCGAACAAAGCGTCTACACAATCGCAGATCGCCACCAGCCCGTAATTGGTCATCGCCTTAAAGGTAGCATCCAATATCGTTTGAATATCCTTTACGTCCTCGGCCATCTTTAGCTTGCTCATACTTGGATGAATCAGCCGATTTTTACCGAAGAACATCTTGTAGCCCATTCGCTCCTTCACTTGTCGAAAAGAATGTGGGATGCCTTCCGGAAAATCGGCAGGCTCCCCATAGCTCACCGTCACGGTAAAAGCATGTGTGTTCCTGATCTCCTCGCACAGCCCTTCAAGCTCCGCCTCTACTCGCTCCGGGTCCGCTGTATACAGAAATCCCAGCTGTGAATCCGTATACTTGCACCACTGTCCCAGTCCCCCGGCTTCGATCATCGCTCCAATGGAGTGAAGCTCCGCCTCTGCACCTTGCATGCTGCCATTCTGTTCATGCCCATACCGCCAAAGGGCGTCGTCGATTTCAACCAACACCGCGATCGCTTTACCTTCTTGTACTTCTAGCGGGTAATTCGCCAGGAATGTACGCAGCTTCTGCGGCTCGACCCCCCCCTCAAGGAGATGCTGGACGAAACTGGTCTTGATAAAATCATAGGACTCCAACAGCATGGCCGTTGCCTCTCTTTTTTGCTCATTCTGAGCTTCCAGCTGCTGAACGACCTTACGAAGCACATCAATGACCTCATTATCATCAACAGGCTTAAGGATATACCCGTCCGCCTTCAAATGCATCGCCTGCTTTGCATATTCAAAGTCCTGATAGCCGCTAATAAACACGATTTTCACATTCGGGTTGTTCTCGAGCGCCTTGCGGGACAAGTCCAGCCCCGTCAGTACCGGCATCTTAATATCGGTCACTAAAATATCGAATTTGTGGTTCTCTATATATTGCAGAGCTGCAAGCGGCTTCTCCGCACAGAATACGACCTGAACGCCAAGCTCCCCCCAGGGGATCAGAACCCGGAGGCCTTCCAAATCGTATATTTCGTCATCCACCAGAACAGCGCGGTACACCCCGTCACCTCCCTGAAAGCTTTCTCACATTATCGCGCCACTTGGCTTCCTTCCACTTCAGCAGCTTGTCGTATCCCAACCTCGTCTCACCCCAGGGTCTGGATACGCCGCTTCCCCGATCGGATACATGGCTTGCTACATAGAAAACACCGCTTCGTTTGGTAAAGTGAGAGTCTCAAGCTTCCACTGCCACAACAGAAGAGGTGTCTTCCATCATAATAGGTCATCAACCCGACCTAAATCAACTGGCAAACGAGTTAATAAGTCATATAAAAAAAATGAAACGTTTCTATAACCATCCCCGGTTGTAATCTCTCTCAACAATTGTAGAGAAAAAAGAAAGTATGTCCCCATACTTTCTATTCCCCACTTAAACCTTTTATTTATTGTTAATTCTATTCAAGTTTTCTTGCCACTTCGCCGTCTTCCATTTCAAAACTTTGTCATACCCAAGTCTGGTTGCTTCCTGGTCTGCCTGGGCGATGAGGGTGTTGACTTCCTCGTCACTCTTGGCGAATAATATCTTCGGCACGACTTGCCTGTATTGGTCCTTCAGCCGCTGTAAGATAATGCCTTCCTCAGAGTTTGGGGCCGGATCCAGATTGGAGAATTCGGTCATATTCTTGGACGTCTTGAAGCTAACATTAGCTTGTGCGAGTGTTGTCCAATCCTGTGCCTCCGTCGGCAGCAGTTTCTCACGCGCTGCTTTGGCAGTGTCAACGTAGGAGGTGTTGCCATACCAGTTGTACTCACCGATTTTCAGTTCATCATATTTTTTCGGATCGCGTTTGATGTAGGCTTCGTTCGGAATCGGAACGCCGTTCTCCACTTTGTCGTAGAACAAGCCTTGCGGTCCGAAAAACAGCACCTGTTGTCCCTCCGGACTCGTAGCCCAGTTCATATATGAGAAGATAGCTTCAGGATCTTTAGCTGCCGTCGTGATGACGTTAACGTTCCAGCCCAGCGTATTGTAGCCCGACGGGAAGACTTTGTTCTTATCAACGCTGGATTTATGCACAGGCCAGATCACGTCGTATCCATCTTCCGGATCGACAGCCTTCAGTTGGTTGTTGGCCTCCCGGCCGATGCCTTCGACGACCGAGTCGTAAGCACCGAACACGGCTATTTTGCCCTTCTTCAGCTTCTCCAGCACCTGATCCCGCGTTTGGACAAACAGATCTTTTGAAGTCAAGCTTTCCCGGAACAGCTTGCTGCTGAACAGGGCGGCATCCTTGAAAGCTGGATCTTTATAAACGGAAATCAGCTCATTACCGCTTGGTACGCCGAATACTTGTCCGGCGCCCGGAGAAATGAATGCAGGTGTGCGATCATTGTCTGCCCCGCTGTATAGCATTCCAAGCATTTGAACATCAGCACCGTCGCGAACTTCACCGAAATCCAACGGCACGATGCTCGGATACTTCTCCTTCACCAGCTTTAGATAGGCTTCAAGATCTTCCCAGGTTTCCAGCTTCGGAGATCCCAGAGCTTTGTAAATTTTCTTCTCGACCAAGTAAGCGCCGTTGCCGTTGCCGTTGTTTCCACTGATGTACCAGTTCGGAATTTGATACAGCTTGCCGTCCGAGCTGCGAAGCATATTCAGCGTCTCCTCGCCGATGGTCTTGACGAATTCCGGGTACTTCTCCAGATAAGGATCCAGCGCTACGAGCTTGCCGGCGCTTTGAAGACGTTCAAAGTCTTTGCCGCGATCCAGAACGATGACATCCGGTAAATTCCCCGAGACGATCATGGCATTCAGCTTCTGAGCCGCTGCACCATTAGATTGCACCGGTTCAACTTTCACTTTTAGATTGTCAGTGATCCACTTGCCCTGTGGACGCTCGAGCCAGGTCGGAGAAGTGTACCAGTCATAGTTGACGTACAAACTGAATTCAACCGGCTTCACCTTAGCCTGAATATCGCTGACATCGCCCTTCTCCGACGCAGGAGTATTTGAAGTCGTTGTTATTGGAGCTTCCTCCTCCTTGCTACAGCCTGAGAGCAATACGGCTGTACTGAGAAGACCGCTCATGAGCAGCTTGTATTCTTTTTTCATTTTCACCTGTTTGTGCCCCCCTCATTGTCATCTGGAAGTATATGTAATAAGCGGAAGCCCGCCGATCACCAAATTTTTTGCAAGCCTGTCCGGCTGCATATTGGAGTCTATTCCTTGAGCGAGCCTACCAGCGCTCCCTTAACAAAATACTTCTGAAGGAACGGGTACACGGTCAAAATCGGAAGCGTTGCGACCATCATAGTTGCCATTTGCAACGCTTTGACCGTCACGGTGTTCTGAACCATGCTTTGTGCATGAGTGTTTAAATTGGCGATTAGCGTCGCCGTATTGCCTGCATTAATAATCTGCACCAGCAGCGTCTGAAGCGGAATCAGCTCTTGACTGTTGATAAACACCGCGGGAGTAAACCAATCGTTCCACAACCCAACAGCGGTAAACAGAGCCAGCGTTGCCATCACCGGTCCGGAGATCGGAAGCACGATTCGGAAAAATGTTCCGTAGTTGGAGCATCCGTCGATACGAGCTGATTCTTCCAGCCCGTCCGGTAAGCCCTGAAAGAAAGTCCGGAAAATAATCATATTGTATACATTCACCATTCCGTGAATGATGAGAAAAGTAAAAGTATCGTAAAGCTTCAACGTATGGATCAAGACAAAGTAGGGAATGAGCCCACCGCTGAAGTACATCGTAACGACACAGATGATCATGTAGCCTTTTTTGAACAAGAGTCCCCTCTTGGACAATCCGTAGGCGAACAATGCTGTGAAAAACATGGACAAGACGGTGCCAAGAGCCGTTCGCAGGATGGTGATCATGTAGGCGTGGAAAATATATTTCTCTTTAAAAACGATCATGTAGTTCTCGAACGTGAAAACCCTCGGCCAGAAGGTGATGCCGCCCAATGAAGTGTCTCTTCCAACATTGAACGAAATCACCAGTGAATTCCAGAACGGGTAAAAAGTCGCGAACGAGAGCAGCAGGAGCAAGATATAGATGACCGTACGTAAAGCTTTTTCTGAAGCATTCAATTTCATAGCAGATTCTCCTTATCTCATCTTTACCACAAGCTTGCCTTACCCAGCCGTCTTGCGATGGTATTAGCCAGCAAGAGTAAAATGATGCTCAGGATCGATTTGAATAAACCCGCCGCCGTAGCGTAAGAGTAACGTTGGTTATTAATCCCCATCTGATACACGTAGGTATCGATGACTTCCGCAACCGGCATGAGAATGCCGTTGTTTAAGTTTTTGGTCAGCATCATAATATCCTCGAAGCCTGCATTCAAAATATTGCCGACACCGAGAATCAGGAAGATGAAGATAACCGGCGAAATTCCGGGCAGCGTAACCAAGAAAATCTGCTTAAATCGATCGGCGCCATCTAATGCCGATGCCTCGTACAAGGCTGGGTCGATGCCGGTGATAGCTGCCAAGTAAACGATGGAGCCGAATCCGATTTCTTTCCAAACCCCAACAGACACGAGAATGCCCCAAAAATATTCGGGAATTGACATCCAGTTCACCGGTTCATCCAGCAGAGAGAACTTTACGAGCACTTCATTGACCGTCCCGTTGTCAACGGCCAGCATAGAGAAGACGAGACCGGAAACAACTACCCACGAAATAAAATGCGGGATATAGGTAACAGTTTGAACAATTCGCTTGAACGCCATATTGCCGACTTCATTTAACATGAGAGCCAATATAATCGGAGCTGGGAAACCGATCGCAAGCTTCAGCAAGCTGATGCAAATCGTATTGCGCATAATTCCCCAAAATTCTGGCGATTCGAAGAACATCCGGAAGTGAGTCATTCCCACCCAGTTGCTTTCTACAAACCCTTTGAATAGGTTATACTCCTTAAAAGCAAGCAGCACTCCCCACATCGGAATATAACTGAAAACTATTATGAAGAGGATGGATGGCAAGACCATGGATTGATACTCCCACTGCCTGGAAAATCGCCTCCACAAGCTCTCCTCTTCGCGAATGAAACCGCTTGAGGGCGTAAGCCTATTGACTTCAAGCGTTTCGGATTGTGCTTTGTTTCTCATATAGCACCACCAATTCTATTCTTATATTCATATCCTACCCTAATGAGTCGGGGCATTCTAGGACACCAATTAACGAATGTTTTACTTATTCAACGACATTTTTTACTGTGCAGTAACAAGATGTGGTATTATCGAAATATTTCCAATTTATTGTAATAGCATTACAACAACCGGGGGCGGGACCTGAATGGGAGATCAAATTATCCGCAAACAGCATGTTAGTTGAACTTACTCAGCTGCGATTTACGAAAACGCGGGCCCTTTGTTTAAGGGGGAGGCAGCCGTGCGGCCTCTGGGCAAGCAAAAAAAAAGTACCGGACCCGGCAACCTGCTGGCGCCGGGCCCAATACGGTAAATGAAGACTATACTTAAGACTTCGTGCCGTATACCTCAAATTCATAGAGCGAGTAGCCGAATGGCAGCGCACGCTCCGTACCCAGCATCCGGACATATCTGCCCTTGCCCGTGACGGTCACATCGTCTACACCACCGTCACCCGCTTCGGTGACGTACACATCCTTGCCGCTCCAGTTGTTCGGATCGTCGGAGATCTGCAGCTTATACCCCTTGGCATAAGCTCCTTCCCAGTTCAGCTTGATCCGGCTCACATCGTACGAAGCGCCGAGGTCCACGTAGATCCACTCCGCGTCGCTCCATGCTGAGGCCCAGCGGGTACCGGAGTCCCCGTCGGTCGCCTGGGCAGCCGTGTAGCCATCCTCCACCGATGAAGCGACGGCCGTCTTATTCAGCGCCACATTGGCGGAGGGCTGCTGCGTGCCGCCGCCGCTGTCCGTCATCGGATTCACGGAGACGAGCGATTGGGCGGCGACGGTAGCCGTGCCCGTTACACCGGAGGCGTTCCGGAAAGTGACGGTCACCGGAGCATCCGTCGGGTTCCATACCTGCGCCGTGTAGGTTGCGCCTTTCTTGTACACGGTGGCCGCCGACCAGCCCGTAGCCCAGACATCCTTCGTCCGCTGGCCGAGCGTAGCCATCGAGTGGATGAAGTAATACGTATTGAAGGCTTCGTTCTGCTGCAGCACCGCCGGGTTCCACTTCGCGAGCACCGCCTGTGGATCGCTCAGCGCCTGGAACGGCCAGACGATATGCTGCCATTCCGTCTCGGCTCCCCCGTTGTCGTTCACGAAGCCCTGGTACAGCGAGGCAGCTTTGGCCGGGTCGAACCCGTAGCTTGTCAGGTACTCGGATGTCGGAAGCCAGTGAATCCCGTAGACAAATACCGGGTTTCCGTTGAAGAACGTGCCGAAGAACTGCGACGAGCCATAGATTTGGCCGACCGACTTGTGCTTGTATTCCGGAATCCAGTTGTCGTTGTCATAATTGAACCAATATTGCTCTACGGCTTTGAGCTCGGTGGTGAAGCCCCAGATCGCAGCGTCGCGATAGGCTGTATTGCCCTTCAGGATGCTCCACATGTATTGGCCAACCCAGCCGAACAGCGATTCGCCGGCCGCTTCCTGGTTGTTGCCGTTGTCCTGGTCGGCATATCCGCCCGCCCAGGAGTGGCCCGAGTAAGGGTCGAAGCTGCGGAAGAACGGATACTGCTCGTCCGTACGCGATGGATTCGCATAGTCGCGGATGAGATGTTCAACCATACCGCCATAGCGGGTCTCGAAGTCTTTGTCGTAGGTAGCAAGAACGGCCGATGCGAAGACAAAGTAGCCGTATGTGAAGTGATGGTCCGTGATGCCCACGTTGGCCCCGAACTCGCTGTGCTTGTAGTACATCGTGCCCCAGTCATCATTGTAATACAGGAAGTAGTCCGGTTCGCCCTGCGTGTACGTAAGCCAGTCCGTAAGCGCGGTCTTCAGCCGGGTGAGGAACTTCGACTTGTAGCTTGCATCTCCGATCTGGTCGGCGATAAGCACGCCCATGGCCAGCGGATGCAGCGTTTTGCCCTGCCAGTAAGCATCCCCCTTCATCAACTTCTCGGTCGTATCGGTCGACTGGTCAAGGATCGCGAGCTGGTCGAGCAGCTGCTGGCGGTTATAACCGTTCCCGCTCGGTTCCGTGAACTGCGGGACAATGCCGTGGAACCGGTCGCTTGTCTTGAAACTGTTGCCTTCGCTCACTTTCATGGTCCCCCGGATCGAAGGGTACGTGAGTTCGGTGAGCGGCGTGGAAGCAATCTTCCATTGGTGCGGCAGCAGGGCCATCAGCGTCGTGTTCGGGAACCCGGCACGCTTCAAGGTTGTTGTTGCCGTGAACGTCGTCTCGACGGCCGACGTGGATTCGTTGAATTGGTATGCGGCCTTCGTGTCCGTAACGAACGCATAGCCGTGCTGATAGAAATAATTCAGCTTATCCGGCGATGGGAGCGTTGCCAAAGATAAGTAGTTCTGGCCGCTCGGCATCGTGATCTTGATTTTCTGCCCTACCCGTTTGAACACAGTCCCTGCAGGGGCATTCAGCGCATAGTAGCGCTTCACCTGCGTCGGTGTCGGAGCCCCGTTCGTGTTCGTGACTTCGATCCCGATGTGATCGGCCGTCAAGGAAGCACCGTCCTCGGTCAACACCGCCCCGTTCGCGTCATTGAACAGACGGGTGATAACAGGCGAATAGATCTCGGCCGAATTCGGGTCGCTGAACTCGGCGTAGATATACGGTGAGCCCTTGACGAAGGTGACCTTCATCTTGTCTTCCGTGGCTGAATCGCTGAGCACCGTGTCTACGGAGAAGTCGCCGTAGGAGGTAACGCGGTTCGCCATCGAAGCGGTGTTGATATTGGACGCCATAAGCGACAGGTCGAAGTTCGTACCAGTCTCGACCGCCTTGCCGTCCGGAGTGATCCACCCGTTGCCCGGCGTCATGATGCCTAGTCCCTGGGACTGGAACTTCGATTTCAGCGGCAGCGTAATGATGCCGTTGCCCAGCTTGTTGATGAATAGCGACTGCCACCAGTCGTTGGAAGGCAGCGGTTTCTGGATGCTGTCCGACTTGTAATGGGGGAATTTCGGCTGCGGCATCGTGATGTCATTACGCAGGTAGCTGCCCGACCCTTCCGTCACGACCGACTTGGTCGGCAGCGGCGGAATGGAGTACACCGGCTTCGGATCTCCATTCACATAGTCGTAGACCTGGAATTCGAAAAGGGAGTACCCGAAGCTCGTCGCTCTGGAGATGCCCTGCATCCGCACGTAACGGCCTGTGGCGTAGACTGGAATATTCTGCACCCCGCCCTGGCCCTTCATCTCGCGGTACACCGTCGTCCATTGGTTGCCATCGGCTGATACCTGCAGATCGAAGGCCCGGCCTGCGGCGGATTCCCAGTCGAGAATGATGCGCCCGATCGTCCGCTGGCTGCCAAGATCGACCTGGTAGTACTCGTTATCGGTCGGATTCGAGGACCAGCGGGTCTGGCGATTGCCGTCCACGGCGTTCTCCGGTAATGTCGAGCCTGGCGGCAGGTAGTGCGACTGCTCGTAGGAGGACGCCTGCACCGGACGGTTCAGGGCCACGTTCGGCCCGAGCGTCACCGGCGGCTGGTTCACGCCTCCCGTTCCGAACACTTCCAGTTCCAGAATCGAGTAGCCGTAACTCGGCATCGCTCGCTCTGTGCAAAGTATCCGGACATAGCGTCCGCTGGCGTTCAAGGCGATCTCGTCTACGCCGCCGTCTCCAGTTGTCGTGCTGTACACATCAGTCCAGATCGCTTCATCGTTCGACACCTGCACCTTGTACGCTTTGGCGTAAGCCCCCTCCCAGTGAATGACGACCCGAGTGATGGCCGCCACCGCCCCGAGGTCCGTATACAGCCACTGCGGATCGGCGCCCCATGCGCTGGACCAACGGGATGCCGTCGAGCCGTCGACGGCTTGGTCCGGCGAATTGCCGCCTTCCGTGGAAGACGCGTAGACGGTCCGGTTCTGTGACAGCAGGTGCGGTTCTGCCGCTTGGGCGGTCTGCAGATTCGTTAGAGACAAGGGACTGAGTGCTGTGAGTAGAGCCAGTGTGGGCAGAATCGTGCGCTTCGCCCCGGCTGTCCTCTTGCGGTTGATCTTCAACTTAATCTCCTCCTTGATGGGTTTGATCTCTTACGTGTGGCCTATCTTGTCGGCAACAGGACATCCCTCCCTTTCGGCTAAGCTAGTATTATCATAAAGCTGGAGCCGAGAATTGAACATGACACTGACCAACGATTGATAGCACTTATTAATGAACTTGGAACACGCTCACGGCTGCGGACACTGGACGCGGTTATCAACGAAGCATAGGCGGGTAACCATTCGCGGGCGGAAGCATATCCTGCCCCATCGCATTATGAGATCAACCACTTCTTTCTGGTTGATCCATTTTTCCTTGGCTTTGAGGATTAAAGTAGCCGGGTCGAAGCGTCCGACACCGTATCGTGGAATTATACTTTTTTGCTCTGAAACATCCACGCGGCTTCCAATTGGAGTCCATTATTATCGACAAAAATAAAATTGCGTATTTTACCCTGGTCGTAGATATCGGTCATTGCAACCCCGTGGCCGTTCAGTTTCCTGCGTAGGGCCAATCCATCTTCTTCTGATGCGAGAGCGAACGCGATATGTTGAAGCGCTCCTGGTATGAATCGATATAAATCTGCGGACTCCGGATTTTCCGCCAGACGTCTCAGCGCATCAGTGCTTTGGAAGATTTGGGCATCCGGGTATTCGAAAAAATGAATTCCCCACGATTCCGTTTCACCAGGTTTCACAAAACAGTGCCTGCCGCGTTGGGAAGTTGCCGGGTACTAAGGCCACATGATGAAAGCCTAACCAACCGAAACTTTCGAAACGAACGTTCCGGGACTGTTCAGTCATATTTTGCCCCCTCCTTTGTCTTCGATTGTGAAACGAGCCTGAATCGCACTCCTGCAATCAGAGCCAATATGATCAGATAGACATCCATTTCTTCATCTCGTTTCCTCCTCGTATCGCTTTAATTAGTTAGAATTCTAACTACATGAGTAAAAAAATTATGCATTCTTGTCGAATAAACCTACCGTTTTGACAAGGAGCGCCTTTAAAGATTCGAATTCGTTCGCCGTCATCCCTTCTTTAACCCGCTCTTCTACGACAGCAGTGAAATGTTGCGTCTCCTCTGCCAATTTCAAGCCCGTTTCCGTTAGATAAATTTCTTTGTAACGCCCGTCTTGTGGATGCTCCTTGCGAATAATTAATCCCTTGCTCTCAAGTCCCTTCATCAAGCTTGTAACGCTTGGTCGTTCGATCATTAGAATCGGTTCCAATTGAGACGGCATAATCCCGGGAAATTGGCGAATAATTCCCAACGCGCTCCACTGTGTATGGGTTAGCCCCGTCGGCGCCAACAACCCCTCCACTTCTCTCCGAAGCGTAATATAGGTCTTCTTTATCAGCCGGCCTATCGGACCTTTATCCCATTGCCAATCCTCATGCTCTTTTCCTGTACTCATGTGCTCATTTGCCCCTCCATTAGTTAGATTTCTAATTATATTATAGCCAAAAAACAGAAATTGTAAATAACTGCTTTCGTGCTTGTTTGGAAGCTGTTAAACGAGACCGCCAAAGAGGACCGATAGCAGGCTGCCCAACGGCAACCCATCACTACTACCAAACCCGCGTCCGGCACGGTTTCTCGGCTCTTACTCTTCTCCCGTCACGTTCGGATTACCGCTATACAAACCGAATCACTCCAGCTTCTTATCCCCCACGGGCCATATTCTTGGATAGTTCCAACGTCCACAAGTGGGGGTTCGGAGCAGTGCCCCGAAAGGCCTCGGAGATTTCAAGGCTAGGATAACGACTACATCAATGGCCTCCGGTCCCTATCTCCCTAATGAAGTGGATGATCTCTCGATTGATTAAGTTAGGCTGTTCATGGTTGATACCATGCCCTGCATGTGGAATCACCTTATAATGAAATCCACCGTCGTTTAATATACGTACGAAGTCTTTTTTATGGTCTATGTGATGTTCCGCAATAAGAAAATAAAGCTTATCTTTGATCGCAGCACCTTTTTGCTTGTCATATTTTTCAAGTGTATGGACAAACATGGCTTGCTGATTATGATGTTTCATTAACAAAATTAAATGCTCCGCTAATAATGGGTATTTATCGAAAATATCGGTGTTAGGCGAGCTCATCTTTTTCAGTATTTTAAGCATATTATGCTGCGTTGGAATCAGTATTTCCGGAAACATTAATAAAATTGTCCGGATCATGGTTTTGATTGGTTTAGTGACCATACCGCCTTCCAAGCATACTACTTTACTAACTCTATCGCTTCTCGCGGTGGTATAGTTATACGCCATGTAGCCACCATTAGATACACCCGCTATATTTATACTTTTTAAATTGAAATTATCAATAATCTGATCAATCCAATCCACTTGGTTAAATGAGCGCTTTGTGTATGTTTCGTTCGGAACACTTTTGCCAGGCCCGCCGAGCGTATCAACGGCAATACAATAAAAACATTGGGATAGCTCCTTAATGTTGAGCATCCACATAACTGCCGAATTATCTCCAACCCCATGAAATAAAAGAAGAGGCGGGTTTTCTTGATTTCCAGAAGTGATACAATGAGTCATACCATATTCCGTTTCTATATCATGTTCTTGATATTCAGTTGCCCACAAATCCAATATTCGATTATATGAGTTAATCACTTGTTCTTTAGCAGGTTCACTTTTAAATATGTTCACCCTAGTCATCTCCCCCCCCCATATCGACCAGCACTAATCCATCCTTCTCATAAATCGTAAAACAACCTCTGCAGAAGGAAAGGGTAACTCATGACTGGTTTGCAATCTGGCAATACCCAGGCCCTGTATGAATGAAAAGTAAGTTAAAGCGAGTAACATTGGATCTTCATCTCTTATCTCACCAGATTGTTGTCCTTGAATAATGATGGGAATCAAATGTTCGAAAGGTTTGCCTGCCTTTTCTTTAGATATCCGTTTTGCTTCCTCCGGTATTGCTTCAGATGTGGATGTCTGGAGTAGGATTAATCTCCAATGCTGCATCGCTATACTATCTGAAGACAAAAATGCTTCCGTCAACCAAGTTAATTTTTCGAGGGGGGTTCCAGGCATTTCTGACGCAATCCGAATCGCTTGCCCCGACCCATCAGAAGCAAGTTCAACAATTTTTGTGAAGATCTCCTCCTTGGATTTAAAATAGGTATAGACGTAACCTTGACTAAACCCAGCACTGGTGGCGATATCCTTAATTTTTGTACCTACAAACCCTTTCTTAGAAAAAACCTTGATCGCATGCAAGATAATTTGCATGACTGCGCGGTCCGGTACGGATTCCTCAAAAACGTTGATGAATTTCTGTTGTAACTTTTCGCTCTGAATAGACATATGCCACACCTCAACTCGTGAATGAACGTTCATTCAAATAATAGCGTGGAACAATTCCCCATGTCAACTTATTCCTCAGATCATACAAGTGCTTTGCCTTCTGGGAAGTGGCTTTCGGGCTGCTACCTTTGCTGTCTTTACGCGGCTCTTGTGAGGACAGTAAGCGTGATGCCAAGCCCGGCAACCTGCCACAGCCCCCAAACCCGCGACAAAAGGCCGAGTGAAGCAAGGTAGCACCCGGAGGGTGGAGGGGCTGCGTTATAGGTTAGCGTAATCTACTTTAGGAGACAAGGTCATCTAACTGTCTGGTAAACGAGGCCTATAGCTCCAGAATCAAATGTCTTGTTTTCGATAAGTTTAAGATTGATCTTCTCCTTGAGACCTTGGAATAACGGCAACCCGCTGCCGATCAGGACGGGAGAAACCGTAATTTTATACTCATCTATTAAATCAAGCTGCATCAGGTAGTGTGCGAACCTAGGACTGCCGAGGATGACCATATCCTTGCCTGGCTGCTGTTTGAGGTTCTTGATCTCTTCCTCGACATCTTCTTTCACCAGTCTGGAATTGTTCCATTCGACTTTCTCCAGCGTCGTGGAAAAAACGATCTTGGCTGTCTTTTCGATCCACTCGGCATGATCCCGTTCATGCTGCGAAGCTGATGGGTTCGAAGGCACGGATGGCCAATAACTGTGCATCATCTGATAAGTCCCACTTCCCCAAATGACAGTGTCGGCAGTACTCAGAATTTCTTTCGCGTGCTTCTCCAAATCAGCATCGTAGGAAACCCAGCCAATATCCATTTTACCATTCGGCCCTTCTACAAAACCATCAAGCGATGCGTGCAGAAATAGAACGAGTTTTCTCATTTTCAGTTCTCCTTTGTTTTTCAGGGATATCTACATTAACTACATTATAGGACATTTAGGCTGGGGTTGTTTCTTATGGATTGCTAATCCCATTTGGATCACCTTGCACCATCCGGTTGATTATTAGGTTGGCTTGTTCCTTCGACCCAGGGAAACGGAAGGCCCCGGGGTTCTTGCAACTGTTTCCCCGACTTCTTGTTTGCAAGCTACTGAACGAAAAACCAAAAGAGAGCCGCAACAGCCTGCCTCCCGGCAACCTGTCACAGCCCCCAAACCCGCGTCCGACGCGGCCCAAGCCCTAACTCTTCTCCCGTCGGATCGATGGGGCTGGCGAAACAGTATGGTCTGAGCTAAGGCGAGATATACTCCTGTGGCTGGGTCAAGCTTAACGGAACCCCAATATAAGGCCAAGGCGAACAAGGTAGCACCCGGAGGGTGGATAGGCGGCAACTCTACTGTTTGCATGTTGTTGAATGGTTGTTTGCAACTTTCGTGCCTGTTAACGTAATGAGGGGGTGCTTATATAAGTGCTTTTTGATACCTGAGTCGACTAAGCTTCAATATCTTAATGATTTTAAGGTCGAGCACACGTGACATCGAGGTACATCCGCGGCGCCGGCCCACCCTGTGTGTTGGCGACGCCGCTGGCGACGAAGCCAACGGATTCGTAAAACCCTATCGCGTGCGGGTTTGCGGTCACCTCTACACGCACACCGCGACGCGCAATGTCTTCGATCAGGACACTGGCGACGCCCCGGCACATCCAGTCAGGATCAGTGAACAGATCCTCGAGTTCGAGGAAGTCGTCGATAGGATGTGCCAAAGCAAAGCCGACGACCCGCCCGTCAACAATAGCGACGCACGTGAACGGCAACATCGCGTCTTCCCACACGAGCCACTCAGGATGAGTGGTGACGAGATCACGGTCGCCCTCGATTGTCAGCGATGCACGGCGAAAGACATCACGCAATGTGTCGACGTCGTCGACGACTGCGCTTCTAATGACGAGGTTAGACGAATATAAAGTTTTTTTATTCAAGGTCGATTCTCCTTTTTACGCAACATTAATGATTATACATTACCGTTACTTGTGATGCTGTTCACCTTATCGCTGTTCAACAATGCTGCCCATTAACACAACGTTGATTGACAAAATATGAGATGTGTACCCTGTCCGCTTAGATTTCCAGAATTTATAATTATTATAAATGAACAGACCAATACCGCCACCGAAAATCCAAGCGGACAAGATAATTCGGAAGTTTATTGCGAAAGGAATCGACAACAAAGGAATCTTATTTCTAATATCGAATTTTATCAAACTAATGAAATATAACATCAAATAGGAGGCTGAATATGGAAGCAGCTATTATTCAGAAACCAGCAATAAGATTAGTTGGTCTAGCCACAAACGTAACACTCTATGATGTGCAACAGAATCGGACAACGCTCAAGCTATCAGCGAACTTTATGGAAAGAAGAGCGGAAGTTAAGAATTGCATAAACGAAAGGGAAGTTTTTGGTCTTTGTACTGACCCTGAGGATTACAATCCTGAAACAGACCCCTTTGAATTCTTTATTGGAGTAGAAGCTTCTTCAAATGAGGACATTCCGAACGGAATGGTGGTTAGAGAGATTCCAGCCAATACATATGTTTTATTTACATTCAAGGGTCCGTTTGAAAATGCGGGGGCTGTGCATGCCTACTTATATTCTACGTGGTTAAAACAAAGTGGATATGAGCTTGCGGGGCTATATAATATCGAGATCTACGATGAAAGAAACCATGGTCCTGAGTCGGAGGAGTCAGTTACGGATATTTGTTTTCCCGTTCGAAAGAAATAAGGCAGTTTCAAGATCGACTATCTTAACTCCGCTTTAAATTCATACTATTTCGTGTTGTCGCGAAATGTCAGTTCACACGTTGGGCAACTGCAAACAACCGCCAACAAACTGTCAACAATAACAAACCAGCCCATCCACCTCCGGGTGCTTCTCGCCGCGCACGGTGACTGTTCCTTGGCTTCCGGTCCTGATGACAGCTTCTTACTCCCCCGCGAACCTCCATGCTTGAATAGTTTCAACGTCAAAAAGTAGGGGGTCGGAGCAGCGCGTCGGGAATGCCTCGGAGGATATGCCAGCGCATATGTGCAACGACCTCCCTTGGCTACGCTTGGGAGGACTTGTAGGGCAAGAGGCCCGTGGAGGACGGGGCTTGAGCGGCAATCCGGTTTGAGCCCGGGGCATCATCCACCTGTGGCTGGGTCAAGCCGAATGGAACGCCAACAAAGTCCAAGTGAAGCAATACTCGGGTCAGATTCCCGAAGCGTGAATATGGGGTCTCTCAGATGTCAGCCTTCTCCGTTACACTTTCAAAATGATATTTCATCATCTATTAATTGACCTTCATTTATGTACTGTATCAAACTTCTTACTTCTTTTTCGGCACGATTCCTTAAAGGTGGTATGGTCCACAATTCGTCTGGTATGACCATATCAGAAGATACCATAATGTGTTCAATCCAATTCGGCATATAGGTTTTTAATGTGTGTAAACATCTTCTAAGATGACCTGGGGCACTGACTGCAATTAATCTTTTTATATTATGAAGACCAATTTTTCTATCTAATACAAGTAATGATTATAGTACGTTCTCCTTCGTATGATTCGAAAAGGTTTCTATCATTATTGCTTCTTCAGGAATACCTTGATCCAGTGCAAGTTGTTTCATTCTTATTGCTTCTATTTCATCTCTTTCGCCCCACTTATCTCCTCCTGAAAATAATAAATAGGGAGCTTTTCCTTCTTTAAATAACTTTATTGCTTTTTCTGCTCTATCCAACCCAGGACCACCAAACACCATAATGCAATCTCCGAACACTTCTGAGTCTTTCGGTTCTTCAGGATACAATAGGATGGCAATTTGTTGTGGCGTTAACACATCAGGATTGATTTCTGAAATACGCATTTGTTAGTCTCCCTATTAATGAATATTATTTTTATGGTTTGCTGGGATTTCTGATAACATCTTATTTACGAACTACGCAAGATATCTATGCTCGAAATATTCGCGAGGTGATTGAACTATCCTGCCGGTTAAGCGTAGCGACCTTTCTTTACCATAGCATGTAGATACCTTGTCCGCTTAGGTTTCCAGATTTTATAATTAGTATAAATGAACAAGACTAACGCCGCCATGATCCTGCAATCGCTTTCTCCAACTTCTTGTTTACAAGCTGTTGACGGAAAAGCCCAAAGGAGGCTGCAACAGCCTACCTCCCGGCAACCTGTCGCAGCCCCCAAACCCGCGTCCGACGCGGCCCAAGCCCTTACTCTTCTCCCGTCGCAATCGGGTTCTCGCTATACGAAACCCAGTCGCTCCAGCTCCCTGCATACAGCTTCACATTCGAGAAGCCGGCTTCCTGCAGCGCCAGCACATTCGGGCAAGCGGTTACGCCGGAGCCGCAGTACACGACGATCTCCTGCGCATCCTTCAGATCGGCGAACCGGTTCTGCTGTTCCCCGACGGGCCGCCACAGCCCATCCGCATTCAAGCCATCCTTCCAGAACCGGTTCTTCGCACCGGGAATATGGCCGGCTACCGGATCGATCGCTTCCTCAAGTCCCTGATAGCGCCGTGGCTCGCGGGAGTCGAGCAGCACCGTGCCCGGTCGGCCCAGACGCTGCTTGACCTCTTCCATGGACAGCACCAGCTCGGGACGCAGCCGCGGTCGAAACTCGGCTGGGCGCTCTACCGGAGGCTCCTCGGTAACCGGATATCCAGCTTCCTTCCACCTCGTATACCCCCCGTTCAATATCGCCGCCCGTTCGTGTCCCATGTAGGCAAGCAGCCACCACAAGCGGGAAGCCATCGCGCCCCCTTGATCATCGTAAGCTACGACAAAGCTTCCTGCGTCTACACCGATACGGCCGAGCTTCGAAGCGAGCTTCTCCAGCTCAGGCAGTGGATGCCTGCCTCCATGCACATCCTTGGATGCCGACAGATCCTCCTCCAGATCGAGATAAAAGGCTCCGGGAATATGATCGGCCTCATAGCCCTCACGGCCCGCAGCGGGATTCCCTAATACAAATCGGCAGTCTACAATGACGATATGATCGTCGGTTCCGTGCTCGAATAACCACTCTTGGCTGACCACATGCGACAAATCCATTCACTTCCTTTACCGGGATGATTTGCTGTATAGTGAACAGTATACACCGGATCGGCCCTATGGCGAAAGATTACCATATTCCTTGGACTTTCGACCCTATCCGTTCATCCGGATACAAGGAGGCCCCGCTGCTCATGACGGACAATCCGCATTCTCCTGCCCGGACAGGACTTCCCGGCGAAGGCCCCGCCAGCCATCGGCAGCCGGACCAGCCGGCAAATACTCCCCTGCCTTTGTTCCGCATAACTCCGCTTCTTCCGGATCATTGCCGGGAAATCTGCGAGTGGCGATACGAGCCGCCTTACGACCTCTATGCCTGGCAGCCATGGGAGCTGATGGTCGCCCAGCAGGCCGAGTTCGCCGATCCCGAGCTTCGCGACGCGCAGTACCGTGCCGTGCTGGGCCAGCTCGATGAGCTATGCGGGTTCGCGCAGCTCTTTCCGATGACCGGCGTCACCCGCCTGGGGCTGGGGATGAGGCCGGAGGCATGCGGACGAGGGCGGGGCGCAGCATTCGTGCGGGCTATCGCCGCCGAAGCCCGGAGGCTGAACCCCGGTCATGAGATCGATCTGGAAGTGCTGACCTGGAACGAACGCGCGATCCGCGCTTATCTCCGTGCTGGCTTCTCCATCACGGATACCTATGAGCGGATGACACCGGCCGGTCAAGCTGAATTTCACTGTATGGTGTGGTCAGAGTCCGAATAACCAGATTTCCCGAAGGGAGCCGTTACCGATGTTCCGAGAGCATACTGAAGCACTGCGGCTAATCGCCGCGCACCTGAACGAGGCCAAGCTCGAATGGGCGCTCGGAGGCTCAGCCCTGCTCGCTTGGCACGGCTTGACTGAAAGCGTGAACGACCTCGACTTGCTCGTCTCCGTCCGGGATGCCGCGCAGGCCCATGAGGTGCTCAAGGCGCTAGGGACCTCCTCCGTGATGGCCCCTAAGGAGCCCTACTGCACCGCTTATTATACGCGCTACTCGATTGCCGGAACGGGCGTCGATATGATGGGCTTATTCAGTATCCGCCACGACGAAGGGGTTTACCGGCTGGACTGGCGAGCGGATGAACAAGGAGAGGCTGTCCGCATTCCAGTCGGCCAAGCCGGAGAAGCCGTCGAGGTCCCGTTGTCTTCGCTGGAAGACTGGTATGTCCTGTACCGCTTGCTGCCTGGCCGGAGCGACAAGGCGGAGCTGATCGAACGTTACTGGCAGAAGTCCGGCGGACCGAAGCCCGAGCGGCTGCGCCCGGCATTGGCGCGGGAGCTGCCGGACCTCCAGCGCAGGCACATTAGGCGGCTGCTTGGGGAAAACTGAGCCGCCGTGCCTGGAGCACCACATCGTACGACGAAAAAAGGAGCTGACCGGAAAGTTCCGGCGCTCCCTTTTTCCCTATCCCGACTGCCCCGCAACAAGCCTAGGGACCGGATCATTTCTCGCTTTCAGCTAGGGCAACCCGGTTACACCAGATGGATCACCCGGGTAAAGGTATCGCCCCGATCCACGCGGATCAGATGGCGCTTGGGGTCATGCGTCACCTGGCAATCCCCCACGCTCATCGTCGGCTCCGTTCCCAGACCGTAGAACAGATCGTCCGCCAGCGTCTGCATGCAGGCGGTCCGGTCCTCGGGAGCCAGTTCCGCCCAATCCCCCTCCTCCATCTCTAGGAATTCGTGACAACCATCCACCGATTGAAGCGCTTCCGTAAAATCTCCGATAATGTCCTTATATTCCCGACCGAACTTGATTCCCATGCCCATCATCCCTTCTTGGCCGAAACCGATTTTATTGAATTCATTGTACCCGCAAATCCGCCGCCGCCGCAACCGGACCGGTGCCTGAATCCTAAAGCTTTCGTAAGACATGCCCTTCCCGCGCATTCACATGCAAAATCTGGTACACTATAAGGATAGACAAAACGAGCGGAGGGCAACACATGCTCAAGCTGCAGATCCCGAAAAATCGAATAACGATGCTGGCCCGGTATCTGCGCGACCACTTTGATACGGAACAGATCGAAGCCGGCTGGGAGTATCTTCACAAGCGGCGCGTCGAGGATATCGAGCTGAAGCATGGCCTGGAGGTCCATGCCCTGGTGCGCGGCGCCAAGGCCTATGAGGTTATTCTCGACCTGGAATCCGCCGTACGAAGCCAGTGCAGCTGCCAGGACGGGGACCATTGCAAGCATAAGGCCGCCTTGGTCTTTGCCCTGTACGTGCCTTACGGCCGACCCGAGCTGCTGCTTCAGCAGTTGAAGCAAGCCATTCTCGTACGCAATCGTCAGCAGCAGACCCGGCAGACGAACCGGATCGCGATCAAGCGGCATCAGGAACGCCTGGAGCCCCCGACGCCGGATCAGCCTCCCGGTCAGTGGCAGCGTTTTTTCGACCAGCAGTTCTACGGCTTTTCCTTGAATCAACAGCAGTCCATCGAACAGTTCTATAGCAGCGCGAAGGAGTCGCTGACCCCCTATGGCGAGAGCTGGGAACCGGCGCTCCGGGATTTATACACGCTCCATATGCTGTTGTTCGTCATGCGGAAAATCGAGCAATTCTACTCGGATACCCAGGCCTCGTACCTGTCCTATTACATCGAAACCGGCTGCAAGGCGGTGGCCGGACAATGCCACGAAGCGTTCCAGCAGCATCTCCCCCATATGGATATAGCCGGGATTGCCAAGCAGTATCCGGCGTACTGGAAGGAGACGCTTGCGCTGATCGCGGAGGCTGCACTATCCGGCAAGGATTCCCCTTTATCCTGGTCCACGGTGTACCGGGGCATCTGGTGGCGGATGGCCTCCGAACCCAAGTGGGTCCAGAGCGAGCGCCAGCGTCTGCAGAAGCTGCTGGGCGCGGCCGACCTGAGTGCACGGCGCAAGGATGTGCTGCTGCTTGCCGAGGCCCACTTTACCTTGATGGAAGACGGCGATGCCGCGGCGCGCAAGCAGCTGGACCGGCTTTCCCGCAAGGAACCGCGCGACTTCTTCATGTATCTGCACGACTGCTACCGGAATAAAAACTGGGCGCGGATGCTGGCCTGGCTGCGCTGGCTGCTGCCCTTGATGCAGCGGGCGCAGCAGGAAGACCTGCGGCAGTTCTGCCAATACTGGATCGAAGCGGTGCAGCAGCAAGAGGGCGACGCCGAATGGGTGGATGTGATGGTGGCGCTGCTGCCCCGGACCTACAGCTTTTATACCGCCTATCTCATGAAATCCCGGCGCTATCAGGCCTGGGTCGACCTGCAGCTGGCCAACCGCGTTTCCCCGCTGGAGCTGTACGGTCCCGATCTTGCCGCGGTCGAGAAGCACGACCCGTCGCTGACGCTCCCTCTCTATCATCAGGCCGTGGAGAGATGTATAGCGGAGAAAAACCGGACCGCTTACCAGCAGGCGATGCGGCTTTTGAAGAAAATAAACAGCATCTACTCCAAGCTGCAGCGGCAAGTCGTCTGGGAAGACTATATTTTCCGGCTGGCCGGCAAGCATGCCAGACTGCGCGCGCTGCAGGAGGAGCTTCGGAGGGGAAAATGGATTCCATGATCGATACGACCGCGATTCGCGTTCATATACGATGGGCGCAGCAGGACGGCTTCTTCATCTGGGGGACGCGCTACAACAATGGAGTCTGCGACGCCCGCGATCTGAGGGACTGGATGTTTGCCTGGCACGCGCCGTCCTTTTACGGCACATTTATCGAAGTCACGGAAGCCAAAGGCGTGGAGGGCTTATTCCTGCCAGCCTTGGATGCCTTGGATTATTTGGCGGCTCCGGCTGCGGTGCAGCACCAGAGGCTGGAGTTCGTCCCTGAGCTGGCCGAACTGACGAAGCTCGCCGCCCCTATACGGGACGCACTCGGGGCCGGACGCTTCATGCCCGACTTCGCCAAGTGGAAAGCCGGCGAGCTGGGCTGGAAGCTGGAGCTGCCGGAGAGGGCCTCCGCTTGGGCAGCATCGCCGCTGGCCCGACAGTGGATGGAGCGGCTTGTTCCGCTGTGGATCGAAGCCGACGGGGTTATGCGCGAACACCTGGAGCGCCTGGAGCGATCCTTTCCGCTGTTTCGCCGCGGCGAGGCGGCCGCCGATGTGTGGATGGACGAGGAGGACTGGCTGGTCTCCATCGGCTGGCAGTCGGACGGCACTCCGTTCCGCACCTGTCTGAAGCTGGAAGAACCCGCCGTCTCCGGCGGCAGCTGGCCGCTGAGCATCGTGCTGCAGGACCGCAGCGCGAAAGAGAGGCTGTTCGAGCTGCCGACGGCGGCGGTCCAGGCTTGGGCCGAGGCCGACCCCGGCCGGCCGGATGCTTCGGCGCCGACTCCCGTGCCGGTCGCAAGCCGCGACGAAGCCGCCGAGCGGAGCCGCCAGCCTGCGGAGCCGGCCGCGGCCCCGCAAGCGGCCTGGGAGCTGCCGGATGCGTCCGGCCTCGCGGGCACGGAGATGCTGCCCGCCGAATGGCGGCCGCATCTCATCCGCGCTGCTCGGGACGCAGGCAAATGGACGCGGATGGCGCCTTGGCTCGCCGCCGGACCGGATGGCGCCCTGCGGAGCGAGCTGACGCAGGACGAAGCCTGGCAGCTGATGACGCAGGGCAGCCTGCGGCTGATGGAAGCCGGCTATTCCGTTTTCCTGCCGGCCTGGTGGGAGCGGATCCGCAAGTGGAAACCACGGCTGAAGGCCAAGATCAAATCCTCGGTCGGATCCGGACCGCAGTCGATACTTGGCTTGAACCAGCTGATGCGGTTCGACTGGAAAATCGCGTTGGGCGATCTGGAGCTGACGGAGGAGGAATTCCGCGAGCTGCTGGCGCAAAACCGCAAGCTCGTCCAGATTCGCGGGCAGTGGATACAGCTCGATCCCGCCCATCTGGGCCAGCTGCAGCAGGTCATGAAGCAGGTGCAGAAGAAGCAGGGCCTTACGCTCCGGGATGTGCTGGAGCTGCACCTGCTTGGGTCCTCCGAAGGCGAGGAGGACAAGGATTTTCATCGTTCTCTGAAGATGGAGGTCGAGCTGAACGGGCATTTGCAAGAGCTGGTCGAGCTGCTGAACCATACGAAGCGGCCTCCCCTGCTGGAGCCTCCGGCATCCTTTCGCGGGACCTTGCGGCCTTACCAGCTCGAAGGGATATCCTGGCTGTTGTTCCTGCGGCAGTGCGGGCTCGGCGGCTGTCTGGCCGATGATATGGGGCTTGGCAAAACCATTCAGATGATCACCTACCTGCTTCACCTGCGCGAGCAGCGCAGCGGCCCGGGAGCCTTGGATGCAGCCCCCTGTCTGCTGGTCTGCCCGACCTCCGTGCTGGGCAACTGGCAGAAGGAGCTGCAGCGCTTCGCGCCGGATCTGCGGGTTCATCTGCACTATGGACCGAGCCGGACCAAGGGCGAGGCCTTCGCCGCGGCGGTTAACGCCTGCGATATCGTACTGACGACCTATACGCTCTCCCACTTGGATGAGACGGAGCTCGCCGCTATCGAGTGGGAGGCCATCTGTCTCGACGAAGCGCAGAACATTAAGAATGCCTATACCAAGCAGTCCTCCTCGATCCGCAACCTGCAGGGCCGTCACCGCATAGCCTTGACGGGAACGCCTATCGAGAACCGGCTGACCGAGCTCTGGTCGATCTTCGACTTCCTGAACCCGGGCTATCTGGGGACGCTGCGCGACTTTACCCAGCGATACGTGAATGCAATCGAGCGGACGCAGGATACCGAGCTGATCGCCAAGGTTCAGCGGCTGATCCGGCCGTTCCTGCTGCGCCGGGTGAAGAAGGACCCTTCCATCCAGCTCGACCTGCCGGACAAATACGAGTACAAGTCCTATATCTCCCTGACGGCGGAGCAGGCAACCTTGTACGAGAATTATATCCGCGATATGTTCGAGCGGCTCGACAAGCTCTCGACGATGGAGCGCCGGGGTCTGATCCTCGCTTCTCTGACGAAGCTGAAGCAGCTCTGCAACCACCCTGGTCTGGTAGCAGGAGGCGGCAGCGCCGTACAGGCGCGCCTCAACTGGAGACAGCGCTCCAACAAGGTGGAGCGGCTGATCGAAATGGTCCAGGAGCTCCGACAAGAGGGCGACAAATGCCTGATATTCACCCAATTCGTGGAAACCGGCCACCTGCTGCAGCGGGCGCTTACCGAGGAATTCGGAGGGAGCATCCCGTTCCTTCATGGCGGCACGGCCAAGGTGGAACGGGATCGGATGATCGAGGCCTTTCAGGAGGGCGGAGAAACGGATCCGGACGATTCCGGCATTTTCCTGTTGTCGCTGAAGGCCGGCGGAACGGGGCTTAACCTGACCGCAGCCAACCATGTGTTCCACTTTGACCGCTGGTGGAATCCTGCCGTCGAAAATCAGGCGACCGACCGAGCCTTCCGCATCGGGCAAACCCGCCATGTGCAGGTGCACAAATTCGTTACGCTCGGCACGCTGGAGGAACGAATCGACGAGATGATCGACCGCAAGCTTGGCTTAAGCCAGCAGATCGTCGGATCCGGCGAGCAGTGGATCACGGAGCTGTCCACCGACGACCTTAAGGACCTGTTCACGCTGCGAAGCGAATGGGTCGATTAGCGCCTACAAAGTGCTCCGAGCAGCATGGAGCGCTAGGATCTCTACTCATGATTAAACTACCGGGCAGAAAACCCTACCTTCCGCGCTTCACATCCAGGACGGTAGGGACCTAGTCCGGTCGCCACATCCGGCCCTCCCCCACGCATGCGCTATCTCCCCAGAAGGCTTCCAAGGTGAACAACGCTTATCCCTCCTTACTACGCTAC
The DNA here is from genome assembly GCF_009846885.1 of Paenibacillus puerhi. Lineage (GTDB taxonomy): Bacteria > Bacillota > Bacilli > Paenibacillales > NBRC-103111 > Paenibacillus_G > Paenibacillus_G puerhi. The sequence goes on from NZ_WUWM01000004.1 coordinate 97,147, forward strand.
GCATGGATTTGTTCAGCCAGCCTCCAGAGCATCGAGACAAGAAGTGATCGCATCAGGCAGACTTCCCTTCCTAAGAAGTTGCCTGCACAGGCTGCGCAATCTTCACCGGCTGCCTTGGCAGATAAAGGATTTCGACTTCATTTGTCGAATAGTGGAGAATTACATTATTTAAGTAGGGTGGTTCCTTATGAAGTTATCCCGTTCCCGCATGTCCATCGCTTATCCCGTCATTCTGGTCGCCCTTCTCGCAATGATCAGCTTATCCAGCTTCATCGCCTCTTCCAATACCGAAGCCAAGCTGAACAGTCTGGTCGATTCCATCATTCCCGTCAACAACCTGGCAGACAATCTGCTCATCGACTTGATCAATATGGAGACCGGACTGCGCGGCTATGAGCTTTCCGGCGATATCAGCTTTCTGGACCCGTATAATCAAGGCAAAAAAAAGCTTCAGCTCGATCTGGGTCAAATAGACCACTTCGAGCAAATCTTTCCCCAACTCCATGCGATGTTGACCGAAACCGCTCTTCCGCTCATCAAACAAATGGAGAGCTATTATGAAAATCAAGTTATTTTATTCGAGGGCGGCCAAAGGGAAGAAGCTCTGCGGCGCGTCTCTATCGGCAAAGCTCATATGGACAGCTTCCGGCAAGCTCAGACGGCGCTGAAGGAAGAGATCGAAAAAATAGCGACGGATGCGCGCCAGTCGGCCCATCAGGCAGAGCGGATAGCCCGCGCCATTATTTCGGTCGGAGGCTTGCTTGCGCTCGCGATAGGCGTCTTCTCAATCATCATCTTCAATCGGGCGAACCGGGCGGAGGCCGCGCTGCGCAAGAGCGAAGAAACGTACCGGTATATGGCCGAAAGCCTCGAGACCCAGAACGAGGAGATCATCGCTCAGCAGGAAGAGCAGGAAGCGACCCTCGAGAAGCTATCCGAACGGGAGCGCGAGCTGGAAGCCATCAGCATGTACCAGGAAAAGCTCAGCGGGTCGGCACATCTGGAGGCCTTCCTTCAACATTCGATTCCCGCTCTTCTGGAAACGCTGAAGCTGGATTCAGCTATGCTCGTGCTGAGCCGAGACGCTTGGGGCAACGATGCCGTCGACAAAGAGAACCCCTCCGAGGATCCCGTCTTCGAGCCTGTCTACTCGCTTGGCTATCCATCGAAGCTGACATCCGCCCGCTTAAGCGAGCTGTACGGTACGGCACGTCGGGTTCTACAAGAAAAACGCATGCTGGAAACCGTCCGGCACACCTCCGAAACGGAGCGCGGCTTCCATCAGGGCATCGAGAAAGCCGTCGACTACTACTTTCCTCTGCTTGACGAGCAGCAGGAAAGCATAGGCTTTCTGATGCTGACGGGCTATCATGTCTCTTCATTCGATCAAAGGATGCGGGTCGCCCAAGGCCTTATCCGCCAATTCGGACTGGCCTTCATGGTCCAACAGGCCAATGAAGCCCGCAGCCGCCAATCGGTACGGCTGGAGCAGCTCAATTTGCAGCTGCTCCAGGAGAAGCAGCTAATACAGGAACAGCGCGATGTCATCGGCAATATTCTCGAATCGACTCATGAGGGCATGATCATGTGCGATCCCCGCGGCAGCATCCAGTTTGTGAACCAGCGGATGCGCGAGCTTACAGAGCTGGATTGCCCGGTCGGCGAATCGATCCTGGACCTGGGCGACCGGCTGCTGGACGGCTCCCCATGCGCCCACCAAGTGCTCTCCTGCTTCGAGGAGCTGCTGAGCAGACGACTGGATAAGTTCACGGAACGCTTTCCCATCGCAAACAGCGACGAGCAGAAACGGTTCGTCGAGCTGTATGCGACGAAGGTCGGCGATGACGCCATGCAGACCGAGCAGGGTTACCTGTTCGTCTTCCGCGACCGGACGGAGGAGGAGAAGATCGATGAGCTTAAAAATGAGTTTATCAGCATCGTCTCCCATGAGCTGAGGACGCCTCTGGCCAGCGTGCTCGGCTTTATCGAAATATTGCTGCACCGCCAGCTGACCCCCGAAAAGCAGCAAAAATATTTGCAGACGGTATACAAGGAAGCCACCCGCCTGTCTACGCTTATCAACGACTTCCTGGATTTGCAGCGCATGGAAGCAGGCAAGCAGGAATACCGTCCGCTTCCGCTTGAGCTTGGCGGCTTGCTCAGGGAAGTCGTCGAGCAGTGGAACAGCAAGCGGAGCCATACCATCCGCCTCCACTCGCCGGAGAGCGAGATTTGGGTTCGGGGGGATGCGGACCGGCTTATGCAGGTGGCTCATAACTTGCTTAGCAATGCTATCAAGTACTCGCCCGATGCGAATCAAGTCGACGTGTACCTTGAAGAGGACGGCGATCATGTGCGTTTTCGCGTACAGGATTACGGCCTTGGCATCCCGGAGGAAGCGAAGGAGAAGCTGTTCTCCAAGTTTTACCGCGTGGACAATTCGGATCGCCGACAGATCGGAGGCACCGGGCTTGGCCTGTCGATCGTCCGGGAGATCGTGGAGGCGCATCAGGGAACGATCGGGTTCGAGTCTACTATGGGGCAAGGAAGCATATTTACCGTAACGCTGAACACCTATCAGGGCATCAGCGCGGATCATGGCATCCTGCTTCTGGAAGATGACGATAACTTGGCCAAGCTGATTCAGGTCGGGCTGCAGAAGCTGCAGCTGCCAACCGTCCATTTGCGTTCCGCCGAAGAAGGGCTGCTTGCTCTGGAGAACAGCGAGCATGCGCCGCCCCGGCTGTGCATCGTGGATATTGGACTTGAAGGCACCAAGACCGGCTGGGATTTCATCGCCGAGCTGTACCGCCATCCCAAGCTGCACCGAACGCCGGTTATTGTTTCATCAGCCATGGAACCTCCTCTTGATTACCGGGAGAAAGAAGGAGAGACGTATCTGCGCAAGCCATTCTCTATGGAGAAGCTGCTGCAAGTCGCCGAGCAGCTGGTGCAGCGCAGCGAGAGGCGGCCGGCTTATGTATTTCCTGCGGGAGATGAAGGCCTCATCCGGTCGAGCCTTGCCCGCCAAGGGATCGAGATCGATTCCGTAACTCACCGGGCCGATCATATTCAGATCGAACTGAAGCCGAAGCAAGAAGACAAGTAGCTTAAGATATGGCTTGGATACGAGCAGGCGAAGCGCCGAGGCTGTATCGATCATCAACGGACTGATTGGCCGGGGAGAGCTGGCTAGCCCGCTAAGCCGACTCCTTCCGTTAACGCATTTCCTGCAAAGGGCGTACCTGTCAAAGACAGGGCGCCTTTTGTTTTCGCGAGGAAGGCGGCAGGATTCCGCCCGCTTTTGTCGAAAATAATCAGATTATGATGACCAAAAAAAAACTATGGATAGCTATTGCCCTCTTCTTTCTGCTTCTCACCCTTCTCCGAGTCGTGTGGATTTACTTCCACACCATTCCCGAGCATCCGAGGGCGGTGCAGGGACAGCTCGATCTGAAGGGCTGGGAATTTGAGTCTCAGCGCACTATAACGCTGGATGGAGATTGGGAATTTTACCCCCATACCTTTCTAACGCCGGGACGCGCGTCCGACCCTGATGCCGCCGGAAGGAAAGGGTTTTTGAAGGTGCCCGGAAAGTGGGGCTCAGCCATGTCTCCGTCCGAGCCCACCATGCTCGGGTACGGCTCCTACCGGCTGCTGATTAAGGTCGATCCCAAGCCCGGCCAAGCATTCGGCCTTCGAATTTCGAAGCTTCCGTCATCCGCAGCCCTATATATTAACGGCAAGCTGCGTATGCAATCAGGCCAGCCGTCCGCGGAACCTGAACAATATACGCCGAGGAATGTCCCCTTTTCGTCTTTATTTACCGCAGACGGAGACGAGATTGAGGTCATCATCCAGGCCGCCAACTACGATAATGAACGCACAGGCGGGATCATACAATCCATCAAGTTCGGCAGCGCCTCTATGCTCGATAAGGAAGAGACCTTCTCCCGCAATATGCAGCTGATTGTCGTCGTCGTCTTTATTATGCATGCTGTGTATGCGGCCTTGCTGTTTGGGTTGGGGGTTCGTCAGAAGGCGCTGCTTACCTTATCTCTGCTGGTGCTGTCCGCAACCTTGATGGTGCTGCTGGACGACGACAAGCTGCTGCTGGTCTGGCTGCCCATCAGCTTCGGCTGGGGCGTCAAGCTCTTCTATTTGTCCGCTACCCTCGTACCGGGTCTTATGTTCAAGTTTATTGCCGACCTGCTGCCCGGATATGAGAAGCAGAAGCATTTCAAGTACGTGATGGCTGGTTATGCCCTTGTGGCCTTATCTGCCCTATGCCTTCCCTTGGCAATCCTGCTTAAGTACTTCTGGATCGCCAATCTTCTGCTGTGGATCACCTTTCTGCTCTTCCCCTGGATTTTTATGCGGATGCTGACGAAGGGAGAGCCGGACACCATTTATTTGATGCTCGGCGCTACGGCCGTTGCCAACAGCTCTCTGTGGGGCATCATTAAGACGAATGCCATGCCGGAAATTAATTTCTACCCTCTGGACCTGCTGTTCTGCTTCCTGGCTTTTGCCGCTTTCTGGTTCAAACGCTATATCCGAACCGCCAATGAGACGGAAAAGCTCGCGGGGGAGCTTCAGCAAGCGAGCAAGCAGAAGGATGACTTTCTGGCGAACACCTCGCATGAACTGCGAAATCCGCTCCACGGCATCATCAACATCGCCCAGACGGTGCTGGAGCGCGAGAGGCCGACTATGGGTCAGAAAAGCTCGGCCGACATGGACCTGCTGATCTCCATCGGACGCCGGATGTCTTTTCTGTTGAATGATCTGCTTGATCTGACGAGACTTCAGGAGCAAGGTATACGACTTCAGCGCGGAAGCATTTCTATTCAGGCTGTGGCCTCGGGAGTCATCGATCTGCTGCGCTTTATGACGGAAGGCAAGCCGGTCCGCTTCGTCCTGAACATTCCCGAAGAGTTCCCTCCGGTACATGCCGATGAGAACAGGCTGGTGCAGATCATGTTTAACCTGCTCCACAATGCCGTCAAATTCACGGCAGAGGGCAGCATTACTGTAGAAGCGGAGCAGCTCGGCGAGTCCGTCCGCATACGGGTTATCGACACGGGGGTAGGGATGGATGAAGCCACCCGGCAGCGAATTTTCCAGCCGTACGAGCAAGGAGATTCGGGAATCACTGCACTAAGCGGCGGGATCGGACTCGGCCTCAGCATCTGCAAGCAGCTGCTGGAGCTGCATGAGAGCACGATTGAAGTCGCATCGGCACCGGGAGAAGGCTCTGTCTTTTCCTTTACCCTCCCGGTAGCCCCGTCTTCCATGACCGGAGGACGGGCCGGCAGCTCAAGCTTCGCGGCAGCCGCGCGCTCCCTCCCACCGCCTGCAGAGAATTCGAGGGTTACCGGTTCAGTCGAAGCGGTCATTGCCGAGAAGCCTATCGTTCTGGCCATCGATGACGATCCTATCAATCTGAATATATTGAAAGAAATTTTGACGGAAGAAGCTTACCGGATTACAACGGCCAGAAGCGCCGTAGAAGCTCTTGGCATATTGGAGAGTCAAGATTGGGATTTGATCATTTCCGACATCATGATGCCTCAGATGTCAGGCTATGAGCTGGCTCGCATCGTCCGGGAGCGCTTCTCTTTGTCGGAGCTCCCCGTCCTGCTGCTGACCGCGCGCAGCCGTCCGGAGGATATGGAGGCGGGATTCCTGTCCGGAGCCAACGATTACGTGACCAAGCCGATGGACGCCATGGAATTAAAGGCCCGCGTACAGGCGCTCACCGCCATGAAAATATCGGCGCGTGAACATCTGCGCATGGAGGCCGCCTTCCTGCAGGCTCAGATTCAGCCTCATTTTCTGTTCAATACCTTGAATTCCATCGCGGCGCTCAGCGAGATCGATACGGCACGCATGCGCAACCTGCTTGCGGAATTCGGCCATTATTTGCGCGCAAGCTTCGATTCCAGAAACTCGGAACGGCTCGTTCCGCTCGAGCATGAACTACAGCTCGTCCGCTCCTATTTATTTATCGAGAAGGAGCGGTTCGAAGAAAGGCTTGAGGTGCTTTGGGAGGTGGATGAAAGCATCCAACTGCAGCTTCCCCCTCTCTCCATCCAGCCTCTTGTGGAAAATGCGGTTAAGCATGGCGTGCTGGCCAGAGCGCAGGGCGGCATGATCGGCATACGGATTACCGAAGGCGATCGGTACGCCGAGATCACCGTCAGCGACAACGGCGTGGGCATCGAGGAAACTCAGCTGAGCAGACTGCTTCTTCCCGAGAACCGGACATCAGGTATCGGCCTGCGCAACACGGATCGCCGGCTGAAGCAGCTGTACGGCACGGGTCTTCATATCGAGAGCAAGCAAGGTCATGGCACGACGGTCAAGTTTACAGTGTTCAAGTCGCACCCGGGAAGCCTACTCTGATCGTTTGCTTGACATGTTGTCGGGCCGGCTTACTGAATACGGAAAGAGCCCTCCGCTCCTGCCGAACCGGCGGGATAACGGAGGGCTTGCTTTATTTCGACTTGACCGAGGGGAACAGTGGGTAGAGCGGCGTCTCCGCACTCGGTTGCTTCGACCGATCGAGCCACTCCCGGATCATCGTCAGCAGCTGCGCGCTATTGACCGGCTTGGTGATGTAGTCGGAGGCGCCCGCCTCCAAGCACTGCTCGCGGTCCCCCTTCATCGCTTTGGCCGTCAACGCGATGATCGGCAGATCGCTGAACTCCGGCTTCTGGCGGATAGCCCTCGTCGTCTCATAGCCATCCATCACCGGCATCATAATGTCCATCAGAATGATATCGATATCCGGCGTTTGCTCCAGCAGATGAATCGCATCGTGGCCGTTCTCGGCCGGGATCACCTTCATGTTATGCCGCTCCAGAATCGTCGTCAAGGCGAAGATGTTGCGGATATCGTCGTCGACGACCATCACCTTTTTGTACTCGATCAAATCATCGGAATGATGAAGCTTAACTAGCATTTCCTTGGACCCTTCCGGCAAATTCTCCGATTTACGGTGCAGGAAAAGCGTAGTTTCGTCCATGATCTGGACCGGGGAATTGACCTCCTTGACGACGGCTGACTTCATCAGCTCCTCCAGCTCGAGTTCTTCGTCGGGGGTCAGCTTCTTGCCGTATTTCACGACAACGGGCAAATATTTGTTGCGTGCGTTCTTCTGCACCTCGCGGACAAATGCCGCGAAGCCCATATCCGGCAGATGGCTGTTAGCCAATACGCAATCGAATGTTTTCGTCTTCAGCTGATTCAACGCTTTACGTGCCGTATCGACGGTAACGATCTTGAGGTCGGCCCCTTCGACCAGCTTCGTAAATTCGCCGCGCTGCTCTTCCTCGCCCGCAACGATAAGCAGGTGATGCATGGCACGCTCGGAGAAGCTGTTCAATTGATCGATGGCCTTCTCCAGCGCTTCATTGGTAACCGGCTTGCACAGGTAATCGTACACGCCCTTGCGCATCAGGCCCACCTCATCCTCTTCCACCGAGATGACGCAAACCGGGATATGCCGGACCTGCATGTCGTTTTTCAGATGCTCGATCACCAGCCAGCCGTCCGTATCCTTCAAGTTTAAATCCAGCGTAATCGCAGCGGGCTTATATTTGAGCGCCAGCTCAAGCGCCTCTGAGCCCCTGGCCGTAATGACAGCCTTGATGCCTTTCCGATGCAGCGTCTCCAGCATGATCTCGTTAAACTTCAGATCATCCTCCACCACCAGGAACACGCGATCCCCCGGCTCAATCCGCTCCCGGTCGTCGACGATGACCGGATCATCCGCAGATGCATAGGACCTTGTCCGTTTCGGCGGCGTCACATCGATGACCTCGGGAACATACTTGGCTCGCGGCTCAGGGTCGGGTACCTCCTCGCCATGGAATGGCAAATACAGATTAAAGGTGCTCCCCTTGCCGGCCACGCTATAAAGCGTAATCTCGCCGCCCAGCATCGTAGCGATCTCTCTGGATATGGCAAGTCCAAGTCCCGTGCCGCCATATTCACGGTTCGTGCTGCCGTCGGCCTGCTGGAACGCTTCGAATATAATTTGCTGCTTTTCCTGCGGGATGCCGATACCGGTATCGCTGACCGAGAAGCACAGCACCATCGGGGCGCGGGTCAGGCTCTCCGACTCCGGACTCCAGCCTTCGGAGGCCCGGCGGATGACCAGCAGCACCTCGCCTTTTTCCGTGAATTTGAATGCATTGGACAGCAGGTTTTTCAAAATCTGCTGCAGCCGTTTGGAATCCGTCAAGATCACCCGCGGCACATTGGGCTCCGTCCGGATCCGGAACTCCAGCTCCTTCTCATTGACCATATGGCGGAAGGTGCGGTCCAGACTGTCTGTGAGCTCCTGCATGGATGTCTCGCTGTAATCCGGGGAAGCCGTACCGGATTCGATCTTGGACAGATCCAGAATATCGTTGATCAGATTCAGCAGCTCAAGCCCCGACTCCTGGATCGTCTTGGCATACTTTACCTGGTGCTGGCTGAGGTTCTCGTCGGGGTTCTCCGAGAGCTGCTCCGCGAGCAGCAGCAGGGAGTTCAGCGGCGTCCGCAGCTCATGCGACATATTCGCCAGAAATTCCGACTTATACCGGGAGGTCAGCGCCAGCTGCTCGGCCTTCTCTTCCAGGAACCGCTTGGCAACCTCCACCTCATTGTTCTTGCTTTCGACCTCCGCTTTCTGAATCACGAGCAGCTTGGCTTTATCTTCGAGCTCTTCGTTCGTGTTCTGCAGCTCCATCTGCTGCTTCTGCAGCTCTTCCGTCAGCGACTGGGACTGTGCCAGCAGCTGCTCGGTCCGTTGATTCGCCTGCATCGTATTGATGACGATTCCGATCGACTCGGTCAATTGGTCGAGGAAGGCGATGTCGATCTCGCTGAAGGCGCGGAAGGACGAAAGCTCCAGCACCGCGAGCACCTGGTCCTCGAAAATAATCGGCAGCAGCACGATGTTCAGCGGCGTACCTTCGCCAAGCCCCGAAGAGATCACCACATAATCATGCGGTACGTTCGTAAGCAGGATGCGCTGCTTCTCGATCAAACACTGCCCGACCAAGCCTTGCCCCGAACGGAATTCGCTGGACAGATGCTTGCGCTGCTGATAGGCATAGCTCGCGAACAGCTTCAGTACCGCCTCGCCGCCGGACGGCTCATTGATATAGAATACGCCGTGCTGCATCGACACGAGCGGAGCAAGCTCGGAGAGGATCATCCGGCTAACCGCATACAGGTCGCGCTGGCCCTGAAGCAGCCGGGAGAACTTGGCCAGATTGGTCTTGAGCCAGTCTTGCTCCGTATTGATCCGCGTTGTCTCCTTCAGATTGCGGATCATCTCGTTGATATTGTCCTTCAGCGTAGCGACCTCGCCTGCGGCAGCAACATCGATGGAGCGAGATAGATCGCCCTTGGTTACGGCAGTGGCTACGTTTGTAATCGCCCTCACCTGCGTGGTCAGCGTGCTCGCCATATAATTGACGTTGTCGGTCAGATCGCGCCAGGTGCCTGCGGCGCCGGGCACATTGGCCTGGCCGCCCAGCTTGCCCTCCGCGCCGACCTCCCGCGCCACGGTCGTTACCTGATCGGCGAAGGTGGCGAGCGTGTCGATCATGTTGTTGATCGTATCGGTCAACTCCGCGATCTCGCCTTTGGCTTCGACCGTCAGCTTCTGCTTCATATTCCCGTTCGCAACCGCCGTCACGACCTTGGCGATCCCCCGTACCTGATCGGTCAAGTTGGTCGCCATAATGTTGACGTTATCGGTCAGATCCTTCCAGATTCCCCCTACGCCGCGTACTTGAGCCTGACCGCCCAGCTTCCCGTCCGTACCGACCTCCCGGGCCACCCTTGTCACCTCGGAGGCAAACGAATTCAGCTGGTCCACCATCGTATTGATCGTATTCTTCAGCTCCAGCAGCTCGCCCTTCACATCGACCGTGATTTTCTTCGACAGGTCGCCATTGGCCACCGCAGTCGTCACCCCGGCGATATTCCTCATCTGGATCGTCAGGTTGCTGGCCATGTAATTGACCGTATCCGTCAAGTCCTTCCACGTGCCGGAGACGTCCTTCACATCGGCCTGTACGCCCAGCTTGCCCTCCGTGCCAACCTCGCGCGCCACCCGAGTGACCTCGGAGGCGAAATTGCTGAGCTGGTCCACCATTGTGTTCATCGTGATCTTCAGCTCCAGAATCTCGCCCTTCACGTCAACGGTGATCTTCTTGGACAGGTCGCCCTTCGCGACCGCGGTCGTGACATCGGCGATATTGCGCACCTGATCGGTTAGATTGCGGGCCATGTTATTGACGCCCTCCGTCAGATCCTTCCACGTCCCGCCCACGCCCTTCACTTGAGCCTGACCGCCCAGCTTCCCGTCCGTACCGACCTCACGCGCTACGCGCGTCACCTCGGAGGCGAAGGTGCTGAGCTGATCCACCATCGTATTGATCGTATTCTTCAGCTCCAGAATCTCGCCCTGGACGTCCGCCGTAATCTTCTTCGACAGATCGCCATTGGCGACGGCGGTGGTCACTACGGCGATGTTGCGCACCTGGTTAGTCAGATTCGATGCCATGTAGTTGACGCTCTCCGTCAAATCCCGCCACGTGCCCGCTACGCCGCGCACCTGGGCCTGACCGCCCAGCATCCCGAGCGTACCTACCTCCCGCGCTACGCGCGTCACCTCGGAGGCAAAGATCGAGAGCTGCTCTACCATCGTATTGATGGTGTTCTTCAGCTCCAGAATCTCGCCTTTCGCATTGACCGTGATCTGCTTGGACAAATCCCCCTTGGCGACGGCCGTCGTCACCTCGGCGATATTGCGCACCTGATCGGTCAACGTGCCCGCCATAAAGTTAACGCTATCGGTCAAGTCCTTCCACGTGCCCGACACATCCTGCACATCGGCCTGGCCGCCCAATATCCCTTCCGTCGACACCTCGCGGGCGACCCGGGTAACCTCCGATGCGAAGTTGCTGAGCTGATCCACCATGATATTGATCGTGCTCTTGAGCTCCAGAATCTCGCCCTTGGCATCGACCGTTATTTTCTTGGACAGATCGCCCTTGGCGACCGCCGTCGTCACTTCCGCGATGTTGCGGACCTGATTGGTCAAATTCGACGCCATATAGTTGACGCTTTCCGTGAGATCGCGCCACGTGCCGGCAACTCCGCTGACCTCAGCCTGGCCGCCGAGGATTCCCTCGGTACCTACCTCGCGGGCCATCCGGGTGACCTCGGAGGCAAAGGTCGAGAGCTGATCTACCATCGTATTGATCGTGTTCTTCAGCTCCAGAATTTCACCCTGGACATCGGCCGTTATTTTCTTCGACAAATCTCCATTGGCGACCGCCGTCGTAACGACAGCGATATTGCGCACTTGATTGGTCAGATTCGACGCCATATAATTGACGCTTTCCGTCAAATCCCGCCATGTGCCGGAAACGCCCTTCACATCCGCTTGTCCGCCCAGCTTCCCTTCCGTACCGACCTCGCGCGCCACCCGCGTCACCTCGGAGGAGAAGGTCGAGAGCTGATCCACCATCGTATTGATCGTGTTCTTCAGCTCCATGATCTCGCCCTTGGCGTTGACCGTAATCTGCTTGGACAGATCGCCGTTGGCGACCGCGGTCGTGACGGCCGCGATGTTGCGGACCTGATCGGTCAGATTGGTAGCCATATTATTGACGCTGTCGGTCAAGTCCTTCCAGGTGCCCGAGACGCCCTTCACATCGGCTTGTCCGCCCAGCTTCCCCTCCGTACCGACCTCGCGCGCCACGCGCGTAACCTCGGATGCGAACGTGCTGAGCTGATTCACCATCATATTAATATTCGTTGCGGTTCTTTGGAACTCGCCTGTCAGCGCACGGCCCTCGAATTCAAGCTCTACCTTCTGGGACAAGTCCCCCTGGGCGACAGCGTTGATTACACGGACCATCTCGCTGGTCGGCTGAATCAAATCGACGACGAGGCCATTGAGCGATTCGACAACCGTTTCCCAGGAACCGCCTGTATTTTTGTGTACAAATCTGCGAGAGAGCTTTCCATCCTTCCCTACAACCTTGGCAACCGTCTGAACCTCATGAACCAAGCTTTCCTGCATCTCCATAATATCGTTGAACGTATCGGCAACTTTGCCGTTAATGCCTGTTCGGTCATAGGGCATACGGTAAGAAAAATTCCCTTTTTTCAAAGCCATCAATGCGTTTAACAGCTCGCCCGTATCCACTTGTTCGCCCGCCGACTCTTGATTCCGGTATTGATCTGCCATAGCGTTGGTCCTCTCTGCATATTGTAGAATAGCTGCTGAACATGTTTGGTAGACACCGACATCCCCATTGTGCATGAGAAACTCTCAACTATGTATTCTACTATGGGTAGAAAAGCTTGTCATTGAGCGAATTTGTCGATATTCGTAGAAACGAGTCAGATGTCAGCAGAACTTGCATGTTTATTGGCAGAATCGACCACTTTCAGAGTCGGCAGTAGTAAAATGAGCTGGCGAATGACGGCATATTATGGCCGGAATTCCCCCCCCTCCCGAAGTCCAATTGAGTAAACCTGCGAATGCGCAGGGAACATTATCCTTCCCGTCCTCGTCGGGCACAAAAGCTGAATATGTACAGATTTTCCAGACCGCTTTCGCCGATCCGACCGGCTTGTTCTATAATTTCGTGTAAATTAATGGAATTCCACTGCGCAGTACATCTATCCACAAAACAACTGTATCTCCGCTGGTTTCCCTTTTCGTTAAGCCTAACCGGTCAACAGAAAAAAACCGTTTACCGGCCTCTGAACTGCGCCTCCGGCTGTTAGACATTATCTAACAACCGGAGATGCCGTTCACTACCCGATAAACGGTTTCTCATGGCAGCTATTCGAATCCAAGCTGCCGGATAAATCGGCCGAAGGCTTCGCTGCCCGCTTCGTCACGCTTGAAGACGCCTGCGTCCGTCAGCACGCTTTCGAACTTGCGGCCCACCTCGTCGCGCAGCGTCAGCTCCGCCTGCTCGCGGGAGAGGCCGGTCCCGTGCTTCCGGGCCAGCTCCGACAGCCAGGAAGCATGCTTGTGCAGCGGATGCTCCGCATCACCGGCGATAGCGTCCGTAAGCAGCGCTCCGGTCAGTACCCCGGCCGCCTGCTCCAGCTCATCCTTCAGCCGCCCCGGAAGAACCGCCAGCCCCATCACTTCGATCAAGCCGATATTTTCTTTCTTGATGTGATGCAGCTCCCGGTGCGGATGGAAGATCCCGTCGGGATGCTCCTCGCTCGTCCGGTTGTTGCGCAGCACGAAATCCAGCTCGTACTCGCCCAGTGCGTTGTTGCGGGCGATCGGCGTAACCGTGTTGTGCGGCACCTGCGTCCCATCCTGCTCGCTGAACGCCAGCACACCGCTGTCCGGATCGCTGTAAGCGCGCCAGCTGTCCAGAATATGCGCGGCGAGCTCCAGCAGCTGCACACGGTCATGGCCCGAGATGCGGATAACCGACATCGGCCACTTCACGATCCCGAGCTTCACTCCGCTGTAGGCGGGACTGGCGAACCTTTCCTCGATCGGGGCCTCTTCCATCGGGAAGCGATGGCGCCCCCCTTGGAAATGATCATGGTTCAGGATCGAGCCGCCTACGATCGGCAGATCGGCATTGGAGCCGATGAAATAATGTGGAAACAGCTCCACGAAATCGAGCAGCCGCTCAAAGGTATGGCGGGACATCTTCATCGGGCGGTGCTCCCCGTCGAAGATGATGCTGTGCTCGTTGTAGTACACATAAGGCGAGTACTGGAAGTACCAGGACTCTCCTGTCAGCTCCACCGGGATCACGCGCAGATTTTGCCGTGCCGGATGATTGAGCCGGCCGGCATAGCCTACATTTTCTACGCAAAGCAAGCACTTCGGATAATGGCTCGCTTTGGCGTTTTTCAGCATCGCGATTTCCTTCGGGTCCTTCTCCGGCTTGGACAGATTAACCGTAATCTCCAGATTGCCGTAGTCCGTAGCCGTCAGCCAGTACAGATTGTTGTTAATACGGTCCATGCGGATATAGTTCGAGTCGATGCTCAGCTTGTAGAAGTCGTCTGTCGCCCGCTCGATGCCTTCCCGCTTGGCTGTCGCCCAGAACCGGTAGACCACTTCCGACGGCCGGGGCATCAAGGCGCCCATGATCCGCGCATCGAGCAGATCGCGGAGCGTCGTGTTGTCATCCTCGAGCAATCCGGCGCTCGCCGCATAATCGAGAAGCGGCGCGAGCAATTCGGTGACGCTCTTGCCTTCCGCATCCTCGTATTCGCCCTCGTAAGGCTCCTCCAGCTGCAGCAGGTCCAGCAGCGCATTGCGCGCGCCCACGGCATCCAGCGGCTCCAGCAGCTTGCGGCGCACCCCGAATTGCAGCAGCCGCTCAAGGTCATAGGCGGCCTTGCGGGCAGCGTCACCCTGGAACGTATGGCTTTCTGTCGTACTCATCTATATCCACTCCTGATCCGGGACCCTGTCGCGGCCTGCCGGGGAACGCCCTTCGCTTCCCCTTGTAGCCCGCGCGGGTCAACCCTGTCTTGTGTCTATTGGTCGTAGCCAGCCGGCCGAGCTTGATGCCAGGCCCAAGCCGATGCGATGATGCGCTCCAGCGAATCCCGCTGCGGCGTCCAGCCGAGCTCCGTGCGCGCGCGCTCCGAGGAGGCCACGAGCGAAGCTGGGTCGCCGGCGCGGCGCGTCTCGATGACGGCCGGAATCGGGTGGCCCGTCACCTGGCGGGCGATCTCAATCACTTCGTTCACGGAGAAGCCCTTGCCGTTGCCCAGGTTGTAGATCCGGCTTTCGCTGCCTTCACGCAGCTTCTTTACAGCCAAAATATGAGCATCCGCCAGATCGGTCACATGAATATAGTCGCGAATGCATGTACCGTCCGGCGTCGCATAGTCATCTCCGAATATAGAGATATGAGGGCGCTTGCCCAGGGCTACCTGCAGAATAATCGGGATCAGATGCGTCTCCGGATCATGGTCCTCGCCGATGCGACCGTCCTCATGGGCGCCGGCCGCATTGAAATAACGCAGCGAAACATACTTGATCCCGTGCGCGATGTCGAACCATTTCATCATATTCTCCATCGCCAGCTTGGTTTCGCCATAGGCGTTCGTCGGCAGCGTGCGGTCTGTCTCCAGAATCGGCACCTGCTCCGGCTCGCCGTAAGTCGCTGCGGTGGAGGAGAACACGATCCGCTTCACGTGATGCTCGTTCATCACTTCCAGCAGGCACAAGGTGCCGTAAACGTTATTGTGATAATATTTCCCCGGGTCCTTCATACTCTCGCCGACCAGCGAGTTCGCAGCAAAATGAATAACCGCGTCAATCTCGTTCTCTTCAAATACCGTGCCGAGAAAAGCTTTATCCCGCAAATCGCCGACATACAGCTTGCCGCCCAATACGGCATCCCGGTGGCCCTGCTGCAGACTATCGACGATGACAACCTCCTCGCCGCGCTCCAGCAGCTCCGCTACCGTGTGCGAGCCGATATAGCCCGCGCCTCCCGTTACCAATACCGCCATGTTCTCTCTCCTCCCGATAAGTTCGCTTGCGCCCGAATATGGCGCGTCGGCCTACAGTTCCTTCACGCCATCCCCAATATCGCAGACGTAGAAGCTCGCTTCCAATCCCGTTTTTTCCTGATACACCCGTCCGACCTCGAGGGTAAACCGCTCTACGCTGTCCTCATGCACCAGAGATACCGTACATCCGCCGAAGCCCGCGCCCGTCATCCGCGCTCCAAGTACGCCCGGCACCTGCCAGGCTGCTTCTACCATGCTGTCCAGCTCGGGGCCAGTGACCTCATACAGATCGCGCAGCGAGGCATGCGAGCCGTTCATCAGCCGGCCGAAGGCTTCCAGATCGCCGCGCTCCAGCACCTCGATCGATTGGAGCACCCGGTCGATCTCCTCGACAACGTGACGGGCCCGCTTGCAGACGATTTCGTCCTGAATCAGATGCTCCGCTTCGTTATATTGGTCCAGCGTCAGCTGGCCAAGCAGCGTGAGCTCCGGGTATTGGCTGCGCAGCTCGGCAACGGCCTGCTCGCATTGGGACCTGCGCTCGTTATAGGCCGAATCGACCAGCCCCCGCTTCTTGTTCGTATTGCCGATCACCAGCTTGTAGGCCCCGCTTTGGAACGGGACGTGCCGATACTCCAGCGTATCGCACATCAGCAGCACCGCATGATCCTTCTTGCCCATCGCGACGGCGAACTGGTCCATAATGCCGCATTGGACGCCGATAAATTCATTCTCCGCCTTCTGGGCGAGCAGCGCGATCTTCACCTTGTCGATCGGCTGGCCTTCCAGCGTCAAGAGGGCAAATGCCGTGACCACCTCGATGGAGGCCGAAGAGGACAAGCCCGCACCGTTGGGAATAGCCCCGCTAAACAACATATCGTAACCACCGACGGCTACTCCGGCAAGCTGCAGCTCGCGAATGACGCCCTTCGGATAATTCATCCAGTCGTCGGCCGGATCGTTCTTGAGCGATTGAATGGAAATATGTTGGCGCAGGTCAAAGTTAGTCGAAGCCAGCCCCACCTGATCGTCATCCCGTCTGCGCAGCAGCAGCGTCGTCCCGAAGGTCAGCGCTGCGGGAAATACGTACCCGCCATTGTAATCCGTATGCTCGCCGATGAGATTGACGCGCCCCGGCGCATGAAAAACACGGATGGGATACTCGCTGTCCGCTCCGTACAGAGTCACAAATTGTTCTTGCAAAGCTTGAATATCCGCCATTGTGAGCTTCACCTCAACTGATAGATTAGAGTATAGAGTAGTTGGCCTGCCGGCCCGTTTCGCCGGCTTCTGAGCTTTGATTCCAGTATAGCGGCCGGACGCCTCGGGCACTATGGAACGATGTCAGATCCATATGGAAAAATGTTAGATATCCATGATACAATCCATCTTGACGGAAAGTGTGCGGACTCGAGTTGACCGTGATTCCATTAGGCCGTGCGCCCGGCGGCGACGCCTCTTCTCCCGCCGGCTTTGTGCGCCAACTGCAGCCGCCTTTGAAAGGAGCGTTCCGTGCATGTCTCCTGCCGCTAAGCGCAAGGAAAGCTACTATGTCGTCTCGAACCCCTCCGTTCCGGCGGAGGACCGGTCTCTCGTCGTCCTGTTCGCCGGCAACAGTCAGACCCGGCCCGGACATAAGCCCGGGCCGAAGGTTGTCGACTACTATTTGCTTCATCATGTGCTCTCCGGAAAAGGCACGTATACGTGCGCCGGACGAATGTATGAGCTTAGGGCCGGCGATACGTTCCTGATCGAGCCGGACACCCTCGTTCAATATACGGCCGATCTGAATGCGCCCTGGCATTACCGCTGGATTGCCTTCGAAGGCTCGGCGGCCCCCGAGCTGCTGCGCGAAACCGGTCTTAACACGCAACAGCCCGTCGTCAGTACGCGCCGCAGCCGCGTCGTCCCCTCCTTGTTCCGGCAAGTACAGGAGGCGTTCCAGACCAGGGCAGCCGGCGCTTCGCTGAAGGCCGCCGGGTGCTTGCACCTGATCCTGGCCGAGCTCGCCCAAGCGCTACCCCACGGCGAGCCCGGGCAGCCGGCGGAGGAGACCGGAGGGGAACGTACCGTCCAGCAGGCGCTGCAGTACCTAACCGCTCAATATGCCGAGCCGATCACCATTGAGCTGATGGCTGAGGCGCTCGGATATAACCGGGCCTACCTGTCCACTTTGTTCAAGGCCTATACCGGCGTTAGTCCCGTCTCCTTCCTGCTCAGCCTCCGGCTGGACAAGGCGCGTCATCTGCTGCGCGAGCGGCCTGAGCTGACCGTCGAGCAGATCGCCTCCTCGGTGGGCTTCCAGGACCCGCTGCACTTCTCCAAGCAGTTTAAGCGGCATTACCAAACCTCGCCCACCGACTACCGGCTATCGCTGCTGCCCGGTCGAAGCGGCGATTGAGCTCCATGTGAAGGCGGCAGGGAGAGCAGCCAGCCGCTCCTTGCTGCGATCGCCTTGCGCCTATCGCCTATGCCGGGGTCCGTCACTTGATCAGCGGCAGCATAAAGGCGATGCAGGCGCCTTGGCCGAGCCGGCTGTGGGCCCAGATCCGCCCTCCGTGGAAGTCGACGATCTCCTTGGCGATCGCAAGGCCCAAGCCGCTGCCTCCGCCGGAGGTATTGCGGGACTTGTCCTTTTTGTAGAAACGGTCAAAAATATAAGGCAGGTCCTCGGGTGCAATCCCCGCCCCATTATCCTGAACCTGTACGACCAGCGAATGCTCGTCTACGCTGAATTGAAGCTGGATCTGGCCGCCGGCCGGCGTGTGCTTGACGGCGTTGTAAATAATGTTGGTCAGCACCTGGTCAATCCGGTTGATATCTATCCGGACCAGGGATGGCAGGGCGTCCCCGGGCTGCAGCGTATAGGACGTCGTCTCGAAGCGCAACCCGGCCCCGGCCAGCTCCAGCTCGTAACGCTCATCGAAGTAGCTGACGAGTTCCTCTGTACGGACCGTCTGAATATCGAACTCCATCTGCCTAGCTTCGAGCTTGGAGAGCTGAAACAAGTCCTTGATCAGCCGGCTGAGCCCCAGAATCCGGTTATGGATCAGCTTCAAATACTTCTGCTGCTGCTCCGGCTTCACCACACCGTCCATCAGCGCTTCCACATAGCCCTGGATCAGCGTCATCGGCGTACCCAGATCATGCGAGATATTGCTCAACAGATGGCGGCGGGAGGTTTCCATCCGGGCCAGATCCTCGTTAACCAGCTCCAAGCTGTGGTTGATCCGCTCCAGCTCGGCGGTACGGTCGCGGATCTTCTGCTCGAGCCCCGCATTCAGCTCGCGCATCTGCCGGGACAGCGTTTCAACGGATGCGACAGCCCGCGCCGATCGGACACTCAGGATAAACGAGGCGAACAACGTGCCCAGCAGCAGGCCCGGCCCCGATAGCTGACCCGGATACGCAAGCTCGTTGCCGATCCATTCATCGCCGAGCATCGCTCCCAGGCAAGCGACCGCTCCCACCATAACGAACATCGCGCCCTCCCTCTTCCTCCAGAGCGCCAGGCCCAACGCCCCCAGCAAGCAGGCTCCTAGCAGGCTGGCAGCTCCTACGAAGAGCACGACCACATACGGTATCCAAGGAGGCGGCAGCAGCACAGTGAGTATCGAGCTCCCGACTCCAAGCCCGACAATCGAGCGGGCCAGCAGCCCCGGAACCTCCTGGGGATAGAGAAGCCTTACGAACAAGCCGATCGCGGGAGCGCTCAGGAACAGACAAATATTTTCGATCCGCCGGGAGGCCTGCCCCGACAGGCCAAGGTCCCAGTCATACAGGATGCCGTCGCCGACAAATGAAGAGCGTATCGCCAGCAGCAGGCAGAACATCCCAAAGTATAGCGACTCCGTCTCCTTGCGCCGGAGCAGGAATTGGGCGATATAGTGGACACCCAGCACGAGCATGCCTCCGACGGCGATCATGTCCACGGATAAGCTCCCCTTCACCTCGGCATCCACCTTCTCGGCCCAGCCGAGGTACGGCGTGTTCAAGAGCCCTCCGCTCCAGCGGTGGAAGCCCGACAGCTGCAGCACAATATCCAGATGTCCGTCAGAAGGAGTGAACAACAGCAAGTGAGGCGCACGATCAGGGGATGGCGACGATTGCCCGCTGCCGGCCTTGCTGGCTGCCTCGGCCCTCAGCTCGCCGTTCACCCAGATCTTGTAGGCCGTTCGAATATACGGAATTTGCAAAGCAAACGTCCGGGAGGAGGCATCCAGCTTTACGCTAAGATGATACGTTGCAGCCCCGCTGCCCGGCAATGCCCCGGTCATTCTTCCTGGACTGTCCCAGCGGGCAGGGAGCTTTACGAACTCGGACTGTCCCTCCGGCGCAGACAAGCCTCGCAGCTCCTCGGGCGTAAGCAAGCGGTGCCGGTACAGCTTCCATTCGCCATTCAGCCGGACACCGGGCTGCTGTTCCCAGTCATAACCCTGCAGATCGAGCTCGCCTAAGCCTGCCGGCAGAGCGGGTGCCAAGGGCTCCGCCATGCGTTTCGCCGGGAGGGCTACCACCAGGGTAAACAAAACTATAGCCATCGCGACCCAAAACCATTTATAATAGGAGTAGTTTCTGGAAATGGATACCACTTTCTTTCTTGAGAAGATGTTTCAGGAATGGACAATTCATCCGTGAATGGCCAGTTGGAGGAGAACTCGATGTCTGGAGAAAAAATTTTGATCGTGGACGACGAGACGGAAATCGTCGAACTCATTACATTATACCTAAGAAAAGAGGGATTTGACGTACTTTCCTGCTCCAGCGGAGCAGAAGCTATCGATATGGTTCGCGAGCACAGACCTGATCTGGTCATCCTGGATATCCTGCTGCCTGAGCTGGATGGCATCGAGGTGTGCCGACAGATCCGCAAGCATTATACGACGCCTATCCTGTTTCTAAGCTGCAAAAGCGAGGATATGGATATTATTCTGGGCTTCAGCATCGGCGGCGACGACTATATGACCAAGCCGTTCAGCCCCGGACAGCTCGTTGCCCGCGTCAAAGCTCACCTGCGCCGCAGCCAGCTGCTGGAGCAGCACAAGGAAGAGGCACAGGTTCTGTCGTTCCCGGGTCTTGAGATCGACTTGCTTAGCCGTACCGTAAGGTTGAACGGACAGCTCGTGCCGCTTTCCTCCAAGGAATTCGATCTCCTGCTGCATCTGGCCCGGACTCCCGGCCGGGTGCTGTCGCTGGAGCAGCTGTACAAGCTCACCTGGGGGGTCGATAGCAACGGGGATACCCGTACGCTGCTCGTTCACATCAGCAATCTGCGCAAAAAAGTAGAGCCGAATCCGACCGACCCGAGGTATATATTAACGGTTCGCGGAATCGGCTACAAATTTAACGGCTGAGCCTGAGTTCTAGCGCGTCGGCTTGTGGCCGATCAGACGCAGCAGCTCTGCAAGCTCCGTCTCTTCAAGCTCACGCCACTTGCCGACGGGCAGTCCCCCGAGCCGCACGTTCATGATGCGCACGCGCTTTAGGCGTCGAACTTCATAGCCGAAGGCGCTGCACATGCGGCGGATCTGCCGGTTCAGTCCTTGCGTGAGGATGATGCGGAAGGTCCGCTCGTCCAGCTTAGTCAGTTTGCATGGCTTGGTCATCGTGCCCAGTATACGTACCCCACCGGCCATCCCTTGAAGAAAGACAGGCGTAATCGGGCGATCTACGGTGACGATGTATTCTTTCTCATGCTCGTTCTCCGAACGCAGCAGCTTGTTGACGATATCCCCGTCATTGGTCATCAGAATCAAGCCCTCGGAGTCTTTATCGAGCCGGCCGATCGGAAAGATACGTTCGCTATGGCCTACAAAATCGACAATGTTGCCCTGCACATGACGCTCGGTCGTGCTCGTGATGCCTACGGGCTTGTTCAGTGCAAGGTAGATAGCCTTGGTTTTCACGCTGATCGGTTTGCCGTCCACCTGAACGACATCGCCCTCGTTCACCTGACTGCCGAGCTCGGCCTTCGTTCCATTGATCGTTACCCGTCCCGCTTCGACGAGCTTGTCCACTTCCCGTCTGGAGCACAGACCGGTCTCGCTAATAAACTTATTAATTCGCATCGCCATTCTCGCTTTCCATTCGATTCCATAGTCTTTTTCGTCTTCATCACATCATGTTGCTTATCATATCATTTTTCTGGGGGATTTTCGCGTGAGCTTTCCGGCCAAAACCGTTCTTTACTTCAGCTTTTACATGTTTGCCCTCAGCTTGACGCTGCTGCTGGCTCCTGCACTGACGGCGGGATTGCTTGGCTATGAGCCGGAGAGCTATATCTGGATACGCCTGATCGGCATGTTCCTGCTGTACCTGGCCTTTGATTATTACCAGGCCGCCCGCCAAAATATGCGGAATTTCTACTATTTGACCGTGTATACGCGAGCTTCCCTTCCGTTATTCATGACGACCTTCGTCTTGCTGGACATGGTGAAGCCGATCTTCATCGCGCTTAGCATGATCGACTTCTGCGGAGCGCTGGTGACCTTCATAGCGCTGCGCCGGACGCGGCGATGAAGGCAGGCGCAGCAGCCATCCGACGCTAGTCGGAAGCTTCCGCCTCTTTCATACATTTATATCCAGTATACCCTATTTGTCTACTACACGCCTCCTAGGCTCTTATCGAGAACAGCGCCCTGCCCCGGGCATCTTACGCATTCTGAACCCCTTCTTCTTACGGAGGCACCGCCAATTTTCGAGCAAATGAGCATGTCCTGTTTCGACTCGGTGCCGATTGGTTAAGTAGAGGGTACTCGGTTAGCTCTGCCTACCTTGCCGGCGGGTTTGTGCACCGAAGTTTACCATCGAAGGAGTGTTCATGTATGACTCGTAAGAAAACGCTGCCGTCGATCGCTAAGCCATTCTCTCACGTTCACAGTACGTTAGCTGCGCTGGGTTTTACCAAATCGTCAGCCCAAACGGGTGTCGTCTACGAACTGTCGTTCCGAGATCCCTCCTCATCGAGGAAATACCCCTTTCGATTATTCGCACAAACGCAGGACAACGGGTTGACCCATATTAACCTGAACGAAGCGTCGTTTGCCGGCAAAGGCGAGGTACCTGCTGCCATCACAGGAGCGGCCCAAGAAATACTGGTCGATATCGCCGACTATCTGGATACTAGCCCTTCCCAAACCAAATTCATGCCTGTCGAAGCCGCTCTGAACGGCACGATGGCCGGCGAGGAAGCGGAAATGAACCGGCTGGGCCGATCCATGGCCAAGATACCGGCGAATACGCAGATTCGGTAAGGCGGCATGTACTCCGACCCGCTGCAGGAATAGCCGAGCGGGTCTGTCAGCTGCTTGCCTGCCGTATACATCATAGCGAAAGGGCTTCCTCCCGGTATAAGAAACCGGGACGAGGCCCTTTTTCGTTCGTCCACCATGCCAAAAAGACTTCGGCTTACGAATATTAGGGTTAGTGCGAGTACAGCATGACTAGGTTGACTACCTATGGATAGGGATACTTACAGCAAGGGGGTCTTTACACGTATGAAACCTCCCCACCATTCGGATAAACCGGCCAATTCCCGCAACTCGTCTCCTGCCCGGGCCATGCGTTCGTCCTGGGGCCATACCCCGCCGCGGACGGCCCGAGACGAGGCCGAAGAGGAGAAGGTACGGCCGTCGTCACCTGAGAAGGAACCGACTGAATCAAAGCGCATCACGACCGATCCGGTGACCGATACGCACGGAAGCGCCGATTCCTCTTCCATCCGCAAGGTCCTAGAGCCTTCGGACAAACGGGCGGATAGCAGCCCGGTACAGACCGTCCGCAAGACGACAGCTGCATCCTCCGGTCCAAGCCGCGAGGACGCAATCCCTGGAACGGCAGGCCAATCCGCCCGCGCCTCCAGAGAGGCTGGCCCACAAGTCGGAAGAGAGAAAGCTGGCTCCCCTCCCCCTGCCGCTGGGCAGCCTTCACTGCCCTCACGGCGGCCGCGGACCGTGCTCTGGGTACTGGCTTTCGGCTTTCTCCTTATAGTCCTCGGCCTGGGCCTGCTATCGGGCTGGGTCAGCGGACTGGATATCAGCAAGCTGGAGCATCCGCTTCCTGAGCCCAGCTTCGTACTGGATGCGAAGGGTCAGCCGGTCTCCCAGCTTTCGTCCTCCCGCATAGAGCCGGTACCGCTTTCCCAGATCCCTAAGTCCCTTCAGAACGCTATTGTCGCGGTGGAGGACCGTCGCTTCTACGAGCACCGGGGATATGATCTGAGGTCCATGGGGCGGGCGTTATGGCGAGACCTGCAGGCCAGATCTCTGGATGAGGGCGGCAGTACGATTACCCAGCAGCTCGCGAAGAATATGTTCCTGTCTTCCGACAAGACGTTCATGCGCAAAATCAAAGAGCTTGGCTATGCGGTTAAAATTCATGTCGCCTACAGCAAGGATGAAATTCTGGATCTGTATTTGAACAGCATTTATTTTGGCGAAGGCCGTTGGGGGGTGCAGGGGGCGGCCCAGCATTACTTTGGCAAGCCGGTCGAGAAGCTGTCGCTGCCGGAAGCCGCTTTACTGGCGGGCCTTCCCAAAGCGCCTACTCGCTTCTCGCCTCTGCGTAACCCGGAGGGGGCTTTGGAGCGCCGCAATCTGGTGCTGTCGCTGATGAAAGAGCAGGAGTTCATCACCGCCGCAGACTATGACCAGGCTGTCGCCGAGCCTCTCAAGCTGCATACCGATAACGGGGAAACCTTAAAAGGGAAATATCCGGCCTTTATCGATTTTGTCATGGATGAAGCCGAACGTAAATACGGTTTCTCCGAACAGCAGATCCTGACCATGGGTCTGCGCATTCATACCACCATGGATCTTAGGATCCAGCAGGCGGCCGACGAGGTATTCGCCCAGGACTCGCTGTTCCCTGAAAGTCCCGACAGCCAGCTTGTACAGGCAGCAGCCGTCGTGCTAGACCCGGCCGAGGGCAGCATTCGGGCGATCGTCGGCGGGCGCGGCGAGCAGACCTACCGCGGCTTCAACCGCGCCACCGAGCTGATGCGGCAGCCGGGCTCGACGTTCAAGCCTCTAGCCGTTTACGGCCCGGCGCTGGAGCGGGGTTACACGCCCAGCTCCCCGCTCTACGACGGCGAGCTGGATATTGCGGGCTACCGGCCGCGCGACTGGGACGGCCAGACACGGGGCGAAGTATCGCTGAAGGAAGCGGTTGTCCGCTCCTGGAACATTCCCGCCGTGTGGCTCCTTCACGAGATCGGCATGGATTCCGCTCTGGATTACTTGCGCCGGACAGGGATCGCGCTCTCCGAGCAGGACCGGCATCTTAGCCTGGCGCTCGGCGGCCTGAGCAAAGGCGTCTCTCCCCTGCAGATGGCCGGGGCCTACGGCGCCCTTGCCAACCAGGGCGTACGCCACGCAGCGCATGCCATTGTCCGCATTACGACCAAGGACGGCCAACTGCTCGCTCAGGCGCAGCCGCAGAAAATGACCGTGACCCAGCCTGCCCATGCCTATACGTTGACGACGCTGCTGCAGGAAGCGGTAGCTTCGGGTACCGGCAAAGCCGCCAATATTCCCGGCCGGCCCACGGCTGGCAAGACGGGGACGACTCAGCTCCCGGCTACCGAGGAGTTCGCCCAGATCGGATCGAACGGGGCCAAGGACGCCTGGTTCGTCGGTTATACGCCCGAACTGACGGCTGCGGTCTGGGTAGGATATGACCAGACGGATCGCAACCATTATTTGACCACCTCAGGCGGGTCGGTGCCGGCTGTATTGTTCCGCGAGATCATGACGCGCGGACTGCAGGGGACAGCGGTTGAGCCGTTTGCCATCCCTCCCGACGTGCTGCGCGTCCAAGAGGAAGCGCGCCGGTTGGAGCAAGAGCGGACCAAGCAGCAGAAAGAGCGGGAAGAAAAAGAGCAAAAAGAGAAAGCGAAGAAAGAAAAGGAAAAGGAAAAAGAGCAGAAAGCCAAGGAAAAGAAAGACGAGGAGAACCGGAAAGAAGAGGCCAAGCGTAATAAAGAAAAAGAGAAGGAAAACAGACGGTAAACGTTGGTACGGCCTTCACAACGCCGGCCTGCTCCGCTCGCCGCGTATACCGCCGTAAACGGAAGGGGATGCTATCGGCGGAAGGAGAAGACGCCTATGAACATCGCAACCAACCGTTACGAAATCGCTTCGCTTCCTCCCGGCCCGGAGGCGCTCCGCCTCATTCAGGAGACGGAAGCGAAGCTGGCCGCCCTGACCGGCGAGGCCATCACCTTGATCGCCTACGCTGCCGCCGACGCTTCCGACCCACCCGGTGACGAGCGAATCTGATCTGTCCTAGAACCAAGAACCGTCCGGACGTCTTCGGACGGTTCTTGGTGTATCGGCTGGCCTGCGTAGACCCATCATTCTAGCGAAACGGCGTACCTTTCAGCTGCATCCTTAGACAGAGCTGTCTTAAGCGAAAAACCGCGCCCTGCCGCACTAAACGTGTTCCCAGCGGCCGGCATGCTTGGCAAGCAACGCGGGGAGCGGCGCTTGCTCATCGCCCCCGGCGACCAATAGCCGCACCTTGGTCAGCCAGCTCTCAAAGCCCTCATAGCCAGCCAGCTTACGGGCCGTATCGTCCGTCACATACACAAAGAAAGGCGAGCTGTATTTCTCCTCGAGAAAGCGAAAGGCCGTATCGGCAGGCGTATACTTCTTGCGCTTTCCCTCGAACCGCTCAATCGTCCAATCGGTCAGCGGATCTGCTTCCTCAAGCAAGGCCTCCAGCGCCTGAACGCGGCGATAATAGGGCTCTGCTGCTTGCTTGGACATTCGGCGTAGCGTCTCCTCATGCAGCGGGTAAAAGACAAGCTTGGCGAACTGCCGCTCTTCCGCGAGCTTGAGCAGCGGCAGCAGCTCTTGCATGGAATAGCCTTCGAAGCTGTCATATACCCAGATCGTGCCGCGCTCTTTGTCGCGTTCCTTGGGCGGCTCGTAGCCAAAGGGTACTCTCAGGTTTTGTTTGGGCATGGCTTGTTCCTCCCTTGCAGCTCTTCTGTCTAGTATACCATGCCTCGCCGCGTCCATTCTTCGGGGTTCGGCACCGGAGGCATATTTGGGCTGCCGCCTGCGCATCGTAAGCAGGTGGGAGCCGCAGACGCAGACGCAGGCTCCCGCCAGGATAAGGAGGACTGACCGATGTCGGAAAATAAAAAGCACCAAGGCAACTATGAAGGCACGGCCTCGATGTCCGCCGAGAATCAGGACATGGAATTCGTCAATGATACGGTGGAGAACGTCAAAACGATTAAAAACCTGAATGGCGCCACCCAGAAGGAGAAGAAATAGCTTATTCCTCTTCCTTCGGACGCCAGCCTATCCGGCTAAACCGCTTCCCGCAACCTGAAGTCAGGTTGGCTGGGCAGCGGTTTATTCGCGCGCCCTTTCGGAGCTGCCCAGCGATTCCTCCCAGGCCTCCCGCAGCCCGCTCCAGGCCTCCAGCTTGGCCTCGAAGCTCATCGCCCTGGCCGGACTGGAGGACGGTAGCGTACGGTATGTCCGGCCATCAGGCTCGGTAAGCGTTCCGCGCACATGCTTGCGGTACAGCTCCGCGGCTGCGCTTCCGTTGAAGAATACATAGTCCAGCCGCGGATAACGCAAGTACAACTCCTCGAATGCTTGGGCCACGGGCCGGCGTATAGCCGAGTCGAGACTCCCCTGCCGCTCGCAAGACTGCAGCACGTCCCACAGGGCAACCCCCCGCGATAGAGCGAAGCGGAGCCGGGCCTCGTAGTCGGGATCCGGCTCGCCTCCTTCCAGCAAGGCGTAGAGCAGCCGCCAAAACATATTCCGCGGGTGCCCGTAATATTGGCCTGCCCGGAGGGACGCGTCTCCCGGCATGGAGCCAAGGATTAACAGTCGCGAACTGCCGTCAATCTGCGGGGCGAATCCAACTTTAGACGTACCGGGCACTTCGCCGAATTGCTGCATCTGACTACCGCTCCTTCCTTGTACGAATCTATATGCATCAGCCCGGGCCACCCTTGCCTTAGTTAACCGCCAGCTTCCGGCTCCCCTATGCCAAGAAGATCGCCCAACGCACGCTCCAGGTAAGGATCGGCTCCTATGAAATCACGGAATCGCACATACTCGGCCTCCAGCTTGTTCCGCTCGGCAGAAACAGCGGCTTTGGAGGCTTTGCCGCTGCCGCTCTTCACGGCACGGATCAACAAATTTTTGGGCGTATGCTCCAAATCGATAAACTCCATCAGCTGGGTTTTATAGCCAGCCAGCTCCAGCAGACGGGCCCGCAGCGCGTCCGTCGCCAAGGCGGAGAACCGCTCCTTCAGGATGCCGTGCTGGAGCAAGGGAGCGAGCGCGTCGCTCCGCACTTGTCGGAACAGCTCGTGCTGACAGCAGGGAACCGATAAGATAACCGAAGCATTCCACCGAACCGCTTTATCAAGCGCGGCATCCGTAGCCGTATCGCATGCGTGCAGGGTCACGACCATATCTACCCGCTCGAACTCCTCATACTGGGCGATATCGCCCACCAGGAACCGAAGCCGGTCATAGCCGAGCCGGCCGGCCAGCTCGTTGCAGAAGCGGATGACGTCCTCCTTCAGATCGAGCCCCACAATCTGCAAGTCCAGGCCGCGCATCACATGGAGATAGTGATACAGTGCGAACGTTAAGTAGGACTTGCCGCAGCCAAAGTCGACAATATGCAGCTTCCGGCCTTCCGGCAGATGCGGCAGCACATCCGCGATCATCTCAAGGAACCGGTTGATCTGACGGAACTTATCGTACTTCTTGGCCAGTACTTTCCCGTCCGCGTTCATGATGCCCAGCTCGACGAGAAAAGGTACGGGCACTCCTTCCTCCAGCTCATAATTCTTCTTGCGGTTATGGGCGAGCGGCTGCGCTGCGGCTGCCTGCTTCGTCGGCGGCTTTTGAAGAATAGCCAGCTTGCCCTTTTTGCTGAGCAATACTTGATAATCCGCTTCACTAGCCTGAAGCAGGCCTTGCCGGAACGACCCGCCCAGCCAATCGGCGAGTTTCTGCGCCGTCTCGGCCTGCTGAATATTTTCGTGCTGCACCTTGGCGCCGCTATATAGGCTGAATTGGTAGAACGGCTCGCCTTTGAGCGCCACCGGCTTCACGGTCACCTTGCTCGCTCCTCCCGGCTCGCTGCGCCTGGGCTGACTTAGAGTCGCCTGAATCAGGCTTTGTCCGCTCACGAGACGATCTAGAAGTTCATACAGTTCCTGCATCGTTTTTGCTCCATTCTTCATTCTTCATTCGGGTAGGGTAACGCTCCAAACATTAGGGGCCGGGACTGAAGAAGCCGGGACTGTCAGCTTTGCCGCCGCTGACTAAGCCGCCCGCGTCCGGACAAGCTGCGCAGCCGAACCGGATCTGAAAGCTTGTCCCCTCCGGACTCGTCTGCCACGTTATTTTGGCCTGATGACGCGCGGCGATACTGAAGCAGACCGCAAGTCCGAGGCCCGTCCCCTGCTCCTTCGTCGTAAAAAACGGCGTGCCGAGCTTGGCTACGACATCCTGGTCCATCCCATGCCCCTGGTCGGTCACATCCAGCACGACATCCCCCTCGGCGTCCCTGAAAGTTCCGATCTGCAGCCGCCCCCCCGGCTCCATCGCTTCAAGCCCGTTCAATGCCAGATTCAGGATCATCTGCCGGACTTCCTTCTCATCCAGCTCCAACTGCCCGCAATCGCTCAGTTCCAGCTGCACTTCCTTACCGGATAAGGTCGCCTCCGCTTGGATAAGCGGGTAGATGGCCTCGATGACCTCGTTCAGCCGAAGCCACCGACGGTCAGTTGTTTTGTTTTTGGCAAGGGCCAGAAATTCGCTGATGATATCGTTAGCCCGGTCGAGCTCCTGAATCATGATATCGATGACTTCTTCCGCCGGCACTTTCCGCTTCTGCCCCATCAGTTGGAGAAACCCGCGGACCGTTGTCATCGGATTGCGGACTTCATGTGCGATGCCAGCCGCCATCTCGCCGATCAAGTGAAGCCGGTCGAGCCGCCCAAGCTCCTGCTCCAGCAGGGCACGGTCGGTTATATCTATAATAACCGCAAGCAGGCACGGCCCCTCCGGCGTTTCGATCGTTTCCGTGGACAGCAATCCAGTCCGCATCTCTCCTCCCTTCGACCGGTACTGCACCTGGATATTACCCGGCCCCAGGCTCCCGCTCGGAGGGGAGGAAAGCTCGACCACAGCTCCGGCTTCCGTAGTCAGCTGCAAATCCCAAGGCTTCGCGATCATTTCCTCAAGAGCATATCCGGTATACTGCTGCCAGCTTTCATTGACATCCAGATAGGTATAGTCCCGAAGGGAAAGGATCGCCATCAAGCTTGGGCTTGCCTGAAAAATCTTATAAAACTTCTCGTGCGAGTTATGGACCTCCTGCAGCATCTCCCGCCGCTCCGTCATATCCTGCACGTAAATATTCATCGCCTGAGCGCCGGGATATACCCGTATCTCCAGCCACTTCCCGATAAAAGGCGAATAGACCTCATCCCTCATCGCTTCTCCCCGCCGTAAAGCCTCCATAATCAGCTCGTACCCGCCCGATTCCGAGATGGGAATGAACGACCATATCGAACAACCGTGCGCAAGCTCCCGGGATACGCCAACCTGCGCTTCGGCGGAGCCGTTCATGTACATAATACGGCCTTCATGGTCCAGCGTATAGAACGCATCGGTGATGCTCTCCAATATATCGTTGATCCGGTCGTAAGAGGCTTGAAGCCGCGCATTCGCTTCCTGCAGGTCCTTCGTGCGCTGATCTACAGCCAGCTCCAGCCTGGCGAAGCTCTGCTTGCGCTCCGTGCTATCCCTGACTGCGCAAACATACACGGGCCGCTCCTCGACAAAGGCAACGCCCAGCTGCAGATCGACCGGAAAGGCAAGGCCGTCCTTGCGCACGCCTACCGACTCTGCAGCCGCGGATACCTGCTGGGCAAGAAAGGGTCCGTTCATATCCGGGCCTCCTCCCAGCCCGCCGAATCCGAGCAGCAGGCGCGACACGTGCAGCCCCTTCATTTCACCCATTCCATAACCGAACATGCGGATAGCGGCCGGATTGGCAGCCAAAATAAGGCCCTCATCGCTTAAGGTGAAGATGCTGTCAATGGACGTATCGCCGATCGCCCGGGCCATAGCCTCCGCATGCATCAACCGGCGGGAGGAAGCCAGAAGACGGGCGTGGGCCGTCTCCAGCTCTGCGGTATGCCGGCTGATCAGCTCCTTCTGCCTCGCCAATTCCATCCGGTCCTTATAGATAGATACGAATTGGCCGACCTTCAGCCTCAGAACCTGCGGACAGACGGGCTTGAATATAAAGTCAATCCCCCCTGCCTCATACCCCCGCAGCATATGCTCGTGATCATGACTCAACGCCGTTACAAAAATAACGGGAATCTGTTTGGACCGTTCCCTAGCCTTCAGCAGCTTCACCGCTTCGAATCCGTTCATACCCGGCATCTGGACGTCCATCAGAATCAGAGCGTAGTCAGCCCGAAGCACTTTGCGCAAGGCTTCCTCACCGGAGCCGGCCGTATCGGTTGTATAGTGATCGTCCTGCAAAATGGAGACCATAGCCAACCGGTTCTCGGCACGGTCGTCTACAATCA
Organism: Paenibacillus puerhi; assembly: GCF_009846885.1. Taxonomy (GTDB): domain Bacteria; phylum Bacillota; class Bacilli; order Paenibacillales; family NBRC-103111; genus Paenibacillus_G; species Paenibacillus_G puerhi. Next base: position 128,282 of record NZ_WUWM01000004.1, read on the forward strand.
AGATGTTCACTGGCGGCTGCGGCATGTTGAACTCTCCTGTTTCCTGTATTCGTTCCAGCTTTCACGTTGGGCTCAGGTCATATAGCTTCTTCTTGGTATGTTCGATGACCCTGCGGCGCTATCCTTCCCCTGCGTAAAAAAAACCGCAAAAAGCCCGCCGGCTGATGCAGGCGAGCCTTGAAACCTAACTGGAGCGGAATGCTTAACGCTACGCAGAAGGAGCGCTCTTCGTTGCATCACTCCGCGGGATCAAGCCGCCTAGACGCGCTGTCGCTTTCTCCAATACCGATATCCTCTGCGCACCGTATTCAGCAGCGGATCCGGCACCCGGAGCCGGCTTAGCCAAGGACGATAAAATCGTCGGTACGCCCGCTTGAGATCATCCCACATCAGGCAAGGCTCCTGCTTGAGAAAGTCGGACACATCCACAACCTTGCCTCTTCCGTTCTGAAGCATCACATTTTTGCCGTGTACGTCATGGGGATTCAGCCCCTTGCTACGCGCGTAGCTCAGCGCCTGATCGATGTCCAGAATGACCTGCCGGGGAATCGGAATGCCACGGCGCAGGCATTGATATAAAGTGATGCCGGTTAACCGGCGCAGCACCAAATAGCCTGCGCCGCTATGCAGGCATTCGGAATAGGCCGGGTGGCTTCCTAGCCGCCGGTATACCTCCGCTTCTTCCTCCAGCCCCGGCCTTCCCGGAGCGTAGACCTTCACGACCAGCTCCGGCTGTTCGGGATGAGCCAGCACGGCGGCATAATTACCGACTCCCACCGTTGTCCATGGAGCTGGCACCCGGTATGCCTGAATCGGCTCGTGATGGTGTATGCTCGCAATCTTCAGCTCCGGCAGCAGCTCCTCTTCGATCGCCCGGATGAATTTTTGCATGCCAGAGAGGCCGGATTCATCTCCTCCCGCAATGCCTCTCCCATTTCCCATACCTTGTTCGAATCTTCCTTCCCGGCCTAGCCCGCTCCGGCAACCCCGGACGTCACGCTGAAGCTTCTTGTTTCTGCTCTCTCTATTGTAGCATAACAAGTCCAAGGGACGCCGTTCCAAATTCGTCCGACCGTCACGGCCGACTGACGTTCGAGGGCCAGCGGCAGACAGCCATGCAGGCTTGCCTGTTCGAGGCTAACCTAGATCTTAGGTCTCGGGGAGGATCAATCCGTTAAGCTTGACATGCGCCCGGAACATGTCCAGTGAAGAGGGACGTTCCCAGGCCCGGGCTTGCTTCAGGGCGCGCGGACAATGAATAAAGCATTCCTCTACCTCGACGCCAACGGCCAGTTGAGGAGCTTTGCCGCCGGCCTGCAGGCTACCCAGCAGCTCCTCATCGCGGGTGATCCAGGCGCGTCCGTTGATCCGCATCACCTCCTCCATACCGGGGATCACAAATAGCATGCCGACATGAGGGTTATCGAGCAGGTTCAGCAGGGAATCGATTCTCCGATTGCCGGGACGCTCCGGGTACAGGAGCCGGCTGTCATCAAGCACCGTTACGAATCCCGGGGCATCCCCGCGGGGGGAGACGTCGCATTGCCCGTCTTTCCCTGAGGTAGATAAGAAAAACAGCGGAGATTTAGCGATAAAGCCCCGAATATGGCTGTCGATCTGAGCGACGCTCTTCTTGACGACAGCCTCATGGGGCTCTCCGACCAAAGTCCTGAGTTCTTCTCTGGATGAGATGGTACTCGCGAATGGTATCGCAGCTTCCATAAACGCTCACTCCCTATCGCATAGGCCGAGATTCCCTCGGCTTTGTTGCTTCCAGTGTACCTGTTTTCAGCCTGGGAGAAAAGATGCGGAGCAGCGTCTGCGAGCAGCCCTGGCATAAAATTTGGCTTCATAGGGACATTCGAACAGACGCCGGGTATCTGTACGCCATACAATAACCTAGATCAACCACCAAAGGAGAGTGAAGTACAATGCATTACTGCCATAACTGTCCGCCGCTGAGTCCGATCGTGACAGCACCCACCCAGCTGTATAATAACTTCTACTATCCGCAGGCTCAGCCTATCGTACATCCCGTCGAGGTCATCAACCAGCATCATTGCGTTCCCGTTCCACAGCATTATGTGACCTATTCAGAAAAGGATGTCACCGTCAGCAGCGTGAAGAAGCGGAAGAAAAGAAAATAGCGTCTCTGATCGGGGCATAGCCTGTGTCAGCCCTGACACGGCAGGGCTTCCTCCTTGCCTTCCGGCGCGAGGAAGCCCCCGGAATTGAAAAAACCGCGAGCGCTAGGGCCCGCGGTATGTCGTCTGGCAGTCCGATTCAGACTCGGCGCCATTGTTTCAGCTGCTTGTACGGCGTCAGGTTTACTCCTCCTTGCGCGGAGGCTGGCTGTACAATGCCGCTTCATCCTCCGCCAGAGATGCGGCCGCCAGTTGGACAGGCTGTTCGTTGTCGCTGCCTGCCGCTTGCTCCAGGGCGCGGTGCGCCTTCTCTATAGCCGTCTCCGCCTGCTCGATCATTTGCTGCGAGGGATGGGACTGAGCCTGTTTCACGGCATGATGAGCCTTCTCCACCGAGTTTTGCGCTTGCGAGATCGGATTCTGCGATTGCAGGCTGGAATCATATTCGTACTTGGTCATTTCACACATCTCCTTCTTAGTAAAGTCCATGCCGTTAATGTGAGATAAGCAAGCCTGTTTTATTCGGCGGCCTGGCTGCATCCAGCTTCTTCCAGAGGCCGGGATAGAGCCTCCCTCTCTGCTTGCTCACCGCGTGCCTGCTCCATCTGCGCCGTTACATAGAGAGCATCCCCCGCTGCGCCGCGGATTAACGCTGAAGCCCGGGAACGCATCCAAGGCAGGCCTATATAAAACAACCCCCTCACCGGACTAACCCCGCTCTGATGCAGCGGCCCGCCTTGTCCGTCTAGCGCTCCGTCCACTTGAAGCCAGCTGTAATCGGAGTGGAAGCCGGTGGCCCAGATGATATTCGGCACCTCAAGCGAGGAGCCGTCCGCGAAGCGCACGGCGCGCCCGGACGCACCCGTTGCCCGGGGCAGCCTTCCGATCGCTCCCTGCCTGATGCTCTGCGCCAATCCGCGTCCGAAGATCGGATCGGGCTGTTTGCGCAGCCATCTGCCCGGCAGGGAATGCCCCGGCACGTGAAGCAACCCCAGCCTATCCATCCAGTAAAATATGCTGCGCCCCAGCAGCCGGAGCGGCAGCACACGCATGCTCCTTTCCGATGCCGACAGCCATACCTCCCGGCCTTCTTCAGCCAATTCCAGAGCAATTTGTGCCCCCGAATTCCCCGCCCCGACGACGAGTACGGGCCCAGGCTGCAGCTGGCCAGGATACCGGTAGGCGCTGGAGTGCAGCTGAAGAACCGACTCGTCGAGTGAAGCGGACAGCTTCGGCACGGCAGGCTCCTGGAACGGACCTGTTGCCACAAGCAGCTGATCGGCGTACAGGCTCTCACCGGTTGCCAGCTGCACGCGGAAGCGCCGGCCTTGCAGCGCAACCTCCGTTACACGGGCGTCGTACCGGACCGGGATATCGAAGTGCTGCTTATACCTGTATAAATAATCGGCAATTTCGTCTTTGGTCGGAAAGCCGTCCGGATCTCCGGTTAAGGAAAGACCGGGAAGCTCGCTGCAGCGGCGAGGTGTAAAGAGAGTGAGCGAGTCGTATCGAACTCGCCAGCTCTCGCCCGCCTCGGAGGAGCTGTCCAGGCAAACAAACGATATGCCCTGCTTGCGCAGCTGATACGCGGCCGCCAGCCCGGCTTGACCCGCCCCTACAATGACGACTTGTACGGATTGTTCGGCCAATGTCCTCATCCCCCATCTTGAATGTTGCAATTACAGCTTCATACCTTCAGCTCGCCATGACCATTTCATAACATATGAGCATATATTCATATATTAAGGCGGGCTGTTCACTCTGTCAATATCCAATTATGCAGGTCAGCGTAACTCGGACTCTCAGCTTTGCATCCTGGAACCCCCGGGGCAGCCTGCCTCCGCTTCCCCAGGGGACCCGCTTAGAAGAGATCGAGCTGGCGAGGAGCCATCGGCTCGGTCGGCATGCCGAGCATCCTCATCAGCTCCAATCCGTTGGAGGCCGCATCCCCTCCGGAATTGTTGTTGAAGATCACGCAGATTTCCTTGGTTTGTTTGGCAAGAGCCGACAAGTGTTCCTTCCATTCCAGCAATTCGGCTTCCTTGTACCGGTACAAATAACGAACCTCTCTCCAATTCGGTCCGCCTCCCTGATTCCAGTTCGCCGCATCCCTTCCATGCATCCGAACGATGGTTACCTCCGGATTCGTAGGTGCGGGTACGGTCGGGATCGAGCCTTCTCCGGCTTGAGGCTCATCGCAGATGCTGTGAATCCAGCCCTCCCGGGACATGAAGGCCAGTGTCTTATCCCTCATATCAGAGGTAAACCAGCTCTGATGACGGAATTCCAGCGCTGCGGGTATATCGCCCATCAGCCGCTTGGCCTCTCGAAGCGCCTCGACATTCGCCCGATTACAGTCGAACCAGGGCGGGTATTGAAATAAGACGCACTTCAGCTTCCCGGCTTCCAGTACCGGCTGTATGGATTCGCGGAACGCCTCGAACATCGTCTCCCTGTCCGCGAAGGGGACGGGTCCCCGGGAATGGCCGGTCATGCCCTGGTAGGCCTTCACGACAAACACGAAATCCTCAGGCGTTTCCATCGTCCAACGTGTATAATTTTCCTTCGATTGCACGGCATAAAAGGAGCTGTCCACCTCGACAACACTGAAATACCGGCTATATGTCTTCAGCTTATGCTTGCCTCCCAGACCCGCGCCGTACAGATCCGTGTGATCCCCCCAGCCCGTGAGCCCGATGCGAATCATCCGCCTCACCCTTTCGTCCGGCATCTGTGCCCCTCTGCCGCGCCGCGAGAAACGCGCGCCTGCCGCTGCATCCTGATGCCTTATTTTTCGTATACGGAATAAAAGGAGCGATGCAACCTATGCCAACCGAGGACATATACCCATCTTACCCTATTCCCGAATCGCAAGAAACGCTGTATGCCCTGCTCAAGGATGTCGAAGCCTGGGAGAAAAGCCAGAAGGACCTGTGGTTTTGGGAAAAAATCGGGCGATTGCCCTTCCAGCTGCTGGACAAGCTGACCCCTCAGTCCATCCAAAAAAAATTGGGCGAGGCGATGGACGAGGTTGGCAGCTATGTGCAGACAGGCGGACAGTATCTCGTATCCGAGCAGGGCGTGCTGGCCCGCTTGCATCAGGAAGCAGCCGCCCATAGCGAACACGGCATGCCCGGCGAGCCGCTCACGCTGGAGGAAGCCCGGCGCAGCCTGCCGATCGTTGTCATGGACGAAGCGGCCCGGCAGCTGGCCCAGAGCCGTATCGCCTTCGCGACTGCGCAAGGAGCGACGACCGGCTTCGGGGGCTTGTTCACCCTGGCCATCGACATCCCGGCCATTCTCGGACTGTCGCTGAAGACAATTCAAGAAATCGCCATCACCTACGGATTTGACCCGAAGGAAAAGTCCGAGCGCGTATTTGTCATCAAATGCCTGCAGTTCGCTTCTGCGGATATCGTTGGCAAAAAAGCGGTGCTCGGGGAGCTGGCCGACTTCGGCAACGAGCAGCGTCAGCGGGAGACTTTATCCCAGCTTCAGGGCTGGCGTGAAGTGGTGGCCGCTTACCGCGATAACTTCGGCTGGAAGAAGCTGTTCCAGCTCGTGCCGATCGCGGGCATGCTGTTCGGCGCCGTGCTTAACCGCGGTACCCTCCAGGACGTCGCGGAGGCGGCCACGATGCTGTACCGCAAGCGCCGCATCCTCGAACGCTTGCAGCGGCTCCGCAGTTAAAATCACCTGATGACTTTATCTTTCTCATCTTCCTACTCCTTACCCCCTGGCGAAGACTCCGGCTCCTCGCTCACCGTGAAACGACCGATCAACCGTTCCATGCGCCCGGACATCTCCTCCAGCTTGCCGCTCAAATCAGCCAGCTGGCGCATCGCTTCCAACTGCTTGTCGGCAGCCGAGGCGATGCCTTGGCCATGCTCGGCGCTCTGACGGGATAAGCGTTCCATCTCGTCTGCGGAAGACGTGACCTGTTCCGCCCCGGCGGCGATCTCCCCGGTAGTGGAGGAGAGTCCCTGCACCTGGCTGGCCACGCGCTCCACTTCATGCAGAATACGGCCAAATGCATGCCCGGCGCTTCGGATAATACTTAGCCCCGAGTCCACCTCGCGGCTTTGCTGATGGACGCCCAGCACGACCTTACCAGTGTCTTCCACCATCGCATCGATCAGCTCGCCGATGCGCAGCGCCGATTCTTCCGATTGTACCGCCAGCTTCCGGACCTGGCCGGCTACGACATTGAAGCCCAGCCCGTGTTCCCCCGCTCTCGCCGCCTCGATGGCCGCGTTGAGCGCGAGCAGACTGGTTTGGGACGCTATGCCTCGCATCATGTCTGCGATCTGGCTAACCTCTTCCGTCCTCTGTCTCAGCCGCTCTACATCTTGCGACGTCTCCCTCGCGGAGCTCTGCACCGATGCGATCTGTTCGGCAGCCTGATGGATGTAGCCTTCTCCGATCTTCGCTGCACCGGTAGCCTGCTGGGAAGCTTCCGCTACCACGGCAAGCGAGTCGGCGATACGCAGCACGCCCTCTCCAACCTCGTTGATCGCGCGGGCCGTTTCGCCGGTATACTGCGCTTGAATGCGGGAATCCGCAGCGGAATCCGACAGATGGCCTGCAATCCGCTCGCTGGAGGCGCTTGTCGCATCCGCATTTTCGGCAAGCAGCACCGTGGCCTGGCGCATATCCTGCACGCTAATCTGAACCCCTTGGATCATATCCTTGAGCACGTGGACCAGCCGCTGGAATGTCTCGGCCAGCCGACTCACCTCATCCCGCCCCCTCACCTGCATCGTCACCGTCAAGTCGCCTGCCTGCACCCTCTCCATCTCGCGGGTCAAGCGCAGGACAGGCGCCACGATCATCCGGGAGACGGCATAGATCGCCGCGAGCGATGCCAGTAGAATGCCTCCGGCCATCAGCAGAACCTTTCGTTGATTGGCCCCGAGCAGCTCGTAGACCGACGTCGCGTCCAGATCGGCTCCGAGCACGCCGAGCAGCTCGCCCTCCGGCGTCGTGATAGGGACGTAAGCCGTAACGACGGCCCCGTAAGCTTCATCCTTCGTTAATTCCCCCACCTGGACCTGGCGCTCCCCGAACGCCTTCCGCAGCGCTTCGTCCACCTCCGGCTCCACCTTCCCAAGCGGGGAAACATCCTCTCCCTGGGCATCCAGCGGCATACCGTCCACGATGTAGACGTACTCGCTGCTTGTGCCATTCTTCCGCTCGGCCATCGTATATAAATACTTGAGATGATTGGCTTCGCGCATAGCGTTGAACGTCTGGCGAAGCTCCTTGTAGTAAGCGTTCTCGGCTTGTTCCTCCGCTAGCTTGCGGTACAGTCCCCTATCGATTTGTTTGACCGCATGATCGGCCACGCTGCGTGCCTGCTCGCCCAAGGACCGGGTGATGAGGTCGACGGAGGACGTATAGATCTGATAGCTGAGCAGCGAGCCGGCCGTCACGATAATTATCGAAAATATCAGCATAATACGGAGATGCAAACTCTTCAAAGAACGCCCGCCCCTTTTTGTGGTCTATTTTCATAATCCTTTCCGTTATTTTACCGTATTCGGTCCTTCCACACTAGATATTTATACCCAGGACCTTCCTGTGCCCTGCCCGGCTGCTGACGGATGCGCCTCATCAGGGGCATGCGGAGGACCTAGAATGCTCCCGGCCCTCGCGGGTCTTTCTTCCCCCCATATGCCATCGGCGGTCGATTTTCATAGATTCGTGCGGAAAACCATTATATTTGCACACGATATTGTGTATTATAAGGAGTAATAGATTCAGGCAGCTCTATAGAGAAAGGTTGGAACTTACGTGGAGACTACGAAACCGGCACCGGCCTCATCCGGCAATTTCATCAAGCAAATCGTCATCGACGACCTGAAGACAGGTAAAGTGAGCGAAGTCGTCACCCGGTTCCCCCCGGAACCAAACGGCTATCTGCATATCGGCCATGCCAAATCGATCTGTCTGAACTTCGAGCTGGCCGATGAATTCGGCGGACGCACGCATCTTCGCTTCGACGATACCAACCCGGTTAAAGAGGACACCGAATACGTTCAATCGATTCAGGAGGACGTGAAGTGGCTTGGCTTTGAGTGGGAGAAGCTTTTCTTCGCCTCCGACTTCTTCGAGGAGATGTACGAGCGGGCTCTCGTTCTGATTAAGAAGGGCAAGGCTTATGTGTGCGATCTGACGGCCGAGCAAATCCGCGAGACCCGCGGAACGCTGACCGCTCCCGGCGAAGACAGCCCTTACCGGAATCGCAGCGTGGAGGAGAACCTCGATCTGTTCGAGCGGATGCGCAAAGGCGAGTTCGCGAACGGCGAAAAGGTGCTTCGCGCCAAGATCGACATGGCTTCTCCGAACGTCAACCTGCGCGACCCGGTTCTGTACCGAATCGCGCATGCGACTCATCATAACACCGGCGACAAATGGTGCATCTACCCGATGTACGATTATGCCCATCCCTTAGAGGATGCGATCGAGGGCATTACCCATTCCATCTGTACCTTGGAATTCGCAGACCACCGGCCGCTGTACGATTGGGTCATCCGGGAATGCGAGATGGCCTGTGTCCCGCAGCAGTACGAGTTCGGACGCTTGAACGTGACCAATACGGTGATGAGCAAGCGCAAGCTAAAGCTGCTTGTGGATGAGCAGGTCGTGGACGGCTGGGACGACCCGCGCATGCCGACGATTTCCGGCTTGCGCCGTAAGGGCTACACGCCTGAGGCCATTCGCGAGTTCTGCCGCGAGATCGGGGTCGTGAAAAGCAATAACAGCACCGTCGACGAGAAGCTGCTGGAGCATTTTATCCGTGAAGACTTGAAGCTGAAGGCTCCGCGCACGATGGCGGTCCTGCAGCCCTTGAAGGTTGTGATCACCAACTACCCCGAAGGACAGGTCGAGCAGTTGGATGCCGAAATTAATCCGGAAAATGAAGCGATGGGCATCCGCCAAATTCCGTTCTCCCGCGAAATTTACATCGAGCAGGACGACTTTATGGAGGAGCCGGTCAAAGGCTACCACCGCCTGTACCCGGGCAACGAGGTCCGGCTGAAGCACGCTTATTTCATCAAATGCGAGGATGTCGTGAAGGATGCGGACGGCCGTGTCGTCGAGCTTCACTGCACCTACGATCCGGAGACCAAGAGCGGCAGCGGCTTTACCGGCCGGAAGGTGAAGGGGACCCTTCACTGGGTCGAAGCCTCGCAAGCAAAGCCTGCGGAGTTCCGGCTATATGAGCCGCTCATTCTCGACGAATCGGCTGGGGAGAGCGACGATTTTCTCAGCAATCTCAATCCGAACTCGCTGCAGACGCTGCAGGGCTTTGTCGAAGAGAATATGAACGGCGCCGAGGCGCAGGATAAATTCCAATTTTTCCGTCATGGGTACTTTAACGTCGATTCGAAGCACTCCGGCGCGGAGAAGCTTGTATTCAACCGTATCGTCTCGCTCAAAAGCTCATTCGATCCGAAAAAATAACCTAAGGCAGGCCCCTTCCGATTGGAGAGGGCCTGCTGTTTCGTTTCGTTGAAGGGAACGAAAGGTGAAATTACCTGGATCGCCTCAGTCGGCGTACGACACTGACTATGGCGAGTATGAGAGTCACGGCCCAGGTGAACATCAGGGAAAGCCCCAGTCCGATGTTGGCATCGGGATAATTATGACGGTAATCGTCATACGCGACATAGGCTAACGGAGCTGCGAGAATAAGGAACAACAGGAACATGCCCGCCGCACGCTTGCCCCGTCGGTTCGGGAGCGTTCTCCATATTTCAAAGTGGGCGGCAGCCAGCGCCAGCAGCGTAATCACGACTTTGGTCATCCTAGGTACACCTCCTTGTATTCATACAATACCCATTAGCAGGCTGGCGCAATCTTTTCCTGCACGCCCTATGGGCCAGAATGATGAGCTAGGCCCCGACGCTCCAGGTCCCCTGCTCGAAGGGGCTGAACGGGACAAGGAGGCTCCTAGCGAGAGAGGAACAAAAAAACGGCGGTCCCCCTGCCGAAGGCTGGAGGGAAACCGCCGTTCAACGCTGTCGGCCCGCAGGTCGAGCCGGACATCCGACACCTTTAATCGTTGCCGTACAGCGTATATTTTATATACTATACCGGAAGTCAGGGTTAATCCCTTTTCTCGATGCGATTGATGACCAGCGCTGAATTTTGCTCAGACATAAAATCGTGAAAGTTCTCCTCGGTTTCAAACACATAGGTATCTTCTTCTGTGACAACTGTGTATAACGCTTCCTCGTTCATCGTTGTCTACCTCCTTTTGATAATCCGTGCGACATCATCAGGCGAAGAATAGAGAGCTATTCCCAATATTACCATAATATTCAGACGACTGCAAACGCTTTATATTAGGTGTTTAAATGACTATTTGTTATAATATCGGGGGATTTACCCAACTTTTCTTGAGGAAAGGACATGAAGCGCATGTTTATACACAGTATCGCTGCGTTTGAAGAGGAATTCAAGCTGGAGAGCGCCTCCACGCTAAAGGTTTTCCGGGCCCTTACCGATGCTTCTCTCGCGCAGGAGGTCGCACCCGGATACCGGACGCTTGGCGAGCTCGCCTGGCATATCGTGACCACTTACCGTGAAATGCTATCGCGTATCGGCCTTCATTTCGAGGCATCGGACGAGCATACGCCTCAACCGACCACCGCGCAAGGGCTGGTTCAGGGATATGAGCAAGCGGCCCAAGCTGCTGCCGAAGCCATACGCACCCAGTGGACGGACGCCTCGCTGGTCGAAACGTCCGACTTGTATGGCGAGCCTTGGCCCAATGGCCTGACGCTGCACATCTTGATTAATCACGAGGTGCACCACCGTGCCCAGATGACCATTCTCATGCGCCAAGCCGGCCTGACCGTCCCCGGTGTATATGGTCCGTCCAAGGAAGAATGGGGCCCGGCGGGGGAATAAAGCGAGGCACCTCCATTAGCATGTGACCATAGACGTCAAAAAGCCCTCGACTAGACTAAACCAGTTGAGGACTTTTTGTTAGTTGTGACCCGGGGCCAGGGTAGTACTCTTTGGGTAGGCTCCAGTCTTGATTCGGAAACCAAGCTCCCTGTACCCGCTATCATCCCGGCTCCCGCGCATCAGTCTCTTTCCTCCAAATAGCGGGCTTCCGCTATCCGGCGGATCACCTGGTTGCGCTGCGCGAGCAGCCGCTTCATATACCTCTCCAGGAATAGCGCGTCGACCAGACGTCCGAGTCCCCCAAGAGGCGACGTATAGTCAAAAGTGTCGGTCACCAGCGTACCGGAGCCTGACACTTCGAACTTGTGTTCATGGTAAAAGCGCCGGAAGGCTCCGCTGACCATCTCATCGACGAAACGGTACGGCCGCTCCATCTCCGTGATCCGGGCGGTTAGCCTCTGCCGGATACCGAAGTGAACCGCTTCCCAGGTTACCGTCTCGCCGCATTCGATCAGCCCGCTTTTCCTTCCGCCTACTGCCCGCTCCCCGGTCTGTGCCATCGAGTCCATATGCACATCGATACTGCGCGACAGGTCAAAGCAGAGCTCGGGAGGCGCTTCGATATACAGCTGCTGTCTAATAACAGGCATAGCGAGTCCGCTCCCCTGATTTATTTCATATATTTGGCTTCCACCTTCTTGCCTAGCAGCCACATCAGGCCGAAGGCCGACAGGATGAACACTATCTTCCACGGGTGCCGCAAAAGCCCGGCCAGATCGCTGCCTGCCAGGGATACGAGGAAGACCATCACTCCTTTGCCCAGCGCCGTTGCGAGGAAGAAGGTATGGAAGGGCATACGGGACAACGCGGATACCAGCGTGACGACGGCCGAGGGGGTAAACGGGAAGCAGGCCAGCAGAAACACCGATGTGAAGCCATGCTTCTCAAGCCAATGAATCAGCCTGCCGGTCCGGGGCAGCTTCCTCTCCAGAAGGCCGCGCAGTCTCCCGCCAAAGAATCGTACGATGGCAAAGACGCAGCTCGCGCCGCTCACAACGCCAATCCAGGACAGCAGCGCTCCCTCGAACAGCCCGTAGGCATTCACGTTGGCTATCAGAATCGCAACCAGGGGCAGCATCGGCACGAAGGCCTCCACGAACGTAGCCAGCATGCCGGGAAGCGGCCCAAGCGCCTCGTACTGCTTCAGCCAGCCGTTTATATCTTCCCAGGTTAGTGCGGCTATTGCCTTCCTCCACTCCATACGCTTGACCTCAACCACCTTCGGCTTGTACTCCCTTCATCATACGCCTAACAGGGGGCCAAAATCAAAGCATACCCCGGCACTCACCGCTTCCGCTCCCCCGCCGTCAGCTCCAGCCGATAGCCGAGGCCGCGGATGGTGCGGATGCGGAAGCCATAGGCGTCTTCGCCGAACCGTTCGCGCAAGCGGTTGATATGAACGTCGATCGTCCGTTCATTGCCCTCATAGTCGAAGCCCCAGATGCTCTCGATCAGCTCATCGCGCGAATGCGTCCGGCCCGGGTAACCGGCCAGCTTGAACAGCAGCTCGAACTCCTTCAGCGGAAGGATGAACTCCGTGTCGCCGGCATGCACCTCATAGGTCTTCCGGTTCAACGTCAGCTTGCCTGCCTGAACCGTCTGGGAAGACGCAATCCGGTAGCGCTTGAGCAGCGCCTTGACGCGGGCGACCAGCTCCACAGGCTCGAAGGGCTTCACCAGATAGTCATCCGCGCCGAGCTCGAAGCCCTTCACCTTCTGCGACGTCTCTCCCTTGGCGGTAAGCATCAGGATCGGAAGATCCTCGCGCTCCCGCAGCTCGCGGCAGAGCTGCCAGCCGTCCATATGCGGCATCATGATGTCCAGAATGACCAAATCCACCTTCACCTTGTCGAGTAAGGCCAGCGCTGTTTTCCCGTCCTGCGCCTCCAGCACATCATATCCTTCGCCCCGCATGAAAAACGCGACCAGCTCGCGGATATTGGAATCATCGTCTACGACCAGCACCTTGGTCATCTGCTCTCCGCCTCCTAAGCTACTATCCCCTCTTGTTCTGCGGCAGGCTCACCTTGAACGTCGTACCTTCCCCCGGCAAGCTGTGTACCGTAATATCGCCCCCATGGAGCTCGACGATTTTTCGGACAATGGACAGCCCGAGGCCGCTGCCCCCCGCCGACCGCTGCCGGGAAGCATCGCTTTTGTAAAACCGCTCGAAGATATGCGGCACATGCTCAGCCTCAATGCCGATCCCCGAGTCCTCAAACGTAATCTCTACCCGGTCTTCGCTGCCAGCCGCCGCGATGCGGATCGTTCCGCCTTCCGGCGTGAACTTGACGCTGTTATGCAGCAGATTGGTCCATACCTGGCTCATCAGCTCCTCATCGGCATATACCCCAAGCTCCGGCATATCGAGCTCCAGCTCCAGCTCCTTGGCCGACCATTGCGGCTCGCCCGCCAGCACGACATCCCTCAGCTGCCTGTCCAGCCGATAGCCGCGCGGCGCGAACGGCTGATGCTCCGATTCGAGCGTCGTCAGCTTGAGCAGGCTGTCGCTAAGCTTGGAGAGCCGCCTGCTCTCCTGTTCAATGATGCGCAGATAATGATCGTGCTCTTCCTTGCCGAGCCCTTCCTTCTGCAAGGCGCGGGCAAATCCGCTGATCGAGGTCAGCGGAGACTGGAGCTCGTGTGAGACGTTGGAGATGAACTCCTGCCGCAGCCGTTCCATCTGCCCAAGCTCTTCCGCCATATGATAGATTCCATCTACGATCCCGCCATAGTCACCCGCTCTCTTGCGGTTGATATCCAGCCGGATGTTGAAATCGCCCCTGGCCATCTGACGCATAGCGCCGATCAGCGCGTTCAGGATCTTTCGCTCCCGGAAGTAAAAGAAGGACCCGGCCGAGGCGGCCAGCGCCATCATACCAACAAAGCTGACAAACGTATTGGCCAGCTCAAGCGGAAGCCCTTGAAGCTCAAGGCCTAACAGACGCAGGCCCGGAGCTGTCACATAGGAGGCCGCCATATAGGAAAGCAGAATCAGTACGATCAGGACCAGAACCGACATGATGCCCTGTACCCACTGCAGCCAACGCTTCGGTGCCGTCCCCTCCGGCTTCCTTCCCTTTCTTCCGATCCTTCCGTTCCTTCCCCTGCTCCGCCCACTATGTCCTGCTTTCTCTCTATCCTGGCTGCGATCCGATCTCGCTCTCACCGCTCTCCCCTCCGCTTTGGTCTCTCTAGTCTCCGATCCAGCTGGCTCTGGCTCCGGCATCCCGGGCTGTCGCGTTGTCAACCCAACAATCGCACGGACATGACCGTCTTAGTGCGGCTGCTCCTGAAACCGCAGCTGTCTGGAGGCAAACTCGCGGTACAGGGCATGCTTCTCAAACAGCTCGTCGTGGGTGCCGATCCCCGTCACCTGACCCTTCTCGACGAATATGATCTGATCCGCATCGATAACGGTGGACAGACGGTGAGCGATCACGAGCGTCGTCCGCCCCTGCATCAGGTTCTGCAGCGCTTGCTGAACGACGATCTCGGACTTGCTGTCGAGACTTGAGGTCGCTTCGTCGAGCATCAGCATCTGCGGATCGCGCAGCAGCGCACGGGCGATAGCGATCCGCTGCCGCTGGCCGCCGGACAGCTTGACGCCCCGCTCGCCCACCTCGGTCTCATAGCCTCCGGGCAGCTCCATAATAAACTCATCCGCATACGCCATGCGGGCCGCCCGGTCCAGCTCGCCCACTGTCACCTCGCGGTCCAGACCATAGCACATATTCTCCCGGATCGTCCCCGACACGAGCGGGCTTTCCTGCGAGACATAGCCGATGAGGCTGCGCCAGGAGTGCAAGGAATACTCCTCTATCGGTATGCCGCCGAGCGTGATCGCGCCGCCGGTCGGGCGATAGTAGCGCTCCAGCAGCGAGAATAGCGTCGTTTTGCCGCTGCCGCTTGGTCCGACGATAGCCGTCACCTTCCCCGGCTGCACAGTGAAAGAGACATCCTGCAGCACTTGTTCCCCCGAGCGGTAGGCGAAAGAAACGCGATCCAGCACGATCGGCTCGTCCGCGGCTTCCAGCAAGCGTCCTTCCAGCGGCTCCTCCTCCTCGTCCAGCATCTCGATGATTCGCTCGGTAGCCCCCTTGGCCTTCTGAAATTGCGTGAAGAATTGGGTAATCTGCGTGACCGGAAGGACGATCTGGAACAGATACAGCAGAAAGGCGACCAGCGCGCCGGCCGTCAGCGCTCCCGAGGAAACCCTCAAGCCTCCGTAGCCGATAATGACGACAAACATCAGCATCATCACAAAAGACATCACAGGCGCGACCCAGGCCTGAATCACACCTTCCCGAATCCCGTATCCAAGCAGCTTCAGAATACCGCTCCTGCCATTATCGTATTCTCGGCTTTCCGCATTGGACGACTTCACCAGACGGATCTCGGACAGCACCCGGTTAAGCACGGAGGTAAATTCAGCCGTCTCGGCCTGCAGTCCCTTCGAGATCGTATACATCCGCTGCCCCAGCGGTACCAGCACGGCGGCCGCCAGGGGAATCGCGATCAGCATCAGCAGCGTCATCTGCCAGTCCAGCACGAACAGCATGATCAGCGCCCCGATAATCGAGATCAATCCGGTAAAGAAGCTGGCCGTATGCTCGGTAATCAGCCCCTTCAATATCCCCGTATCATTGGTCATCCGGCTGATCGTATCTCCCGTCTCATGTTCATCGTAATACGAGACAGGGAGCCGCAGCAATTTCTTCCACAGCCGGTTACGCAAATTCGAGACGACCTGCTGGCCGATCCGGCTGAGCAGGTACATCGAGAAGCCGGAGGCCGCCGCCTGCATAAGGAACGCGGCGGCAATCAACACGATCTGCCACGCCGATAAGTTCGAGATCGAGAAGTTATCGACGATACTCTTCGTCAGCAGCGGAATGACAAGTCCGGACAGCGTCGTGATCAGATTCAGCGAAAGTGCGACGGCAAGCTGGCCCTTCGGCGGTTTGGTATCCATGATCAGCCGGACAAGCTTGCGCCAATCGGCAATTGGAGCAGCATGCTGTTCCATCTTATAAGCCTCCTTAAACATCGTTTCCTGCAGCTTACCTTAGCATTGTTAACTAAATATAAACGAAAGCCGATTCCGGCCTTTTCCCTGTTTGCTCCAGGCGGCCTGTCCGAGCTGCAGCACGGCGCCCGGCCTTTCGTTTGCGTTGGCCCTTCGAATACCGCATACTGATCTTAACGAAAAAAGATATTGGGAGGTTGCTCGGATGCAAATTGATATTTATTCCGATATGGTATGTCCCTGGTGCCGCATCGGCAAGCAAAATTTGATGAATGCCCTTGCGGCATGGAAGGACGGGGATCAGGCGGTTATCCGCTATCGCGCTTATCAGCTCGACCCGGACCTGCCCCCGGAAGGCAAGCCGTTCCGCGAGGCGATGGCCAAGAAAATGGGCGGTGTGAATCAAATCGCCCAGGTTACGGCCCAGGTGACCCAGGCCGGTGCGGCCGCCGGCGTCCTGTTCCGCTTCGAGCACGTAACGCGTATGCCGAATACGCTTCTTGCTCACCGTCTGACGGCTCTTCTAGCGCTGGACAAGCAGGGCGCGTGGGTGGATGCGGTCATGAAGGCTTATTTTGAAGACGGACAGGATATCGCCCTCAAAGAGGTGCTGCTCGGCATAGCTGCCGAGCTGGGAGAAGACCCGGAGGCACTCGGAGAACGTTTGGACCGGGGAGAAGGGAAGCTCCAGGTGAAGACCGACCAGCAGGAGGCCGCACGTTTGGGGATTACAGGGGTACCGTTCTTCGTATTCAATAACAAGTACGCCTTATCGGGAGCGTACCCGCCCGAGCAGATCATCAAGGTGCTGGAGCAGACGGCCGCCGAATCCTCCACCGAATAGCGGAGCAGCCAGCCGATACCGTAACGTACCGTACACAAGGAAACCCCGGGCGTAGCTTCCCTGCCCACGTAAACAGCCTCCCGATCTGGTGGAATCAGATCCGGAGGCTGCTTTGAGTCTTAGCGCTGCCGCAGGGATGGATGCGGATCGAGGGGGAAGCCCGGTACCCCCGTAAGCTCGGACCCCACTGCCGACATATAGTCCATCGTCTGGTCTACCATGCTATCATGCACAGCTGCATTATTCAGTAGCGGATGCGGCGCGCGGATGAAGAGACAGCGTTGTCTGGAGCGCTGCCGATTCAAGCTTCTCCACGTATGCTCAAGCTCTGCGCAAAGCTCCTCCGTCACTCCCACATCGACCAGAAATAGCACATGCGCGCAGTCCAGCGCCGCAAGCTGCTCGACGGAGCGTACATCCAGAACATCAATCTGACGAACCGATTCGGGAGGAATCACCTGGAGGTCCTCGTAGAACAGATCCCTCATCTTGCGGATCTGCATCCCGTAGACCCGGTAAAGCCCGCTCAGGCTGACATTGACGACCAGCATCGGCTCATCGCCCAGCTCCCGGCGGATCAAAGCCCTGGCATTCTCCGTCTTGGCTTCGAAATAACCGAGCCAGCGCTCAGCTACTCCTGACATGCCCAAAGGCTCGGCCAGGTCAAGCAGCCGCTTCTTCCAGGAATACTTCTTCCAGTCCAGCATAACGACCGGAGCGATCTCTATAAGCCCCTGGTAAATATCTGCGGTGACGGGAGGCGTGAAGATCAGCTCCGGACCGGCCTCCGCGACCTGTCGGAGCGCTTCTTCCGGATATTCCATCCAGCCGCGCTCCAGATTCATATGCGGCGTGATCCCGAGCACCGACAGATCCCCGCGGAAGACAGGCGACAAGCAGGCGACTTTCCGTTTGGCCAGCATCGCGTATTCGGTGGGGGAGAGCCCCATCTGCTTCTTGAATAACCGGCTGAAATAATATTCGTCGGGATATCCTACAGTGTGAGCTACATTGAGAATCGGCAGATTGGAATCGGCAAGCAGAGTCAACGCTGCCTGTAATCTGGTTTTCGTGAGATACTTATGCGGACTTAATCCGGTTCTTCGACGAAACGCCTGATAGAACCGGCTGGCGCTTACGCCCGAGGACCGCGCAATTTCTTCCATATCCGTCGGCTCGTAATACTGCTCCAGCATATATCTTCTTGTCTGCTCCACGTAATCCTGCAGCTCAGCCTCCGGCTCTCGGGGCATCTGCAGGGTCAGGCTGAAGGCCGAAGCCAAGCCGTACAAGTGGGCTTGCAATTGATAGTAGTAACCGGCTGTCCCCATCCGGGCGTTGTCGGTAAAATCCCGAATCCAGCTCTGCACCTGAGGGCAGCGGAACTTGACAAGGCCTGCACGCTCTGCGGGCAGCAGACTATGGGCGCCGGAACCGGCCCCGGCGAAGCGCCGCTTGCTCGTACAGCGGAATTTGACGATGACAATACCGGTCGGGCGGTCCGAGGACAGATTTTCCACGAGGCATTCGCAGAAAGGCGGCACCAGGAACCACTGTCCCGCTGCAGCTCGGCCCGTATGACGGGCTTCTCCGAATTGCAGGACGATGCCTAGCGTCTCTTGACGCACGAAGACAAAGGCATGCTCGCCATGCGTATGAAAAGAGAGTGAAGAGCCCGAAGCGATGCGGGTCTCCTCCGTCGCCAAGTAATCGAGGGAGAGCGCCCGGATGTAATCGATTGTGTTAAACATCATCAACCTCCTTGAAGCTTAATCACTACTCTATCATAAATGATAATGAAAATCATCGTCAATTCAAGTTAGCGGCAGTTGCTTGAATGCTTGCCTTAGGAAGGAATACTTCCTGCCCAAACCATGCCAAAAAGCCGCAGACGCGTCTATCCCTCCCCGCCGTCAGCGTGATGAGAAGGGTACGGATGGTCTGCGGCCCGGCCCAGCAAGCTGCACCTGCAGCGTATCCTTAGGTCGTCCGTCTAATAGGTTGTGTGGCGCCCTCCCTGCTTGGCCCAGGACCGGTACCAAAGCATAATGCGCGCCTGGGGAGCGATGCCCAGTTCATCCTCCAGCAGCTTATGGAGGCTCGCATACTGCTCTTCCACCGCACTCCAGTCTCCGAGCCGGTCATATAATTTCATGAGGGCAAAGTAGCTTTCCTCGTCATAAGGCTGCTGTCGCTGAATCCGATGGTACAGAGCCATCGCCGAGGCTTCCATCCCCTTGCTCTCCTCGTATACCGCCTGCCGCTTCAAATAACCAAGCCAGAGCATCCTCAACCGCTGCCGCTCGCTCTCGGCCCATATATAGTCATAATCGCCGAAGTAGTCGCCCCGATACAAATCCATCGCACGGCTTGCGACGTCAGGCGGCAAATATCCGTCATCCTCGGACTGATGGATCAGCCGCTCCCATTCATCGGTGTCTACCTGGACGCCATTCATATCAAGCACATACCCTTCCTCCAGACCGGCGTTGCGGATCGTCAGAGCGAATCCCGTCCGCTTCAGCAGCTGACGGGCCTGATACACGGTCGTATACATATGGGTCATTCCGCGCTTCTCATCCAGCTTGGGCCACAGCAGCTCCAGCAGCGCATCCTTCTTGACCAGCTGCCCGCGATTATGCAGCAGGAATGCGAACAGCTCCTGTGCTTTCGCCGTTCTCCATTTGGAGGCTTCGCCTCCCTGCTCCATCCCTTCGAAGGCTAGGGAAGGCAGCGTCCGGACTAACGGATGCGCGGGGGCGGGTGTCTGAACCGAACCGGCATGCAGGAACCGCTTGCTCAGCCGCTGTATCGTCTTATCCAGTCTCTCCCGCTGCACGGGCTTTAACACATAGTCGATGGCATTGTATTCGAAAGCTTCGATCGCATACTCGTCATAAGCCGTCACGAATACGACCTGCACGTTGGAGCCTCTCTCTTGAAGCATCTCCGCGATCTGAAGCCCGGACAGCTCGGGCATATGGATATCGAGAAATACGACGTCCGGTTGAAGCTCCTCGATGAGCTTGATGCCTTGATGCGGGTCCCTAGAAGCGCCGACAATAGAAACCCCGGGAAATTTCTTAAGCATGTTCTCCAATTGGATCAGCGCAAGCCGTTCATCATCGATCATCATTACGTTCATCAGGGCATCACCATCCCGCTTCGATTCCAAGTTCATTAATACTAACCATCGGTTTTTCGCTAAACTTTATTGAGGTTTTTTTTCTAGATATGTACCGAATCCCGTCCATCGGCCTCACCTAATCGACAATATTTGCATAGGAAAAGCGGTTGCTCCCGCTACAGGGAACAACCGCTTTTCAGTCCTTCTATAAGCCCTTGCGAAAGTCTATCCGAGGCGGACCGCGGGGATCGCGGCTCTTGCTTTACCCCGTCAGCCCAGGAAGGATTTCAGCATCCACACATGCTTCTCCAGACCCGCATGAATCCCAAGCAGCATGTCGCCCGTCGTCTCATCCTGCAAGGATTGGGCCAGCTCCATCCCCTGCTTCAGCTCCCCGATCAGGATCTCGAAGTCGCGGACAATGGCGTTAACCATGCCTTCCGCATTCTCCCCGCCTGCCGCCTCCTTCACGGAAGCGAGCTTCAGGCTCTCGGCCATCGTAGCCACCGGAGCGCCTCCAAGCGCAAGCATTCGCTCGGCCAGCGCGTCAATATGCAAGGCTGCTTCGGTATATAGCTCTTCGAATTTGACATGCAGAGTAAAGAATTGAGGCCCCTTCACGTACCAGTGAAAGTTATGCAGCTTCATGTAAAGGACGGACCAGTTGGCGACTTGACGATTGAGTACCGCTGTAATTTGTTCTTGCATCTCCATTCCTCCTTAGGGTAACCAACATGATAGGGAAGCTTGCTTGCGTAGCTGCAGCTCTGACAAGTCCCCGAAATTTCTACATACGCCCCGCTCGCCTGGAACCCTGGACCGATCCGGCCCTGCAGCGGAGCGGACTCCGTATAATCATCGATGCTCCCGCATTGTACGCAGTACAGATGATGATGGGGCCGTACATTCGTATCGTAACGGGTCGTACCGCTATGATGAATGTAAAATTCTTTTACCAGACCGAGATCACGCAGCACCCGCATATTGTTATAGATCGTGGTGATGCTGACGACCTTCGGATAATCGGCATAGATGGCTTCATACAGCTGCTCCGCCGAAGGATGCGAAAGCCTGACGAACAAATACTCCGTGATCAGCCGTCTTTGCGCCGTCATGCGGATGCCCGCCACTTCCAGCCTCTGCTCGGCCTTCTTTAACGTGACGCTTGCCCGCATGTCCCTCCCGCCTTTCCCCTGCTCTCTGCTACGAGTTGGATGGCGGCATATGAGCTGCTATATCGATACCCAAGCCTGCCGCTAGCCTGGAGCCGTATTCACGATCGGCACGGAAGAAGTTGTAGATGGCCCTGAGCTGGATATCGGGAGGCGTGGCCAGCAGGTCGCGGACCAGATTAGAGATCAGATGATCCCGCTCCACGTCCGAGAAGCTGCGGTATTTCTCCCCTGCCTGCGTAAAATCGTCGGTTTTCCCTATGCGCTTCCTCTCGGCATTACCTTGCAAGGGAGCAGGCGTATCGCGGTAAGCGGCGTCCTCTCGGGGACTACCCGGAGAGCTGTTAGGCTCATAATTGAAGGTCGAAGCATCCTGCTTCATCGTCATCGCGCCGTCGCGTTGATGATTGCGTACGGGAGCATACGGACAATTCACAGGGATTTGCAAATAGTTGGCGCCCAGACGGTACCGCTGCGTGTCCGGATACGAGAATAGACGCCCCTGCAGCAGCTTATCCTCCGAAGGCTCGATTCCCGGTACCAAGGCGCTTGGGGAGAAGGCCGCCTGCTCAACCTCAGCGAAAAAGTTGCCGGGATTGCGATTCAGCGTCATCGTGCCCACCTTGTGCAGCGGATAGAGCTCCTCCGGCCATACCTTGGTCGGATCGAGCGGGTCGAAGCCGTGGATATCCAGGTCCTCGACCGGCAGCAGCTGTACATGCAGCTCCCAAGCCGGGTACTGCCCCCGCTTGATGGATTCGCTCAGATCCCTCGTCGCATGGCTGAAGTCGCGGCCCTGAGTTTCCTGCGCATCCCGGACCGTGAAGTTTGCAACCCCCTGCTTCGTCTTCCAATGATACTTGACATAGGTCGTGCGGCCTTCCTCGTTGATCCACTTGAAGGCATGGACGCTGAAGCCGTCCATCTGCCGGTAATTGGCCGGCGTCCCATTATCCGAGAACAGCCAGGTCAGCATATGCGTAGACTCGGGAGATAGCGTCATGAAATCCCAGTAGCGCGACGGTTCCTGCACATTCGTATCGGGGGCCGGCTTCAGCGAATGCACCATATCGGGAAATTTCATGGCATCCCGGATGAAGAAAACAGGCAGGTGATTGCCGACGATGTCGTAATTGCCCTCTTGCGTATAAAACTTTACGGCGAATCCGCGAGGGTCTCGGGCCGTTTCCGGAGAACCGACGCCATGAATGACGGTGGAGAAACGGACAAATACCGGGGTCTGACGTCCTTCTTCGGCAAACAGATGAGCCCTCGTAAAATCCTTCATGCTTCGCTCGGTTTCGAAAATACCATGTGCGCCTGCGCCCCGGGCGTGAACGACCCGCTCAGGTATGCGCTCCCGATCAAAATGCGCGATTTTCTCCAGTAAATGATAGTCCTCAAGCAAAGTCGGGCCGCGCTGACCGGCTGTCCGCGAGTTCTGATTATCCCCTACAGGGGCTCCTTGATTAGTGGTAAGACGGTGCTGATTATTCATTCTTCATCGCTCCTTATATTTAGACTTGATCTAAATCTATAAGGTAAGTATACAGGCAAAATCCCGTTCGAACATGAACTCTGCATGAATATTGGATGAAGATATGATGAAGATGGGGTGAGGCGCGGAGGCCGACGATTACTCGTCGGCCAGCCGGTACCCCACCCCGCGCACCGTAACAATATAACGAGGCGAAGCGGCGGGATCGCCGAGCTTCTTGCGCAGGCTTTTAACGTGAACGTCCACCACATTGCTGCCTCCGAAGTAGTGACTCCCCCAGACCCGATCCATAATGTCCTCGCGGGTAAGCACGCCGCCCTCGGCTTCCATGAGCAGAAGCAGCAGCTCGAACTCCGTCTTGGTGACTTCAATACGTCTGGAAGCTCGGGTAACCGTCATCCGCCTGGCATCTAGCGTCAGATCCTTGAAGGAGCGCACCGCATTCGCATGCCCAGGAGCGGCTCCGGCAGCGGGGTCTCTCTCCCAGACGGCTGACGCCGACGTCTCCCCGGACCGCGCGCTTCGCTCCAGCAGCTCCATCGCCCGGGCGACCGCCGCATCGAGAGGCCCTGGCCATACCAGCGTCTCCTGGCCATGCACGGCGAGCTCGGCAGCTTCCTTCTCCTGCACGAGCCACAGGAAGGCTGCCCGGCTGCTCGTATCCGCCGCGCTTGCGCGAAGCTCGGCAGACTCTCCCGCCGCATCGGCAGCCGCCGCGTCCAGAATAATCAGCTCGACCGGCAGTCCGTTCATCACGGCCGGATCGAACCGGTGGAAGACAAGCACGTCGAGGCAGCGGGTGGAAAGCTCGCCTACCAGCCCGTGTACCCTCTCCGGAAATGCGCTGATCACAGCTACCCGCTGCGTTTCACTGCAGTAAGCGCCGATCGCGGCTTCCGATTCCGGATCATGCCCGTCATACGACTTAGGTGCAGACCCGATGCTGGGCTGCTGCGGTTTAACCGGCTCGAATATCATCTTTCCGGTCGCTTGCTTCAATTGGTCCGTGGTCGGCATGCTGCGCACACTCCTTCGAATACGACGTGAGAATGATCGACCCGGTAGCCGGTCTCCTGCTCGACTGCCAGTACCCATTCGGGCGGCGTATCGGCCATGACCTCGTCTACTCGGCCGCACTGCTTGCACACAATATGATGATGGTCTTCCATGCGGGCATCATAGCGGCTCGCCGCCTCGCCAAGCTTCAGCTCGCGGATAAGTCCCATTTCAGTTAAATATCGTAATGAATTATAAACGGTGCCATAGGCCAAATGATGACCGTTTTCCCGCAATCGCTCGATGACCTCAGCGGCAGTCGGATGGTTCTCGCTATGTGACACAATCTCATAGATCGCTTTGCGCTGCGGCGTCAGGTTTAGCTTGCTCATGGACTGACCCCCTTGATTTGAATTTAGATTAAGTATAAATCTAATTCACAGGGAGGTCAAGGACTCCCTAGTAGAACGTTCCCGAAGTAACGTTACTTGTCCCCCATACCTGCATGGGTATCGGGCTCGGCTAACGGAGATAACGAGGCTGTCGATTCATTGTGGACGGCAGCGCAGTTAAGTAAAGGCTGAACGTAACGGACACCACAGTCGCTATTTCACAAAAATGGGGCCTGTTCAAATTGTAACGGACACAGACGACCTTACTTACGTCAAAACCGCATAGAATGGGCGGAAATGCACCAAATAGCGTCATCTGAGTCCGTTTGATTTTCAATATCGCGAAAACGCTGCAAATAGAGACTCTGAGTGAGGTCCGTTAGCGAAAGCAGTACGTTTCAACTCAGTTACTCACAATGAATCGACAGCCTCATAACTGCTCTTAGCGGTCTCAAACGCCCGGAATCCCAAGAAATTGTCGCTCTTAAGGTCCAATAGGTCCCTTACATTCGTATCCGTGTCATTCCCAGCCGCTAACGATTCAACATGTCCGTTAACCGTAACTCCGCGCCGCTCCTACGTTGCTCCATTATTACAGGACTTTCAGATCGCTCTGCTATCCAGCTTGCCAACAAAGCGGGCCTTTCCGCCGCCGAATCTGCCGCCTTATTCTTCCGTGACCTCCAGCTTAAGCGCAGAGGTTCGCCCCGGGTACGACGCGGCTACCATCCCGTTGTGCCACAGGCTGACACGCTGGCCGACCCGCAGCTCCGCCCACTCCATCGTCCGGCCGGACTTCTCGCCTACTACCCGTCCATCCTCCTCCAGGCGTGCCCAGATCGCCATAGGCATAGGGTTGCCTGTTGTCAGGGTCTGATGCTCATCCACGATCAGTACCCGCTTGGCCTGCTCGTCGATTTCCGTAATCTTGCCCGTGAGCGACGGCTTGCCGCAGCAACCAAAGACGATGATCTCCAGCGGAAACGGTTCTCCAGCTGCCTCATATAACGCGGACCTCACCGCCTGCAGCTCCTCCTCCGTGAACGGCCGTTCGAAATCGCCAAATCGCCGAACCTTTATCTCGATTCGATCAGCTGACTGCCCAGCGCTCATCAGCACCACGCCGTGGGTTTCCTTGTAAGCCTCGACAGCCTCTTCGGTTACCGACTGCATCGCGCGGGTCAACCGGGCGTCCGGCTGGGCCGTCCTTGGACCCGGCCACTTTCTTACCGCAGACTTCTGCTGTTCCTCCGGCTGGATCGTCGTGGCGGGCGTCCCACCCTCTTCCCGGCCGTTCTCCTCCGCCTGCCAGCCGGCCAGCCATACTCCCGCTGCAAGCAGCAGCTTGAACCATGGACTCATTCCTGTTTCCTCCTCTGTCCGTTCGGTAACGACACCTGCTAAGCGGACTCATTTCCCCTATCCGTGAGAGTCCGCATGATCTACCCGGTTCCCTCTGGCTGCTACCCTTCAGACGCTCCCCGGCCTGTACAGGTTGCACGACGGAAAGCTTGCCTTCTGGTCTTGTCTTTTCAGCCATCTTTCAGATTCCGCTCAGCAGGGGTTCAGTTGTTTCGAGTATAATGAACTCAGGAAGAAAGACTATATCAGTTGAACTTAAGAATCGTATTCGTGTTCATGTTAGTAGACAGTCTCAGTCCTCACTCCAGGCCGGAAACATGCCAAAGTACAGTTTTTTTACATAAATTTCTTTTCGGAGGGGAAACGTCAGCAAGCATGCAGGAATGTCATGCGAGATTTCCCTGAACAATGCAGGTCTATAAGTACATGATAGATTTCACCGATGAAGATCTAGCCAAATGTTACCATCTGAAAGGACGAAGACCATGAATATCAAATCGGTAAAAGGCATCCGTCTGCTTCTGGTCGACGATGAACCGAATATTTTGCAATTTTTGGAGCTGGGGCTGGTCAGCGAAGGCTTCCAGGTGAAAACGGCGCCGGATGGCCTGAGCGCCATCAATGCCGCGCGCGAGTTCGAGCCGCATATTGCCATTCTTGACGTCATGATGCCTGGCATGGACGGCTTCGAAGTGTGCCGGATGCTCAAGAAATCCGGACTGCCCATCTCCGTCATCATGCTGACGGCCAAGGACGATGTCGATGACCGCGTCAAAGGCTTGAAGCTGGGCGCGGATGATTATATGGCCAAGCCGTTCAGCTTCGATGAGCTGCTCGCCCGGATTCATGCCCGATTGCGCAATCAGTTTCCCCATCTGCTGGAGGAAGTGATTCACGGGCCGTTCCGGCTCGATGACCGCCGTAAGGAAATCAGCTATGAGGGGCGCATTTTGGAGCTATCCCCCACCGAGTACGAGCTGCTCACTTACCTGGTCCATAATCACGGCATCGTGCTCAGTAAAGCGCTGATCCTGGACAAGGTCTGGGGTTATGATTTCGCCGGGGAAGAAAATATTGTAGAGGTGTACATCCGCTCCCTGCGCGATAAACTGCAGGACCGGGAGCACCGTCTGATCCGTACCGTGCGCGGCGCGGGCTACCGCGTCGATCTGCCGTGAGCGGGCGGATATCCGACCGCTGGAGACGGGTGTTCCCGGCCGGCTCGCTGCGCCTCCAGCTGCTGGCGCGTTCGCTTCTGATCCTGGCGGCGCTGCTCGCTCTGATCGGCGCGCTGCAATATGTGCTGATGAGCGATGCGATCTACCGGAACAAGGCCGAAAGCATGCGCAGCCAGCTGCAGACGCTGCCGCCGGACGTTTGGCTGGACCGCAGCGGGGCGGTAGAGGAAGAACGTTCCGCGGGAAAC
Organism: Paenibacillus puerhi; assembly: GCF_009846885.1. Classification (GTDB taxonomy): domain Bacteria; phylum Bacillota; class Bacilli; order Paenibacillales; family NBRC-103111; genus Paenibacillus_G; species Paenibacillus_G puerhi. The sequence continues at coordinate 155,251 of NZ_WUWM01000004.1, forward strand.
GCGGCTAAGCCTTCGGCTGCCAGCGGCGCGAACAGTGCGCGCGGCCCTGGCAGCTCGGCGCAAGCGCCAGGCAGCGACGGGCAGGCGTCCGGCAGTAACGGGCAGGCGCCCGGCGCGGACATTAGGCCGCCTGCCAATGAGCTGAGGCCGTCGGCCGGCGCGAGCTTCCGAGGCAGGCCCACGTTTTTTCTACCGGAAGGCGTTCTCAGCTATATCGATGCCGTAGGCCATGTTACCGATCTCCCGGGCTGGGATGAGGAGCAGGCCAAGGTCGTCCCCCATCTGACACGGGAAGCCTATATGCAGATGCTGAACGAGGATCGCAGGGATTGGTCCTACCAGGTAATGAAGGCGGCGGACGGCACGGAACAGCTCGTCGTGATCGCCCGCTCGGACCTTAGAAACCGCAAGGCTCTGCTGCAGCTCAGTGTAAATACGAAGCCGCTGCAGGAGGTGCTGCTGCGTCAGCTGCTCATTTTCCTGACCGTATCCTGCGTGGCCTTGGTCGCGGGCCTGCTAACCTTTCTGCCCGTTCTGCGCAGAACCCTCGTTCCGCTGTCCAATGCGGTGGACACGGTCCAGCAGATCGATGCCGGCAACCTGGCCATCCGTATGCCGGAGCAGCAGGGGCAGATCGAGATCGATCGGCTGGCAAGCTCCTTCAACAGCATGCTGGAGCGGCTGCAAAGCTCGTTCGAGACCGAGCGGGAAGCCAGGGAACAGATGCGGCGCTTCGTCGCCGACGCCTCCCATGAGCTACGGACTCCGCTTACGTCGATTCACGGCTTCCTGGAGGTGCTGCTCCGCGGCGCAGCCGACCAGCCGGACAAGCTGTACAACGCCCTGAACAGCATGCACAGCGAGTCGAAGCGGATCAATAAGCTCGTCTCCGACCTGCTCCTGCTGGCCAAGCTGGACCGTGCCCCGTTGATTCAACTGGAAGACGGTGCATTGTCCGACGTGATTAGAGAGATGGAGCCTCAGCTGCGGCTGCTTGCCGGGAGCCGCGCTCTCCGTCTGGAGACGGCTACCGGCGGCCGCTGCCGGTTCGAACCGGACAAGATCAAGCAGGTCATTCTGAATCTCTTTCATAACGCTGTTCAGCATACCGATGCGCAGAGCGGGGTGATTACAATCTCGCTGCATGATGGACCGGATCATGTTCACTTATCGGTCCGTGACAATGGCCCCGGGATGGAGCCCGACCGGCTTCCCCATATCTTCGAGCGCTTCTACCGCGTCGACTCCTCGCGAACCCGGATGAATGGCGGCGCAGGGCTCGGCCTGTCAATCTCCCAGACGATCATCGAAGCCCATGGAGGCCGAATCGAGGTCGAGAGCGAGGTTGGCAGAGGAAGCTGTTTCCGGATCTCGCTTCCCCGCTAGCGGGCAGCACTGGCGGACAGCAGCCTCCCTATGCCCGGACCCCCTGACGAAGAAGCCGATCCCGCAGCGGAGCGGCTTCTTCACGCTGAGCGGCAGCTCTCCTCGCCTGCCTCGGTCCATAGAGCCATGGAATCCCTAGTGAAATATGTATTATAATGCAAGAAGCGGCTTTTCTAGCTCCTAAGCTGCTTGGCCGCTGCCTGGTCTATCCTTCTTCGCGCGGGAAGACCATGCCTATGATTAGCATTTTGCAACCGGAGGTGCCCTATGAAACGTTTCTTGCTAGCGTTCCGACTCATCTTGACGATCGTTGTTGCCTTGACTGGCTTCAGTCTGGCCCCGCTTCCCCAAGCCAAGGCGGAATCCTTCTACTACACGGCCTACCCGCAAGGAACGGTCGGCATTCTTAAACCCAAGATCGGGTTCCAGATTACGCAATCCTCCATCGCCTCAGTCAGCCATATTGCGCTCAAGCTGGACGGCCAGCGGGTAACAGGTCAATACGATGCCGCTTCCATGACCTATACGTACCAGCCTGAACAGCCTCTCGCCAAGGGCGCGCATACCGTCGCCGTCTCGGTCGAATTCGCCGGCTACGAGCCGATCGAGCAGGAGTGGAGCTTCACCGTCTCTTCCCTGTCCGTCACGGAGCCTCCGACCTCTTACTCGGACAAGCAGCGAGAGATGGTCCGCGCTATCAACGATTACCGGCTCCTGTACGGCTTGCCTTCCTTGCAGATCAACCCCAATCTGACGATGGCGGCCAAGATGCATGCCGAATATTTGCAGACCAATAACATCGACACGACTCAAGTATCGATGCACGTGCAAACCAAGTCGCTTCCCGGGTATATCGGCGAGAAGCCCGGCGAACGAGCGCTCTACGCAGGCTACTACGACCATGTAGCCGAGGACGTATCCTACCATGCGGGAACGCATATCGGGTCCGTAGATAGTTTATTCGACGCGCCATACCACCGTCTTCCCTTCCTGCTGCCCAGCGCCAAGGACATCGGGGTAGCGGTCGTTGGACCTTTCGTCGTACTGGAGTTCGGCTTCCAGGAACAGGACCAGCAGCAGCTTGTGGTCACCCCTGCTCCGGGTGAAAAATACGTTCCTGTGGCCTTTAACGGACATGAGGACCCGGATCCGATACGTATGCATCAAGGCGCAGCCTATCCTGTCGGCTATCCGATCGTCGCTCACATCAGCGGCTCCAACACCGAGGAGGTCAAGCTGGTCGAGGCGCGGCTGACCGATGCGAAGGGCCATGCCGTGGAGCTTCTGCAAAATACGCCGAAGAACGACGAGCATTTGATTCAGGAAGTCATCCTTACCCCGGCCAAGCCTCTTCTGCCGGACGCATCGTATACGGCTTATGTGAAGATGACAGCTTCGCATAACGGCTCCATCCAGACGTTCGAGAAAACGTGGCAGTTCCAGACCGAACCGGCCGAAACGGTGGGCAAGTCGAAGCTCCACGCGGATGCAGCCGCCTATAAGAAGCTAACCGAGCAGAAAAGCGAAGCCGCGCATGTCGTCAGCTTCAGCTTGAATGACACCAGTTACACCCTGGACGGGGTGCAGCTCGACATGAAGCTCGCTCCTCTCGTGATCGATGGCTCCTCCTATCTGTGGGTTCGGGATCTGGCCGCCGCTTTGGGCGCCCAGATTGAGTGGAATGAAGCCCAGAAGGCCGCCATCTATACGAAGGACGGCCGGACGATCAGCTTCTTTACGACGCGCCCGACCTACGCCTTGGACGGCGTGGAGGCCTCTACGGATGTGCCTGCCAAGCTGGTGAACGAGAACACCATGATTCCCGTACGTCTGCTTTCCGAGGTGCTGGGCGCCAAGGTGGAATACATCCCCGAGGACCACAGCGTCAGCATTACGTATTAAGCCTGCCATCATTCATAGCCTGGGAATTAAAAGAACAGTCCAGAAACGTCCGGACTGTTCTTCTCCATTTACGTGCTTATGTTCGATTACGGCAGGACTGGATCCAAACGCCTGCAGCTCTCCTGGGCAAGCCTCAGCACCCCCAGCTTACAGGCGCTTCAGCTTGACCGGACGGCCGGACGCCGCCGATTCGAGCGCCGCGCAGGTAACCTGCTGCGTACGCAGGGCATCGGCGTAGTCCGATCGTATGCGAGACGTATCTCCCGTTCGCAGCGCATGCACAAACGCCTCGGTCTCGGCGGCATACGGATTAGTAGGATCGGTCACCTGCTCGCGGCCTTCCGTCGTGGCGATTTCCAGCCTCTCCTGCGTCCAGTCCAGCATGCCCCGGCCCGTATACAGCGTCAGCCCGGCCCGGTGAACACCGGAAGGAAGCGCGCACGTATTGATGATGCTGGCTACAGCGCCCGAGGCCAGCTTAAGCGTGACCGATCCGACATCCGGCACCCCGACGCCCTCGTACTGCTCATGCACAACGCGGTTTCCGTACGCTGCATATACCTCCTCGACCTCCCCTGCCGTGTAGCGGAGAAGATCGACGATATGGGTCGTCTGCTCGATAAATTGACCGCCCGATCCGTCCTGTCTCCGCCACCAGGAAACCTGCGGCATGCCGCCCGACCATTCGCCCGCCGCCATGGCCACCGTCTGCCCCTCCAGCTCTGCTTTCATCCGGTCCACCGTTGCCTTGTACCGGAAGTGATAGCCCACCGAGGTCACCAGCTGTTTATGGCGGATCGACTGCTCGAGCGCAATCGGCAGCTCCAGACCGAGCGCGATCGGCTTCTCGACGAGGAAGGGAATACCGCGGGCGATAAGCTCCCGCTCGATCTCCCCATGAGCCATAGGAGGCACGCAGATGTACACGGCATCCAATCGTTCGGACTCCAGCATCTGCAGCAGACTGCTGTACCCCTTCGCACCGGGATAGGCGGAAGCCAGCTTCTCCGCCTTCTCCCGGCTTGTCCCGCAGATCGCTTGCAGCCGTACGCCTTCGGTTTGCGCAAGCAGATCCGCATGAACGCCGCTGAACCAACCGGTCCCGATAATTCCTATTTGTAACATTCTCCCTCGCCACCTATCGGTTTTCTTTCCATTGTATATGATATGATAGAGGAAATGAAAGCGTTATGCGGTAAGGAAGGTGTATCATCAGACATGAGTCAGAACGCAAAATTTTTATGGATTGCAGTAGGTATCGTGCTCGTCATCTCAGCGAATATCCTGCTCTATTTCAACTTGACCAAAAATACGCTTAAAGCCAACCACCAGCGGGAGCTTCGCTCCATCGAGGCCCAGATCGAGCTGTTGGTCGAGCAGTCGCGCAGCGGCTCCAAGCTGTTCGAAGACATGATCGGGGAGAAGCTGCGCATGGCCTCTATAGCCGCCGAGTACGCCCTGCCCGCCGATGTGGAGAAGGTCACTGAGCAGCAGCTGCTTCAGCTGAAAGAGGAATTGATGCTGCATCACCTCACGCTGATGAAAAAAACCGATGATGATATCATTCTGTACAAATCAACCAGCCCGCGTGAGGTCGGTCTCGGGACCAAGCATTGGGGGATCTGGCACACAGCCTTCCAGGAGCTGCTCGACAAGCGGTTCGTTACGATGAAATGGGGCCAGTCGCTGCCGAACTATTGGTCCGGCCCATATGAAATCGCCACTTCGGATACCAAGGATATCGTCAAGTGGGGCTACTATTATAGCGGTAAAACCAACTATATCATCGATCCCTACGTGGACAATGCAGCCTTCAATCAATATCAGAAGGTAACGGGACTGGACGCCGTTATGGACATTACTTTGAAGACCTATCCTTTCCTCGTGGAGATTGCGGGCATTAATCCCATGACCTTCGCCAACGAGAAAACTTGGGTGACCGAAAACGGCGAGCTGCTCGACCCGTTGACGCACCGTGCCATCTTTTTCGGAGATTATACGTATAAAAATATCGATAAGGATAAGGAGTACATCAAGCTGGCTATCCGCACGCGCCAACCGGTTTCCTATGTGGAGACGATCGGGGGAAAGCGGGTAGAGAAATCGTTCTTTGCGATCCAGAGCAGCACGCTGGATGTCGTCAGAGCCTGGGAAGAGCATCCCGACCCGAGCCTCCAAGGCTTTTATGTGCTGAATCTGACAAGTGATGTAGGGCTTATAGAGGCGACGCTCAATAAGCAGTTCCGGACCGTTATGGCGGTGGTAGCCGTCATTACGCTGCTTAGCCTTTTGTTCGTGTTTATCCTGATCCGCCGCATATCCCTGGCTCGCGACAAGGCCATTCAATTGACCAGCGAGACGTATACGGAAGAGTTCAATCAGATGTATCTCGACTTCCGGGGACAGCGGCATGACTTTCTGAATCATGTCAGCGTCATTCATTCCTTTGTCGAGCTGGGCAAGCATCGGGAGCTGCTCGACTACACCAACATGCTTGTAGGCGATATACGGGCCATTAATGATATCGTCGAGATCGGCCAGCCCGAATTCGCAGCCGTTATCCAGGCGAAGACTCTAGCTGCCACCAACAAAAAAATTCGCTTCTCGCATGATATCGAGATCCCGCACAAGGTGCTTCCCGGTACCAAGGCATTCGACATGGTTCGTATTCTCGGGAATTTAATCGACAATGCCTTCGAAGAGACGCTTCGTCTGCCTGCGGAAGAGCGCTGGGTGACCTGCAACGGCTGGATCGAGGGAGGCAGCGTGCACTTCAAGGTGGTGAATCCCATGTCGAAGCATGTCGCAAATCAAACAAAGAGCGAGGTATTCGAGAGCGGATACACGACTAAGGAGAATCATTCCGGACTCGGGCTCTGGATCAGCAATAAGCTTATCCAAAAAAATCGCGGGGATATTGAGGTTTTTATGGGTGAAGAGCAGTTCACCATACTGGTGAAAATGCCAATCCTTTGAAAAAGCAACATTAATATTTATTTTTCGACATTTTTTTTACCGATCAAGCACGAAAATAAACCAATCAGCACATCTCGTCTCCCTCTGATATGGCGTCCTTTATAATAGACATATGTTTAGTCAGGATTTCGTCACGATGAAGGAGACAGATATGATGCCCAGACAAATCGTAATCGTGGATGATCAATCGGAAGTTGCCGAGACGCTGCAAGCCGCGCTCCCTCAAGACCGCTTTGCCCTTACCCTGTTCCGTTCAACGGCGGAGATGCAGAACCATCTGCCCCGGCTGAGGCCCGATATGTTCTTGATCTCGCGGAACAACTCCGTATCGGACGGGATCCGTACGGCGCGCTACATCCGGTCCAAGCTTAAGCTGATTCAGCCTGTCATCTTGTACGGAGATTGCCAGGAGGAAGCGGATATCATCTCCGGCCTTGAAGCCGGCGCTGACGATTATATCCCAAGAAGCTCCAGCACCGGTCAAGTAGTCGCCCGTATCCAGGCGCATCTCCGCCGCAGCGACGGTTTTCACGGCGCCAAGGGCTTTGTACGCAGCCGAACGGCCCGCGGCCTCGAAATTGACCTGGCCACCCGATCGACCTGGGTCGACGGCATCTTTATTCCCCTATCGGTCAAGGAGTTCGATCTCCTGTACTATCTGATCCAAGCGTCAGGCCGGGTAGTCGCCCTGGAAGAATTGTTCAAGCTGGGCTGGGGCACGGTCAGCTATGGAGACACGCGTACCGTGCTGGTCCATATCAGCAACCTGCGCAAGAAGCTCCGCGGCTCCTTAGCAGACTGCCCGTACATCATCACGGTTCGCGGCATCGGTTATATGTTTAACAGCAAAGCCCTTTTTACCGATCATTCTCCCCCTTGGAGCCGTCAAAGAATAGCTGCCGCTCAAGCCATTTCCTCCGTCTAACCCTTAATCCGGTTGTATATCCGTTCGAATTCCTTGCGCTTGCGGCGCGATAAATCTATTTCCGTGTTGCGATAGGTAAGCTTAATCGTATAGGTAGCGAAGAAATCAGTGCTGGCATAGACAGAATCGATATACTTCAAGTTAACGAGCTGCGATTTATTCGGATAAAAGATAAGCTCCGAGCATTGATCCTGAATCTCGGATAAGGAGGACCGGGTCACGATCGGGTCCTCCCCCGCCACATGAACCTGCACCTTCCTCTCAGCCTTGCACCGCTCCGCAAAAATCAGCTTATTCTCATTAATAAAAATCGGCTTATGATTGGACTTGATCTCGATAATCCTAGCATCAGACGGGCCGCCGGCTTGTGCCAGATCCCGTTCGAAGGCTTTGGCCGCCTTCTCCACCGCAGCAGCCAGACGGTCGAAGGTTACCGGCTTCGTCACGAATCCGATGACGTTTAATTCATAGCCGGCAAGCAGGAGACTGGAATCCTTCGTGCCGGATACCAGGATCAGATAGGGAGTTAACCCATGCTCCCCAAGACTTTTGTAGGCCGTAATCCCGTCTATCTCCTTCAGGCCGATATCCATCAGCACCAGGTCAGGCCTGAGCTTCAGACAATCCTCTATAAACCACTTGCCCGAGCCCACGGAACTGAGCACGTGCAAGCCTAGCCGCTTGGCATACAGGACCAGCTTCTCCCGATCCGGCTCCTGATCCTCCGCAATGATTACCGTAAGCGCACGCGTCATCTTTTTCCCCCTCCCCGTTCGTTTCTTATTCCCTCTAACGTCTTACGTCCCAACCTCCAAACCGTTCCGCTCTCCCCTTTCTCCCCATCCTATCATGATCGTGCCCGCCTCCGTATCAGACAATAATTGTGATCCCTTCCCTTGGCCGGTCCAGCACTCCGAGGCCGGCCTATATGGAAGGCAGGTCCCTCCGTACATAGCTTCGGACAGATTTTGTTCTGCGCCGATTCATATCATTTGTCAGTATGATGCTGAACAAAACGGCTCCTATAATGGGACTATCCGAATCGCAGCGGTTAAAGACGGTGCCGGTTCGATACCATACCAAACCCAATTGGAGGCTGACACTCATGGACAAATCATGCTTGCAGTATTCACTGACCGAAGAGGAGCGCCGAACGTTTAATGAAACCGGCTATCTGATTCTGGAGAACATTCTTTCCCCGGAGCAGGTTGCCGCGCTCACCAAGGAAGTCGACGCTATCTATGAGAGAAAGATAAGCGAAGGACACGATACAAAAAAAGCGATGTTTCATCCTAATTTTATCCCCGATCACCCTTTATTCCTCGATCTGGTGGATTACGAGAAGGTGCTGCCTAAGGTATGGGGCATTCTCGGCTGGAATATCTACTTGTATCATTGTCATATGATCGTAACGCCTCCTACGGGATTGGAGAAAAACGATAAAACGTTCGGCTGGCATCAGGACAGCGGCCGGATGAACAGGGAGATGGAGTCGCACCCTCGACCACGCGTTTCCTTAAAAGTCGCCTACTTCTTATCGGATATATCCGAAGCGGGCCGCGGAAACTTTTACATCGTCCCGAACAGTCATCTGAAAGACGATGACATCGTCGTTCCCGATGGTCAAGGGCAGCCTGATGGCGCGATCCCCGTCAAGGTGAAGCCCGGCACAGCCGTTTTCTTCGACCGCAGATTATGGCATGCCGCAAGTCCCAACTGGTCTGATATTACGCGCAAAGTACTCTTCTACGGATATGGATACCGCTGGATTCGTACGAAGGACGACATGACGGTAAGCGATCTGTGGGAGGGCAGCTCCCCGATCCGCAAGCAGCTGCTGGGAGCCGGCAAAAACGCCGACAGCTACTATACGCCTACGGATGCCGATGTGCCGCTCCGTACCTGGCTGCAGGAGCATGCCCCGGAACTGGCGAAGTGGTAACGGCTTATGTGCGGCGCCAGGACGGCTTGCGGGAGCTCGCTTACTTGTCTGTCATGCTCTCATGGTCAAAAACTGAACCGGGATGTGTTCATGGTGGAAAAAGATTACGACTTGCTGCTGGATCAGCTGCTGCAAGAGGAGCATGAGCTTCAATTCACCCAATTCACCAATAAAATGGCTTTCGATATCGGGACCCGGATCGTGCATAAGGCGGAGGCTGACGGAAAATCGATACTCGTCGATATTGAAAGAAACGGGCAGCGTCTGTTCCACGTCGCGATGGAGGGCAAATCCCTTAACAACGCCCAATGGGTAACCCGAAAAAATAATGTCGTCCGGCAATTCGGTCATAGTTCTTATTATATAGCCAACTTGCTGAAATCCAAGAAAACGACGATGATGGAATGGGCTTTTCTGGATCCGAATGAATACGCAGCAGTCGGCGGAGCCTTCCCCATCCTGGTTAGACAGGTCGGCATCATCGGCACGGTTACCGTGTCCGGCCTCCCGCAGGAAGAGGACCATCGCCTGGTGACTACTGTACTTAAAGAATTTGTGAGCTGATCAATCAGCAGGGGTGGCATTGGGATAGCAGATCGGCTCCAGGCAGGCTGCTATCCTAATCCCCCGGGCTTGCGGGAGATCAGCCCCATCCCGTCAGAATGGAGGTGGAATATTGCAGCAAACGAATATAATCACCCATACCAAGTCCAAGACTGGACGCCGCTCCCGGCTTTGGACCGCTATGCGGCAATACAAATACATGTATGCGCTTGCATTGCCGGGTATCCTGTTTTTTATCCTGTTCAAGTTTGTCCCGATGTGGGGACTGCTGCTCGCCTTTAAGGAATACAATCCGTACAGCGGGTTCAGCGGCAGCGAATGGGTCGGCTTCGCGCACTTCAGAGAGCTGTTCGCCGACGTCAACTTTTATGTGATGCTGCGCAATACGTTCGCTATTAACTTGTTCGGTCTTGTCCTGATGTTTCCTGTTCCGATCCTGCTTGCTCTGATGTTAAACGAAGTCAGGCATGAGGTATTCAAGAAATTCAACCAATCCATCGTATACCTGCCTCACTTCCTGTCATGGGTCGTCGTTGTCAGCATGACCTTCTTTATTCTCTCCTCGGATGTCGGGATCATCAATAAGCTATTGATCGACCTTGGACTGGAAACCATCGCTTTTTTATCGGAACCGAAGTACTTCTGGGGTCTCATCACCCTGCAGAACATGTGGAAGGAAGCGGGCTGGGGTACGATTATCTTCCTCGCGGCGATGGCGGGCGTCGACCCGCAGCGCTACGAAGCGGCCGTCGTGGACGGTGCCAGCCGTATGAGACAAATCTGGCATATTACGCTTCCGGCGATCCGCCCGACGATAATGATATTGCTGATCCTGAGGCTCGGCCATATGGCCGATGTCGGCTTCGAGCAAATTCTGCTGATGATTAACCCCCTTGTCCTCTCCGTAGGCGAGGTGTTCGATACGTATGCTTACACGCACGGCATCTTGAAGGGCCAGATCAGCGTAGGGGTTACGGTAGGCATGTTCAAGGGCGTGGTCGGTCTGATCCTGGTACTGGCCGCCAACTATACGGTGAAGAAAATGGGACAGGAAGGGATTTACTAGAAAGGAGATGACTTATGAGCTTCGTCGCCACCAAGAAAATGACCCCGTTCGACTGGACCAATTACACGCTTTTGACTATCATCTCGTTGATCTGCGTCTTTCCTTTTCTCTATGTATTCAGCGTTTCCTTTACCGATCCGGACGTGTATGTGCCCCTTAAATTTTATGTTTTCCCCGATCAATGGTCGCTGGCCTCCTACAACTATTTATTGTCCACCAACAGCTTCCTGAACGCTCTGAAAAATACGGTGTTCATTACCGTGATCGGTACGGCGTTGAATCTGGTCGTCTCCTTCACCTTGGCGTATACGCTTACCAAGAAGCTGATGCCGGGACGCAACCTGATGATGAGTGCCGTCGTATTTACGCTCGTGTTCAATGCCGGTATCGTGCCGGGCTATATCCTCATTAAACAATTGGGCTTGATCAACTCGCTCTGGAGCCTGATCTGGCCCAGCCTGACGAATGCCTGGAGCTTGATCGTCATCAAAAGCTTTTTTGAGTCGCTGCCTGCCGAGCTGGAGGATGCGGCCCGGATCGACGGCTGCTCCGATATGGGGGTGTTCTTAAAAATAGTCATCCCATTATCCATGCCCGCGATAGCGGCGTTCACTCTCTTCTTCGCCGTCTCGTATTGGAACACCTACTTTAATGCCCTGATTTATTTGTCCGATTCCAAAAAATGGACGCTGCAGGTGCTGATCAAGACACTGGTCATCGATTCCGACTCCAACGGCGTCGGGCAGGCTGGGGCCGGGGGCGATGCCCGAGCCGTGCCCCAGGAAACGATCCGAATGGCCTCCATCATGCTGGCCATGGTCCCTATCCTGGTCGTGTATCCGTTTCTGCAAAAGCATTTTGCCAAAGGCGTTATGCTTGGCTCTGTCAAAGGCTAACGACTCATTCACAAGGAGGATAACAAGTTATGAATAAACTTCGTATAAACCGGGTATCGTCATGGTTGTCTTGTCTGCTCGCCATCTCCATGCTGGCCGCTTGTTCGGAAGCTGGCGGAGGCGGCGGTACCCAGGGTCCGGCCAGCGATGCCAAGGCAGCCGGCGCAAGCGAGCAGGATAAACCGCTCACGGTGAAAATCTTCGCCGGCCTGTACAACGATGCGCCGGATATGAACAATGCCTACTGGACCGAATGGCAGAAGCGAACCAACACCAAGCTTGAGATGGAATGGGTGCCTTCCGGCGATATCGACACGAAGATGGATCTCGTCCTCGCCTCCGGCGATCTCCCGGAAATCCTATCTTCGCCGGACGCCAGCCGCCCTTCTCTTATCAAGGCGGCGAAGAACGGGGCTTTCTGGGATCTGACTCCCTTCCTCGGAGATTTCAGCGAATATCCGAATCTCAAGAGCAATCTGGCCCAGAACGCGCTGAAGTACTTGTCCGTTGACGGCAAGATCTATGCGCTGCCGCGCTCCCGCTCCCGGGTGGATCTTGGGCTGAAGATCCGCAAGGATTGGCTGGATAAGCTGAATATCCCCGTCCCGACTACACTCGATGAATATGCGGCGGCTCTCAAGAAAATCGTAGAGTCGGATCTGGACGGCAACGGCAAGAAGGATACGCTCGGCATCATCGGTCAAGGGGTCGTGGTCGACGACGGCACGTTTCTGTTTGCCGCAGGCTTCGGCGCGTATAATCCTACCTTCAACGAGGAGGGCGGCTTGATCGAAACCCGGCTTACGCCGCAGTGGGACGATATGATCGCCTACTTCCGGCAGATGTACGCCGACGGCGGACTGCCGAAGGAATTTTCGGTCATGAAGCGGACTCAGAACGAGGAGCTGTTCCGGACCGGCAAGGCGGCTTCCTACACGAACAGCATCTGGTGGGATGACGAGTGGGAGAAGGAAAACCGGAAAACCCAGCCGGACGCGAAAATTTTGAACCTGCTCCTGAAAGGACCGAAGGGCGACGTAGCGCTGGATCTCCAGACCGGAGTATCCGGCGGGTACTACATTTCCAAGAAGGTCCCGGAAGCCCGAGTGAAGCAGCTGCTTAAATATTTGGACTTTACCGCTTCCCAGGAGATGACGGACTTTGCTTACTACGGCATCGAGGGCGTTCACTACAAAGTCGTGGACGGGCAGAAGGTGCTGACGGAGCAAGGCGTAAAGGAAGTCAACGTGACCAGCAAAGGCGCAGGCGTCCTCGCCTATTCCAAGTGGGGGAAAGTCATCAGCGCTTCGGGCACCAAGGCGTTCAATGATGCGAAAATAAAAGAGGTGGAGCAGTTTGACGAACTGGGCAAGGTCAATCCCATGAAAGGCCTGATCTCCGACACCTGGCTCAATACATGGCCGAAGTACGAGAGTGAATGGAAGACCATGGAGGCCAAGGCGATCGTAGGACAAATTTCGATGGAAGAGTTCAAAGCCTATACCGCCAAGCTGAGAAACCTGCCTGAGATGAAAAAAGCATTCAAGGAATTTGCAGAAGCCTACAAGCTGTTTACAGGCAAATAAACGGATATGACCCCTTTCCTTTGTGGCTGCCGGACCCGCGTCCCTCCGGCGGCCGCAAAGTTTCTGTTTGTCTTGACGTATCGCGCTGCCGTCTGAAAGTTGATATACTGAAACGTGCCGAAACCTAATTTTTGGTCAAGGGATGTGATTGCATGAGAAGATGGCTGGCATTCATCCGAAGCTCCTTGTTTTCGTTAATGCCGCGAACCCATTACTTGAGGAGACTCATTTGGTTCGGATGCCTGACGGTGTCCATTCCGCTTGTCATCGCTGGAAGCGCTTACTATCAATACTCTGTCATCAAGCTGACCGCTCAGTTCAAGGAGGATGCGAAGGGCTCGCTGACCGTGGTTAAAGACCATATGGAGAATGTGCTGGGGAATATCGAGCAGGAGTCCTTGAAGATCGCCATCAATCCCCTGGCCAAAGAAAATATAGGCAAGGAAGGCTTCGGAACCGAGTGGTTTTTGCATATGTCCATTCAGGAGCTGCTTCAGGTTCACAAGAATTCCAACCACTTCATCGATGATATCGTGTTCTATGAAGGCTTATCCGGCGTGGTGTTATCGAATAATTACGGGTATGTGCTGCTGGACAGGTACAAAGACAAGGCGGATATTCATACGGCGCTGAGCTTAAGCTCGCCCGCTGCCTGGAGCTATCTTCCCGAGGGCCGCAAGCAGGGGTACATTTCCTACATCAGACGGATGCCCGACGTGCCTGCCGATCATCCTCAGGGCGTATTGATCATTCAAGTGAAAGAAGAATTGCTGCAGAAGCATATCATGACCTACGCCACTTATTCGAGGAGCCAGTCCTTATTCGTGCTGGACTCTCAGGACCGGATATTTATCCATTCGACGGATGAAGGGGCTGCCGGACCGTCGACCGAGGATAAGATCGGGTTGGACCTGATTCGCAAGCATGAGGACAGCTCGGGCCAATATGCGCTTAAGAGCGACAACGGCCAGTCGTATATTGGCGTGTTCCACAAGACAATGCTCGGGCGCACCTATATTTCCTTGCTCCCGGAGAATGAATTGCTCCAGCAGGTCGGGTGGATTCGCTGGTTGACGGTAAGCTCGGTGCTCGTCTTTCTGCTCCTCGGCATGCTGCTTACGTTCTTCTCCTCCCGGCTGGTCTATAACCCCATCGAGAATCTGATCAAATACGGCGAGAAGCTGCAGAGAGGCCGGGGAATCGACCCGAGGGGCAATGAGATCGAATTCATCCAGTCCTGTCTCGGCTATCTCAATGAGCAAGCCCAGGCGCTGGAGCGCTATATCCAAAAAACACAGCCCAGTCTCAGGAACCAGCTGCTTAAGAAGCTGTTGAAGAGCTCTGCCGTCAACCGGGGCTCGCTGGCCGACGAATGTGCGGAATTTCAAATTCCTACGAACGGCTCCTTCCTGGTGCTGGTCACACGAGTGGAAAATTTATTCAATGAAAAACGATTTATGCCCAACGAGAATGCCATCGTCCTGTTTGCCATAACGAATGTCATCCAGGAGCTGCTTGCCAAATCTCCGATGGACGGCTATGTGCTGGAAGATAATGAAAGAGAGAGCATCACGATCCTCCACTTCAGCGAGGGGTTGAGCCGCGAACAGATGGCGGATATGACCCGAACGCTTGCGGAAGACATTCAATCTGCTTTAAGGCAGTATTTATCGTTTTCCGTATCCAGCGGAATCGGCGGTATCTGTACGAAAATCACCCATCTGTCGGAATCCTACAGGGAGGCCAGGGAAGCCTTGCAATACCGGATATTTAACGATACCCAGGCGATCTTGTTTTTCGACGAAATGGATGCTTCGCCCGCGCAGTCGCAGTTCTTCTATCCGCGCGAGCATGAGCGAGTGATTATTGCGGCCTTGTCCCGCGGCGAGCTGGGCTATGCGGAAAAAGGTCTGGAGCAATTTGCCCAGAGCGTAAGAGCCTCCGAGTCGTATCACACCATCTACCAGTGCTATCATGTCCTGCTTTCCTCGATCATCCAGTCGCTGGAGGAGGAGGGGCCGGGCGTCATAGACGCTCTGGAGGGTAACTGGTTCGATCAGCTGAAGGCCCGACAAACGGCGCGTGAGATTTATGACTGGTTTATCGAGACGATCTTCCCGCTGTATCAGAAGATGACGGAGGATTTCCGGAAGCAGAGCGTGAAGATTGCGATTCAAAAGGTGTGCAAGCATATTAGGGAAAACCCCGGTTCCAACTATTCGCTGATCGAGTGTGCAGACATGATCGGGATGAGTCCCTCCTACTTGAGCCGGATGTTCAAGAAGGAGGTCGGGGTTCCCTTTATTGAATATATGATGGAATTCAAAGTGGAGACGGCCAAGCAATCGCTTCAGGATACGGATCTCAGCGTGACCGAAATCGCCGGAATGGTAGGCTATTCCGAGCGGAATCTGAATCGCACGTTTCAACGCTATGTCGGCATGTCCCCCAAGCAGTACCGCATGTCGCACCGCTAAGCGGATCGCGTACGCGGCTTCCCGCCAGAGCGGCTTTGTCATCACCGTACGATCCGGGTGGCGAGCGGGACAATGCATGTCATGGCTTGCGGAGGTGTTCGGTGCAGCCCCGTAAAGCCTTGTTGTTCAAGGTCTATTACAGCCCGGCGCCCTGCCGTCTTTGGACAAAAATTGTCCTGCAGGCATTCATATGAATTGTCGGTTCAATGCCTCTCCGGTTCCGCCTATACTGAATCTAGCCCGACAGTTGGGGATATCAGGAGCCCAGATTCAGGAAGGAGAATCGTTACGTGAAGAAGCTGATCAATGAACCTCATGCGGTTGTGGATGAAATGCTGGAAGGCTACGCCTCCGCGTTCCCCCGGCATGTGCGGATGCTTCCCTCCCATAAGCGGTCCATCGTTCGAACCGGAGCCGGACGCCCGGGGAAAGTAGGTATTGTGACAGGAGGAGGAGCCGGTCATGAGCCTGCGTTCATGGGGCTGATCGGCCGCGGGATGGCAGACGGAGTAGCGGTAGGCAATGTGTTCGCCTCTCCTCCGCCCGACCCGATATTGGAGGTAACGAGAGCGGTGCATGGCGGTGCCGGCATTCTGTATTTGTATACCAACTATGCCGGCGACTGCATGAACTTCGATATGGCTGCGGAGCTGGCCGGGTTGGAGGGCATCCGCGTGGAGACGGTCCGGATCGCCGATGACGTAGCCTCCATGCCGGCCGCCCAGGCGGAGCGCCGCCGCGGTATCGCAGGGAGCTTCCTGGTATATAAAGCAGCAGGAGCTGCCGCCGATCTGAATCTGCCGCTCGAAGAGGTGGTCCGGGTGGCGAATCATGCGAAGGACCGCGTACGGACGATGGGCGTGGCCCTATCCCCTTGTTATATGCCTCAGACCGGACAGCCGAGCTTCGTACTTGGTGCGCAAGAGATGGAGATCGGACTGGGCATTCATGGCGAGCCCGGGATGTTAAGAGGGGATCTGGGCACGGCGGATGAAGTGTCAGGTATTTTGTTCGACCACATTGCGGAAGATATGCTGCTAACGGCAGGAGACCGGGTGGCGGTGCTTGTGAACGGTATGGGGGCGACCCCGCTTATGCAGCTTTGTATTGTATACCGCCATATCGCCAAGCTGCTGAGCGAACGCGGAGTCGAGATACACCGCTCCTACGTCGGCGAATATGTAACCTCATTGGAAATGGGCGGCTGTTCCGTGTCCATCATGAAGCTGGACGACGAGCTGGCCCGGCTGATCGATCACCCTGCGGAGACCGCATTTTTCGCTCAAGTGCAGGAGGGCCTCGCGTGATGCTGACCTATCGGAATTTTGCCGACATCTTGGTTGCCATTGCCGCGCGGATGGAGCTGGAGCAGGATTATTTGTCCGAGCTGGACAGGGCTTTGGGGGACGGGGACCACGGGGTGACGATGTCACTGGGCTGGCAAGCGATTGCCGACAAGGCCGGATCGTTCCAGCCGGAGGATTGCGGAGCCCTGCTGAAGGAGGCTGCGATGGCTTTCCTCAACGCGGTAGGGTCCTTGGTGGGCCCCTTGTATGCAACGGCCTTCCTGAGGGGCAGCGCTGTGCTGCAAGGCAAATCAACCTTAACCGAGGAGGACGTGATCGCCTTCTGGACGGCGGCGGTGCAGGGAATTCAGGAAAGAGGAAAAGCCCAGGTCGGCGACAAGACGATGCTGGACACCTGGATACCGGCCGTGGAGTCTCTGCAGAAGGCATATAGCGAGCAGAAGGACTTGGCAGCCTGCCTGCAGGAAGCGGCGTTGGCCGGCGAGCGGGGCATGACCTCGACGAAGGACCTGCTCCCCCGGCTCGGCCGCTCGAGCAGGCTGGGCGAACGCGCCCTGGGCCATCAGGACCCTGGCGCGACCTCGGCCTGGATCATCTTGTCGGTGTTCGCGGACCGTGTATCCGCCCTGCAGCAAGGTCATGTCTTGTAACCTCGATACTATGGTATAGAAGCGACTTTAAGAAACGAAACGGAGGCCTTATCCATGAACTATCGCACATTGGGAAGAACAGGCGTGCAGGTATCCAATCTTTGCTTCGGGGCGATGTCGTTCGGATCGATTGCGGACGAAGAAACCTCGAAGGCCATGTTCAACCGCTGCCGGGAGGTTGGCATTAATTTTTTCGATACGGCGGACGTGTATGCGGGAGGACGCTCGGAAGAAATTCTGGGAAGATTGATTGCAGACTGCCGCCAGGACATCGTGCTGACCTCGAAGTTTTGTTTGCCGATGGGCAAGGGCATCAACTCGAAGGGCATGTCCCGCCGGCATATGGTGCTCTCCGTAGAAGAAAGCCTGAGGCGGCTCGGTACGGATTGGATCGACGTCTATTTCGTCCATCACTTCGATGCCGAGACAGCGATCGAGGACACGCTTCGGGGCTTGGACGATCTGCAGAAGCAGGGAAAAATCCTGTATCCTGCCGTAAGCAACTGGGCGGCTTGGCAGATTGCCAAGGCGCTCGGCATTTCCAGCAAGGAAGGCTTGGCCCGCTTCGAATGTATCCAGCCGATGTACAATCTGGTTAAGCGCCAGACAGAGGTGGAAATTCTTCCTCTGGCGCAGTCCGAGCAGGTCGGCGTCATCACCTACAGCCCGCTTGCGGCCGGCCTCTTGACGGGCAAGTACAACGGGGGCGCCAAACCGGAGCAAGGCAGGTTCGTCGAGCATCAGGGCACCCAGCTGCGTTATGGGGAGCAGCAGCACTGGGACGTTGCCGAGCGCTTCCACAAGCATGCGGCCGAGCGGGGCGAGCATCCCGCATCCCTGGCTATTGCCTGGGTAATGGCCAATCCCGCCGTAACCGCTCCGATCATCGGCGCGCGGAACCTGGAACAGCTGGAGCCTCTGCTGGGGGCGCTCGATGTCCGGATGACGCCGGAGTGGCGGCAGGACATCTCGGCTTTGTCCATCGCCCCTCCCCCGGCCACAGACCGGACAGAAGAGCTGGCGTGATCTGACGTGACGCCTATTTGGGGGCCGTCGACTCCGGTAAGGGGTTGACGGCTTTGTGCGCATACGGCAGCATAAACAATAGATCGAGCAATACCTGGAAGGGATGGAGAGATGAATGATGAACATTGTCGTGTTGGACGGGTTTACCTTGAATCCCGGTGACTTGAGCTGGGATGCTCTGCATACGCTGGGCAGCGTCCGCGTGTATGACCGTACTCCGGAGGAAGAGATTGTCTCGCGGGCGGCCGGGGCCGATATCGTATTAACGAATAAAACGCCATTATCCCGGGACACCCTGGCGGATTTGCCAAAGCTTCAATATATCGGAGTGCTGGCCACCGGCTACAATATCGTGGATACGCAAGCCGCTGCCGAGCGGGATATTGTCGTCTCGAACATCCCCTCGTACGGCACCGATTCGGTCGCTCAATATGTGTTCGCTCTGCTGCTGGAGCTGTGCCATCGGGTGCAGCGGCATAGTGACGCCGTCCATCAGGGGGAATGGGAGCGAAGCTCCGACTTCTGCTTCACGAAGTCTCCGTTGACGGAGCTGGCCGGGAAGACGATGGGGATTATCGGACTTGGGAGAATCGGCTGGAGAACCGCCCGGATCGCCCAGGCCTTCGGCATGCAGGTTCTGGCCGCGGGCAGCGGCAGAACGCCGCTTACCTCGGAAGAGGGCGTACAGCGGGTGACGCTCGACCAACTGCTGAGCAGGTCGGACGTCGTCAGCCTGCACTGCCCTCTGACACCCGAGACGACCCGGCTCATCAACGCAGCGACGCTTGGCGCTATGAAGCCATCGGCCTTCCTGATCAACACCTCGCGCGGCGGTCTGATTGCCGAGCAGGACCTGGCGGACGCTCTTCGCGCGGGGACGATTGCCGGCGCGGCCCTCGACGTGCTGTCGGCCGAGCCGCCGGATGCGGATAACCCGCTGCTGCGCGCGCCCAATTGCATCATCACCCCGCACATCGCCTGGGCGACACTGGAAGCGCGCCGCCGATTAATGGACACAGCCGTGGACAACGTACGCTGCTTCCTACAAGGAAAGCCCGCGAATGTGGTGAATCGCGGGCAGTAAGCCTGTGAGGGCCGGGCCGGTGCTGGGGGGCCGAGTCGGGCCGGGGAGTCGAGCCGTTGCAGGCGGCAACGGCTTGGCGGCGTGGGCGGAGTACGCGGTGCGATGGGCGCGTGTAAGGGCGGGCGGTGCGATGGGCGCGGCGTGGACCTCAGGGACGCGGATCGGACCGCAGAGACCTTATTCGCCTCCAGAACCCCTTTTTGAGCAAGTTACGGACCCAGATGCCGTTATTGGTGCAGAAGGAGCGAATCACGGCGATGATTCAGCGAAATAGTGACTCCTCGGTCCGTTAAACTGCCAAATGGATGATTGGAGAGCCAATAGCGGCTCTGGAGTCCGTCAGACCTGATCGATTACCCCGGTACTTCGGTACTTCACCAGCACAGGGTAATCCCGTATTCCCATACAGACTACTTTCGTGATCCATAGCACAGGCTACCCTCGTACTCCATCAACACAGACTACTCCCGTACTCCATCACACAAACTACTCCCGTACTCCATCACACAAACTACTCACGTGCTTCGTCCACAAATACTATTCTCGTACTCCATCGGTACAGCCTCCTCAGTCCTTCTCTAACCAAAGTTACTCGATTACTTCACAACAGAAAAATAGCGGAACTACCGTGCGCCATCTCCCGATTCCTCCCCCTGGAGAGCCAAATCGTCCGATACGCACGGTTGTTCCGCTATGATTTCCTTCCGGCTGTAGAAGTCGAGCAAGCTCACAGCCTCTTCTGCTTGCGACTGCCCTAGCCGCTACCGATGACTTGCGGCGACTAGCCTAGCCTACGATTCGTCTAGTGTCCATGCACAGCTTACGATACGCCGTTCAGCTCGAGCTCATCCTCCTCATCGCGGTTGAATGCTTCGCGGTCGAACTCTCCCTCGGAGCTTGCGACCAGCAGGGAAGCGACGGTTGTTCCGGTCGCATTCACAGCCGTACGGCCCATATCCACCACAGCGTCTATCGCCAGAGTCAGGCCAATTCCTTCCAGCGGGAGACCGAGAGCGGTCAAGACGACCGTGGTCGAAATGGCGGCAGGTCCGGGCACGCCGGCTACCCCGACGGAAGAAATCACGCTGACCAGGACGATCAAGATATAATCGGACCAATCGAGCGGGACATTATAGACGCGGGCGACGAACACGGCGACGACAGCCGGCCATACGCCGCCGCAGCCGTTCATGTTGATCGTGGCGCCAAGCGGAGCAACGAAGCTTGCGATGCGGTCGGATACCCGGATTCGCTTCGTGATGACCTCCAGATTGACCGGCAGCGTCACATAGCTGCTTCGCGTCGTGAAGGCGACGGCGATAGTCGGGTACGCCTTTTTGAAAAACTTGATCGGATTAACCTTCGCCACGAACGCGACGAGTCCGCCGAATGTAAAGATAAAGTGGATAAGCAGCGCTGCATAGGTAGCCAGGATCAGCTTAATCAGCGGAGACAATGTCTCCATGCCGTAGCGTGCAGCCATCGCGGCGATCAAGGCATACACCCCGTAAGGAGTCAGCTTGATCACATATTTGATGACCTGATGCAGAATTTGTGCCAGCGAAGCGATCAGCTGCTTCACAGGCTCGACGACCTCCGGCTTCTTCGAGCCGACATGCACCATGGCGACTGCCACGAAGATGGCGAAGATCAGCACCGGCACGACCTTGCCGTTCGCAGCTTCATTGAACGGGTTGGACGGCAGCAGGTCGAGAATAACCTGGGAGAACGTCGGTACTTCGCGCGGCTTGAATTCCTTAACCGCCTCTTGCGCGATTCCCGCTCCCGGATCGACCAGCACGGCCACGATCACGCCGATCAGAGCGGCAATCCCTGTCGTGATCAGAAAGATCGAGATCGTTTTGACGCCGATTTTTCGCAGATGTCCCAGATTCGTTAAGGTCGTAATACTGTTAATCACGAGTACAACGACAAGGGGAATGACAAGCATCCGTACCAGATTAACATAAATACTGCCGATCGTACTGACGCTCTTGTAATCAAGCTTGTAGGTATTGAGCACAATGCCTACGATCAAACCCAACCCCAGAGCGATCAACACGCGATAGCCGAAGCCCACGCGCTTGCGCCCCAGGAAATACAGAAAACCGATAACAACCAGAGAGATCAGCAGGGTGATCCAGTTCGATTGAAATGCGGCTACAAGATTATTGTTCATCTTTCGTCATCCTTTCATGTTGTTAATACCAAGTTGATCACTGTGTTTTATAGGATAAAAACGATATTACTCCCCCTCACATGCTATGTCAATCATTTTTTTAACAAGCGGTCGATTATTCCAGATATACGGTCGGTATGCTCCCTTCAGAATCAGTGTGGTTGCCCGAAGTGGCGCTCGGTGGAGTTCATCTTGCTTTACTCGTAGAAAAAAGAGTCAAGCCGCAGACTTTGGAGGTCTACGGCCTGACTCTTCTCTTGTGCCATGCACGGTGGATGCGCATATCCGGCCAGCTTGCCCATATCCTTTGACTTCAACGCAGTGAGCACCTGGTGGATTGCATGCCCGGCGAGAGCGAGCTGCCAGAGGCAGGAAGTAATGCCCTGATGCCTGGAGCTGTGAAGCTGACGATACGCCGCTCATGCTTTCGCACCGCGTGCAGCTCCCAGCAGTGCGCGGTGTTTCGCTGCATGACGGCGGTCAGCCGGCTACATGCCCGGTCTCCTTAGTCAGCCGTGCAGCTCAGGACTTAGGAAC
Organism: Paenibacillus puerhi; assembly: GCF_009846885.1. Classification (GTDB taxonomy): domain Bacteria; phylum Bacillota; class Bacilli; order Paenibacillales; family NBRC-103111; genus Paenibacillus_G; species Paenibacillus_G puerhi. The sequence goes on from NZ_WUWM01000004.1 coordinate 177,754, forward strand.
CTTCAGCTTGACGACGGTTCCTTGTCCTGCCTCCGAGGAAACGATAAGCGTTCCCCCGACTCCGCGGGCGCGCTCCTCCATACTGAACAAGCCGACACCTTTGGCCCCCGCTCCCCGCTTGGAAAAGCCGGCTCCGCGGTCCTCCACGATAGCCTCCACATGGAAATCGTTCTCCTGCAGAGTAACCGACACCTCAGACACATCCGCATACTTGGCCACATTCGTAAGCGCTTCCTGAATCACACGGTAGATGGTCGTCTCCTCCTGCAGACCCAACCGGGTGCGGAGCTTGCAATCCAACCGGACTTCGATCCCGTAATGCCCCTGATAATTCTCAGCAAATGTCCGGATCGCAGGCACCACACCCAGATCATCCAACACCGAAGGACGGATCTCCCAGGCCAGGCCGCGTACCTCCTCCATAATGCCGGATACGGAGCGGCGCAGCTTCTCGAGCTCCAGGGCCGCTTCGCCTTCTCCGCTTTTTCCGATCAGCCGGTCCATCTGAATGATGAGCGAGAACAGGCTTTGTCCGATGCCGTCATGCAGCTCCCGGGAGAACCGGCGGCGCTCCTCTTCCTGAATCTGCATAACCCGGTTCATCATACCCTTAAGCTCATCCTGGACTCGCTTAAGCTCCGTCACTTCGTTGCGGACAGCCAAATATTGATAGGGCTCCCCCTGCTCGTCCAGGAAGGGAACGATTGTCGTATGTACCCAGTAGAAGCTGCCGTCCTTGGCCCTGTTGCGGATCTCGCCGCGCCATATGCGACCGGACGAGATCGTCTCCCACAGGCTGCGCATGAACGCTTTGTCATGGTAGCCGGAGTTGATGATCCGATGATCCTGACCGAGCAGCTCATCCCGCGAATATTTGGAAATTTCGCAGAATTTGTCGTTGATATATTGAATCTTCCCGCGATGGTCCGTTAGGGCGACGATGGACGATTCATCCAGCGCAAACTTCAAGTCCGTAAGCTGCTTCAAGGACTGCTTCAGCCGGGCAAGCACTTCCGCATCGGCAATATGCGAATCCAGCTGTGCAAGCAGCGCCGACACATCCTCCCCGATGATTTGAGGACATTCTTCGTCTTGTAAGCGGTGATTTCGGTTATTCAAAGTTCAACAACCCCTTTTTCAACGCAAATTTCACCAGCTCCGGTCTTGTCTTCAACCCCAGCTTCTCCATCACGTTGCTCTTATGGGTTTCCACCGTCTTTACGCTGATGACCAGCAGCTCGGCTATTTCCTTATTGGCGTAGCCCTTGGCCACCAAAGCCAATATTTCCTTCTCGCGCTCGGACAAGGAATCGTAGGTTCCCTTGTTCTCCGGGTTTTTCAGCTTCTCCAAATATTCGCTCATCAGTCTTTTGGTCGCCGTAGGGTATAGATAGGCATTGCCCGCCGCTACCGAACGGATGGCCGCCAGCAGTTCCTCATGAGGAGCGCTTTTCAAAATGTAGCCCGATGCCCCCGCCTGAATGGCGCGGAACAGGTACTCATCGTCGTCATGCATGGTCAATATAAGCACCGCCGTATCCGGGAGCGCCTTCTTCAGCTCTGTCGTGGCCGTCAGACCGTCCTTGCCGTGGGGCATACTGAAATCCATCAGCACCACATCCGGCTTCAGCTCAAGCGCGGCCCGCACGCCTTCGTCGCCTTCCGTCGCCTCGCCGATCACCTTGAGATCGGGCTTATCGCTCAGCAGCATGGTCAGGCCCGACCGGACGACGGCGTGGTCATCGACCACGATGATTGTAATCATTCGCTTACCTACCTCCTTGGGCCGGGATGGCCTGCTTGTTCAGTATGTAGAGTGCTCTCCTTCTCATCATATAGCAAAAAATGAATCCCCTCAATCGCCTTCGGCGATTTTGGGGATTCATCGGATAAGCCGGAAAGCCCCGGCCTCGGCTTGCTCAATGACCTCTTGCCCGTATACCAGGCCGGACCGGCTGCCCAACAGCAGGACACCCGATACCGCCTCCCCCGTCTCCCGCTTGGGGACGGGCAGCGCGAGCGCGGTCTGCAGCTTCTCCGCCAGCATCACGGGACATTCCCGGGCGAAAGCCGGCGTCCGCTCCATATCCGCCGTCACATAGCGGCCCAGCTTGAGTGCCGTACCGGCCAAACCTGAACTTCCCCGCCGGAAGCTCATACGCCGGTACCGATCGTTTCGGCTGCCCACCACACAGGTCCATACATACGGTCCATGCTCCCGACCTTCATCCGCCACCCAGGCCAAGGCAGCCATATCGCTGAAGGTCAGCTCTTGAAGCCGCCGAAGCTCCTCATACACGTGATCAGGCCGGACCAGCTCCGCCTTCGTCAGCATGAACCCGTCCAGAGGCCCCGCCCCGGCAACACCCGTTCCGCCGCCAGTCTGCTCCAGCCCGTCACGCCTCGCTCCCGTTCTCTCCTCCTGATCCATCATACCCCTCCTCTCCACACCTCATGACACGCCCCTGCTTTTGTATGTTCTTATTGTAACGCCGCAGCCGCAGAAAGTAAGTCAGGGAATACCCTGAATCTGCAGAGTGAAAACACGGAGGGGAAAAACGCTGAATTCCCCCGTCGCATGGCCCTCCTCCCGGAATAGGGGTGTGAGAAATCTCACAGCAAACTTCAGGGGATTTCCCCGCGAAGATCAGGTCTTCCCCCGATAACCGAAAGCAGCAGAGTGCGGTATGATGAAGGCAACAGAAAACAAATGGGAGATGATCGGAATGACGACAGGTACAATGCTGGTGAACGGAACGAAAAAGGGCGGTACTTCCTCTAACCGCAATATGCAAAATGTACATGATCGGGAGCAGCAAGGTATCCTGGGCGTTCACGCCGTATTCTCCCCGGAAAATTTCGAGAAGCTGACCGGCATTATGTATAAGAAGTCCGCCGAAGCGGGCAGCGTGCTTTACTGGGAAGGCGACAAGGCGGATAAGCTTTATTTTCTGATAAAGGGCCGTGTGAAGGTGACGAAAAGCTCGGATGACGGGCGGACCTTTACTTTGTCTCTCCATCAGGCCGGAGATTTGTTCGGACAGCTGGATCCATTCCAGGACTCCGAGCATGCCTGCAGCGCCGAGATGACGGAGGACGGAGAGATCGGCATCCTGCAGCGCAAGGATCTGGAGGTTCTGCTGTGGCAGCATGGCGATCTGGCCATCGAATTTATGCGTTGGATGGGTCTGGCCCACCGCATCACCCAAACCAAGATGCGCGATCTGATGATGTTCGGCAAACCCGGAGCGTTGTGCTCTCTGCTCATTCGGCTGAGCAATTCCTGTGGAATCGAGAAGAACGGCAAAATCAGGCTGGATATCCGCATGAGCAACTCCGAGATGGCTGACATGATCGGAGCGACCCGGGAAAGCGTCAACCGGATGCTGAACGATATGAAGAAGGAGGGCGTCATCGAGATGGACGGAGGCTCCATCACCATCCTGAATCTCGCCTACCTGCGCGGCGTGTGCCAATGCGAGAGCTGCCCGAAGGAAATATGCCGGATGTAATCTGAACTGCGCTTTAAGCCCTGTGATCGGCCATGCATTCACGGTCGGCTAGACTAACCCTTTAATCTTCGGATTAAGGGGTTTTTGTCTGTTTAAGCGCTCATTCAAACGGTTTATAGAATGTTTGGAGCGAAATGTCGAATACTAACGAAAAACAAGGGGATGGCCATGAAGCGTTTGCTCGCTATTTATCGGAACGATATGAACCGGATCGGCCGGAACTGGGCGGCCACCATCATCATTGCTGGCCTTGCCTTCCTGCCCTCGCTCTATGCGTGGTTTAATATTCTTGCCTCGTGGGACCCTTATTCCAATACGGGTTCCTTGGCGGTCGCCGTCGTGAATGAAGACCGCGGCTCCACCGTACAAGGAAAGGAAATTAAGCTCGGGGATGAGATTATCGCGTCGCTCCGTGACGACCGCCGGATCGGATGGGTGTTCGCGGATGCCGCAGATGCCGAGCAGGGGGTGCTGTATGGAACGTACTTCGCCAGTCTAACCCTCCCTGCGGACTTCTCCGAGCGCATCGCCTCGGTACTGACCCAGACCCCGCAGAAGGCGGAGATTTTGTATAACGTGAATGAGAAAACGAATGCGATCTCGCCGAAAATTACGTCCAAGGGCGCAAGCGGCATCCAGGATGAGATAACCCGGCAGTTTATCAAAACGGCCAACGGGATCATCTTCCAGATCATGAATGAAGTCGGGCTGGAGCTGGAACGCGAGCTGCCTGCGATCGATGCGGGCAAGGCCGTGCTATTCCGGATCGAAGGACTGCTCCCCGAGCTGAATCAGCTCGTCGATACCGGGCTGGGCGATCTGGATAAAGCGGCGGCCATTGCCGCCAAAGCAGAGAGCTACGTCCCTGAAATCGCCAAGCTTGCCGAAACCGGACAAGCGGCTACTCAGCAGCTCGGGGCTTGGATCGAGCGCGGCGGCGAAGCCCTCGATACGCTGTCCCCCGGCATCAAGCAGGATCTGTACCTGCTCCAGCAAGCGGCTATCGGCGCCAAGCAGCTGACGGCCCTGCTGGAGGATGCGAAGCTCGATCCCGCCGTCCTGCAAACTGAGCTGGGCCGCATCAGCCGCCGTCTCGCCGTCGCAAGCGACGTGAACAGCAAGCTGATCTCGCTGTTCGAAAGGCTGAACGGTCTTACCGGCGGGAAGGGCTCGGCGCTCGCGGCGGAGAAGCTCCAGCAGCTGCAGCGCAGTTTGCAGCTTCAAGCGACGATCGCCCAGCGTATATCGATTGCGATAGCTGCCGGCGAGAAGCCGGCGGATGCGCTGATCGCCGACCTCGGGCGCGTCTCGCAAGATATTATCAACGGGCTGGACGACGTGATCGGGCGATATGATACGGAGATTGCTCCGGGGATTGCCGAGGGTGCGGAAGCAGCCAAGAAGAAGCTGCAGCAGGCCCATGACGCGCTTGCCGACGCCGCCGCTAGCATCCCCGATCTGAGCAAGATCGTCAGCGACACAGGACGCGGCCTGGCGGCCGGCAAGTCGGAGCTGGCGGCCGTGAAGAAGGCGCTTCCTGCCGTCGAAGCTAGAATCAAGGAGCTTGCCGATCGGGTCAGAGCCTTCGAGAAGCAAGGGAACCTGTTGGAAATATTGCGCCTGCTCAAGCTCGATGCCCAGAAGGAGAGCGAATTTTTCGCCGAACCGGTCATCTTAAAGGAGAACCGGCTGTTCCCGATTCCGAACTATGGATCGGCCATGTCGCCTTTTTTCACGACGCTGTCGCTCTGGGTCGGCGCTCTTCTGCTCGTCTCGCTGCTGACCGTAGAGGTTTATGAGGAGGGCGTCCATTTTAAAAGCTACCAGGTATATCTTGGGCGTTATTTGACCTTCCTGACCATAGCGCTCGTGCAATCGTTATTTGTGACCTTGGGCGATCTCTTCCTGCTCCATACCTATGTGGCGGAGCCGGTCTGGTTTATTGTCTTCGGTCACCTCGGCGAACTGCCCCTCTGCCGCCCGTTCCTGGGTATACGCACGAATCACGCGGATGCCGGATACCGTCTCCAGTACGCCTTCGTTCATATTGCCGAACGCATCCTGCGCCTGCATGAACCGATTGTGAATCCATCCCCCATACAGGCTGACAAGCAGCGAGAGCCTGCCCGTTCTTGTATACCGCGAAGGTATCCAACTCCATACGGAGCTCCCCGTATTCAATCGCCCTCCGCCCGCTGTCTGCCGGGCTATTCCCCGATGGAGCCGCCGCCTGCGCATACCGGGTGGCCCGGCGGATCCCCGCCCGAATACGGGCGGTCAGCTCGATCAAGGAGAACGGCTTCGCCATATAATCATCGGCGCCGAGCCCCAGCCCAAGTGCCTTGTCCACTTCGCCATCCTTGGCCGACAGGATCAGCACAGGCGCGAGACTCCGCTCGCGAATGATGTGCAGCAGCTCCATGCCCCCCAGCCGGGGCAGCATGAGGTCCAGCACAATCAAATCATAATCCCTCTCCCCGACTAGACGGGCCCCCTGCTCGCCATCGTAGGCGCAATCTACCGCGAACCCTTCCTTCGTCAGAAAGCCGACGACCATTTCACTGATTTCCGGATCGTCCTCCACTAGCAAAATACGGTTCTCCATAGGTCTGTGCATCCTCCGTTGCCCGAATTCCCTTAAGTTTCCTGTACAAGTATTCGCTGGCCGGGGACCGTTCTCCTCTTGACGAGGGTTTTGTCACGTCTCTTATAAGAATCTACTCTCATCACACCATACTTGAAGCTCCTCCATTTATTTGGCTCTTGCTCGAAATCAAAGCTATGAGCTTGGTAAGTGACTGCCTCGGGGCCCGGTCGTTCGAAGCCGCTTGTTATTGGTCTGAGAGTCGTCAACGGCTGATTGCGGGTTGCTTTTTGCTGGTTGATAAGAGTGGCTGTTTGGAGTGCTGGATTAGTAGTTTTCCAAAAAATGCCCGCCGTCAGTTTCGATAACTAATAGCGGGCACTTTCACACTATTTAATTGTTTGCTGCAGCGATTCAGACACAGCTTAAGCTGGCAGGCAAGCCACGCAGCACGGTCGCTTGTACCCGTAGCCGCCCCATCCCTGAGACACCTGAGAAGCATAAAAAGATTCAGATCGCTTACGAAGAATACTCACATCGTCACTAGGAATGCTACGCATGCGCTAGCTCCCCCTGCTGAATCCGGTACATCTGCGCATATCGGCCGCCGAGCTGCAGCAGCTCGTCATGGCTGCCCCGCTCGACGATCTCACCCCGGTCCAGCACAAGAATCTGATCGGCATTCTTCACGGTGGACAGTCGGTGAGCGATGACAAACGTCGTCCGGCCCTGCTTCACCACGTCCAGCGCCTGCTGGATCAGCGCCTCCGTCTCCGTGTCTATATTCGACGTCGCCTCATCCAGGATCAGGATCGCCGGATCGAAGGCGAGCGCCCGGGCGAATGAGATCAGCTGCCGCTGTCCGGCAGACAGCGTGCTGCCCTTCTCGATTACCGGCTCGTCGAGCCCCCGAGGCAGATGCCGGAGCAGCTGATCGGCCCCCACATCGATGAGGGCTCGCTCGATCCGCTCACGGGTAATGGCGGGATCGCCGAGCGAGACGTTAGAGCCGATCGTCCCCGCGAACAGGAGGTGCAGCAATCGCTGACGGTGCTGGTGGAAAATTTGCCCAAGCTGGCCGAAATGGTCACGCTGCTGACTAAAACCTACGATGTCGTGCAAAGCCTCGCAACGGACCAAGTATTCATCGACGATATCAAAGGCGGAATCGGTGAAGTCGCTATGCCGATCGTCGAAGGCGCCAAGAATCTGGCTGCCAACGCTATTGAAGCCAATGACCGTGCTCAAGCAGAGACGGCAACCATTGGCCTGTTCGGGCTGCTCAAGATGCTGAAGGATCCGCAAGTTCAAAAAACCTTCCGCTTTGCCCAAGCTTTCCTGGAAATCTCGGCAGAACGCAACCAACAAAAACGCCAAGGCGAATAATTCGTTAAACCAGAACGGAGGATAAGTATGTCGAAGCACATTTTGATCTTGGGCGGCGGTTATGGCGGCCTGCTCAGCGCCCTGACTGCGCGTAAATATCTCACCCCGGAGGAAGCGACGATTACGGTCGTCAACAAGACGCCTTCCCACCAAATCATCACCGAACTGCACCGTCTGGCTGTCGGCAACCTGACGGAGCAAGCTGTAGCGCTTCCGCTGGAGAAGCTGCTGCGCGGCAAGGATATCAACCTGCGGATCGACACGGTCGAGACGATCGGTCTGGACGAGAAGCGCGTTGTCCTGAAGAGCGGCATCACGTACAACTATGACGCACTCGTCATCGCCCTCGGCAGCGAAACGGCATACTTCGGTATCCCGGGTCTGCAGGAGAACAGCTTCACGCTGAAATCCGTAGACGATGCCAACCGTATCCGCGCTCACGTGGAAGAGCGGATAGAGGAATACGCAAGAACGAAAAACAAAGCGGATGCTACCTTTGTAGTCGGCGGCGGCGGCTTGACCGGGATCGAATTGGTCGGCGAGCTGGCGGACATGCTCCCTGGGCTGTGCCGCAAGAAGGGCGTAGACTTCAATGACGTGTCGCTGTACACGGTTGAAGCCGCTCCTTCCATCCTGATGGGCTTTCCTGCCGAGCACATCGAGCGCGCACAAACGAGCCTCGAGAAGCGCGGCGTGAAATTCCTGATCGGACTTGCCATTACCGAAGCTACGGAAACGACGGTATTCTTGAAGGATGGCAGCACGATCGAGACGAACACGGTCGTCTGGACTGGCGGCGTACAAGGCAACTCGCTCGTCGGCGCTTGCGGCATCGAAGTGAACCGCGGCCGCGCGACAGTGAGCGAGACGCTCCAATCCGTATCGCATCCTGACGTGTACGTGGCGGGCGACAGCGCGGTCGTTATGGGTCCTGAGGGCCGTCCGTTCCCTCCAACCGCTCAGCTTGCTTGGCAGATGGGCGAGACGATCGGCTACAACCTCTTTGCAAACTTCAAGGGCGCTCCGACAGAAGCCTTCAATCCTGTCTTCTCCGGTACGCTTGCGAGCCTGGGCCGCAAGGATGGTATCGCGACGATCGGCGCGAGCCAAACCCGCCTGAAGGGACTTCCGGCATCGCTGATGAAAGAAGCGAGTAACGTTCGTTACCTTTCGCATATTAACGGCTTGTTCTCGCTGGCCTACTAATAGACAGTCACCTGGTTAAACCCGCCCTTCCTCGTCGAGAGAGGGCGGGTTTTTTGTATCCCCCGATAGAGAAGTCGAGAGTGTCTATGAGCTCGGGTAAGCGGCTTGGCTTGGGGCCCGATCGTTCGAAGCCGTATGTTATGGGCGAGTGAGTCGTTAACGGATTTTCCACACCAAGAAGCCCATTTTTCGAGACCGGGGCAGCTCTTCCTGCTTCCAGCGGGGCAGGTTCAATCCTACGGCACATCGGGCGGCGACACGTTCGGAAAGTACTGGTGCCATTTTACGGCGAAGACCGGCGACCTGCCTTTATTCCAGCTGCTCGACATCCCCCTCTTCATAGAGGTTGAACAGCCGGAACGGCTTCAGGAAACATTCCGGCAGCTTATCCACTGGCATCGCGAGGACAGCTTAAGCGCCGGCCTGAGGGTGAACGCCCTGCTGCTTGAGCTGCTCGCCACCTACCTCGACACGGCCGGCAACGTCCGATTCAGCACCGGGGCCTCGGCCTCCTTGGATAAGATTAATCAGGTGCTGCGCTATATCGACGAGCATCTGTCCGAGCATCTGTCGCTGGAGGAGCTCTCGCAGGTCGCCCATTTTCACCCCAACTATTTTATTCGGGTATTTAAAAACACGACCGGCGTCTCGCCCATCCAATACGTCAACCGGCGGCGCATGGAGAAGGCCAAGCAGCTGCTCTCCTTCTCCCCGCTTAACGTATCGGAGATCGCTGATTCGCTTGGCCTTGAGATGCCTTACTTCTCCCGCATGTTCAAGGATCATACCGGCTTCTCGCCGAGCCAGTTCCGCGACATGTACCCCTCTTCATGAACCCGGCGCAAGACAAGAAGCCAGCTTTCGCTCCCGTCAAGCGGGAAGCGGAAGCTGGCTTCTTGGGGCGATGCTCACGTCCTTATTTCGGCACGTCTTATGGATAGAACGTATTGGCCTTCGTCGTCGTCGCGCACCACCGGGACTGGAACAGCTCGCGGATCAGCACATCGTGAGCCTCCGGCGTACCTATATAGCGGAGCGCTTCCGCAGCATGGGCGCGTACGTACCGGTTCTCGTCATCCAGCGAGCGCTCCAGCGCGGGTACGGCGGCTTCGCCGGCACGCCCGAGGCGGGTCAGAGCCAGCCCAGCCATAAAGCGGACCTGCGTATCCTCGTCCTGCAATCCCCGGATCAGCCCGTTCACCGCACCGGGCGCATCCGGACCGATCATCCCGAGCGTCTCGACGACGGCACGGCGTATGTCGGCCGATGGCCCTTCCAGCAAGCCGATCAGCTTAGGCACAGCCAGGGCGGCAAGCTGCCGCAATTCGCCCAAGGCGAACGCGGCATGGACCACCGTAGCCTCGCGAGCTTCGTCCAGCGCTGCGGTCAGCCCCGGGACGGCCTCCTTCCCGCTCACGGATAAGCCGTAAGCCGCGAGGCGGGACACCTCGGTCCTCTCATGCTTCAGCGCCGCGAGCAAAGCCTCTACCCCGCCTTTGCCGCGGGAAGCCAGCTCGTATGCGGCATTCAGCGCATGGGGCTCATAAGCGTCCTCCAGCTGCAGAGCTAGCTCCCGGATAGCGGTAGCATCGTCAGGCCGCGTTCCGGCTATGCTGCCGATGCTGCCCGACAGCCAGCTCCAGGTTTCCTCCCACTGGCGGTCATGCGCCGTCATTCCCGGAGCAAGGCCGGCCGGCGTAGACCATGGGACTCCCTGGGCGTCCCAGCTCGGCTTCGCAGGAGCTTGCGTCCGCATGAATTCGAACTTCAGCATATACCTCGGGTTGCCGAGCACATTCGGCGTGGAGCGATGCCAGATGTCGTAATGGATCAGCGCGAAGGTGCCGGCCTTGCCGCTGGCCAGCGCCTCTCCGGCCGCATCGTCCTTGTCGAAAACCCGCGTCTCGTAATTCTGGGTTCCCGGCATAATCCCTGTCGGTCCGAGCTCAGGCGGCGTATCCTGCGGGAAATACATAATCATCGCCCACCACGGATGATGATTGCGCATCCGTCCGTATCCCCAGTAGCTGTCCTTATGCCAGCCGCCGGCGACCGGATTGGCATTGAAGTGGCCGTGTCTGTGGGCATGCAGCATATAGTCCGGGCCGAGTACGCTGGTCAGGGCGCCGGTAATGACCGGGTGGTCGAATATTTTCTGGATCTCGCGGATCCGCGGCAGCAGATTATTGCCCGGGTTTCCCTCTTCCTCATATACTTTGTTTAACTGGGTCATCAGGCTTTCGTGAAAGGCCTCTGAAAAATCCGTGTGCAAGATCAGGTAACCGTTCGTAATAAATTGCTTCATCTGCTCATCATTCAGTAAAAGCGGGCTCTTCCTGTCCATCCTCGTATTCATCCTCCCTGTATACCGGAATAACTTGATTATAGAAAGGAATGGGAGAAATAGGGATGGAGGAAGCTAAGCGGAATTTGGATAATATTATCTTACTTCCGTTTCCCCGCCTTTGGTCCAGTCTACAAACCGCCACAGGTCGGTTTCGCATAGGGCAAGGCTCCTCTACAATATAGATATAAACGATAGCGCTAACGAATCGAACCTTGGAGAGGAGACTTTCTTATGAATAAATTGTTTCGTTCCCGTTATAATAGCAAATTGACCGGTCTGAGCGGGGGACTGGCCGAGTGGACAGGAATCAACGCTACCCTGATCCGGCTGATCTGGATCATCTCCGCCTTTGCCAGCTTCGGCACGACCGTTCTGGTCTATATGATCGCGAGTCTGGTAGTTCCCAAAGAGCCGCCGCATCACAGCTACGGCCACGGCCCGTATCACGGATACTAAGCAGGCGGCGTCCAGAGACTGGAGGCCCCATCCCCGGACACACTTAAGCAAAGGCCGCCGTTCTCCCGTTATCCGGGTGACGGCGGCCTCTTGCCGCAGGTACAGCCTTCTTTCGGACCTGGGCGAACCCTCTTTAGCTGATTAGACCGAGCCAGCGCCAGTACGGCACGCATAGCACGGCGATGAGCAGCACGGCTAGCCCGTAAGCCAGCGCTATTTTTTGCCCTTGGCGATGATCGAATGCTTTCCCCTCCGAGCTGTAGTAAGCCGTCAAATACGTGGGCGATTGATAGGCGAAGAAAAACGGGTCCGTCGATAGCAGAATAATAAATACGAGCACCCACGGATGAATGCCAAGCTCGGTTCCAAGCGGGAGCAGCGCGGTGACCAATAGAATCACCGCGGGGTCGTCCCGCACCACTAGCGTGACGACGAAGGAAAGCAAGACAACCGCTGCCAGGAATAGCTCCGATGAGGAGACGAATATCCCCATGTGTTCCCTGACCAGCGAGGACAGCACGTCCGCTATGCCCAGCTCGGTCGCAGCCCCTGCGAAGCTGAAGGCGATGCCGAGAAACAGCAGAAACGTCCAGTCGATGCCTGAGGTCAGGGTCCGCCGATCCAGAACGCCGGTTATCACCAGTACAGCGAAGCCCGCCAGCATCACCCAGACGCTATCGATGCCGTGCAGCGGCTGCAGCACAAGCAGGCTGACGCAGCCCAGCAGCGTAAAGAGGGAAATCCGCTCTTCCTTGGTGAGCGGACCGAGCAGCCTGATCTGTTCATCCAAGACGTGAGCGGATACCGCTTTGGCTGCAGACCGATGGTTCCTGAACATGAAAGTAATCGCCAGCCACAGGACGGCGCTGAACAAGACGAAGGCGGGAAGCGCATGGATCAGCCATTGCAGCCAGGTCACCGGCTGGCTGGCGGAGACAAGGCCGTACGCCATCACATTCGTGTACGAGCCCGTCATAACGAACGGCGCCGTGAATCCGTAGAAGATCATCGCCGCGAGCCCCAGGCCCGCGGCCTCTTTGCTCTTCTCGGCGAAGCCCATCGACTCTGACAGCGTCCGGGCAATCGGCACTCCTAGCGATACCTTGGCCGAAGATGACGGAAGCAGCGGATTGAGCGCCGTTCCCCCGGCGACGATCCCCCATAGCTGCCCCCGGTAATGAGATGGAAACCGCTTCAGCGCATGCAGCGAGAACCGGTATACAATACCCGACTTGGTCATGACGGCACTGAGCGCCATGATGAAGATCATATACAGCCACGTCGTCGTCGCAAAGCCCGATAAAGCGACTTCAGGCGTAACCGCGCCGCTCAGCACCCACAGCATGGCCATACCCAGAGCTACGATATAGTCGGGGACGATGTTGACGATCCAAAGGATAACGGCCGCTAGTCCGATCCCGATAAAACTCATCCCCGCGCGCGATAGTCCCGGTACCGGCTCCAGCTGCTGAAAAAGCAGGACGCAGCCGGCCGCTGCAAGCAGTGCCGACAGCCCCAGCCACCGGCTGCCTCCAAGAAGGCGGCCTGCGCTTTCGGCAAGCTGCTGGGACTTCCTGCGGACCAGCTTCTGCTTCGCCTGTTCGTAGGTAAGTCCTTCACCCTGGCTTCGCGGGGCTCGGTCTGTAATCTGCAGGGCTGCGGCTTCCGCCAGCTCCAAATACTCCAGCGCTTGTTGATTGCGGTTCAGACGTCGGCTCAGGTCGGCTCCACGCTCGTACAGCCGCAGCAGCTGAGACGGCGTCAAAGCCCCGGCCTGCTCCTCCAGCACCGCCTCCGCCAGAGCCAGTCCCTTCTCAGGAGCTTCTTCCTGACAGTAAGCGATGTAGCGCTCCGCCAGCGGGAACCGCGACCGCTCCACAAGCTTCCCTGGCGGACAACGCCACAGCTGGGCGAGCGTCTCACGCTCCTGTTCGGTCAAGGCATCGGGGACCGGGAAAGGTTCGCTGGTTCGTTCCGCTCTCGCCGATGAACCCGCAGCTTCCCGGGGAGCGGACAGCCCCAGCATACCCTGCGCCGCATCGAGCGCGGCCTCCCAATGATCCAGCTCCGCCCACAGCTGAACCGAAGCGGCCCACTGCCCGGCTTCTTCGTAGGAGGACGCGGCCTGGCGGACCCATTCCTGCCGTTCGGCGTAGCTGGCGGTCCCGGACGCGGCAAGGTCAACCAGCAGCGGACGAACGCCTGGCTTCAGAGCGATCCATTCGCCCGCCGCCGCATCGGCCTGGAGGAAATCGAGCAGTCCGGGCCACGCCTGCGCCTCATCCGCCAGCACGAAGCCGAACTTCCGCTCCGCCAGCCTTCTGCCGGCTACCGGCACCGCCGCGCACCAGATGAGGAAAGCTTGCAGCTTCTCCGGCAGCAGCTTCATCCGCTGCTCGGTCAGCTTGGCCTCCGACTCCTTGGATGCCTGAAGCCGGTTATTGGTCTGAATCAGCCGCTGAGACAGCAGCCGAATAAAATAAGCGGAAATCGACGAGTTTTCGGCAACCAGCCGATCAAAGCTGGGCCTGTCCATCTCGAAGAGGACCGTATCTGCCGCCGCGACAGCAGATGCAGAGCGCGGCTCTCCGGTTAACAGCGCCATCTCGCCGAGCGTATCTCCCTCATGGAGCAGGGCCAAGGCTTGCCTGCCGCCCTCGGGCCTCTCGGAGAACAGCTCGATACGGCCGCTTTCGATCAGATACATGCTGCCGGCGGCGTCGCCTTGATGGAACAAGCTTTCCCCCGCGATAAGCTCCCGCTTCTCTAACTTGCCCAGCAGCTTGGCCAGCTCCATATTGGTCAGACTCTTGAACATGTCAATATTTTGTAGCGTCATGGCACGCATCAACCTTCTTCTGAGGGACAATATGTCTTTCGATCCTTAGAACTAGGGGCTTTGACTGCTATTCCCACTTTCTAACTATAAAAGGGAAGCTCTGCCCCGTCAATTTGAAATGGCATAGGCCTGCGGATGGACTTAAAAATCGGCATGAATCAGATCGGAGTTGATGCCGATCGCCGCCCGGCTTCCTTCCGCAGCGGCTACAATCAGCTGAGAGGGAGCGATAGCGCACGTATCGCCTGCTGCATACACGCCGGCCACGGAGGTCCTCCCCAGGCTGTCGATCGCCAGTCCGCCGAGCGGATTCGATCGGCAGCCCAGCGCTTCGCCGAACGGAGCCGCCTGGAACCACGCGGTTTCGACGAATCCGCCCGTTCGCCTCAGCTCGGTGCCGTCCTCCAGCAGGCTGCTCTTCAGCTGTCCCTGCTCGCCGTTCAAGCAGCGAATCGGCTGCTCGTAGAGTCCGACCCCCTTGCGCCTCAGAGCTTGCCGCTGATCGTCTGTCAGCGCGGGCTTCCCGTTCGTGCACACTATCAGATCGCGGCTCCATTGCCGCACGGTCCGCGCCATATGGTAAGCCAGGGGCTGCTCCGAAATCACGACGAGCGGCTCATCCAGCCGCTCCCACCCGTCACAATAAGGGCAGCTGAACAAGCTGCTCCCGTAATACTCGTGAATATGGCGGATGGACGGCAGCGCTTCCCGCAAGCCCGAAGCCAGCAGCACGGTGCGGGCGACATAACACTCCCCGCGATCCGTCGTCAACCGGAACGTAGATGTTCGGTTCACGCTGACGACCCGCTCCGGCTTGCAGAGGACCGAAGCATAACGGCTTAGATCTCGGTAAGCGGCCTGACGGAACTCGCCCGGCGACACGCCGTCTCTCGTAATAAAACCGTGGGTTTGGCGGGTCACCTCATTCCTCGGCCTGCTGTCGTCGAACAAGATCACGTTCCTTCTCGCTCGGCCCAGCACAAGCGCAGCATTCAGACCCGCGGGCCCTCCGCCTATGATCGCGCAGTCATACAGCATGGCTGTCACTCCTTTGTCCATGGCACCTGAGGATCCTGGGCGCCTATCGCGGCGAAGCCGTCTCACTATCATTAGTGTATTCGTCAGATACCCCTGTGCATGTTCGGAATTCGTGATCTAACAGCCGCCCCTCTCTGGAGATAAGCCCGTCAGTACCTTCGGAAGGCGTTCCCCGTGGAACACCGGCTAGCCGCGGACCTCCTGCCGGGAAATGTCCCCGACTCTCCTTATCCTCTCTACGAACGGCTGCCTAACTACCAGACGCCCTCTTTGCACACCTGCGGGTAAGCAATAAGGCCACCAGGAGCTCCCCTGATGGCCTTACCGTTATTCTTGCTCCATCGCCCGGCCCAATGCCGCCAGCTTGTTCATCGTTTGCCAGTTCCGGGTCGTAGCCGCGACCTTTAATTTCTTCTCCAGGAAATTATTCGAGAACATCGACTTCCCCAGTCCCTGCCGGCATAAGATGTAGACTTCGTCGCCGGCGAGACGGTATTCGTCAATCTCGCTGGAGCACGCTAGGAGGCGCTGGACCCCTTCCTCGGAGGGCGACTGGGCTAGCAGCGCCACGTACAGACTTTCCCCAGACGCGAGACTGTCCGCCGGGAACGGACACCCGGTCAGGATACGCTCCAGATCGCCGACCGTCCGCACCACAACAGGCACCTGGTAGCCGAAGGTCGCTTCGATTCCTTTTTCAATCCGCTTATGCAGCGGCTCTGCGCTTTCCGTGAGTCCGGAAGGGTCAAAAAGCACATTCCCGCTTTGAATATAAGTCTGCACCCGTGTGAAGCCCAATGCTTCAAACATCTGTTTTAACTCGGCCATCTTGATCAGCTTTTGTCCGCTGACATTTATTCCTCTAAGCAGTGCAAGTTGTACCGTCATGTCCTTCCGCCTCTCTAGTCCCGTTTGTACTTTTTATTATATAGGCTTCAGGCAGCCAATTCATAGTAAGCATTCGAGCCCTAAAGGTGGAGGGTGGAGCCCTGACGTTTACCCTGCCCCGGCCTGTGGGTAATAGATGCTCAACACCCGATACATAGGCTGCTGCAGGAAGACTAGACGCCCGCACATCTTTATAGGAGGCTGGACATGATGACAAGCAATCATACGATGATGCAATTTTTCGAATGGCATGTGGAAGCGGACGGCAACCACTGGAACCGATTGAAGGAGCTGGCCCCTGAGCTGAAGCGGCATGGCATAGATTCGGTCTGGATCCCTCCTGTGACCAAAAGCGATTCCCCGGACGATACGGGCTACAGCGTGTACGACCTGTACGATCTGGGCGAATTCGATCAGAAGGGCGGAGTCCGCACCAAATACGGCACCAAGCAAGAGCTGCACGAGGCTATCGCCGCTTGCAAGGAACAGGGCATCGCGGTATATGTGGATGTCGTCATGAACCATAAAGCGGGGGCGGACGAGACCGAGACCTTCCAGGTGATCGAGGTCAATGAGGAGGATCGGACCGAAGAAATATCCGACCCGTTCGAGATCGAGGGCTGGACCCGGTTTACCTTCCCCGGCCGAGGCGGGAAGTACTCCTCGTTTCAATGGAGCTACGAGCATTTTAACGGCACGGACTACGATGCCCGGGAAGACAAGACCGGCGTATTCCGCATCATCGGCGAGAACAAGCACTGGAATGAACATGTCGATCGCGAATTCGGCAATTACGACTATCTGATGTTTGCCAATATCGATTACAGCAATCCGGTCGTACAGGAAGAGATGATCGCTTGGGGCAAATGGCTTGCGAACACTCTGGATTGCGACGGGTTTCGGCTGGATGCCATCAAGCACATCAATCACGAGTTCATCAAATCATTCGCGGCGGAAGTCGTCCGAGAGCGCGGAGACCAGTTCTATATCGTCGGCGAGTTTTGGAATTCCGAGTTAGGCGCCTGTCAGCAATTTCTGGACACGGTCGATTACCGGATCGATCTGTTCGATGTCTCCCTTCATTACAAGCTGCATACGGCTTCGAAGGCAGGAGCCGACTTCGATCTCCGGACCATCTTCGACGACACGCTGGTACAGACGCATCCGGAGCATGCCGTTACCTTCGTGGACAACCATGATTCCCAGCCTCATGAAGCCTTGGAGTCCTGGGTGGAGGATGCATTCAAGCCAAGCGCCTACGCCCTCATTCTTCTCCGGCAAGGCGGTTATCCTTGCGTCTTCTACGGAGATTACTTCGGCATCGGGGGAGAGCATCCGATCGAGGGGAAGAAGGCGGCTATCGACCCGCTCTTGTATACACGCAGGCATAAGGCTTACGGCGAGCAGGAGGATTACTTCGATCATCCCAATACGATCGGCTGGGTTCGCCGCGGTCTCCCTGAGATCCCCCGGTCCGGCTGCGCGGTCGTCATCTCGAACGGGGACGACGGCGACAAGCGAATGTTCGTAGGCGAGGGGCGTGCCGGCGAAGTATGGGTCGATATGACGAATAGCCGGGAAGACCGAATCACCATCGAGGAGGATGGCTTCGCCTGCTTCCCGGTGCATGGAGGCAGCGTCTCCGTCTGGGCTCTGCCGGACGAGGATGTGGAGCCGGCGTAAGAAGCAGAACCGTCCGGCAAGACTGTCCGGGCGATTCTTGGCCGTGCGGAGATCCGTCGCCAGCCGAAATACCCTGACGGCAGCCGGGCCGTCAGGGTATGAAATAACGAAAGTATGCTCAAGCCTCAGGCTCTAGGCCACTGCCGCCCTCTCACGGATGACCGATACGGGCGAACGGTACCGTCAACAGATCGACATCGCCCCATTCCTTGGGGGAGTTGGATTCCGTAACCCCGGGCGTATCGGACGTAGCCGGGTCGTTCGGAATGGAGTCCACCGGCGAGAATTCGCCTTGATGCAGCATGACGCCGATCCCCGCTTGCTCGATATTCGGATTGCCCAGTGCGCTGAGCGGGATTTTCGCTTCGTAGAAGGTATCGCGGTTCCGGTCATGCCCGAGCGCCAGAAAATCCACCAGCTTGCCCGGTACAGCCGCATCGTCGGCATCCTTGACACCCCATAGGGTAGAAGCCCCGTTGCCCTTGGCAAACTTTACTTCGATCCCTGCCGCTGCCCCCGTCTTGTAGTTCACCCCTCCGTCGTCCACGGGAAATACGCCGTTAACAGCTCTGGAGATGTAACCGGAGTGAAACATGTTGGAGGCGATATTGAATTGGTAGTCCGGCAGATGAGCTCCGCCCCAGATCGGCTTGTTGCCATTCTTCTTCCACATATCATTCGCCGCTCCGGCGCCTGGTATCGTATCGAAGGCCAGCGTTTGGGGCATATCCATGGAGCGGATCGGCGTTCCGCCCGCCGACCCGGCATTGGCCGGATCGACGATGTCGGTCACATCTACATATTGCCAGGCCAGATACAGGTACTGGTCATCCCATGCCGCCCACAGATGCGTAAGATCCATCGGGGTTTCGTGAAGAGACCAGTTGCTGCCGAGCGTTCTCGGATCGTCCCCAGCCATATCGAGCGCGATCAGCATATCATCCGTCCACTGGCCGTTATTTACGCCGTCGATCACGATCGGGGACGTCACCCGCTTGCCATAGGTCGGGTTCGTGGAATACGGCTTATCGCCGCCCGGCTGCGCGATGGGTCCGGGAAGCGTGACGGCGGTTACTGCCGCGCTCTCCTCGGAGCGGTTGCCCGCAGCATCATAGGCTTTGACCGTGTACGTATAGGCGGTATTCGGCGTCAGGCCTGTGTCGGTATAAGAGGCAGTCGCCGACGCGCCCTGCTTGCTGCCATTGCGGTAAACCTCATAGCCGGTTACCCCGACATCATCGGTGGATGCCGCCCACTGAAGTGCGATGGACGTGGAGGCCGGAACAGCCGCCACCTGCCCCGGCTTCGTCGGCGGAGTCACGTCGCCCCCTCCCCCAGGTACAGTGACGATAGCTTCCGTGCTGTATGGCGAGAAGTTACCCGCAGCGTCCACGGCCCGCACCCGGTAGCCGTATGTCGTGCCTGCGGCTACCGTGCTATCGATGTAAGTCAGCGCGGCAGGCAGGCTGACCGCGACGGCCGCCCCGTTGCCGACGCGGCGGCTGACTTCATAGCCGGTCACGCCGACATTGTCCGTGGAAGCGCTCCAGGTCAGCGTGACGGCGACAGGCGCCGTAGAGCTTACTTGAGCAGCCACATGGGCGGGCGTGCTCGGCGGCGTGGAGTCGCCGGGCTTGACACCCGGCTGCACTTGTCCGGCCGCTCCGTTCGCGCCGGGGACATACGTGCTGTCGCCTACAGGGAAGAAGTAGTTTCGCTGCCCGTTGCTATCCCACTGGCCGCTGCCGTTAGTGAAGCAGGCCTCCAGCCGCGTGGCCGTTCCGATATCAAGCGTGATTTTGCTGTATCCGGGGTTGGCCGGATCATTCTCCATACGCGTGCCGGGAGCGACCGTCCAGGTCCCTCCTTCCGGTCGATAATGAATATAAGCCGGGTTGTACCCTTGCTTATAGTATACCGTCACTTTATTCCCCGGCAGCGGCTGGTCGGGCTTGCCCGGCTTGACCGTTCCGGCGGCTCCGTTCACGCCGGGAATATACGTATTGTCGCCCAGACCGAAGATATAATTGCGCTGGCTGTTGCTGTCCCATTGGCCGCTGCCGTTATTGAACGCAGCCTCGACTCTCGACTTCGTCAGCGGGTCGATGGAGATCTTCGCATAACCGTTTATTTCCGAATCAAGCATCCTCACGCCGGGAGCCGTCGTCCACGTTCCGCCTTCGGGACGATAGTGAATATAAGGGGACGGGTATCCTTTCTTGTAATAAATGACGACCGATTGCAACGTCCCCGCATTTTCCGTCTTGACCGCCAACTCCTGGCTCGGATCGGAAACGCCTCCCGATTGGCTGCGGCCGATAATCTTGTACTTGTACTCCGTAGCGGCTGTCAGATTGGTATCCTGGTAGGACGTGGTCGTTGAGGAACCGACCTTGGCGTTGTCCCGATACACATCATACCCGGCTATGCCGCTGACGTGCGTGGACGGCTGCCAGCTCAGAGAGACCGTTGTGGAGGTTTTGGCAGCTGCCGTCAGTCCCGTCGGCGCAGTGGGCTTCGTGATGTCTCGGGGGTCTGTCTCATGCCAGGCGCTGCCGTCATACCAGCCCGTCGCTTTCCTCTCGAACCCGGCCTGGTTCTGGCCCGGCGCTTGCTTGCCCGAGCTATCCTTGAAGATCAGCTTCACGCTCTCGGCGTTGTCGAAGGTATACACATACCAGTCTCCGCCCGCAGATTCCATCGCAGGAGCCGTCGCCCAGGTCGGGCCGGCTTGCTGAGGCACGGCTTCGTAATAGTACAGCTGTGGTGCGCCCCAGCCAGCCGGTTTTTTGAAATAAATCTGCAGCTTGGCATTCGGGTCCGCCTTCGTAAACGTATAGGATTTGGTCGCTGGTCCATCCTCATTGACTGCATACAGCCTCAGCGTCTTCGTATCGCCGAACTGCATATCCCCGCCAATAACGACCGTATCTCCGCTAGTATAAGGAATGCCAGCCGTCGCAGGGTCGCTCCCATCCAGCGTGTATTTGCCGGTTGGCGCTTTCTTCACGTCCAGCGTGACGGTTTGGGTAGGCGTTGTAAACTTCCCGCCTCCAGGAGCCGCGCTGACAATCGGCGCATTCTGCGGCAGCAGCGTCGCGCTCTCGATCAGAATCACGCCATGCTGGCCTGCCGTGAACCGAGCCTTACCTCCGCTGACGACCACCTGACTTTGCGTATACGCATCGCGCACGGTGGTCCCGTCCTCGAAGATGCCAGCCACGGTTACATCGACCGTACCAGACGCCCCGGTCGCAACGACCACCCGGTCCTGGTGGCCGTTCTTCTCATAGGTGCGGGCGAAGGTATACGGGCTGTCCGCCAGCTTGCGATGCTGACCCGCGCCTACAGACAGGTGATTGTTGCGGAACTTGCCGAGCTTCTGCCAGTGCGAAAGCACATTTTGGTTCACCTGGTTCCAATTCATATAAGATCTCGTGCCCTGCTCCGGATCGGAGCCGCCCTCGCCGTGCGGCCTGGCCGTTTCATCGCCGTAGAAAATTTGCACCCCGCCCGGAAGCAGCAGCAGGGCTGTGCCCCCCTGGATCAGATTGCCGCGGTTGTACAAGGAGGTATCATGCGACGAAAGATAGCTAAGCATGTTGTAATTCGGGTCATTGCCGTTGAACGCAGCTGCGTAAGTAGAGAACAGGTTCTCCAGATTATTCAGATTGGCCGTCTGGAAGGAGAAATTGATCACCGAGTCAAAGCCATTGTTGAAGTAGCTGCTCTTGCCAAGCCCGTGACCGAATACTTCCGCCGTCATCCAGAAGTTGTCGGTCCAGTCCGCTCCCGGCTTTCCGGGATTCTGCTGTCTCCACTTGGACAGGGCGGCGCTAGCCGACGTCTTCAGCGCCGCCCACCGGTCGATCTCGATATGCTTGGCCGTATCTGCACGGAAGCCGTCGATCCCGAATTCCTCCACCCAGGCGGATAGCCACTTGACCATGTAGTCCTTGGGAGGAAGATTGAGCTCCTGGCGCAGCGGTTTGGCAGCCGGAACGATCCACTGGTCGTAGCCGGAGCTCTCCGCATTCCATTTATTTTTCAAGATCGGCGGCAGCCCGACCCCTTGAGTGAGCTCTGTCTTGATATCCGGCAGGAAGCCCACGCACTGGGCAATCTCTCCGCCCCCGCAATTGTCATAGCCTGCAGTGCTGTCCGCGCGAATCCAGTCCCGTCCCCACCAGCTCGCCCACGCCGCCTGATTGCTGCGGTTCATAATATTGTTATGGGTATGCCAGTTCTGACCTTGGCCTTGATTCGGCGTCCAATCACCCGATAGCCCGCCGCGATCTCCATAATTGAAATCCGCCATGTCCTTCAACGTCGGGTAAGCGACATGGTTCATGACCACGTCCAGAATGATGCGAATACCTTTGCTGTGCGCCAGGTCGACGAACTCCCTCATCTCCTGGACCGTTCCCATATTTTTATCCATAGCCGTGAAGTCAAGACCATAGTAGCCATGATAAGCGTAGTGGGCAAAGTCTCCCTCCTTGCCTCCTACCCAGCCATGCATCTGCTCCCATGGAGCGGAGATCCAGATCGCGTTAACCCCGAGCTCCGTAAAGTAGCCCTCCTGCAGCTTCTGCGTCAGCCCCTTGATATCTCCTCCCCGGAATGTGCCAATGTTTTTGCCCCAGGCATCGGTAGTCGGCCTTCCGTAGGAAGTGTCGTTGCTCGTATTGCCGTTGTTAAAGCGGTCCGTCAGCACGAAATACACGTTCGCATTATCCCAGCTGAATGAAGATGGGGTAGGCTGTCCGCCCCCGCCGCCGCCAACCTTCACGCTGACCGGGGAGCTGAAAGCCGATTTCTGGCCGATTGTGTCGACCGCCCTTATCGTATAAGCATATGTTCGTTCCGCGATCACGCTCTGATCCGTATAGGAGACTCCTGTCGCTTCCCCGATATAAGCGTTATCCCGGTAGATCTCATATTTCACTACTCCCCGGTCGTCCGTGGAGGCTGACCAGCTCAGACTCACCGAAGAAGCGGTTGTTGAGCTTACCTGCACATTCGACGGCGCTGTTGGAGGCTGATCGGACGGGCTGGAGCCCTCCGGCACCCAGATCGAGACGGATCCGTCCTTCACCTTGAACACGCCATTACCGGACGAAGAGATCGTAACCTTCTCCGTGAAGTTCCCGGTTATATCCTTCCAGGATTCGCCCGCATGCGCGGTTCCGACATACATCGTCTTGGAGCCTCCGCTGCGATCGGTCATGATGGCTGCCAATCCGGAATTCGGCTTGGAGGCTACTCCTTCGCGTGTCCAGCCGATCAGATCGTCATGGTCCAGATAGTCGTTCTGCTTGCCGTACGCATAGTCCTTGCGCGCCTTCAGAATCGGGTCGAGCTTATCCTTCAACGCGGGGATTTTTCGGTTGTTATTGCCGTTGGTTCCATAGTAATCGCCTGCAAATACCGTCGGATAACCCTGCTCGCGAGTCAGGATATAGGCATAGGCAAGCGGCTTGAACCAGGTCAGGACGGGTGCCCCATGAGGGTCGTCGCGATCCGGCTGCGTGTCATGGTTCTCGACAAAGGTCATCGCGTGAACCGGATCGGTACCCATCAGCGTTCCGGCCGACAGATTGCGCATGCTGTAGCCGCCATTGCTGCTCGACGCCTGGGCCAGATTGTTGCGCAGCGGGAAGTCGAACATCGACATGTTGCCGCCCACCCGGTTGAGATAGGTTTGCAGCTCAGTCAAACCGCCGATATATTCTCCGACTGCAAACAGATTTTTGCCGGTCTTGGCCCGGGCGTTATCGACGAAATCCTTCATGAAGCCGAACTTGATATGCTTGACCGCATCGAGCCGGAAACCGTCCAGCCCGATTTCGTTTACATACCAGACTCCCCATTTCTTAATCTCATTCACGACGTCGGGGTGATCGTAGTCGATATCGGCGCCCAGCAGATAATCATAGTTGCCCCGCTCGCTGCTTACCTCCCAATCCCAGGCTTTCGCTCCTTCCGAAAATCGATATATTTTCCCATAGTCATCGATCCCGTCGAAGTGCGTCCAGTTCCACTTGAAAGAAGAATACGCATTGTTGCGGCCGGGGAAGTTGTAGATGGTCGCGGCCTGGCGCGAATACTCCCCCGATATCTCCTGATTCCGGTTATCCGGAGATACCTCCTTCACCTTTACCTGCTCGTTGCCGTCCGCCCCTAACATATGATTGACGACGACGTCTCCATAGGCTTGAATCTGATGGTTGTGAAGGGAATCCACCGCTTGCTTCAGCTCGGCCTTCGTGCCGTATTTGGTTCGAACGGTCCCCTTCTGATTGAATTCGCCAAGATCATAGAAGTCATAGACCCCATATCCGACATCATTCGTTCCCGAATGCCCCTTGTACGCCGGCGGTAGCCAGATTGAGGTGATGCCGATATCGCTCAGATGCGCCGCATCGTCGCGTAAGCGGTTCCAATGCCCGCCGTCATTCGGAGTGAACCATTCAAAATACTGCATCATCGTTCCGTTAACGGGAACGTCGCCTGCAGCCGCCTCCGCTTTCGCAGGCGAAATCGGCCCGGGGGCAAATCCGCTGCCCAGCAAAGCGAAGGTCAGGGCCGCGCTTAAAGCGCGGTTTAGAAACCTTTTGGACATGTCAATGCTTTCCTCCTAAACAAAATAATGAGATGGTAAATAGGCCCGCTGCTGCCTTGCTCTCTTGTCGTCCTTAATAAGCTTGTACCGCCTCCTTTTGCGCAAACGTTTTCATACGCTCTTGCAGTGTATCACTCCATTTTAAAGTTCTGTTAAAATCTCCTGAAAAATATATAAAAAGTACCTACCACCCGACGAGGGCCGGCCAAAACAACTCTCCTTTCAAAGACTGCTGAGGGTTGCGGAGGACTGCGGAACGACGGCGTTGAACTTGTAACCGACTCCCCTTATGGTGTGAATGTACTGAGGCTTCCGGGGTTGGCGTTCGATTTTCTTCCGCAAATTATAGATATGGACCATGACTGTGCGAAGATCGCCCAGCCTGTGTTCGGGCCAGATCCGGTCATAAAGCTCCTGGGTGTGGAACACGCGATTGGGATGCTTGGCAAGAATGACCAGCAGCTGATACTCCTTGGCGGACAAGACGGCCGGCTGGCCATACGCTCTAACAGACCGGGAGAAGAGATCGATCTCCAGGTCCGGAAATTGCAGCAAATGACGCTGATGAACGGGAAACTCTCGCCTATACCGGCGCAGTTGGGCCTTGACCTGGGCCAGCAGAAGCTCCAGACTGAACGGCTTGGCGATGTAAGCGTCGCCGCCCGCCCCCAGTGCCGTGATCCTCAGCTGCTCGTCGGCATCAGGACCCATGAACAGCAAGGGCGTGTCGCTGAATCGACGGATTCCGGCACACACCTCGAGCCCCGACAGCTCAGGCCTCCGCACATCCAGCACGATCAAGCCCGGGGCGTGGGTGCGTATCAAGCCGATAAGATCGGCCGGTTCCCCATAAGAGCTGCCGATGACCTCAAAGCCATGCTGCGTCAGAAACGGAATCAGAAGCGTGCGAATCTCCTCTTGATCATCGACAAGAATGATTTTGTCCCGCATTCTCTTCTCTCCTTCCAGGTTTGTGCAAACGTTTTCTTATGATATCTATCATTGACAAAGACGCAACGCTTGTCAATTGTTTATTAACAAAATTAGAAAATGCTAGGTCATCTTAGGAGTCTCCAAACGAAAAAACGCTCTCCCAGCATAAGCTGAAAGAGCGGCAAAACTTGAGATAGGAGCTAGGAAGCCTTCTGTGCATCGGGAGAAACCTGCGAAGCCGTCCGGCTCTCCTCCGGTAATAACAAATTAAGCGCAATCGCAGTCAACGAACCGGATACAATGCCGTTCTGCAGCAGCATCTTGGCGAAATCAGGCAGCTGGTCGAACATCGACGGAAGCGTCGCGGAGCCCAGCCCGACCGCTATGCTGCAAGCCGCGATCAGCAGGTTGCGATCCTTGCGGAGATCCACCTCAGACAAGATGGAGATACCCGAAGCGGCTACCGAACCGAACATGACGATCATCGCGCCGCCCAGCACCGCGCTTGGAATGACCGTCGTCAGCGCTGCCAGCTTGGGCAGCAGACCGAGAACGACCATAATGCCGCCCGCGGCGAAGATGACGTCACGCGACTTGACGCGAGTGAGCGAGATCAAGCCTACATTTTGCGAGAAGGCGGTGTACGGGAACGCGTTGAAAATCCCGCCCAGCATAATCGCCAGCCCCTCGGACCGCAAGCCCCCGACAATCTGCTGCGGGCTAACCTTCTGATCGGTCGCTTTACCTACCGCGAAGTAAACCCCCGTAGACTCGACCATACTGACGATATTGACGATAATCATCGTGATAACGGCTGTGAGACTGAACTGGGGAAACCCGAAGTAGAAGGGCTGAGCGATGCTGACCCACGAAGCCGAGCCTACCGCCGAGAAGCTGACGATGCCCATCGCATACCCGGCTGCCGTTCCGGCCGCAAGCCCGATGAGCACGGAGATGGACCGCAGGAAGCCGGTAGCCAGTCGATTGACCGCCAGAATGACGACTAGCGTACCGAAGGCCAGGAGCAGGTTATGCATCTGTCCGAAGCTCGGATCGCCCTGTCCGCCTGCCGCATTGTTCATCGCCACCGGAATCAGGGAAAGCCCGATGATCGTCACGACGGACCCGGTTACGATCGTCGGGAAGAACCTCAGCATCTTGCCGTACAACGGCGCGGCCAGCACGACGAACAAACCCGACAAGATAATGGCTCCGTAAACTGTAGCCAGATTGGATGTCGAGGCAATCGCAATAATCGGCCCCACCGCCGTAAATGTACAGCCCAGAATAACCGGCAGCCGGCTGCCAAAGTACTTGGTGCCCATCACCTGCAAGATCGTTGCGATCCCGCAGGTGAAGAGATCTGCCGCGATCAAGTACGCCATCTGCGTTCCGTTCAGCTTAAGCGCGCCGCCTACGATCAGCGGCACGATAACGGCGCCCGCATACATCGCAAGCACGTGCTGGAAGCCCAGCGCCACGACCTTTTGCTTGCTTAGCATGTGGCATTCTCCTTGATCGACCCGCTCGAAGCCTCGTCGTCTTCGCCGACAAAGTGAATCTCACCCGGGGACATCGACGCGATCCGGGCCAGCGAGTGAACATGTACGCCGCGCTGTTCCAGTAGACCCCGGCCTTCCTGGAAGCTTTTCTCGATGACACAGCCTACGCCTGCGAGCTCCGCACCCGCTTCCCGGACAATATCGACGAGGCCGACCAAAGCCGCTCCAGTAGCGAGGAAATCATCCACGATCAGTACCTTGTCGGCTGGACCGAGGTATTTCTGCGAGATGCTGACCTGATACGTTTCCTGACGGGTGAAGGAGTGGACAGAAGCCGCATATACCTGCTCGGAGAGCGTGACGGCTTTCTTTTTCTTCGCATAGATGAAAGGGACGTTCAGCGCAATCCCGGCTGCCATAGCGAACTGAATGCCGCTGGCTTCGATCGTCAATACCTTTGTGATCGAGCGGCCGGCAAACAAGCGAGCGAACTCCCTTCCAATCTCCAGCGCAAGCTGCGTGTCTACCTGATGATTCAAGAACGAGTCCACCTTCAGCACCTTATCGGAGAGGATGAGACCTTCTTGACGTATGCGCTCCTGCAGTAGCTTCATTACTTTATCGCTCCTTTTCCACATGAAAGAGGGACAGTCTTCTACTTAAGAGGTTTCTCTCAAGTGAAGCCTGTCCCTCTGTGATGATGTACCTTACGGGGTCACACACAAAGCGTCAACAGCAGCGATATTATTTTACCCGTGTTAAATAATCCCGCTAGCGATTTCACTCATAGTCGGATAATTACAGTGGTCATCCGGTAGAAACTTTTGGGCCATATTCCCAAATGTATACGAGCTCTTTGAAGTTATACCTGTAATAGTACATGCTCTTCTCGATCATTTCAAGTGGAAAATCGTCATAATTCGACAAGGTTAATAGGGTCACCTTGCAATATCCGATTACCTCGTGTTAAAAGAAAATAAACCATTAGACTGAAAAATAAAGTAATAGACTCGGAAAATATAGTTGTAGACTGGCTTGGAAATAGAAGCAGCGGTAGCCTTGGACCGAAAAATATAAGTCCTAGACTTCCGCCGTTGGGGACTGTCCTAATTTTTCTTTTCTTCTTTCGTCGCAGCAACCTCTTGAGATACTTGCGTTACTGGCTGCATTACTGCACCAAAGCTTGATGCAACTGCTTCTAACCCAATAAAATCACAGCAACGGTCATTTAGCTTAGGGTGCTTCTGGCTCGCTACCATGGAATGTAATCGTTTAGCCTTCTTCATGATCGCTTGCTCATTCGATCGGATAGACAAGGCCTGTTGTGTTAGTAGGCCACGATACTGTACGTCAGCAACCTGAAGAATATCTAGATGAATAATAGCAGAATCGAGAACTGGAATCATATTGTTTAAGTTAATGACCCCTAATTTTCCACCATCAATCTTCACAATATCTGGTGCGGTGTCCTGAATTCTAATATGCCTAACTTTTGGGGAAGAAAGGGGCGCACAGTATTTTTGTCCATTTACTTCAAGGATGATGCCTACGAATTTACGACTTCCCTTCTCACTAACTTTCGAGTCATGAACTCGTAAATAATCCAGATAGGCAGGCTGAATCTCGCAAATTTTAAGTATCCCCATGTGCAGCAACTTCTCTCCCAATAATAAAATAAGGGTAGCATTTTGCTACCCTTAGCTTACTTTTTTAATCCCTCACTTGTACGGTAGAGGATCTCCGACTTTTTCCGTTCCTCACTTGTACGGTAGAGGATCTCCGACTTTTTCCGTTCCTCACTTATACGGCTGAGGATTTCCGACTTTTTGCTTTTTGCAACGTGAGCTAACTCTCACGCTTATTATTTTAAGGCAATTAATAGGTCAAGTCAAGCACATATCCATTTGTTCAACGTTACTTCCGGTTGTCCGTGTGAGCAGAAGATCAGAAATTTTCTGTTTTCCAGAACCAGCATTCCATGCCGTAGGCTGCCTTTCGTTCGGTTTAGTCTTTCATGAACTCGACCTTTATCTTTCCATCTATCTCAAATAATGCATAATAATTTGGACAATTCGTTTTATCGTCAATCACATACTTTATGGCCACATTATCTTGGGTTGCTTGTATTTCCTTTAGATTAACACCGGAACTGTTATTCGGACTTTTAATAAGAACATAAGTTTTTTCATTGTGATTTAGATAAACCGCAAGCTCTTCTTTTAATTTGATTTGATTCGTATACCACTCTTCTATTTCCGGCGGTGGAGCAAGAAGATGTTGGAAATTGAATTTTATACTACCTTGATTTCCCTGTTCTACAGATGAGCCATTTACTGGGTTATTACCAACTTGCTCCGCCGCGTGTTGAGTTGAATTGGGGGGGTACAGGAGCCTAAAAATACAGTTAGTAAAATGATAAAAAATTTTAAATTCATCATTTTCCCTCCTTCAAAAACAATCAGGCTCGGAGCGTTAAATCCACGATTCCAGTCAAGACTTTATTTTCAACGGACACCTCGAACCAGTACCCGCCGAATAACCGCTTTCATCCGGTCAGCGCCCTCCGCCAGCTGTCGATGCCGATGTCCGTTGGCGCCCGAGGGATGAGGGAATCCCGCTAGCAGTTGTTCCGTTCCCGGACAGTCTCCCTGCGGCAGCTCCCGGAGCACCGCTTCTACCGTCCGGCCCAGCGGGATAATCAAGGCATCCCGGAAGCCCTCCAGCTCCGAGCGGATGGACAACAGAGCCCTCTCCCTCAGAAATGGCGTCGCCATCAGCGCGGGGCGGGAGCCCGTGTAATTTTGCTTGTCTACGAACACGGGGTATTTCAGCACCGATGTAGTGTGAAGCAGCCCGTCTGCATTTTCGAATAACTCGTCGCTTGAGGCGAGGCCTAGAGCCTGCGGAAGTTCGAGCGCGTTCAACATAAGTACCAGATTGCTCCGCATCGCCCCGGCGAATCTAGCGGCGGACTTGGTCCTGCGGGCAATCTCCTGTGCCGGAAGCCCCCGCTCGAGCCCCTCTCTTGCGGTTTGAAACGCAATCCTCATCTGTGTCCATCCTGGCGTAATACCAATAAGCACGACTTTGGCGGAACGGTTCGCATATTCATGATGAGGTGCGTAGTACATCTCGAGCCGACCTTGGCTCTCCATCCGAAACGGCTCCGTCAGCAGGTCTTCCTTCGTTAGCGGCCTATCCGCGGGCAACGCGCGAATCGCAGGCTCATACTTGCTCCATGTCTCAGACAGGCTCATGACCCGCATCATCCCCTAACCCTCACTTCATCTACATGACGATATTGCCTGTCAGCGGCCAAACAGAGTATCCAGAATCGTCCCCAGCTGCCCGGGCTTTCGCCCTCGAAGAACCTCGGGATCGTAGATCTCCACGCTGCCGCACTGCGCGCACGATACGAATAAATAATGATGATGCTGAATGTCCAGCAGCTTGCTGAGACCCGTTCCCGTCATCGCCACTTCCTTCACGATGCATTCCTCGCCGCGGCATCTCCGGCACGTAAAGCTTTCCTCGATCATACCCTCGATATGCCCCTCGGACATGTCTTCTTCCCCATCGCCTTGGATCGGCTCCACATCCGCAAAGTCCCTCTCCGACACCTCGTACAAGCGCTGACGACATTGGGGGCACTTGCCTTGTTGAATCTCGACGTTATGATGACACCAAGGACATTCGATCATGTCGAGCCTCCTCTCTTGGCCTAATCCTTACATGAATTCCTTGTAATACAAGACGGTATCGTCCAAGGTACCGCTCGATGATTGGGCGAAACGGGGGATACGTCCCGCTTCCCTATAGCCCAGCGAAAGGTATAGCTGATTGGAGGGATCGCCCGCCCGGGTGTCCAGAATAATCAGCGATCTTCCTTCCGCTTGCGCCCGGTTCTCGGCAGCTTGCATCAGCAAGCGGGCGATACCGCTTCTTCGGTAACTCGTATGTACCATAAGCTTGGCGATCTCGGCCCGATGAGATGCATTGGGCTTCATGGCCAGATGCAGCTGCACGCTTCCTACAATCCGTCCCTCCTTGACCGCGACCCAGGCTGCTACCCCAGGTCCCGGCATATCCCGCCAATAGGCGGCTGCCGCTTCCGGACTCAATGGGGCCAGAAATCCGATGGAGGCTCCGTCGGTTACGGTATCGATCAATAATTCCGTTAAATCTCCAAGCATCTCCAGCTCAATCGACGTTAACTCAACCAAGGTTACTTCAGGGCTCATGGTCTCATCTACTCCATTCTGAGTGCGGGGTTCGATTTCCTAATTATACCATAACCCGAGTCTCCGTAGCTGACTCCGGCTCCGAACGAATACGTCATAACTAAAAAACCGCCCGGGATGAACGGCACTTCCAACTGTTAGATCATGTCTAACCATTGGAGTACCGTTCAGATGACCGGACGGCTCTGACCTTATACGATTTTGTTCTTGGGATACTTGGATACTTCCTTACGACCCGGCTATACCAGCTTCCTGTCCCAGTGACGGTGTGCAGCCACCGCTTCCACAAAGGAGGCGGCAAACTCATCCGTCTGGTCAGCCACGACGACGCCCGGTCCGCTCTCCACGCCGCTGGCTTCCAGCAGCGGCCTGCCTTCCCGGGTTGCGCCGACCGGCTTGTAATGCTCGTACGCCTCTTGGAGGAACCTGGCAGCCTGCTTCTGGAGCATCGGGCTTTCGGCAAGTCCGCTGACGACACACAGGGCATCGAACAATACCGAATCTGCTGTCAGGAACGTATGGTTCACCTCGAGTGACGTATGATTGGTTCCCGTTATCTGGCCCAGCTTCTCACCGATGATTTCCGGCTGAAGGCCGGCGGCTTTCCACGCATCCAGCACGGACATCACCTCGGCGTCGTCAAAGCCTTGGCCTACGATAACGCCGACTTTGCGCGTCATCGGCTTCTTCACCGTATGGGCCTGGCTGAGGGCCGGCGAAGCCTTCGTGACCGGTGAACCTCCGCTCGCAGGCGGGATGGCTCCGATCGCTTCCGCCACCGGCGTAACCAGCTCCAGACTCACATGAGCAAACATATCGACGACCTGCTGCTGCACGTCCTTGCTCCTCACCTTGCCCAGCTCGAAGCTTAAGGCCTGGATGATATGCTGCTTCTCCGGGAAGCTCATGCTGTTCCAGAACAGAGCGGCCTGGGTGAAGTGGTCCTTGAAGCTTTCGCTGCGGGCGCGCACCTTGCGGCCCTCTACCTTCTCCTGATAATGGACGTAGCCGCCCTCCGCTTCCGTCGATACAGCGGGGGTATTGCCGGCCAGCGAATTGTTGTGGTAGCTGACCTGACCCTTGTTAATCGTCTGGCGGCCGTATCCGTCCCGCTGATTGTTATGGAAGGGGCACACCGGCCGGTTGATCGGCAGCTCATGGAAGTTCGGTCCGCCGAGCCGGATCAGCTGCGTATCGGTATAGGAGAACAACCGTCCCTGCAGCAGCGGATCATTGGAGAAATCGATGCCCGGCACGACATGACCGGGATGGAAGGCGACCTGCTCCGTTTCGGCAAATACATTGTCCACGTTGCGGTTCAAGGTCATCTTGCCTACGAGGCGTACCGGCACGTCCTCCTCCGGCCAAATCTTCGTCGGATCGAGGATATCGAAGTCGAACTTGAACTCGTCCTCCTCCGGCAGAAGCTGCAGCCCGAGCTCAAACTCGGGAAAGTTGCCCTGCTCGATCGACTCCCACAAGTCCCGCCGGTGAAAGTCGGGGTCCTTGCCGGAAATTTTCTGAGCCTCGTCCCATACCAGCGAATGGACTCCCAGCACCGGCTTCCAGTGAAACTTCACAAAGTGCGCCTTGCCCTGCTCATTCACCAGGCGGAACGTATGGACGCCAAAGCCCTCCATCATGCGGAAGCTGCGCGGAATCGCCCGGTCCGACATCGCCCACATGACCATATGGGCCGACTCCTGATTATTCGCTACGAAATCCCAGAACGTGTCATGAGCGGAAGCGGCCTGCGGCATCTCATGATGCGGCTCCGGCTTCAGCGCATGAATCAGGTCCGGGAACTTGATCGCATCTTGTATAAAGAAGACAGGGATATTATTCCCGACTAAATCATAATTGCCCTCCTCGGTATAAAACTTCGTAGCAAACCCGCGCGCATCCCTCACCGTCTCCGCGGAACCCCGCGAGCCGGCTACCGTGGAGAAACGTACGAACACAGGCGTCTTGACGGAAGGGTCCTGTAAAAACCTCGCCTTGGTCCATTCCCTCAAGGACTCATATACTTGGAATTCGCCATGGGCGGCAAACCCGCGTGCATGCACGACCCGTTCCGGAATTCGCTCATGGTCGAAGTGCGTCATTTTCTCCCGGAAGTGGAAATCCTCCAGCAAGGTCGGACCGCGCTCCCCAGCTTTCAGGGAGAACTCATCCTCGGCTATCTTCAGACCTTGATTGGTCGTCATCTTCTGACCTTCGTCGCTAGCCCGGTATTGTTCCAACTGCTCCTGTTTCCCGTTAACGTTCACGCTACGCTCGTTGCTCATCTCACAGCTCCTCCACTACATTTTTTAAATAGGCATGTACACGGATGACGCTCCTATTTACCCGGATAGGGAGGAAGCTAAACGGCATGAAAGCCGTCCGATCGCAACAAGGGGTGCCGGGACGCTTTGTTTGCGTCCGGCACCCCTTGGTTGCTCAGGCAGTTATACCGAAAATTTCTCTATGCTTTCCTGCAGTTTTTGAGCTAAATTGGCCAATTCTCTAGAAGATCCCGAGATTTCCTCCACACTCGCCAGCTGCTCTTGCGCCGAAGCCGAAACACTATGCGTTCCTTCGGCCGCTGAGTGCGTAATCTGACTGATTTCTTCAAACGCCGCAACCAGATTCTGCGTTTCCAGAGACATATCGGCGGAAGACTCGGATACTTCTTGGATCTGTTCATTGACTTCGCGGATCGAATCTTCAATTTGTACGAACGAAACGCCCGCCTTGTTCACCGCCCCGATCCCTTCAAAAACCTCTTTCTCTCCCTGCGCGACCATCTCGATCGTGCGCTTGGTTTCAGCTTGGATGGCTCGGATCACCTCGGACACCTGTTGTCCGGACTGAGCGGTTTGCTCCGCGAGCTTGCGTACCTCGCTGGCCACGACGGAGAAGCCCTTGCCGTGCTCGCCCGCACGGGCCGCTTCTATCGCAGCATTCAAGGATAATAGATTCGTCTGGGAAGCGATGTCCGTGATCAGAGCCATAATCGTCCCGATCTCGCCCGTCTTCTCTCCCAGTGCAGCTACTGCTTTCGATACCTCGCCCACATTGACTTGAACCGCCGACATCTGGTCGATAGCAGTTTGGACGGCTGTCCCGCCCTCCGCAGCGACATGAGAGGCGTGCTGCACCGACTGGGTAACCTTGGAGGCACGCCCCGCAATGCTTTGGACCCCCAGGTCCATCTTGCGGACCAGAGCGACGCTCCCTTCAATGCTTTGAACCTGTCTTTCGGTTCCTTCCGCCAGGTTCTCGGTGATTTGAGCGACATGCTCGGTAGCTTGTCCCGTTTGTTCGGCGCTGGCCGTCAGCTGCTCGGAGGATGCCGCCACTTGTTCCGCATTGGTTCCGACCTCATAGATGAGATTGCGCAGATTATTGGCCATCAAGTTAAACGCCTTGGCCAGTTCGCCGATCTCATCGTTATTTTTGACAAGCACATGCGTATCCCGCAGATCGCCCTGAGCAATTTTTGAGGCCATGCCCCGAAGCTCGATGATAGGACTTGAGATCGTCCGGCTGATCACGACCGAAGCAATGACCCCTACCCCGAGCGTTATAAGAGTAAGGAGAATAACCAAACCTTTGATCCGCCCGACTTCGTCGAACGTCGATCGCGCTTCGTGATCCAGCGTCTCCTGCTTCATTTTCACAAATCGGTTGGCCGTGCTCGTAAAAGCGTCCAGCACAGGTCCCTGCGTAACCGCCATCTCCAAGTAGGCGGCGGTCTGGTTTTGGTTTTTGGCGTCTATCATCTGCATGGCTCCACTGGCAAACTGATTCTGCAGCAGATCCAAACCGGCTAAAATTTGTTTGTCATCGCGATCTGTAATCCTCGATTGAAGCTCCGTTAAGGCTTGATTAAACCGGGTTTGGGCCAGTTTGAAGCTGTCCAGATACTTCTTGTCCTGGGTGAGCAGGTATTTGGATAAGTTGGAGTTTTCACTTTCAACTTCAATATTCAAGTCTTTAATCAGTTGAAGGGTCTGGGAATCCTCCTTAAGCAGCACCGTGTAAGACTGGTTCACCTTAACCAGGTAGACGTAGCTGATCGTTGACATGACAGCCAGGAGCACGAGCACCAGGCTGAATCCGCCGTATAATTTCTTTTTGATCGTAAGTGTCTGGAAGAAGTTTCTCATTGGCCGACTCCCTCCCCTTCTCCAACCAAGTACTCCTTCGCTTGCTCCCTATACTGCTTGGCCGCTTGCTCGGGAGTCAGCTTGCCCTCGGTAACTTGTTTAAGCGCCAGCTCATACGCTTTGTTAACGACTACATGGGCGGATGGGTAAGGAGGATCGACCGGCTTGGAGCGCGTTTTCAAATAATCCAGAAGACGGTATTGCTCTTTGCCCGCCTCATCCAGCTTTGTTGAAAGCCTCGATGCTATCTTCGCGGATACCGGAACTCCCCGCTCCCCATTTAAGATATCGTTAGCCTCTTCGTTATTCAGGAAGAAATCGATAAACTTAGCCGCTTCCTTCTTATGCTTCGAGTAGGAAGACATGGCCAGAAACATAGAAGGCTTAATGAAGTTCCCTTCCTGTCCCCCGTCTACCTTCGGATAGGGAAGCAGCTTCAAGGGCCGGCCGGAAGCTTTGCTCAGGGCTGCTGCGGTATTGCTGGAGAGGGAATAAAACGCCGCTTTCCCCGTCGCGATGGGATGATTTTTATCGTTGCCCGAACTCGAAGCTCCGCCCAGAAGTCCTTCGTCCCTCCACTTTTTATTTAGCGCGAAGTAGTCGGCCAGGAGCTTGTCATCGGGATACCCGAGAGCCGTACCTTCCTTGTTGTACATGGAGACTCCTCGGGCCCGCATATAATAAAAGACGTCGATCATATTGCCGAGTGGATAGAAATCAGGCGACTTGATTTTCTGCTTCAGGAGAAGCATGGTTTGATAGAGCTCATCCAGCGTATATTCCTCTTTGGGGACCGGTACCCCTGCCGCTTCCAGCAGCTTCGGATCGTAGATGAGGGTTGATGAATTAATACCTATCGTAAGAGCATACAAGCTGTCATCCTTCATGCCGGAGGTCAAATAGGCTTTATCCACATCCGATAAATGAATGACATTGTCCTTCACATAAGGATCCAGAGGCTCGATGAGGTCGCGATTGATATAGTTAAAGATAAAGTTATAATCGGCCTGGATAATGTCCGCTGTCTCCTGGTTCGCGGTTTGAATGGCTAGCTGGGTAGCTACCGCAGCCGTATTGGCCAGCACCTCGGTTTCAAAATCCACATGAGGATTATCCTTCTTGTAAAGCTCAATGACCTTCAACGTGCTTTCTTTCCTGCTCTCGGATCCCCACCACACAAACTTTAAGGTTACCTTCTGATCCTGGGCACCCTCATCCTTCACGGCGGCGGGGTCGCTACAGCCTATCATGCCCATAAGCATGATGAAGCTGAGCAGGGCCCCCCCTGCTTTTCGTATCGATCTGTTCACTGCCATCACCCTTCTTTTGCTGTTAGTATCTTGGAGCTCATGGTGTGTCCGGGTGCCGGGGATGACTTCACCTGAGGAAAGAGATTGAATACAGCTAACCTCATCATCCGCTATGTACAAGTTGACAAATTCCCTGGTGCTGCTCCTGGCCTAGACCTACCTATATTCCAATCATCGGCAAATCCTACCAGTATTGTTACAGCGATCATCGCTAGAGGAAGCTTTTTTTTGAAAAAATATGGGGATTTTTCTCAAAATGTAGTAAAACCCAACCACCTCTGGATCGTATAGACGAGACGCTTCAATCCAACCAATTCATCTCGATAGGCGCTATAGTCCAGCGTGTAGACCGTATCTACGTTCCCCCATAGCCGGGTGAAATAGCTGCGAACCTGTCCGGCTACCCGGCTGTCGGGTGGAGCCAGAACCTGCAGGTTCGTCTCCAGGTTCAGATCGGCGAGATTGCGCTTGGTGAGATTGGCCGATCCGTTATGGATCACTACGCGATCCTGCCGCTCGATCAGCAGCAGCTTGGTATGATACTGCTCCTCTCCTGTCCGGTACCAGCGGATTTGAATCCGGCCCTCCGACTTCTCCAACAGCTCAGCAGCCACCGGACGGTTCGGAATGCCGATCTTCTCATTGCCGAACGCATTCTCATTGGGATCCAGTATCAACCGGATCTGAGCCCCGCGCTCGGAAGCCTGCAGCAGCTCGCGGATCACCTGCCGGTCGGCCAGGTAGAACATTCCCATCCATATCGTATCTCCCTGTCCCGCCTCAGCCAGATCCAGCAGCACCTGCTTCAGGATCCTTCCTTCTGTCAGCAGCCGGACTCCGATATCGCCTGCCTCCCGATCCGTCTGGCTAAACTCGGGAAAACCCGACTGTGAGCCACCGGACATGTCGATCGCTGCCCGCTCGCTGACCAGAGCGTCTCCGATAATGCCGCCCTTCACTTGAAAGCCGGTGTTGGAGTTGTAGAAGCTGGCATCATGCGCATTCGCACTCGTAACGATCAACGTCTGCTCCGTGGCGAGAACCTTCCGGTGATTGGCCTTAACGTTCAGCAGCTTCGCATAGGAGCGCACGGTCATAGCGGGGGCCGTATCCGCCATCGGGTTAGGTATCCAGCCCTTGCCCTCTTGGCCGAACCACTGCATAAAGATGCGCCAACCGGCCGAATAGAGCGGAGAAGAATCGCGCAGCGGATCTACGTCCGTCCATACCGTACGAATACCGGCCGCCTGAAGCCGCTCCAGCTCAGGTGACGGATGCGAGCCATACGATGTATTGACCTCATCCGTAATCACGATAATCTCAAGCCCTGGATGTGTCTCCTTCTGGGCGATCAGCTTATCGGTCAGCGTCCGGCTCAGCGGCGGGAAGGATTGACCGGCATTGTAGAATCCGTTGTACAGAAACATGTCCAGGACGATAAACTGCCTGGCCTCCTCTATAGCCCGGTTCATACGATCGAATATCATTTGCTCAACATGCGTTTCCTCGGTTTCTGCGCTCTTGTAGGTCAGATCATACAGAAATTCGATATCCGAATCGGCGACACGGTGAATCGGTCCTTCCATGGACAAGCCTTCGGGCAGCGGCTTGTGCGTCTGGTAGATCATGACGGCTGCATACAAGAAGACGAAGACCAGAACCGCAAGCGGCCATCGTCCACTAAACATACGGTAGAGCTTGCGTCGCGATGGGACAGGTGGAGTCATAGCGATCCTTCTTTCCGTTAGTTTCAACTATTGACTTGTAGTACCGCACTAAGCGATAGATTGAAACAGCCCGGAGCTTATGATGTTCCAGGCCGGAGGGATCGGGGTAAGCATAGGCATAGAATAGAGTCAAGCGAGGAGGAGAACGTTACGGTGAAGACCTTCGACTATACGCTGGATTACAAGCATATCAATATGCGGGAGCATCCGGAACGGTATACCATCGGACGGGGCGAACAGGGCGTGCTGATGGTGGAGCCCTACAAAAGCGAAATTTTGCCTTACTGGCGCTTCAAAACGCCGGATATCGCACGAGAATCAGCCGAGCACATCTACCGGATGTTCCTTGCATACAAGCAGGCGGGGGATTTCGTCGGAATGGATATGGCCCGAAAGTTTCTCCAGATGGGCTATACACGAGCCCGCCGGTATACCCATCATAAGGGAGGGCGCAAATTCTCGACCTCCGACGGCTCTCTGCTGCCCTACCTGAAGGATCCCGTAAAAGCTGAATCCGCGGCCATCTTCAAAGCCAAGTGGGAGGAAGCGAAAGCGGACAAGGATTATGTACGAATGAAACGCGAGCATCGGAAAAAATACGAGTCGATCTAAGATGGCTCAGAAGAAGCAGGCTTGCTTTTCCGGCCGAAACGAATGCGATGGAGGAACACATACAAGATCGGAAGCATGCCCATCGATACGACATACATGGCTACCCCTTGCGATCGCAGCGAGAACTCGAATTCGGCGATGTGACGGGCATACTGCAGCGTAAAGCCGGCTACCGTGCCTCCCAGCAGGAAAACGGCAGTACGCCGGTCCGGCAAGCCCGTGAGCTTGGTTAAGCAAACCGATGAGACATACAGAAGAAATGCGCTGCGCATAAAGCTGGTTGTCGACCAGATCGCGATGAGCAGCGGGTCCAGATTGCCGAGAAAGCCTCCCTGCTTGGAAAATCGAATCTTCTCCAGCAACGGATACCGGAGGTCGCTGGCGACATACGGACCGAAATTCATCAAGGTCAGCATCCAGAACACGACAATAATCACGACGACCAGCCCTCCGGCAATCATCAGCGCACGCCCGACCGGCGCCTTGAAGCTGACGAGCGGCGCCAAAAATAAAAAGACGATCCATTCGGAGAACCAAGGAAGAGTTTGAATCGAATCCACCATCATTCTGTTCACATCGTGATGGGTCAGCATGCTGATCAGAATATCCTTATCCGTCTCCCCTAGCATGATCGGCCCCATCAGGAAGATGGCGAGCATCTGGAGGAAAAAAATACCCTCCGACATATAAACAATGGTCAGCAGTCCATACCGGCTCGTCAGCGCAATACAGATCAGGGTAAGAAAGACAGCCATCTCGACCGGCAGCTCCGGCATATACATAGAGCGGATAAAGATCGTGAAGTTCTCGACCTCGACGCCTACGAGGCAAAGGGCAAACCCCATTACAAGCAGCACGACAAGCCGGTGAGGCCATCTGCCTACAATGTCCTCCCCGAAATCAATCCAGCCCTTATCGGGCTGAATCTTCCCCAGCTTAACCGTGAAATAAAGCAGGATCAGGCTCAGCAGGAACCCTCCGATCACCGCTTGCCATCCCTGATAGCCGCTCAGCTTGAACAACCGCTGGATGAGGAAGGCGATAGGCTCGGAAAATATATAAACGAACGCAAAGCGACCGATTTGCCAGGCCGATATGTTCATGACACCTCTCCTCTCATTCCCCGACCCATCGATCGACCCATCCAAAGACATACAGAATGAGGGTTTGGGGATTCGGCCACCAGGTAACCGTCAAAGCCAGGCCATTCCATATCACGTATACGCCCAGAACCAGTCCAAATACGATACGTTCACTGAACTTGACCTTCTTAAGCCTCTTCAGCTTGCTCCATTCCAGCAGAGCCAGACCGGCAAATACTAAGATAACCAGCATAAGGAACCGACTTCCTCTCTGATATCAGCTGCCTGTTTGGGAACCGAAATATTCCATATCAATCTCGCTGCTCACTTCAAAGCGAAGCTGTTCCTTGACATAGGCCGGCCAGTCCTTGCGCCACTTTTCCCATTCCTTCGGCTTGGCCCATTCCAGACGGTACCCGAGCTGCAGCAGATCGGCTCCCTTCTGCTTTCCTTTATTGAGGGCGCTTGTCAGCGCGGTCGTATAATGCCGGTTGATTAAAGACGTGATCTCATCAACGTGTTCAACCTCCTTCACCTCCGTCTTCGGACTCGAGGAGATCAGCTCTCCCCCGCCAGTAAGCTTAATCAGGAAGTGAGGCTTCCCATCACGCTGAGTCACCTTGATCTGCGACTTCAGATTAAACAGGAACGCGCTGGCTTCTTTTTCACCGGAGCGGACGGTTACCCGCGTGTTGGTCAGTTGATTCTGAGCCCATGCCAGAGCCTTGGCTTCTTCGACAGTCGTCGTCCCTACCATTTTGGTACTACGGAAAATTCCCGCTCCTATGTGCCCCGCCCATTCCTCCAAACCACCGCCTTCGCTCGGCATCCTCGTTTTCTGCAGGTTGATCAGGGAGATCGCGGCCCCTTGCTGCACGGATCGGGCCTTCAGCAAATCCACCAGTTGCGTAGACAACAAATTCCCGCGACTGCTAAACTCTCGCAGAACCTCATGGGGCGTGGTTTCAAAGACAGGAGTCAGACGAGTCGCCTCCTTGGCCTTGCCATTAAAGAGCAGCAAGTAGCTGCTCAGATGAAACAGCGGCTCGCGGGACATCCAGTCCAGAGCGTGGTCGATGCCTTGCTCGGCATATTCCTTGCCGAACACGACAATCCGCGTATGACCCCAGGAAATTTTGCGGGTAAGATCGGTCTGAATATGCTCCAGCGCATCCGGAATCGAGCTGCCCTTTTTCGTCACCGTCCCGAAGGGGCGGCCCCCTCCTCCCGCGTTCGGATGCTGCATGCTCAGCCGGTTCGGAAGCGGAGCGCTGATCGTCACTTCAACCTCCCCCGGCTTGCCTCCCTTATCTATATACAACCCGCTGACGAACAGCAGATCGTTAATCTCGGTCTTGGACCAGCAGCCTGTCGTCACAAGCGGCATACTTATCGCAAGAAGACCCAGGAAAAGCGTACGCCCTATCGCTGCCATCGCGGTCCCTGCCTTTTCATATTGTCTTTGGCGTAGGAAGCGGGGCGGGTTTTCATAAGAAACCAGGGTGCGCGGATAAAGGTGTCCTTGATATCCTTCCAGACGAAGGGCGCCAGGGGCTGCATATAGGGAATGCCGAACGACCGGAGGTTCACCATATACATATAGATCAGGAACATCGATACTAGGATGCCTATCAAGCCTAAAGTCCCCCCTATGAGAAGAAGCGGGAAGCGCAGCAGCCGGAAAGCCAGCCCCAGTTCGTAATGCGGAATAATAAACGATGCGATCCCTGTGATGGAAACCACGATGACCAGCGGAGCCGACACGATCCCTGCTTGAACCGCGGCTTGTCCGATAACAATGCCTCCGATAATGGAGACGGTTTGACCCAGCGGCTTCGGTATGCGGATACCTGCTTCGCGCAGACCCTCGAAGGTTATCTCCATAATCAATGCCTCGACTACCGCCGTAAACGGAATGTTCTCCCGAGCGGCGGCAATCGTGATAAGCAAAGCGGTCGGAATAATCTCCGGATGAAACGTCGTAATCGCCACATAGAGCGAGGGAAGCAGCAAGGAAAACACGGAAAACAACAGCCGGACCAAGCGAATCCATGAGGCAGAGGCGGCGCTCTGGTAGTAATCCTCTGCGGACTGAAGCAGTGAAAAAAACGTCACCGGAACAACAAGAGAGAAAGGATTCCCGTCCTGGAGGATGACCACCCTGCCCTCCAGCAGCGCAGCGGCAGCGGTATCCGGCCGCTCGGTGAACTGGTATTGGGGGAGCGGTGAATAGGAACTCCGAACCAGACATTCCCCCAGCGAGCTTACTCCGAAGTTGCTGTCCATATTCATTTCTTCTAGACTCTGAATGACCTGCTTGAGAATCTCCGGCTTGCATATCCCTTCTATATGAATGGCAAAGATACGAGATTTCGTATATGTCCCCAGCAGAAACTCTTGAATTTTCATATCCGTATGCTTGATCCTGTGGCGAAGCAAGGACAAATTTACTTCGAGATCTTCTATGAAAGCTTCCTGGGGGCCCACCGTCACCATCTCATTGGTCGAATCCGGGATAGCCCGCCGCTGGTAATCCACCAAGCCGAATACCCGCATCTCGGACTGTCCGTACCAATATAACGCCGCATAGCCGGAGACGATGGCATCGCCTAGCTCGTCAGCCGTCCGCATGCGCGTGCTGGGAATCGGGAAGAACTCCTCTTTCACTATACGCTCGGCCAGCTGTTGATCGGACTGCTCCCGCCTGCCCTCCTCGAGCAAAGGCTTGATGATAGCCTCCCGCAGCGTTTGCTTGCTCACGATGGAACCGATATAGATCAGCAGACAGGAATAAGCTCCTACTTGAAGCGGCTGGTAGATGATATCTGCGCAGCCCGTCAGCTTGGCCTTTACCTGTTCCAAAAGTTGTACGCCCTGATCCATCCCCAGCACCTCCCCGCCATATCGCAGACGTCTCGCCAGCCTGCGCTCTTAGCTCTTAGGTAGTTTGTATCGCGGATGGCAAATTATACATGAGTAGGCATGCCAATTAAGGACACCGGAAGAGTGCCCTTAGGTAGGGTTCTGAGGAAACGGGAGGCCGTCTCCTAGCGGTCGCTAAGCGGGGGCTCCCAGTCCAGCCAATTCCATTCGTTATTGACGACAAACCGGCTGACTGCCTCGGACGCTGTTAATCCCCAATCCGCAAACGTACGGATAAGATTGCCTTCTGATGATGTTCCCTGATCCCGCGATCCTCCAGCTGCTTCTGCAAACTGACCATCCCCTTATCCTTTAATTTCCACCTTATCCCATCATATATCCTATATGGATTTGGGCAATGGGCAATGTCGACATCATCCCGGGGAGATCGGACATGGTCGTTTCCGTTCCGCGAAAGCCAACAAGGACACCCTCGCGGGTGTCCTTGTACGTATCTGTTTGCCACTTGCCGGTCTACTCCACATTGATGAATGGCGTAGCGCCTCCGGTAACATTCGGCATCTTGCCGTCCCACTTCTCGATCGCCTTCAGCTGAGCTTCGATCTGTCTAAGCTGAATCAGCTCCGGCGTAACCTCCTGCTTCTGCAAGCGAAGAGCCTCGGCCTGCGCTTGGGCCCGGGTGATCTCCTGCTCCTTCTCGATCTTGATTCTCTCCAGATCGAGCTTGGACTTGAGCGCATTCTGCTCAGCAATCTGCTTCTGCTCGATTGCCCGGTCGAACTCCTCGGAGAACTTGAACTCCGTAATATTGATCTCATCCAGCACCATATTGTAGAGCCCCAGCTTAGCGGTCAGTGCTTCCTTCACCTTGGAACTGACCTCCGAGCGCTTGGAGATCAAGTCTTCCGCTGTATATTGGGCCGTTACTGCCTTCAGCGACTCGCTGATCGCCGGATCTACGATCCGCGCCCGGTACTCCATACCGACGGTACGGTACAGATTGTTCACCGTCGTCCCTTCCAGATGGTAGTTCACGGCCAGTGTCGTCGTTACCGTCTGCAGGTCGCGGCTCGCCGATACTTGACTGGATTCGGCCTTCTGCACGCGAATTTCTACGGGAATCACTTTTTGAACAAACGGAATCTTAAAGTGCAATCCTTCTTCCAATACTTGCGGCTGGACGGCTCCCAGCTGCAGAACGACACCCCGATGTCCGGCTTCCACGATCGTGAAGGCTCTAAATGCAAGAATGACGAGTACGATAACCACGATGACGCTAACGGCTACTCGGGAAACCTGCTTAGGATTCGGACTTGAATTTCGTGTAACGCTTTCAGGATTCATGCGTAATCCCCCTCCCTTATCTTCCTTGTTTAGTACGCAAAGAAGAAGGTTTCGTTTCATTATTTTCAGGAGCAGACAGACGTGTTGACATTCAGCCGAAATCGAGTAGTATTTTTTAATACTATTACACCGGAAGGAGCGAGCCCCATGCTTGAAGAGCTTCGCAAAATCGGTCTGTCCGACCTGGAAGCCCGATGCTACCTTGTCCTCCATGAAGAGCAGGGATTATCCGGCTATGAGGTGGCCAAGCGAGTATCCGTGTCCCGTACCAATGTGTATGCGGCCCTTCGTTCCCTCACGGATAAGGGCATGTGCCGCGTCATCCAGAGCGAGCCGGTTATCTACGACGCCGTTCCCGTCGATCAGCTTGTCCGGCTGCTGAAGTCCGACTTCGAGCAAAGCGCCCGGGCGCTGCTGGATCAGCTCCATGCCCCGCCGCAGGCTTCCGCTTCGTTTTACACCTGGCAGGGAGCGAAGGCTATCGAGACCGCCATCCGGCGGCTCATCTCCAATGCCCAGCGGTGTATCGTCGCGAATATATGGGCCGAGGATACCTACTGGGTCGAGGAGTCGCTGCTGGAGGCCGAGAGCCGGGGCGTCGCCGTTACGCTGATCTCGATCGGCAGCAG
Organism: Paenibacillus puerhi; assembly: GCF_009846885.1. GTDB lineage: Bacteria > Bacillota > Bacilli > Paenibacillales > NBRC-103111 > Paenibacillus_G > Paenibacillus_G puerhi. Next base: position 222,735 of record NZ_WUWM01000004.1, read on the forward strand.
CCATACCGCCCTGCGCAGCACCCTGGCGCGCAAGCGGAGCAGCCCGGGATCGATCGCAGAATCCCGCAAGTTCTCTCTGCTCTGCGACGCCCGCTCTGCGCTGCTGGGCAGCTTCGGCAGGTCACACAAGCTGTCCGCTCTGGAGACGGACCATCCTTCGCTCGTCGAGCTGCTGCAAGAGGAATTCTATCAAGAGATCGTGATGAAGCAGCTCGGGCAGGATTTCGGCCACGAATTACAAGAGCGATATGGGAACGACTATGAACGCATCCTCCTCCCTTATAAGGCCTACTTTAAGCTGCCGGACGGGTCCGCCTAGGCTGGAGTGCGGCCTCGGCAGTACGAGCTGCCCCAGGCACAACAAAACCTCCAGCTCTCTGGATGAGCTGGAGGTTTGTTCTTCTTGCCGGTTCCGCCCGGACCGCTGACAGCATGCTACCTCGTCACGGTAGGGTCCTGATCGCGCTTCTCCGGCTCGCCCTTCGTCTCCGCGGCGCTCCGAATCTGCTTGCTCCGCAGCTGGCCGCACGCCGCATCGATGTCGGTCCCGTGCTCCAGACGTACGCTGACGCTAACGCCCTGTTTCTTCAACGTATCGTAGAAGGCGAGTATCGACTCCCGCTCGCTCCGCTGATACTGGCTGTGCTCATCCACTGGATTATAAGGGATCAGGTTCACATTGACCTGCTGCCTGCGGCCGCCGATCAGCTCGGCCAGCTCAAGCGCATGCTCCCTGCCGTCGTTCACATCCCGCAGCAAAATATATTCCAGCGTCACCCGGCGCTTCATCTTCGACAAGTAGTAGTCGATCGCCTGCATCAGCCTCTCGATAGGAATCGCCCGGTTAATCTTCATGATCTTCGTCCGCAGCTCATTGTTGGGCGCATGGAGGGATATGGCCAGGTTCACCTTCAGGTCGGAGTCGGTAAACTCCTCGATCTTGCCCGCAAGACCGCTCGTCGAAACGGTGATATGCCGCGCACCGATGGCCAAGCCCTTGTGGTCCTTGACGACCCGGATAAAGTTCGCCATATGCGTATAATTATCGAATGGCTCGCCGATGCCCATCACGACAATGTGGCTTACGCGCTCGCCCTCTCCCGCCTCGTCCAGATGATGCTGAACCTTCATGATCTGCCCTACGATCTCCCCGCTCGTCAAGTCGCGGCTTTTGGCCAGCAGACCGCTCGCACAGAAGCTGCAGCCGATATTGCAGCCTACCTGGGTCGTCACGCAAACCGACAATCCGAATTTGTGCCTCATCAACACCGTTTCGATCAGGTTGCCGTCCTCCAGCTTAAGCAAAAACTTGATCGTACCGTCCGCCGACTCCTGCCTCACATGCTCAGTCAAGGTTTGGATGGCAAAATGCTCCTCCAGCAGCCGGATGCACGACGGATGGACATCCGTCATCGCGGCGAAGTCCGTTACCCGCTTCCGGTACAGCCAGTCCCACACCTGCACGGCCCGCGACTTCTTATGTCCGTGATCGGCCAACCAAGCGATCAGTTGGTCTAAGGTCAATCCATATATGGATGCTTTATTCATAACTTCGGTTATCCTCTTTTCGAAAACGCTATAAATTCCAGCTGCCCCGGCCTGCACGGCCGAGGCTGCCTACTTTGTATATTGTCCCAAAATTAATAGGCGAAAACAAGGGGAGTTTTTATGCCAGCCCGCAATTCGTCACATCGAGCCGTTGGCAGGACGAGAACCGCGCTAGAGTTTGAGCCAGGGCTTCCGCTATCCCTTGCGGCACCTCTGAAGCGCATCCTCCCAGCTCGTCGCGATCCGGTCGGTATCCTCCTCGTCCCATAACCCGCTCCCGACCTGAATCTGGATCACCTCCAGACTCGTAACCGCCCTTACGCCATGACTGGCGCCGCAAGGGATCTGAAGCATATCTCCGGTCTGGAGCTGAAGCAATCGATCCTCCAGAATCATCTCTCCGATTCCCGAAGCGACTGTCCAGGATTCTGTTCTCCGGCTGTGCTTGTGGTAGCTTGTATGCTTTCCGGCGATCAGCTGCATCTTTCCCGTTACGACTTCTACCCCGTTCTCCGCCACGATATGGTCCAGTACCCGGAATGTCCCCCATCGTTTCTCGGCATACTTGGCCAATTGCGGGGTGTTTGTCAGCTTTTCCTTGATCCGGCTGGCATTCATTTTACTGGCCACCAGTATCCCATCCGGGCTGGCCGCTACGATAATATTCGGAACGTCGATAATCTGGATAGGATAACTGAGCTCGTTGATCAGATGCGTGTTGACCGAATCCGCCGACACCTGCCCGGAACCGATAACGCGGCTCCCTACATGGTTGGTCAACGCCTCCCAGCTCCCCAGATCCTTCCAGAGCCCGTGATAAGGAATGACGGCAGCCTGCCGGCAATTCTCCACAATCTCCTGATCAAAGCTCAGGTCGGGAAGCTGCTCATACCCGTGCAGCAGCTCCTTATGGTCGGAGGGGAGCCCCTTCTTCTTCAGCTCAGCCAGCATGAACTTCAAGGGAAAGGCAAATACGCCGCAGTTCCACAAGGCATGAGCCCGGATGAGATCCGAAGCCTGCCGCTCATCCGGTTTTTCTACAAACCGGTCTACGGGGAAAAAGCTTCGCGCCTCGCCGGCTACTGTCGCAGGCAGGATATAGCCGAACTGACTGGACGGATGCCCCGGTACAGTCCCGAGCAGCGCCAGATCGGCCCCGGATTCCGCAAGCACGCTGGGGAACGCATGCATAAGCTGGAAGAAGGCGGGGTCCGCGAAGGAATCGACGGGAAGAACGCACAGCGTCTCCTCGGGGCCGGCCTTCTGCTCCGTATGCAAATAAGCCGAAGCCAGCGCAATCGCCGTATAGGTCCCTCTCTTGCAAGGCTCGCTGATGACCGGAAGACGATCGCCGACGTGATTCTGGATGAGCTCCAGCTGACTTTGATGGGCGACGATCGCGGTAGAGCTCAGAAGTCCCGCCGCATCCAGCTGCCGGCATACGCGTTGAATCATGGACTCCTGTCCGCCCCCCTCTGCGGGCAACAGCTTAAGGAATGCTTTGGATCTAATCTCGTTAGACAGCGGCCAAAGTCTTTTTCCGGAGCCGCCGGACAGTAGAACGATCCGCACGTTGTTTACCTCCTCAGGCGAAAATGGGCGGTCCGTTATCGTTTGGACCTAAGCGCCTTTTCTATAGCCGTTTTCAATGAAATGCCGGCCCGATTCCAGGACAGCTTGCGCACATCCTGCCGGCCTTGTCGTCCTTTCTTCTTGCATAACAATGGGTTGCGGTAGGCCGTCCGCATCAGTCTCCTCAAGGCAGGCCGGTCCGGCTCGGCCCAAAGCTGCCCCTCCTCGACAAACAAATGGCGAAATGTCCGGGAGATCGAATGCCCGCTGTCCATGCTGACCGCCGGAGGCTTCAACCGGTAAGGAATGAGGAAGGCATTTTTCCCGTTCAGGAAGTCCATATGCCCGCCCCAGCCGGTCGCTATAACCGGCGTTCCGCTCGCCAGAGACTCGAGAAACGGCAGCCCCACGCCTTCCCCGCGGGTTGGCAGCACGAAGGCCTGCCCACGGGTATAGATGCCCTTGAGCTGGCTGGGGGTGAGCTGTCCGGAGAGGACGAGAACGGGAGCTGTAGGCTTGCGGATACCCAGCCTTTCTTTGTATTGCCGAATCTTCTGGCGAATCCAGGCCTGTGTTTCATAGGGGGCGTATCCGTTCGTTTTGATAATCAGCAGCACACTGTCCGCAGCAGAGAACTCTTCCCAGTACGCTCTGAGCAGCGTCTCGGGATTTTTCCGGTGCTGGAAGCCGAAAACCGAGATGAACACAAATCGGCCGCCCATATTCCGCAGAGGCAGCTTGGGATTATCCGGCTTGAACTGGGCCGTATCCACTCCATGAGGGACTCTGAAGATCGGGATCTTCACACCGCTGCTTCTCAAGGCCCGTTCATTCTGCGCCGAAGGCACGCACACTGCATCAAACTGATTGATTAGGGGCAGCCACCGCCTAGGGATTCGGCTCGTCTCCCAGACGGTATTCAGCAGAATCGCGTCATACCGCTTTCTTGCCTGCCGGAAATTAAACTTATGCGGCAGCTGGTGGCAAATGAGTACCCTCTTCATCGGAGAGCTGCCGCTGCGCGGGGCCGCAGGCCCGGAATCGTCCGCCTGAACCTTCACACCCAGTCGCCTAAGCGCATGCACATAGGAATTGCTTGCTATACCGAGGCCGCTCAGGCGATGGACAGGCCCTTTCCAGACCACTTGATAGGGAGTCATCTGCGCCCGGCCTTCCTTGTCCTCACATACCCTTTCCGTTCGTGAAAGGAGATGGACCGGTAGGTGCCGGCCAACTGCCGCACCCGGGCCTTCGACAGCCTGGCTATGCCGGTATGAAGGCTTCTATTCAAGGCCGGCTTCAGTAAAAGCTTGCCGGGGTAAGTGGAATGGAGAAAGTTCCCGTAGGTCTCAAATTCGGAGAAAGCAAACTGTCTCGACTTGTTCATACTTCTCAGAATCGCATAGTACCATTTGGTCTGATGCCTGGCCTCGATCGCTTTCTTCAACTGCACCAGCTTCGCCTTATCGAACAGCATATAATGCGTTACGAAGGACACGGACGCAGAGCGCTTGCGCCCCAGCAGCTTCCTGTACGTTTTGAAATACTCCGGTTGGCTCCAGTTTCGGCAGTAAAACACCGTCTTCTTGCCGGAGAGAAATACATGCGGCCGGATCAATACCGTATCGGCATCGATAACCAGGTAATAATCTGAGGAGCATAATGAATCCCCACAGAACTTCAGCATCTGCTGAAAGAGCCATCCCGACCGGTCCCATGTCCTGGAGCGGTAGTTCATGTCTTTCTTGGTCAGAGGAAATACCGTGTCCTCATCGACAAAACGACAGCCCTTCCTGCGGCACAGCTCAAGGATGCGCTCCTTTCGGGGAGCAACGATGAGAATGCTGCCGATCGGATGCTTCACATATTTCCTTACAGCATCAATGACAAAGGGAAGTGTTTTCAGATCCTTCTCAATCGCAGGAATGAGGATATCGATCGGGGTCCTGCTGCTTATCTGGGCCTGGGGGGAGCCTGCCATCTCTTCATCTCCATTTAGCAAGTATTTGGATTAGAATATGTGCGAAGAAGTCGGAAGGAATGGGCCAAAGGAGACGGCAAAACGTCTATCATAGAAGCAGCAGGCTCCCGTCTAATCCCTCCGGACATGCTTGTAGCAGCTTAGGCGGCATATTATAATGATCCCACAGGCATTTTCCTGGTTCCCACTTCCAAAACGAGGAGATTTTTGATGAACTGGAGAGAGCATCACCAGAAAAATGCCAAGAGATGCTTCGCCGCAGGCTCGGCCCTTCTCGCTGCCGGTGCGGTGACAGGCGCGGCTAGTTGGCTCCTCGAGGATTCTGGCAGCCTGCAGCCGTCCATTCTGATCATCGTGCAATTCTGGCTGGCTGCCCTCATCCTCATCGGGATAGGCGGATCTCAGAGGCGCAAAGCAAGCATGGCTCAGCCTTCTCTCGCGTCAAGAAGCGATGAAAGCGGTGAAGCGCTGTTGCTCCCGGACCGGGAAATGATGATCAAAAAGCTATCCGGCCTGCAGCCGATTTACCGGTATTTCTCGGTAGATGGGGAAGCTTTGCTCGAATTCAGGGAGACAAGCAGCCGGATGTATGCATGGATCGGCCTTACTTTGGATGGGCTCAATACCTTTCTAAGCAGAATGCTATGCGCTATCGGACCGTCATGGAAATACCGGGCTGCTATTCAGGCAAAAGGCAGGGCTAAATTCGGCTATTCACGTTTATCTTCCGAACGGAGAGAGCATCGCCAGCTACCGGCAGGGTATGGTCAAAGCGCGTATCGAGATCAGGGACAGCGGCGGCGAAATACTTGCTTTCGTGGACAAAGACGACGTGCTCGGGACTTCATTCACAGTCACAGATGGCGAAGGCTCGGTACTGCTCCGCTTCTATAACGGCGGTCTGCCTTCGCGCAACCCCGACCTGTTCTCCGCCGGCGATGACCTGATTAAATGGACGGACAGCCTACAGTCGCAAGAGCTCTTGTACAGGCAGCTCATCGCGATACCCGCCTTTATTAAAATCATGTTCGGGAAGTAGCGCCGAGATATCCTTCGGGGAAGACGGGATTTCGTGCCCACAACCGTTTGTTTCGAATAATCCGCATACGGGAGGCGGTCTTATGAAGAAAGTGGTTTTGGCTGGAGGGACCGGATTTATCGGTCAGTATCTGGAGGATAAGTTCAAGAGATTGGGCTATGAGGTGATCATCATCTCACGGCAGCCCCAGCATGTAGCCTGGCACGATACGGACGGTATCGTTCAAGCCTTGGAGCACGCCGAGATGCTGATCAATCTGGCTGGCAAATCGGTCAATTGCCGCTATAATCGGGCGAATAGGGAAGCGATTCTGAAGTCGCGCACAGAGACGACCGCCGCGCTCGGCAGCGCTCTGCTGGCCTGTCAGAACCCGCCGCCGCTGTGGATCAATTCCAGCACCGCTACCATCTACCGGCATGCGGAGGACCGCCCTATGACGGAGGAACACGGCGAGCTCGGCTCCGGCTTTTCCGTCGACGTGGCCAAGGCGTGGGAGGAAGCCTTCTTCTCCTTCCAGCTGCCGAAGACCAGACAGGCGGCGCTGCGCATTGCGATCGTGCTCGGACCCGGCGGCGGCGTGATGACGCCTTATCAGAATCTGGTCAGGTTCGGTCTGGGCGGTATCCAAGGTTCAGGCAATCAGAGGTTCAGCTGGATTCATGTCGAGGATGTATTCCGGATTATTCAATTCCTTCAGCAGCGCGAGGATCTCAGTGGCGTGTTCAACTGCTCGTCCCCTTATCCGGTGACCAACCGCGAGCTGATGCAGACCCTACGGGAAGTGATGAACCGGAAGCTAGGCTTGCCTGCCGCCAAGTGGATGCTCGAAATCGGCGCTTATCTGCTGAGGACCGAGACGGAATTAATCGTGAAGAGCCGCTGGGTCATTCCGGAGAGGCTTACACGCGAGGGCTATACCTTTGCCTTCGAGAAATTGGACGATACGTTGCGTGATATAGTGAGGTAGCTGCCAAGAGGACTGCCTACCCATTCTTTTACGTTCAAATAGGGCACCCGTCCGGGTGCCCTCTGCCCTGCTTCCGTAGGCTAAGTTGCTTTGATCTCGAGCAATTCATATTGCAGAACACCCATCGGGGCGTTCACGCTGATGACATCGCCCACTTTTTTGCCAAGCAGCTCTTTGCCCAGCGGGCTTTCGTACGAAATTTTGTTCTCCGCCACATCGGCCTCCGCCGTGCCCACAATCCGGTATTCGATCTTCTCGGCGAACTCGATGTCGTTCAAGATCACGACCGAGCCTATGCCGACTTCGTCCGGGTTCACATCGCCGGCCGCCACGACCTTGGCATTCTTCAGCATACGCTCCAGCACCAGGATGCGGGTCTCCATGAAGGCTTGGTCATCCTTAGCCGAGTGATATTCGCTGTTTTCCTTCAGGTCACCGTAGCTGATCGCGACCTTCAGGCGCTCGGACAGCTCCTTGCGCTTGACCGTTTTGAGCTCCCGGAGCTCCTCTTCCATTTTCGCCAGGCCTTCTTGCGTGACGATGATTTCTTCATTGCTCATGCTCATGATCCCACTCCCATTTCTCATCATCATTCTAGTGTACCCTAAAATAAGGGGGAATGGTAATCGGTCTGCACAAATCTTATACCTGCTCGAACGAATCCGGATACCGGGCCAGACATTCAATCATTTCCTCCGGAATTTCCCACTTGAAGACAGAGGTTAGATGGGGGTCTCTAAAGAAGGAACGGATCGCATCCCGGTTGAAATCAACAGAGTAAGGCTCAAAGGGAACCGTTGTCCGGTCCGCCTGCATGGTTTGAAGATTCGCCGCTTGGGCGGGCGTTTCTTTCGCAAAATCGAAATCTGCCATAGCTATCGTGACCGGCCTGAGATGACTAGCCAGCTTCGCATGAAGCTCCATACGCTCCAGATCATAGACAAGGCTATAGACCGTATCCTCACGCCGGGCGGCTGCAAGCACGGCAAATGCCGACTCCACGCTTCGGACTTCCTCGCCTGGCACCTGCAAAGCATCGGCGACTGTCCGGAAACGCTCCATCGAGTTCCGCTCATACTCCCCGTCATCCTGCCATTCCCTGCTCTCCTTTTGCCGCTTTCTGACCGCATCGGCATAGGCCGTATTTGCCATCACGGGAAGTGAAGCGGGCTCTCGGTGAACGATCATGTCGCCTTGGAGGAACTCCACAATGGCCAGGTCTCCGCTGCGGTCCGCCACCAGATAATGCAGCTTGGAAGTGCTTTGATCGATTCGAATAGCTGCGGCCGCCTCCAAGGCCTCCTCTACCGTGCCGCACGTATCCAGCAAGTACTGCATCCAGGCCAGCTCGCCCAGAGCGGGACGCTCGTCTGCCGGGGGATATTCCGTTTGCCACAGGGTCGTTTGCTCCACCACAAGTCCCGCTTCATTCATCCCGCCGTTCGGCTGATCTTTACCGACCTGCGAGAGGGTCAGGCTTCCATAAACCGATACCCAGCAAGCCGGTTGAGCGGGCGGCCTGATCAAAGCTGTCTTGCGCATACCTCGATGGTTGGTGAACGCATACACGCCCTCATAGATGACATCCTGATTTTTACAGACTCGATTGATTTCGCTATGCCGAATATGAAATGCGGTGCTCATGGCTTCGCCTCCTGTTCGTTCAGGAAGTGCCCGAACGGCTGCAGGTTTCCTCTCTCCAGCTCATTCAGAACAGCTTCGCATAGCCGATGAATCTGCCCTTCTTCCTCGGGGAGGAGCGCTGCCCATCGCGTAAGCAGAGCCTGGTTTTTTTTGTCCTGCTCAAGTCGTGCCAGCTTCTCGCGGTAGCCCTCCGTGTCGGCGCGTTCCCCTTCCGTCTCCAGCTTATGAGTCAGAAATATAATCTGCACATCAAGTTTTTTCTCCGGTGTAAGATCGCGCAGATAGTGATGGTCATCCACAAGCAGGCCGGCATCGACTTTAAAATACTCAGCTATGGCCTGCATCCTTTCCGCAGGAACCGGGCGGCGTTTCTTGACCCAGTCGCTGAACTGCTGGGGAGTCAATCCGATCGTCTTGCATACTTGGGTATAAGACACCTGATGGATGAGCGCCAGATATTGCAGGATGGTCATACCTGGATTGGCAGCGGATGTTTCCATATTGATCATTCCTTTTGACGTATTATATGTCACTTGTGTTATGCCCATTATAACATTGACGTATTATATGTCAATACCTTGTCAAGCCATCGAGTAAACGACTGCAAAATGGTCACACTAGGTATGAAGTCTATGACTCAAGGTGGCGGATGATAGCTATGGATGACAAAAAAGACTCGACATTTCTCGGCCCCATATCCTCTGCTCTTAGCTTGACGATTAAGCAAGCCTTTACAATTAAGAGAAGCCCTATGCCTTGGGAAAAAGCTATTAGCGCGGGAATATGTGCCGGTTTACCGGTCCTGCTGGGGCTACTGCTCGGGAATTTGCCGTACGGGCTGATCGCCGGGATCGGGAGCTTCACCTACTTGTATACCTTCCATGTCCCGTATGCCCACAGAGCCAAAAAGCTGTTCTTCGCGCTTCTCGGTATGGCCCTGTCCGTTGGACTAGGGACCTTTCTTGCGCCTTATCCCACTGCGGCAGCCATTGCGGTGGGGATCATCGGCGCGCTCGCTGTATTTATCTTCGGCGCATTCAAAATAGCGGGACCTTCTGCTATCTTTTTTGTGCTCGGTTTTCTGATGTCCACGGGGATGCCCATCGATCCGGCACTGGCCCCCTTGCGGGCAGGGCTTGTCTGTCTAGGAGGGGCATTATCCTGGATGCTGGGCATGATCGGTTGGCTGATCCAGCCTTTTGGGCCTGAAGCCCATGCCGTAACAAAAGTATACGACGAGCTTGCCGCTTTCATCGATTCGGCGGGTACGGAGCATGATAAGGCGGCCAGACAGCGGCTGATGTCTACGCTGACTATGGCCAATGACACCTTACTGGCCGGACACTTGTCCTGGCGTAGCTCAGCCCCATACAACAGACTTCTCCTGCTATATGACCATGCCAATACGATATTCCTGAATATTCTAGAGCATCTGGAGAAGAGCGATAGCGTCAAGCTGCCTTCGGAATTCGGAGCTTCCCTCCGCGCTATTGCAGCTTCACTCGATTATAAAAATGGCTCCGACGCCTGCCAGTTCCACCCGCCGAAGCAGGCAGACGAAGACGTAGAGCGGTTATTCGCTCTCATCGATGAGGCATATGCGATCCTGAGAAAGCCTGGGCCCCAGCTGGATCAAGGGATACCAATCTCGAAGCCATCTCTCAAGACCGTATTAGGAGGAGCCTTTGATAAAAACTCCATTGTTTTCTTTACCGCTATTCGATATGGGACAATCCTTACCCTGGCTGCTGTTATCGCTAATTCCGTTCACTCCAGTCACTCTTACTGGATTACCCTATCCTGCGCGGCCGTTATGTCGGGCTCCACGATCATGGCTACCTTCCACCGTTCCATCCAGCGTTCCGCCGGAACGATCGCGGGCGTCCTCCTGGCTACCCTTCTTCTTTCCGGTAAACCTGAAGGGCTTGTTATCGTGATCGCTATCGTATTGCTTACTGCACTTACCGAGCTTGCTATCGTCTATAACTATGGGATCGCAGCCCTATTTATCACGTCCAACTCCCTGCTGCTCGCAGAGAGCACATCTCCTTTGGTTGAATTTTCGTATTTTGCATCGGCGAGAATCATAGACGTCGTGATTGGGGCCCTGATCGGTCTTGTCGGAACCTTAGTGATAGGCTCGCGGCAGGCTTCCAACCTGCTCCCCCACTTCATGGCGAAAACGATCCGAAGTCAGCAGCAATTTCTACTGGACTTATTCTCCGGGTCGCCGGTAGGCGAGGATCATTCTGATGACCAGGATTCTATAGAGCGAAGCAAAATGCGAACCAATTTAACCAATTTAAAAATCGTATATACTACCGCATTGGGGGAAATTCCAAGCCACAAGCAAGCCTTAGAGCTTCTTTGGCCTGCTATATTCTCCATAGAGCAGTTGGGGTATTTGCTTGAATCCTGCATGAAGTACACAGGTCGGCCCGTTCTGTCCGATGAAACCCTGTCCCAAATGCTGCTTGTGTTCGGAACTATGGCCAACGCTGCGGAGCGAAGACGGCCCCCGGCCAAAAAAAGCATCCCTGAGATTAAAGGGTATTTAAATCTGACCAAAGAGATTCATGATCTGCAGGAAGCACTTCAGGTTAGCGGGAGCGCCTGGGCGTCATAAAATCATCTTTATGGTAGTGACCCGGAAGTCGATAGCCCGCATCCGCCAGAGAATGGCCTCCTCCTAATCAGGCGCATGGAAAGCCCCAGACACAGAAGAAGCGTCCAAGACAGCGGACTGCCTTGGACGCTTGCGGCTTTTACACAGGTAAGCTTATATGGATTTATCCTGCTTTGGGGCCCGTGAAGTACTCAGCCTCACTTCGCCGGCTCCTCCCTGCTTATCGTTTACTTGCTATATAGTACGGGAGCCACATCACGCTACCATCGGTCCATTTGCCCGCCTCATAGGAGAGCATGGTTTTACCATTCGCGTTCACGAGCAGCGTCCAGTTGATGTTGTCCGGTCCATTCTCCAAAATAATGGAATCTTCATAACCGAATACTTCATTAACCTTCGACGGTCTCCACGTACCGGATTTGGTTTCCGTCGTTTTTATGGTATAGGTGCCGTCGGTATTTATAGTTAGCGTTCCTGCGGCAGCCCCGGCCGTATATTCGTGCGTAGCATAATTGCCGGTATCCTTATCGTACAAATTGGTGGCTCCACCCTCGATCCATAGGTCGTAGCTGCCTGCAAATGTATCGAAATCATAGTCCTTGACTGCAAACTTCTCTATCTCTTGCGCGGCATCGGCGGGTTTGGCAGGCGAAGGGCTAACGGCGGCTCCCAGCTCGCCCGTGATCGTGATGGACCTCGTGTCCGGGTCATAGTCTACCAACTGGCTGAAGGCTTCGCTAATAAACCGGATCGGCACCACCGTGGTGTCCTCGATGATCTGCGGCGCGGCTTCCAGAGCCGTTGTCCCGCCATTGACGGTTGCAGATAGCTTATCGATCCAGAGGGTGATGGTTTGCTTCTCTTGGATCAGCGTGATTTTCCGTTCCGTTCCATCCCACTTCACTTCCGCGCCAAGCGACTCCGCGAGGAAACGAAGCGGCACAAGTGTAGTGCCGTTCACGACGACAGGGGGAACCTGCAACGTTTCGGTATTTCCCTGTACAACCGCATACGGATTTCCGATGGTCAGCTTGATCGTCGATGCAGGCTTGTTCCTTCCTGCAGCATCTGTGGATGTCTTATTGACTGTGGCGTCCGGCTTAGGTTCTAGCTTTGGTTCTGACTTCGGTTCCGGCTCCGCAGCGGCCTTCTCCTTGCTCTCCAGTACATAGCTGAAGGAAACCTGCTGATAGCTGGCTCCATTGGCGGGCGAAGCCTGGTCAATTTTAACCTTCGCGTATTGGCCCGTGCTCAGCATGACCAGATAGATATCGCCCACCGCTAACGTATAGGAGTTCGAAAAGCCTTTCAGATCGCGGGGTGTGGGGTCTTCTAGCTTTTCCCCCTCCAGCTTCAGAATGGCGGAGGCGCCTATCGCGCCATATTGGTTGATGACCATATCCGCCTCATCGGGCTTTGCTGTCTGCTTGAGCGTAGTTAAATTCAACCCGCCCTTATCCAGTACATTTCCCGACCAGTTCAACGTATTCGGATGAAGCGGCTGATACACACCTGTTTTGGTTTCTCCCCAATACCATTTACTCGTAGTCTCACTAGCCTGGGCCATGCCTGACGGAACCAGCAGCACCGACAACATCAGCAGCACTAGCATCCTTGTGAACAATGATTTCAACTCACACACTCCTTTTCGGATAAACCTGCCAACAGAAGCAAAAAGGGTGCACCAAATCAAAGCACATGGAGGTTGTCAAGACATCCACAGACCTATGAAAGGAGCACTATTAAGCTGAATATAAAGGAATTCGATCTGCAAGTAAAGAGCTTTTTTAATGAACAAAAATGTTTGTGAGACATGGGATTTCTGTTTTAGATGGGTATCACGGACACCAACGATTCGGGATGCTCTTGGGGCTATAAGGGCGTCCGCATTTTGGCGATTGCAGGGCTGCTTTTTGTTATACGGGGGCAGAGTTATGAGTAATTGGATAGATGATTGATGAATACGGGGTGGACTGTCCCTGGAATGAACGTAACGACTCAAAAATTGAAGGTAGGAGTTGTCCCATGAAAACGGAAAAAGAAAAAATGCTAAACGGTGAGCTCTATCACGCCGCAGATCCCGAACTGATGCAAGATAGGTTGAATGCTCGCAAGCTTACCCGGCTCTTCAACGACACGCTCGAGACGGAATTCGAGCATCGCACGAAGCTACTCAAAATGCTGTTTGGGTCGACGGGCAGGAACTTGTATATCGAGCCTACCTTCCGGTGTGATTATGGCTATAATATCCATGTTGGCGATAATTTCTTTGCGAACTTCGATTGTGTCTTCCTGGACGTTTGCGAAATTCGGATCGGCGACAACTGTTTCATAGCGCCCGGCGTCCATATCTACACCGCCACGCATCCTATTGATGCCGAGGAGAGAGTATCTGGCGCGGAGTACGGCAAGCCGGTGACCATCGGTCATAATGTGTGGATCGGCGGGCGAGCCGTAATCAACCCAGGTGTAAATATAGGCAACAACGTCGTAATAGCGTCCGGTGCGGTCGTCACAAAAGACGTGCCAGACAATGTCGTGGTGGGCGGGAATCCGTCCAAGGTGATCAAGCCGGTTCCTTGATGTGGGATGGAAAAAGGTGACCCCTGTTCATACGGGAGTCACCTCTTAAATGCCGCTTAATTCTTGTTTGGTTATTTAGCCGTAACGCCGCCGTCTACAGGCAGCTCTACACCTGTAATATAGGCGGATTCGTCGGAAGCCAGGAACAAGACGGCTTCCGCCACTTCGGAGGCTTTCCCGACTCTTGGCAGAGCGGTTTGGGATAAGAACCATTGCAGCATTTGTTTGTTCTGCACAAACTCCGTGCTCATCGGCGTTTCGATAAAGCCGGGATGCACCGAATTAACACGGATATGATGCTTGCCAAAATCAACGGCTGCCGCCTTGCTCAGCATGCGGACTCCGCCTTTGGAGGCGGTATAGGCCCCTGCTCCGCTGCCGCCGGTAAGTCCGGCGATCGAGGAAATATTAATGATCGAGCCGCCCTGGTTGTCTATCATATGGGGGATAACGTGCTTCATGCCGAGGAAGGTGCTCGTCAGATTAATATGGATCACTTTATTCCACTGTTCAATCGTTGTCTCCAGCAGCCCTGCGGCATGAGAAATTCCCGCATTGTTAACCAGAACGTCTATTTTGCCGTAACGCGCGATCGTATCCGCTACCACCCGGATCCACTCTTCTTCGGAAGCAACATTATGCGCATAGGCTGTTCCCTGTCCGCCGATGCCTTCCATTTCCTTGACGACCGCTTGCACGGCCGCTTCATTGATATCGGTCGCTACTACTGTTGCTCCCTCTCTTGCGAACAACAGCGCTTCTTCGCGCCCCATCCCGCTTCCTGCTCCTGTAATTATCGCTACTTTATTCGTAAGACGGCTCATATGGCATGTCTCCCTTGTTTTCTTATCCATTCCCTTGGTATCCACCCCGACTATTATGAGTGGAAGTACGGTTTCTTATTCGATATGTGAGCGGACGTAACCTTGCCTGCCCCAGTCGTTCCAGGCCGCTGACACCTCCAGCATAATAGAATGGCAGTTGCATGCGTTAAAAAAATGATATAGTTGCTATCATCACGATAGAAATCATATCACACATTGAGATGGAACACAATTCTTGCTTGCTTAAGGCAAAGTTGACCGATATAATACGTATCATTCAACCAATACTACCGGAAATGAAAGGGTCATCCTCCTATGGATCCGAAATCAAGATATGAACAAGAGAGATTGAAGGGCAAACAGAGCAGGTTAATCACGATTGTCGAAGCAGCCGAGCGTGTATTTACTTTGAAGGGAATCGAAAAAACCACCATGCAGGATATCGCCAATGACGCGAATATCGGCATTGCTACCCTGTTTCGGTATTTTCCAAAGAAAGAAAGGCTAATCGTCGCAGTCGCCAACAAGCTGCTCGAACCGATCCTCCATCAATTTCAATCCATCGCCGGGCTGCCCCTGACCTGTCTTGAAAAGCTCGAACGCTTATTCGATTTCTTTATCGAGGATCACAACAATCCTAGCATCACCTTTATGGTCGATTTCGAGAGCTATGCTTCCCATTCCTTGGAGCCGCTAGAGGGTATACAAGATTTTGAGGCCTTGAATCGCAAAATCGCCCGCGAATACTTGACTATCATTCAAAATGGCCTTGAGGACGGATCCATTCGCTCCGATATCTCCGTTCAAGATACTTTAACTACCGTTCTCAACACGTTTGGACTTTTTTCTAGAAAGCTATCCCTTCGAAAAAATATTCTTCTGCTCGAGTCCGATCTGACATCCGACTTCCAGCTCCAGCTCCTCAAGAAAATTCTTATCGATTACCTGCGGCCTTGAGGCCGCTATAAACATAGCGCCGGCTCCCTCTGTATAAACAGTGACCCGGAAGGTAGACACCAACCGTCGCTTCAGGCCAGGACGCCTGCCAATGACAAAAAGCCGCAGCTCATGCGGCGGCTTCCATCCTTAAGCATATTCCTTCATCGTATCGGTCAGCATCGACCAGAACCTCTCGTGATCCAAAGTGAGCGCCACCCTCACATTCGGCTGCTTGCCGGTTACGCCGTACGTATCGATAACGGACATACCATACGAAAGCTCGCCCCGAGTTTCAATATCGACGCGCAGCAGCTTTGTAGTAAAGAGTGTAGGGTCTATGCAGTACGCCACGCAGCAAGGATCGTGAACAGCCGCTCCGGGCAAGCCCCTTTCCTTGTATATAACCTCATAAAACCCTAATAGCTCCAATATAAAGCGCGATATGTGATTGTCCAGGGAAGCAATCCGTTCTTTAACGGCTTCTGTCGCTACCGCCTGATGTGTCAGATCCAAGCCGATCATCGTAATCGGAGCGCCGCTGGCCAATACCACCCTCGCCGCTTCGGCGTCCGCATAGAAATTGAATTCGGCTGAAGGCGTGATATTGCCGAACGTTCCTCCGCCCATGATGACGATTTCCTGTATTTTGGACAGGATCCGCGGCTCTTTGCGCATGGCCAATGCAATATTCGTCAGCGGGCCGATAGGAACAAGCGTAATATCTCCATCCGACTCCATCAGGGTGTCGATCAGGAAGTCAACGGCATGCCGGTTGATACTCGCTTTAACCGGGTCGGGAAGAACGACTCCGCCGATGCCCGATTCGCCATGAACGTAATCGGCGGCCACCGGCTCCCGCAGAAGCGGCCGGTCGGCACCTCGGGCTACCGGCACATGGGTCAAGCCGGCCAGCTCGCAAACCTTGAGCGCATTGAGCGTCGTTTTATCCAATCCTACGTTGCCTGCGACGATCGTAACGCCGACCAGCTCGATGTGCGGATTTCGCGCTGCCAGCAAAATGGCTATGGCGTCATCAAGCCCCGGATCGCAATCCAGTATGATTTTTCGCTTAGCGGTTATGGCTTGGTTGGCCACAAGATCACTTCCTCGTTCTGTTATCGTCCTTATTCACGGCGTCTCCCGCATGGCCCCGTCAAAGGCCTCCACCTCTGCAAGGGTGGGCATACCGGCCTGAGCCCCCAGCCGGGTAACCGCGAGTGCGGATACCTTGGCGGCAAACCGGACCGCTTCGGCCAATTCCTTCCCCATGGCCAGAGCGAAAGCGAGCCCTCCGTTGAAGGCATCTCCCGCTCCCGTCGTATCCACCACCGGCACTTGGTAGGAAGGGACCGCCGTCATGACCCCATCCGCTCGCATGAACGCCGATCCGTCCGCCCCCAGCGTAGTGATGACCTGTCGGGGTCCCATATCCTGTAAGCGGCTCATCGCCTCGTTCAATCGACCGTGATCGGTTTCCATCCCGGTAAGTAAACCAAGCTCTGAACGATTGGGGGTGATGTAATCCGTAAGCTCGAGCAGTTCCTTGGGCAGCGCCCTTGCCGGCGCAGGGTTGAGAATCACTAGCTTGCCGTGCCGCTTGGCGAGCTGCGCTGCCGTGCAGACGGTATCCAGCGGAATCTCCAGCTGCAGGAGAACCGCATCGGCCTGCGCGATGACGCGCTCGTGCTGCTCGATAATCTGTGGCGAACAATGGGCATTGGCGCCGGGAACGACAACGATTTGATTATCCCCCTGGGCCAGAAGAATAGAAGCGATACCGGTCGGAACGCCCTCAGCTACTCGTACCGCATCCACCTCTACCCCGCTGTTTTTCATAGAAGTCAGCAGGCTCTCCCCGAAGCTATCGTCTCCGACCGCGCCGAGCATCGTCGTCCTGGCGCCCAGCCTCGACACAGCCACCGCCTGATTGGCGCCCTTGCCCCCGGGAATAAAGTGAACCGCGGTGCCCATAACCGTCTCCCCCATAGAAGGAGGACGCTGCGTTTCAATGACGATATCCATATTTAAACTTCCGATGACCACAATGTTTGGCCTTTTCATGAGCCTCATCTCCTGAAGGTATTAGTCAGCATGAACCGCCATCTCCTGAATGATCAGCCTGTTGCTGAGCTGCGGCTCGATTTGCTCCTGTTTTTTAATATAGTCCACGACGATATCTCTTTCAATCACGTACGTGTTCCGGATGTTCTCCCCTTTCATGAAGCCGGTGAAGCCATCCCCGCCCGCCAGCATAAAGGCATTCACAGCCACGCAGTAATACCGATCCTTCTCCAGCCTGCTTCCGTTGATGGTTGCTTCGATCACCCGTTCTCCGATGTCACGGGATGGGTCGATAACCAGAGTCACCCCCGACTGCTGTAGAACTCCGGATGTCATAGCGGCGCTCTGCTCCAGCAGATAGAGAAGGTTGTCCCCTCTCATGTCTATCTTATGAATCTCCGAATTAAACGGGATCACGTTCATCACATCCCCGAACGTAATATCTCCCTTGACGATATCCGCCCTTAACCCGCCGCCGACTTGAAAAGCAGCATCCGCATGCGTGTAGCTTCTTACCGCATCGGTAATCAGATTGCCGAGTGTCGACTCCTCGAAATAATTTCTCGTGAAGTTGCCGGTCGCGTAACCGATCTTCTGATCGATCAGCACCTTCAGCCGGTCGTCCCAATAAGCGACCCGGGCTTCAAGCTCGGGATCGGGCTCCATCTGCTCGGATAGGATCGGCTCCAGATGAGCGTTATAATCCACGATGGCTCTGGCATCCATATCAATCTTCAAGTTCAAATATCCGACCACCGTCCCGAGTCCCCGGGTAGAAATGAGCAGCGTGCCGGTCTTCTTCGCTACATAAGGCTGCTCGATCGACTTGTGACAGTGTCCCGCTATGAGCACATCGATGCCTTCTACCTGATTGATGATATGCACGTCTTCCTCAAAGTCCCTTTCGACGACCACTTCCCGGTCTTCCGTGCCTTGCTCGGCGGGAATCCCCTGATGCGCCAGCACCACGATCAAATCCACATGCGGCTTCAGCAAATTAACGTATTCCTGAAGGACGGACTCCTGGCTTCTGAATTCCAGTTCGGTAATCTGATCCAGCGAAATGGTTTCATAGCCCGCTTTCTTCCCGTGGATGCCGATCACCCCGACCTTCACATCGCCCGCTTCCAGAATCTCGTAAGGCTTGGCAAACAGGATATTCGTGTTTTTATAAAAAATATTGGCCGACAGAAACGGAAATCTAGCCTGATACAGAAGCTGCTTCGTCTTTTGCCATCCATGGTCAAATTCATGATTCCCGATCGCCACCGCGTCGTAACCGATACAGCTGAACAGGTCGACCGGAGCTTCGCCTTCCGTAAGCGTGCTGATCGGAGGACCTGTCAGGATATCTCCTGCATCGAGCAGGATCACATTCTCCTCCGAAGCTCGTATCTTCTTCACATAGCTCGCCAGATAAGCGGCGCCTCCCATCATCGGACTGCCCTCCACCCAGGTCGCTCTGACGGGTTTATCCTGAGCATGAAAATCATTCGTATATAAAATAGTCAGTTCTTTGATTGTAGCCATAGTTTGTCCTCTCCCCAGCTCTACATATTTCGTTCACCTTCAAGTCCTTATTTAACGGAACCGGCCGACATGCCTTCAATAAACTGGCGCTGGAAAATCAGATACACCACGATACTTGGGATCATGCTGATGACCGTCCCGGCAAATATAAGCGAAAAGTTGGTTGCGTTCTCCCCGGTAAACGAATACAGCCCCAAGGAAAGCGTAAAGTTTTCATTGGATATGAGAAGAACCAACGGAGTAAGAAAATCGTTCCAGATGTTCATGAAGGTAAAAACTAGCAGCGCCACCACGCCCGGCTTGGCCAGCGGCAGCATGATCGAAAGATACGTTCGCCACTCCGTCGCGCCGTCCACCCACGCGGATTCGCGCAGCTCCTTGGGCACATCCTTAAAGGTGTTGCGCATCAGAAAGATCGAGAACGGCAGAGCCTCGGCTGCGGATACCAGCGTTACTCCGAGCAGACTGTCGACAAGCCCCATCGCCTTCAGTTGGTAGAAAACCGGAATGATCACCGCCTGCACAGGCAGCTGCATCCCTATCAAAAACAAATAGAAAAGAAAGTCTCGGCCTTTGAAAGAAAAATGGGCAAACGCATACCCAGCGGGACAAGCGACAAGCCCTACCAAAATCATGCCCAAAACCGTAATAAAGGCACTGTTCAGAAAATAGGCTTTGAAATTCCCCAGCTCCCACGCCCCGATAAAATTGTCCCATTTCCACGAAGACGGCAAGGAAAACGGATGATTGACGATCTCAAAATTCGATTTGAAGCTCCCTAGTACTGCCCAGAAAATAGGGGCGATCGTAAGCAGGAGCAGGAGTGTCAAAAAAATCAAAAGAATCAGCTGAGAGTTTCTCTGTATACTCCACCCGGATCGCATGCTTATTCCCTCTTTTCCCTCAAGTAGTTAAACAGAAAGGTAAAGCTCATGACGATGATCCCGAGGACCAGACTGCCCGCTGTCGCATAGCCGACTTTATTCATGCTGAATGCCGCTTTGTACACGTAGGTCGGCACGATCTCGCTCATGTAGAAGGGTCCGCCCTGGGTCATGATCCAGACGATGGCAAATCCTTTGAAGGCATAAATAACGACCATACTGACCACGACATTGATCGTATTGCTCAAGCTCGGAACGGTAATGTGCCAAAACTTGCCGATAGGTCCGGCTCCGTCAATATCCGCCGCTTCATAAACCGAATAGTCGACATTCTGCAGGCCGGCCAAGTACAGAATCATGTAGAGCCCGTAGAAGGCCCACGTGCTGGCCACGACCAGGGCCGGCAGCACGGTGAGCGGCTCGCCCAGCCAGTTATGCGTCAAGCTCTCCAGACCAAGCTTTCGCAAAACTTCGTTGATCGGCCCGGCGTTCGGATCGTAAATCTTCGACCAAAGCACCCCGATAACGGCAAGGGAAAGCACGGACGGCAAATAAAAGCCCGCCCGGAAAAGCAGCTTCCCCTTCTTCACCTTACTGATGAGAATGGCCAAAAGTAAGGTCGGGATCACCACCAGGATAAGACTGAGCAGCACCCATATGAAGTTATGGGACAGCCCTTTCAAGAAAATCGGATCCTCGGCGAGACGGGTATAGTTGCCCATACCGACGAAGGTCATCGTCGAGGAGGAACCATCCCAATCAAATAAGCTAAGCTGCACGGCCTGAATCACGGGCCATAGCAGGAAGATCCCATACAGCAAAAATGAAGGCATCAGAAAGGAAGCGTAAACCAACCACTTTTTTCTGCTTCTCGCTCGCCGGTGACCGGCTCTTGCATGAGCAGCCAGTTCCGGCGCAGCCGCCGTTTTGCTCATCATTGCATTCCCTCCTGTCTTTAAGCTCGGGGCCCGGGACCCGGGATACGGCCTATCCTATCCGGGCGTTCATCTCCCGGCGCTTCGAGCCCCGAACGAAAGAACCTTATTTTTTCGTTATTTTATAGCCGGCTGCGGTATCCTTGTCTTTGCCTGCCTGAATCTTATCGGCAGCCTCCTTAGGCGTCGTCAAGCCTCCGACAATGCCTTGGAGATTCTGGAAGTAGGCTTCCTTGGTTTCCGGGCCGATGAACACGGCAGGATTATAGCCCGAGCCTTGTTCAACCGCTTTCATCACTTGCTTCAGCAATTGGCCCGCCGGCTCTTGGGAAGCGGCGTTCTTCGAGACGAGAATATAGTTATAGGACGGGTCCGAGAGCACGACTTTGCTGAAGTCGGCGGATAGAACGAAGTTCATCCAGGTCATCGCCAAATCCGTATGCTCCGCTTTCGCCGGAATAACCCATGTCGTGCCGAGACCGCTGGCCGGAGCGGAGGTTTGACCCTCAATGAAGGAAGGCAGCGTAAACGTGCCTAGGTTGTCTTCGACCTTGTTTTCGACCGCATCCACAATAATTTGCGAGCTATAGAATGCCATCGCCGTCTTTTTGTTCAGGAAGGAGAATTTGGCGTCAGCGGCAGTCAGCGAGATGGAGTCTTTGGAAATATAGCCATTCTTCACCCAATCGGCCAGCATCTCGATCGTTTTGGTGATTTCGGGACTGTTCCATTTCCCGTCTCCATACAACGTTTGCTCCATGGCTTGGCGTCCCGCCGCCGATTCCAGCATGGTCGAGAACATCCAGCTGATCGGGAACCGGTCACGCGCTCCGACTGCGATAGGGGCAATCCCCGCCGCCTTCAGCTTGCTAAGCGCTGTCATGAATTCATCTTTGGTTGTCGGTACTTGAATGCCCTGTTTTTCAAATATATCTTTATGGTAATATACCTGCATGGCGTCCATCGAATGAGGCAATTCGTATACCTTGTCATTACCGGACACGAGATTGTACGCAAACGGCTTAATTTTATCCTGCCAATTATTTTGCTTATAGGCCTCATTCATCGGCTGGATCAGGTTCGCATCGGCCAAAATTTTGACCCGGCCGGCCCCTGCATTGATAAGCAGAGCGTCAGGGGGAGTAACTCCCGATTGCAGCATCGTGGTGAGCTTTCCGTTCTCCACCTGCATATCTCCTGTGGTCAGATCGATCTTGATGTCGGGGTTCAATTCTTGAAATTTGGCAACCACATTCATCCATTGCTTTTTTTCAATATCGTTGAAATAATTAGGAATCATAAGTTTGAGCACTTTACCCTGATTCGCGGCGACAGCTTCCTTCTTCTCACCGGCATCTCCTTTGCTGGCTGTGGAACCGGTAGGCGATTGGCAGCCCGATACGATAAGCGGTATGGTCATGGCTAGACTGATGAATAATTGGTTTCTCCATTTCATTTCATTCAACTCCCCTTGTTAGTAGCGCCGGCTTGGTATAAATATAAACCGCTTTCACGGTTAATAAAATGAGTCAAAACGGGGGAAAAGGTGTACAAACAGTGGGAAAGGAGAGGAAGCTTATCATGAGCTCGAATGTTCGTTCCATCTTTTATAAACTGCTGGCTTCCTTTCTGGCGCTTTCGGTCATCCCCCTTATCTTGTCCAGCTGGCTGACGTACCATTACTTTGCCGAAGCCTTAACAGCTAAGCTGGATCAAGGCGCCACTTCGAGCATGGAGCAGAAGGTTAAGACCATATCCTTATACATGAACGACCTGCAGCGGATGAAGCAATTGATATCGAACAATGCCACCGTTTCGGACTATTTGAAGAACCGGGATGCGGACACCTATTTAACGTTTTTCTTTAAGCTCGACCCTTTATTTGACAGCATACAAGCGATCCGTCCCGAAAATGTCGGCATTACGCTGGTCAGTGATTTCGGTTATGTGTACAGCTACGGCTACCCCTTGAATCGAGATCATGCCGACTTTAACTCGTTCCGTTGGATGCCCGACATCATGAGCCTTACCTATGCCCCGTACCTCACATCCGTTCATGACCGGCCTTACAGTGCGGAAAAAGGAAATCAGCGCGTGTTTTCCTATGTCCAGCGCCTATACAGCAATGACCTGAACTTCAAAGGAATCATGATCATTGATTTTAAACCGACTGTCTTTGACAGCTTATTCGGGAGCGGCTACACGCCCGGTAACGATCCGAGCCTTGCAGCCGCGGGAATGACAGTAACCGACCGCGATGGGAATGTGCTGTATCCTTCAGCCTCTCCGACATGGACTGCGGCTGACCGCATGCAGACAAGCAGCGGCCCCATGAACAAGATCACGAACGCAGGTAAAACGTATTTGACCCTGCAGCGTCATGACGAGATAACCGATTGGACCATCACGACTTATTTCCCCGAAGAGGAACTCTACCGCCCGATTCGGAATCTCCAGACACTGGCCAGCCTTCTCATCTTAGTAAGCGTCCTGGTCTGTTTGTATGCTTCGTGGCTCATATCCAGGCGAATATCCGAACCGATCAAGCAGCTGCTGACTTATATGCGGAGCGTGGGTCGGGGCGATTTTACGATGCAATTTTCCCTCCAACGCAAGGATGAGCTCGGCGCTCTTTCCTATGGTTTCAATCAAATGGTAGATAAACTTAAAGAGCTGATCGACATGGTCTACAAAGAACAGAATGAAAAACGCCGGGCCGAGATTACCGCCCTGCAATGGCAGATCAACCCTCACTTTCTGTACAACACCTTGGAGTCGATCAACTCTCTGGCGCGGAAAAAGAAAGAACATGAAATCAGCCGGATGATCGTGCTGCTCGGCAAATTATTCCGGGTCAATATCGGTACGTTCGAAGAATTTATTCCGCTGGACAAGGAACTGGAATACATCCGGTATTACCTGGAGATTCATAAGCTAAGGATGCCGGGGTTTTTGGAATATCAGGTAGACGTCGACGAAGAAGTGCTTCACTTATACACCATGAAATGGATTCTTCAACCTATTGTAGAGAATGCGATTATACACGGCTTGGACCGGAGGAGCGCATGCGGGAAGATTGAAATAAGAGGCTGGCAGGAGGACGAGGATGTGTATCTGCAGGTCCGGGACCACGGCAATGGCATTCCTGCCGCCTTGCTCGAGGAAGTGCGGACCAACCTGGAATATCACTCGGAGGACTTGTCCAAATATAAAAGCAAAGTCGGGCTGTTTAATGTGCAATCCCGAATCCGGCTTCAATTCGGCCCTTCGTACGGGCTTCACCTAGACAGCCATCCCGATCAAGGTACGGTCGTTACGATCAAATTGCCAAGGAGGGCTGAGCATGAAACAACATAAGCTGTTGATCGTCGATGATGAATGGCTCATATCCGACAGTATCAGCTCCATGGAAGAATGGGGCGAGCGAAACATCGAGGTCGTAGGGACAGCGGCTACCGGCCGGGAAGCTTTAGCCTGGATCGATCGCGAGCCTGTCGATCTGGTCATCACCGATATCCGCATGCCTGACATGGATGGTCTGGAGCTTCTTCAGCAGCTGTATGCCTCGAATCCGGATATTCAGGTTGTGATCATCAGCGGCTACGAGGAATTCTCCTACGCCCGTACCGCTTTGAAATATCAGGCAAGAGGCTATGTGCTGAAGCCGATCGATACGGATGAGCTGCTAGCGATCATCGACGGGATAATAGCTGACGAGGAGCGCCGCGAGTCTGCCCATGACGCTTCGTCCTCCGTGGAGGACGATGTCCCCGCCACCTATCATGAGCTTATCGTTACTAAAGCTATCGCCTACATGAAGTCGAATCTTCACAGGCCGGTCACCTTGAAGGAGGCTGCGGAAGAAGCCCATCTCACCCCTCATTACTTTGGGCAATTATTCAAAACGATAACCGGCCATTCTTTCATTGCCTACTTAACGAATCTGCGTATGGAGAAAGCATGCGAGCTGCTAAAAGACCCGCTGTTACGCATATATGACATTGGCCTGCACGTCGGCTACAGCGATTCCAAATACTTTACCAAAGTGTTCTGCAAAACTTACGGGCTGACCCCCAAGGAGTATAAACAAAGATTGGGGAAACAAGGATGAGCCTCCTATAAACTCAGGACTTGGTGCTAACACAGAGAGGTACGCTCCCTATGGCATCAAGCCCTCATCTCCGCCCATGGCTGGCGAGCCGATACGACCGTCTCTCCGGTTCTTATCGCCTGCTCCATCAGCATCCCGATATAGTGATCCTGCGACGCATCCGGGAGACCATAGAACTCGGGGCCGCCCGCGGCATAGACCGCCATCTTTTGCAAACAAGCCGCTATCGCGATTTCATCGTCGTATAACCTTGCAGGCATAAACGGATTTTCATATACCCAGCGTTCTCCTGCCATTATTCCTTTAAGGAAATAGCCCTCCGCGTTTTCATACTCGCCTTTGTTGATCCGCTTTAATTCCAGTTGGATCTGCGTGCAGGATGGGTCCTGTATGCTGATCCGGTTATCGAATATTTCCCCCCGCTCACCCCGGATACAGAGATGGTTCGATCGCGTCCATGACCGGTGCTGATCCTTGGTGAAGTCGTAGATCCCCAGCTTATCGCCAAAATCCAACCAGGCTAAGGCTCTCTCTGACTTGATTAATCGATCTTCCGTCGGCGGACCGCTCCGATTCGGGCCGGCCACCCAATCGGACTCGAATTTCATCCCGCGGATACTTACGTTCTCGAATTGTACCCCCAGCATCTTCCGGATCAGGCTGACCGCATGATACAAGTGAGAGATAGACACGGTCACTTGATTAACGCTGCCTAACCGACCAGACTTGATGATGGCTTGGCGGGCTTCCTGTACCGGATGAAACTGATATTGCTCGGCGATCTGAATACGCGCCCCTTGAAGGGTGAGCCTGTCGTGGAGCCCAAGCAGACCGTCAAGATGAGGGGCCGGCGGAGTTTCCGCCAGAACGGGAACTCCCCGTTCCGCCAGCTCCAGCATTTCATCCATAGCTGACGAGGGATTAATGGACAGGACAACGAAATCCGGCTGCTCCTTGTCCAGGAGCTGCTCCAGTGTCCGATAGGTTGCCACCTGCCATAAAGCCTCCATGGATCTGCCCTTCGTTTCGTCACGGACGACCATTCCGCTAACCCGAAATTGCTCGGGGAGAGCCTGTGCAATCCTCAAATAATACTGCGCACGAAATCCCCCGCCGCCTATTATGCTAAAGGTTATGGGTTTGCCCAACATGAACACCGCCTTGTCTGTCGTAGGAGAGACACAAACTTTGAATCTTTCATTTACCATACTATAATTGGAACTAGCTATCGAGTTTCATATTGCCTATGAAGGAGACATTATGTTAAAGACGTCGATTGGAAAGCTTCGTTTTGCCGGGATTTGTGACGGGCTCTCGCTGCTGGTACTGTTATTTATCGCTATGCCTCTGAAGTATGGGCTTGGGATCCCTGAAGCGGTCCGCATTGTAGGAACCATACACGGGGGAATCTTTGCCGCTTATATCCTGTGCATCCTTTACGTAACCTTGAAGGTACGCTGGAATTTGATTTGGAGCGTACTCGCAGCTGCAGCCGCTTTTGTCCCGTTCGCCAACTTTTTCCTCGATCGCAAGCTAGTGCAGCTGGAGCAGCGTTATGAGCCGTAAGCTTACGGCTCCCGCTTCTTCCGGGCTATAGCAGATGCATCTTCGCTTCCGCCTCCTCCCAAGCCACCGTATAACCATGACCCTTCGCACAGAAAATCGAGGAGGACGTGTATAAAGGATCCGCGTCCTTCCTATAGCCCTTTCGTTCGATCACCTCTTGCTCGTTATGACAGCGGTCGTAGCCGGCGAAGACAAGCTGCAGGACGCCCTTGCCATGGGTGAAGGAAGCCAGCTCGGTGCTGTAGCTCATGAAGGTTGCCACCGGAACTTTGCCTGTAATGACGGCATGGGCAGCTGTAGTTTGCGGCGGCTCAAACTGTCCATGGGCCTGCTGGATATCCGATAACACCCTTCCGATGTAGTCAAGCTCCACTTTGATTTTAAACTGATAATACGGCTCAAGCAGCACGTTGTCCGCCTTCTCCAGCCCTTGTCTTAACGCGCGAAAGGCCGCTTCGCGAAAATCCCCGCCATGCGTATGCTCATGATGAGCGCCTCCCTTTAACAACGTAATCCGGATATCGGTAATGGGCATCCCCGTTAATAAGCCATGGTGGTCCCGCTCAAAGAGATGCGTCTTGATCAGGTTCTGATGCCCGACGCTTAGATCATGGGCGTGGCAAGCGTTCACGTACGAAATCCCGCTGCCTCGCTCACCCGGCTCCAGACGCAAATGGACCTCCGCATAATGCCTTAGCGGCTCGAAGTGTCCATAGCCGTTCACGGCGGATACGATCGTTTCTTTGTACAAAATCTCCGGAGGGCCGAAGGAAACCTCCAGCTGGAACCGATCCTTCACAAGCTGCTCCAGCACTTCGAGCTGAATAAGACCCATGACGTGGATGTGAAGCTCCTGCAGGCTTTCCTCCCACAACACATTCAATGACGGATCTTCCGCGTCCAGCACCTGGAAGGCCTTCCATACCTCCTTCACGCTCAGAGAATCTGCGAAGCTGACCTTCGACTTCAACGTCGGCACCATCTCGTAGACCAGGCTGTCCACATAGATGCCCACTCCTTGACCGGCCTCCGGCTCCGAGAGCCCGATGACAGCGAACAAATCGCCTGCCGAAACTTGATCAACCGCGTGCGACTTGCTTCCGTTAACGATGAGCAGCCGCGTCACCTTTTCGCATAAGGGAATATCCCCGCTGGAGCTGGAGTAGCACAGCTCGTCGCGCACCTTTAACGTGCCGCTTAACGCTTTGATATAGGTCATTCGCACGCCGTTAGCATCGTGGCGAATTTTATAGATGCGTCCGCCGAATGGCGCTTGCTCGTCATAAGCCTCTGTTGTCAGCAGATGCAGCTGATCCAGAAATTCGCTAACGCCGACATCTTGCAGAGCAGAACCGCTGGCGCAAGGAAAAAGCTGATGGCCGCGAATCTGAGCCTGCAGCGCACGCAGCCAGAAGGTATTGTCCCCCTCTCCCGTCAGGAACGTTTCCAGCAGCTGCTCGTCCCGCTCCGCCACGCTCTCTATCAAGGCTTCCCCGACGACCCCGTCCGCCAGGCTTCCGGTCAGCCCGCAGGCATCCTCTGTCAGATGCAGGCGAATGTCCTCCAGCACTCGGTCTGCTTCCGCACCGGCCCGGTCCGTCTTATTGATAAAGAAAAAGGTCGGGATACGATGCTTGTGCAGCAGCTGCCAGACCGTCTCGGTATGCCCCTGTATGCCCTCCACCGCGCTAATCAGGAGGATCGCATAATCCATCACCCGGACCGCCCGCTCCATCTCCGGCGAGAAATCGACATGGCCCGGCGTATCAATCAAATAGTAGGTCGAGCCCTTGTACGACATGACGGCCTGGTCTGCAAACACGGTGATCCCTCTTGCCCGTTCGATGTCATGGCTGTCGAGGTAGGCGTCCTTATGATCGACTCTGCCCCGCTCCCGAATGCTGCGCGTATGGTAAAGCAGCTGCTCGGCGAACGTCGTTTTCCCCGCATCGACATGAGCAAATATGCCAATGGTTATTTTGTTCATCCTATCACCTGAAGTTTTTATCTTCAGTATACAACAAGTCGCCGTCAGGCACGAAGAAGCCGGGACCTAGTCAAGCTGTCCCGGCTGCCGCTGCTGCGCTAGTGCTGCTTACTTCTCTATAAGTATAGGCTTGCCGCTCTCTCGGACTTCCTTAAGAGTCTTCTCATCAAAAAGCAGGTCCGGCGTCCGCTCCCTTACCCTCTGCTCCGCCAAGTCGAGCGCCTTCAATTCCGGCTCTCCCGGCACTTGATACGCCTCGGCCTCTTTCAGCCAGCTGCTGAACTCCACGGCGAGCAGCTCCTGGTTATACCGGGAGAAGGAGAGCTGGGCAACCTCTCCCTTATCCGACTTCACCTGGAGGGTAATTGACGAGTTCTTCGCCCCCGCCCGATCCTCCTGATAGCCTTGCGAAATATATTCCACGGCTGCCACCTTGTCCGATACCAATCGATAGGCCTCCGCCGCTTTTTTCGCCAGTGCTTGGTACTCTTCATGGTTCGTAATCAGGCTCTTGTCCATGCCCTCAGGGATGTCTGCATGATGGTAGATCCGCTTCGCCACCAAGTGATGCTCTCCGGTCACGGCATCCAGAGCATACTCGTACAATAACGTATCGCTAATCTTGACGGCGACGCTCCAGATCGCGCGCTGCTGTGTCGTGCTCGCCGGGTTGTAGGTCATCTCCAGCGTCCGGTCGCTCAGATCGACCGCGAAAACCCGCCACAGTTGCTGAGCGGCCAGCTCTGCAGCCTCTTCCAGCTTCAAATCATTCACCGTTGGCTGATCCTTGCCGACAAGCTTGACCTGGTACTCCTTCTTCACATAATCCGGAGGCAAGTCACTGTTTCCGGCTCCCGTATAAGGAATACTGTAACGAGTAGGGACGGCTTGCGTTTTAGCCGATTCGGCCCCTTTTACCGTTTGGCTGAGTACGCCGAATACCAAGGTAGCAGCCGCTATGGCCGCTACAGACCCGAGCACGATGGTTTTCATCTCATTTCCTCTATCCAGGCCCATCTCATTCCATCTCCTTTGTTCATTCAGGGTATGATGCGATCACAGCTGTAAGTATACAAAGGCAAGGTTATCGAATGATCACCAAGTTATGATGGACTTGTAAAAGTTAATTGGGCAGTTGTGCCTTGACCCGGCTCTGAGATAAAGCTCAGCTCGGCGTCGTGATGCTCGGCGATCTGCTTGCAAAGCGTCAGTCCTAATCCGGATCCGCCGCCAGAGCGGCTGCGCGAAGGGTCTACCCGATAGAAGGCCTCGGTAAGATGAGCGAGATGCTCCCGGGAGATGCCCTTCCCGTTATCCTGGACAGAGATCACCTTCTGTCCCTTCTCAAGCCCTGCGGTCAGCTTGATGACTCCGCCCGGACCGCAAGCTTTCATCGCGTTCTCGATCAGGTTCACGAGCAGAATGTGCATGAGATCGGGATCGCAAAGCAGCGTATCGAAGCGGCTGTCATAAGTAATCCGAACAGGTTGCCCGGCCGCCTTCATGGACAACGTCTGCTCGACCCCGTGCATCAGCTCTCCCATCCGCACTAGGCTGCGCTCCAGCTTGTTTCCGCGCAGGGTGGCCATATCCAGCAACCGGTAAGCGATATTCTGAAGTCTGCGGCTCTCGGACATAATGTGTCGGGTCGCAAACAGCTTGTCCTCTTCCGTGCGAACGACCTTCTGGATGTATTCCGCATATCCGTATATAGAGGTGAGCGGGGTACGCAGCTCATGTGCCAGGTTATCTACAAATTGCTGCTTTTGCTCCGCCGCGGCTGCCAGCTGCTGGACCTGGCTCTGAATTTCCTGCGCCATGTGGTTGAAGCTCCCCGCCATCTCGGCCAGCTCGTCACGGCCCTTGACCTCAATCCGGTTCTCGTATTGTCCCTGGGCGATGCTTTTGGAAGCAGCGGAAATTTGCTGAAGCGGCTTGAACACGCGATTCAAGACCAGGAGCAGGCAGACCGCAAGCAGACCGCAGAACAGCATGCCATATACAAACAGAACGACCGTCATTCGATTCCACGAAGAAATAATGTCGGCTACATCGTAATAGTAGGCCAGCGTGTAACCGTCGTAGGGCGCCGGCAGAGCGCCTACTACGCTGATGTATTCCTTATCCTCAAGCTTGTCCATCGACACGAGACGCTCGCTCGTCTTAGGCGTACGGGGAGCTTGGGGGACCGCAACAGACCCGCCCATGATATCTGCATACAGCCGCCGACCGTCCCTGGACACGGTCAGGATCACGTTTTGCTTGCTATAGAAATCAAAGTAGGAACGATACAGCGATCGGACTCCGTCATCTACCGAAGTTCCTCTTTTCTCCAGGGCGTCGAGATCCTTCGCATACGACGACGCGATAAAGTAATGCTCCCGGAGACTGCGATCCTTCGAGCTATTCAGATTGCTTTTGAGCGTCACCGCCGAAGCCAGCAAGATTCCGCAATAAAAGAACAACAGGAATAGAATAAAGGTGAGCAAAAAGGTCCGTGCCTTCACCTCTACACCTCCAGACGGTACCCCATTTTATAGACCGTTTTGATGACGCCTTCCATCTCCAGCTTCTTTCTAAGCTTTTGAATATGAACATCGACTGTCCTCGTATCCCCCACATAGTCATAGCCCCAGGCAAGCTCTAACAGCTTATCGCGGGACAGGGCAATATTGCGATTTTTCACCAATACCTCGAGCAGATCGAATTCCTTGGGCGTACATTCTACCGGAGCTGCATGCAGAAATACTTGTCTGCTTTCGAAATCGATCTTGACCCCATCCAGCTCGAACTCCCGGCTTTCCTTCTTGGTACGCCTTAATACCGCATCCACCCGGGCCAGCAGCTCCAGCATCTCGAACGGCTTGACCAAATAATCATCTGCGCCGAGAGTCAAGCCCTTCACTTTATCGGATAAGCTGCTCCTCGCTGTAAGGAATATAGTAGGCGTCCCCTTTATTTGCTGAAAAACCTCATATCCGTCGACTTCCGGGAGCATGATGTCCAGCAAGACGAGATCCACCTCATGCTGCGACAGCTCTCGGATCGCTGCCTTTCCGTCAAAGACGGACACACAAGTATGTCCAACCGCTTCCAGACTTCTCCTGATCAACTCATGAATGGGAATTTCATCTTCGACAATTAGGATAGCTGCCACCAGGATCACCTCCCCCTAAGCATAGCATGCTGATGTAATAAAGTTGTAAAGGAGGCAAGGAAGCTGCTTCGCCTGAAAAGCAAAAAGCAGCCGGGTTATCACCGGCCGCTCTCCTTTCCTCGCACTTGATTCTCTATGACGTCTGCCCGGGAAACCTCTGCCTCTAAAGAAACCGGCCTGGAGGCCGGTTTTCATTCCTAGGTGCCGCAGTAGGTACGGTAAGGTCGGCCTGATGGCTCAGGCACCGTGCAGTAATCCTCTTGCTCTGCGGTGTGCGCGAAGGGATCTGACAGGACGGCAAGCAACTGTTCCATCACACGGTAGTCGCCGTGATCTACAGCCGCTTCCAGTGCGGCTTCTACCCGGTGATTCCGCGGAATAACGGAGGGATTGCTGCGGCGCATCAACTGATGCGAGGCGTCCTTCGATTCCTCCTGCCTGCCTCGTCTAGCCTGCCAGCGCTCAAGCCACTGAGCGAACTTCGGACTCCCGGACAGCGCCGTATCCCCGGCCTTATCGAAGGTCAAGGCGCGGAAGGTATTGGTAAAGTCCGCTTGATGGGTCTGCATCTGCTGCAGCAGGTCTTCGATAAGGGCCTCATCTTCCGGCTCCTCATTCGATATCCCCAGCTTGGCCCTCATGCCCGTAAGCCAGTGGCTCCGGTACTGCTCGCTAAAGCCGGCGAGCGCCTCCTCCGCCAAGGAGATAGCCTGCTCCTCATCCTCATGCAGCAGCGGCAGCAGAGCTTCCGCCAGCCTGGCGAGATTCCAACCGGCGATGCCCGGCTGATTCCCGTACGCATAGCGGCCTTGCGTGTCGATCGAGCTGAAAACTGTGGCCGGATCGTAGGCATCCATGAACGCGCAAGGACCATAATCTATCGTTTCCCCGCTAATGGCCATGTTATCGGTATTCATCACCCCGTGAATAAAGCCTACGAGCTGCCACTTGGCGATCAGCGGGGCTTGACGCTTAATCACTTCCTGAAGCAGGCTAAGATAGCGGTTCTGACCGT
Organism: Paenibacillus puerhi; assembly: GCF_009846885.1. Taxonomy (GTDB): domain Bacteria; phylum Bacillota; class Bacilli; order Paenibacillales; family NBRC-103111; genus Paenibacillus_G; species Paenibacillus_G puerhi. The sequence continues at coordinate 255,704 of NZ_WUWM01000004.1, forward strand.
CTTCAGCATCAGGAAAGTGACGCTGGAGCGCATAATCGGCAAGTGTCCGCAGATCCTCGACCGTCCCCCAATTCGCCGCGTATTGAAAAGTACCGACTCGCAGATGACTCGCTGCCACGCGAGTCAGCACGGCCCCCGGCTGTTCGCTCTCCCGAAGAATGGACTCTCCGGTAGCCGCTACGGCCAGACTTCGGGTCGTAGGAATACCAAGCGCATGCATGGCTTCGCTGATGATGTATTCGCGCAGCATCGGTCCTAGAGCCGCCCGGCCGTCGCCGCGGCGGGAATAAGGCGTCCTGCCTGAGCCCTTAAGCTGAATGTCGACTCGACTGCCTTGGGGGGTAAGCTGCTCGCCGAGCAGAAGAGCCCGGCCGTCCCCCAGCATGGTAAAATGCCCGAATTGATGCCCGGCATAAGCCTGAGCAAGCGGCGAAGCGCCTTCGGGAATCCGGTTGCCGGCAAACACCTCTACGCCGGATTCGCTTCTTAACGCCTCGGCGTTCAACCCCAATGAGGCGGCCAAAGGCTCATTGAGAACGATCAGCTCCGGCGAACGTACAGGCGCCGGTTCGAGTCTGGTATAGAAAATCTCCGGCAGGCGGGCATAGCTGTTGTCTAGGTTCCATCCTGGTTCCATGAGTTCCCTCCTCGTTGTCATGGTATCTCCATTAGAATCATAGGGTAATCTTGATCTTTATTATACCCTTTTTAAGCCAGGATAGCGCATGCAGCAGGAAGGATTCCCGGGGCTATGCCGAGACCCGAGGCCTTAGGCCTTGACGGCCCTCACCTGTCCCTGATGAACAGCGCTGCAGACAGCCAGGGAATTGCCATCGGGATCGAAAAATCCGCTTTCCCCGTTCATCCTCACTCCCCGGGTACGCAGCCCGGTTAGCATCAGCTCGACATCAGGCGAATAGAAATCTATTACGCTATGAGTCCTCTTCGTATGCGTGTTCACGAAGGCCAGCGGCTGATCGTCTACAAGTTCAACCAAGTAAAGGTTCGGTACTCCCAGCCGCTCGCCTCCGTCAAGATAAAGCATGGCCGTAGTCCACTCTTCCCTCGGTTCGCCAAGAACCTTCATCCCGAAGGTTTCGGTGTACCAGGCTATAGCTTTGCTCAAGTTTCTCACCGGGATCTCTATGCCGGCCACACGCCATACGAACGGATGGGCCTCTGGAACGTCGGTACGCTCCGTCCCCTGACCCGTGAGCTTAACATGGCAGGCTCCGAATGAATTGCCGTCACAGTCCCGAAACCCGAAGCCCTGGCGGCCCGGTTCGCGCTCCCAATCGATCTCGTTGACATCAACGCCCTGGTCTTTCAGAAAATGATAATATCCTTTAAGATCAGGCGTATAAAGGTCAATGATGCTTTGAATATAGCCATACTGCGTATTCGTAAATGTTAATCGGCGGGTGTCTTCGGTCTGAACCAAATAAATGGAAGGAACTCCTATCGCTCCTGAGCCGCCCTGGAAGTGCAGCATCGCCGAGGTCCCTTCGTCATTCCACGGCCCTTGGGGCTTTGCCCCGAGCATGCTGCTGTACCAGTCAACCGCTCTGCGCAGATCGGACACCGGAATCTCAATCGTAGCGATACGCGGAACGATCGCACGCATAACCTCTCGTTCCATGCTTCGTTCAAAGCCGTCCATTCTCTCGAACAACTCCTTTTTTAGCGATTTCTTTGACCTTCTGATTCTGCTCTCCGCAGCATCGATCGAAATATCCAGCATATCGGCGGTTTCTTTTATGCTAAAGCCACCCAAATAATAAAGCGTCGCGGCATGTCGCTGCGGCTCATTCAGGACGTTTAGCGCATCGAGAACCTTTCTTCTTAACTCGCGTTGCAGAACCATCTCCTCGACCGACTGGCCGCTAGGGACATGAAGCGTCTCCTCGAGTGAAGTATAGGCTCGTGGGGTTCGCCATGTGTTTAGGCTCAATCGCTTGGTTATGGCGTACAGCCAGCTTCCCAGTCTATCAGGGTTCTGAAGGGTATGCAGGTTCAGGTGCGCCTTGAGAAAAGCTTCTTGAGCTATATCCTGCGCGATATGATAATCCCGAACGACTTCGTAGGCGACGGCATGCAGGACGTTTGCATACTTGCGGACGATAGCGCCGAAAGCCTCCCAGTCTCCAAGCAGCGCCGCCTTTACGAGCTCCTTGTCCTCATTCATTCGTTTTCCTCCCTTTTTGATATAGACACATTTCCCTTTTGTTTTCCGTCGCTCTCCATATCACTAAGAATAACGCGATCTATGTTTTTCTTCTATTCATTCAGGTGAATTACTGTATATTCATGGGGTTACATTAGTAACGGTAACGGATAACCGGATAAGGGGGAGATCAAGGTTGATTAACGAATCGTACCGTCCAAGCCGCAAGGAGGACCACGAAGTCTTTCCCTGCACCTGGTATGCCGTAGGCTGGTCGAAGGAAGTTAAGCGAGAGCCGATTAAAAAACGGCTGCTGGGGCGGGATCTTGTCTTATTTCGCGATCAAAACGGAGCTTTGCAGGCCCTCCATGCCTACTGCCCGCACCGTGGAGCCGATCTGTCGCTGGGCCGCTGCGAGGGCGGACTGCTGCAGTGCGCGTACCATGCCTGGAGCTTCGACGGTCAAGGCCGCTGCGTAGAGATTCCCGCGCATCCGGGCCGTCCTATCCCCGCGTTCGCGGATACCCGCTCTTATCCTGTCCTCGAACGTATCGGTCTGATCTGGGTCTATCCCATGGCCCGGCAGCTGCTGGAAGGAGAGCCTCCTCCCCTAGACCTTTTCCCCGTATTGGAGAATCGCGACTTTACATTAGCTCCCTATGATGCCGTCTGGCAGGCGCATCTCACGCGCGTCGTGGAAAGCGTACTGGACGTCGCCCATGTTCCTATCGTACATAACAAGACGATCGGCAAAAACTCATCTAAAGACATCACGATCGATTTCCAGGCCAAAGAGAACACGATCCGCATACGCAATGGAAAGGCCTACCTGGAATACGCTTTCCCGCAGCACTGGCTGCTGAAGCCCGTAAAGACGGAGGGGAGCCAGTTCATTAACTATGTAACCTTCACGCCGATCGAGAAGGAAGTAACTGCGATTTATGGCTTGGCTGGACGAAATTTCGCCAGATCCGTCCCTGGCATGAGCCGTATGTTCTCCGCGTACAGCAGCAAGGTGTTGAAGGAGGATCAGGCAATCGTCGAAAGCCAGCATCCCCGGCCGATCCCCGATGCGCTGCGCATGGAGGCTCATGTACAGGCCGACGGTCCCCAGGTCCGTTTCCGCCAACGCTGGTACCAGTTTCTAACCAATGAGGAGCCGCGCATAAAGATAAGCGATGCCGAGGCTTAAGGCGCTGATTATCCGACGTGCCGGACTGTACTGTTTTTGGATCGCCCTCCTGATCCCCCAGCCATCTGGAAAGCGTCTCCGTCTCATAAAAACCGCAAGGGCCGTTCCCGATCAGCTCTGCTGCGGGACGGCCCTTACTTCCTTATCTCCTTCGTTATTTCGAAATCACCTAAGCTTTTAATTGGACCTGATTGGGCTTTTTGATAAGGGCAAAAAAAAATCTATAAGTCAATCTTTATTTGTCTCTCTAGCTGAATGGAGTTCACAGATCAGACACAATACTATTAAATATTAACAGCCCTGGAAGGGTGCCCTTATCTGCGGTATGGCTTCTTCTTAGTAAGCACGCCAGCCTGCATGCTAGGCCAGTTCCTTCCGCAGATAGGTATACAGCTTGTGGCTTGCCCCATGGAACGGATAGGCCGCTTCCTTGCCCAAAATTCCGCATGACATACCAATGAGACTTCCGCTGATCGTTCTGACCGTTACCCCCATCGCCAGGGGCTCCGTCATTATTCTTGGGACCAGAGCGAGCCCTAGCCCGGCCTCTACATAATATTTCAACGCCGTCATACTCCCGATCTCCATGGTGTCCAGCTTCACATTCCCTTGTTCCTGCAGGACCATCTCCAGCTTCCTGCGATAGGGGCAAGTCTCTGAGGTGATCAGCAGACGAGACCCGTGCAGATCCTCCGGCCCTATCCCTTCCTTGTGCGCAAGCGGATGATCCTCGGGCAACAAGGCCACGAACTCCTCCTGAAACCACGGCTCAAAATACAAATCCTCTCCTATACCAGGCGCCGTACAAAGCGCAAAATCGAGATAGCCTTTGCGGACCCGCTCGCTAAGGACCGGGGTGCTTGAGATATCCACGGATATACGGATATGGGGATAAAGAGACATAAATTTCTTCAGGAGGCCAGGAAGCCGGTAACTGGCGGTTGGCTCCGTTACCCCGATGCGGATATGTCCCGCTTCCCCGGATTTCAACTCCGCTATGCTTGTTTGAAGCTGCTCCATCTGCTTTACGATTTGGAGGCTCTGGTCGTAAAACAGCCTTCCGGCTTCCGTAAGGCCGATTTCTTTCCCTCGCTCTATGAGCCGAACGCCCAGTTCCGATTCGAGCTTCTGCATCTGCATCGTGACGGTAGACTGCACATAGTTCATTTCTTGCGCCGCTCGTACGAAGCTACCGTGTTTTGCGATCATCTGAAACGTTTTTAACGTCTTAAGATCCATGCTCTGCCCTCCCGATACATTCAAAATAATTGAATTATGCCTTCAATATCTTCAATTATACAAATACCAGGAAATCAAATACAATATCTACAAAACCCGAAGGAGTGGACGGATGATGGAGTTAAGGAATAAAGTGGCTATCGTAACGGGCGGCGGGACGGGTATTGGCAAAGCCACCAGTATGGCGCTTGCTCAACGAGGGGCGATTGTGGTTGTGAACTATTCACGCTCTCAAGCCGAAGCGGAGGAAACCGTACGAGGGATCCACGAGGAAGGAGGCCAGGCTTTGGCCATCCGGGCAGATGTATCCCGGGACGAGGAAGTGCGAGCGATGGTCCGCACGTCGATCCAGCAGTTCGGTACCGTTGATCTGCTCGTCAACAATGCCAGCATCACCAGGCATATCGCAATGGAGGACTTGGAGTCGGCCACGGAGGACGTATGGGACGAGTTGTTCGATGTGAATGTGAAAGGCATGTTCTACTGCGCACGGGCTGTCGCCCCCTTCATGAAGAAGAATCGTTCAGGAGCGATCGTCAATCTTGGCAGCATAGCCGGACAAACCGGATTAGGCTCCTCGCTTCCCTATGCCGTGTCCAAGGCTGCCATTCATGGCCTTACGAAATCGCTAGCCCGCGTGCTTGCTCCCGATATCAGAGTGAATTGTATCGTGCCGGGAGCCGTTGCGACAAGATGGTGGGCCGGCAGGGAAGCCCAAATGAGCCTGCTGGCTCCCCATCTTCCTTTACGGCGTATCTCAACGCCCGAAGACATCGCTGCCATGATCTGCGCAGCCTTGGAACAGGAAGCCATGACCGGCCAGATCCTAACCGTAGATAGCGGCCAAACCTTGTAGGTCCGACATTGATCAAAGAATCCACAAGACCTTCATGAAGCTATCGGCTTACCGCTTGTCCGCATGAAACTGACGATGAAGCTCCCGAACCTGCTCAGCTAGCTCGGGGACAGGTCCGTCTACGGCCGTATCCCGAATCACGTCTTGGATCGGAAGATTACGAACGCGCGATGGGGCCACCCCCATATCACTGAGCCATTGCGCAAGCTGTGCGGAGGAGCTCGCATAAACAATCCGGCCTAACTGAACCCAGCCGTGGGCCGCGGCGCACATAGGGCAGTGCTCGCCCGAGGTATAGACCGTAGCCTTGCCTCTTTCTTCCTTGGTCATGTTGTTCGCTGCCCAGCGTGCCAACGCGAATTCCGGATGCTGGGTATGGTCGCCGCCTGCAACATGGTTGTGGTCTTCGGCAAGCACTTCTCCGCTCGCTGAGACAAGGACGGAACCGAATGGCTCATCGCCGGCCTCCAGTGCAGCCCTCGCAAGTTCGATACAGCGTCTTAGATGCTTCAGATCGGTATCATTGATCATGTTAGAACTCCTCCTCATCGATTCGTTGCCAGTAGTTACCCGGTCTATACCCGTATGTTAGCATAAAGCTCGACAAAAAACCGTTCCGCCCAGTAACGAAACTGGAAGCAGAACGGTTATTGCAGGAATTCTTCATTTGTTCTCAAGACAACATGGGGTCAATTTACTCCGCTGCCAGCATAAGCTTCTCCAGCTCAAGCGGTTCAATGTACACTCCATCTTTGTAGGCTCTCATGTTTCCGCCGGAGATTTCGTCAATCAGAACAACTTCTTGGCTCTTGTTCATTCGGCCGAACTCCAGCTTAATATCATACAGCTCAATGCCCTTCTTACTAAGCTCGTCCTTCACGAGTTGGCTGATTTGTTTCGTCAGCTGTTCCAGAGTTGCATACTCCTCTGCCGACAAAATGCCGAGCATCTCCAGAGCAGACTTGCTAATCGGGGGATCTTGACGCTCATCGTCTTTCAACGTTACTTCCACAAATGCATCCAGCGATTGTCCTTCTTGTGCATACAAGCCATAGCGGCGAAGGAAGCTTCCTACCGCACGGTAACGACAAATGACCTCAAGTCCTTTGCCAAATACCGTAGCGGGAGCAACGGTCATCGCTGCGTTCTCGATATCCGCATCGATGTAATGAGTCGGAATGTTCAGTGCCTTCAATTTCTCGAAAAAGAACTTCGTTAAGCGGAGTCCCGCCCGCCCGGCACCCTCCATGACTAGCCCGACGGTGTTCGCGCCTGGATCAAACACGCCATTCTCGCCCGTTACATCATCCTTAAACTTAAGCAGGTAATTCCCATTGTCCAGCTCATATACATCCTTTGTCTTGCCCGTATACACATGTTTCACTGTGTGTTTCTCCTTACTCTTAGTGGTTTTTTAATAGTATATCATAAGGATGGCAGCTTTTTGTACTGGACAATGGAATGTGCTCGTTCAGCTAGGACCTCCGCCTCTGAGCGATAGGGCTACTCTGACTTTTGATACTGAAACTGATCGACGATCTGTTTCAAGGTCAAGGCTTGATCCGTAATCTGATCGGCAGCTGCAGCTACTTCTTGCATGGAGGCATTCTGTTCCTCAGAGGCAGCGGCTACCTGCATCGAATGATTCGCATTCGTGACGGTCAGGCCTTCAATTTTTTTCAAATCGGCAACTACCGTTTCCGTGTTGGAATACATTTGTTCCACGGCGGCGCTCACCTCAATCGATTGGTCGGCGACCTTCTCAATAGATTGCAGAATACGAGAAAACGAGACTTCTGCTTCGCCGGCCACCTGGATGCCCGATGTAACCGTAGCTGTTCCAGAATTCATCTTTCGGACGGCGTCGGCAATCGTTTCTTGAATTTCGGCGATCATTCTCGTAATCCGTTGGGCCGCGGCGCCGGACTCATCGGCTAACTTCTTCACTTCATTCGCTACGACCGAGAAGCCTCTCCCCTGCTCGCCCGCTCTGGCTGCTTCTATGGCCGCGTTGAGCGACAGCAAATGGGTTTGAGCCGCAATATCCGTAATCAAAGCTGTAATCTGAAAGATGTGCTCGGATTTTTCTTTTATGGAGAACACACTGTTAGCCGAATCGTTGACGGTATGCTGAATGGAGTTCATGTGCGTAATCATATTCGACATCATCTCATTGCCGCGATCCGCCGCCTCCTTCGCCGTTGCGGATGAGACGCTCATCGTCTCCACACTATTGGCAATTTGGCCAATGCCCGCCGAAATATCTATGGCTGCATACTTGATGCCGCTAAGAAGAGACGTTTCGTTGTCGATACTGGACGCAACGCTGCTAATCGAAGAGGCAATTTCCTCCGATGCCCGGGTCGTTTCCTTCGCACTGAACTTCAGCCCCTCGGCGGAGCTGAAGACGTTGTCGGAGCATTGAACTATGTTTCCAACTAAAGTCTGCAAAGTCCCCAGCGTCTGATTGAAATTCATACTCATTTGTCCAAACTCGTCCTGGCTTCTGATGGCCAACGATTGCGTTAAATCACCCTGAGACAAAGCAAACGAAAGCTCATTAATGCTGCGAGTGTTCCTTGTAATGTATCGGCTGAACAGTACGACGATGGCCGTTATAACGAACATAGCCGCAGCAATTATATACACCATACGCAGCAAGAGCTTCCTAAGAGGTGCGTACAGTTCGGATTCGGGGATGGCAAGCGCGAGAGTCCATGCCGTCTCCGGAATTTGTATGTAATACGCTCGAATGGTTTCTCCCGCTTCCGTGAACGAGCCTTGTTGCATGTCTTGTGAGCCGGACTGCATCATTTGACGACCGAGTTCGGCAAAGGTAGGATTCGAGTCGTTAACAATCTCCGTTGTCATCACATTCTGACCTTCCTTGTTTTCGATCAGAAATCCTTTCTTATCCAGCATAAACGCCCAACCGTCTTGTCCAACTGGAATATCCCGAATCAATTCTTGCATGGTGGTCAAGTCAATATCGCCGGTGATGACGCCCATAAATTGCTTTTGCTTGTCATAGAACGGTACCGTGGCCGTAATAAACGTCGTATTTAGGGCTTGCTGAACAACTCAATTTATAAAGCGCAATGTGTTAAATCGAAAAAGGGTGAAAAAAACGAAAAAGAGACTCCGAAGTCGCTTCTCCAGATTCATGACTAAGAATTGGATGGCGAT
>NZ_WUWM01000040.1 GCF_009846885.1 Paenibacillus puerhi
GTCCGTGAACGATTTCGTACAAATTGGAGAAATCCATTTACCAAACGAAGAAAATAGGGTATTCTTGTCCATGGGTTGGATCCTTTTCGGTGGATTATGGACAGTACTACCTGCCATTCCATTGTAAAGGATCTTTTTTCTGTTCAGATATTTAAATGATAGAAGATTGTGAAGATTCAGAGAAAATTAATGCAACGCTAGTGGTTTTGATTGATAAATTGATGTTCCGTGTAGTAAACGGTTTGTTTACCTTCAGTAAACCTGTCACCGTTTTCTGTTCGGGTGTAAAATGAGTTTCGATATCACCGATACTGATATACCCCTGTGAATCGTGTACCGTGAACATGCTGTCGCTCCCCAGATACACATCAATTTGAGGTTTATCAGGGTCAGAAATGCTCTTTGATCGATAATCAACTGTTGCTCCAGTTGTTTCAGCAAATAGCCGTAGAGGTACATAAGCTTTATTGTTATAATTAAGAACTCCATTTTCACCCGTTCCATCGATTTTCTTCACTTCTCCATTTACATGAAATTGAAGAACGGCAGGAAACAACAATGCCTGAATGGAAGGTGATGCAAACACAGCGGTTGAAGCCGTAAGGCCAATTCCACATATGAGACCTAATATAAATTTTTTCATAACTCCCTCCAATTTCTCATAATTGGGATATTTTCACTTCATACTCGTGTATCTTTATTTTACTCTCCAGACCCAGGCTCGCCAATACTGTAATTCGGAAGCTCTATCGATGGATCGAACGGAAGCTGAACAAGCGAAAACCCACCGCGTAAGGTTGGTCGCCTGACGGTGGGTTACATTTGCTTTTTGTCCGAAAGTCTTTGACTTGTAAAAACGGGACTTTCCATCACATACTCATTTATTTGGCGATGCTCAAATACTCCAGCTCTTCCAGTTCCTTGACCTGAATGGTGAATGCAAACTCCGCCCCTTGCCTAGACGGAACCAGCTCGATCGAACCGCCCATGAGCTGAACCAGATTTTTGCAGATGGCAAGCCCGAGGCCGGTCCCCCCATATTTGCGCGTCAAGGAGGAGTCCACCTGACTAAACGGCTGAAACAGCAATTCCCGCTTCTCCGGAGGAATCCCTATCCCGGTATCCGACACACGGAACTCCAGCGACAGCTTCCCTTCCGTGCGGGCAGCCTCATTGACGGAGACGTGGACGCCCCCTCTTTCTGTGAATTTGACCGCGTTGCCGATCAGATTGATCAGCACCTGCCTAAGCCGGGACTCGTCGGCTACGAGTACCTCCGGGAGACTTGGGTCGATATCGTAAGAGAGCTCCAGGGACTTGTTCTTGCAGTCGGCGTGAAAGATCTCGAAGGTTTCGATCAGGCAATTGCGTAAGTGCACCGAATTCTCTTTCAGCTCCATCTTCCCCGACTCAATCTTGGTTAGATCGAGAATATCGTTGATAATATAGAGCAGAGCGGCCCCGCTGCGTCGGATCGTGTCCGTATATTCCCGCTGTTCGGAGCTCAGATCCGTTTCGTTCAACAGATCGGCCATCGCGATGACCCCATTCAGCGGGGTACGAATCTCATGGCTCATCATCGCCAGAAAGCTTGATTTCGCCTGTGCAGCCTGTTCGGCTTCCTCCTTGGCCCGCTCCAGCTCACGCGACCGCTCGTTCAAAAGCTCCGTTTGCTGCTGCAGCTTCTTCTGAGCTACGTACATACTGACGAAGCCCTCGATTTTGGACTTCAGCGTACGCGGCACGAAGGGCTTCACAATATAATCGATGGCGCCTACCGAATAAGCCGTGAAGGCCAAATCCTGCTCATCAGGCGCAGCCGTAATAAAAATGATGGGAACCGTCTTGGTCCGCTCTCTGGACTTGATCCACTGAGCCGTCTCAAACCCATCCATGCCCGGCATCTGAACGTCGAGTACGATCACGGCGAATTCATGCTTGAGCAAGCAGCGGAGCGCCTCTTCGCCCGAGGTCGCCTTGACCAGATCATAATGGTGATCTTCCAGCACAGCCTCAAGCGCCAGCAAATTCTCTGGTTGATCGTCTACAAGCAATATGCGGATCGCCTCGTCCATTCAAACCCACCTCATTTATACTTCCGATAAATTTTTTCCCGGGCATCGATCGCCTCGTAACCGTCGGCATGACCGGTGAAGGCGATGGACTCCTTATGCCCGAGCACCAGTACGCCGGATATGCTCAAGCTTTCATAGAATAGATGATGCACCTGATTCTGCAGCACATTGTCGAAGTAAATCAAGACATTCCGGCAAAAAATAACATGAAATTCATTAAACGAACGGTCCGTTACCAGATTATGCTGGGCGAACACGATTTTCTCGCGGAGGAACGGGTGAAACGCAGCCATCTCCCCGACGGCCGAATAATAACGGGAGAACGAATCCTTGCCCCCGGCATGCATATAGTTTTTCGTGTAGTCCTGCATTTTCTTCAAGGGATAAGCCCCGCGCTCGGCAACCTGAAGCACTTCCTCGTTAATATCGGTCGCATAGATGCGCACTTTATCGTAAAGGCCCTCCTCATAAAGGAGAATCGCCATCGAGTAGACTTCCTCGCCTGTCGAGCAGCCCGCATGCCAGACGCGAATAGCGGGAAGCTGCCGCAGCAGCGGAATGACCTGCTCCCGAAAGGATGCGAATAGTGTAGGGTCTCTGAACATCTCGGTCACATGAATAACCAGATCGCCCAGCAGTCGTTCCATACAGTCGCGGTCATGCAAGACCCGCTCTTGAAGCGCGGAGACGGTTGATAGCTTCTCTCCATGGACGCGGTGCCAGATCCGGCGTCGAATGGACGGATACGCATAATTGCGGAAGTCGTAGCCGTACATCTGAAACAAGCCTTCCAGCAGCAGACCGATTTCGATCCGCTCCCGTTCCTCCTCTTCCTTGTTGGGCAACGATTCCTCGCTTTGAAGATACACATCGCCCAGTCGACGAAGCGAATAAATTCCCGGCTGGCTCATGCGCAAGTTTTCGTCACTCATTTGCACAACCACACCCTCATCAGAGACAGCAGCTGTTCGGTATGAATCGGCTTGGTGATGTAGTCGGAAGCGCCGGCTTGAATACATTTCTCTCGATCGTCCTTCATCGCCTTGGCCGTCAAAGCAATGATCGGAAGACGATCGAACCGTTCATCGGCCCGGATCGTCCGCATGGCTTCATAGCCGTCCATTTCCGGCATCATGATATCCATCAGCACCAGGTCGAAGTCCGGCTCGCGTTCAAGCTGAGCGAGCGCCTGCTTGCCGGTTTCGGCAAAGGCGACTTCCATATCCAGCCCTTCGAGCAGGTTGGATAAAGCAAATACGTTGCGGATATCGTCGTCGACCAGCAGCACCTTTTTTCCGGAGAACACGGCTTCGATGCTGTGCAGCTTCTGCAGCACCTGCTGCTTCTCCTCCGGAAGCCGAGTCTCGATCCGGTGCAGGAAGAGCGAGGTTTCATCCAGCAGCCTCTCCGGCGACTTGACATCCTTGATGATAATCGACTCGGCATATTTTTTGAGCCGCATCTGATCCCGTTTATCCAGCGTCTTGCCTGTGTACAGGATGATCGGGATACGCCTCAGCGCCTCATCGGCCTTAATCCGGTCGAGGAACTCGTACAAAGCCAGATCGCTGTGTCCATAATCGATCACCATGCAATCGTAAGGCTGCGCCTGCAGCCGCTTAATCGCTTCATTCTCATCGGAGATGGCCGTAATGCTTACGTCGTCATGCGAGATCAGCTCGATCAAAGCGTTATGGTTGGTTTCGGGAGACTGCAGAATCAACAGCTTCCTCAGATCGCTGTTCAGGAAGGTTTGGATATGAGCGAAAGCCTCCTCCAGCTGCTCCTTGCCGGACGGCTTGCGCAGCCAGGCAATCGCCCCCATCGACAGGCCCTGCTGAATCTCATCTACGACCGAGATGACATGGACAGGGATATGACGGGTAGCCGAGTCGCCTTTGAGCTGGACGAGCACCGACCAGCCATCGATGACCGGAAGCTGGATATCTAGCAGAATCGCATCCGGCGTATGCTTTCTCGCCAGATGAAGTCCTGTATCACCCTGCAGGGCTACTATCGTCTTGAAGCCGCGGCTGCGGGCCATCTCGAGCAGAATCGTAGCGAACTGCACATCATCCTCGATGATAAGCAGGACGCGGTCGCCCGGCTCGATGGCATCCCGGTCATCCGTCAAGGAGCCCAGCAGCGGGCTGTTGACCAGCTTGCCGGAGCCCGGATAAGCATACGCGGCTGCCGCTTCCTTCTGTTGAATCGAAGGGTAAGCGGGCGGCTTGCGGAGCATCTCCGAGGCGGAAGCAGCTTCGCTCAAGGCATGATCCTGCTGCTCCACAGGAATATATAAGGTGAAGCAGCTGCCCTTGCCCTCTTCGCTGTCCAGCTCTATAGTACCGCCCAGCAGAGCCGCGAATTGGCGGCTGATCGAAAGCCCGAGTCCGGTCCCGCCATACTTTCGGCTTGTCGTGCCATCGGCCTGCTGGAAGGCTTCGAAGATCAACTCCTGCTTATCGGCCGGAATCCCGATGCCGGTGTCCTGCACCTCGAAGGCCAGCAGCAGGCCTTTCTCCTTCGCCTGATCCTCATGGCGGCGGATCGTCACTTCTACGCTGCCTTTAGGGGTGAACTTCAACGCATTGGACAACAAATTTTTAAGAATTTGCTGCAGGCGGCCATAATCGGTTTCGATCCGGTCGGGAACCCCCTCCGAGATCCGAATGTCAAAGTCGAGCCCTTTCGTGCGGGCAAGCGGCCTGAAGGTTTTATCGATGGAATCGACAATATCATGAATCATAACCTGCTCGGCTTGCACATCCATTCGTCCCGATTCCACCTTGGCCAGGTCCAGCACATCGTCGATCAGCTTCAGCAGGTCGCAGCCCGATGAGTAGATCGTCTCCGCATATTCGACCTGCTTGTCGCTCAGATTGCGGTCCTTGTTCTCCTTAAGCAGCTGAGAAAGGATGAGTAGACTGTTCAGCGGAGTCCGCAGCTCATGAGACATATTCGCCAAGAATTCGGTCTTGTACCGCGAGGCGAGCGCCAGCTCGAGCGCCTGCTCCTCGAGCGACTGATTCACCAGTTCCACCTGCCGGTTCACTTCCTCCGTGGCGGTCACCTGCTCCTCAAGCTCCGCCGATTTGCGCATCAGCGCATCATTGGTTTGCTCAAGCTCTTCCTGCTGGCGCTGCAGCAGCTCCTCCGAGGCTTGCAGCGCCTTCGTCTGCTCTTCCAGCCTTTCATTGGACGCCTTCAGCTCATCCTGCTGGGAGAGCAGCTCCTCGGACTGGGTTTGCAGCTCGTCGGTCAATGCTTGATGAATGCGCAGCAGCTCTTCGATCTTCAGTCGTCCCTGAAGCAGATTAAGCAGTACGCCTACGCGCTCCGCCGCTTCCTCGACCAGCTTCAGCTCCAGCTCCGAGTACTCCTTGAAGCCTACCAGTTCAAATACGGCGATGACTTCGTCCTCATATCGGACCGGCTGTACCGTCACGCTCATCGGCTCCATACCTCCGAAGGCGGAGCGGATCACGCCGTAATCGCCGGCATGCTGGGCGATCTTGATCGCCCGGCCATCCTTCGCGGCCTGGCCGACCAGACCCTCTCCGAGCGCCAGCATCCGGAGAGGTTGATCCTGACCGCTAGCATAGGAACCTGCCAGCTCCATCTTCTTCTCCTTCATGACGTCGGTCTGTACGACGTAGAAGGCGCCGCTGTATGCATCCAGCACGCGGGCTAACTGACTGATGAAGCCGTCGGCGAGCTCCTCCACCTTATCGCTTTCCTGCAGCTCCCTATACAGCTTGTCGGCTTCGGTCTGCAGCCAGAGCATATCCTCATTGATCTTGTTGAGCTCGCGCTCCTTGATCGCGGACTGTTCGAGATCGTCAGCCAGCCGGTTGAACATCCGGGCGACCTGGCCGAATTCGTCATTCGACACCACAGGAATGCGAAATGAGTTTTCTCCCCATTTGCTTCCGCTGAAGCTCGTGATCATGGTGGACAGAATGCCGACACCCTTGCTCATACTGTGGACGATCCAATACATGATGCCCGCACCCATAATAAGGCCGAGCAAAGTCAATATCCCTGTCATGCTAAAGGTCTGTTTATTCTGCACCAGCGTTGAGTTGACCTCACTGTCCATGAACTGCTCTTGAAGCTGATTCAAATCAGCCATGGATTGCATCATATCATCGCGCAGCTTGGTCCCTTCGCCGTTGCGCAGCTGGATCGCCTGCTGCTTCTTGCCCTCTTTGTACATCTGGATGATCTGATCCGCATAGACCAGGAATGCATCGGTCCTGACCTGCAGGTTATCGACCAGCGAACGCTCGGCGGCATCCAGAGGAAGCTTATCGATCGCCTCCAGTTTCTTTTTAATGGAGTCTCCCAGCGTATTCATCCGCTCTATCGTACTGCCATTGGCAGCTTCATCCGTCGCCAGCAGCAAATTCCCCAGTGCCTGCGCGAGTTCGTAAGTTTCCTTCCGCATCTGCATGCTGATTTTCACTTTGGCATAACGGTTTTCATAAATTTCCTTGATACTGTTATCCGTACTGGTAAGACGATTGATTCCGATGCCGGCCAGTGTAAATAAAATGACGAGCAGAATCCCGAATCCCAGCAGCAGCTTCGCTTTCATTTTCATTCCCCGTTACCCATCCTCATCCCCAGCCTTAGGCCTTAGTCTCATACTTCCTCAATGGTAAAGTTAGAACGCATTGATCAGCACCAGGCAGATGTCGTCTTTGCGGGCTTCCATAATTTCCGCGGGCAGCACCTGCTGCACCAGATGCTCCGGACACCGGCCTTCCAGCACATGATCATGAAGGCGGTCGCGCAGAACATCCGCTTCGGAGCTCTCTGCCGGAAAGTCCGGCGGCAGCGGGAGCTCCTCTAGCAAGCCGTCCGTATACAGCACAATCCGGATCGGCTGCTCATAGGCGTACTTGCACTTGACAATATCCATCTGGTCAAAAAAACCGACGGCGCAGCTGCCCTGATCGAGCGCCACCGGCTCCTTCCCTTCTTCAAACAAAAAACCGGGCGGATGGCCGGCATTGACGTATTCGACCGTCCTGTTCTCTGTATCGATCAGCAAGTAGATAGCTGTGAAATAATAGCTTACGCTTGCACTCTTCTGATTCAACTGGTTCATGTACCGATTAAGCTCCGCCACGACAAATTCCGGGGAAACAAAGCGAGTGATCGTGTCTTGCATGACAGAGGAGATAAACATGCATACCAGCGAGGAGGAAATGCCATGGCCCATGATATCCAGAATTATAGCGCCATACCGATGCTTGTCGATGCGGTACCAGGCGTAAAAGTCGCCCGCAAGCTCCGAGGAAGGGTAATAAGCAGCCCCGATCGACAGCTGCTCCTGAATAAGCGGCAAGCTGAGCACGCTGCCCTGAACCTGTCTGGCCAGCTCAAGCTCGCTGCGGATGCGCGCCTCATTCTCCTTGTGCCAGTCCTTCTCGAACTTAAGCCGTAGCGCCACTCGAATACGGGCTATCAGCTCCACCTTATTGACCGGCTTCATGACATAGTCGATCGCGCCCGCTCCCATAGCCTCCGCCAGCTTGTTGGAATCGCCCAGCGCGGTCACGATGATGATCGGGATGTCCTTCATACGCTCGTCGCCCTGAATAATACGGCAGGCCTCTATGCCATCCATCTCGGGCATCATCATATCCAGCAGGATCAAGTCTACCGGAATTTTGCCTTCTTCCGCATGACTGTTCAACCGCTTAAGCAAATCGATCGCTGACGATTCTTTCCAGAAAGATCCATATCCGGCGCTTTTCAAAATCTTCTCGATGACGATAATATTGACCGGATTGTCGTCCACAATCGCGATGTTCATGTCTTGTCGCCCCCAACTTGGTTCAATGCCGATTTCTTGGTCTGGGTTGCGGCCAGCGACTGCCCATGCCCCCGCAATTGTCCTCTTCTAACCATTATAGCGAACTTCCTGATATTATGTAACCGCAACAAGGGCATTTGAAACATAAAGAGCTTGATTCATCGCGGAAAAGGCCGGGTAAATAGGGGACATG
This sequence comes from Paenibacillus puerhi, assembly GCF_009846885.1. Lineage (GTDB taxonomy): Bacteria > Bacillota > Bacilli > Paenibacillales > NBRC-103111 > Paenibacillus_G > Paenibacillus_G puerhi. Next base: position 8,096 of record NZ_WUWM01000040.1, read on the forward strand.
CAGGCCGGACTGCACGGCCTCGCCGCTCCAAGCCGTTCCGTCATTCCCTTCTGGCATCGACGGCAGGCATCAAGCGGCAATTCATTTCGGGAGGTACACATTCATGAATACCAAATTCAAGCTGGCAGACCATACGGATCAGGCGATTCGCGCGATTCGCGAATTTCGTGAAGAAGGACACCCGCTGAGTGAAATATACGTGCTTGCCCATGAGAGCGACCGGACGGACGAATTAAGCAAGCTCACCGATGCCAATACGATCGGCATGATGGAGGAAGGCGTCGCGACGGCCTTCGCCAACCTGTTCCGGTCGCGCGGGGACCAGCTCCGCGCCAAGATTGAGTCCTTCGGCATCTCCGCGGCCGAAGCCGGAAGACTGGAGTCTGAGCTCGACAAAGGCAGAGTGCTGGTTCTCGTCCGGCACGACGAAGATAATCATGTGAGAAACGAGGAAGAGGCGGCCTTGCGCCGCGACCGTCGGGAGGAGACGTTCGTTCCCCCTATCGGAGGCTTGTATTGACAAGACCGTCTTCCTTAGCGCGCAACGGGACAAGCTGACGCCTCCGGCACCAGCCGGCAGGGCTTCAGCTTGTCTTGCTGCTTTCCTGCAGTGCGCCCTCCTTGAGATCATCTTGCAACCGTTTTCTTTAACGGACCGAGCCTCTAAATTTTTTCTGCAAATGGACCTAAAAATCATGAACCGCCATTCGATCCGTTTCGTCAAATTAGGTAATCATCCGACTGTCGCATCGCCCCCGGCGGACGCAGCAGATGTAGCCGACGAAAGAGGAAACGGATATGGCAATACGAGTAGAGACAGACCCAAAATGGAAGTGGACCGGAGCTTTCTTCCTGGGCGCCGGAGCCGCACTGATGACTTCCCTGATCTGGAGCGGGTGGATAAACGTCCCGATCCCCCCTTCCGATCCAGCCGATCAGATGGCGTATGTGCGGGAGGGCCCCGTGGAGCCGGGCGCCGGTATCCGAGAGGCGGGTCATCCGGCGGATGTACCGCCAACCGCACGGCATACCCAGCCGCCGGAAGCTGCGGCAGAGCTCGCCTCCGCTCCGCCTGCACGGGCTGAGACCAAGCCTCAGGCCGCGGCACATGAAACAGCCGCCCCTGCTTCAACCAAACGCGCCGCCCTGACGTTCGATGACGGCCCGGATGCCAAGTATACGCCGGCTATACTTGACCTATTGAAGGAGCATCAGGTGAAGGCTACCTTCTTCGTCGTCGGCAAGCAGGTCGATAAGCATCCCGATGTCCTGAAGCGCATCCTTGACGAAGGCCATGCGATAGGCAATCATTCCCTGTCTCATGCTAATTTCTCCAAGCTTACTCCGAAGCGTATGGACGAAGAGATCAGGGAAACGGACCGGAGAATCCAGCAAGCGGCCGGAGTCTCCACCTCCATGTTCCGGGCTCCGTATGGAGCTTCGCCCCACGACCTGAAGACTTACTTGAAGACGACCGACCGGGAGCTCGTAGGCTGGACCGTCGATACGCGTGATTGGGCGGGCACCTCGCCCGGGGATATCCTGACTCTCATCCGGGATCAGACGAAGCCTGGCGGCATTATTCTGATGCATAGCTTCGGCGGCAAGGGAGGCGATCTCAGCAATACGCTCGAGGCGCTGCCCCTGGCGATCGACTATTTGCACGCGGAGGGCTATACCCTGGTGACAGTGCCTGAGCTGGCGGCTCCGTAAGCTCCCGATTCCCGTATCCTGACGGAAACCTCTTTATTAATATCTTCGATCCAAGTACACTGGTAAGAGACTGAACTTTTGCCTGGAACTGATCGTCCAAAGATTAGAGGTGTCCGTTTTGGATTCGGAAGTGAATTTCGATTACTTAAAATACTTGTCCGACAGTACGGACAAAAAAGAGATTTTGAATGAATTGATGACCGCTTACGGTAAGGATGTATGGAATTATGCCTACAGTATCACACGCAAGTGGGATCAGGCTGACGATATTACGCAAGAGGTTTTCATCAAGGTATACCGGAATCTGTACACGTTCCGCAGCGAATCCTCGGTGAAGACGTGGCTGCTCGCCATCACCCGGAATATGACGCTTGATTACCGGAAATCCGCCTTTTTGCGGAAGGTCACGCTCGTGGACGCCTTCTCGGCCAGAGAAGAGCAGGCCGCCGCCTCTTCTGCGGAGCGGGAAGTCCTGGAGCGGATGACTCTGAATGAAGTGTGGGATCTGGTTCTGAAGCTGCCGGTCAAATACCGGGAGGTTTTGATTCTGTTTGCGCATCATCAGCTGTCGATGAAGGAAATTGCGAATGTGCTGGGAGTCAGTGAAGGGACGGTCAAATCCAGACTGTTTCATGCACGCGGCAAAATTTCTAGGTTGAAGGAGAGTCTTGATCATGGAACCGATCGACCCTAAGTGGAAACAGCAACTGACAAACGGCCCTTTCGATCAAGATGGCTTTACCGACGCCTTGCGCCAACGTATCGAAGCTCGTCTGGAAAATATCGTCCCTGCGGCCTCCATTCCTTTGTGGAAACGTCCTTGGACAGCAGCCGCATCCGGCCTAGCCGTCACCCTGGGCTTGGTAGTCCTCGTCCTGGGCGGACAGCAGCTCTTCCCCTCCGCGGACCTGCCTGTGCAGCAGCAGCAGGAGCAAGCACCGCAGACGGCGGTCCAGACGGCGACGGATTACGAATCTACCGTACGCTCCGCTCTGCTGGTTGGGCTCCGGGCCGACAAGCCCAGCGGCGAAGCTGCGGGAGAAGCAAGCGAATACCGCACCCTGCTGGTCGCCCCCGTGGCCAAGCGACTGCAAGTAGCAGCGGAAGGATCAGGTATTCTGATGCCGTATAAGATGGATTTCTGGCGGCTGGCCGAGGAACAGAGCTCGACCCCGGAAGGCGGCTCGATCGCCCGCTGGAAGGCTATGCTGGCGAATGCTTCCCGGTCCCAAAGCCCGCTTTCTCTGAAGATCGCGCCACCCAAAGCCGGTGCGTCTTCCCGATCCGAAAAGCTGCTGTTCGTAGGCAATCGCTATGTAGCCATGGAGCAGCGGATCATCGCGCTGGATGATAAGGGCGGCCAGGAGGATTCCCGCTATGTCTGGGTCAAGGACGTCCCTCAGCTGGCCTCGTCCGCGATGATGGAAGTCGCGCCCCTGCAGCAGCCGCATGTCAAGCTGGAGGACATATTCGGCAGCAGCATCGAGCCCGCGCTTCGGCAAATCACGCCTGTGCTTCCACAGGCGCCCGAGCAATCCAAGGTAAAGGCCGTGAAAGCCGCCTCGGTCGATACATCCGGCGAAAGCTGGACCGTCGCCCGGCAGCCGGGGCGCTGGGTAGCCCAGGTCGCCTCGTACGAGAATGACGCTCCTGCAGGCGAGCCCGATTACCAGCTGAAGGAGCTGCCGCTCGCGCTGCCGGCCGAAGTGGTCTCCCATGACAAGCTGACCCCCGATTGGGTGGAAATCAAGCGTATGCAGCCGGCGGCGGTGGACGCTTATTCCTCCCCTAACCTGGATGTCGTGCTGGTTGTCACGGAGCGCCATCTGATCCTGTATCCGTTCCAGGGCACTCTGATCCCGAGCCCCCTGCTGACCGTCGAGCTTCATGCCAACGAATCGGTCATCATGGCGCATTGGGCGGTTGACCCTTACGTCGAGCTATGGAAGAAAAACGTCCCCGTTCTGCTGGCTCAATAAACGACATGCTCTTCGAATGTCGGCTGATCCGGCACGATCATCACATGCGTTTGTCCCGGCATCAGCGAGATCTCCCGGCCCTGTTCGAACCATCGGATAGGGTCGCTTTCTTGCGCCCGCTTCCACTCTACGGTCCGGACTGTCCCCTGCTGAAACAATAAGGCTGGCCCCGAACCCGTCATGACAACATCCCGTCTTCCTTCATTATCCAACACCCGGTGTTTCGTCCCCATCACCAGCACATTCGCGGCCTTGAGCGTTTCCCCGTTGTTCTGATCGATATGCGGGTTATCATTAATAGACCGCTTGTACAAGCGGGATGTTTCTTCATATTCGTACGACACCCGATAAGACTTGAGCAGGAACGTAATATCCACCTTGGAAGCTTGCTTGACTTCCGAATCCGCGGTCCCCAGCGCTACTCGGGCGGCTTGCGCTTCATCCGCCGGCTCCGGTCGAACAAAGGAATACACGGGAGACATCGGCCCCAGCTCTCCGAACCCGCGCTTGACGGCTCCTTGTCTGGCGCTGTCTATGCTCGTGTACAGATTATGCGGCGCTTGGCGACTCTTATCCCTCCAGAAGTAGGGACCGCTGTTCGTGATCTCATCCAAATTCTCAATTTTCTGCTTTCGGATCGTTTCATACCCGTCAGGGCTCCCTCCGGCATGTACTTGAACGGCGCCGTAACCTTTGCCGAGACTGATGAAGTAGGGGCGGATACTACGGACCGGTCCTACCGGATCCGTGGTGGATTGGCTCTGAAAAAATGCGATCAGCCGTGTGATCTCCCCCTCGGCCAGTACCTCGAACAACAGATCAGCCTGCATCAAACCGCTCTGCGGGCGGGCTTGCGGAGCATTGTTAACGACAACCATGACGGTTCTCGCTTCCTTCCTATCCTCCGACTCCACACCGGTTAACGGGGCCAGATGGGCGGGCCTTCTTACGACCGGCGTCTCCACCGGCTTGATCACAGTCTCGACCGGCTCTTGACCGCTAGGGGCGACGATCGGCGGTTTGTCCGGACTGCAGCCCGCCGCTGTCCATGCCAGCGCGCAGGCAAGCAGCGCGAATAAGGCTCTGCTGCCCTGTCGCTTGCCTTCCTTCATACGGATCACCTCGTTTGCTTGTCTACTTACCTAACCCTAATCTAGCGTTAACCGAACATCCAACTGCTTAACGACAACGAACCGTACTGATATTGACGATGAAGGAGCTTCGCCTTCTTCCCCGTATGAGCCGCCCCCATAGCTATCAGCAGAGGAGCGAAATGCTCGGCCCGAGGGACAGCATCCTTGGCATACGGCGCTTCGAGATCATAGCGGAACAACCGGTGCGTATCCCAGGTCTCCAAACAAGCGGACAGCCATTCATCGAACGCGATGGCCCACTCGTCCGCCGCCGTCTCCTGCCAGGATAGCTTGCCCAGATTATGTACGGTGCCGCCGCTGCCCAGGATCAGCACCTGCTGCTCGCGGAGCGCGCCGAGCGCCCGGCCGATCCGGTACTGCTCCTCCGGAACAAGCCCCGGGTTCACCGACATGGCGACCACCGGAATGTCCGCGTCCGGGTACATCAGCTTCAACACGATCCAGGCCCCGTGATCGAGTCCCCGCTTGTCATCCAGCTCGCAGGAGATGCCCTCCTTCTCCAGCTGCAGACAGATCTGCATCGCCAGAGCCATATCCCCCTTGGCGCGATATTGAGCCGTATACAGCTCGTCGGGATAACCGAAGAAATCATGGAGCGTCTCGTAATAAACGGACGTACCCACACGCTGCGGAGCTGCCTCCCAATGCGAGCTGAAGATCAGGATCGCACGTGGTCTGGGCAGCCTGGAAGCTAGCAAGCCCAGGAAGCGGCCATAGCTGTGAGGCTCCGTAGCCAGTGTCGGTAAGCCGTGTGAGGCAAATAGCGATGGAAGCATGGGACAAAACCCCTTTCCTGCTGAAGCCGCTGCCGAGGGTACCCTGCTTGAACCGGAACGGATCGCATCGAATGACGGGATAGGCCACGTCATAGGTACTCCCTGAGTGTGATTATACAACATTGGCGGGAACAGGCTCCACTAACATTTGCTAGTTCAGGAAATGCCAAAGAGACCGGGACGCATGACGATGCGCCTCCGGCCTCTTTCTGCCCCGCGGATTCTTCGCCCACTTCGGCCAAACAACCAGGGTTAGTTGCGGGCTAGGCTTCTCTTACAGCTGGGACTGAACCCAAGCTTCAAGCTCCTGGGCAGGCCTTACGCCAATCTGGGTTCCCACCTCTACGCCGTTCTTGAACAGCTTCAAGGTCGGAATACTCATTACACCATACTGCCCCGCTGTCTCGGGATTGTCATCCACGTTCACCTTGGCGATCGTGACCGCATCTCCGACTTTGGCATTCAGCTCTTCCAGCACCGGAGCAATCATTTTGCAGGGACCGCACCACGGCGCCCAGAAATCAACCAATACTACGCCTTCCTTCACCGTCTGAGCAAATTCGCTGTCTTTCACATTTACAATAGCCATGTTGGATCTCTCCCTTTATCGTTTTTTAGTTACTTATACTGTAACCAATTTGGTAACAGATGAATCATGACAATACGGAACAGCGGCCCGAACCTAGGGTTTTGCCGCATGCGCCGCTCTCAACCGTTCCAGCACATCCGCGATTTTGACTTGCGCCAGATACGTCAGCATCCGGCTCTCCGCCTCTGAAAATATACCGTCCATCACATCCGCCATGTTACAGGCGATCAGACAGTCCTCCTCGACGTCTCCCGAACACCAGGAAGGCTTGATCGAGCCGATCGAGGTTACCCGATACACCTCGGCAAGCGTTACTTCATGCGGATCGCAGGCAAGCGTGTAGCCGCCGCCGCTTCCTTCCCGCGTCGCCACATGGCCGGTCTTCTTCAGGCAGCTCAAAACCTTACGTACGCGCGCCGGATGCGTGCATACATTGGCAGCGATCATCTCGCTCGTAGCCGTTCGGTCCGGACGATAGGCAAGCAGCACGAGACTATGTACGGCTATGGTGAATTCGCTGTTCAACCTGATCATCCTTTCCTCATCCGACTTACTGTTATTATAAATATTACAGTTCAAATTGTCAATGGCAACGCCAAAGAAAGAGAGAGGTCCAATCTCCTCTCTCTTAAAGTCCGTCCGTTGAATGCGCCCTCCTTAGCTGCCCGAAGCGGCCGGCTGGCGGACCGCCGGATGAACCGGACGCTGCAGTCCGAGATTCTCTCTAAGCGTTTGTCCGGTATAAGCGGTACGGAACAGCCCGCGCCGCCGCAGCTCCGGTACGACCAGATCTACGAAATCCTCCAAGCCTCCCGGCAGATAAGGCGGCATAATATTGAAGCCGTCAGCCGCCCCGCCGACAAACCATTCTTCCAACTGATCGGCGATCTGTACCGGAGTTCCCGCGATTTCCCGATGACCGCGCGCGCCTGCGATCCGCTGATACAGACGGCGAATGGTCAGCCCCTCCCGCTCGGCCAGGTCCTTGAGCAGCTGGAAGCGGCTCTTGCCGCCGTTGATGTCCGCAAGCTCCGGCAGGTCGGGGAGCGGTCCGTCCACCTCGTACGGGGACAAGTCAAAGCTGATGAGATTGGACAGCAGGCTGATGCCGGCGGCCGGCGGGATCAACTCCTCCAGCAGCGCTTTCTTCTCCGCGGCCTCCTCTTCCGTCCGCCCGATAATCGGGAAGACGCCCGGCATGATCTTCAGATCGTCCGGCGAGCGGCCATAAGCCCCGAGGCGCCCCTTCACATCGGCATAGAACCGCTGTCCCTCCTCCAGCGTCTGCCAAGCCGTAAAAATAACCTCCGCCGTCCGCGCCGCCAGCTCCCGTCCCGACTCCGAAGCCCCGGCCTGCACGATAACCGGATAGCCCTGGACCGGTCTGGCTACATTCAGAGGGCCTCGCACTTTGAACCAAGGACCGTCGTGATTCAGCGTATGCAGCTTGCTCCGGTCCGCGAACGTGGCGCCCGGCTTGTCGAAGACGAACGCATCATCCTCCCAGCTGTCCCATAATCCGGTCACGACATCGTAGAATTCCTGCGCCCGTTCATAGCGCAGCGCATGCAGCAGCAGGCTGTCCGCGCCGAAGTTCAGCGCTTCGGCCGGATTCGCCGAGGTGACGATGTTCCAGGCCGCACGCCCGCCGCTCAGATGGTCGAGCGACGCAAACTTGCGGGCTACATGGAACGGCTCATTATAGGTCGTCGATACCGTAGCGACAAGCCCTACATGCTCCGTAACCGCAGAGAGCGCGGACAACAGCGTGATCGGCTCAGGACGAACGGTGACTGTCTGCGCTACCGCCTCGGGGAATTTCTCGGAAACCGCATACCCGTCGGCCAGAAACAGCATATCGAACTTCCCTCGTTCCGCCGTCTGCGCCAGCTTCTTGTAGAACTTGAGGCTCAGCACCTCGGACGCTTCCGTCTCGGGGTACCTCCAAGCCGCCACGTGATGACCGGGCGTCATCAAGAAAGCACCCAATTTCATTTGCCGCTGTTGATCACCCATTGTATATTCCTCCTCGATTCATCGATTACTTATTCGCTATAGGTTTGCTTCCAGCCCGTAAGCCGCCGCTCCACGAAGAGCAGCGTATAGTTAATGATGACGCCAATTACCGAAATGGTAATAATCCCTGCATACATATCAGTGATGAGAAAGCTGAACTGCGCATACTGCACCAGGTAGCCGAGTCCGGACTTCGCGCCCACCATCTCGGCCGCTACCAGCACCAGGATGGAGCTGGCTCCCGCCTGCCGGATGCCGACGAATATCGTGGGGATCGATGCCGGGAGGATGACCTTGCGAAATAGACGTACCGAGGAAAGACCCATCGATCGGGCGGACTTGATCAGCAGCGGGTCGACATTCTTCACCCCGCTGATCGTATTGAGCAGCAGTGGGAAGGCGCAGGCGTAGAACACAATAGCGATTTTGCTCGTCTCGCCCAGACCCAGCAGCAGAATGAATACAGGCAAGATCGCAAGCGCCGCGGTATTGCGCATCAGCTCCAGAAGCGGATTCAGCAGCTCCGCCACGGTCTTCCACCAACCTATCGCCAGGCCCAGCGGAATACTGAGCGCGATGGCAAGCGCAAAGCCGCTGAAAGACCGGGACAAGCTTGCCGCCGTATGCTCGGCCAGGTCGCCCGCCGCAAGCAGCCGCCACCAGGCCTGCACCACCTCCGAGAAGGGCGGGAAGAAGGTGACATTGACCAAGCCGAGCCTTGGCGCCGCTTCCCACACGGTGAGCAGCCCGATAATCGCTATAGAGTTCCTGAGCGCCTTCCGCAGCGAAGACCAGGATCTGCCTTGCTCGCGAAGCCATCCCCGCTTCTCATAGAGAACAAGCGTCTCGCTTCCTCCTCCGTTAGCCATCTCCAGCAACCCCTCTCATCAGACTTGATCTTTCCTTGAAGCTGTCCAGCGTCTTGTGCTTCTCCTGCTCCTGGGCCCGGCTGACCTCATCCTTCAGCAGCTCCCAGATCTCGTGACGCAGACGGACGAAATCAGGATTGGACCGAAGATCCTCCTCGCTCCGCCGCGATTGGAAGGGGATGTCGATGACCTGCTTGATTCTCCCCGGACGAGAGGACATGACCGCTACGCGCTGCCCCAGATACACCGCTTCCTCGATCCCATGGGTGATGAAGATAATCGTCTTCTTCGTCGCCTCCCAGATGCGCAGCAGCTCGCTCTGGAGCGTTTCCCTCGTCTGCGCGTCCAGCGCGGCGAAGGGCTCATCCATGAGCAGCACCTCCGGATCGTAGGCCAGACTTCTGGCGATCGCCACCCGCTGCTTCATGCCTCCGGACAGCTCGTGGGGATAGCGGTCCTCGAACCCCGATAAGCCGACCAGCGCGATAAACCGCCGCGCAATCTCCTGCCGTTCCTTCCTCGGCACCCCTTTGGCCTCCAGGCCGAACTCCACGTTGCCCAGCGCCGTTTTCCACGGAAACAGCGCATACTGCTGGAACACGATGCCCCGGTCCAGATCGGGACCCGTAATGGCTTTTCCATCAAGCAGGATTTGCCCGCTGCTCGGCTTCGTCAGGCCCCCGAGCAGGTCGAGCAGCGTCGACTTGCCGCAGCCGCTCGGACCGACGATGACCATGAATTCTCCCTGTCTGACATCAAGGTTAATATCCTGTAGAGCCGACAGCGGTCGCTGGCTTTCTTTCAGCTGACTAAGGTTGCGCTGAATACGGAATGATTTCTGCACATGCTGGATACTGATCTTATAGGCCATAATCGGAACTGCCTCCTCCCTGATTGCCTTCTCACTTCTTCGCGTAAGGGTTGAATGCGTTGGTATACAAGCCGTCCAGCTTCAGCTGCCCTTTCTTCAGGGTACCCTCGCTCTCCAGCCAGTCGATCCACACCTGGAATTCCTTGTCGGAGATCAAACCACCCTGTCCGGCCACTCCGGTGCTCTGCCAAAATTTCACGGTAGACGTATCCTCCTTTCGTCCACGCTCGTTGATGATCTTCTCGTACCGGGCCACAACCTCATCCCGCGGTGTGGTGCGGGCCCATTCGATCGCCTTGGCCGTAGCTTCGACGAACAGGCGCGCCGCTTGAGGGTTCGACTTGATAAACTTCTCGGTCAGTACATAGCTCCCCGCGCTGAATTCTCCGAATACGTCGATATCCCGGAACAAGGGACGGATGCCTCCCCGCTCCAGCGCCTTATCCCGGAGCACCCCGCCCAAGGTGGCCGCATCGATCTGCTCCGCACGCAGCGTCTGCTCTCCTGTCACCGGAGGCACGACGACCAGCGTAACCTTGTCGATCTCCTCCTTCGTCAGGCCCTCCCTGCGAAGATGCTCGCGAATGACAAATTCATGATGGGCTCCCAGCGTATTGACGGCTATCTTCTTGCCGATCAGATCCCGAGCCGTCTTGATCGGGCTGTTCTCCAGCACGTAGTAGCCGGTCCACGTATTCTTGTCGACTCCGTAGTAAGCAATCACCGGCTTGATCGGAGCCTTGGCCGCAAGCAGCTTGACGATCGCTCCGTTAAAAGCTCCGCCGAAATCCGTATCGCCCGTGACGACGGACTGGATATCCTGCGGGCCGCTGATCGTATTGCCGATGTACTTCAGCTTAAGCGGGGCCAAATACCCGAGATCCTCGGCCAGCTCGGGAAACGTAACGGCGCCTACCGAGCCCTGATAGCGCAGCTCCGTCACCTCGGGAGCCCCGTCTCCCGCAGCGCTGGCTGTCCCTTCCGGCTTCGTGCCGCATGCCGAGAGCAAGAGCGTGGATGCCAGCACAACCGCCAGCGTCGAGCTTGTCAAGGTGCGTGTAGAAATACTCATTCGATAACCTCCTGCTCTCTGCTTAATGTCAAATCCTTATAATTCCCATAGACTTACTCGAATTCAAGTTCTATAATGGAATGTACTACCTTATATTGGAAGCGTCAATGAAAGTGACCACAACTGACCATGAATGACTAGGATTGACCATTCTGACTTAGCCGAATAAGGAGGCGTATAAATCCATGTCGAACCAACGTGCCGATTATTTAACGCTGCATGATGCGATGCACCGCCTGGGCGTCAGCCGCTCTACCTTCGACCGATGGCGCAGAATGAAGCAGCTTCCCTATATCAAAATCGGCAAAGAAATCTGGATTGATCCCGCTGAACTGGAGAGGTGGGTCAAATATCACGCTTCCGGCGTGCCCTATTCCCATATCCGGTCATCGTCCGGGTCGATCGGCTCTCTCCGTCCGGAGGCGGAGACGATTACCGTCGGCTACCAAAGCGGAGCGGCGCATACCTGGACCGCCCTGCTGATGAAGGAGCTGGGCTGGTTCGAGGAAGAACTGGCCAAGCTGACCGGCTCTCCCGCCGTGCAGGTGCGCTGGCTGGATTCGACGGCTAACGGCCCGGTTCTGCTGAAGGGCTTGATCGGCGGTTCAATTCAGCTCGCGTCGCTGGGCGATTATCCCATGGCACTCGGCTTCGGACTCAGCCGCCTGCTGCCGGACTTTCGTCCGCTGCTGCTCGCCTTCGACGGGAAGACGGCCGGCGGTCAGGGCATCTCCCTGGTGCTTCGCAGAGGGCTGACCCTTCGCGGCGCCTCCCAGCTAACCGGTCTAAAGCTTTACAGCGTAGCTCAGTCCAGCGGGAGCAGGCGCATCTCCAGGCTGCTGCAGGAGCTCGGAGGCGGAAGCGGGCAGCTGGAGCACAGGGAAATGAACGAGAGCATGGCCGCCCTCGTAGAGCGGCAGGTCGACGGCTGCGTGCTGACGGAGCCCTACCTCAGTCTCGTCCGACAGCATGGCACGGGCCAGGTACTGTTCCCCGAAGGCATAGGGGGCGATTATCTAACCGGGCTCATCGTCGATGAAAGCTGGGCCCTTCATCATCGGCCCCAGGTGGTCGCTTACTTGAAGGCGCATCTTCGCGTTCATCTTCTGATGCGGGAGGAACCCGCAAGAGCCGCCAAGCTGATAGCCCGCATCAAGGGATTGCCCGCGTCCGTTGTGGCCCGTATCATGGAACAGGTCCGCTGGGATGCCGCGCTGTACAGCAAGGACCTCCAAACCCTGGAGCGGCTGTACCGGGAAAATAGCTATGCGGAAGGCCATATCGGGGGGATGGAGGGCGACATCCGCTACGCCTCCGATTACTTGCAGCAAGCCGCCAAGGCTCTCAAGCTGCCGCTTCCCGTCGACCAGCCCTTCGATGGAGAGTGGCTTCGGGAACAGCTGTAGATTTCAGCAAACCGGCCAGAGAGTGACGGCAAAGGCTCTGGCCTTGGAGCCTTTCCACACGACTAGTCAACTCTGCGCGGGCGCTGGGCCTCCAGTCCTAGCCGCAAACGCCAAAAGGCCGCCCTTCCCCTTGAGGAAGAGCGGCCTTTTATTTCCAGCCATTAATCGCTAATCAGATTAAGGTTTAATCTCATAAATGGTGTACAGCTCGTCAAGCATCAGGTTTGCTGCCTTGACGCCGCCTGCCGTATTCCAGATGACATCATTCACGCGGTGCACCTTGTTGTTCTTCACGGCATTCAGGTTTTTCCACAGAGGATCGTTCAGCCAATCCTTCTCCTGCTGACTGCCTTTGCCGTCACCCGTTTCGTAGGTGAAATACAGAATCATGTCCCCATCGGCTTCAGGCAGACGTTCCTTCGTGATCTCCTCCGCGAAAGTATCCTTGGACTTCACCACAGGACGAGCGATCCCGATCTGCTTGAAGATAATGCCGGTAAACGTATCGGCCAAATAAATACGGGTCTTGCCTGCCATAAAGCGCACGACCGATACTTTCTGCTGCAGCTTGTCGCCTGCTTTTCCTTTGAAGTCCTCGATCCGGCTGTCAAAGGCAGCGATCACCTTCTGACCTTCTTCTTTTTTGCCCAGCGCTTCCGCATACAGCATTACGATTCTGCTCCAACTGTTCATAGGACTGCTTAATCGTGGATAAGGTCTCAATATGACGATATATATTATTTCCTGCGGTAACTAGCACGGATAACATAAGCAAACCGATTAGCACTTTTTTACCCAAGCCCCGACGGATACGAATTACGAAACCTCCACCCAACAGGAAGATTGCAAACAGATAATGTCCTGCATACAGGTACATATCGTATTGAAACGCAGCAAGACCGAAGCCCACGACAACGTGAAGTAAGAAGGCAAACAAAATATGGGGAACGAGGGTCCACACTTCACGTTCACGAATGCCCTTGATGAATCCTATGAGTGCCAGCAGTAAAATGAAGATACCTGTAACCTGCACATAGATTGGATTGGAAACGGACAGATCCGTAACAAAGGCGACCATACCCGGGTCCAATAAATGCACCTTCGGAGACAACATCGGATTGATGGCTAACTGCGTCAATGCTTTCCAGTGAACTGCGAATTGGAATGGTGTTGCATAGCTGGTTCCTCCATTTTGAATGCCCAACAGCCAGTTACTAACCCAGCTGCGACCTCCAAATGCAACATACTGAATGCCGGTAAACATGACAATGATCAGAACTGCTAGCACCATGATGCCAATATATTTCTTCCAACTCGCCTTATTGCGCCATGCATTCATGTTGAAGAATGTGGCAGCAGCAAACGGTACGATATTGGTCGAGGTTAGTCCGAAGTTAATCGATGCAAGCAATGCATTGGGTACATAACGTACGTCCTGACGCTCACGAGTATACTGCATGTAAACCACAGAGAGCAGGATAACGAATTGTACATAAGGATACGAGTCCGGGATCAATGCGGTATACATCAAGTAGGAACTGAAACCAAATAGTAAGCCGAGCAACGACGGTGTGATGGTTGATTTCCCTTCTATTTGACTTAAAAACAGAAATACTAACATAACCGAACCTGCATTAACCACAGATTGCAGGACTAGAAAGAACCAATTACCTCCAATTACCTTCGCTACAGCCGCAAGTATGACTGATAGAAAGGAAATTAGCGGATGAATCACCGAGGAACTGTTTTCCCCGTAATACATCGAAGGATCAAAGTTGAATAGATTGATTGGAAATAAAGTCGTATTAAATGGGGTATACGCCCCCAGCATCTCTGCATGATTTTCAATATACAGAACATACGAGCCGTTCATTAAACCATAGAACAGAGCGAACCCCGCAAACAGAAAAAAAGCTGTCCAGTTGTTTCTACGATTGTAAAATAAGTAATCTAAAAATTTCATACTTTCACATCCAGTTTCGAATAAGTTCTAGAACACCAATAAACATAGCCCGCCCATCATACATGCCACACCTGTCCAGCGTAAAGGGCCCACTGTCTCCTTAAATAACAATCTCGCAATGATGAGGGTCCAGACATACGTTAATGCGTTGGCAGGCAGTACGACGGTTAATGGAAGAAACTTCAACAACACAATGTTCAGTAACGCACCAATTCCGTAAAATCCGAGTCCCATGAGCACATGCAGACGATTGCGACTTGTCGCATAAGCTTTCAATCCTGCCCCGCCTATTGCTCCACACAATGTCATGAGAATTAAAACGGCAACCATCCAGCTATCGATCAACACTGGTTAATGTCACCCCGATTCCAAGCAGCACAACCGCAGCCAGCTTCTGCACCGTAATTTCTTCCCCAAGCAAAAAATATCCATAGATTAAGGCAAACACGTAGCTGGCACACATCAGCGGATAAGCAACCGAGAGTTTTTCCAGAGCAAAAGCTTTGATCATCAGAATCGCTCCAAGTCCATAGCAAAGAAAACCAATGCCTAGGTAGATCCACTCCGTTAGTCCCCATTTCCAGAACAATTGACCCGTTGCTGTCAGAAAAGCAGAGACCAACATCAGCCATTTACCTGTATGTCGCGACTTTATCTCCCCCACGATAATTCCTCCATGTCCGGAACACGCTTGTTAATAAAGTACCTCAAAATATAAACACAGCCTGCGACGAGGCTAAATAGAATAAAACCAAGCAATGTCGCTAGTATGGTTTCAGTCCGAATCTCCTCAAAAGAGAATAGTAATGCTGCAAATAACAACAGATTTTTGGTCCATTGTTTAGGTCTTAACAGTCTAACTAATCCTGATACTGTACTGCCTGCTCCTGTAGCCGGTGAAGATACTGTATTAGTTCGTGATGATAACAATTGTAATAACTCCCTTCAAGAACAACTTCTGTATATATCTAATAACGTAAAGATCTAATCATATGTTGTTTGTATAATTTTGTAAATAGAGTAAATAAAACATGACATATGCACTTCGAGGTAAACACTGGTAAATATCTGGTCTAGGTGTAATCCAAAGAAGCATGAGGTAGTGCTCAGGCCAAAATAATTCAATAAGTCTTGCAAACTTCCGTACATTTGTGTCACAATCAATGGAGATTCGTCGGTTGCCCTTGTGGTTGACCGCGCGAACCTGGCAACGAGTGTGGAAGAGGCCGCGAACCATTTCGCCGTGGGTGTAGCCTCCATCATCACTCGTTTTTTCTTTGTTCAATTCAAATAGAGCAACCGCCAGAAGTGTCTCCGCTGTGAAAAGCAATTCGAAATGCGCATGGTGATGCGTCTCGGATTCGGAATGGCAGCTTTCAAAAGCCAGTTCTTGTTTAGCTGTTCGAAAAAACACCTCGATCCGCCAACGCTTCACGTAAGTTTGCAAGGCTTCTTCGGGAGCGTCAAAGCGGTTGCTAATGAGTAAATACGCTCCTCTGTAGGTAGCCGGAGCTTCGTCCTCAGACGCGTTCAAATCGCACTCTTCGTTATCTTTCAACCGCATGACAGCTACAGCAGCCACCTGGACATATCGCTGTTTCATATAGATGTCGGGAATCGCCATCGACACCAGACCCTGGGACGCACCGCGAGTTAGGGTTGTGAACACTTCACGGATCAGCATAACCGGCGTGAGGGGCACGTATCGTTCTCTACCCGTCAGTGGCTCGATCACCTTGCGGAATAAGGCCGTATTGCGCTTGGCCTTGGTCACCCAATCAAAGCCATGTACTTCCAGAAACGCGAAAAACTCTTTACATAAATACCTGCGATCCATGGCGACCCATAGCCTGCAGGCCGTGGATTCTCGCAGCATAAGAAGCATTTGTTTGGCGAAATCGATTTTCGTAAGACCTTCACCCTTGATTGCAGGTTGATGCCACACGCGATAAAACAAGGGATATTCCAGGCCACTTTTCAGCACCGCTTGAATCACAACCACATTCATCGCCCATACATAGGCTTTCTTTGAGGAATCGAACAGCCACGCCAGAAACGGAAGTTGTTTGGCGTAAGGATGAGCGAGGTGAGTGTCGTCCAGATTAATTACATCACCATCCTCAAGCCGGGTGAGTTCATCTTGCTGAAGGCGAGCGACGCGGTTCTTGCCAAAGGTCGTCCATGCATGGGGGTTCGAAAGAAACCGGCTTTATTCCTCTGCTGAACAAAAGCAGACGTCGTTGCGGTGTTAACGTCATAGCCCTGCGATTCCAAGAGTTCCTTATATAGGCTGTTGCCGCCCATTGAGATCAAGAGCTGCATAACCGTTTCAAAGGGCAGCTTCTTCTTTCGGAAAAAATCTTTTTCAGGGTTTTTGACATAAGGCGCTGGTGCGGCTGCCATTTCTCGTATGAGGGATATCAGCGTTTGTTTTAGCGATTTCGCGTACTCATTCATTGGCGAAACCTCCTCGTTTTTTCTAGGGGCCACGCTACACACTTCCACCTTCTTGTCAAGTCCTATTTTTCATTTTCGTGCAAAAAAAGAGCGGCTATCTTTCGATAACCTGCTCTTTTTCTTTATTTTGACTCTGTGCCCTAACTTAATGACATTGAGTTCCGGTTTCCTCTCTTTTGAAGTCCAACGTTCTTTCTTCCGCCGAGCGCATCACCCGCCCAATTGTCCCATAATTCGGCCACGACATCGTAGATTTCCTGCGCCCGTTCATAGCCCAGCGCATGCAGCGGCAGGCAGTCCTAGCCGCAAACGCCAAAAGACCGCCCTTCCCCTTGAGGAAGAGCGGCCTTTTATTTCCAGCCATTAATCGCTAATCGGATTAAGATTTAATCTCATAAATGGTGTAAAGCTCGTCAAGCATCAGGTTTGCCGCCTTGACGCCGCCTGCCGTATTCCAGATGACATCATTCACGCGGTGTACCTTGTTGTTCTTCACGGCGTTCAAGTTTTTCCACAGGGGATCGTTCAGCCAATCCTTCTCCTGCTGACTGCCTTTGCCGTCACCCGTTTCGTAGGTGAAATACAGAATCATATCGCCATCGGCTTCAGGCAGACGTTCCTTCGTGATCTCCTCCGCGAAAGTATCCTTGGACTTCACTTCAGGACGAGCGATGCCGATCTGCTTGAAGATAATGCCGGTAAACGTATCGGCCAAATAAATACGGGTCTTGCCTGCCATAAAGCGCACAACCGATACTTTCTGCTGCAGCTTGTCGCCTGCTTTTCCTTTGAAGTCCTCGATCCGGCTGTCAAAGGCAGCGATCACCTTCTGGCCTTCTTCTTTTTTGCCCAGCGCTTCCGCATACAGCATGTAGTTGTTCTTCCACTCGCCGCGCAGCGTCTCCGAGAACACGGTCGGCGCGATCGCCTTGAGCTGATCATACACTTTTTCCTGACGCATCTTGTTGCCGATGATCAGATCCGGCTTCAAGGCCGCGATCTGCTCCAGATTCGGCTGGCTTTCTTCCCCGAGCACCGTCACGCCTTCCATGTCGGCTTTAATATGGTCATACCATGGATTTCCCGTAAAGGACTTCACCGCGCCCACCGGCTTGACGCCCAAAGACAGCAGCGCTTCCGTACCTTCGTTCGTCAGGATCACGACGCGTTTGGGCGCGGCCGGAACTTCCGTTTCGCCCATCGCATGCTTAACGATATGAGGAGCTGCCGTGGAAGCTGGCGTTTCAGACTTGTTCCCGGCTGCCCCTCCAGATGTATCGGCCGAACCGGCCGGCTTCGATCCGCAAGCGCTGATCGCGAGAGCGAACGTAAGGATGACGGCAAGTATAGCGGTGGACTTGATATTACGAATAAAAGCCATGATGTAAGATTCCTCCAGTTTCATATCTTTTCCTTCAGCTGATAATGATAATAGTTATCACTTTGAACCCTATTTATCGTAATGGCTGTTCACGCCGCTGTCAACAAAAATCTGATAATGATTCTCACATTCATTGACTTATGATAGAGGTTCTCCTACAATAAACTAGGAACTTTAATTACGTTAACTATTGCAGTTATAAATGAAAGAACTAAGTTAATGCCATGTATAGAACAGGACGGGGCTTTATGCAGAATCTTTTACCCAACGCCGCACTTCGCTTGACCGGCCTGCTTGCGGGCCTTATTCTGCTTGCTCTGGCCATGCTCGCCAGTGTCAAGTACGGTGTCAACACCTATTCGTGGGAGCGCATCCTGTCCTCCTTCACGGCTTACACCGAGGCGAACGACCATCTGATTATCCGTACGTCACGCGTCCCTCGTACGCTCATAGCTGCCATCGTAGGCGGCAGTCTGGCCATAGCGGGCGCGCTCATGCAGGCAGTAACCCGCAACCCGCTCGCCTCCCCCAGCTTGTTCGGAGTGAATGCAGGGGCATCCTTCGCCATCGTCTGTTCGGTCGCCTTCCTGCAGATCAGCGGCTTGACCGCCTTCACCTGGGTTGCGTTCATCGGGGCGGCCGTCAGTGCAGGAGCGGTTTACTTTCTCGGCTCGATAGGCCGGGACGGTCTTACTCCGATCAAGATTACGCTAGCCGGATCAGCCCTCTCCGCCTTCTTCGCCTCCCTGACGCAAGGCATCTTGCTTGCTGACGGGAAGGCGTTCGACCAGGTGCTGTTTTGGCTGGTCGGGTCCGTGTCGGGACGTACGATGGAGATGCTGACGGCTGTGCTTCCGTACATGGCCGTTGCCTTCCTGGGAGCCTTGCTGCTGGCGCCGCATATGAATGTGCTGTCGATGGGCGATGATGTCGCCAAGGGACTTGGCCAGCGCACGGTTATCGTCAAGGCCGCAGCCGCTGTCGTCATCGTCCTGCTTGCAGGAGGCTCGGTGGCGGTAGCGGGCCCCATTCTGTTTATCGGGGTCATCATTCCGCATGTGGTCCGTTTTTTGGTCGGGATCGATCACCGGTGGGTCATTCCCTATTGCGCCGTCTTTGGAGCGCTGCTGCTCGTAGCCGCCGATGTCGGAGCGAGATTTATCGCCATGCCTACCGAGGTGCATGTCGGCGTCACGACTGTGCTGATGGGCGTGCCGTTCGTCGTTTATATCGCGCGCAAGGGAGGCCAACTCGGATGAGCAGATCTCGCTTGCCTGATATGATCATACGCAACCGCCTGTTTTCCGTTCTGATCAGCAGAAAGGCCCTCAGGGTATCCTTGCTGCTGACGGCGGCTCTCCTCGCCGCTATGATCATCTGCACGGGGTTCGGCAGCCTGTATATCTCGCCTTTGGAAGTCATCCGGTCCGTATTCGGCTATGGC
Source organism: Paenibacillus puerhi (assembly GCF_009846885.1). GTDB lineage: Bacteria > Bacillota > Bacilli > Paenibacillales > NBRC-103111 > Paenibacillus_G > Paenibacillus_G puerhi. The sequence goes on from NZ_WUWM01000040.1 coordinate 27,786, forward strand.
TCGGATACGAACGAGATGATTATCCGCTCGCTTCGTTTGCCGCGGATTGTGATCGCGGTCCTCATCGGCGGATCGCTGGCCGTAGCCGGCGCGATTCTCCAGGGAGTCGTGCGCAATCCGCTGACTTCGCCCGATAATGTCGGTATTACCGGCGGCGGTGTGTTAGGCGCGGTATCCTTCTTCTTCTTTTTCTCCGGCAAGCTCAGCATTCATTGGCTGCCTCCGTTCGCCATCGTCGGCGCTTTGGCCGCCACCCTGTTGATCTATGCGCTGGCCTGGAAGAAGGGCGCCTCCCCGCTCAGACTCGTACTGATCGGGATATCGCTGACCGCCGCTATGAATTCCTTGTCGTACATGATGATGATTATGGGGCCGATTATTTTGGCGAATCAATCGCTTACCTTTATGACGGGGAGCATCTATGGTACCTCCTGGGAAAAAGCGGTGCAGCCTCTCCTTCCGTGGGTGGTCGTATTGCTTCCGCTGCTGCTTATCTACTCGCGCCATGTGAACGTGCAGGGGCTCGGAGACGATGTCGCCCGCAGCGTAGGAAGCGCCGTGCAGCGCCAGCGCTTCATCCTGATTCTGCTGAGCGTTGCGCTGGGAGGCGCGGCCGTCGCCTTCGGCGGCGCGATCAGCTTCATCGGATTGATGGCCCCGCATATGGGACGACGCCTGGTGGGACCGAGCTTCGGAGCGCTGCTGCCGGTGTCCGCGCTGATCGGCGCGATCCTGCTGCTGCTGGCCGATCTGGCCGGGCGCACCCTGGTGCCTCCGCTCGATATTCCCGCAGGCGTATTCACCGCTGCGGTCGGAGCGCCCCTATTCGTATACCTGCTCTATCGCAGCCGTAACCGGTAAACCCGGCTTTTACTCGAAACCACTCTTAAGGAGACGATCCCTAGTGACCGCTATACAATCCCATGACCTCTGCCTCAGCTACGGGGACACGACGATCTTCCAGGGGCTTAATCTGTCTTTGCCCAAAGGGCAGGTCACTGTGTTTATCGGGGGGAACGGCTGCGGAAAGTCTACCCTCCTGCGCTCGCTCGCCCGCCTGCTCAAGCCGCAGAAGGGCCAGGTCGTGCTGGACGGCAGCGATATCGCCACGCTCGGGACCAAGGAGGTCGCCCGCCGGATGGCCATCCTTCCTCAAGGTCCTTCCGCTCCGGAAGGACTTTCCGTGCTGCAGCTCGTCAAGCAGGGCCGATATCCTTACCAAAATTGGCTGCAGCAGTGGTCGGAGGAAGACGAGCGTGTCGTACGGCGCGCCCTAGAGCTGACTCATATGGAGGAACTCGCGGGCCGAAGCGTCGACTCCCTGTCCGGCGGTCAGCGCCAGCGCGCCTGGATCGCCATGACCCTGGCGCAGGGAACGCCGACCATCCTATTGGACGAACCGACGACCTATCTGGATCTGGCGCATCAGATCGAGGTGCTGGACCTGCTTCACGAGCTCAACGAGCAGGAGCAGCGCACCATCGTTATGGTGCTTCATGATATTAACCTGGCTTGCCGGTACGCCCACAACGTCGTCGCTATCCGGAGCAGCAAAGTATATGCCCAAGGACGGCCCACGGAGATCATCAACGAACAGCTGATCCGCGATGTATTCGATCTGGAATGCCGGCTGATCGAGGACCCGCTGTTCGGCACCCCCCTGGTCGTGCCCTTCGGCAAAGGCAAGCAGCCGCTGGCCGGAGCGCTGCAGGAGAAACAGATGGAACAGCCGGTAACCGGGTAATCACACATTATCGCACAAAAAAAGCTGCCCCGGACAAGTAACCTCTACTTGTCCGGGTACAGCTTTTTTTCGTTTTAGTTAGACAAGCGCACGCTTGGCAATATCGGTGCGCGCATGCTTGCCTTCGAAATAGATGCGGTCCGCCGCCGCATAAGCCTTCTGACGCGCCTCGGCAATATCCGCGCCGAGTCCGGTCACGCCGATCACGCGGCCTCCGCTGGTGACCAGCTTGCCGTCTCCATTCAATGCCGTCCCCGCGTGGAACACCAGGGCGTCCTCTACCCGGTCGATCCCCTCGATCGGCAAACCCTTCGGGTAGGAGGCGGGATATCCCGGCGAAGCGAGGATGACGCAAACCGCCGCCTCATCGCTCCACTCGATCTCCATTTGATCCAGCCGTCCGTTCAGACTGGCCAGGAAAATATCGAGCAGATCCGTTTTCAACCGGGGCAGCACGACCTGCGTCTCCGGATCTCCGAAGCGCGCGTTGAACTCGATCGTCTTCGGTCCGTCCGGCGTCAGCATCAGACCCGCGAACAGCACCCCGCGGAACGGACGGCCTTCGGCGACCATCGCTTTCGCCGTCGGCTTCACAATCGTCTCGATCGCCTCGTCGATGACCGCCTGCGAGATATGCGGCAGCGGCGAATAGGTGCCCATGCCACCGGTGTTCGGGCCTTGATCCCCGTCATAGACCGCCTTATGATCCTGCGCCGGCGACATCGGACGGACGACCTCGCCGTCCACGAACGCCAGAATAGACATTTCCTGACCGGTCAGGAACTCTTCGATCACAACTTGATTCCCCGACTCGCCGAATACTTTGGCTACCATAATTTCCTGCAGCGCCTTGTCAGCCTCTTCCAGCGTTTGGGCGATAATAACGCCCTTGCCTGCGGCGAGGCCATCCGCCTTGATCACATAAGGCGCACGCAGCTGATCGAGATAGGCGCGTGCCGGCTCATAGGCGTCGAAGGACTCATAGGCGGCTGTCGGTATGTTGTACTTTTTGAGCAGCTGCTTGGTGAATACCTTGCTTCCCTCGATAATCGCCGCATTTTGCCGAGGTCCGTATACGGTCAGGCCTTTGCCTTCCAGATGGTCGACAATGCCTGCAGCCAGCGGATCGTCCGGTCCGATCACAACCAGATCGATCGATTGATCCAGCGCAAACTGGGCGATCTCCGCGAATTTGTCCACAGAGATCGGCACACATTCGGCTACCGCAGCGATCCCGCCATTACCTGGCGCACAATACAGTTCACTTACTTTCGGGCTTTTCTTCAACGCCCAGCATATCGCATGCTCCCGGCCGCCGCCGCCTACTACCAACACTCGCACCTGTCCCACGCCCCCATTCGTCGTTCTGCCCTGCCGTGCGGTCACGGTCAGGTCAGTCTTCAACCGGCCAAGCCGGCCTAGGTTTCATCTATTGAATTAGTCTTTATTTCGGACCAGCAGCTCGCTTGCTCCGTCCTCGATCCGAATCGTCTTGACCAGCAGCGAGATTTTATTTTCTTCATTCAAGGCGTTCCAGTACATGTCCACGATTTCTTCCGCATTATTCGCCAGCGGAACCAATGCCGGCTCTCCCTGGAACGAAGGCAGCGGGTTGCCGTCGCCTTCATACGTATGGATGCAGTGGCCGTAGCCGGGCAGCGCCTTCTCGTACGTATAGGTGTGACGAAGCGTTTGCTCCTCCGTATTGCCTGCAGACTTCAGGATAGAGAGCTTGTAGGCGAACTGCTCGTCGTTCAGATCCACGATGCCGCTGATGCGCGGAGTAAAGTTGGGAGCATCCGGCTCATAGGTCCGCGTCGCGAGCGCCGACTCGAACGAGCCGCCTGCCAGCAAGGCCTCGTGGATGGTATCCGTTTGATCCCCGTTGGTCACGATATGAGCTCCGTTCGCATGCTTCACCGGGTAATAAATAATGAGCGATGGATCGGTCAGCTTCGCCGGGTCCTTCGCTTCCGTGCGGAGGAAGCCATTCGGCTCCTCGATAAATACGCGGTTGCGGCTGTTCTCGCTGCGTCCCATGATCCAGTATACCTGGACCAGGCGGGTACCGTCCGGCGTCAATCCGATGATGATGCCCCGTCCGGGGTATACGTTCTTCTGCAAGCCTGCTGCATAGGCTTCCGCTTGTGCGGCTCTTGTACTTGTCACGGCTTATCCATGCCTCCCGAGAATGAGTTTGATTCTAATGATGGAACAAACGGACGCCCGAGTAGGACATAACCATCCCGTAATCGTTCGCGGCTTGGACGACTTCCTCATCGCGCATGGAGCTTCCGGCTTGAACGACATATTTCACGCCGCTGCGGCTGGCGCGGTCCAGGTTGTCGCGGAACGGCAGGAAAGCATCCGAGCCATACGAGACGCCTTGAAGCCTGGAGAGCCATTCGCGCTTCTCTTCACGCGTCAGACGGGCCGGAACCTCGTCAAATGCCGCTTCCCATGCCGCTTGCTCCACGGGAGTCAGCTCTTCCTCCAGCCACAGATCGATCGCATTGTTCTGCTCTGCGCGGGAGAGGCCTTGACGGAATTTCATACTAAGCGCCGTAGGATGCTGACGAAGGAACCAGCGGTCCGCTTTGTCTCCAGCCAGACGCGTACAGTGGATACGGGACTGCTGTCCGGCTCCGATCCCGATGGTTTGACCATCCAGGGTGTAGCAGATGGAGTTGGACTGCGTATATTTGAGCGTGACCAAGGCGATCAGCATATCGCGCTTCGCGTGATCCGGCAGCTCTTTGTTCTCTGTCACGATGTGCTCCAGGGCGCTGGCGTCGATGGTGGCATCGTTGCGCTCCTGCTGCAGCTTAAGGCCAAACAAGGTACGAAGCTCGACAGGGTCCGGCACATAATCCGGATCGATCTGAATGATCAGGTATTTGCCGCCTTTCTTCGCTTTCAGAATATCCAGCGCTTCCTCCGTATACCCCGGAGCTACGACCAGGTCGGAAACCTCGCGCTTCAGCAGCTGGGCCGTGGACGCATCCACGATATCGCTCAGCGCGGCGGCATCGCCGAAGGAAGACATCCGGTCCGCGCCGCGGGCGCGCGCATAGGCGGTAGCCAGCGGAGACAGCTCCAGGCCGTCGACGAAGTAAGCCTTGGCCAGCTCAGGCGTGAGCGGAGCCGCGACGGCTGCCCCGGCCGGGCTGACATGCTTGAAGGAAGCCGCTGCCGGCAGTCCGGTAGCGCTGCGCAGCTCGCGGGCCAGCTGGAAGCCGTTCAGCGCATCCAGCAGGTTGATGAAGCCCGGATCGCCGCTTAGGATCCGGATCGGAAGCTTTCCTTCCGTGAACAATCTGGCTTGCTTCTGATGCGGGTTCATGCCGTAACGCAGTTCGAGCGAATTGCCCGTATGTTCAGTCTGGCTCATGGGTTATTCATCCTATCTATAGTAGAGTTATGATCCTTCGCAATCCGGTCCAGATCGATCGCGCCTTGCACAATGTCCTGGATCACCTGCGGATACAGGTCATGCTCAATCGGATGGATGCGCTTCTCCAGGTCTTCCTCAGTATCTCCGTTTTCGATGGCGAGCGCGCGCTGCGCCAATATGGGGCCGCTATCCAGCCCCCCGTCCACCAGATGCACCGTGACTCCGGTCACCTTCACGCCGTGCGCCAGCGCTTGACGAACCGCGTGAAGCCCCGGAAACGATGGCAGCAGCGAGGGATGAATATTGAGCATCCGCCCCCAGTAGGCCTCGACCAGCACTTCCGTCAGGATGCGCATATACCCCGCCAGCACGACAAGCTCAACCTGCTTATCCTGCAGCTGGCGGAGAATCTCCTGCTCGTAGGCCTGCCGCGACGCATACTCCTTCGGGTTGAATGTAAAGACGGGAATGCCCGCCTCCCGCGCCCGCTCCACGACCTTGGCCTGCGGCCGGTCGCAGACCAAAAGCTCGATGGTGACATCGAGCCGGCCTGCCTTCACGGCATCTGCGATCGCTTGGAAATTGCTTCCGCTCCCCGAGGCGAATACGGCGATGCGAAATGGGGCTTTTCTCATACCTCTACACCTTTAAAGGTAACGATTCTTTCGCCGGCCGTTACGCGGCCAAGCGTATAAGGCGTCTCGCCATGCTGAGCGAACAGCTCGGCGGTCCGGGCTGCATGCTCCTCGGCTACGATCACGACCATGCCGATCCCCATGTTGAACGTGCGGAACATATCATTATGGCTTATGCCGCCCTCGCGCTGCATAAGCTCGAAGATCGGCAAGATCGGCCAGGAACCGTAATCGATCTCAACGTTGACGCCTTCAGGAAGCGCACGCGGGATGTTCTCCAGGAAGCCTCCGCCTGTAATATGAGCCATTCCCTTGATCGGCACTTCCTGCAGCGCAGCCAGCACTGGCTTAACGTAGATCTTGGTCGGAGCCAGCAGCGCATGGCCCAGCTTGCCGCCCAGCTCATCGATCGTATCGTGCAGGCTGTAGCCCTTCTGCTCCAGCAGAAGCTTGCGCACGAGCGAGAAGCCGTTGCTGTGCACGCCGCTAGATGCCAGACCGAGCACAACGTCTCCCGGCTTGATCGTGCTGCCGTCGATGATTTTCTTCTTATCCACGATACCGACGGTGAAGCCCGCGATATCATACTCGCCTTCGCTGTACATACCCGGCATTTCCGCCGTTTCGCCGCCGATCAAGGCTGCACCCGCTTGCACGCAGCCATCGCTGATGCCTTTCACGATCGCTTCGATCTTCTCGGGGATGACCTTGTCGCAGGCCAGATAGTCAAGGAAGAACAAAGGCTCCGCGCCCTGTACGATAATATCGTTCACACACATGGCGACGGCGTCGATGCCGATCGTATCATGCTTATCCATCGCGAACGCAATTTTCAGCTTCGTGCCGACTCCGTCCGTACCGGATACGAGCACCGGCTCGTCGTATTTGTCCTTGTTCAAGCCAAACAGCGCGCCGAAGCCGCCAAGATCCGTCAGCACTTCTGGACGCATGGTCGTCTTGACGTGCTTCTTCATGCGTTCTACCGCTTCATTGCCGGCGGCGATGTCCACTCCGGCTTGTTTATATGCATCGGACACGTGAGATTTCCTCCTCGAATTGGGAACGAATGCGGCCGGGATAAGGGAATGGGAGCGTACGTGCTCCTTGCGCCCAGCCGTCCATCTGACCCGGGGTAATAAGCGAACGGGACTGCCCCGCGCCCGCCCGCAAAGCTGCCGCCAGCTCTAGTCGCAGCCACAGCCAAGAGCCGCTTCGTCGGGCACAGGCGTCGGGTACTTGTTATCAAAGCATGCGGTACAGAGACCGCGGTTATATTCGCCGCTTGGACGACCGATGGCTGTCAGCAGGCCTTCCTTGCTCAGGAAGTGCAGCGAGTCGGCATTGATCGCCTGCCGAATTTCTTCGACCGACTTCACGGCGGCGATCAGCTCTTCCCGGTTCGGCGTATCGATGCCGTAGAAGCATGGATTTTCGAACGTCGGGGAGCTGATGCGTACGTGTACCTCGGAGGCTCCCGCCTCGCGAAGGAGATTGACGATCCGCAAGCTTGTCGTGCCGCGCACGATCGAATCGTCGATCATGACGACTCGCTTGCCTTCGACGATGCTGCGCACCGCCGACAGCTTCATCTTCACGCCCTGCTCGCGCAGCTCCTGGCTCGGCTGGATGAACGTGCGGCCCGTATAGCGGTTTTTGATCAGGCCGAGCTCGTAAGGAATCCCCGTCTGCTCGGCATAGCCGATAGCCGCCGAGATCGAGGAATCCGGCACGCCCGTTACGATATCGGCGTCCACGAACGCTTCCATCGCGAGCTGTCGTCCCATCCGCTTGCGCGCGGAGTGAATATTCGTCGCGTCGATATCGCTATCCGGCCGGGCAAAATAAATATATTCCATCGCACAGATCGCGCGCTGCTTGATCGGCGAGAACCGGTCATGCGTCACGGCGCCTGTCTTCAGATCGAGCACCAGCATCTCGCCTGGCTCAATATCGCGCTCGTACTTGGCGCCGACGGCGTCGAACGCACAGGATTCCGAAGCGAAGAGCCGTGCCGTGCCAAGCCGTCCGGCGACAAACGGGCGCAGCCCATGAGGATCGCGCGCCACGATCAGCTTGTCGCGCGTCAGGAACATGAAAGCGAAGGCGCCTTCCACCTGCAGCAGCGCGTCCTTCACCGCCAGCACGACATCGTCATGCTTGGACCGGGCGACCAGATGCGCCACGACCTCGGTGTCGCTCGTCGTCTGGAAGATCGAGCCCTCGCGCTCCAGCCGCTTTTTGATATCCGGAGCGTTGATCAGGTTGCCGTTCGTCGCGATCGCAAGATCGCCCTCGCGATACTTGAACACGAGCGGCTGGGCATTGGCCAGCTTGCTCTCGCCGGCCGTCGAATATCGCACATGCGAGATCGAGCAGTTGCCTACCAGCGTGCTCAGCGTATCGTTGTCGAACACTTCCTTGACAAGCCCCATATCGCGGTGATAGTTGAACGTTTCGCCGTTCGTCGCACAGATGCCTGCGCTTTCTTGTCCCCGATGCTGGAGCGCATGGAGTCCATAATAACTCAGCGAGGCCGCCTCGGCATGGCCAAACACGCCAAATACTCCGCATTCCTCGCGCAGTTTATCGAACAATCCGTCGTGCGCATGCACGCCTTCATTGTAATACTCGCCCGTCCAGAGGTGCGGCGAAGCCGCACCCTCCGTCTTCCGGCGGCGGTCAGGCGCTAAGCCTGCTGCCTGACCCACTGCTTGTCCTTGCCTGCCAAACTGTACTTGCAGCTCTTGCTTAAGCTCTGGCTCTACCCCAAGTCCTTGTCCGCCGACGATCAGTTCATCAGACATGGAATCGCATCCTTCCAAACCTTTTCTAGTTGTGTGACAGATGCATCAATCGCAGATACCGCATTAACCGACACTTGCAGCTTCTCGCCGCCGACCGTACCGAGCGCTTGCACCGGCACGCCGCGGGAGGACAGGAACTGCTCCAGCTCCGCCGCTTTCTCAGGCGATGCGCTGAGCAAAATACGCGACTGGCTTTCGCTGAACAACGCGAGATCCGCACGCAGCTCGGTCTCGAAGTTCACCTTCGCGCCGATGCCGCCGCTGATGCAGCTCTCCGCCAGCGCGACAGCGAGGCCGCCGTCAGACAAGTCATGCGCCGACGCAACCAAGCCGTTCTGGATCGCCGAGAGTACGGAATCCAGCAATACCTTCTCCACATCCAGGTCGATGGCCGGAGGCCGTCCTTCCGTTACGCCATGAATGACATATTGGAATTCGCTGCCGCCAAGCTCCGCTTTCGTATCGCCCAGGAGCAGAACCACGTCGCCCTCGCGCTTGAAGCCTTGAGTCGTGATGTGGTCGAGGTCGTGCACCAGGCCGACCATGCCGACAACCGGCGTCGGGTAGATCGCGCCCTTGGCATTCTCGTTGTACAAGCTGACGTTGCCGCCGATAACCGGAGCATTCAGCTTGCGGCATGCTTCCGCCATTCCGTCGGTCGCCTTCTCCAGCTGCCAGAAAATTTCCGGCTTCTCCGGACTTCCGAAGTTCAGGTTATCCGTAATCGCAAGCGGCTCGGCGCCCGTACACACGTTGTTGCGCGCCGCTTCCGCAACCGCGATGCGGCCGCCCACTTCAGGGTCCAGGTACACGAAGCGTCCGTTGCAGTCCGTGGACATCGACAGCGCCTTGCGCGAGCCGCGGATCGTTACAACCGCCGCATCCGAGCCCGGCTGAACGGCTGTGCTCGTCCGCACCATGTAATCATATTGGTTATAAACCCATTCCTTGCTCGCTACCGTAGGGGAAGCCAGCACCTTGGACAGGGCATCGTTCAAGTCCGTCACTTCCGGGTAAGCCGACGTATCGACGGAAGCATTCGCCTCGTAATAAGCCGGAACCGCGGATGGCTTGTGGTACATTGGGCATTCGTCGACCAATGCCTTGACCGGCATGTCGGCGACCAGCTCGCCCTTGTGGTACAGCTTCAGGTTGCCATCGTCGGTTACCTTGCCGACCTTCGGACAATCCAGGCCCCAGCGCGCGAAGATCGCGCGGGCTTGCTCCTCATGCTCGGGCTTGACGACGAACAGCATGCGCTCCTGAGATTCGGAGAGCATCATCTCGTAAGGCGTCATGCCTTCCTCGCGCTGCGGCACCTCATCCAGATACAGCTCCATACCGTTGCCCGCCTTGCTCGCCATCTCGGAGCTGGAGCATGTGAGGCCGGCCGCGCCCATATCCTGGATACCGACGACGATACCGGAGTTGATCAGATCCAGACATGCTTCCAGCACCAGCTTCTCCATGAACGGATCGCCGACCTGGACCGCGGAGCGCTTGGACTCCGACTCGGCCGTCAAGTCCTCGGAAGCGAAAGTCGCGCCGTGGATGCCGTCGCGGCCGGTAGCCGGACCGACGTAGAAGACCGGATTGCCGACGCCCTTGGCGACACCCTTCTGAATCTTGTCATGGTCGATGATGCCGACGCACATCGCGTTGACGAGCGGGTTGCCCTCATAGTTCTCGTCAAACATAATCTCGCCGCCGACCGTCGGGATGCCGATGCAGTTGCCGTAGCCGGCGATACCGGAGACGACATGCTCGAACAAGTATTTAACCCGTTCATTGGTCAGGCGTCCGAAGCGCAGCGAGTTCAACACCGCTACAGGACGCGCTCCCATCGAGAAAATATCGCGGATGATGCCGCCCACGCCTGTTGCGGCGCCTTGGTAAGGCTCGACCGCCGACGGATGGTTATGGCTTTCGATCTTGAAGACGACGGCCTGGTTATCGCCGATATCGACGATCCCCGCGCCTTCGCCGGGGCCCATCAGGACGCGCGGTCCCGTGACCGGAAACTTCTTCAGCACGACCTTGGAATTTTTATAAGAGCAGTGCTCGGACCACATGACGCTGAATACGCCGATCTCGACATAATTCGGCTTGCGGCCGAGGAATCCGCAAATTAACTCATATTCGGAATCGGACACGCCAAATTGCTTGTAGATTTTCTGTTCTTCGATTTGCTGAGCCGTGGGCTCCTTAGCCGATAGCTGCTGCGCCATGCTTTTCCCTCCAAGTGCTCAAAATCGATGTAAACATCCGGCGTCCATCCGCCGAGCCCAGAATTTCGTCGATCGCACGCTCTGGATGCGGCATCATGCCGACCACGTTGCCTGCCTTGTTGCTGATGCCGGCGATATCGTCGACAGAGCCGTTCGGGTTGTTGCCCGCTTGATAACGGAATACGATCTGGTTGTTCGCTTTCAATTCAGCCAGCGTCGCGTCATCGCAGTAATAGTTGCCTTCGCCGTGCGCGATCGGAATGTCGATCAATTCGCCCTTCGCATACTCGTGCGTGAACGGGTTGTCGTTGTTCTCGACGGACAATAGCGTGTGATGACAGCGGAATTTCATCGAGTTGTTGCGCAGCAAAGCACCCGGGAGCAAGCCCGCCTCTGTCAGGATCTGGAATCCGTTGCAGATGCCCAGTACGTATTTGCCTTGGGCGGCCGCTTCCACCAGCGCATTCATCACCGGCGCAAAGCGCGCAATCGCTCCGCAGCGCAGGTAATCGCCGTAGGAAAAGCCTCCGGGAACCAGGATACAGTCATATTTCGATAAGTCGCTCTCTGTATGCCATACATAGTCTACAGGCTGTCCGATCGTGTCTTCGACGGCCTTGAAGCAGTCGATATCACAGTTGGAGCCGGGAAATACCAATACTGCGAAATTCATCGCTTTCGCTCCTCCTTTGTCTTAAGCCTCGATCAAGTCGAACCGGTAATCCTCGATCACGGTATTCGCAAGCAGCTTCTCGCACATCGCCTTCACGCGCTCTTCGGCCGCCGCGCGGTCCGTCGTGTTCAGATCGACCTCCAGATACTTGCCGATCCGCACCTTGCCGACTTCATCGAAGCCCATCGAATGGAGCGCGCCTTGAACGGCCGTCCCCTGTACATCAAGTACGCTTTGCTTAATCGTTACATACACGGTAGCTTTGAACATTAGGAATGATTCCTCCCGCAAAATGGTTAGTTGGATGTCAAACGGTTAAAAATATCGCGATAGCGGCGGCTTGTTTCTTCCACCACGTGGGCAGGCAGCGGCGCAGGCTCGCTGTTCTTATCCCAATCCGTAGAAGCTAGGTACGTGCGCACCGGCTCCTTGTCCATACTGTCGATCTCGGTATCGAGCTCGTAGTTGTTCTTATCCCAGAAGCGGGAGGAGTCCGGCGTGAAAATCTCGTCGATCAGAATGATCTCGCCATCGATCAGACCGAACTCGAACTTCGTATCGGCCTGGATGATGCCGCGTTCCTCGCACCGGGCATGCGCGAACTCATAAAGCCGAATGCTCTTCTCCCGCAGCTGCTCGGTCAGCTCGGCACCGACCAATTCCTTCATCCGCTCAAGCGAGATGTCCTCGTCGTGGCCGACGTCGTTCTTCGCCGCCGGCGTGAAGATCGGTTCGGGGAAGCGCTCGTTCTTGCGCAAGCCCCCCGGCAGCTTGTACCCGTTCACCTCGCCGGTAGCCTGATACTGCCGCCAGCCGCCGCCGGTGATATAGCCCCGTACGACACACTCGATATCGATGCGCTGCGCTTTTCGGGTCACCATGAAGCGATCTTTCATGATATCCGCATCCGTGACCAGATCCGCGATCCGCTCGATATCCGCATGCACCACATGGTTCGGCTGAATCGCCGCCGTACGCTCGAACCAGAGCTTGCTGAGTGAGTTCAGCACGTTGCCCTTGTGGGGAACCGCCGGACTGAGCACCCAATCGAATGCGGAGATGCGGTCAGTGACCGCGATCAGATAATGCTCTCCGAGATCGTACAGCTCCCGGACCTTGCCTTTATACAGCAGCGGCGCCTTGACATACTCCTGCGCACTGGAAATCGCCTTGACCTGCTTCTCTCCCATGACCTTGTGGTCCTCCTAACCTGACTCGCCGGACTTAGCTTAAGCCTAGACGTTTGAATATCGTGTCGACATGCTTCAGATGCCAGCTCGGATTGAAGGCATCCTCAATCTCTTCGGCGCTGAGCTTATCGGTGATGGCCGGCGTCTCTAGCACGATGGAGCGGAATGAGCGCTGCTCCTCCCATGCCTGCATCGCACGAGGCTGAACGGTGTCATACGCCTGCTCGCGGCTGAAGCCCTTGTCGATCAGCTTCGTCATCACGCGGCCGGAGAACGGTACGCCGTACGTGCTCTGCATGTTGCGCTTCATGTTGTCCGGAAAAACAGTCAGGTTCTTCACGATGTTGCCCAGACGGTTCAGCATATAGTTGAGGAGAATCGTCGCATCAGGCAGGATGATCCGCTCCACGGAGGAGTGCGAAATATCGCGTTCATGCCACAGGGTTACATTCTCATAAGCGGACACCATATGGCCGCGGATTACGCGGGCAAGGCCGGAAATGCTTTCGCAGCCGATCGGGTTGCGCTTGTGCGGCATGGCCGACGAGCCCTTCTGGCCCTTGGCAAACGGCTCCTCCACCTCGCGGAACTCGCTTTTCTGAAGAGCGCGGATTTCGGTCGCAAACTTGTCCAGCGACGTAGCGATCAGCGCCAGCGTAGCCATGTACTCCGCATGACGGTCGCGCTGCAGCGTCTGCGTCGAGATCGGCGCCGGCTTCGTGCCCAGCTTGCCGCACACATACTCCTCGACAAACGGGTCAATGTTTGCGTAAGTGCCGACCGCTCCGGAAATTTTACCGTACTGGACGCCATCGGCCGCGAAGCGGAAGCGCTCCAGGTTGCGCTTCATTTCCTCATACCAGAGCGCCATCTTCAGCCCGAAGGTCGTCGGCTCGGCATGAACGCCATGCGTCCGGCCCATCATCGGAGTGTCCTTGTAAGCAATCGCCTGATGGCGGACGATCTCTATGAAGTTAGTCAGATCGCGCTCCAGGATTTCATTAGCCTGCTTCAGCAGATAGCCGAGCGCCGTGTCCACGACATCGGTGGAGGTCAGGCCGTAATGCACCCATTTGCGCTCCGGTCCTACCTTCTCGGACACGGCCCGGGTGAAGGCGATCACGTCATGCCGCGTCTCCTGCTCGATTTCGTAGATACGGTCGATGTCGAAGGCCGCATTCTTCCGCAGCTCCGCTACATCCTCCTTCGGAATCACGCCGAGCTCCGCCCATGCTTCGCAAGACAGAATCTCGACCTCCAGCCAAGCCTTGAATTTATTTTCCTCGGTCCATATTGCGCCCATCTCGGGTCTTGTATAACGATCGATCATCGGTTCGGCCTCCGTATTCTCTTCTCTTGGGATCGAGCTTGCTAGTTATCCTTAGACTCCCATATCCCGGAAGCCTCTATCCAGCGAAATGCCGATTCCGGCGTGTCGGCCAGCACATTCACGTGACCCATCTTGCGCCCGTTCTTCGCCTCGGCCTTGCCGTACAGATGGACTTTGGCTGTAACCCCAGGCTCCAGATTCTCCGACTCCGGCTTCACGATCCAATCGAGAAGAGGCTGCACATGCTCGCCCAGCACATTGACCATCACGACGGGCTGCATCAGCCCCGGGTCGCCTAACGGCATATTGCAGATCGCGCGCACATGCTGCTCGAACTGTGATGTACGGCAAGCCTCCATCGTATAGTGACCCGAATTATGCGGACGCGGGGCGAGCTCGTTCACGTACAATTCGCCATCCGCCGTCAGGAACAATTCGACGGCGATCAGTCCGATCACGTCCAGCCCTTTGGCGATATCTGCCGCCATCCGCTCCGCCCGCTCCACCACATCGGAAGGCACCCTTGCAGGCACGATGGACAGATGCAGAATATTGTTCACATGCTCGTTCTCCGCAGCCGGGAAGGTCCTTATCTCGCCTCGCGGACTTCGCGCCGCGATAACGGACAGCTCCTTCTCGAATCGGATGAACTGCTCCAGAACCAGCTCGGTGCCGGCCCGGGCTAAGGTTTCATAGGCTTCGCCAATTTCGGATTCGCTGCGAATCACCCACTGGCCCTTGCCGTCGTAGCCGCCTGTTGCCGTCTTGAGCACGCACGGCAGCCCGAAGCGCCCGACCGCCGCGCGAAGCTCGTCTTCGCTGCGGATCTCCGAATAGGGCGCCACCCTGACGCCTGCGGCCTCGATAGCCCGCTTCTCCCGAAGCCGGTGCTGCGTCGTGTAGAGCAAGCTGCTGCCTTGCGGCACGTAGGACTCCTTCATTAGAAGCTCGGTCACGTCCGCATCGACATTTTCAAACTCATACGTGATGACGTCGGACAGCTCGGCAAGCTGCCGGGCCGCGCCCGCATCGTGATAGGGCGCCGTCACCTGCTTGTCCGCCACTTGACCGCAGGGCGAGTCAGGCGTCGGGTCAAGCGTGGCGAAGCGGTAGCCCATCGCCCGGCCTGCGAGCGCCAGCATACGGCCGAGCTGGCCTCCGCCAAGCACCCCGATGGTCCCCCCCGGCGCAATCACCTTGTCAGGGTCATATGCTCTTGCTTCCCGTTCGGTGCGCGGCGTCATTCCAGCACGCTCTTCTCTATCACGGTTTGGGCAATCCGCTCGCGCCGCTTCGCAATTCGCTGCTGCAGCTCCGGATCGAAGGCCGCCAGGATCTGAGCGGCATACAGCCCTGCATTCGTAGCTCCCGACTGCCCGATCGCCATCGTGCCCACAGGGACGCCGCCCGGCATTTGTACAATAGAATAGAGCGAATCAAGCCCGCTCATCGTGGAGGATTTCACAGGTACGCCGATAACAGGCAATACCGTCTTAGACGCTACCATCCCCGGCAGATGCGCAGCGCCGCCGGCGCCAGCAATAATGAGCTTCAATCCCCGTCCGGCAGCGGATTCCGCATACTCGAACATGAGGTCCGGAGTACGGTGCGCGGATACGACTCTCTTCTCGTAAGCAATCTCCAGTTCATCGAGAATGTCGCACGCATGCTTCATCGTCTCCCAATCGGACTGGCTTCCCATAATAACTCCAACCTGCACCGTCATAGTAACCTCCGTTTGCCGCTTGGTTGTTTCGCAGCGGTCGTTTTGAGCTTTATCAATAAAAAACGCCCTCGAGGATAACGGAAGCGCTGAGCTCTTCGGCTATCGGAAGGACGACAAGAAACACCCTTAAGCGCAAGTTAAGGCCAAGCACAACTTGTGCCGACCTCTTACCTGACGCTTACTCGTAGTCCAAAAATTTAAGGTTTTCGGGTAGAGACTTTCGGGCCATATCCCCGACGTTATACGAGATTATTCAACTCATCGATGGCATCGACTTGCCAATCTTTCACTCTCCCAGTTTAGCAGGGATCGACATATCATGTCAACCAAAAAACCCGAACATTCTATAAATATTAAGCAGTAATAGTTCGTATTTATCTCGTCTATTCCTCAGTTACCGTTTATTTACAATCCGCTTCTTCATTTCGGCGAGCTCTTCCCGGGTTTGCTCCACTTCTGCTCTCGATAGGCCGCCGATCGTTAACTGATCCTCATCCAGCTTGGTCCATTTCTCATATCGCTCAAGACTCATTTCCAGAAGCTTCAGCCGTTCCTCCGATGACTCCGGACTCTCCCCTTCTTCCGCATCCAAACGATGAAAAAGAGCATCCTCCGCCTTGGCCAATCGGCCTGTTTCTTCGTAATAGGGAATAAGCAGCTCCAGCAGCTCCTTGCTTATCGGGCTTCTGCCTATGGCCTCTAATCCCGATTCGATGCGCTGATCGATTTCCTGAAGCAGCGTCTCTTCTTCCTCGCTCGCCCGCACCCGGAGGAGAAGCTCTACCCATCTGGCCGCTTCCTCTAAGGCCTGCTCCGCCGACGAAGCGCCCTCCTCCTTCAGCAGCTTGCCCCGCGCCATCATCATATCGCTGATGGCGAGCGCCTTGCCGGTATCCGGCCGGCCCCCCTGCGAGATAAGCTCCAGCAGATCGCGTACAGCAAGCCCCAATACCAGCCTGGAATCGAGCCCCACCAGCCGTTTCATCGCTTGATTCAGGATATTCAGCCGCTCCTGCAGCGCTTGCCCCCGTTTATTGATAACCTGCGCGATGACTTGAGCCATCTGTTCAATTAACCGCATAATGTAGTCCCGCTGATACATGGCCCCCAGCTCCCTGTCTTCAGATTTCCTTCCATTGTACCATCCGCCTGTCTTGTTCAGAAGCAAAGTCTAGATCATACAGGAAAAACCGCCAGTATCCGGAAAAAGCTGGATGAAATTATGCATTGAAGGAATGATCAGGGACATGGTACAGTCTTAAAAGCCGAATCGAACAGTTTTTTATGAACGTACGGGGGACGCTTTACATGGGGTGAATAGACGATCCGGAAGCATTACGTGCAGGATCGAGCTTAGGGAAATCCTCTTCCCGAACCCGACAACTAACCTCGGAGGCCCGATAGGAGGGACATCAAGTGAATAAGCGTATCAAAAACATCCTGCTGGCAAGCTTGCTTTTGCTGCCCGCGGCGGTGACTTCTTCCGTACCTGCGCATGCGGAGCTTTTCCATCAGGAGACCGACATCAAGGTACAGATCAACGACCAGCTTCTGCAATTCCCCCAGACACCACCGGTAATTGACGACCGCTCCAAGCTGCAGGTTCCTGTCCGGACCCTTGCCGACAAGCTTGGCTATGATCTGGACTGGCAGAAGACCGGCTCTGAAATCTCCATAACGGTTGCGAGTGAGGGGCGTAAGCTATCGCTCACTACCGGCGAGCGCCAAGCATCCATTAACGATAAGCCTGCCGATCTGGATACTCCTGCCCGCCTCGTCGATGGTCGGGTTTATGTGCCGTTCCGCTTGGTTGCCGATGCCTTCGGCTCCCTGACCCAATGGGATTCGAGCAATCGGATCGCTATTCTTTCGACAGACGGCAAGTACTACGCTCCGGCTTGGTACCGTCCCAAAACGCTTGCTAGCAATTACTCGAAAGTAATTGTTGCAAAAGCATCCGCTTATACCTCTTCCGCAAGTGAAAACGGCGGCTTCGCTTCGCTGGATTATATGGGCAATCAACTCCAGCTTGGAACCATCGCCGTTGATCCTTCGGTTATTCCTTTGGGAACCAAGGTGTATGTTGAAGGCTATAAGCATGACGGATTGCCTGCCGGGGGCATGTACGCAACAGCAACCGACACCGGCAGTGCGATCAAAGGCAATAAGATCGATATCTTCCTCCCCCAAACTCGCGACCAGGCGATGAAATTCGGCATTCAACAGGTTAAGGTATACCTCCTCAACTCGTAGAAGCAGTCTCCGGACTGCTTTTTTCTATTCATCCAGGTATTAGCTGCATACGTTTAACCCTGCCATCGGACACTATGCCTATAGCTTCAAGGGAGGTTGTCTGTAGTGAAGAAAACGATGCTGCTGTTGGTTTGTTGGATGCTGCTGACCCCTCATGGCTCAGCCTGGGCCGCTCCGGCACGCGATGAGGTCGTGTGGAATGTGGATACGGACCAGAAGCTGATCGCCCTAACCTTCGACGATGGCCCCAATCCTGTGTATACGCCGCAAATTCTTGATCTGCTGAAAGCGTATGAAGCCAAGGGAACTTTTTTCGTCCTGGGCAAACGGGTACAGATGTATCCGGCCATCGCCATCCGCGAAGTAAACGAAGGACACGAAATTGCCAATCATACGTTTGACCATCACTATTTGAAGCATGTGCGCCCTGAGCGGCTCGTCCAGGAAATTCGACAAACTCAAGAGGTTATCTTCGATATCACCGAGCAGCTGCCCCATGTATTTCGTCCCCCCGGCGGATTCTATAACGATCAGCTGTTAAGCTCTATGAAAGAAGCTAACCTGACGGTTGTTATGTGGTCCTGGTACCAAGACACCCAGGATTGGCGCAAGCCCGGGACCGACAAAATTGTAAATCAGGTACTCAGCAATGTGCATAACGGAGATATCGTGCTTTTTCATGATCTGGAGGGCGATTGCACCCAAACCGTGGAAGCTCTGAAAATTATCCTGCCCGAGCTGAAGGCCCGGGGCTATCAATTCGTTACTGTATCGGATCTGATCTCCCGCACGCGGCATTAGCACGGATGACCAAACCTGAAGAACAGGCCGGCTGTGATTAGTCAGCTTGTTCTTTTTCGATTCTCGGCAGATGTTGTGATTTTTTTCACATACATAGTTGTTCCTTCGGATTATACTAAAGTCAGAAAGAACAAAGGAGATGGTTTACATGATGAACTGGCTTAGAGAAAACCGATACGCTGCCGTATTGTTGACCTTCATTCGACTGTATCTCGGATTCAACTGGATGATTCACGGATGGGAAAAGCTTACCGCTGCAACCCCATTCAACGCGGCAGGATTTATGAAAAACGCCGTCGCCAATCCCGTAGTTGACAAAACGACGAAAGAGCTCATCTATCCGACCTATACCGCTTTCGTCGAAACTTTCGCCTTACCGAACGCCAAGCTCTTTAACTTCCTGATCCCGCTCGGCGAATTCCTAGTCGGACTTGGTTTGATCCTCGGCGCTCTGACTACGGCTGCTATGTTCTTCGGCCTCCTGATGAACTTCATGTTCATGTTCGCCGGAACAATCAGCACCAACCCTTGGATGGTTCTGGTAGGCTTCGTTATCCTGGCCGCCGGCGCCAATGCAGGGAAGTTCGGACTTGACTACTACATCCTTCCGTACACCAAAAAAATGATCCGCGCCGCGTTCCACAAGAACGATCCCGGTACTAAAGGCAAACCCATCGGCGGCAACCCTTTGAACCGTGCGGCTCATTAAACAAAGTCTCGACTCCACGATAAGCTGGCCCGACTGTTCAGCAAGCACCCCCTTCCTTCAGAGAACAAGGAAGGGGGTGTTTTTCATAACTGGATTCGAACATAGGTTCGTGTTATAGTAAAAAGACATCGTAACGCTAGTTATCCTGGCAGTTGACTCTTCCTATGAAAGGACGGTTCCCCTTGCAATCAACAGGCCGTGATCCTTACATCCGCAGCGTGGAGCTGCTTCGCGACCGCATCCCTTCTTTCGCCGGCTATCCTTTCCATCTGGATGTTCTGCGCAACTTCTCCAGCCTTCCGCTGCATCCGAAGGTCACCTATCTGATCGGCGAGAACGGGTCAGGGAAATCTACCCTGCTGGAGGCGATAGCCATCGCCTGGGGGTTCAATCCAGAAGGCGGAACGTTGAATTTCACCTTCTCCACTCAGGACTCCCACTCCGAGCTGCATCGCTATATCCGCTTGGTTCGCGGGATTAACCGGCCGCGGGACGGCTTCTTTTTCCGGGCTGAGACCTATTATAACTTGGCTACCAATATTGACGAAATGGATAAAGAACCGGGCGGAGCAAGAATCATCGACTCCTACGGTGGCAAATCGCTGCATGCCCAGTCCCATGGCGAATCCTTTTTTGCGGCATTCGTCCACCGCTTTAGCGGCAACGGCTTATATATTCTCGATGAGCCGGAGGCGGCCCTGTCTCCATTCAAGCAGATGTCCATGCTAGCCCGTATTCATGCGCTCGTGAACAAGAACTCGCAGTTCATTATTTCTACGCATTCGCCCATTCTGATGAGTTATCCCGATGCCGCCCATTTTGAATTATCCCCGGAAGGCTTGCAGCCTAAATCACTGGAGGATACCGATCATTATATCTTCACCAAGCAGTTCATTAACAACCGCGAGCGCATGCTGAGGCATCTGCTTGAAGATTCGGTTGGCGAGGAGGAGGACTAGTCTGCCCTTCTCCCCTATTGCCGGACGCTATACTCGCTCTTCAGCGGGCGGTGTCCGGCTATTTGGCTTCTGTATACTCTCCTTCGTTGATAAGCGGACGTTGACAATGGGGCATATGAGGTTTATGATCTAATACATAGATTTACGATGCATCCATTAACTATGTATAATTGAAGGTGGTGTTATTGGGATGAAAATCAATAAGGAGCTATTAAAGGGAACGACCGCTACTATGATACTTACGCTCTTGACCAAGCAGACTATGTATGGTTACGAGTTGGTTAAGGAGCTTGAAGCCCGGTCTGACGGTGCGTTCAGCTTGAAGGAAGGCACTTTGTATCCTCTGCTCCATGCTATGGAAGCGGAAGGACTTGTCGAGGCATCATGGTTCGAAGCGGATGGACGTAAGCGTAAGTACTATCACATCACCAATGCCGGGCGCTCCCGTCTTGAGGATAAGAAAGCGGAATGGATATTTTTCCGCAAAGCTATGGATCAGGTACTCGGGGAGGGAAAAGCGTGATTAGATACAATGAAGCCGTGCGCCAGTTTCTGAATGAAGTATGCTCCGAAATCCGGTCGCGCGAAGCTCACCCCCATATCCGTCAAGAGCTTGAAAGCCATCTGGAATGCTTGGCGGAAGAAAGGGAAAGCCTTGGAGCCGATCGGGAGGAAGCTCTTAAGTGGGCAGTTGCTCAGATGGGCGATCCGCGGCTAATCGGGAAGGATCTACACCGAATTCATCGCCCTAAGCTTGAGTGGGGGCTGCTGGCAACCATTATAGCCTTTATCGGCTACGGAATTATGGCTATCTATGCACTCGATAAGGGGGTGCCTGTGTCCAGCTCAACCTGGGGCTCGGAGATGTTGTTTCTTTCCAAGCTTGCTGCTGCCGGACTTGGCCTGGTCATCATGGTTGCCTTGTACTACTTCCCTTACCGCAAGCTCCAGGATTTAACCTGGCTCTTATACGCCGTACTTTTAATCGGTCTATGTCTCGTCTTGTTTCTTGGCAGTCCTATCAATGGTTCTCCGCGCTACCTTTCTATCGGATTCTTTTATATAGACTGGCCCGGAATCAGTTCTTTTTTGTTTATTCTGGTAGCCGCCGGCTGTCTCCCCGCCTGGTTTGCCGAGCGAAACCATTTTTTCCTCAGAAATGTTGCTCTGCTCGCGCCTGTTGTCGGCCTGCTGGCCTTATGTAAGACGACGCCTGCCATGGTTTTGGTTTTAGTCGGGTACTTTACCGTTTTGGGATCGGTAACTAAGCGATGGAAAACTTCATTCGCGTTAAGCTTAGGAAGTCTGATTACCTTCTGCTGGCTGCGGCTGGCCTCGAACCCGTTCGAAAAGGACCGCCTCCTGGCCTTTCTGAATCCTGATATGGATTCGTATGGGAGCGGATATTCCTATTATAGGATTGCGGAAACGATTAAGGCCGGCGGATGGCTGGGGCAGGGACTGGGTTCCCCCTTACCGCAGTTTCCAAGTATGCATAGCGAATTAATTTTTACATTTAGCCTGTACAGCTTCGGGTGGCTGGCCGGAATCGGGTTAGCTGTCGTCGTGCTGTATATGATTTCCCGTTTCTGGCATTCGTTCGCTCAGGTCCGTGACCCGTTCGGAAAGCATCTCGTCCTCGGTCTGGCTTCTATACTTGTTTTCCAGCTTGTATATAATCTGTTAATGTCCGTGGGATTGCTTCCTCATCTCGGCATTCCGCTTCCCTTTGTCAGCTACGGATTCTATCACATGTTGTACGAGATGTCGGCCATCGGTATTATATTGAGTATTTACCGGCGCAAAGATCTCTCCGCAGGCTCCGCTGGTCCGGCCTCTGCTTCCTAGGCGGAAGGGATTGCTCGCTCCATAAAAAATGCCAGGATACTCTCTTTTCCCTTCGTTTCCAAGTAAGGAGGGGGTAAGACAGGTCCTGGCTTCATTCTATTTATATGGCTCTGTTTTCTTTAATTGTTGATTCTCGAGCAAAAGAAATTCGCCGCATAAACAAGGCGGCTAATCTAAACGATTTGTTTTCGTAAACAACCCTCTACCTATTACATTCGCTGATACTGGTTGAAGCCCAATCTCTCTTGCCCATATGGATAGCTGACCCATATGATGAATTTCATGTGCAATTACATGGCGTAATATTTCACCTTTGGTATAACGCCCTTCAGTCCACGGAACAATTATAGTTTCGTTATCCATTTCATTTGACCATGTATTCAAGAACGCTTGTGTTTCATTTAGCCAAGAATCGGAAAGTTCCTTTACTTGACCGAGCGTCTTATAATTCTCGTATTGAACTTGGATATCGGGCTTGCCTTGTATTCCACGAATCCAACTATATTCCACGTCCGAAATATGGAATAGTGTATACAGAATAGAACCTGAACCACCAATTCGATTACGCAACAATTCCTCCGTTGGAATTTGCATACACAGTTCAAACCATTCATCTCTTACCATCCAGTTATACGGAAACAATTTTATCAACTAAACCGCCCCTATCAGATATGTCTAACTATTTCATACGGCAGTCTTTCACTCACAATGAACATGATATCTGTCTTAAAGTGGTCAATCCATTTTTTCAGGCGGCTCTGTAACTGTTGACGCTTGAAGAGGGGAATAGGATCCGCAATGATGTTACCCTTATTATAGAACGAACGTTCGCAAACATCAAATATCATTAACATGTTTTAACATAGCTTTTTATATAAGGCAATAACGAAACAGCCCGTATGGATTTGTCCATACGGGCTGTTTCTAATTGGCTTGGCGACGTTCTACTCTCCCAGGACCCTTCGGTCCAAGTACCATCGACGCTGGAAGGCTTAACGTTCGTGTTCGGGATGGGTACGCGTGGTTCCCTTCCGCCATCATCACCAAACCGGATTTTTCGAGGAGAACTCCTCTGAAATCTCTGCGAGAAAATATCCCCGCTTTCTCAAGGCGGCTTGCACCTTGAAAACTGGATACGAAACTTAGCATGCTGAATGCTGTTAGCTTATTTGGATAAGCCCTCGACCGATTAGTATTCGTCAGCTACACGCGTTGCCGCGCTTCCACCCCGAACCTATCAACCTCGTCGTCTACAAGGGGTCTTACGAATT
>NZ_WUWM01000041.1 GCF_009846885.1 Paenibacillus puerhi
GTTTGCAATTGGACACACTCCCATTAGAGTTTTTCGAGTAGAGTCGAAAAACTCCAACGACTACTCTAACGGAATTGTCTCAAAATCTAGACTGAGTTGGAATACACCTTCTTGTTAGACGCTTACGCTTATTGAATGTACTGATTTTAAGGAACTAGAGATTCTCAAATTTGATCGTAATGAACAAAATGATGGTTTCTTGTACGAAATATTTGGTTCAGATAACTTATTCTGCGAATGGAGGGTAAAGGCAAAAGGTCTGATTCTTTGTTGGAATGAATTTGTTGGAGATGCTTGGTTCGTAGGATGGGACAAAGACAAATAATTAGGGAGCATGATGATTTATGTCGGACAAAACAGTGAAGCCACCCAAAATCTTTATTTCATATATCACGTAACCTAATAGCCAAACTCCAGTATCCAATCCTCGTGGGCTTGAGAAGTCCAATATCCACTATGACTTTATCGAGAGCATGGTTCGTTTTCCAGCTATTAGATGTGGTACTGGCGAACCACACAGGAACTTTATTCACGGAGATTTTCACCAGTGGAACATTTTGTCGGACGGTACACGAATTACAGGCATTATTGATGGCAATTGCTTGTACGGCGATTCCCTGGTTGACCTTGTGATTCTAGATCGGCATATGCCTAGCAACGGCGTAATCCAGACGTATCTAGACTACCAAGCGGAATCTAGCATCACGATTCCTAATTTTAAAGAGCGGTTGATTGGTGCCTATTATTTCAAAGGACTCGACGGACTTCGATTCTATGCTAAGATGGGATGGGAAGACGCCTATCAAGTCACCCGACAGTTTCTTCTAAACCTTGAATCGTAACTGAACAAGATTTAAGGTAGTCAACTAACGCCCCACGATGTTTTTACCTAAAGGCATTACGCTAACCGGAGAAGCTAGTTCAATACATTATCAGATTATAACCACTAGGCGATCTAGTCATAACGGAAGTGACTCTAACAATGCTGCAGGAAGACTTGGCAAAGCATTGCAGAGGTTGAAGCCAAGCAGCCTAGGTCATCGAATTCGGTTTGTTCATTCTCTTTTCCGTTACTCTTATGAAGAGACGTATCTAACTTCGAATCCCTCGCTAAAATTGGTTTTCTTTCGAGTGAGGGCTGGTCTTCATTTCATAGATTTTTTGGAGCGTATGGACAAGGTTCGTCTTCTCGTCATCGTCCTCTGCGTGGAGATACCACTCCACAAGCCTGTACCCGAATACGAGAAGGATCATCTCGTAGACGCAATGATCAGCGATATGGGATACATCCGCATACTCCGCAAAGCCTTTGTAATACGCGGGGACACATCGCTGGTAGTATTCGACCATGTGGTCGATATCCGCTTCATCCGCAATCAGGCTTGCGAGATCCTCGCCCAAGTAACCCCATCCGGATGTATCCCAGTCGATGAGTGCGATTTTCCCATCGGCATAGATCAGGTTGGTCACCCAGAAGTCCCGGTGGCATAGCACGAGGGGCAATTTTTCGATGCGGGCGAGTATCTCGTCTGCGTGCTCATCGATATCGATGAGCATTTGACGCACGTGCTGCGGGAATCCGCAGTTTTCCGAGCGTATATAATCGTAGACAATCGGCCATGACCGGTAATGCTGATATGTATTCTTCATGAGATCCGCATGGCTTAGGTTAGTCAGGCTCTGCAGCACAGCGGGCTGCTCCGCATACAGTTTGCCTTGAAAGCGTCCTAACTCCAGCGCAGCCTGTTCATACATGTCACCGGTCAAGTCTAAACCGGTTACACCATCGATATATTCCAGCCATAGCTGGAATTCATTTTCTTCGGCATTGATCTCGGCGTGATAACATGCCGGCCAGCGTAAGGCATCAGAGAACGTCGCTCCCAAGTCAGACGTATAGAGATCATATTCCCGGCGCCATGAACCCGGATCGCCGTAACGCTCCCATTTCTTCTGAATTTTCAGAACGATACGGTACGGCAATTTTTCGCCATCCGCGGTTTCGACGATCCCCGTTACCAGGTACACATTTCCCACAGTACCGCCCTGTAGCGGCATGGTTTGACAGTCGGCCGAGATGATATCCTTATTGAACCGTCGGCTTAAGGCATAGATCAGCGTTTCGAGATTAATATTCATTTCTCCCAACCTCCGTATTTCTCCGTTTGCTTGCTCCATGGCGATTGTTCTGTTTCTAGTCCTCTTGTGGATGGGGTAACTCGTTTTATCCTGTACATACTTGTTCGCATGCTGCTGGGCGACATAATGCTCCCAACGTTCACGAGACAACGAACCTTTGGCAAGCGTGGCGAGAACGGCACAGCCCCACTCGGCCTGATGGCGGCAATCCGTAAATCGGTTACACCGACTTCCAATATTCCCACGCTATTAAGTAATCTTCCAAATCATGCGGATGGAATTTTATACAGATTCCGATTCGACAATAAAGTTGAAAGATGACTTCTTCAATCAACCTTGATCTTTCAATAGGCTCATGATGGAGCAAATCAAAGGCTGCCATTAAAGTTTCTAGGTTTAGATCGTCTGGAGAAGAGCAAAAAGCGTAAGTGAAGTCATATAGCAGAGGACCAATCATCGGTGCTGGGTCGATAACACCAACCAATGAGTGTTCATAAAACACAAAATTATGCACACCCGTATCCCCTTGCAGCAAATATCTTACTTGTTGATCCTCATGCTTCGATATGTTCTCAAATATGGATTCTACTCTGTTGAAATCCTCGATGGATAAAAGGCTTCCCCAATCATTTCTCGTATCCACTAAACTGCGATAGTTCCACTCACGCCAAGATGGAATCGGAGATTCTAGCCTTCCCCATTGGTCCGTTTGTACATATTTTTCGTAATGATTGAAAAGTTCTTTCACTAAGATTGTCAGCCAATTTATTTTTAATCCACGATTATAATGAGTTGTCCCTGTAAGGTATGTATACACGAGATACGCTTTTGCAGGATCCGTATAGAGAATTTCGGGGAAAAGTTCCAGATGCCGATAAGTCCCAAGAAATTGTTCGGTCAAAGCAATTTGATGCGGATGGTCAATTTTCAGAACGTATTTTGGCTCATCATGCTCTGAAAGAAAATAAACAATACCATCGGTAGTTCCGCTCCTGTTATTAGTTGCAATAACATTCCTATCAATGATGCCTTCTTCATAAAGAGTATGGATGATACTGGTAACGTCCGGTTTTTCTAACATTATTCATTTCCCCTTGGACCCACAGTTAGATGGAATGTAAATTTTCACTATTTCATTTCCTTAAATAATAGGGTGATTTTAGAGGGGCTACAAGATATTGTTTTGTTTTAATCAACTATGCTGCCAGTTAGCGAAACGATCGATCCACGATTCATGCTTTTTTCCTTAGTCCGAAAAATAAAAGGATCTACATATTAGTTAGGCCTAATATGTACATCCCTTTATTTTCTTCTGCCA
Organism: Paenibacillus puerhi; assembly: GCF_009846885.1. GTDB lineage: Bacteria > Bacillota > Bacilli > Paenibacillales > NBRC-103111 > Paenibacillus_G > Paenibacillus_G puerhi. The sequence goes on from NZ_WUWM01000041.1 coordinate 3,458, forward strand.
CTTACTGAACCCGGTTCCAGACGGACATCTCGCCCCGACCGCGGTTGCCCCATAAGAAGTAAGGGACGGCGCGGAACGCGGCCGGCCGGCTTTCCAGCTGCAAGGGACGATAGGGCTCCTCCGACCAGGAACCGGCGTCATCCCTCGCGGCCTCCCCCTCGATCACGTATACGCCGCCGAAGAGCTGAGGGTCGAAAGTCTCGGTCAACCCGGAGCCGGAGGCAAGCGTGAGCGAGGAGAGGGGGGCGCCGTTATCCAGCTCCTCTAGGCAGTACACCAGCGGGCCGCGCTGAATGGCTGCTTTACCTGCCAGGGCTCGGATGGAGGGATGGCCCTCTACCCATTGAGCGCGCACAGGCAGCGTCCACTCGATCTGATCGCTGTCGGTCCATATACGGTCGATCTCGGCATAGCCATTCACGATGCGGATCGAGTCCGTGCAGACTTCGCCATTGATGCTCAGGAGAGCCTCTCCGCTGCACCAGGCAGGCACCCGCAGGGCGAGCGTAAACCGCTTGGGCCGCTGGAGCCGGAGCCGGAAGCCGACGTTTCCGTTCCAAGGAAGCGCAGACTGCTGCTGGATGCCTACCGTTTCCTGCTCCACGACAAGCTCGGCCTCGCCGCCGATAAATAAATGGACAAACAGCTTGCTGCCATGGGTCGAGTAAATATAGTCTCCCAGAGAGGCGATAAGCCTGGCTACATTCGGCGGGCAGCAGGAGCATCCGAACCATTTCTGCCGCTCGGGCTTCACATGGTGCTTCCCGGGGTTTTTCTCGCAGGCTTCGGGCCATACTTCCAGCGGGTTGACGTAGAAATACCGCGTACCGTCCAGCGACATGCTGCCGAGCACCAGATTGTACAGCGCGCGCTCCATCACATCCGCGTAGTCGCTTTTCTGCTCCATTTGCAGCATGCGGCGGGCAAAGAAAATAAGTCCGATGGACGCGCAGGTTTCGGCATACACCGTATCATTGGGCAGATCGTAGTCGAAGGAGAAGGCTTCTCCATGGTGAGTGGATCCGATGCCGCCGGTCACATACATTTGCCGGGTGGTGATATTGCTCCACAGCCGGCGGCACGCCTCGAGCAATTCGTTATCCTGTTTCAGCAAGGCCAGATCGGCCATAGCCGCATACATATAGACGGCTCTCACGGCATGGCCGACGGCCACGCTCTGCTCGCGGACCGGCAGATGACTCTGGTTATAGGCCGCAGAGGGAGAGGGAACCTTGCCTTGCCGCCAATACGATGTTTGTCCGCGCCGTTCCCATTCCTCCACAAAGTAATCGGGCGCCTGTCCGCGTTGATCGATAAAATATTGGCTTAAGCGCAGGTACCGTTCCTCGCCGGTGGCTTCGTACAGCTTCACCAGCGCAAGCTCGATCTCCTGATGCCCGTCGTAGCCCGGCAGCTTGCCCGGTTCTGTACCGAATACGGAGTCGATATAATCGGCGAAGCGGCACATCGCGTCCAGCAGCTTCCGCTTGCCGGTCGCTTCATAATAAGCAACCGCCGCTTCCATCATGTGCCCGGCACAGTAAAGCTCATGGCATTCGTGCAGATTCGTCCACCGTAACCCGGGTTCCTTTATGGTGAAATACGTGTTCAAGTAGCCGTCCGGCTGCTGGGCGGCCACGATCAGATCGATCAGCCCGTCGGCGAGCTCTTCAAGCTCGGGGTCGGGATGAGCGGCCAGGGAGTAACCGACCGCCTCCAGCCACTTGGCCGGATCGCTGTCCTGAAACACCATGCCGCCGAATTCGCCCTCCTCGAGGCCCGCTGCTATTCGAAAGTTCCGAATGGCATAGCTTGGAGCCGCATCGGGAATCTGATCGTTCAATGCCTTCCATTGATAAGGAATAACCTTGTCGCGGATCAGAGCCGTATAAGGCGTCCAAAAAGGATCGTCAATCCGTACGCTTGGCTTGATGGTCTGGAATGAGCTGCTCATGGCTATTTAACACTCCTCGAATCGTATAGTAGGTCTTCCACATCCCTATTGTAGATGATAAAATAAAGCAAAAATACAGCGAAGCTCAACTTGTTTTTTATAATATTTCACACAGAAAGGTGAAGGCGGATGAACGATTCCCCGCTCATATCCATCCAAGCTCCGCCTCTTCCTTATTACCTGGAATGCGGGAAATCCGTCTACCAGCCCGGCTGGCAGCATCCGAGCCGGACGGGGCTCGGCATATTCGACCTTTTGATCGTCGTCAGCGGCGTCTTGCACATGGGGGAAGGGGATCGGAAGTGGACGCTCCTTCCGGGGCAAACCCTTCTGTTAAGTCCTGACGGCTATCATTACTCGGCTCAGCCTTGCGAGGAGGAGACCGTCTTTTACTGGATTCATTTTCAGATTATGGGCGAATGGGAGGAGCTGCAGCCCTTAAGCTCGATGAAGCAGTCCGGTCTGATGTCCAAGGCAACGGATGCGTTCCCCTATGTGAACCGCTCGGCGATTGCTATTCCCAAGTCCTGCTTCATCAGGGATGCGCAGGACTTATACCGCTCCGTCGAGCGCTTGCTGGAGCTTTCGGTCGAAACGCGTTCCGTCGCTTTTTGGCAGGAGCAGCAGCTTTTTCTGGAGCTGCTTCGCCGGATGGACCAGGGAAGCTCAGCCGATCAAGCGTCACAGGTAGCGGCGCTGGCCGGGAGAACCGAAGCGTTCCTCAAGCAAAATTACCGGAAGGATCTGACCAATGTGTCCCTCTCCGACGCGCTGCACTTTCATCCGAATTACATCACCCGATGCATGAAGCAGTGCTACGGCTGCACGCCGATGGAGTTTCTTGCGGCCTATCGGATCGAGCAGGCGAAGCTGCTGCTGCTCAAGACGGAGTGGTCCGTCGCCGAGATCGCCGAACAGGTCGGCTTCCGCTACACCCCTTATTTTACCAGCTGCTTCAAGAAGCAAGTCGGCGTAACCCCGCTCCGGTTCCGCAAGCAGTTTTCGATGTGAGCGGGAGCGACCTCTAGATGCAGCTTTATACCTCTACATAAAGCATGCTGACCCCCTTTTTTCAGTAGAGAAAGCAAGGTATAATACTCGCCAGATCAATGAATTTACAGGGAGTGGAAGAGACGATGGATTGGACGACCGATGCATTTCTGAACAAGCAGGTTGAGCAAAGCGAGCTGACAAGGCAGAATAAAACGGGGGCGCTCTACTCAGAAGCGGGTCGACAGGAGCTGCAGAGCCGTTTGAGGCTAGCGCTCGGAGAGTTCCCGACGGACAAGGCTCCGCTGCAGCCCGTGACGCTGGACGTGCAGGATTACGGCGACTTTATTCTGGAGCGGGTAGCGTATACGACCATGGAAGCCGTGCATGTTCCGGTCATGGTGCTCGTGCCGAAGGACGGCAAGGGACCTTGGCCCGCCGTATTGGCCTGTCACGGACATGGCGGCGGCCAGCGGGATGCGGCCGGACTCGATGCGGACGGGGTGCCGCTCGAAGCTCCCGGTATTCACAACCGCTTTGCCGTCGAGCTGGTGAAGCGTGGACTGCTAGTCGTGATCCCCGAAATCATGGGCTTCGGCGTTCGCCGCCTGGCGGCCGAGCTCAAGGCGAATCCGAACTACAGCTCCTGCGCAACCTTATCTGCCCAACTGCTGATGCATGGCAAGACGCTGGCCGGTATCCGGGTATACGAGGCTATGCGCGCTTTGGATTATATGCAGTCCCGCGAGGACGTTATCCCGGAGCGTCTCGGTGTTTTCGGATTTTCCGGAGGCGGGCTGATCGGCGCTTTTACAGCCGGGCTGGATGAGCGGATACAAGCTGCCGTGCTGACCGGATGGACGAATACGTTCCGCGGCAGCATCCTGGCGATGAATCACTGCATCGACAATTACTTGCCGGGCATTCTCCGCGATGCCGAGCAGCCGGAGCTGATCGGCCTGATCGCTCCGCGCAGCTTGTTCGTCGAATCGGGCGAGAACGATCCGATCTTTCCGGTGGAGCATGTACGGGCAGCGATAGCGGAGCTGGAGAACATTTACAGCGGCTTGGGTGCACCGGACCGGTTCCGCTCGGATATATTCCCCGGTCGTCATGAAATATCCGGCAGAGCGTCCTTCGACTGGCTGGCGGACCGGCTGCGGGGCGACGCGTAAGGAGAGGAATACGTATTTAAGCAAGCCGCCTGGCTGCAGGCGAATCCGGGCTATAACGGACGAATTTATGGTACAATGGGCAGGTTGTTTATTCTCTATACACCGAGGTGGCGTTTGTGGAAGCGAAATTTTGTATGGCTTGCGGCCATGCTCTAGAGATCCGGGACGTAGACGGCACGCCTAGAAAAGCGTGCACCGGGTGCAGCTACGTGCATTGGGGCGATTATAGCATCGGTGTCGGAGCTTTAGTTATCCGGGAGGGCAAGGTGCTGCTCGTCCGCCGGGCGCAGGAGCCGGGCAAGGGCAACTGGACGAATCCCGGCGGATATATTGAGCAGCTGGAGCCAATCCAGGAGACGGTGGAAAGAGAAGTCCAGGAGGAAGCGGGGATCACGGCCGTGGTGAAAAGCGTTGTCGCCCTGCGCGATCAGCCTCGCAGCATCCACAATGTGTATATTGCCTTTGCGATGGAGTACGTCTCCGGGGAGCCGCAGCCCGACGGCGTGGAAGTGGACGGCGCGGGCTTCTTCAGCCTCGAGGAGATGGAGACGATGCCGGTCGCGAGCTTTACCCGCTGGCTCGTTGAGGTCGGGCTCCAGGAACGATCCGCCGGGTTGATGATCGACAAGGAGCCCGCGTGGGACCAGATCAAGGGGTACGGCTTGTTCCGAACACAAGCCGGTTAAGCTGCTCCAGCTTATCCGGAGTAAGCGGCCCGGAGTTGTCGAAATCCAGCAGGGCCGAAGACGGGATGGGCCAATGGATCTCCCTGCGGCGTAACGACGGACGAAAGCTATCCCAATTCTCGAGCTTCCATACATCCAGTATGGAGGCTCTTTGTTGAATCCGCAGCTGGTAGGCGCGATCGTCAGGCAAATACACGCTGATGACCTTCAGCTCCACGTCCTGAAGAGAGGCCCCGATACGGGCAAGCTCGCGCTCCGGCCACTCGGGGTCTTCCGTCTCCTTGGTAAAGGGGCCGACCACCAGCGCGGATAGGCCAAGCTCCAAGTTCTCCAGCACGGCATCCATCGTGATCCGGTAGCCGAGGTCGCGGCAGCGGGTCTTGTAAACCTGGGAGTCGCGGTCATTCGGATCCAGTCCCGCCAGCGACATGATCTTCTCTGCGGCCGGGCGCAGCAAAGTGTCCATATCGAATAAAGGCGTGCGGCTGCTGCGCGCCAACGCTTTGGCGACAGTCGTCTTGCCCGCTCCTGCTGGGCCGATGATGAAAACGAGAACAGGTTTGGTCATTTGCAGCGGCTCCTTTTGGCATTGAACTGCTTTCATTATAAAGCGTCCGGTGGCCGATCTCCAGTCATCGCCTGCATGACGAACCGGCTGATAGGGAAACACTACCAGATGACTTTCTTTAGCATTCTGTGAGCCAAAAACGCAGGTTTGTCCCCGTCCGATAGTGAGATTAGGGGCTGTCCCTAGGGAAAAGATTCCCTTATACTGAGGGGCAAGCAGCAGGATCAGGAGGTGCGCACGAATGTCAGAGCCTATCACATTATGCATCATCGATGACATCCGGACTGTCGTGAACGGGATTGTCAAGCAGATCGACTGGCCGGCCCATGGCATCGAGATCGTCGGGACGGCCTCCAACGGAGAGGACGGGATGGAGCTGATCCGCCGTACCCGTCCGCATATTATATTGACAGATATCCGTATGCCGCGGATGGACGGACTGGAGATGACGCGTCTTATCCTAGAGGAAAGCTCGTTGTCCCGTATTATTTTTATGAGCGGCTATAGTGATTTTGAATACGCGCAGCAAGCCATTCGGCTGGGGGCCTTTGACTTTATCCAGAAGCCGTTCATGCCTTCGCAAATTGTCGATGTCGTGCTGAAGGCCAAGCAATCGGTTATGCTGGAGCTGGTCCGTCTGGAACGTTTGAAGGATATGGAGAGCAAGGTTCGCGAGAGCATGCCTGTCCTGCGTCAGGAATTTTTCCGGATGCTGCTTCAGGTGCCTTCCAGCTTGACCAGTGTGGAAGAGAGATGGAATTTTCTGGAAATCGATCTCGAACGGCATGATTTTATCGTGATGCTGATCGAGGTCGACCGCTTTGCCAGCCTGAGTCTGACGCTGCCGATCCAGGAGGTGGAGCTGGTCCGCTTCACGATTCAGAATATTATCGAAGAAACGATCGGCAGCAGCACGAAAGGTCTGATGTTCCGGGAAAATCTGCATCAGTTCGTCGCCGTGATCAACCCGTCCGCCCGCGAGGACGCGGAGGCAATCGCCGAGCGCTGTCGTGAGCATATTGCCCGCTACTCGCACTATACGGTGTCGATCGGGATCGGATCGCCGGTGCGGGAGGTTCAAGATATCGCGCTATCGTATCAGCAGGCGGTAACTGCTCTGTCTTACAGCTTCTATACCGGCGGCGACAGCGTCTACAGCTTCCGCAATCTACATGCCGGACGCACGCCTTCCCGGAGGCCGGAGCCGGAGCTGGAGAAGGAACTGCTGTACAATATCCGTCTGGGCAATGAGGAGAAGGCGCTCGAGTGGCTGGAGCGTATCTTCGCCGAAAGCCGCCGGGAGGGGGAGGTCCCGGACCCTGGCTCGCTGAAGACCGTATATTACGAGCTGGCTTTCATGATGAACCGGGTGATTGCAGAGAAGATGGCTGACGGCGATATGGCCGAGCTGGAAGAGAAGCTGGCGGATATCCAGAGGGATTCCGGTGCCACGCTGACAGGCTTGCAGGCCAAAATGACGGATTTCTGCCGGGCCGGCTGCGAGTGGGTGAGACGGCAGCAGACCAAGGAGGCCAACCAGCAGGTCGATCACGTCATCGATTATATCCGCACGCATATCGATGCGAATCTGTCGGTCGGCGATTATGCGAAGATGGTTTATTTGAGCAGCAGTTACTTCTCCAATCTATTCAAGAAGGTCACGGGGATGACCATCACGCAGTTCGTGACCTCCGAGAGGATGGAGAAAGCCAAGGAGCTGCTGATTCAGGGCATGCAGGTCCAGGAAATTTCCCTTCAGCTTGGCTATGAGGATCGGCCTTACTTCAGCGAACTGTTCAAGCGTCACACGGGCATGACTCCGTCGGAATTCCGGCAGCTGTACGAGCCGGGCAAGTAGACGGCTTCTTGTCGCCTGCATGCTCCCTGAAAGAGATCTGCCATACACAGTAGCATTATCCCCCTCTCAAAGTGAAATTCCCTCTCTCGGCTGATGCCGCTCTTCTTTTAAGATAAAGGTAACAGATACAGCAGGGAGAGGGTTGCAGGTGAAGAACCGGACATTGCATTCATATGTATTTATTGTGCCAAGCCTATTGTTCACGCTGGTGCTGGGGGTGTACCCGATCCTGTGGGCGCTCCGTTATATGTTCTATGACTACCCGGGCTACGGGGTGCCGCAGTTTATCGGGCTGGCTAACTTCACGAGGGTGATGAACGACGATGTATTCTGGCAGTCGGTTGTGAATACATTCGTCTACGCGGCAGGGAAAATCGTCGTGACGATCCCGCTGTCGCTGCTGCTGGCCGTGATCCTGAACCGTGCGATCCGGGGACGCCAGGTGCTGCGGGCGATCTATTTCATGCCGACGATCATCAGCGCCTCCGTTATGTCGATCGTATTCGGGATCGTATTTAACTCCTATAACGGCATCCTGAACCAATACTTGATGAAGCTCGGTATCGTCTCCAAGCCGATCGAGTGGCTGGGGCCGGATTACGCGATGGTGACGGTCATTATCATCGCGATCTGGGGAGCGATCGGGAACTACATGTTGTTGTTCCTGGCCGGGCTTCAGAATATCTCGGAGGATCTGTATGAGGCGGCCTCGATCGACGGAGCGAATACGCCGCAGAAGTTCTGGTATATTACCATTCCGCTGCTGGGACCTATCCTGCAGATGATTATGATGCTGGTCATTACGGTGTCTCTGAAGGGCTACGAGAACATCATGGTGCTGACCGAGGGCGGACCGTTCGGCAAGACGGAGGTCATGTTCCTCTATGTGTACAAGCTCTTCTTCCCGGTCTCCACGACGAATGCGAACGTCCAGCAGATCGGCTACGGAAGCGCAGTCGGCTTCGTGACGGCTCTGATTGTCGGTGTGGTTACGCTGTTCTACTTCGCCGCTTCCCGCAGGCTCAACAAGCTGTACTAATATCCGGCTGGATTGCTATCCATTCGAAAGGAGACTGAACGCGTGTGACTTCAACTGCCAGTACTATCGAAACCGTCCCGGCGGGCAACAATAAGGAGACGGGGCCTTCCCGCTTGCTCCACTATGCGTCCATGACGCTGCTCTGGGTATTTCTGCTTGCCATCGCCGTATTTACGCTGTTCCCCGTCATCGTAGCGATACTCGGTTCCTTCAAAACCAATCTGGAGGTAACGGCCGGCGCAACGCTGTTCCCGAAGGATTGGCTGTTCTCCAACTATGCCGAAGCGTGGAAAAAAGCGAATTTCGCCTTGTTCACCTGGAACAGCGTATTCGTCAGCCTCGCCACGACGGTCGGCACGCTGCTGATCACGACGATGGCGGCTTATGCGGTCGACCGCGGGAAGTTCGCGGGCAAGCAGCTGTACGTAGGGCTGCAGGCCAGCACGATGTTTATTTCCATCGGCGCCGTCGTGCTCCGTCCGCAGTTTGACCTGATGGTCGCCCTTGGGCTGAATACTTCCCTTTGGGGCGTTGTGCTGATCCTGATCAGCGCCCATGCGACCGCCTTTTTCATGCTGATCGGCTTTTTCAAGGGAATTCCCAAAGATCTGGACGAAGCGGCTTATATCGACGGCTGTAATTTTTATACGGTATACTGGCGCATTATACTGCCGCTGCTGCGCCCGGCGATCGGGGTTACGGCACTGTTTACCTTCCGTAATGCCTGGAACGAATATATTCTGCCATACGTGTTCACCATGAGCAATCCGAAGCTGCAGACCTTGACGGTCGGGCTGTCCAATCTCCGCTATGGACTCGGCGCCGCGGCTGAACTACAATTGATGCTGGCGGGGGCTTGCATCTCGATTTTGCCGATGCTGGTCGTCTATCTGTTCGCCAACAAATCATTTATGCAAATGACCGCGGGCTCGCTCAAGGGGTAACCGCAGTTAGCCAACCGGCGAGATGCCGGATTACGGAAAGAACCTGACGGGAAACCGCCAGGTTTTCTTGCCGTATTCGGGAGGAGTCGGGATCTGAGGCAGGCAGGGTTACCACGAGGGGGTAGCCGGCCGTTGCTGAGCTCGAGAGCTGCGGGAACACGCAATTGCGAGATAAGGGAAGAGGGGGGCGCATCCATGCAGCGGATTCTGTATCAGTTGTCGCTCAAAAAAAGGCTGCTGGCGGCTCTGGTGCTGCTGGCGATTATATGCACCTCGGTCACCGGCCTTATGTCTGTCTACCTGGCCTCCAGGGTGACCGAGGAGAATGCGGTCGAGTTAAGCCGGAATACGCTGAATAAGTCCGCCCAGGTGCTGGATGAGCGGTTGAAAAGTATGGTCGTAGCCTCGTCTGCGATCATGATCAGCGAGCCGTTCCGGCAAGTGATGAAGGATGTGGCCTCGGGGACGATCGAAGGATATTACCAGAATCTGACCGCGTTGCAGGTGCCATTTGCCCAGATGAAGCTGACGGAGACGTCTATCGACTCAGTGCTGATCGTTACGCCGGTGGGCGAGTTTTATCCGACGCAGGCCGTCCGGAATACCCGTGTCAGGCTGCAGGATACGGAGCTGTTCGACTTGTTCGAGGAGGGCTCGCCCGCGATCTGGGTCGAGAGCCATACGGACGAGCTGTTTGCCGGGGGGGCTCGCGTCATCTCCCTGCTGATGCAGCCGTATGTCGAGAGCAGCTCGGCGGGGGTTTATCTGATCATCAATATCCGGGAGGAGGCGGTAAGGGAGCTGATGCTCCAGAACATCAGCGACCCCCGGATCGGCTTCATGCTCTTGAACGGCAAGGGGGAGCAGGCCGTACGGTTTATGGACGAGGAGGCCAGCGCGGCGGATCGCCAGGCGCTGATGGAGCATATTCCCGGGTCTGCGAGCGGTTATCTGGGACTCGGCAAGGGAAAGTCGGAGCTGCTCGTCCATTATGCGCGGCTTCGATTGGCGGAGGACTGGACGCTGGTCAGCCTGCAGTCGAAGGAAGCGCTGCTGGGTCCGATGGCCGCGATCAAGTGGCTGGTGATGGCGATTATGGCCGTCTGCATCGTGCTGGCGCTGTTCATGTCCACCTGGCTGGCTGATCGGCTGCTCCGGCCGTTGTACAGGCTGCAGGGGCTGATGCATAAGGTGGAGCAAAGCGATGCGCTTGATGTACGCTTCGAAAGCCCGTATGAGGACGAGGTGGGCCGGGTCGGGCACAGCTTTAACCGGATGCTCGCGCGGCTGGACGAGCTTATTGTGGAGGTCAAGCTGACCGAGGAGGAGAAGCGCAAGTCCGAGATGAAGGTGCTTCAGGCCCAGATCGATCCTCATTTCCTCTATAACACCTTGAACACGATTCTATGGAAGTCGGAGACGGCGGAGCATCAGGACGTCAGGGAGATGATCTTCTCGCTGTCGCAGCTGTTTCAGCTTGGCCTGAACAACGGTCGGGAGCTGACGATTCTCGAGAAGGAGCTGGAGCATGTCCGGCAGTATTTGAAGATTCAGCAGAAATGCTATGAGGGGCTGTTCACCTTCGTCATCGAGCTGAAAAATCCGCTGCTGCTCCGAAGACCGGTAGTGAAGATCCTGCTGCAGCCGCTGGTAGAGAACAGTATTCTGCACGGCTTCAAGGATATGGAGCAGGGCGGGTTTATCTATATCGGGATAGACGGTGACGATCAGGAGCTGAGGCTGGTCGTGGAGGACAACGGCAGCGGCATGGATGCGGCGGAGGTGACCCGGCAGATGAATTCGGATCATGCGGAGAGGTCTTCCTATGCGCTGTCCAATGTGTACGGACGTCTGGCCTTGTACTATGGGGCGGGCGCCCGTATCGAGCTGCAGAGCAAGCCGGGCATACGGACGGCCGTAACGCTGACGCTGCCTGCAGCCGAGCTGGCCGAGCCTGGAAGATAGCAGGTTCCTCACCCTTCGAAAGTGAATTTACCCTTCCTGTTCATGAAGAAGCATGGTCTATAATGAGCTAAGTAAGCCAGTTAAAACAAACGGGGGAGGGTTTATTTTGAGTAAGAAAGGAAATGCAATCGCGTTAAGCCTCGTAGCTACGGTTATGCTGGCCGGCTGTTCTTCTTCGCCTGCGGAGAATCAGCCTCAGGGCTCGGGAGCCGCTGCAGGAGGAAGCGCAGCCAAGACCAAAATCACCTATTGGACCAATGACCGTTCCGATGCGGATTATATCAAGCAGGTCATCCAGAAATTCAATGAAACGAACAAGGACAACCTGGAGGTCGAACTGACGGTCATGGCGGATAACTACGACCAATCGGTCGATATCTCCTTCGCCAGCAAGCAGGCGCCAGACATCCTTCGCGTCGACTTCAATAAAGTGGTGCCTTGGGTCAAAAAGGGCTTCCTGACGCCGCTGGATCCCTACATCAGCGAGGACATGAAAGCGAAGTTCACCTCCACGTTCGCCGAGGAGAAAAATATTTACGAGGGTAAAATCTACAGCCTGCCGAACGTCGGTCAAATCTGGCGTCTGGTTTATAACGTAGACCTGTTCGAGAAGGCGGGCATCAAGTCCCCTCCGACAACGCTTCAGGAGCTTGTCGATACAGCGAAGAAGCTGACGGAAGCGGGCAAGAGCACGGGCGCTTACGGCTTTGCCGGCAGCTTCAAAAGCTCCTCCGCCTTTGACCGCGTCGCTTATCCGATCGCTACGCTGAGCGGCACGAACGTAGTGGAAGGGTATAACCTGAAGACCGGCCAATATGATTTTGGCGCCTATAAAGAAACGGTAGAGGCGCTGCGCCAGATGCGTCTGGACGGCAGCATGCTGCCGGGCTCGGAGGCGCTCGATATCGACCCGCTCCGTGCGCAATTTGCCCAAGGCAAAATCGGCATGTATGTGAACCACTCGGCGGAGCCAGCGGTCTACAACACGCAGTTCCCGGCGCAGATCAAGTGGGCATCGGCTCCAGTGCCTACGATTGACGGCAACAAGAAAGGCGCATCGCTCGTCAACGGCGGAGCTTATCTGTCCATCAGCGCGGAGTCGGACAAGAAGGACAAGGCCTGGAAGTTCATCGAATACATGTACAGCGACGAAGTTCAAACGGGCTACCATGAGAAAGGCTATGGCGTTTCGATCCTTCCGCATATTACAGCGAATGCCAAGCAAGGAGAGCTTCCTGGCATGGAGGGCTTCGTACCGACAGCCTTTGACGCGATCTATCCGGCCGCTCCGACGTATACCGTCGAGGGCAAGGTGGAAGGCGTGAAGAAATCCGATGCGTTTACAAAATATATGATTCAGGGCGGCGACTTGGATCAAGTGATCGCGGACCTGAATACGCGTTACAACGCGGCCCTCGATAAAGTGAAGGCAGCCGGCGATACGAAGGCGAAGGCAGACCCTTCCTTCGACTCGGCGAAGCTTCAAGGCACGCTGGGCAAGTAAGCGCGGCGCAAGCTCATCTCATACCCAAGCCCCCGGCCCTATCGGAGCCGGGGGTTTTGATGCTTGCAGCCGGCACAGGCAAGGGCGAGTTTTCGACTTGTGTGAAGTGGATCACATGAATACGGTTGCGCAGGTGGTATGCTTAACTCATAGGAACGATAAGGAGTGAAGCTAGATGAAAAACCCCAAGACCATTATGACAAAAAACTATCTCCACTTTTGCTATACTTGTCCGAAAGCTCACGAGTGCGCCACCGAAAAGCAGTGCATAGACTGCTGGATTGAAAAAGGATTGATGCCTGCCGAACTGCAGGAGCAGCACGGTCAGCAGGAGGAGCAGGAAATGAAGGAAAAGCTCCACGCATACGCCCAATAAAGACGGGCGGCCGCGATTGCCCCCGAACACCACCCATTCCCGCTATTGAATGCGATTACATAGCGGACTGCTCAAGCCGAGATGCCCTAGTAGCACGTTCCCGAAGTAACGTTACTTGTCCCTCATACCTGCATGGGTATCGGGATCGGCTAACGGACATGGCGGAGGTTGTCGATTCATTGTGAGTAACTGAGTTGAAACGTTATGCTTTCGCTAACGGACCTCAGCGTCTCTATTTGCAGCATTTTCGCGATATTGAAAATCTAACGGACTCAGATGACGCTATTTGGTGCATTTGCGCCCATTCTATGCGATTTTGACGTAAGTAAGGTCGTCTGTGTCCGTTACAATTTGAACAGGCCCCATTTTTGTGAAATAGCGACTGTGGTGTCCGTTACGTTCAGCCTTTACTTAACTGCGCTGCCGTCCACAATGAATCGACAGCCTCATGGCGTACTCTAAGCGGCTCCAAACGCCGGGAATACCAAGAAATTGTCGCTCTAAGGGTCCAATATGTCCCTTACCTTCGTATCTGTGTCCATCCCAACCGCTAACAGTTCAACATCTCCGTTAACCGTAACCCTGCCACCGTTTCTATGTTGCTCCATGATTACATGACTTTCAGATCGCTCTACTTACAGCCCGCACCTCCTGTACCCGGAACTTTGTGAAAATAATCACATGAATCCAACGGTGTCTGTGTTATGCTTGATCCATAAGAAACAGAAGGAGTGGATCCAAATGGAAGCCAACGGAACGATCGTCACGCAAAACTATCTCCGGTTTTGCTATACCTGTCAGCAGGCTCACGAATGTGTCACTGAAAAGCAATGTACGGACTGCTGGATCGAGAAAGGCATGGCTCCCGCCGACCTTCTGGAAGCGGATGAGACGAAGCGGCTGCTCCGCGAATATGCGGAGTAACGGAAGCATCCGGGTCATGAAAGCCATTCCGAACAGGAATGAACGTTCTCAACCACTCGGATGGACTCTTGTGAGACGGGGCGCTCGCCCTAGCTTGGATAAGCGATAAAGGCCGTCCTGTATGCCGAGGACGGCTTTTTGGCGTGCGCGCGATCGGTTGGATGGAGGCACAAGAAGCGATATGGATGGCAAAAGGGAACGTATGCTCCTGGCGGAATACCATACTTCTCCAGCCGGGGAAACCGCCGTTTGATATATGATCCCGCATGTTACGGGAGGAAAAGGGAGCATAGGGCGGGTAATCCTCCCTCAGACTAGGAGGGGAGGGATTATCTGGGAAAAACACTGCTGAGCCCGTGTGACTGACCTGGAAAGCTATGCTAGCATTAATAGTGTTCGCGCGAACAAATTCTTAAGAGGGGTTGTGTTGCTGCTTGAGAAGGGGGTTAGCGATCATGCTGTTTCTAACGCTGCTCACATCAGTCGTTGGGTGCGGGACCCAGGAAGCCGGGACGGCGGGAAGGGCTCAAGGCTCTGGACCGCAGGCCGGAACCGAGGATACGTTAGCGAAGGCGAAAAGACAAGGAGCCGTTACCATCGGCTTCGCCAACGAGAAACCGTACGCCTATAAGACGTCCGACGGTCAATTGACGGGAGAAGCAGTAGAAATTGCCAGAGCGGTTCTCGGCAAGCTGGGGATCAAGGAGATGAATGGCGAGCTCACCGAGTTCGGTTCCTTGATCGGAGGCCTGCAGGCAGGACGGTTCGATATGGTAACTGCCGGGATGTTTATTAATCCGAAGCGCTGCGAGGCGGTCTTATTCGCAGATCCGGAGTATAGCATCGGCGAGGCGATTGCCGTACAGAAAGGAAACCCACAGAAGCTGCACAGCTATGGAGACCTAGCTAAAGATCCTCAGCTGAAAGTAGCGGTCATGACCGGCGCGGTAGAGATCGGTTATCTGGAAGCCTCGGGAGTAGCCAAGGATCAGATGGTTCTTGTCCCGGACCAGGCTTCGGCCTTAAGCGCCCTGCAGGCAGGACGCGCGCAAGCGATTACAATGACCGGACCTGCGCTGCAGGCGATGCTCGACTCGGCGGGAGATGAGCAGCTGGAGCGGGTCAGCGAGTTCGAACAGCCGCTGGTCGACGGGAAAAGCGTACGGGGCTATGGAGCCACGGCGTTCCGTCAGGCGGATAAGACCTTCCAGGAAGCGTTCAACGCCGAGCTGAAGAAAATGAAGGAGTCGGGCGAGCTGCTGGCGATTCTGAGCGAGTTCGGCTTTACCGAGCAAGAACTGCCGGGGGACGCCACAGCCGAAGCGCTGTGCGCTCAGTAGGATGATATCCTCATGGACGCAGCTGCTCCCCTTGCCGCTGCAGGGGGCCCGGATCACGATAGTGGTGGCGCTGCTATCCGCAGGTGTTGCGCTTGTGCTTTCCATAGCGGTCGGACTTGCGCGCCTATCGGGGCTGCGGGCGATCAGATGGCTGTCGACGATCTACGTTGAATTTTTCCGCGGAACCTCGCTGCTTATTCAACTTTTCTGGCTGTACTTCGCTCTGCCCTTTGTCGGTATCGAGCTGCCCAAGCTGCTCGCGGCCGTCTTAGCGCTCGGGCTGAATTACGGCGCCTATGGCTCGGAGATTGTGCGCAGCTCGATACTTGCCGTCCCGAAGGGACAATGGGAAGCCGCTATAGCGCTCAATATGAAGCCGTGGCAGCGTATGCTCTACGTCATCATCCCGCAGGCCTTTGTCCGGATGCTTCCGCCGCTTGGCAACCTGCTCATCGAGCTGGTCAAGGGAACCTCGCTGGTTTACTTTATAACGCTGGCGGACTTGACCTACCAAGCGATGGTGCTGCGGAATAACTATATCGCATGGACGCCGCAGATCTTGGCGCTGCTGCTGATCATGTATTACATGATCAATGCGCTGATTGCATTCGCTATACGCCTCATCGAACGCAAGGCGTCGGTAGGGAGGCTTTGAGCGATATGTGGGATTGGGCTTATGCGCTGGAGATCATGCCGGAGCTGGTCAAGGCATTGTGGATAACGATACTGGCCACTTGCGGAGGCTTCGCGGTGGCGTGTATCGGAGGGCTTGTGCTGGCGCTGATGGTTGCCTCCGGGTGGCGCTTGGTGTCCTGGCCGGCTCAGGGCTTCATCAGCTTTGTCCGCAACACGCCGCTGCTGGTTCAAGTCTTTTTCTTGTACTATACATTGCCCAAGCTGACGCCGTTCACAATGTCGGCTTTTACGGTAGGAATTCTGGGACTTGGGCTGCATTACAGCACGTATTTGTCTGAAGTATACCGCTCGGGCATCAACGGCGTGCCCCAAGGTCAATGGGAGGCCGCGGTCGCCTTGAATTTTTCGAAGACCCAAACCTGGTTGAGGATTATTTTACCCCAAGCCTTGCCGCCGACGATCCCGGTTATGGGGAACTATCTGCTCGTGATGTTCAAAGAGACGCCCATCTTATCGGCGATCACGCTGGTAGAGCTGCTGCTGACAGCTAAAAACATCGTATCGGAATCGTACCGGGTATTCGAGCCCTACACGATGGTGGGCATTCTGTTCCTGATCATCAGCTATCCGGCCTCCCTGCTGATCCGGGCGATGGAAAGACGCTGGACGCTGCAGCCTGGCTGCGCTCCGGTCAAAAACGGAGCTTCGGCGGAGGCAAGACCGGAGAGTAAGGAGGCTGGCGCATGATGCAGCAGATGGTGAGATATTCCAAGATCGGCAAGACTTACGGAGAGGTAGAAGTGCTGAAGGCGATCGATCTGGACCTTGCCCCGGGCGAGAAGCTGGCGGTTATCGGACCGAGCGGCTCGGGAAAGACGACGCTGGGCCGGCTGCTGATGACGCTGGAGGAACCGACCTCCGGCACGATTGAAGTGGATGGCGAGCTGCTCTGGCACAAGCGGGAAGGGGATCGGCTTGTCCGAGCTGACGAAAAGCATCTGCACCGTATGCGCGGGAAGATCGGCATGGTCTTCCAGCACTTCAACCTGTTCCCTCATATGAATGTGCTTCGCAACGTTACGGAAGCTCCGCGCAAGGTACTCGGCCTGACCCGCGAGGAGGCGGAGGCGCAGGCCGTGTCGATGCTGGGCAAGGTGGGCCTCGGGGATAAGCTCGGGATGCAGCCCTCCCAGCTATCCGGCGGGCAGAAGCAGCGGGTAGCCATTGCCCGCGCTCTGGTGATGCGTCCCAAGGTCATGGTCTTTGACGAGGTCACCTCGGCGCTCGACCCGGAGCTGGTGGGCGAGGTACTGGAGGTCATCCGGGAGATTGCGCTGGAGGGCGAGATGGCTATGATGCTCATCACCCATGAGATGGATTTCGCCCGGGAGATTGCCGACCGGGTCGTGTTCGGCGCGGACGGACGCATCGTCGAGCAGGGTCCGCCGGAAGCCTTGTTTGAAAATCCCCAAAGCGAACGGCTTCAGGCTTTTCTGAAACGCTTCCGGTCATCCGGAGTGTGAGCTGGAACTGCGGGAAAGCCCAAAGCCGCTAGCGGAAAGGAGTCTTATGCAAAGCACAGCGGTAAGATTCCGGACGCCTGCACCCGAAGACGGGGCGGGGGTCTGGGAGCTGGTTCAGGAAGCGGGTACGCTGGAGCTGAACTCGGCTTATGCTTATATTTTGTTATGCGATTATTTCAAGGAAACATGTTTGGTTGCGGAAGGAGAGCGGGGGATCGCCGGCTTCGTCGCCGGATTTCGGCCGCCTGGCAAGCCGGACACCTTACTCGTCTGGCAGATCGCGGTCGCCCCCTCGGCCCGGCGCAGAGGCTTGGGCCGCATGCTGCTGAAGGAGTTGCTCGGAAGCGAGCCGTGCCGGGATATCCGGTATGTGGAGGCGACGATCAGCCCTTCGAATCTGGCTTCCCGAGGGTTGTTTATCCGGCTGGCCCAGGAGTACCGAAGCGAGCTCAAGCTGTCTTCCGGGTATCCCGCCTCTTTATTTCCGGCCCAGTCGGGCCATGAAGAAGAAGTGTTATTCACGATAGGGCCGCTGCCCGTTCATAAATCCTGACCATTCTAAAGGAGGAAACACCATGACGATGACGACGACGCTGGAGCTGCCATCCCTGCAGGTGTTCGATACGATGGAATCTGAGGTACGCAGCTACTGCCGCAGCTTCACGACGGTATTTACGAAAGCGAAGAATGCCAGGCTTTGGGACAAAGCGGATAATGCCTATATTGATTTTTTCGCGGGAGCGGGAGCCTTGAACTACGGGCATAACAATGACCGGATAAAGGCTAAGCTGGTCGAGTATTTGCTGCAGGACGGCGTGACGCACAGCCTGGATATGGCGACTGCCGCCAAGGAGCAGTTCTTGTCCCGCTTTCAGGAGATTATTCTCAAGCCCCGAAAGCTCACCTACAAGGTCATGTTTCCCGGCCCGACCGGTACGAACGCCGTAGAGAGCGCACTGAAGATCGCCCGCAAGGTAACGGGACGCTCCACGGTCATGTGCTTTACGAATGCGTTTCACGGGATGAGCCTCGGCTCGCTCGCCGTGACCGGCAATTCCTTCAAGCGCCAGGGAGCCGGGGTGGAGCTGAATCAATCCGTCTTCATGCCTTATGACGGGTACTTCGGAGCCGAGACGGACACGGCCGCCTATATCGAGAAGCTGCTCGACGATCCGGGAAGCGGCGTTCCGCTGCCTGCGGCTGTCATCCTGGAGACGCTGCAGGGCGAAGGAGGCTTGAATGAAGCGAGCCGCTCATGGCTAAGGAAGATAGCTTCACTGTGCAAAGCCCGCGGTATCCTCCTGATTGTGGACGATGTACAGATGGGCTGCGGCAGGACCGGAACGTTCTTCAGCTTCGACGAAGCCGGGATCGAGCCGGATATCGTCTGCCTCTCCAAGTCCATCGGAGGCTATGGATTGCCGATGGCACTGACGCTCCTCAAGCCGGAGATCGATCTGTGGAATCCGGGCGAGCACAACGGTACGTTCCGCGGGAATAATCTCGGCTTCATCGCCGCGACGGAAGCGCTGGAATATTGGAGGACGACGGAATTCCAAAGCCGCGTCGGCTTGCTCGGCCGGACCCTACGCACAAGTCTGGAGCGGCTTCTGGCGCGATATCCGGAGCTTCATGGCACGATCCGCGGCAAGGGCCTGATCCAAGGGATCGCCTTCCGGGACGAGGGACTTGCCGAAGAGCTGTGCGCGATCTTGTTCCGGATGGGCCTGATTATGGAAACCTCAGGCCCCCGCAGCGAGGTGGCGAAGCTGATGCCTCCCCTTACGATCGAATCCGACGTACTGGAGCAGGGCCTGGAGCTTCTCGCGCAGGGGATGGCTGAGCTGGCGAAGCGCCAGACGGCTCGTCAGGTAAAGGAGGCGTCGGGACAATGATCGTCAAGCATCTCGAGCAAATTATCCGAACTCCGGACGATGTCGATGCGCCGACCTGGAATTCCCGGAGGCTGCTGCTTGCCAAGGATGGGATGGGCTTTTCTATGCATGACACGCTGATCAAAGCGGGAACGGAGACGCTGATCTGGTATCAGAACCATGTGGAGGCCGTCTATTGTGTGGAAGGCGAAGGGGAGATCGAAGTGATCGGCGGCCGGACATACCCGATCCGGCCGGGCACGCTGTACGCTCTCGATGGGCATGAGAAGCATTACTTGCGCGCGAGCTCTCAGCTGCGCATGATTTGCGTGTTCAATCCCCCGCTCGTCGGCCGAGAGGTACACGACGAGAACGGAACTTATCCGGCAAGTACTGCCAATCAAGCCTAGAGGAGGAGTTGAACTATGATGATGGCCAAAGCTACAACAGATCTGAAGAGCCGTATCGTCCAGGATGCCTACCCGTCCCGGATGAGCAGCAAGCCGGCGATTCTGGAGCGGAAGGACCCCGTCATCTATGGGGAATGGAGCCCGTCCAGTCTGCTAACCCGTGAGCAGTCGGACTTTTATGAGCGCAACGGCTACTTGTTTATGGAATCTTTTTTCTCGGAGGACGAAGTGGCCCAGCTTAAGCAGGCGCTCGGGCAGATGTGGAACGAGGCGAGGTCTGCCGATGCTCCCGAGGTGATCCGGGAGCCGGATAGCGACGAGGTGCGTTCGATCTTCGCAGTGCACCGGAATGCGGATACGTTCCGGTCTCTGGCCTCCCATCCGAAGCTTAAGCGCATCGTGGATTATTTGTTGGGCGGCCCTACTTATGTGCATCAATCTCGTATTAATTTGAAGCCGGGCTTTACGGGCAAGGAGTTTTACTGGCATTCGGATTTTGAAACATGGCATGTGGAAGATGGCATGCCGAGGATGCGCGCGCTGAGCTGTTCGATCGCGCTTGAGGATAATTTTTCGTTCAATGGGCCATTGATGGTCGTGCCCGGCTCCCATAAGAAGTTCATCAGCTGCGTAGGGGAGACGCCGGACGACCACTATAAGGATTCCCTTCGGCGGCAGCAATACGGCGTTCCCGACCAAGGCACCTTAACCGACCTGGTCCGCGAGCATGGCATCGACACGCCGGTAGGGAAGGCGGGCTCGATCGTGTTTTTCGATTGCAATATTATGCACGGGTCGAACAGCAATATCTCTCCGATGCCGCGCAGCAACGTCTTTATGGTATTCAACAGCGAGGAGAACAGGCTGGAAGCCCCGTATTCCGGACAGAAGCCCCGGCCGGAGTATATCGCAGCCCGGCAACAGCCATGATCTCGCTGCCTTTGATCGGATCGATCATCGCGATCAACATCGCCTATGTCTCGACCTTCACGCTTAGGCTGATCCTGACGATCAAAGGCAGAACGTGGGTAGCCGCATTCCTGTCCATGCTGGAAGTCTTTATTTATCTGATGGGACTCAATCTCGTTCTGCAAAACATGAGCAATCCGTTCAATATGGCCGCGTACTGCCTGGGGTTCGGAATGGGGGTTTACTTCGGCAGCCGGATCGAGGAGAAGCTGGCGCTGGGCTACCTGGTCGTGCAGGTGATCGTCGACTCCCCCCAATCCTCCTTGCCTCTTAAGCTGCGCGAGCTCGGCTACGGCGTGACCTCCTGGTCGGCCGACGGGCGCGACGGGCAGCGGCTGGTGATGCAGGTGCTGGTGCGGCGCAAAAATGCCGGCAGGCTGATGGATACCATCGCCGAGCTGGCGCCCAAGGCGTTTGTCATCTCGCATGAGCCCAAGAACTTCAAGGGCGGCTTCTGGACGAAGCTGACCGGCAAGTAAATCGAACATCATCAAGCCCGGCCGGAAAGCGCTGTTCCCTCTATAGGGGAGCAGCGCTTTTTTCATATCCGATCTTTTCCTACCCTCCTCCTTATCGAATTCGCCTTACTGAAACCGTAAGGAAGCCGTACAATAAAGACAAGATAAGACCAAAGGGGAGGCAAATAGAATGAAGCATTATTTGAAAATAGGGTTCAGCCTGATGACGGCGGTATCGGTACTGGCCGCGTGCGGAAATACCGATCAGCCCGCCGAGCAGGGAGCGGCGGCTGGAGGAGGCGGGGAGAAGGTCGACCTGACGATCTGGCATAACTGGACCGGGCAGGATGCCAAGTCGGTGGCTATGCGGCAAATTCTCGATGACTTCACTGCCAAACATCCTAACATCAAGCTGGAGGTTGAAGGTCTGCCGACAGACGGCCTGAAGACACGGCTAAGAACGGTTGCGGCCGCCAATGATATGCCGGATCTGTTCGTCATGTGGCCGGATGCCATGACCAAGGAGTTTGTGGGCGGCGATCTGCTTCAGCCGGTGGACGAATTCCTGAACAGCAAGCCGGAGTGGAAAAACAACTTTATCGACAACGCCTTCGACGGCTATACGGTGGACGGGAAGATCTACTCGGTTCCGATGAACCTGGCGCCTTCTTCCTTCATCTACTATAACCAGTCGGTCTTCGACAAGCACGGGGTCAAGGTACCGAAGACATGGGCCGAGCTGCAGCAGGCGGTAGATACCTTCAATAAAAACAACGTGATCCCGATTGCGCTCGGCAATAAAGCGAACTGGGCCGCGCAGTCCACGATTTTCAGCACCATCGGCGACCGGGTGACCGGCACGGAATGGTTCCTCAAGGCAGTCAAGCAGGAGGGGGCCAAGTTCACCGATCCCGAATTCGTAAGTGCGCTGAAAGTTTTGCAGGAGCTGGGCTCATCCAAGGCGTTCCAGGAAGGCTTCAACAGCATCGATCAGAATCAGATGCGCCAGCTGTATTTCCAAGGCAAAGCGGCTATGTTCATCGACGGCGGCTGGGCGATGGCCGACGTCGTGAAGAATGCGCCTAAGGAAGTGCTCGATGTGACGCACGTCACGATCCTGCCGCCGGTTGAGGGGGGCAAGGGGGAAGCGCAATCCACAGCGGGCGTAGTCGGAACAGGTCTTGGCGTCAGCAAGAAGCTCTCGGGAGCGAAGAAAGATGCCGCTATGCAACTGTTCTATGCACTTGCCGGTCCGGACGGTCAGAAGGCGACGCTGGACAGCAGCACGCTTGTCAGCTACAAGATCGAGGTGGACAAGTCGAAGGCCCATCCGCTGTTTGTGGAGCTGAATGAGCTGATGAAGTCGGTCAAAATCTCGCCCGTCTACGACTCCAAGCTGAGCTCGGCCGCGGTCGAAGTAACGAACAACGCTCTCCAAGAGCTGCTGATGGGCGGCAATCCGGAGGCGATCGCCAAGAAAATTCAGGATGCCCAAGCCGGCGCGCTCGGCAAGTAAGGCATCGCACCAGGCAGACAGCCCTCCGTATGGAGGGCTGACTACATTCGGGAGAAGGAAGTGAGCTTCGTGAACGTCCCCTATTTGCGCAGGTTTATCGTGATGTGCCTGGCGCCTGCGATTCTCGTATACGCGCTGTTCGTGTTCGTTCCGGTCATCTGGTCGGCGTACTACGGATTTTTCGACTGGAAAGGCATCGGCGAGGCCCGATTCATCGGCTTGAAAAACTACGTGGAAATTGCGCAGGATCCGATCTTCTGGAGAACGCTGAAAAATAATCTGATCTTCGTGCTGGCCTCCGTATTCGGCCAACTGCCGATTGCCCTGGTGCTCGGCATTCTGCTGTCCAAAAATAACGGCCTGCAGCGCTTTATCCGCTCCGCCGTCTTTATGCCGATGGTGCTTTCCTCCGTCGTCATCGGGATGGTGTGGCAGTACATGTACCATCCGCAGATCGGCATTCTCAACTTCCTTCTGGATAAGCTGGGGTTATCCGCATGGAAGCTGCAGTGGCTGTCCGATCCGGCGATCGCGATCTTCTCGCTGACGCCTCCTCTGATCTGGAGCTTCGTCGGGCTGTACCTGATCCTGTTTATCTCGGCGCTGCAGAACATCCCCGGTGAGATTCATGACGCGGCCAAGATCGATGGCGTGGACGGATTCCGCAAGCTTGTGTCCATCACGCTTCCGATGATTTGGGGGACGCTGCAGGTCGCGATCGTGCTGTGCATTTCCGGCAGCCTGAAGTCCTTCGATCTCGTCTACGTCATGACCAAGGGAGGGCCGGCGCACGCGACCGAACTGCTCGCCACCTACATGTACAACTCGACATTCTCTTCGTACCGGTACGGCTTCGGAAGCGCGATCTCGACGTCGATCGTCCTGATCAGCCTGCTGTTCATCGGCATCAGCCAATGGCTGACCAACCGCAAATCGAATGCATAAGGAAAGGAGGCGGCAACTGTGAATCCATCGGTTCTTCCCAAGAGAGCTGCGGCGCCCGGATATGGCATCGCGATCAAAAAATGGCGGCAGGGCCTGTTATGGGTGTTGTTGACGGCGTATGCGCTGCTCAGCTTATATCCGCTGTTTTGGCTCTTTATCAGCGCGTTCAAGACGAATGCCGAGTTCTACAGCCGTCCGTTCGGACTTCCCTCCTCATGGGGCTTTGATAATTTCGTACTCGCCTGGAAATCATCCAAGATGGGAGTGGCGTTCACGAACTCCGTGCTCGTATCGATGGTAAGCTTGGCTCTTACCTTGTTTATCACCTCGCTGGCGGCTTACGCGCTGGCCAGACTGAGGTTTCGCTTCAAGGGCTGGATTCTTACCTTTTTTGTCGTGGGTATGCTGATTCCGATCCATAGCACGCTTGTCCCGCTGTTCATCATGATGAAGCAGCTCTCGTTGCTGAACAGCTACTGGGCGTTGATCCTGCCCTATACGGCCTTCGCGCTGCCTACGGCTATTTTCGTGCTGACGGCCTATTTGGCCACGATCCCCAAGGAAATTGAGGAAGCGGCTTTCATCGACGGAACGGGTCTATGGGGCGTCTTCTGGCGCATTATGCTGCCGATTTCCTTGCCCGCGCTGTCGACGGTTACGATATTGAGCTTTTTGCATTTTTGGAATGATTTCTCCTTCGCCCTCGTGTTCATCAGCAAGTCGAGCCTCAAGACGCTGCCTCTGAGCATCGCTAACTTTGCCGATGGCTACCAGACGGACTTCGGCTTGACGCTGGCGGCGATGACCTTGGCTGTGCTGCCGACGATCGTCGTGTATATGCTGTTTCAGGAGCATGTGATGAAAGGCATGACAGCCGGGGCCGTAAAGGGGTAAACTAGGGCTAGCTTACAATCAGGCTAGCGCATAATCCGCGCGCTTGAGAGGATCGGACAGCTGGGGGGAGCAAAGGATGGGCATATTGAAATGGATAAACGATTCGCTGCGGCGCAAGCTATCTTTGTTTATGCTGATCACTACGCTGCTGCCGCTAATTTCCCTCGGCTGCTTCGCCTACATCATCTCTTCGCGCAGTACGGAAGAAAAGACGAAGCAATCCGGCATCAATACGCTGGCTCAGATGGGAGCCAAGCTTCGCTTCATCGTCAAGGATGTCGAGAATATGTCCATCTATCTGATCGGCCAGCAGGACATACAGGAAGGGATGAAGGGACAGGCCGAGGACGCCCAGGCCAGAGCCCGCATCCTGGGCACGATGACCAATCTGGTCTATTCCAAATCTTATATTTCGAGCATCACCATCTACCCGGTGGATGGAAAGGAGCCGATCTCGACATCGGCCAGCTATTCGTCCGAGCTGAAGCTGGACTTTACCCAGGTGCGGGAGAAGCAATGGACCGGACGGTACGGGATCGAAAACTATGCAGGCTCTCGGCAGGTGATATCCTTCATCCGTCCGCTGCGCAGCGTGAACAACTATGATCTGACGTTCGGCTGGCTCGTCATCAGTCTGGATGAAGAGGCCGTCTCGCGCAACTGGACGGAGCCGCGGCTGAACGAAGGTCAGGGACAGGTCATCCTCCTGAACGAAAAGGCCGAGATTCTGTCCGCTACCGACAAAAGGCTGCTTGCGGAGCAGGAACCCTTCCCCGCGGCTGAACTTATCAGAAGCATGGGATCGGGCTCGGGGGCGTTGACGTATGGAGAGCGGCAGGACAGGAAGACGCTGCTTCACTACCGGGATGAGGCGACAGGCTGGACGCTGGTGGGCGTCATTCCGTTCGACCTGTATTGGGCGGAGAACCGCTTTATCCTGGTGCTGACGGGAGCGGCTGTGATCGTATCGGTCCTGCTCACGGTGGGGCTGACCCTGTTCGTCGTTCAGCGCGTCACCAATCCCCTGCGGGCGTTGACCCGCCTGCTCTCGAAGATCAATCCCGACGAGCCGCTTCCGACCTATCCGATCGGCGCGGCGGATGAAATAGGACGTCTGGCGGCGAGCTATAACCGGCTGGGCACGCATATCGAATCGTTGAAAAAACGGCTTATTCTTCAGGAGTCGCGGAAGAAGGAAGCCGATATGCGGGCTTTGCAGGCGCAGATCAACCCGCATTTTTTATATAATACGCTCTCTTCGATTCACTGGATTGCCTTGATGGAGGACCAGCAGAGGATCGCCGAGATGGTCGGGGCGCTCAGCGACTTCCTCCGGTTCAGTCTCAATCGGGGCAAGGAATATTGTTCCGTCGACCAGGAGCTGGCGCATATCCGCAACTATGCGGTCGTCCAGTCGATCCGCTTCCCGGATGAATTTGAAGTGGACTATACGGTGGACGAGGAGCTGGGGAGCGTATACATGCTCAAGCTTTTGCTCCAGCCTCTGGTGGAGAATGCGATGATTCACGGGATCCAGAAGAAGGGCAGGAAGGGGCAAATCTCGATCCATGTCGAGCGCCAGGGCGCCGACATGAGCTTCATCGTGCTGGACGATGGGGCGGGCATGTCCGAGGAACGCTTGGAGCAGGTCCGAAGCAGCATGCATCCGTCCTCGCCGGGCGAGCCCGCTTCGGATGCCAGCTATGGGCTGCGCAATGTGCATGAGCGGCTGCTGCTGCATTACGGACCGGATGCCGGGCTGCAGATCGAGAGCCGTGAAGGGGTCGGCACGCGTATTTCTTTCAAAATTCCGAGATTGGAGGGGCCGCATGAAAATCATGATCGTGGATGACGAAGTGATTATCCGGACGGGGCTGGCCAAGGTCATCAAGTGGAATGAAATCGGGATCGAGCTGCTGGAGCCTGCGGCCTCTGCCGAGGAAGCGCTGATGCGGATGAAGCAGGAGCGGCCGCATATTCTGCTGACGGATATCCGGATGAAGGGAAAAACGGGCCTTGAGCTGGCTGAGGAAGCGAAGCGGATGCTGCCGGAGCTGGAGGTCATCGTGCTGTCCGGCTATGATGACTTTGCCTATATGCAGCAAGCCATCCGTCAGGAGGTTGGCGACTATCTGCTCAAGTCCAGCCGTCCGGACGAGATCATGAAGACGGTGCTGAAGGCGCGTCAGCGGATCGAGGAGAAGTGGAGGCATTCGAACCAGGACCATTATAAGAACAAGGAAGTGCGCAACCGATTGTTCGAGCGCTGGGTGATCGAGGGCGAGACGGACGGAACGGATCCGCTGCTGCTGGCCCAGTACCTGCCTCGCCTTAACAGGGAAAGCTCAGGGAACCGGCGGCTGCAGACGCTGATTGTGTCGGCCGAGGGCTGGGGGGACTCGCCTTCGGCGGAAGCTCTGCTGCTCTTTGCGGTGAATAACATGCTGGGCGAACTGCTCCCCTGCGACACGCTTATTCAAAAGAACCGGATCGTGGCCGCCGTCGAGCTGGAGTCCGGTATTCGGGGAGACGCGGCGGAGCATCAAGCGATTTTGGCGAAAATCGAACGTCAGCTAAAGTGCAGTCTGTTCATCGCATGCGGCGATACGGTATCCTCTTCTGCGGAGCTGCACCATTCGTTCACCACGGCGGACTACGTTTACGGCTACAAGGGGCTGCTCGGCAAGAGCATGCTGGAGTACGCCCGGATCGTCAAGCGCCAGGGCGGCAAGACGGTCTGCACCCAGGAAGAGGAGCAGCAACTGTCCTCGATATTGCTGGAGGATGATCCGGTCTTGCTCAAAGCATGGGTGAAGCGCTATGTGCAGGAGCAGCTTGAAGATCCGGATATGACGCTTGAATCGCTGGAGTCATTGATCCGGTCGGCGGCGCTCTCGGCTCACCGCTGGCTGGAGCGGGTGCTTACGGCAACGGGCCGTGCCGAAGGGACCGCGGCGTCGCCGAAGGAAAGCTTGCTGCTGAAGCGGGGATACTCCCCAGTGGATGTGCTCTATCAGCATCTGAACGGCATCATGAAGCTGTACCATGAGCAGCTCGGACAAGGCCAGGCCACCCATGCGCAGAAGGCTATGGCTTATATCGAGGAGCATATGGGCAAGGATGTGGGGCTTCAGCAGGTCGCTCGCTTCGTCCATCTGCACCCCAATCATCTCAGCGAAGTATTCAAGAAGGAAGTCGGCATGACGTTCGGCGACTATGTGACCCGGCAGAAGATGCGGCGGGCGATGGAGATTCTGTCCGTTTCTCCGGCCAAGGTCAGTGAAGTCGCGGCTCGCGTCGGATTCGAAGACGTCAAGTATTTCAGTCAGGTCTTTAAGAAATTTACGGGAAAAACGCCGAGCGAATACCGCGAGGAAGCGGCGCAGGCTGTGGCGAGCCGGCCGCTTTAGAGAGAAGCATGGAGGGAGAACAACGGGATGGAACTGACAGGCTTGTGGAAAATCCAGCACTATGACGTCGGGCAGATGAAGCCGCTGGAGGTAGCGGCGGCCGGACTGGATGACCGGTTCTGGGTAACGGCCCGCGTGCCGGGGGACGTGCACTCGGCTCTCATCGAGCGCAGCTTGATCGACCATCCGTACTACGGCCATAACGACGCCAAGAGCCGCTGGATCGAGCAGAAGGAATGGTGGTACCGCACCAGCTTCGAATACCGGATCGGGGACGGCGAGGAGAAGCATGAGCTGTTCTTCGAAGGATTGGATACATTCGCTACGGTGTATGTAAACGGGCATGAGATCGGCCGGACGGACAATATGCTGATGGGGCATGCCTTTGATGTTACGCGGGTGCTGCAGGAAGGGAAAAATACGATTGCGGTGAAGTTCGACCCGCTATATCTGCATAACCGGGACAAGGAGCTTTTCCAGTGGTCCTCCTACACCAAGGAGCGACCTTGGCTGCGAAAGGCAGCGATGAACTTCGGCTGGGACTGGGGACCTCGCATGGTCACGGTCGGCATCTGGGGAGGCGTTCGTATCCGGCGCAGCCGCCGTGCGAGGCTGGAGAGCATCTTCGCCCGTACGGCATCGGCCGAGGCAGCCGAAGCAAGAGTACTTGTAGATGTGGAGCTGGCCGTGTATTGCCGCGATCAGCCGAGGACTTGCGAGCTGCGCTTGGTCTCTCGGGAAGGAGAGGTTGTATCGTCATGCGACGGCGAGATCCAGGGGAAGCAGGGGCAGTTCGAGCTCGGGGTCGAGGCGCCGCGTCTGTGGTGGACCCATGACCTGGGCGAGCCCTACTTGTACGAGCTGGAGGTCGTGCTGCTGGCCGGCGGAGAAGAGGTAGACCGTTACCGGGAGCCGCTGGGTCTGCGGACCGTCGAACTGCAGCTGCAGGACGAGCAGGGCCGCCATGCCTTCGCCTTCCTGCTGAACGGCGTGAAGCTGTTCGCCAAAGGGGCCAACTGGATTCCGGCGGACCACTTCATCGGGGCGATTCCGGACAGCCGGTACCGGGAGCTGATCGAGCTCTCGGTGGAAGGAAGCATGAATATGCTGCGGGTTTGGGCGGGCGGTATTTACGAGAAGGATATTTTCTATGAGGAATGCGACCGGCAGGGCGTGTTGGTGTGGCAGGATTTCGCTTTTGCCAATGCGCTGTTCCCGGACTTCAACAAGGACTTCATGGATAACGTGCGCCGCGAAGCGGTCTACAACGTGAAGCGGCTGCGCAATTATGCCTCGCTGGCGCTCTGGTGCGGCAATAATGAGATCGACTGGCTCTATGATATGAAGTCTGCCGGCGGCGATATCACCTGCCCGTTCTATGGCGAGGCTATCTATCATGAGCTGCTGCCCGAGGTGCTGGAGGAGCTGGATGACAGCCGGGCTTACTGGCCGTCTTCACCTTTCGGAGGCAGCGACGCAAACGATCCCGAAGTGGGCGACCGCCACAACTGGCAAGTATGGCACGGGTCGGTCTATCCGCGGAAGTTCGGCGAGCCGCCTCTGCTGGACTACAGCATCGAGGGCGTTACGTTCCGCAACTACAAGAAGGACTTTACGCTGTTCAGCAGCGAATTCGGCATGCACGCGTCGGCCAACCGGTATACGCTGGAGAAGAATATGCCGCCCGGCGAGTTTTATTGGGGCAGCGTGGAGATGGCCTACCGGAACAAGGACACCAATCATCAGAAGGGGATTCTGCTGATGGAGGGCTTCACGGGCATTCCGAACGATATCGAGGAGTACATGAACTTCTCGATGCTGACCCAGGCGGAAGGACTGAAGTACGGGATCGAGCATTACCGCCGCAACAAGGAGCGGACGAGCGGGACGCTTGTCTGGCAGCTCAACGACAGCTGGCCGGGCACCAGCTGGTCCTTGATCGACTACGAGCTGCTGCCGAAGGCCTCGTTCTATTATGCCAAGTCGTTCTACCACCCGCTGCTGCTCTCCATCGACCATGAGCCGGGGGAGGATCTGCGGGTCTGGGTCGTCAATGACCGGCTGGAAGCTTATAGCGGCGAGGTGACGCTGACCGTCTATGATCTCCAGGGCCATCGCGTCGGTTCGCATGTCTTTCCCGCCGAAGTGGCGGCCAATACGTCCGTACGGCTGGGAAGCCTGACAGAGGAGAGAGTTCTTCAGGGACGCAGAGCCGAGGAAATATACATCCGGCTGGAGGCTGCCGACTGGGGAGCGCCGGCGAACGGCTATTATTTACGCGATCCGAAGGATATGCAGCTGCCCGAGGCAGAGCTCATGATCGAGGCGGACGAGCAGGAGCAGGTCATCCGCATCACGGCGCAAGGCGCGCTGGCGCGGATGATCAAGCTGGATTTGCCGCTCGGCGGCGTTCGCTTCAGCGATAATTTCTTCGATCTGCTGCCAGGCGAGCAAAGGACCGTACGCCTGGTGAACCCTCGAGGCGTACCGGTATCGCTGCAGGCGCTGCGGGTTTCGGCTTTGAATGCGGAATGCCCCTTATAAAGGGCATTCCTATTTCCGTATATTCCCGTCAATTGACAAATTACGGGGAGCCATGCTAGGTTAATACCCATAAACTTGTCGAGTGCAACCAATCGGCGGCTTCAGCTCAGCGCACCTGTTGCGAGGCTGATACGCCCGATAGTTGCAAATGCAAGCAATGGGGAGGGCTGATGCGGAACATGGCAGTAACGAAGGCAGAACGGTCTGCGCAAGGACACTTCGGGCTCATAGTGGCTATCGCGCTGGGCACGATGCTGAATCCGCTGAACACGTCGATGATTGCGGTAGCGTTCTCCAGGCTGCAGGAGGAATTCGCGGTAGACTACAGCGCGATCTCCTGGCTGATCGCTACCTATTATGTCGCGAGCGCGGTCGCCCAGCCGGTGATGGGCAAGCTTGGCGATCTGTTTGGGCGCAAGCGGTTATTTCTAGCGGGGCTCGGGCTGGTTACGGTATCCTCGATGCTTGCTCCGTTCTCCGCCAGTATCGGCTGGCTGATGGTCTTTCGCGTCATCCAGGCGATCGGGACCTCCGCGCTGTATCCGTCGGGCATGGGGATCATCCGGCAGGTGGTGACCTCCAAGCTGGCGAGGACGCTGGGGGTCATGTCGATCTTCGCCTCCACGTCGGCCGCGTTTGGCCCTTCCGTCGGGGGCATTCTGCTGCATTACAGCGACTGGCCGGCGATATTCCTGATTAATTTCCCGGTGATTCTCGTTTCCTTCATTCTGGCTGTGCGCTGGATGCCGAAGGACGGAGCGGCGCAGAAGCCCGCGCCCGGGGCGCTCGACGGCTGGGGCATTCTCTTTTTTATTGTGTTGATCGTGACGTGGCTCTTCTTCTTCCTGTCCTTCCAGACGGGAGTCAGCTTTGGGCTGCTGGCCGCAGCGCTTGCGCTGACCGCCGGGTTTTATGTGTTTGAGGCCAGGCGTCGTCATCCTTTCGTCGATGTGCGATTTCTGGCGGCCAACCGGCAGGTAACGCTCGTCTATCTGCAATTTATTCTGGTCAATATTGTGTTTTATTCGGTCATGTTCGGCATCCCGTCCTATTTGCAGCAGGTGAGGGCCTTCGACTCGCAGCAGGTAGGTCTGCTGATGCTGGCCATCTCGGGCTTCGGCGTATTCGTTACGCCGCTTGTCGGCCGCTGGATCGATCGGAAGGGCTCCAAGACGCCGCTCATCACCGGCTCTCTGATCGTACTGACTGGGGCGCTGCTGCTGCTTACGCTGCATGATGACAGCTCCCCGGCCTGGATTTTCCTCGTGCTTGCTGTGCTGGGCATCAGCGGCGGATTTCATAATCTGGGCCTGCAGACGGCACTGTTTGCGTCCGTGG
Organism: Paenibacillus puerhi; assembly: GCF_009846885.1. Classification (GTDB taxonomy): domain Bacteria; phylum Bacillota; class Bacilli; order Paenibacillales; family NBRC-103111; genus Paenibacillus_G; species Paenibacillus_G puerhi. Next base: position 35,298 of record NZ_WUWM01000041.1, read on the forward strand.
CCACGTCAGAGACGGGCATCGCTTCGGGGCTGTTTATGACGAGCCGATTTATGGGGACCATTCTGTCCTCCAGTCTGCTCGGGGCTGCGTTTGGACATGGGATTACGACCGGCAAGCTGCATGGACTCGCAGCTGCCTGCGCGGTGATCGGCGTCCTGATCCTATGGCTTTCGCTTCGGCTGCCTGCGCGGGCGGGGACCGTCAAGCCGTCAAATTGACGGCTTGACGGTCCGGTCATTCGGTGATATATTCTAATAACCAAGTATTTAACTAAGAATAATATGTTAAGGGTCGACCTTATGAGAGGAGACTTCCAGCTCGTGGCATCACTGCCAAGCCGGAGGTCTTTTTGCTCGTTGCAGGGAAACTTTATTCAACCGGGGGGCATGAGAATGAGTGAGCATGCTATTCATTTGCAAACGGACGTACTGATTATCGGAGGGGGACCGGCGGGCGCTTGGGCGGCTTTGACCGCTGCGGAGCAAGGAGCGGCTGTCGTGCTGGTCGACAAGGGCTATTGCGGGACGAGCGGTGCGACGGCGCCTTCGGGGACGGGCGTCTGGTATGTGGAGCCCGACGCGAAATCCCGCGAGGAGGCGATGGCCAGCCGGGAAGGGCTTGGCGGCTACTTGGCGGACCGGGGCTGGATGAAGCGCGTGCTGGACCGTACGTACGATAACATCAATAGCATCGCCGCCTGGGGCTACCCGTTCCCGGTGGACGAGGCCGGCTCGCCTCATCGCCGAAGTCTCCAGGGGCCCGAGTACATGAAGCTGATGCGCCGCAAGGTGCAGAAGGCGGGCGTCCGCATTCTCGACCACAGTCCGGCGCTGGAGCTGCTAGCCGACGAGCATGGCGTAGCTGGCGCGGCCGGGGTGAATAATCAGACGCAGCAGCCTTGGAAGGTGGAGGCGGCCGCCGTGGTGATCGCTACCGGAGGCTGCGCCTTCCTGAGCAAGGCGCTGGGCACGAATGTGCTGACGGGAGACGGTTACCTGCTGGCCGCAGAGGCGGGCGCGGATTTCTCGGGCATGGAATTTTCCACGGCGTATTCGCTCGCTCCGGCCTTCTCGCCCGTAACCAAGTCGGCGTTCTATACTTGGGCTACCTTCTACTACGAGGATGGACGGGTGATCGAGGGAGCGGGCTCGCAGCGGGGCCGTTCGGTCATCGCCCGCACGCTGCAGAAGGAGCCGGTCTATGCGCTCCTCGACAAGGCGGATGAGGTAGTCAAGGCGGCCATGCGCCAAGCGCAGCCGAACTTCTTCCTGTCCTTCGACCGTCTCGGCATCGACCCGTTTACCCAGAAGTTCCCGGTCACGCTGCGCTTCGAAGGTACCGTGCGCGGCACCGGAGGCATTCGCATCGTCGATGAGACCTGCGCGACGAAGGTGCCCGGCCTGTATGCCGCCGGCGATGCAGCTACGCGGGAGCTGATCTGCGGAGGCTTCACCGGAGGCGGCAGCCACAACGCGGCCTGGGCGATGTCCTCCGGCTACTGGGCGGGCGAAGGCGCGGCCGTCTATGCGCTTGGCCAAGGCCCTCGCGCAGCGCAGCGCAAGGCCAAGGGCTTGTCCGAGGCTAGCGGAGTGCCGACGCAGGCTGCGGCTTCGGCCGGAGCGACTGATGTCCGCGATATCGTGAGCAGCGTACAGAGCGAGGTATTTCCTTACGACCGCAACTGGTTCCGGAGCGGCAAGGGGATGAAGGAATCGCTGGACCGGCTGGAGCAGGTATGGCAGGAAGTCAAGCAAGGTCTGAGCTCAGGAGAGGGCCATACCGTCCGCATCCGCGAGGCGGCCGCGATGACGGCGACGGCGAGATGGATGTATGCCAGCGGACTGGAGCGTAAGGAAACACGGGGCATGCATCGTCGGGAGGACTTCCCGGCTCAGGATGCGGCCCAGCACTACCGTATCGTAAGCGGGGGGCTGGATCGTCCATGGGCGCGGCCGCTGGAGCCGCAGGCAACCGGCGAAACGAAGATCAAGGAGGCGGTAAGCCTATGATCGAGCTGCTCAGCAAGGAAAGATGCATCAGTTGCAACCAATGCGTATCCGTCTGCCCGACCAACGTATTCGAGCGCAGGGAGGACGGTATTCCCGTCATCGCCCGGCAATCCGATTGCCAAAGCTGCTTCATGTGCGAGCTGTATTGCCCGACCGATGCCCTCTACGTGGCTCCGCTTGCGGATGAGAACACGGCTGTGAACGAAGAAGCTCTTGACGCCCAAGGCTTGCTGGGCAGCTACCGGGAGCAAGTGGGCTGGGGCAAGGGGAGGAAGTCGACGGCTTCGGCGGACGGCTCCTATATCATCTTTCAGCGGATGAGAGCTTCCCATTAGGCTGCCGGCATCGGACGGATCGATGTCTGACGGAATATGCGAATACAAGTCCAAGCGTCAACGGCGCCAGAACAAGTGAAGAACAGACCTCCACTTTGCGTAATAGCAAAGCCAGGAGGTCTTTTTTTAATTTTATTCGAGTAAGCGGGTCTCGATTGGTTAATAGTAACAAAAGGGAAAAGGTTGGATAGGAAGAAGCGATCTCCAGAAATACACAGATGTAATCGGTTTACAAATTCCCGGGTTCCACTTATATTTAGTTCATCACCTTAATTAAGGCTGACTCTTTGTTCCCGGTGGCAAGGATGTGTCCGTCTGTTTAGAACCTTGTTCAAAATAATCGGGCAGGGGGTTGTACTGGCGTCACGTTTTGGAGTAAATTTATAAGGACTGTGCCAAGCGCTCAGAGGCAACACATTTATCACTATTATACAAAAGGGGTAGATCACATGAAAAAAGGGTTAATCTCATTGGCCATTGTAAGCGCGATGATGTCGGCCGTCGTCGGCTGCGGCAACAACGGTTCCGGCGGCGAAGGTAAGCAGGAGCCCGCAGGAGGGACAAGCACCCCGGCAGCGGGGGCGAAGTTCCAGGTAGGCATGGTAACCGATGCCGGTACGATCGATGACAAGTCGTTCAACCAGGGCACTTGGGAAGGACTGGAGAAAGCAGGCAAGGACTTCGGGCTGAAAACCAGACATTTGAAGCCTGCGGGAACGACGGAAGCGGAGTATCTGAAGGAAATCGGAAATCTGTACGATGCCGGATTCAAATTTATTGGCGCACCCGGCTTTAAGTTTGAAACGGCGATTTTCAAAGCGCAGGACAAGTATAAGGATGCCAAGTTCGTCATTATCGACGGCGCTCCTCATGCGGGCGACAACAAGCCGGTCGTGAAGGAAAACACGGTAGCGATCTTCTTTGCGGAACACGAGTCCGGCTTTCTGGCCGGCGCGGCTGCCGCGCTTCAGCTGAAGGAAGGCGAAGCGGGCTTTATCGGCGGTATGGAGATTCCGGCGGTACAGAAGTTCAACTGGGGCTTCCAGCAGGGCGTCAACTACGCTAACGAGAAGCTGGGCACAAAGCTGACCATCAAGCCGGAGAACGTAATCTATCAAGGCAGCTTCGATAATATTGCGGCAGGCTCTCAGTTGGCTGCCCAGATGTTTGACAAGGGCGTCAAGGTTGTCTTTGCGGCAGCGGGCGGCGTCGGCGTCGGTGCTATTAATGAAGCGAAAACCCGGGCCAATGCGGGTAAAACGGCATGGATCGTAGGGGTAGACGTCGATCAGTTTGCCGACGGCGTATACAAAGACGGCAAGTCGATTATCCTCACATCCGCTATGAAGAAGATCGATCATGCAGCCTATGACATGGTCAAGGCAGAGAAGGAAGGCAAATTCCCTGGAGGCCAAACCTTGACCTTCGATGCGAAGAACGACGGCATCGGCATTCCTGAGAAGAACCCTAACCTGAGCGACGAGACAGTTGCCAAGGTGAAGGAGCTGACGGCCAAGCTGAAGAGCGGCGAGATCAAAGTCTCAGCTGAAAAAGGCTCTCTGATCAAGTAACCGGAGTTTGGCCAAGCATCCATTGAAACGAATCAACCGAAGAGACGGGACCTGCCGTCTCTTTTTTTAAACTGAACCGGTAAACCCGGGGCGCGGTTTGGGAAGGAGTAGACATTGATGGACTATGTAGTCGAAATGCTCGGGATTAGGAAAGAATTCACCGGTATTGTAGCCAATGACGATATTACCCTGCAGCTAAAAAAAGGGGAAATTCATGCGCTTCTCGGCGAGAACGGGGCGGGCAAGTCGACGCTGATGAGCATCTTGTTCGGCATGTACCAGCCGGACCGCGGGGTCATCAAGGTCAACGGGCAGGAGACCAAAATCGCTAATCCGAACGTAGCCGGCAAGCTGGGCATCGGTATGGTGCATCAGCATTTCAAGCTGGTCAGCAACTTTACCGTGACGGAGAACATCATGCTCGGCAACGAGCTGCGCAGATGGTTCACGCTGGATCTCAAGAACGCAGCCAAGCGCATTGAGGAGCTGTCCAGACGGTATGGGCTTAATGTGGACCCCTATGCCAAGATTGAAGACATCTCCGTAGGTATGCAGCAGCGGGTGGAAATTTTGAAGATGCTGTATCGCGACGCGGAGGTGCTTATCCTGGACGAGCCTACGGCTGTTCTGACCCCGCAGGAGATTCATGAGCTGATGAACATCCTGCGAAGCCTGATTGCCGAAGGCAAATCCATCATTATCATCACCCATAAGCTGAAGGAGATAAAAGCGGCGGCCCATCGCTGCACCGTTATCCGCCGCGGCAAAACGATCGGAACGGTCGATGTCGCGACAACAAGCGAGCAGACGATGGCCGAGATGATGGTCGGCCGTCAAATCTCCTTTAAAGTAGATAAGTCCCCAAGCCGTCCGGGCGACGTGGTGCTGAAGCTGGACCGCGTGACGGTGAATAAAGCCAAGAACGTTCCAGGTCTGAAGTCCGTTTCCCTGGAGGTGCGGGCAGGTGAGATTGTCGGCATAGCGGGGGTCGACGGCAACGGGCAATCCGAGCTTGTGGAGGCAATCACCGGACTGCGCAGGATTGAGTCGGGAATGATCGAATTCCAAGGGGCGAGCATCGCGGACCTGTCGATCCGAAGCCGCATTGAAAGCGGTATCGGCCACATTCCGGAGGATAGACAGAAGCGGGGGCTGGTGCTCGACTACTCGCTGGAGGAGAATATGGTGCTGGAGATTTACAACCGGCCTCCCTTCTCGAAGAACGGAATTTTGAATAAGCCGAAGATTCGCGCCTACACCGAGGGAATCTTATCAAGCTACGATGTGCGGTCAGGCGAAGGTGCTGTGTCGGTGACCCGATCCCTGTCGGGCGGGAACCAGCAGAAGGCGATTATCGGGCGTGAAATCGAACTGAATCCGACGCTGCTTATAGCCGTTCAGCCGACCCGGGGACTGGATGTAGGGTCGATCGAATACATCCATAAGCGGCTGATCGAACACCGCGACAAAGGCAATGCGGTCCTGCTCGTCTCGCTGGAGCTCGACGAAATCTTGAATGTGACCGACCGGGTAGCTGTCTTGAACAACGGGGAGCTTGTAGACACGGTGCTAACGGCGGAGACGACAGAAAATGAAATGGGCCTCATGATGGCCGGCGTTAAACGGGGGGAAACGGGATGAGGAATATCGCCATTTCGCTGATGGCCGTCGTATTCGGCCTGCTGGCAGGCGCCGTACTGATGATGGTGACGGGACACAACCCGCTGCTCGGCTATACCTATCTGTTCGAGGGAGGCTTGAAAAATCTCGAGCGCTTCGGCAATACGCTGGCTACGGGCACGCCGCTGATCTTTACGGGACTGTCCGTAGCGTTCGCCTTCCGGACCGGCTTGTTTAATATCGGAGCGGCAGGGCAGATGCTGTTCGGCGGCTTCTGCGCGACGGCGGTCGGGCTGAATCTCGATGTAGCCAGACCATTGCTGCTTCTGCTGATGGTACTTGCGGGTATCGTGGGCGGGATGCTATGGGCTTTGATCCCCGGAGTGCTGAAGGCGAAGTATAACGTGCATGAGGTCGTATCGACGATTATGATGAACTGGATCGCGTACTGGACGATCTATTACGCGGTTCCCGCCTATCTGAAGGCGGAGTTTCTGGAGACAGAGTCCAGGCCGCTGCCGGAGGCAGCCACGCTCCGCGTGCCGGTGTTGACCGAGATGTTCGGTGGCTCCTACATCAATCTGGGCTTGTTTCTGGCCGTCATTACGGCGATCGTCATAGCTTTTATTATCAACAAGACGACGCTTGGCTACGAGCTGAAAGCAGTGGGCTACAATAAGCACGCGGCAGAGTATGCGGGGATTGCGGTGAACCGCGGCGTGGTGCTGTCGATGGTCATCTCGGGCGGTCTCGCGGGCCTTGCGGGCGTGGCGCATTATACGGGCAACGCCACGAATATACAGATCGGTCAGCTGCCGACGCAAGGCTTCGACGGGATTGCCGTCGCTCTGCTCGGGGCAAACGCTCCGGCCGGCGTCCTGCTGGCTGCGCTGTTCTTCGGGCTGCTGTACTCGGGCAGAGGCTTTATGAATGCCATGACGGAAATTCCGCCCGAGATTGCGGATTCGATTATTGCGATTATCATTTATTTTGCGGCGACGAGCGTGCTGATGGATAGATTAATCCGCTGGTTCATCGCCAGAAGAAGGAAATCAGAGCCTGCGGGCACAGCCAAGGGGAAGGGGGAGTAGCGGTATGTGGACAACGATTCAGCAGATTTTCCCGTATGCGATCATGTTTACGATCCCCCTCCTCATTACCGCACTCGGCGGTTTGTTCAGTGAACGAAGCGGGATTGTCAATATCGGGTTGGAGGGGCTTATGGTCGTCGGATCCTTCGTGACCGCGTTCGTCATCGTCAAGCTCCATGGCTTGTACCCGGATAGTCCGCTAAACGTATGGCTCGGCTTGGCCGCCGGCGCGCTGGCGGGTCTGCTATTTTCCCTGCTCCACGCGTTTGCGAGCATCAACTTGAGCGCGAACCAGGTGATCAGCGGCACGGCCATCAACATGATCGCGGGCGCATTGACCGTCTTCCTGGCCCGGAATATGACGGGAAGCGGCAATATCCGGATTCAGAACGGGCTTTCGCCTTTCGATGTAAAGTGGCTCTCGAAGATCCCGGTGATCGGCGACCTCTTCTTTACGAAGACCTACTTGACGACCTGGATCATTCTGGCGGTGGTCGTTCTGAGCGCCTTTATCCTGAAGAAAACGGCCTTCGGCCTTCGCCTGCGCTCCTGCGGGGAGTATCCGCAAGCCGCGGAGGCAGCCGGCGTGAATGTGAGAAAGATGCGCTACATCGGAGTGATGATCTCGGGAGCTTTCGCTGCGCTTGGCGGCGGCATATTGATCGTAACGATCGCCGGAGAGTTTACCGGGAATGTAGCGGGACTGGGCTTCCTGGCATTGGCGGCCTTGATCTTCGGTCAATGGCGGCCGCTCGGTGTGCTGGCGGCAACGCTGTTCTTCGGCTTCGCGAGCACAATAGCGAACGTTTCCCAGGTGATTCCGACGCTCGCTGTCATTCCGCCGATCATCTTAAAGGTATTTCCCTATGTGGTGACCCTTATCGCGCTTGTGGTATTCTCCAAGTCGTCTCAGGCGCCTAAGGCAGCGGGAGAAGTGTTCGATTCGGGCAAACGTTAACGAATAGCAGATGACAGGAACCGGGCTGACGCCCAATCCTGTACGGATCAAGCAGGGCGCAGGCCCTGCTTTTTCTGATTGCTGCTTGTCGGTCGGATAAGCACGCATCCTTATGCGCCGAGTCTGCCTAAGCTGAAGGGGAGAGGTTTAAAGCCGGCTTCGGCCGGGTAATGTCCAAGAGCAGATTCTGCTAATTGAGTTGAGCCCGGGAGGTCGGCAGGGATGATCAAAACGTACATATGGAAGCCTGGCAAGGAAAAACGGCTGAGCGATTATAGCCCCGCCGACACCTGCTTGATCAAGAACAAAGAGGATGTGAGCGAGCAGTCTGCGAAGCTGCGGGAAGAGCTGGACGAGCTTCAGCAGCAATTATTCGCCCAGAAGACCTACTCGCTGCTTCTGGTGTTTCAGGGTATGGATTGCAGCGGGAAAGACGGAACCATCCGACATGTACTGGGCGGACTCAACCCCCACGGATTCCAAGCCGTTTCCTTCAAGAAGCCGAATCCCGAGGAAGCCGCTCATGATTTCCTGTGGCGAGCCCATCGGGAGACGCCGGCCCGGGGCTTTATTACGGCCTTTAACCGATCGTATTATGAAGAGGTTCTCATTACGCGCGTACACGGACAGATCGATAAGAAGGAAGCCAAGCGGAGGTTCGAATCGATACGTCATTTCGAGGAATTGCTTGCAGGGCACGATACCGTCGTTCTGAAATTTTTCCTGCATATCTCCAAGGAATTTCAGCTGGGCAAGATCCGCGAGCGGCTCGCCGATCCGGCCAAGGCCTGGAAGTTCGACCCCTCTGATCTGGCGGAGCGCGACTATTGGGAAGCCTATCGCCAGGCTCATGAGGATGTGTTCGAGCATTGCAGCGCCAGACATGCCCCCTGGTTCATCATACCGTCCGATCACCGCTGGTTCCGTGATTATCTCGTGCTGAGCATAATCACAGACGCCATGAGGAAGCTTCCCCTTTCTTATCCGAAGCTGTCGTAGGCGTGTCAAGAGCGGACTAAATTTGCATGATATGAAAAAGGTCAGCAGAAAATAAAATATTTGACTAACCCTAGAAAAAGAAACAGCGACAGCCCAGGACGAGAAAATAAGTCCTAGACTGCCGCTGGCCATTAAGCTAACGTCCCCGTTAGCGGAATCAGCAACACGCTTTTTGGCATCAAAATTTTCGGTATTAATTGAATCCTTTTGGAGTTTTATGAAGTTTCCTTTCGATTCTATAACGGACTAACAAGGCAAGTTTTGAAGCTCGTACAGCTCGGCCATCCTTCGGATCTCCCGCTGCATCTCCGCTATTAATGCCGGGGGCTCCAGCACCTTCACAAGACTACCGTAGCTCATCATTTTCCGAACCGCCCGGTCCATGGATGAGAAGTGAGTGGTCAACGACAAGGTTTCGTCAGGGTTCACTATAACTTGGTCGAAGCCGAACTCGTCACGGATCCGAGTTTTAGCCTCCGGCTGGAACCTCAGAACCGCCTGCACTTTTGCAAAATCGGCTTTGCTCATAAATTGCCGTTCAACGTCCTGCAGTGTATAATCCCGGCGAACAAAATGCTCCGGCAAAATCCTTAGCAGATCGATGCGTGACAAACGAAACACACGAATGTCCATTCGGGTCAGGCAGTAGCCGTACACATACCAGACATAGCCTTTGAGAAAGAGACCCATCGGTTCGATCTTGCGCTCGGTTTCCGCTCCCTTGTTGTCCAAATATATGAACCGGACGATTTCTAAATCTCTGATTGCCTGATGCAAGAGCCCGATATGCTCTTTATCGTTAGGCGTCGGCTTGAAATCAAGATCGACATAAACTTGATCTGTAGCTTTCGTATGAGCAGGCATTAATGCGCCAATTCTTTCAATTAACCGGTCTATTTCGGAATGATCCGTTGCGGAGCGCACCCCGCGCAGCGCGGAGTAGATCGACGAGAAATCTTCCAGAGAAAGCACTTGCTTATCCAATCGATAGCCCGGCATGATCTCATACCCACCGTCCGATCCGGCAAAAGACGCAATGGGAATTCCGGCTTGATTGATCGCTTCCATATCGCGGTAGATCGTGCGCATCGAAACCTCGAAGCGTTTGGCTAGTTCGGTTGCACTTACGCGCGGCTGATTCAATAGTGTCATCGTTATCGCGAGTAAACGATCCAACTTCATGGGACGACCTCCAATCCGGGAATCCTGCAAATGTGTGTGTTCTGCCTTACTCATATTCTACACCATAAACTGGAACCCTTCTAATCCCCTTCCGGCCAATGAAAACAAATATCATGGGAAGGGGCATCGGATGCGGCAAATTGGAGAAGCCCCTTTCCTTCATATGATAAGGCATCCCGATCTTGTTCAGAGAGTTTGCGAAAGGGTTCTATACACAAAACAGTACGATATCGTTCACGAGTCAACTTCCAGGTTCCGGTGACGAAACCGTCGAGGAGAATGGTTGGCCTGACGATCCCGTTTGCAGTGAATACACGTTTGCGATACATTTCATCGATAATACGGCTGCGATCGGCATAAGACAACAACATGTTGTCGAACTCGCCGAGGAACCGCGGGACTGACGGTGTTTCGGCATCTGGGCGGGGGGCATCCGGTAAATCGAATAATTCCGCTCCCAGTTCATCACGGAACGTGACAAGCTCCGGACGAAGGGAATCGATACTTTCATTTAAACGCGACACTCCCGACCATACTTGAATATCCTTCATCGTTGCCGGCCCGAACGCCTCCAAGTATCTCTTTATAATCCACTCTGTTTCAGCATTAGCAGAGAGAGGTCTGCCTAGCCATGCTTCGACTGATGTATGCACCGCCTGGCCGCTTTCGCCCCATATCCCCCTCGGCGGTACTTGCACAAGCGGCACCCGATTCCGAATCACGGACGCAGCAGTCTCCGGGTTAAGCTGCGGCCACTGTTCGCAAAGGCGTCTCCCTAATTCGCTTAACGTCATCGGCTCCTTATCGACCCATGCTCTCCCGGCGGTGGAGAGCGCATCTGTGTCTATCCCCTTAAGTTGCTTACCGAAAGCGCCGTTCAGACTGCGGTCCATTACACTCTGCACCCACGGGCGCAGCTGTAAAGCATCATGGGTGGAGACCAAGTGCAGGGTCGAGCGCATTAGTGCCATGCGCACAACTTGTCTGTCCCGCAATAGTTGGCTAAGTTCCTCATGTCGAAAGGCTTCCATGCGGGACCATAGACCGAAGTAAGGGGCATTCGGAGCTTGCGCCTGCATGCCGACCAGTTTCTCGATGACCTTCAAGACCGGGAGCTGTACACGGCTCAGCAGCATTTGCCTGGCAAGCAACGCACGATTCAATGCACGCTTGCCTAGTACTTTGACAGGCTCACTTGTCTGCTCTTCTTTGATTCTTACTTTTTCCACTCTTTTCATGTGCAACAGCTCCCATCTCGTTTATCGTCATCTTGGTTTATCTCAGCGGATTCGGCTGAAGAATGACTGGATGTCGGGAATCAGAAGATCCGGCGCATCCATAGCGGCAAAGTGGGTGCCACGCTCAAATTCCGACCATTGCACAATATTTGTATTGTCGCGTTCGGCAAACCGTTTCATCGATTTGAAGTCATGTCCGAACACTGCCACTCCTGTCGGAGTCGTATTCGGTCCTTGCGGCTCCTGTTGTTGATGAGCGTTCTCGTAATATAACCGGGCGGACGATTCTGCCGTATTGGTCAGCCAGTACAGAGTGACGTTAGTCAGGAATGCATCCCTGTCAATAAAGTCCACATGATCGCCGAATCCGTTAAATAACTCGGCTATCCAAGAGAGCTGACCTGCCGGCGAATCCGCAAGCCCGTAGGAGAGCGTCTGCGGCCGGGTTGATTGGATGGAATTGAAGCCCGCCCGTTCATGGAAATTAGCCAGAAATTGGAGCCGCTTCTGATCTTCTTCCGATAACTCCCCCATCTCGGCAGGATCTCCAGAAGGGAAAGAAAATAGCTGGAGCACATGTATGCCGCGAAGGCCTTCCGGCTTTTGTATACCAAGCTCTCTCGATACAAGAGCGCCGCAGTCGCTGCCGTGTGCTCCGTACTCTGTATATCCCAAACGTTTCATTAACGTATCCCACGCCTTTGCAATGCGGGCAATATTCCATCCCGAGCCGAGCACCGGGCCAGAGAAGCCGAATCCGGGAACGGAAGGAATGACGAGATGGAAAGCATTCGCCGGATCGCCGCCGTGGTTGCGCGGATCGCTAAGCGGGCCGATCAATTCCAGAAATTCGACAATCGAACTGGGCCAAGCGTGGGTAAGCAGTAATGGAAATGCACCTGGCTCCGGCGAGCGAACATGTATGAAATGTATCTGAGCTCCATCGATCGTAGTTATAAACTGAGGATACTCATTCAATTGTGCCTCGTATTTCCGCCAATCGTACTCATTCTGCCAGTATGAAGCGAACTCTTTTATGTAGTCGAGCGAAACGCCGTATTTCCAGCCGCCCTCGTTCATCGCTTCAGGCCACCGCGTCCGGGACAGGCGATACCGAAGATCATCAAGATCATCCTGCGGCACGGCGATATGAAATGGTTGGATCGCTGCACTTACATCGTAAGAACTTGGGTTAATAGTGGTCATTTGATTTTCCTCCTCGAATGGGTTGTCGTTTGTCTTGCTTACATTACTGATATTAAACCACCCACCTTGACAACATTATGTCAGGGTGCAACATAAGGCAAAAAAATTTAATAATAAATAAGCCGCCGGCTGTCCACCGTACGACTTTGCTGATTTATAGAACGGATTCCAGATGTTCGGCGAGACGAGCATAGGTTTCAGTGATTCCTTTTTCTATTCCCATTTCCATGACGGTTTTGAGTGCTTAGCTGAAGCGATGAGCTTATCTGTTGTCGTTCGTTGAGCTATGCTGCCCGTTTAATAAAAAAAACGTTCCTGCGCCTTCGGGGGGCTACGTCCTCCTCATTATATTCCATTTCCAATTACCTACTAAAGAACGTACGCGGGTAGCATGTAGTGCTTAAACAAGAGACTTATCTTAACCTAAGCACTAAGAAAATACTTTATTTTCTCAGTCTGCAACTATATTTTCCTAGTCTATCACTATATTTTTCAGTCTATATAGATTGAACTCATAAAATTGAGAGCCGCACAAATCGGGTAAAAGATATCAAAGGACCGAAAAGGCGGAGATCAGAATGACACATGAACAAGAAATTGAAAAGCTGGCAGTAGCCATGAAAGA
>NZ_WUWM01000042.1 GCF_009846885.1 Paenibacillus puerhi
AGCGTTCGTCCTGAGCCAGGATCAAACTCTCCATTAAGGTAGTCTTTTCGGTCCGAAGGCCGAAATGACTACAAGGTTTGTTCGACTTGCTCAAAAGTTACTGCTAGCGAGAATTTTCATTCTCTATTTAACACTCACTCGTTGTTCAGTTTTCAAAGGACAATTGAATTTTCTCTGCGCTTTTTCCGACTTCTTTTTACGTCATCCGTCGAAAGCGACCTTTATAATATAACACACTTCCCAAGGTTAATGCAAGTTATTTTTTTAAAAATTGTTTAACCTTCAACTTGCTATTTGCTTGGGTTCGTTTGTTCCGCCTTTTGGGCCGGAAGAAAAATATATCATGACTCGCATATAAATGCAATCACCATTTTTAGGATGCTGGCGGTGTATTCCGGTGACCCTGCTTAACAAGAAAGAAACCAATAAGCAGGGTTTGTCACAAACTGAACGCGAGTGAGGATCAACCTTTCATGGTGTCATGGCCCTCCTCAACAAAAAAACGACCACATGAGAGCGGTCGTCAAAATAGAATCGTTCACTTAAGAAAAGAAACGCCGATTTCACCTATTCTCCCGGCTGGCTCCTGGCTCCTGTCGCACCTGCTTGTTCCAGCCCTTGCAGGAAGCTTTCATGGATCGCTCCATTCGTCGCCATGACATGGCGAACGCCCAGCTGATAAGGACGGCCGGAGGTATCCGTGACCTGTCCCCCGGACTCCTGCACAAGCAAAGCCCCCGCGGCAATATCCCAAGCATTCAGGCCGATTTCCCAAAAACCGCTTAGGCGACCCGCGGCCACGTAAGCAAGATGCAGGGCAGCGGAGCCTGCCACCCGAATATTTCGAACCTGTGGACTGAGCGCCTGTACGCCCTTCATATTCTCCGCAAGCGCAAATTCCCTCTCTGCCGGAAAGCCGGTAGCGATCAGACTGTCAGCCAGCCGCTCCTCGGCCGATACATGCATCCGTTTCCCACGTAGGTATGCTCCTTTGCCCTTCTCGGCTACGAACAGCTCGTTGTGGACCGGATTGTACACTACCCCGACAATGACCTCTCCGCGGTGGGCAAGCGCAATAGACACGGAAAAGAACGGAAATCCATGCACAAAGTTCGTCGTTCCGTCGAGCGGATCTACTATCCACAAATACTCGGCATCGCTGACTTCCGACAAAGCCGCCGCTGAGGCTTCCGGGCCAGGCTCCACGCCTTCCTCACCCAGTATGGCATGAGTGGGGAAATGGGTATGGATCAGCTTGCGGATCATGAGCTCCGCGCCCTTGTCTACCTCGGTTACCAAATCATGCGGGGAATACTTTGTATGTAAGGAGTTGAAATCGCCAAGCTTGCTTTGAATCCACTCTCCTGTTTTGGAAGCGGTATTAATCGCTACGGCCGTAAAGCTTTTGCTGCCAACGGTAAAAACGGCATCCTGATTAGTCATTCCGTTATCATTCCTTCTACAATCGTTCTTATTCGTTATACGCTTCAAACCCGCAGATGTTTCACTCGAGAGGGAAATACCCGTAAAGAAGGCCAGTCACCCGCTCTTACTCGACAGATGACTGGCCTGGCTTCTCCTATTATACGCCTACAATATGATAACCATTATCGACATAGATCACTTCGCCGGTAATTCCACGAGACAGGTGGCTCATCAGGAACAGAGCGGTATCTCCAACCTCGGCGACTTCAGTCGTGCGGCGAAGAGGTGCCTTTTCCTCAACCGTGCGCAAAATGGAGTTGAAATCCTTAATGCCTTTGGCCGCCAGCGTCCGGATCGGACCCGCGGATATCGCGTTGACACGGACGTTAAATTGGCCCAGGTCGTTCGCGAGGTAACGGACGCTCGCCTCCAGCGCAGCCTTCGCAACGCCCATGACATTGTAATTCTTCATCGCGCGCTCAGCGCCAAGATAAGTCATCGTCATGATACTGCCGCCCTCCGTCATCAACGGATACAGCCGCTGGGCCACAGCCACCAGTGAGTAAGCGCTGATATCATGCGCCAGGGTAAAGCCGTCGCGCGACGTATCGACGAACAGCCCTTCCAGTTCTTCGGTCTTGGCGAATGCAATGCTGTGCACAATGCCGTGCAAGACGCCAAACTGCTCGCGAAGCGAGTCGGCCAGCCGTTCGATATCCTCGTCGACCGTAACGTTGCAGGGCAAAATGGATGAATTCGGAATCGTACCCGCGAGCTTGCGTACACGCTCCTCCACCCGTTCGTTCTCATACGTAAATACAAGCTTTGCGCCTTGAGCAGCTAACGATTGGGCGATGGCCCAGGCAATACTCCGGTCATTCGCTACTCCCATAACGACGATATTTTTTCCAGCAACCAAATTCATAATTGGCGTTCCCCTCTCCTGGCAAAAAATAGAGCTCGTTCATGTTCTTCCCTCTCAAGGTACTTGATTTCGAACAAGAATTCAAGAGCCCTTTTTTGTCGGATAGGACGTTATCCCAGCTCGAATGAAGCTTGCGTGCGAATGGTGATGTCGGGCTCATCCCGCGCCGCTATCATTAGCTGCAATAGCGAATCATCCTTCCTTTTGGCTTCCAGCATGACATCGAGCCGAGGGGTTTCCAAGGCCACAGCCCGCAAAAACCCAAACAGAGTCTGTGGATCGACATAGTCGGCATGCCCGCGCGGATCTTTCTCGCTCTTCGGACTCGATACGTGGATCTTGGGCGGCAGAGGCGCCCGCTTATCCGCGCCTTGCTCCTCCTGCTCAAGCTGTCCCTTCCAGGTGTGAAGGATCCGGGGCCATAGCTCTGTGCAGGGAAGCCCGCTCGGGTTAACCTGGTCGTGATGGATATCGAGCACCATCGGGACTCCAACTTGCTCGGCAAGGGCCAGCGTCTCCAGGGCATTGAAGGTTTTGTCGTCATTCTCTAACGTCACCCGCTCCCGAATGCTCAAAGGGAGAGCGTTGAAGTTACGGATAAAGCGTTCGCTCGCCGTCTCTTTATTGCCATAGGTACCGCCGACATGAATGTTGCACTTGGCCGAAGCATCGAGTCCCATCGCTTCCAGCATCCGAACATGCCGCTCCAGGTCAGCGACGGAATGCTCCAGCACCTCTGGACGCAATGTGCTCAGCACCGTGTAATGATCCGGATGAAAGCTCAGTCTCATCCCATGCTTTCGCGCGTAAGCGCCGATGTCTGCAAATCCTTCCGACAGACGATCGATCGGATCCCAGCTGCCGAGCTCTCCGTGGCCGATCAGCGGGATCAGCCTCGAGGAGCAGCGATACAGCTGGATATCATGAGCGCGATTATGCTTGAGCAGCCGAAGGGTGTTCGCCAGGTTCTCCTGAGCCAGGCGTTCCAGCTTGCGCAGCGCAGCTTCACGATCCTTAAGCTTCGAGAAGCTGGAAAAGGTCATCGTTTTGGACGGAGAGGCGTTTTTGACGAGAACCGACATGGCAACATATCCAAGTCGAACCAGCATGGCTTCACGCTCCTCATACTCGTGAGTGGTTAGACTTAGCTTGCCCAAACTGGCGTGAGTATGCCGGGATACCGACAACAAAAAACATCCCGACCGCTAAACAGCGGTGCGGGATGCTCGAGTAGGCATGCACAAGCGATGAATCAGGTACGGCCAGCCTCGCCAAAAAACAACTCATCCGCCAGAGCCGTCTGTACGCGCGCTTCCTCCTCGGTAAGCTTGCGCACCAGCTCCATCTCGACCTGCGTCACTTCCTCGCCTTGAAAGTTGATTTCGGCGATCGAAGCGATGATCTTGACGATAGCGATGGCCTGATTGTCAGGCGAGAAAGCAATCACCTTTTGACCGGTCGGAAATACGCGGAAGCCGTTTTTGACCATTTTCCCCCGTCCGTACTCCAACAGTTCGTACAGCTCCTGCTCAGATTTAAACTTACATACGGAATTAAACTCGGTATTAAATCCCATAAGCCCGCTCCCTTCGCCTGTTCTTTTTTGCCTAAGCATACCGGATGGCGCAAGCCAAAAGCAAGCGTCGTCCGTCACGATGCTTATTCCAAATCAAATGTATATTGAAGACGCTGCTTCTCGCTATGGCGCTTGATCGCAAGCTGGATCAGATCGTCCAGCAGCTCTCGGTAAGGCTTGCCGGATTCCTGCCAGAGCAGCGGGTACATGCTGAAAGGGGTAAAGCCAGGCATCGTATTAATCTCATTAATAAATACGGCGCCATCCTCCTTGCGCAGGAAGAAGTCGACCCGGGACAACCCCGAGCCGTCGATCGCCAGGAAAGCCCGGATAGCAAGCTCACGAAGCTGCTCGGCCGTTTCTGCCGGAATATCGGCCGGGATGATCATGGACGATTTGCCGTCGATGTATTTGGCCTTGTAGTCATAGAAGTCGCCTGAGGATACGATTTCTCCGACTACGGATGCCTGCGGCTCGTCATTGCCCAGCACCGCTACTTCCAGCTCGCGCGCATGAACGAATTCCTCGACGATGACTTTCCGGTCATAGCGGAAGGCTTCATTGACCGCGTCGATCAGCTCTTCCCGGTTAACGGCCTTGCTGACGCCCACGCTGGAGCCCAGGTTCGCCGGCTTGACGAAGCAGGGGTAGCCGATCGATACTTCTACTTCCATAAGAAAGAAGGCATTATCCTTCTCCCACTGGGTTCTTGTAAAATGCCTGAACACGCATTGCGGCAAGCCGTCCTGGGCAAAAACGCGCTTCATCATGACTTTATCCATGCCAACGGATGACGCCAGCACACCTGCCCCTACATAAGCGACATTGGCCATTTCCAGCAGGCCTTGAATCGTCCCGTCCTCGCCAAAGGTCCCATGCAGCAGAGGGAGGACGACGTCGAAGGGAGCGTTGCTTCCCACAGGACGCGCCGCATCAGTGGTAGCCGAGGCTGCCAGGGAACCGAAGATCGGCTGAAGCGCCGTTCCCGCCGAAATCTCTTCATCCGTAGATCTATTCAGCTGGAGAGCTTGAACGGACTCTGCCGGTCCCTCAAGCGCGGCGCCCGAGCGCCATTGCCCTTCTTTAGTTATGTAAAAAGGAGTCACCTCGTATTTAGTCAAGTCAAATGCCTTAATAACGGCCAGAGCAGTTTGCAAGGAAACCTCATGCTCGCCGGATTTGCCTCCATAGATCAAGCCTACGCGAATTTTGTCGCTCATTATGAACCTCCGGATCGTATCAGTAATAAGGAAATGATGTCAGTTGCATACAAAAGGAATGCATGGGCGCTCGAAGAAAGGCGAACGCTAGATAAGACAATTCGAAGATTATACTTGGTCAGCGATCCTGATAAACCGGTAGCGTGTCTTGTCTGTCCAAGCATAGGAATCCGTATAGCTCCAGTAGCGATGTCTGCTGCTTACCGTATGAGCGTTGACCAGAGGCATGCCGTCGGGATCCTTGGCCGTCACAATCGTCGAATGCTGGAAACGCCCGCTTCCGTCCCAGTCGTAGCTGATGACGTCTCCGAGGTCGAGCTCCTGCGCCGAAGAAGCCTCGCGCCCCCGGGCGCCGGCGCGGCTAGTGAGCAAATATGACGGCAGGCTGTGCGCTACCGCCCAACTGAAGCTCCAATGCTCGCGGCCGCCAAGTCTGCCTTTATACCACCAGCCCGAATCCCTTTTACCAGTATAATTCATCGGCGCTCCCCCTGCAAAGAGGCACTGAGACACATAATTGGTGCAATCGACCTCGAAGGTGAGATAGTCTGGATTGCCTTTATCCCACCACAGATCGGCATAAGCGGCTGCTTTATGACGGTCATAAACGGCACGTGCGGCGAAGTCCAATTCGCGCACCATCGTCCGGTTGAGGAACGGCACCGACATGGTTCTCACCGTCTCTTCGGCATAGGGCCGGTCATCCACTTCCAGCAGGCCTCCAGGTGGGGAAGGCTTAAGACGCAGGGAGCGTTCGGTTTGCAGCATCTCGACGCCGATAATCGACCAGCCGTCAAGCCCCTCGTGCAGCGTAATCCGCTCCCGCTCAATCCGCCTTTCTTCCTGCTCGTTCTCGCGGATACGGCTGTTGGTTTTGCGCTTGAGCGTCACGTCGACAATCGTCCGTCCCGGCTGCCCGTCAACCCGGTCGATAACAAGACGGGTCTCGCTTTTTACAGGAATGAGTCTCCGCTCCCGATCCGTATCTTGGCGACGTGCCAGCACCCTTGCCTGCCGCTGAAGAAATGCGCCATCCTGCACCAGCGGCAGCAAAGGCTCGACGGTGTAATCGATATCCATCAGATTGCGATGGTGGATGTAGTCGTACAGGGTCAATTTCCAAGACATGGCTGCCAATCCCCTTTCGTCGGCTAACGGTTGCTTGGCCATTTACTTGCTAAAGAAGCCTTAATCTAGCTTGGAAAGCATTCATTCCCATACGTATGCCCCGCGCAGGACAAAAATGATTCAAATCAGCCTTTACGAAGTAGGGCCGCAGCATGTATACTAATAGTAAGGCATTTTTTGAAATCGAGTTTCACAGTATGAAACATGAACACTCGAGCACTCAATACGATTCAAGGAGGAATGCTTCCATGTCAGCCAAAGACCAATACTCGGTCCGCCAGCAGCTCGTCGTAGGCAGTCAAACCTACAATTACTATAGCTTGCCGGCATTTGAAAAGCAGGGTGAGGGAACGATCGAAAACCTGCCTTTCTCCATTAAAGTACTTCTGGAGGCGGCTATCCGCCAGTTCGACGGAAAAGCCATCACTTCCGAGCATGTTAAGCAAATCGCCAACTGGGCCGTCGAGCGCGACGCCAACAAAGAAATTCCTTTCATTCCGGCACGTATCGTGCTTCAGGACTTCACAGGCGTACCTGTAGTCGTCGATTTGGCGGCGATGAGAGATACGATGAAGCAGGCAGGCGGAGATCCAAAGCGGATCAACCCTCTTGTACCGGTTGACCTGGTTATCGACCACTCCGTTATGGTCGACGCATTCGGCTCCAAGGACGCCTTGGAATTCAATGAAAAGCTCGAGTTCGAGCGTAACGAAGAACGGTACCGCTTTTTGCGCTGGGCGCAAACGGCATTCGACAACTTCCGTGCCGTACCGCCCGATACCGGTATCGTCCACCAGGTAAACCTGGAGTATCTTGCTTCCGTAGCAGCCACCAAAACGGTCGACGGCGAAACCTTCGTATATCCGGATTCCCTGGTAGGGACCGACTCGCATACTACGATGATCAACGGTCTGGGCATCGTCGGCTGGGGCGTGGGCGGCATCGAGGCGGAAGCCGGCATGCTTGGACAACCGCTGTATTTTGTCACACCTGAGGTTATCGGCTTTAAGCTGACAGGTACGCTGAACGAAGGCGCTACAGCGACTGACCTGGCTCTTACGGTTACACAAATGCTTCGTAAAAAAGGCGTTGTCGGCAAATTCGTGGAGTTCTATGGCTCCGGACTTTCCAACATCAGCCTGGCTGACCGTGCAACGGTAGCGAATATGGCTCCGGAATACGGCGCAACGATCGGCTTCTTCCCTGTCGATGCCGAAGCTCTGAACTATCTGCGCGGCACAGGACGCAGCGAAGAGCAGATCGCCCTGGTTGAAGCTTATTATAAAGCCCAAGGCATGTTCCGGACGGATGCTACGCCAGATCCTGTATTCAGCGATATTATCGAGCTTGACCTGGCTTCCGTCGTACCTAGCCTTGCAGGTCCAAAGCGTCCGCAGGACCGCGTTGAGCTGACTAATATGAAGGAATCGTTCAACAGCATCATCCGCACGCCGGTCGACAAAGGCGGATACGGACTGTCCGATGACAAAATCGCTCAGGTTGTGGATGTTCCTCACGCCAATGGCGAAGTCAGCAAAATGGGTACGGGCGCAGTCGTCATCGCGGCTATCACTTCCTGTACCAATACTTCGAACCCAAGCGTTATGCTCGGCGCCGGCCTCGTGGCCAAGAAAGCAGTCGCCCTGGGCCTTCGCAAGCCGGGTTATGTGAAGAGCAGCTTGACTCCAGGCTCCCTGGTCGTTACCGATTACCTGAGAAAAGCAGGTCTGATCGAGCCGCTCGAAGCGCTGGGCTTCCACGTAGCGGGCTATGGCTGCGCAACCTGCATCGGGAACTCGGGTCCGCTGCCGGACGAAGTAAGCAAAGCGATCGCCGACAACGATATGACCGTTGCTGCCGTCTTGTCCGGTAACCGGAACTTCGAGGGCCGCGTTCATGCTCAAGTCAAAGCCAACTATCTGGCATCGCCGCCGCTTGTTGTCGCTTATGCGCTCGCAGGCACGGTTAATATCGACCTGGTGAACGATCCGATCGGCTACGATCATAAGAACGAGCCGGTGTATCTCAAGGATATCTGGCCGACTGCTCAAGAGATTCAGGATGCGATGGGCGTAGCTATGAGCCCTGACCTGTACCGCGAGAAGTATGCGGATGTATTCCGTTCCAACCCGCGCTTCAATGCGATCGAAGTACCGGAAGGCGACCTGTATGCTTGGGACGATAAGTCCACGTATATCGCGAACCCGCCGTTCTTCTCCAATCTCTCGCCGGATCTGAACGACATCGCCGATATCCGCGGCGCCAAAACGCTGGCTCTGATGGGAGACTCCGTGACAACGGACCACATCTCGCCTGCAGGTAACATCAAGCCGGACAGCCCGGCAGGCCGCTTCCTGATCGAGCATGGCGTGAAGAAGGAAGACTTCAACTCCTACGGCTCCCGTCGCGGTAACCATGACGTGATGATGCGCGGTACGTTTGCCAACATCCGGATTCGCAACCAGGTGGCTCCAGGCACCGAGGGCGGCGTGACGACTTACCTGCCGACCGACGAAGTCATGTCCATCTATGATGCTTCCATGAAGTATCAGGAGCAAGGCACGAATCTTGTCGTTATCGCAGGCAAAGAATACGGCACAGGCTCCTCCCGTGACTGGGCAGCTAAAGGAACGTTCCTGCTCGGCGTCAAAGCCGTAATCGCCGAGAGCTTCGAGCGGATTCACCGTTCCAACCTGGTCGGCATGGGCGTGCTGCCGCTGCAATTCGCCGAAGGTCAAGGCTGGAGCACGCTCGGTATTACCGGCCGCGAAACCTTCGACATTACAGGCCTGTCCAACGACGTTCAGCCGGGTCAGAAAGTAACCGTGACCGCTACGCGTGAAGACGGCTCGACCTTCAGCTTCGAGACGCTTGTCCGCCTCGACAGCTTCGTGGATGTGGATTACTACCGCAATGGCGGTATTCTGCAAACCGTTCTGCGTCAAATCATGGCTTAATCTTTGGTTCATGCAAGCAGCCAGCGGAGAGAAATCTCCGCTGGCTGCTTTTTTTGTGCTATTCTCTTCTCCCATTAGGGGCTAGCATGCAACAGGCGCGCAGTCCGTAGACCGCGCGCCTGCTGCCGGGCTGCCATGCTGGCCTAGCCCGTTTATTTCAACATCTTCCCCATGCGGCGGGCTGCTTCCATCAGCGCCGGCGCATGCTCCTTCATCTTCTC
The DNA here is from genome assembly GCF_009846885.1 of Paenibacillus puerhi. GTDB lineage: Bacteria > Bacillota > Bacilli > Paenibacillales > NBRC-103111 > Paenibacillus_G > Paenibacillus_G puerhi. The sequence continues at coordinate 9,453 of NZ_WUWM01000042.1, forward strand.
CACCGTCAGCCGGTTGGAGGGACCCGATAGGGCCAGCGCGGCCGCAAGCCTGTGGCTGCGGTCGAAGATAGGCGCCGAGACGGCGGCTGCTCCCGGCTCGCGTTCTTCCACGCTTGTGGCGTAGCCAAGCTCCCGCACTTCCTGCAGCTGCTGCAGGTAAGCCGCAGTCCCGGCCGATGCCGGCCAGGAGGCGTGCGACAGCAGCGCTTGCTGCTCCGCGTGCTCGGCGAACGCGACGAGCACCTTGCTGGACGCGCCGACGTACAGCGGCAAGCGCGCCCCGATGGGAGCAACCCGGCGGATCGCCTGGTTGCTCTGCACGGCTTGGACGCGGACACGCTCCATGCCGTCACGCACATAGAGGCTGACGGTCTCACCGAGCACGTCGCGCAGCCGTTCCATCTCCGGCAGCAGCAGCAGCGCCGGGTCGTCGGTATGCGTCAGATTGGCGGATAGCTCCCAGACGCTGAAGCCGAGGCGATAGCGCTCGGAGGCGGGATCGCGTATCACGAAGCCTTTCCCCTCCAGCGAAGCCAGCAGCCGATGCACCGTACTTTTATGCAGCTCCACACGGGAGGCAATCTCCGTCAAGCTCAAATCCTCCGCTTGGGTGAAGCAGAGCAATATATCCAGGGCTCGTTCCACGGCACGAACGGTTAATTTGCCATCTTCCATCCTTTTCCCACTCCCCGAAAATCGGTTTCACCAGTTGAAATCTATTATACCTGATTTTTGGCCAATTTCCTATATCCGCAGTCTCAAGTTTCTTGTCGCTTCGTAACTGTTACACCCATATTACAGATTGTTTACATTTTTCGCGCTGCATTGACGATTCGTCCTGCTGGCTTTACTATAAAAATAGAAGATCCTTCCGATAATCGGTCCTACGGTTCGACAGCGTTCGAGGCCCCGCCTCACGCCGTTCAGCCTTCTGTCGTCCGCCGCCCCTAGACATCTCAGTGAAAATGGAGGGCTCCTCATGGAAACTAACTCTTTTACGCCAACGCCGGCTTCGGCGCCGCTTCATCCCGGTTCGGTTGAAATCGCTTCCAAGCGAATTTCTATATTGCGTCGCCGCAAAGGCTGGCTTATCGCCTTCATGTCCATTCTTCTGCTGCTGTTCAGCTTGGGTATGGCCTTCCATGCCTACGTCGCCTGGACGCTGGGGCGCCCTCATATCGATCCGCTCCGCTCCAATCCGGCCGCTTCCTTCGGAGCTGCCTACGAGGATATTACTTTTCCCAGCCTGAACGGCTCCTCCGAGCTCTCCGGGTGGTTCATCCCTTCGACATCTGCTATAACGGGAGCTGCATCCCAGCGGCAAACTATCGTTTTCTCCCATGGCTATGGCGGCAATCGGGAGGAGATCTGGGTCCCAATCTACGACCTGGCCAAAGCCGCTCACCAAATGGGCTATAACGTGATCATGTTCGACTATGGATACGTCCAGCCCAAGTGGACCGTCACCGGCGGACTGCGCGAATCCCAAGAGCTGCTGGGAGCCGTCAAATACGCGAAAGACCGCGGTGCCGAGCGAGTCTACGTCTGGGGCTTCTCGATGGGGGCCGGAACCGCCCTGCAGGCTGCGATGCAGACCAAGGAGATCGACGGCATGATTTTGGACAGCACCTTTATCCTGGAGCCCGAAACGCTATACCACAATATGAAGCAGGTCGCGAACGTTCCGAAATTCTCACAGTCGCTGGTTCATATGTTTTTCCCGCTTATTAACGGAGTCAGCTTCAATGAGATCCCGTACCAGACAATCAAGGAAACGGCTTATTCGATACCGATCTTCTTCATTCATGGCAAGCAGGATGTACGTGCTCCCTATGGCACGGTGCAGGATATCTACAGCCACCAGCAAGCCGACTCGGGGTCTGCCCTGTGGATGCTTGAGAATGACGGACATGAATTAATCTATCGCGCCCATAAAAAAACGTATCTGCAGATGACGACCGGCTTCCTTCGCACGCTGTCTACCTCTCCAGTCGAGCCGCTGAAATATGGCAAGTCCAGATAGTCGATCGCAGGAACATAAAACACAAGCCTCCCCGCATACAATGGTTTTGGAGCTTCATTGCCGGCTTAGCCAGCGCGGTTATTCATAACCCGCGAGGCGCCGATCAAGCTACCGAACCCGGGGAGGTTTTTTGATATGTTGGTCGTTTACGGGGCGCTCCTGCCTTTACGGGTACTGGAGGAAATCCGTTTTTGGAAAATGCAGGAGAGGGAGCATACCGTGGTGATCCGGGAGCTCGTTCCCAATCTGGAGCCGGATTATGTGAGGCTGCTCGAGCGATGGGAAGGCGTGTTTGCGCATACGGAAGCCGAAGCCGGCCGATGGATCGAAGCGCTGATCAGGCAGCCCTCATCCCCCTCGCCCTATTTGACCGCTCAAATTCACGAGCTGCTTCGCGCTTCAACCGTACAGTCGCAGGCGTTCATTCAGCAATTATTTCTACTTCTGAAGCAGAGCGCGCCGATCAAAGCGAATCCGGTTGTGCAGACCGTCGTTCTACACATCATTCGCGAGTCCGAGTATTTCTTGGGCGTCCTCCAGGCGGTACAAGAGCAGGGACAAGGTCTCGTCCAACCGCCGATGAAGGAATCCAGCCGCTCATTTGAGACAGCGTCTGTGCCATCCCCTTCGCAGGAGGATCCCCCACTCGTCAGAGCTGCGGCTGAGCAGGACAAAGTACATATTCACCTGGCTCCTACCGAGGAGGAAGCCGGACGTACGGCAACGCTCGAGGGCACTTGGTCTACGCCTATCCCTTCCAAGCAGGCCGGGCAAGCAGCCACGGCCGGTTCGGCTCAGCCTGCGCCTCCGGCACAGGGGGGAACGGCGACCGGCGGCAAAGCCGTGCCGATCGGCGAGCATCGCCTCCCTCCGCTTCCCTACGCCTATCAAGCGCTCGAGCCTTATATCGACGCCGAGACGATGCGCATCCATCACGACAAGCATCATAAGAGCTATGTAGACGGACTGAACAAAGCCGAGAAGAAACTGCAGCAAGCACGCCAATCCGGAGATTTCGATCTCGTCAAGCATTGGGAGCGGGAGCTTGCCTTCCATGGGGCCGGGCATTATCTGCACACGATATTCTGGAATGTCATGAAGCCTGGGGGCGGGGGTAAAGCGACAGGACCGATCGCTGAAGAAATTCGCAAGTCGTTCGGCAGCTTTGAAGCTTTCCGGAAGCAGTTTAGCGCTGCGGCCGACAAGGTAGAGGGCGGCGGCTGGGCGATCCTGGTCTGGAGCCCTCGCAGCCACAGACTGGAGATCTTGCAGGCCGAGAAGCATCAGAACCTTTCCCAGTGGGATGTTATTCCGCTGCTTCCGCTGGATGTGTGGGAGCACGCCTATTATCTGAAGCATCAGAACGATCGGGCCAAATATATCGAGGACTGGTGGCATACCGTCAACTGGGATCATGTGAACGAACGTTTCTCCGCAGCCCGCACGCTTGCTTGGCCCCCCTACTGACAACCGATGCGCGCAAGATGCCCTTTGCAAGGAAAAAGACTCAGCGGAAGTTTTACTCGCCGGACGCTCCTCCAAAGCTCTGTGCTTAATCAGCCGGAGCGGAGCGGGAGCTGCCCAAGCTCCCGCTTGATGCCGGCTCGCCAAAGAGCCGCCTCCCTCTGTGCGAATGATCACAGCAGCGGAAAGCGGCTCTTTCTTCGGGTTGAACTTCTATTAGGCCAGGCTGAACTCCGCGCCCGGCAGTCAGTCCTTAATCAGCGACAAAAATTCGGCGCGCGAAGCGGCATCGCTCCGGAACAGCCCGCGAACAGCCGAGGTGACGGTTTTGCTGCCCGGCTTTTTCACGCCGCGGGAACACATGCATAGATGCTCGCCTTCCACGACGACCATGCAGCCATGAGGCTCCAGCACCTCCATCAGAATGTCCGCGATCTCCGAGGTGACCCGCTCTTGAACCTGCAGCCTCCGCGTTATCGCTTCGACCAGGCGGGCAAACTTGCTGAGACCTGCAATCTTACCGCTCGGGACATAGCCAATATGCACTTTGCCGAAGAAGGGTGCCATATGATGCTCACAAAGGCTGTAATAGACGATATCCTTTACGATCACAAGCTCTTCATGCTTTTCGTCAAATGCAACCCCCAGAATATCACGCATATCGGCTTCATAGCCTGCAAAAATTTCTTCATACATACGCGTGACCCGCGCCGGGGTTTCAAGCAATCCTTCCCGATCCGCATCCTCGCCGATCAGACGCAAAATCTCACGGACATGATGCTCGATCTGTTCCCTATTTTCAACAACACGGTTGTTTTTATATTCTTTGGCAGGCATGGCTCTCTCCTTTTCCAACGTATGCCGTAAGCAGCAGGCTCCGATCCATAGGCCCGCGCCTATCTCTTCCCGGACCGGACGGCCGGCTAAGGACGAAACTTCTTATTTTTCATCATTGTTTGCATCTTCTGCATCTGCTTCTTATCCAGGTTGTATCCCATCTGCTTGGCCATCTGCTGAATCATCGCAGGATCGTTCTGCATCTTCTCCAGCTGCTTGCGTAAATAGGCGACTCCGATAAAAAATCCCGCCACGCCGCCTACGAGCAGAGCGAGCACCGCCGTAATCGCATACCACATGAATCTTCTCACCCCAAAATTAGTCGGTTGTCATTTCCCCATCATAACATGTCCCTAGTAAGGTGACAAATACGGTTTATCGCTCCAATAGCATGAGCATCTACATCAGCACACTCTCGATAAACACGGTCGTATGCTTGGCCAGATCGACTTCCTTCACATCCAGCTCATCGCCTACGGTCTTCACGATCCGAACGACCGGTCTTCCCGGCAGCCCGCGGTGCTGCCCTACGACAACTCCCGTCTCCCGGGTAGTCAAACGCACGGAAGTTCCGGTCGGATATACGGATACGGTCCGCAAGAATTGGATGACCGCTTCGTGGTCCAGCTTCTTGCCCGCCATCGCTACGATCCGTTCGCAAGCATCATGCGGCAGCATCCTTCGTCCTTCGGACAAATCAAACAACAGATTGTCATACGTATTGGCTACGGCCACGATCTTCGCATAGAGATGAATCTCTTCTCCGCTCAGCCGGCGAGGCCACCCCTCGCCGTCAATCGTCTCATGATGCTGGAAGGCCACGTGGGCAATCAGCAGACTGAGCTCACGCTTGTGCTTCAGCGCCTCGAAGCCTCTCCAGGTGTGGTGACGCTTCGGATCATCCGATCCATCATCGGTGGTAAGCTCCAGCTTGCCCACATCGTGCAGCAGCGCCCCGATCGCCAGCTCCCTCAGCTGAGACGAAGCAAGCCCCATATTGATGCCTATCAAGGTTGAGATGATGCAGACGTTCAACGCATGCACATACATATCGTTGTCCTCGGTGCGAATATCGGACAGCTGCACGAGCACCTCCTGGTTGGACATGACCTCCTCCAGCAGGCTGTCTATGCTCTGATACAGGTGCTTCGTGTTGAATTCCTTGCCCGAGCGGATGGAATCGAACGTATCGTTCATTTGCTTCATCACGACACGCTTGGTTTCCTCCGAAAGCACCTCGGGAATTTCCACATCCTCAAATTGCTTATCCTGGATATAGATCATCGTAACGCCGATGCGCTTCAGAGTGGTGATCATGAAGACGGTCAGCTGCACGCCCTCGGACAGCAGCACCGACCCATTGGCGGAGAAAATCGTTCGGCCCAAATATTGCCCGGACTCCACATTCTCAATATGCACGTATCTCATAAGCTCGTCCCTCCAGCCGAATACCCTTCATGATGCAGCAAAAACGTCTTGATCTCGAGCCCGCCTCCATAGCCGACCATACTGCCGGCAGCGCCGATCACACGGTGGCAGGGAACGATAATCGGGACGGGGTTCCGGTTGTTGGCTCCTCCTACCGCCCGAACAGCCTTCGGGGAGCCGATCCGGGAAGCAATATCCTTATAGGCGCATACTTGCGAGTAAGGAATGGCAAGGAGCGCTTCCCACACCTTCACCTGGAACGGGGTTCCTCGAAGATCGAGTCGCAGCGAGAACCGCTCCAGCTCGTTCCTGAAATAAGCGTCCAGCTCGTCTTTCGCCTCCCCAAGCGCTGCGGGGTCGCGCTCCCAGCTCACTGACCCAAACCAGCGGTCCGACCATGATGTCAGCGCGCTTCGCCTCGCTTCAAACCGGCCGAAATCGATATGGCATAACGCACCGCCGAATGCTGCCAGCGTAAGAGGACCTATAGGAGAATCTATCTCGTCATACTGCATCGAATATGTCATATCGCCTGCTCATACCCTCCCCGCCTCCGGAGCCCCCGAAGCCTTGTTAATTTCACGGAGCACAGACTCGTCTTTCTCGCGCTCTGCGGCCCGCTTCAATGCTTCCAGCGCTTCCGGAGTTCCTATGCGGCCGAGCGACCAGGCTGCCGAACCGCGAATCTCCGGGCGGACATCCGCCAGCAGCAGCTGCGTCAGCTCCCCGACGCTGCTCTCATCCCGGAAGCTGCCCAGCGCCAGAATCGCATTGCGCTGGATAGGCTTCCTGCCCCGCCAGGCCGCCGCGCTGGAGCCGAACCTCTCGCTGAATTCGCGGTTGCCCATCGTAAGCAGCGGCTTAAGCAGCGGCTTGACCAGCTCAGGGTCAGGCTGCAGCTCCGGATGATGGTCCGCATGGATGCCTTTGTTCTTCGGGCACACGATCTGGCACGTATCGCAGCCGTACAGCCGATTGCCGATCTTCCGTTTCATCTCGTCGTCCTCAATCATTCCCTTCGTCTGGGTCACGAACGAGACGCAGCGCTGGGCATTCAGCTGCCCGGGCCCAACAAGCGCGCCGGTCGGGCAAGCATCGATACAAATCGTACAATCGCCGCAGCTCTCGGTAATAGGCTCGTCGGGAGGAAAGGGAAGATTCGTAATCAGCTCTCCGAGGTATACCCAGGAGCCCCACTCCGGCGTAATAACCGCGCAGTTTTTGCCGCTCCACCCGATGCCTGCGCGCTCCGCTACAGCCCGATCGACCAAGGCGCCCGTGTCGACCATATTCATGGTACGAACGCCAGGCACCCTTTCGCGCAGCCAGGCCTCTACCCGCTCCAGCCGATTGCGCAGCACTACGTGATAATCCTGCCCCCAGGCCGACCTCGACAGGATGCCCCGATAAGCGCCGGGCTCCGAGCGGGGAGGCGCCTGCAGCTTTGACGGATAGGCAACGGCAATCGAGATGAGAGAGCGCGGGGCCTCCAGCGATAAAGCCGGATCTACCCGTTTCTCAATGTCCTTTTCCTCGAAGCCGGACTCGTATCCCTTCTCCCGGTGCTTGAGCAATATCGTTTTCAATTCATCAAAAGGCTCGGCGCTAGCGAATCCAATCTTATCCACGCCGAGCTCGGGTCCAGCCTTGCGCAGCTCTTCCCGGAGCGACATCCAGTCTATTCCGTCCATTAGCGTCGCTGGCATCTATAAACTCCTCCATTGCCGGACCGGCCATACGATCCATTCGGCTCTCCCTACAACCAGCTTGAGCGATACGGTGCCGAAGCTCCGGCTGTCGTTGCTGGCGTACCGCCTGCGGTTATCGCCCAGCACGAACACATAACCCTCCTCGACAGTCAAAGGCTCGAAGCGCCCGTCCTGAATCGCTGAGTCGGTGTAGGGTTCTACGGTCTCCTCCCCGTTTACGAACAGCTTTCCCCGGCTGACGTGGACTTCATCCCCGGCAACGGCCACAACCCTTTTCACCAGAAAGGAAGAGCCGCTGTTCGTTCCGTCCGGACTGCGCAGCACGATGATATCGCCCCGTTCCGGAGTCTTCAGATAGCGAAACGCTTTGTTAATAAACAACCATTCGCCGTCATGAAGCGTGGGCTGCATGGAGCCGCCCTTTACAGCAGACACGTGAAACAAAAATTGATGAACGAGCGTGACAACGATAGTCGCCATGACCATCATTTTAAACCATTCCCAGATCTCGCGGCCCAACCCTTTAGGGCCCGTCTGCCCCGCCGGCGCTTTCGTCATCTTCCCTTCATCCTTCCGAATCCCGCTTCAGCCAGGCCTGATAATATTGCTTGACCTGATCGTCCCCAAAAGGAGGCAACCCTCCGCGCACGCGTGTCAGCAAGCGCTGAAGCCCAAGCTTGGCCTTGGTATCGACGATTTCCGGATAATGATACACTTGCTTATGTCGTTCGTACTCCTCCTGATCCACCACGTAAATGTCTCCGGCAGGCAGGCGGATAACATCCAGATCATAATCGATGTACGTGATAACACGGCCGCTGACATACGGGGGAGAAGCGACATTGCAATAATAACGGACACCTTGTTCTTCCATTAATGCCACCACATTGAACCATTCGCCCGGGATAAAAAAAGACACCCCCGGAATACGGCTGATCCATTCCTTGCCGTCCGCTTCGACAATCTTCGTCTGGCTGTTGATCAGCACGCGCATACCCTGCTCTCTATGAGCCGGGTGAAGCAGCTCCTCGGGTACCAGCCAGTTCTCCAGCCACATCCGGTGCAGATGTCCGTCATGCTTAAAGCTTTTTATCGTATATGTTGCGAAGGTCTCCATGAGGTTCAAACCCTTCTGCTCAGGCAACCCTGCAGGCTTGTACGCCTCAACGGCCCCCAAGCGTTTGCTCCATCTCTTGTCTACTAGCATAAACGTATGAGGAGGCGGTTTCAAGAGCGAGGAAAGAAAGTCATACACAAAAAAAGCATAACGCGGAGCGCTTACGCCTCCTGTTATGCTTGTTCCTGCTCCAGCCAGCCGACGCCTTCCGGCACCGTCTACCCGTTCACAATACTCAGACGGTGAGCTGCCCTGGAAAAATCGTTCGCTTGATAGCCCGCCTTCTCATAAACCGGGAGCACCATTTCATTATGTTCGTCGACCGTAACCATAATGCGGTGAACCTTGCGTACGACAAAACGTCCGCGAAGAGCTTCGATCAACGCCTGCCCGATACCGCGGCGCTGGTGGCTGTGATCAACCGCTATGCGGTAGTAATAGGCTTGCTGCTTGTCGATCGTGCCGACGATGACGCCTACGATCTCATCCTCTTCCTCGGCGACCAGGATAAGCTCGCTGTCCCAGGAAAGCTGACGGGCAAACGCGGACATGGTCTCGTCATAACAGGCATCTGACAATACATTCTTAAACAACTCGGTGACAGCTACAGAATCCGACAATTGAAAAGAACGAACTTGATACGAAGTTACAAGCATGCTGCACTCTCCCCAACCACTCAAAATGGTAATTTAAAAAATACGACAAAACCTGCTATAATTCCTGCTTTACAATTAAAAAAAACTTCATTTTCTCAAATTTTTTTAATTCGTTCGTGAAAACGCTTAAAATTAAGCGTTTTCACGAACATTCGAATTGCTTTTTCCGTCAAAAAAATCCTTCGTTCTGTCGAACAAAAGACCGCCAATCCCTCTCTCGGTTCTTCCCGGGAAGCCCTGCTGGCGCCTATGCCCGTAAATCTCGACGGTCCCGGAATGCAGACAGGCATCCGGCTATAGGCCGGATGCCTGTCTGCATTCATCTTATGAATGTTCGTTACGGGAGCAGCAATCGATGGAGAATCATCATAACTTGCGCCCGGCTTGCGTGGTCCCGGGGAGCAAACGTCCCATCCGGATTCCCCTTCAGCAGACCGCCTGCCGCAGCTCGCCTGACCGCGTCCTGGGCCCAGGCGCTTATGGTCCCTGAGTCTATGAACGAGAGAGTCTCTTGGCCCGATGCTGCCGCCGCCGGCTCTCCCTCCGATGGATAGCGGGCATAGGCATTCATTAACATAACGGCCATCTGCTCGCGACTGACCGAGGCCTCCGGTTCGAAGGAAGATTCGCTGACCCCGCTGACGATACCCGCCGCATACGCGTGCGCGATCGAGTCCCGATACCAGCCATTCTTCGGCACGTCCCGGAACGGCAGCTCGGCTTCGGCCGGCTGGGAGGCGGCGAGTCCGAGGCTGCGCACGAGAAGCGCCGTGCACTGGGCGCGTGTCAGCGTATCGTCGGGAGCGAAGGTCGTATCGGTCATGCCGTCAGCGATCTGTCTGGCCGCCATTCGCTCGATGGCAGCCTGAGCCCAGTGACCTTGGATATCCTCGAAGGTCCGATTCCATTCCATGACGGCATACCGGGAAGCATGCGTTAACCGGAAGCTAACCCCGCTGTCTGCGAATTTCCCGCCCGCATACTGCCAGTCTTCGTTAGCCGGCTGGAAGACGTAAACGCCCGCTCGGCCCGGATCCCGGATCATCGTTTTGTCATAAGCAAATTCGATGGTAACCGGCAAGGCGAACCTGCTAATCTCCTCCTTCCCCGCGAGCAGCTTCAACTCGAAGATGGGTGAGGCCAATGTGGCGAAGGGAAGCTTGGTCCACGCTTGCTTACTGCTTTGCAAGGATAAGGTCATCGTCGAAGCCCCCGAGGGCAGCGGGGCCGCATGGGCAGGGATCGTGATCGTAGCAAGCTCCGAGGTTATAACAATCGGGGTGCCCAAGGAAGAGGCGCGCTCCCAGACCTCCCCGGGCAGCTCCACTTGATAACCGGATACTTTCCCAGCCCCCGTGTCCCGCACTTCGATGTGCAGCGGACGACCTCCGGCGGCGGCAAGCTTGCTCAACAGCTCATTCTTGTCAGGCTTCAGAATCAGCTCGCTGCCTTCCTCCACCACGGGGATTAGGGGTCCCAGTATGCTGCCGCCTGCTCCGCCGCCAGCACCTCCGCTTTGCGTAATCTTGAAGACGTAAGATACCGGCAGGCTCGCCACCTCATTTTTGACAGCGACCGCTGTGATGGTGGCATTCCCGTTCACCAGAAGGGGGCCGTTGTATTCCAGCGAATCCGAAGACAAGCGCGGCCACGGGGAAGAACCGTTGATCGTGTAATAGATTTTGGCCCCGGGCACCTCGCTCGTTAAGATCAGGCGCTGCCCGCCCGCATAGGTCCCGGTCTTTAAAGAAGAGATCGGTGCCGGCGGACGCTTCACGAAGACCGCGGTCGCGGAGGACACGATCCCCTCCGAGCTCCCGCTGCCGGAGACCTTCAAAGCCAGCTCGTAATACTCGTCGGCTGTTGCTGCCAGACCCGGCACGTGCAGTTCTCCGTATACCATATCCCGCACAGCTACGGAGGTGCTCCCGGCGTTGTTCACCGCAATTTGCAGCGGAGTGCTAACATCCTTGCGCGGCATACCTTTGTCATCCACAGCCCTTGCCTGCAGGCTATAGCTCAGCCGGCCTTGGGAAGAGGGTACGGGAACGGCTTCAATAACGAGCCGGGGCAGCGTAAGAGCTCGCCTGGCATTGGCCAGCCCCCCGCCGGTGTATAAGGCTTCAACCGCAGGGAGACTTGCATAGGATGGACGGGCGAGGGGAACGCGCTTAGCGCTGTCGCGCATAATGTTAAGCACTTCTTCCGGCGATAGCGCCGGATTTTGCGCCAGCAGCAGTCCGGCTATCCCCGCAACGAGAGGGGCCGAGAAGGAGGTTCCGTTTCCCTCTTCGTAGTATCGCGAATCCTTAAAGGCGGCCGAGGTGGTATACATCTCCGTGCCGGGGGCAACGAGCGTGATGGCCCCGATGTTGGAGAAGTCAGCCAGCGCCAGCGTGCCGTCGGAGAATTGCGTAACTGCGCCTACCGACAGGACGCCTTCCATATTCGCAGGAAATGAAGTCCAGACAAATTGTCGCTCCTGGTTAACGGTCTTATCCCAATCTCCACGCTCGCCATAGATCCAATGGTTGCTGTTATTGCCGCTTGCCGCCACCACCGTTACCTGATGCTCCAACGCATAGCTGATCGCTTCCCGGACGACGCGGATCTGGTCGGTCCCTGCCGTAGTCGCATCAATACCAAGGCTCATATTGATAATATTCGCGCCGTTTTTGACCGCCCAGTAGATGCCGTTCGCCAGCTTGTCGCTTGGAATGACATAGTCCTCCCGGCTAGCCCAATAGCCGACCCTCACAGGCAATATCTCCGCTACTTTACCGGCAACCCCGGCTATGCCGATGCTATTGTTGACGCTTGCCGCAATAATGCCCGCTACTTTGGTGCCATGACCGTAATGGTCACTGGAATCACGGGTTTGGCTGACGGCGTCAAAGCCCTCTAGCACCTGTCCGGCCAGATCGGGATGGTCCCCGTTCACGCCCGTATCCAGCACCGCAATCCGCACCTTGCGGCCGCCTTGCGGGGCCGGTACGTGCTTCCAGGCATAGGTCACCTCCGTCACGGTCAGCCCCCATTGCCTGAAGACATCGGGATCATTCACCGGAAACGCCGCAGGCTTCTCCTCTCCCGGGCCCTCCTTGTCCGGAGAGGCCGCGCCTCCACCGCTTGATGGAGCGCCGGGAGTATAGGGCGGCGTATCCCCCGACGATGCGGGTGGCTCCGGTACATAGGGAAGGTTCGGGACTCCCCCTGCCTCACGTTCTCCCGCAGACTCAAGTTCGCCCGTCGTATCCAGCAGACGGAATAAGTAGATGGGTTCGGCATATTCAACCTCGGGAGACGCCTGAAGCTCGTCAACCGCAGCAGCTACGCTTTGCTGCGCGCCCAGCTCCACCTTCTCGAACGGAGTGCCCTTCCCGCTACCGGGATCATCGGCATGTAAGGATCGCAAGGCTTTCGTTCCCGGCTCTTCCGGTTTTTCTTTATATTTAACAACCACCCTGCCTGGCAGTATGCTGCCATGGCCTGCAGGCGACTGATGTATGAATGTGTCGAATTCCGTCTGCGCCATCATAGAACTGCCTTCTGCGTAGGCCTGTCCCCTAGCCGGCCGTTCGCTTCCGGGTCCGCAGACGACGACCATGGCCAGAACCGCCGCCACCGCCCTTTTTATCCAGACCCATTGACTTTTTTTCATAGACTCTCCTCCCCGCTACGCACTCCTGCCGCGCAAATGGTTTCTAGTTTGAGTATAGGCGGCGTCTAGCAGAACCGCAACTTGAAGCCCGCCCTTTTGCTAGTTTTATAGAAAATTTTAGAATTGAGCTGCACGCGCGAAGCAACTATAGCTCGCATGCCAACGTATGTAAGGTATAGACTGACAGCGAATGGAGTGAACGCATACCGATGACTACAGAGAAAATCATAGAGAACGGCAAAGGAATGAAGCTGCTCGGCTTATTCGTAGCAGCCAGTCTGACCGCGACGGCAGGCTGCTCCGCCCCCTCCCAGATGCCCGCCGGCAGCCACGCCGTCGCAACGCCTCTCCCCCAGCAGACGGAGAGCAGAGTCCCTGTGGCATCCTCTCCTGCTCCCGCCGCCTCCGATGAAGGCATTCCTGTATCCTCGGCCGCAGACGTCCCCGAGGATTACTGCCTCGATGGGGACGGGGATGGCGACTGTGACGATGGAAGCGGCTCCGTTCATCATTCTGGCGGCGGGTTTTACTATATGGGCAATTCCAGGTACTATCCAAGGTCAGCATCCGCAGGAACAGCTATCACGCCAGTCCCCTCTTCTCCTCCTCTTGCAGCCGATTCGGCGGAGTCCAGCAGTCAGCAGCCGACGACCAGCGCGCGAAGCGGCACCTTTACGAAGCCTGGCGATACGGCCGCCCCATCGAACGGGGCAAACAGCTACAGCCCTTCAAACGGCGCTCCTGCAGGCAGCATGTCATCTTCCAGCGGCATATCCTCCGGTTCCGGCTCATCGGCTGGTCATGGAGGAATCGGAAGCTCCTCCTCTTTCTCCAGCGGAGGCTAACCTCACAAGGTTCGAGGCTGCCGTTTGAGAGCCTCACCTTTCCTTTCCTTGCCTCGCCTTGCCTCTAGCCTCCGGCGAATCGGGCGGTTCCAACGCCGAACCTGCTTCTCCCCTCTTTTTCTGCATAGAAACCGAGTCGACAGGCAACCCTAATCCGGTAAACCTTGGGAGAAGAAAGGAGGCTGATAGGCATGAGCCCAGAGGCAGGGAAATCGCCGGATATCATCCGCCGGATTCACGAGTTGAACGACTTGAAGACAAGCGAGTGGAGCCTTGATGAGCTGCGCTACCATCAAAGGGTTATGAGCGACTTGTCTCCATGGCTGAATGCGCAGGGCACGGCCATCCTGGGGCAAGTCATCCAGGAAATCGAGCAGCGGGATATTTGAATGGGAACCCGTCTTCTCTTTGTCACGAACACTTAATATACATAAACGTTGATTTTATATCATAAATCAGCGATAATGAACATGAAACTTTTAAATTCTAGGAGGTAGATTACAAGATGGCACATCAATTACCAGCACTGCCTTACGCTAACAACGCACTCGAGCCGCACATCGACGAAATGACTATGATGATTCACCATGATCGTCACCACAACGCATACGTCACGAACCTGAATGCTGCGCTGGAAGGCCATGCCGATCTGCAATCCAAAAGCATTGAAGAGTTGATCTCCGACCTGAACAGCGTACCGGAAGCTATCCGTACGGCCGTTCGCAACAATGGCGGCGGCCATGCGAACCACTCCCTCTTCTGGGAAACGATCGGCCCGAACGGCGGCGGCGCACCTAGCGGCAAGCTGGCTGACGCTATCCAAGCTGAGCTTGGCGGCTTCGATAAATTCAAAGAAGATTTCGCTAAAGCGGGCGCAACGCGCTTCGGTTCCGGCTGGGCGTTCCTTGCTGTAACCAAAGAAGGCAAATTAAAAGTATACAGCCTGCCTAACCAGGACAGCCCTATCATGGAAGGCGAAACGCCGATCCTCGGTCTGGACGTATGGGAGCATGCTTATTACCTGAAATATCAAAACAAACGCCCGGATTACATCGCTGCTTTCTGGAACGTTGTGAACTGGGAAGAAGTCGGCAAGCGTTACGAAGCTGCTGTTAAGTAATCTCAGCCTTCAGCACGAAAAAGACATGGCCTGCGGATATTCCGCGGGCCATGTCTTTTTTCAGTCTTCAAGGACTGAAGATGCATTGGCAAGTGATGACAATAACGATATACTCTACATATATCAATCACAATGCTAGTTTCGGAAAGAGTGAAGCTCATGAACAAGTTGATTCCTCTCCTGCAGCATGTCCCCTTGTTCCAGGATTTGACGGAGGCGGAACTCGAAGCCATCGCTCCGCTGTTCGTCGAACGCAAGTACAAAAAGGGCACGATATTGTTCTTCGAAGGGGATACGGGTGACGAATTTTTCTTAATTCAAAGCGGTGTGGTCAAGGTGTACCGGATTGATAATGCCAAAGAAATCATCCTTTCTCTGTTTCACGAAGGAGACTTTTTTGGCGAGATGGCCTTAATCCAGAAAGGACTGCAGCGGTCGGCCACAGCGGAAACGCTCGACAACTGCTCCATCTTCACCCTGGTCCGCTCTGAATTCCAAGCCTTCATGGAACGCAGCCCCAAGATTTGCCTTCGCTTGATGGAAACCACCATGGAACGACTACGCAAAGCTAATGAACAAATCTACGACCTCACCTTTCTGGACGTTCGATCCCGGATTATCAAGACGATTTTCCGTCTGTCGGAGGAATACGGCCAGAGCAAATCAACCGGCACGCTCATCAATATGAAGCTCACTCATCAGCAGCTCGCCAACCTGGTCGGCACCGTACGGGAGTCGGTTACGAAGGTGCTGCAGGAGCTGCAGGAGGATAACATCATCACGATCAACAAGAAGTTTATCTCCGTCAAAGATGCGGAAGCCCTGAAGAAAATGATTTATTAAACCTGCCGGGCTGCTGCAACGGCTCGAACCCCCGTATTCCGCTCCTACAAGCGAATTACGGGGGTTCGACGTTAATGAGGCTGTTTAGGCATCTACGGGGACACAGCTGCCTTACTCTCGAAATAGGCATCTAGTATGCGGATGAACACGTTCGGGAAAGCATGATCCTCCCTGTCGTCAGGTCCGATCCAGCGGTAATGGGAGGGCAGCAGCCCTGTTCCGGAGGCTGATGATAAGCTGAGCGCCTCCGGCTTGGCCGTAAATACGTCCATCGTCCACCGGATATGGCTGAACGTATGCTCCGCCTGCATCAGCCAAGTCAATCCGCTGATTCCTATGCCATCGCCAGCGACATGGGCGGCCAATGCGCCGTGCGCCGAGGGAAGCCCCTCCGCGCCTGATGCCGAACCTTCCGGCAGCGCTGCATGCGGCAGCTCCCACATGCGGGCGAGCAAGCCCTCGGCAGGACGCTGCCGGATGAGCAGCTTCCCGGCATGCTCACCCACTCCCTCAAGCAGCAGAGCCGCACGCGCTTCCGGGCGCGGCGGCTTGGCCTTCGTCTTCACAGGCAAAGTCTCCTCGCGTCCGGCTGCGCGACCGTCGCAGCAAGCCATGACCGGACAGGTCAAACAATGAGGAGACTTTGGCGTACAGACGAGTGCGCCAAGCTCCATCAGCGCCTGATTGAAATCGCTGGCCTCTCCCTCCGGGATAAGCTCCTTTGCCAAGCTTTCCATCTTCAAGCGGGTCCTCGGCTTCATGATATCGTCTTCGAGCAGAAAGTAGCGCGACAACACACGCATCACATTTCCATCGACCGCAGGCTCCGGCTTGTCGTATGCGATGCTGAGGATAGCTCCTGTCGTATAGGGACCTACCCCCTTGAGTGCCGATACCGCTTCCTTCGAGTCCGGCACGACGCCCCCGTAACGCTCGTGCACCTCGCGGACGGCGCTTTGCAGGTTGCGGGCACGCGAATAGTAGCCGAGTCCTTCCCAAGCCTTGAGCACTTCATCCTCCGGCGCCTCCGCCAGCGCCCGAACCGTCGGGAATTTATCTATAAACCGGTGAAAGTAAGGGATTACCGTATCCACCCGGGTTTGCTGCAGCATAATTTCGGATACCCAGATAAAATAAGGATTCCGGCTGCGCCGCCAAGGCAAGTCCCGCTTGTGTCGGCGGTACCAGGCTAACAGCTCGGAGGAAAAATAACGTTGTTGTTCGATCCGTTCCATGATGTCTCCTTTGCCTGGGCAGAACTGGCTGCCCCGTTTCTACTCTATTTATTATAGGCTATTCAAGAGCTTCCGTCACCGGCCTGCAGGTTTGACTTGGACGCCCGGAATGTGTACGCTCAAAGCATAACAAAAAAAAAGCGAGGTGCCGGCCATGGAGCAAGCCGACTTCTCTAAGCGCCTGCCATCCGCGGCAGAAGGTCCGGAGGGCCTGACTGCCCCTGACCGCGTCCAAGCGAGATCGGCGGCGGGCAAGTATGCCGTTTATTTGCATGTATGGGGCTTAGCCCTGATGATTTCCGCTATATATGCGTTTCTCGGTCAATTTAAGACGCTGCCGTTTCCCACTGTTTTCATTTCAGTGGCCGGCTGGGCTGCCGTTGCTATCGTCTGGTATCGAAGAAGAGCCGCAGGCCGGCCCGCCAATGTCGTACAAGGTGAGGCGGAGCCCTCCGAGTCCGCGCTGCTGACCAGAAACCTTGGCGCTGTGGCGATCTGCGTTGTCGCTTGCGTCGGACTCTTGTTCGTTCTCATCCGTATAGGCACGCTTCACCCGCTCAACGGATACATCGGCAAAGGCCTGCTAATCGCGGCCTTCTATGCCCAGCTCAGCCGTTCGCTCGGCATGCCGCTAGCGCTTCTTGCTGCTTGGCAGTTCGTGCTTACTTTCCTTGTCGGCTGGTCCTATCTGGGCTTCGCTCCCGTCTTGATCGACGGGTTCGGGGGAGCAGGCTTAGTCGCCTTGGCATTCATGATTCAACTCTGGAACAGGGGGAGGAGCTCTACATGAGGAATTGGAAGTTTACGTTGAAAACGAAGGCTGTCGCGGGTCTTGCGCTTGCCTCGTTGATGCTGCTGGCGGCATGCGCCGCCAAGGACGGACCTGAACCGTTCGGAGGCGGCAAAGCCTCCGAAAACACGATGACGGCCGAGGAAGCAATGGCCGGAGCCTCCAGCGAGGTACAATCGCTGTACAAGCAATCCTGCCTATCCTGCCACGCCAGCAATCTGGAGGGCCGGGTAGGACCGAAGACGAACCTCCAGCATATTGGGGCGCGCATGGAGAAGGAACAGATCGTTAAGCAAATCGAAGCCGGCGGCAACGGCATGCCCGGCTTTCAGGGCAAGCTGAAGCCTGAAGAAATCGGAGCGTTATCCGACTGGCTCGCCGGTCTGAAGTAATCCGAGGAACGGGCGCCCTGTACAGAATGTCTTTGCTAGGGGTTTGTTAGCCCCTGGCAGAAGACGTCTGGCTACTATCTGAGCCAGAACCGAGTTTTTCCGCTACGGCATGTGCCATGGCCATCGTCTCATTATGGGTAATCGTCAAATGAATAACGACTCCGCCGCTATCATCGGTATCCGAGTCTGCCCCGCGCAGCCCCAGGCGTTGCCAGGCCGCTTCGCTGAGGCGGCATACCGGCTTCCCCTGCGTATCCGGAAGCACCTCGATATCCTGGAGAGACACCAGCTTCCCGATCCCGCAGCCCAGCGCTTTGACCACAGCTTCCTTCGCTGCAAATCTGCCTGCGGTAAACTCCGCTAGTCTTCCTTGCCTTTTCTCGGCCAGCTTTCGCTCGGCAGGCGTCAGCACCCGCTCCAAAAAACGGGATCCCGTCGTCTGCTCCAAAATATGCCGGACTCTCCCAATCTCCAGCAGATCCGAACCTATTCCCACAATCATCGTTCATCCTCACCTTCGCAACATTTCGGCTTCCCGTTACCTTCCATGTACGCCTGCATCCGCATAGACCTCCTTGCACAAATAACCACCGCACCGCGGGGTGACCCGCAGCAGCACGGTGGTTATCGCTCGTAGAGCCTTTACCTAGATACCGGGTATGCTGGCGCGCTTGTGCTCGGTTTTGAGATACTGCTTCTCCAGCTTTTCCCTGGCCTCGTCCGAGATGGTTTTCCCCTCCAGGTAATCGTTGTTATCGCCGTAGCTAACGCCCAGCTCCTGCTCGTCCGTCTGGCCTTCCCATAGGCCCGCCGTTGGCACCTTGTCAATCACGCTCTTCGGCACACCCAGCCTTTCCGCCAATTGCCCTACCTGCCGCTTGTTGAGTGTGCTAAGCGGTGTAAGATCGACAGCTCCATCGCCATACTTGGTATAAAAACCGGTGAGCGATTCCGAGGAATGATCCGTTCCGACCACAAGGAGATTCAATTCGAAGGCAAGCGCATATTGAACGACCATCCTCGTTCTGGCTTTCACGTTACCCTTGCCGCCACGGCTCAGATGCTTGTGGACGCCGATCGACTTCAGTCCGTATTCGGCTTCCAGCGCAATCTCGTTAACAGCCTCTTCGATATTGGTCTCCACACGGTACTTCAGGTCAAAAGCCTCTGCCACCGCATAGCTATCCGCGATATCCGACTGCTGTCCGTACGGCTGAAAGACGCCAACCGTTTTGAATTCGCGGCCTTTCTCCTCCGTCAGCTCATCCGTAGCCCGCTTGCACAGCCCAGCCACCACCGCGCTGTCGAGCCCCCCGCTAATAGCGATCAACAGACCGTCTACCCCTGCTTTGTTTACATATTCTTTTAGAAAATCCACCCGTTTGCGGATCTCGGCATCCACATCGATGTGCGGCTTTACGCCGAGCTTGGCGATAATATCCTGCTGCAGACTCATGGGTAAGCACGCCTCCTTCTACCATTGTCGAAACCTTTACACCAATTATACCAAAAACTCCCGTCCCTGTCGCTGAGAGCGGAGGGAGGGGAGTTTCAGCGATACTTATTTGCAGTACGTTTCGAACGCGCCGATCAAGTCATTCGCGATCATCTCAGCCGAGCGGTCCTCAATCTGGTGACGCTGGATGAAATGCACAAGCTGGCCGTCCTTGACCAAAGCAATGGACGGAGACGACGGCGGATAAGGGGCGAAGTACTCGCGCGCCTTGGCCGTTGCTTCTTTATCCTGTCCTGCGAAAACCGTGTACAGCTGATCAGGCTTCACTTCATTCTGCAGAGCTTTGGCAACGCCGGGACGGCATTGGCCCGCTGCACAGCCGCATACCGAGTTGACGACGATAAGAGCGGTCCCTTTGTGGTTATCCAAAACACCTGCGACTTCCTCGGGGGTACGAAGCTCTTGCACGCCGATCCGCGTCAGTTCGTCACGCATCGGTTGAACCATATCTTTCATATAAGATTCAAATGACATGGACATAGAGTCTCACTCCTTTATGAACATAAGAGTTTATAAACGATCATATGTCCTCATTATACCCGCGAAGCCTCGTGAAAGCAAAGACCGCTTTATCGGACTAAGCCATCCTGATCGGGCAATCGCAAGCCGTTTCTCGGGACGCGCAGACGGCTATTCTTCACGTTGTAGAGCTTTCCGGTCTTGCCCATCGCTTTTGCCGCTCTGGAATACGTCATAGGCCGTATCTTTATCGGCATGCTGGAAGGGGTACCCTTGCGGAGGGATGCCCTCCTCGAACCATTCGCGGTTTTCTTCAGTCTGAAAACCTACATCCTTGTAAGGATGTACCCACTCATCGCCCGACATGATCTCCGGGTCCGTTTCTTTGCTCCATAGCTCCAGCGGGGACCCGGGAGACTGATACTCATGGTCTCCGATGAGTACCCCATGCTCGTTGATGAAAGCTTCGCGCGGCCCGCGGCCGGATTTGAATTCTTCGCGAAAATCAATTTCAAAAGGGTCCAGCTCGGGATCGTTCTTACGGTTGTAAGAAATATCAGTGAAGACTCTCACGTAGGACTCTTTATTGTCGCTGTCGCTGTCGCTGTCCCTATCCCTGTTGCTGTCCGGATTCGATTGAAAGCTCCGCGGCACTTTGCTTCCTCCTTACTTTAGGCTCCGGCTTACACCGAAGGACGATTCGGACCGTTCAGCTTCTTGTCCCCAGGCGCCGTTTCTTGAGGGGATTGCTCGGATGCTTGCTTGATTTGTTCCTTTGAGCTGCCTTTATCCATGCGGTTCTTCATCGTATCCCTCCTTCTTTTTAGTTAATATGCTTGGATAGGCAGCTCCTCATTCAGGATAGCAGCTGCAGAAATTGGAAACGAAGGCCAGAGCGAGCTGGCAATCGATTATGTATATATGCCTACACGCAAAAATAGACCTCGAACGGCTCCACGGCTCCGTACAAAGTCTATTTGTTGTTACTCTTATCCTGCTTGCAACTAAAACAACGAAAGCCCTGCCTCTCTTCCATCCTTGCGGCTCCGAAGACCGCGCCAGTGTGAATCAGTTAAACCGCCATGTAGCATCTACTTACATTCCTATAATTCTTGAGACTTGTCGGATCAGCGTGTGGGAAAACGACATCTGAAAGCTGAGGAATTCATGCATTATGGAGGAAATATAGAGGATAATAAGATTCATCTATTGTACCCGTTTTTCTTTGGAAAAGCAACCCTTTCCTTCTCTTTGCTCCCTATCCGCCTCTCTTTTAAACAAGCTTATCCCCGTTTTTCCTTGTATTTGCGCAAATTCGCGATCATTTGATCAAATTCCGCCAATAGTCAGGGAAAGCAGCCCCCCAGCACCCCTAACATGCCCCTAGTGCCCCTGTACGAGGTTTGAGCCCCCCCTCCGGTTTCGATATAATACAGAGTAAGGCTGTATATTTAGCTTCATACTAATTCGGTTTACCAAGGAGGTGTACCTATCCGCCTCACGCAGGGGATAGGGAATGATTGAGTAGTGACCCGTTACCTTTATTGATTAACGCGGTTTTGATTCTTGTTTTAGTGCTGCTGAACGGTTTTTTTGTAGCTGCCGAGTTTGCCTTCGTCAAAGTAAGGAATTCGCGGATTGATACACTCGCTCAAAGCGGCAATATGAGCGCCCGTTTTGCTCAGAAGATTACCGGTAATATCAACGCTTATCTTTCTGCCTGCCAACTAGGAATTACTTTGACCTCGCTCGTACTCGGTTGGGTCGGAGAACCGACCATATCCAAGGTGATGGAGCCTATATTGAAGGATTGGCTGCAGCTCAGCCCCGCTGTAGTGCATATTATTTCATTCCTTATCGCTTTCAGCCTGATTACCGCCTTCCATATTACGCTCGGCGAGCAATTTCCCAAAACTTATGCAATCCGGCAGTCGGAGAAAGTCACATTGTGGACCGCCGCGCCGATGATTATTTTCTACAAGCTGATGTACCCGTTCATCTGGGTGCTAAACGGCGTGTCCAACTGGATGCTGCGCCTTGTCGGTATTGAGCCTACTCATGAACACGAGTCCGCACATACCGAAGACGAAATTCGCGTCCTGATGAAAGAAAGTCACAAGAGCGGCTTTATCGACAACACAGAGCTTACTCTTTTCGACAATATATTTGAATTCGCAGAGACGAATGCCCGCGAGATTATGATCCCCCGCACCGAGATGGGCTGCCTCTATGCCAATCTGTCGTATGCGGAAAATCTGGATATCGCGCTTAACGAGATGCGTACCCGCTATCCCGTTTGCGATCCGGACAAAGACAATATCGTCGGCTTCTTACACATTAAGGACTTGATGAAAGCGCGCGGCAAGCTATCCGATATCCGCACCATCATGCGTCCTATTACGAAGGTTCCCGACTCGATGCCGATCAGCAACCTGCTCAAGCTGATGCAGCGTAAGAAGTCTCAGATTGCTTTGCTCATCGATGAGTACGGCGGAACGGCAGGCATGGTTACCATCGAGGACATTCTGGAGGAAATCGTAGGCGAGATTCAGGACGAATTCGACCCGGATCAACGGCCAAGCGTCGAGAAGCGCGATGAACATACCTTCTCGATCGACGGCCGGATGTTAATTGACGAAGTCAATGATCAATTCGGTCTGGAGCTGCAGTCCGAGGACTATGATACGATCGGCGGCTGGATTTATTCCCAGGTTGAAATTCCGCCCAAACGTGGACAATCCGTCATGTACGACGATGCCTATGAGTTCATTATTGAAGAAACCGATGACTTGCGTATCTCAAGACTGACGGTTCGCAACCTGCAAGTTCAAAACAGCGAGCCGCAGACAGCCTAAGCCATCGCATAGCTTCAATCAAGCTCCCCCTCTCCAAGAGGCCGTCCCAAGCAGCCCCCAAGCTGCTTGGGACGGCCTCTTGACTCGTGTATAATGGAGGCACATAACCAGCTAGCTAGGAGGCTTTGCATGTTCTATGATGTGATCGTCGTCGGAGGGGGCCCCTCCGGCTTGATGGCCTGTATCGCGGCCAGCTCCCGCGGAGCCCGCGTGCTGCTGATCGACAAAGGTGATAAGCTGGGGCGCAAGCTCGGCATCTCGGGTGGCGGGCGCTGCAATGTGACGAACAACAAGGATACGGAGGAATTGATCAAGCATATTCCCGGAAACGGCCGATTCTTGTACAGCGCCTTCGCTCATTTCAACAATCAGGATATCATTCGTTTCTTCGAGGACATGGGTATTAAGCTGAAGGAAGAGGATCGCGGGCGTATGTTCCCTGTGTCCGACAAAGCCAAGACAGTCGTCGAGGCGCTGATCAACCGCGCACGCGAGCAGGGCGTACAGATGCGGGTGAACAGCCCGGTCGAGCACATCCGGTACGAGGGTGAGCGAGTGGCCGGGGTAAAGCTGCGTTCCGGCGACATCGTTCAAGCCGCCTGCGTAATCGTGGCCACGGGCGGTAAATCGGTGCCTCATACCGGCTCCACCGGCGACGGCTACCCTTGGGCCGAGGCAGCGGGACATACGATCACGGAGCTGTATCCTACTGAAGTCCCCCTTGTCTCCCGCGAAGCGTTCATTCAAAGCAAGGAGCTGCAGGGGTTGTCCCTGCGGGGCATTCATGTGTCTGTCTGGAACCCGAAGGGCAAGAAGGTCGTCGAGCATGAAGGCGATCTGCTCTTCACTCACTTCGGAGTTTCCGGACCCGCCGCTTTACGCTGCAGCCAGTTCGTCGTCAAGCTTAAGAAGCAGTTCGAGACGCCTACCGTGAAGATTACGCTCGATCTGTTCCCCGAACAAAGCGTGGACGAGCTGTTCGCGGCCACGATGAAGCTCGCGGAGAACGAACCGAAGAAGGCGATCAAGAATGTATTGAAGGGCTTCATCCAGGAGCGTATGATCCCTATTCTGCTCAAGAAGGCCGAGCTTCGCGAGGACACGACGTACGACAACATTCCCAAGCAGCCCTGGCTGCAGCTTGCAGCTCTGCTCAAGGCTTTTCCTATCCAAATCTCGGGGACCTTGTCCATCGAAGAAGCGTTCGTCACCGGAGGCGGCGTACATCTGAAGGAAATCGATCCGAAAACGATGATGTCCAAGCGCAAGAACGGCCTTTTCTTCTGCGGCGAGATTCTCGATATTCATGGGTATACCGGCGGCTATAATATTACGGCGGCGTTTACGACTGGGTATACGGCTGGACTGCATGCTGCTGCGGTAGCGGTTGATTTGAAGAGTTCCTGATCAGAGACAGCAATTCCACAGCTAATTTGACAAAGAGGCCCGCATAAGCGAGCCTCTTTGTAGTCTCGGGGGAGAGTCTTGGATCGGATAATCGACCACATCGATGAAAAAAAACCTGCATTTTCCCGAAAATCTCAGGAAAACGCAGGCTCAGACGAGCTGGTGTTACCCAGCAACCTACTTTACTACTCCAACACCTGAATCAAACGGCGAATCATTGTTGCCGCCTCAGCGCGTGTTGCCTTGGCAGCCGGCAGGAATTTGCCTGCCTCATCTCCTTGGATGATGCCGAGCTTCACCGCTGTACCGACTCCCTCTTGTGCCCATTCGGCAATATCGGCCTGGTCGACGAAGGAACGGTCTGCCGACTGCTCCGACTGCCCTGACTGCTTCACAAGCCGCGAGATGACGACAGCCATCTCTTGTCGGCTGATAGCGGCATCAGGACGGAATAGTCCATCGGCCCCTTGGAAAATACCTGCTTGCTCGACGGCTGCTACATAATCGGCATACCAAGCATCCGCCGGTACGTCCTTGAAGGTCGCAGCTTCGCTGCTCTTGTCTAGTTGCAGCATTTCAGCAAACAGCTTGGCGATCTGCCCGCGAGTTGTGAAGCCCGACGGGTCAAATTCCGTTTCGCTCACACCATCTACGATATGATGGGAGACCAGGAAGCGAATATCGGATTCCGCCCAATGCGAATCTACATCCGTGAAGGCCCGTTCGAACGAAGCAAGGCCAAATGTGCCTGAAGCTAGCAGCTCGATATCCAGCTTCCGACCGATATAGATCGGCTGGGTACCTTTGAATTCATAAGCTCCTAATAAAGCAGGTTCCCGCGTTGACGATGCGGCGAGTTTTAGAACCAACGGCTCGGAAGACGCTAGGTTAACCTGTTTGCCGTCTGACTGTTTCTTCGTCAAATTGATGCGAAGCACCGTGCTCGCAGCCTTGTATCCGACTGGATAGCTCGATCCTGTGGCCTTCATCTCCAGAAGCAGGGTTTCGTTATCTGTCAGCTTGAAGGCTTGGGACGGAATAGTCACGACGTTGTTCTGCTTCTGCAGCTTAATCGTGTAGCCCTTTGTTTGAATCGTGTTCCAAATATCTCCCTTGACGACAAGCGTATCCTGTTTTTCCGTCAAGGTAAGCTTAACTTCGTTACCCGAGAGGGCTTTGTTCAACATCACGATGTCCAGCAGCGCTTCGTTGGCTGCCTCCGATGGAGCAGCTCCGCCTCCACCGCCACCTGTCGTAGACTTCGGCTGTTCGACTGAGACTGCTGTCGTGAACGTTGCCATGCTGGCGGTTTCAAGTGGCTTTCCACTATAATCCAGCAATCCCTCTTCAATAACGACCTGATAGCTCTTGCCTGCCGTTAATGGAGCTTTTGGCTTTAATACAAGTGTTTTGGACAGCTTCTGCGTGTTATCGGGCTCAAACCAGCCGGTCTGCTGATTTCCGTCCTCCAGGCCTGCTCCACCGTCTACAGCCTTCACCTTGTATCCGGCCATATGCTCAAGTACCAGATCATAGGCCACATCGGCAACTTCTCTGGTCCCTTCCATTTGGATCAAGCGTACTTTTTTTGTATCTATGCTTGCTTCATCCATCGGACGGTCAAAGACGATCTCGACTTCGGCGTTGACGTTTACTTTCTCTTCCTTGTCAGCTGGTACTATCCGCTCTACCTTCGGAGCGCTCGTACGCACGAGAGGCACATTCAGCTGTGTTTCTGCAGGAGGTACGACTACAATGCGTGACGTATAGTCCTCGAAGCCTTGTTTGCTGAACAATACCCGCCAGTCCCCTTGAAGTACGTCCCAGCCATAACGGCCTTCGTTATCGGTGACCTGTGGATTCACCTGGCCGAACTTTTCCGCCAGCCAGCTCGACCATAAACCCGACAATGGATTGCGCTGTTGAACGACCGCAGTTACTCCTTGCAGTCGGTTGTCCATGCTGCCCTCGAATACGTAGCCAGAAGGGTCGATAAGGACGATAACTTCAATCAATGGGACGGTGATGCTAATCCCATTTCTCTTATAAGTCAAAGTGAGAAGCTGTTCTCCATAAGAGCTCCATCCATAAGGGACTTCACCCTTGAACGTACGGCCATCGGCCGAGCGTGTCAGCTTGTGTGTGCTTCCGATAAAGGAAATGAAAGCCTCGTCTACCTCATCCTCGAACGTAACGTTCACTTGGATCGGAGTGAATTCCGTAATAGCCATCGTTGCCACCGAAATATCCGGGTTCAGCTTGACATTCGAATTCCAGCCCGCCGTTACCGTTACATCCTGAATGCCCGTCACATCCGCCGAATAAATCACGGTAGCGATATCGGATGTCTGGCTAAGTGATACCGCAGAGTCACCGTCTACGACACGCGCGGTTAGTTTGAACTCCTGCTCGAGGTTCCCCTCTGTTACCGGCAGGAGAACATCGGTATGCCACCAGCGTCCTTCGGCCACCACGCGGCCCAGACGGACAGAGCCCGCAAAGACCTCAACAATTGAGCCGGCCTTTGTATTGCCGTATACCTTAATACGCTTGTCTCCCGTCACAGCAGGTGCGTTCAAGGTTACATATAAAACGCCGGTCGTTGCAATAAGCTCAGGCTGCTGCTTAGCGCCTTCTACAGTCGCATAAGCCGAAGTACGGATCGTCGGCTCCAACGCCTCTTTGACCAGTACCTTGAAGCTAATTACGCCTTGCTTGCCTGCCTCCAGGTTTCCTACAGGCACCTGGAGTATACCTCCAGGGGAAGCATTAAACAGCTTGCCGTTTAGCTCGACAGAGCCTTCTACCAGCTTCACACTGTTCGGCAGCTCAAAATTCCATACGACTGAGCCTGCTGCGGAACTGCTGTTGTTCTTATAGCTCAACCGATATGTCATCTCTTTGCCATATACAACTGTGCTGACTGACGAATCGAAGCTGTTGCCGGCTCCCGCGAAGATGCCGCCGTCCGATACCAGAGCGATGGTCACTTCATTGTTATCGGCAGCCAAATTCTTCGTCACGCTCGGATAGCCGTACAGATTGGCATTAACGGAATAAGTGCCCGGTGCCAAACCCCGTATTTTGAAATATCCGTCCTGATCAGTCCGTGCCCAGCCACCGGAGCTGCCTGGTTTAGAGGCATACACATAGACATGTTTCAGCGGCTTCCCGTCTTTATCGACAATTTTACCATGAATAAATTGATCGTTTTCCAAAGTAATATCCGCAAGAGTGTGGCTACCATCGGCAACCTGCTGTCCGCTGTAATTCACATAACCGACAGCTTGAACATTGAGATACAGCTGTCCCGCTTCTCCCAATCCCTTGAGACTGTAACGTCCTTCAGCATCGGTTCGAGCATAAGCGTAGCCTGCAGAGCCGCTGGCGGACACATCCGCATTGGCAACCGGAACGCCATTCTCGTTAATTATACGTCCTTGATAGGTGACCGCTGGCTTCAATACAACCAACAGCTCGCCGGTTAAAGGAGTGACCTGAACCGATTGGTACACTTGCTGGAACTCGGGTACGGAGATATTCAATGCATAGTCATCCGATGCGGCAATATCCGTCAATGCGATGCTTCCATAACGCCCATATACTTCCTCTTGGACGGTCGAGGATGCGCCGCCATGAAGCACATGCAGCGGATTAGGCCCATATACCCGCTCACTTACGTTCATGGTCCGTTGATAGCCGTACTTGTAGCCTGCATCCCAGCCGAACGCTTGAATCGCCGATGGGCTGTACAAGCTGAAGGATTCCAGAACATTCGTTTGCACGTCATCTCCAGGCATAAACACCTTCAAGTTGACATTGACCAGATCCTTCGTTTTCTTCCCGACAACAATCTTCAACGGCTCACTGACATAGTTGCGATTGCCATCAATGATGATCGTCTCCGTCTTGCCTGCGTACACGCCTTCTCCGGCAATCGTTATCGTATAAGAGCCGACCTTGAACCGCTTCAGCTCCGTCTCGCCGGAATAGGTGGTGAACCATCCGTTTGATCCGACATAGCCTTCCTTATTGACATTGCCCGCTATAGAAACGCGCAGTGCTTTGGATAGAGGTTCCTGCGTTTCCTGATCGATCAAACGTATTTTTATAGTCTTGGACAAGTGGACGGTTTCGATGTTGCGTGCTCGACCGTACTGGGTGTCCAGGCCCGTAACCAAGTTCGTATCGTATTCGCCCTGACTGATGACGCTTATAGAAGCCTTGCCTTCCGGGACACCCGCTACATCGAAGGTGCCGTCAGCTTTGGCAGTCCCGCTTACATATTGACTGCCGACCGATATGCGTACAATCGGCCTGTCCGTAACAACCTGTCCATCACGTTTAATAATTCCTGATATTGTCGCTCCGACTTTCTTGTTCGGCTCGGCCGTAAGCTCTGGCGTTTTAACTCCACTCTCAGGCTTGATCAAGTAGGCCTTCACCCGTTTCACTTCCGTGATGCCCGGTTCAATAGGGTATATTCCCTTGTATTTGCCTGTCGCCGCGGACAACGCAATCTTCTTCGTATCCTCTGCATTATCCTTAATGACGGTAACCTCTGCATAGGCCTCGATTCCGTCTCCTGCCGTACCCTGCAACTCGATCACCAGTTCTCCGCCGATCGGCAGCAAACCGGCAGTGCTTTCAATCGCTTGCGTTCCTACCTTCAGTTCGGACGCCCCGAACTCAGGAACGCTGTACGAAATCACATCCGACTCGGTCTTCAATCCTTTGCCGCTCACGGCTACTACCTTGAGCTCATAGGTTTTGCCAGCCTGGGCAGCTTCGTACACGTAGCTCGTGCTTTTAACGCCTTCCGCAACCTTGACCATCGCCTGTCCACGCTCGGCCGCATACACCTCATACGATGCAGCTCTTGCGGCAGCCTCCCACGACAGCTTGAGCCCCTGTCCCGCAAAGCTTGCTTTCGGCTGCGGCTTGCCCGGTGGCTCGCTAGTGTTTCCTGTCTCCAATGCTTCGGAGAAGGTGATATCCTTGTTCGGACCTATCGGAAGACTGTAGGTAAGCGTGTAGTCGTCCGGTTGGTTAACTATTTGGGCATACAAGTTATCTGTGGTCGAGCGTTCATCGCTAAAAATCAGCTTGCCGCTGCTGTCTACGACACGTAATGTCCCATTAATAGTACGATAATATTCATTTAAACTCTCAAATGGACGCTTATCAATAACGGCTTTCGAGTAGTATTGATATCCGTTTCCTCTTTCTACCAACACTTGATTCAGCGAATAATCTCCCTTTCGGATGAGAGCGGAAGTATTAAGATGGAGCATCTCCCTTCCATCCTGCGTATACGCATATTGGGAGATTGGGGCGAATGAGGCTGGCTGAATTTCGGTCCCGAACTCGAGCGTCGTAGCGTTCGTATAATTCCGGGAGCCAGTAGTCCAAATATGAGCCCAATCGTTCTCAAACGCCTCTTGCTCGATCCTTGCGAATCGGAACTCATAGGTGCCCGGCGTCGTGTACAGCTTGTTCAATCCATTGCCTTGCCAGATTAATCCCAGGTACGGAACGCTTTGATATCTGGAGTTCACAACCGTAAAGCTGTTGAAGCTTGCGCCCAGTTCCACAGGGACCATGCTCTGCTTGTCAACCCCGAAGGAAACCGTATAACTGTCCTGAGCAGGAATACTCAACGCTTGAGCGACATGATAGCCGGTCGTATCATCCCTGCCAATCATATGCGCCTCTAGTTCGCCAGGAGCCGTGAACAAGGTGCTCATCGTCTGGAACGAAAAGCCCTCCTGCCATTGCGGTATAGAGGCTTTTACTTGATGCTGCAGAAAAGGAAAGTACGCCGTCGGCTCATGAATAATGCTTGTTTTTACCAGATTGGGCTGAACCGGAATCTCCTTCATCGCCTGTAGCTTACTGCCCGGGATGACCTGATTCACAAAGTACGAAGCTAGCGGAACCCTGTTTTCGTTTGTGAGTAACAGAGAGGCTATTATACGATAGTCTTTATCCGTTTTAATAGGCGAGTTCACAGGCAGCGTGGCGGATGTGCCCGAACCGAACATGGAAGTCGATGCCGGTTGCCCGTTGTCCAGCTCCATGAATAAAGCAGATTCCCTGGATGCCGAGGAATAACCCTCCGGAAGCCGGAACGTAAGGCCTTGGGTCGAGCCCTCATTGCTGATGGTGAAGGTCTGATCCAAGGATGGTTTGACAACTGTATCCGGCAGCAAGGTTTCCGCCAGCTTCAATCGATAGCTGTCACTTTTAGGAACACCCTCTAGTCTCAAGTAGTATGTAGAAATGCCAGGATAAGTTCCTAACAGATTGTCATTTGCGTCATACAACTCATAGATCAGAGCTGTACCCGATGCATAACCGCCTCCACCACCTGATCCGCCTCCTGAATTGGATGAGCCAGAGCCAGAGCCGGTGGAATTGAGAGAAGTAGAGCTGCCGTCTTCGTTCCAAAGCGAGCGGGAAGGATTGCCCTGGTCATCCGCCGTCGCTACCCACAGGGAGGTCGGATTGCTGCCACCCCCTGATACGGTATGAGAGCTGTACCATGCATTAATAAGCTGATTATTATAGCTATCCTTATAACTAACATACATATCAATACCAAGCTGTGGGCTGCCCCACGCATTCGTATATTCTATCTTGCCTGTGAAATCTCTGTCTGCCTGCCAAACCATATCTTGATCAAAACTGACCGGGCTACTTCCAAAATGGAGATTCCAGTTATTAACTGAGGATGCAAATTCCACTCTGCCGATGGAGCCCTTGGAGGCATAAGCTTTTTTTCCGAAATATCCTACACCCGTATAACCCGAATTAATCGTAATATGCGCATTGGGCATAGTTTCGGGAGGGGTGATTTCCACCAAATCTCCATCGAAGGGAATGACTTGTCCGCTCGTATACGCAGCAGGTACCGCCTTCTGCAGGTAATAATACTCTTTTGACTCTTGGTTCCACACGTAAGCATATGCTTTAAAGCCTACGTTGGATGCTGCCCACATAGTTACTTTCCGTTCTTGATCGAAGTATCCATTGAACGCGGGAAGCTCGATGTTCTTAGAACCGTTCCCGGCTTGAGGAACCAGTACCAGATTGCCGTCCTCGGCATTCTTGTCATGCTGGAATACGTATTGTTTCAATTGGCCGGAGCTAAAGTCCAGTCCTCTGATGTCTCCCCCCGTGAAGCTGTAGTGATACAGCAAGGGTTTGCTTTCACCTTCATAGGAGTACCGTCCAGCGACAATCTCATAAGACTTGCCGGATAAAATAAACGCATTAGGGATAAAAAGCTCCCCATTGCGCAGAGACGCGGTATATACCTGATTAGCGTAACCCTGCAGATCCCCCCCGTTAGTATAGAGTACATGTTCGTACAAGGTAACATAGCCGCTACTTAGCGGATTACCCTGCTCATCCTCAACCACCGCCACCAGGCCGTTGAGTTCCTTGACCTCTGCCCTTACTGCAGGCAGTCCGCTGCCGAACAGCAGTACGAACGCCAGCATAAGCTGAAGCCACTTCCATGAAGCATGTTTACGCATATTCAAGCTTTCCTCCTCGGTTATTCTAAAATATTGTTTATTTTCTTGAAGCCTCCTTTAATCTTACCGAATCAAGCATTACAATAGCATTACAGAACCAGTACTTAAGACATGTCGAGGGGTGTTACGCATGGGATATGGCACGAATGGGGATAAGCCTACAGTCATATTGTTGCATGGTCTGGGCTTGAACAGCACCGCATGGGGTTCGCTGCTCGACTACATGTCAGCTTCATACCACATATACACGTATGACCTCCCTGGCCATGGCGGTGAACCTGAAGCTGGCGGACTCTTATCCTGGGAGAGTTTGTCCGCTCGTTTCGCCGAATGGGCGGATTCCATCGGGATTAGTCAGGCTCATTTGATCGGACATGGTTTAGGGGCCAACCTTGCGGTCAAGCTGGCAATTCGATACCCAGAGAAAATTCAGACACTGGGTCTCATCTCTACGCCAGGATTTTTTCCGCCCGAGTCAATCCAGCGTGGGTTTGAGAGCCGCGGCAAGCTATTGCGGAATGCGGACCGATCCGAGCTTGTCGAGTACATGCTCCAGTCATTAACCGTCAATCCCCGCCATCCCGATATACGGAACACGATATATACTAGCTTTCATCAGGTCTCCGCTCTGAGCTATATGCAGCTTATGGATTTGTACCGCGTTCATGACATTTTGGAAGACTTGAGACAAATCCAACAGCCCACGATGATGCTCTGTGGAGAGAGAGACCCTGTCTACACGCCTGCTCTCTCTGCGATTACGTCAAGCTATGTCAACAACTGTCGATTTCTTGTCGTCCCGAACGCTTCGAATCTGACATTTCTGGATCAACCGGAATGGACATCGTATTGGCTGCGGGAGCACATAGATGCTATCCATAACATGCCTATAGCTTTTCGCCCGGAACCATCTGCTTCCTCCTTGAATTCCATGAATTCACTTCATAAGATCATATACTGGGGGCAGCGTTCACTGCTCCATGAGCATGTGCTTCAGGTACAAGTTCTTCAAAGCTTCCATATCTCGGTTAACGGCCAAGAAATAGCTGCGGGCTGGAACAAGCGTTATGCAAAAAAGCTGATACTGTATCTGATTCTGTATCCGAACCCCACCCGTCAGCAATTGTATGATGACCTGTGGCCGGAAAGCGAGCTCCCCAAAGCGCAAAATTATTTACGAGTTTGCCTGAATCATCTTAAGTCTTTGCTCGAACAACATTCGACAGGGTTTGAATTTCTTCGTATCGACCGAGAGAATATCACCTTGCAGGGTAAAATCGTATGCGATCTGCTTGATCTCATGCATGACGTCCGTCAAGCGATGGAAGAAAAAGATGAGATTGCCAAGGAGACCCATATTATCCATATTTTAGACAAGCTTCCAAGGCATCTCCTTACTGGATATGTAGATGATTGGATTCTTGGAATCCGAGATAGGCTAGAAGAGCAACTGAGCGTTTTGACCTTGTGGTTGTCGAAGCGAAGACAATGGATAGCAGGGAATATTCCGATTGAACAAGAGGGTGAAGCTGCAGTAATCTCCTCGCACCCCCCTCTACTATTAGAGAAAGAGCTAGCCTAGTCTTATGCAGGTGAAGCAAGCAATGCTATCTGTGGATTCCAATCAAGTACGCCTGTCTTATGACGCGGCCTACATCTCCATATGAAAGCTTCTCCTTAAGCATAACGAAAGAAGTCCGCCCCTTTGACGGGACGGACTTCTTTCATAAAGATAACTGAGCACCGAGCAATCCAACTTCCTCGGGACCCGCACGTTCCTTTCCTAACAAGAAGTGCCTCCCTGCGCGCCCGCTATTACGATCACGCAGGTCACCGTCCTTCCTGCTCCTCCTCATAAGGCTCGATATGCACATGCACATTGCCGATATGGTGCTCATCCCGCATCCGGCGCTCGATCTCATCGCTGATATCGTGGCTCTCGCCTACCGATAGCTCCGCGCTCACTTCCACCACAACGTCCAGCAAGACGCTGCTGCCATGAATTCTGGCCCGAATATCCTTGATTCGCTTTACGCCTGGCGTCGCCTTAACTGTGTATTTAAAATCCTTCAGACGCTTATCGTCGAAACCATCCGTCAACGTATGCGAGGCTTCGGAGAAGATATCCCAGGCGGTCTTCAAGATGACGATGCCGACGGCCAGAGCTGCGATCGGGTCCAAAATCGGGAAGCCGAAGCGGGAGGCGATGATGCC
Source organism: Paenibacillus puerhi (assembly GCF_009846885.1). Taxonomy (GTDB): domain Bacteria; phylum Bacillota; class Bacilli; order Paenibacillales; family NBRC-103111; genus Paenibacillus_G; species Paenibacillus_G puerhi. The sequence goes on from NZ_WUWM01000042.1 coordinate 43,565, forward strand.
GACGGCGGCCCCGATACTGACCAAGGCATCGGAGCGGTTGTCATGAGCGGCCGCCATCAGCGACTGATTCTGGATACGCCTGGCCAACCGGCTGTTATACAGATAGACGCCCCACATTATAGCGGAACAGGCCAGCGCGACCCAGGCTGCCAGCATGCCCGGAGCCTCGCGCTCGCTCTCTCCGAAGCTTCGGATCGCCTGCAGCACGACCTGCGTGCCGGCTACCGCCATGATGAAGGAAGCGACGAGCGATGCGATCGTTTCGGCTCGTTTATGGCCGTAAGGATGGTCCCGGTCCGGCGGCTTGCGCGAGATGCGCAGCCCGATCAGCACGGCCAGGGAAACGACGATATCCGTCGTGTTATTGATACCATCGGCAGCTAGCGCCTCCGATCCGGTTATATAGCCTATGGCAATCTTCAAAGCGGACAGCAGAACATAAGCGACGATGCTAACCCACGCGCCCTTCTCGCCCTCTTTCAAGTGATCATAAGCGGTATCCACGGTGATTCATTCCCTCCATCCTACTGTGAAAAACGTTTCTCACTCAAAGTCCATTCATCATAGCAAACGAAAGTTGAGTGGGTCTAGAGAAACAGTGTTTTCCGGGCTAATAAAAATAGGTGCAGGGCAACTTTGTTTTCCCGGTCAAATGTTGTGGGATGGGCCCAACGGTGTTGGGGGCGTTCAGGATCGGCTTACATATGGATACCGGCATCGAAGCCGTCGTAGTCGTCCCCGGACGGATCGAAGCTCAGATGTTCATCTTGATAAGCTCCGCTCGAACGGTTGACATAATCGGAAGCCGACGTATCTGGCCCATCGCCTGGCCCCTCCCAATCCTCGTTGACCAGATGAGCCGGGATAGGAATCATGCCTTTCGGGTCGTAGGCCAAGGCAAATGCCGCCGTCTCGCTGGGCGACTCGTCAGCCTCTAGCAATCTTCCTCCGTGCGCCTGCCCTATTTCCAGTGCGGAAATCAGATCTCCCCGCTCGACATCGATGTGCAGCACGGTCCGGTCCGTCTCCGTATGAAGACTCACGCGATAGCCGAGCTCCTCCAGCGTATCAAGAGCCATATAAGCATCATGGTTCGTAGCGAATTGAAAAAAAATCGAAGTGTTGGACAAGACTTCCCATTCCTTCCGATGAAAAATTTGGTTCTGCTTAGCTTGCCCCATCGTGAAAAGCTTATTCTTCCGCCGCATTCATACGAAACCGCCGGATTGCATAGGATGATAGCGGTTAAAGCCCGCTCACCTATCCTAAGGAAAGGAGGTGTTCCCAGATGTCCGTCGATCCTTCGGATCCGACCGAAACGCCGCAGCAGCCATCGCCCGAGGATGCAAAGGCGAATCAAGTCATTGCCGCAGCGGCTTATATTTTGTTCTTTCTGCCGCTGCTGGCTGCCAGAGAGTCCCGCTTCGCCATGTACCACGGCAACCAGGGACTTGTTCTGCTGCTTGCGGCCATCGCAAGCAATATCGTTCTAAGCCTGATTCCATTGCTCGGTCTTCTGCTCGTACCCCTGGCTAATCTGGCTGTTCTCGTTCTCTGTATCATCGGCATCCTGCATGCGGTTAATGGCGAGATGAAGCCGCTCCCTCTGATCGGAAATCTTTCGTTAATCAAGTATCAGGCTTAATCTAACTCGATAGGAATCACTAACAAGGCGTTCTATCTCCCGGGATGGAACGCCTTAAGGTGCTTCCCCCTCCATTCAGCAGCGAACTAGGCCGCCAGTAGGCAAATGGACGATTGCCACACGTTATGTAATTTGTTATCATTGACAAAAGAAACGGGCTGTGTAATATTTATAGTTAACACACACACTTTATCACTTAAAAGCTTAAAAGCCCAAAAGTTTCATGGACGTTTGCTGACTTTGGAGAGGGGAATAGTTATGAGCAAAAATCAACACAAGATTTTGGATTGCACGATCCGCGATGGCGGTTTGGTTAATAATTGGGACTTTAGCGTCCAATTCGTCAAGGACATGTATTATGGTCTTAGCGAAGCCGGCGTCGAATATATGGAAATCGGCTATAAAAACTCCGCAAAGCTGCTCAAGGGCGCAGATGCCGGTCCTTGGCGCTTTCTTAACGAGGATTTCCTGAAGGAAGTTATCCCGAACAAAACGGATACGAAGCTGTCCGCCCTTGTCGATATCGGCCGCGTGGATGAGAAGGATATTCTTCCCCGCGAGCAAAGTCTGCTGGATCTGATCCGTGTGGCCTGCTACATCAAGGATGTAGACAAGGGGCTGGATCTTGCCCAAAAGTTCCATGACTTCGGATACGAAACGACGATTAACATCATGGCCCTTACCCATGTCATGGAGAACGATCTGAACGAAGCGTTCGAGGCTATCGCCAAAAGCCCGGTAGACGTCGTCTATATCGTGGACTCCTACGGCAGCATGGACTACAAGGACATTGACTACCTCGTATCCAAGTTCCAGCGCCTGCTTCCGGATAAGAAGCTCGGCCTCCATATGCACAATAATATGCAGCTTGCGTTCTCCAATACCATCATGGGTGCCAGCAAAGGCGTCGAGTTCCTCGATACCTCCGTATACGGTATGGGCCGCGCGGCCGGCAACTGTCCGACCGAGCTGCTGGTCAGCCATCTGAAAAACTCCAAGTACGACGTTCGTCCTGTCCTTGGAATTATCGAGAAGCATATGATCGCGATGCGCGAGAAGTGGGAGTGGGGCTACATCATTCCTTACATGATCGCCGGGGTATTGAACGACCACCCGCGTTCCGCTATGGCTGTTCGTGCCAGCGAGGACAAAGACAAGTTCGTCGATTTCTATGACAAATTGACTTCTCCGGAAGCTATGCCAGCCGGCTCTTCCGACTAATAGCTGCTCGGCCACGAAGCCCGGTCATCACCGCTGAACAAGCGGCGATGGATCGGGCTTTCTGCCGGCCAGCGGGAAAGCGAGTGATAGGATGAGCATGAAGCCCGAACTGACCCATACCTCGCCCAAGCGGCTGTTAAATCCGGCCTCCGGCTTCCTCGCCGGGTACACCCACACCCTGAATCCTTATGTAGGCTGCGCCTTTGCCTGCTCTTATTGTTATGTGCGCGAGATGCCCGTGGCCAAATTCCGCGGCGTCCCATGGGGGCAATGGGTGGACGTAAAAGCAGACTCCGCGGCTCTGCTTCGCCGGGAGCTGGACCGTGCCGGACGTAAGGCACCCGTCACGATCTTCCTGTCATCCAGCACAGACCCCTATCAGCCTGCCGAATACAAGGCAAGGCTGACAAGGTCATGGCTCGAAGCGATGGCCGATTCGGAAGCGCTGCAGTTCGTCATGGTCCAGACGCGGAGCCCGCTTGTCACCCGCGACCTCGACGTCCTGCAGCGGCTTGGCTCCCGCGTTCGCGTCAGCATGACGGTCGAGACCGATCTGGACGCGATGCGCAAGCTCTTCACCCCCGCAGCGCCTCCGATCGCGGCCCGGCTCCAAGCCCTGCAGCGGCTGGCCGAGGCCGGCATTCCGACGCAGGCGGCTGTCTCTCCCCTGCTGCCCTGCAGCGGGGAACTGGCGAGCCGCCTGGCGGATACAGGGGTCCAGCGGGTGGCGCTGGACGATTATTTCCGCGGCGACGGCTCCTTGGGTCGCCGCACAGAGCGCCTCGGCATCCGGGAGCTGTATGCGCGCCATGGACTGGAGGCGTGGTACGACCGCGCCGCTCTGGAGCGGGTGCGCGAGGAGTTGGAACGCCGCTTCGGAGCAGAGCGGGTACGCGTGAGCCAGGATGGCTTTTTGCCGTAGCTACGCGGCTCACCGTGCAGCAGTCTGCCTCCTTACGCCCGGTGAGCCGCTCTTTATACCGATAAGGGGCTGACTGCCTACGCTCACAGTCTACGTTCATAGCCGCAGACAACGGAAGGCTCATCCAAGCTCTATGCTCCCTGCCCAGCCT
>NZ_WUWM01000043.1 GCF_009846885.1 Paenibacillus puerhi
GGCGCGACGGGTGAAACTGGCGCAACGGGTGAAACTGGAGCGACGGGAGCCACAGGCGCGACGGGTGAAACTGGAGCGACAGGTGAAACTGGTGCGACGGGTGAAACTGGAGCGACGGGTGAAACTGGAGCGACGGGTGAAACTGGCGCAACGGGCGACACTGGCGCGACAGGTGCCACAGGCGCGACGGGTGAAACTGGTGCGACAGGCGACACGGGCGCGACGGGTGCCACAGGAGCGACGGGCGACACTGGCGCGACAGGTGAAACTGGCGCAACGGGTGAAACTGGAGCGACAGGTGCCACAGGAGCGACGGGCGAAACTGGCGCAACGGGAGAAACTGGAGCGACGGGTGAAACTGGCGCGACGGGAGAAACTGGAGCGACGGGCGAAACTGGCGCAACGGGTGAAACTGGCGCAACGGGAGAAACTGGAGCGACAGGTGCCACAGGAGCGACAGGTGAAACTGGCGCGACGGGTGCCACTGGAGCGACGGGCGACCCAGGCGCGACAGGTGAAACTGGAGCGACAGGTGAAACTGGTGCGACAGGCGAAACAGGAGCGACAGGTGCCACAGGCGAAACTGGCGCAACTGGAGCAACTGGAGCAACTGGAGCAACTGGAGCAACTGGCCCGACGGGCGATACTGGTTCGATCTCCTCTGCTTATGGCTATGTCTACAGACTTGGAGCAACCGGCGTAACTGGCGATGGGGATGTTATTTTCACCAATAGCGGCCTGGTGACTGGAGGCGTCACGTTTGCCCCTGGCGATACAGAGGTTCATGTTGCAGAAGCGGGGAACTACCATGTTCAATGGAGTGTTACGGTAGACGGAGGGGCCGCTGTCGAAACGGCATTTGGTATTGCATTGAATGACGCCCTGCTTCCACAGACGGTGTTTGGAATGGGCACTATTTCTCCAACCGGCTCCTTCCAAACAACAGGACATTCTATTATAAGCATTCCCGCAGCTTCAACCTTGGCTCTCCGTAATGCAGGAACCGATAAGGCACTGGAGGCTGCTTCAGACGGCCAACCTATTGTAAATGCATCACTAGAGATTATTAAACTAACTCCCTAATCTCAGTTCAAGATTTCAAGTAATAGGGCGTCCGTCATAAGGATGCCCTATTATTTTCGTATCGTCTCAATACTTATAGGAGGTAGCCATGATAACCATTAGCCTCTGTATGATTGTCCGAAATGAAGAGGATACCTTGCAACGCTGTTTGGATTCGATCCGCGGGGTTGCTGACGAGATCATTATTGTCGATACCGGCTCGACGGACCGCACGCGCGAGATAGCTTCGGAATTTACGCCGCATGTCTATGACTTTACGTGGATCGATGATTTTGCCGCCGCGCGCAACTATTCCTTTTCCCAAGCAACTCAGGAATACATCCTGTGGCTGGATGCCGACGATGAGGTGGAGGAGCAGGACAGGGAGAAGCTTCTTCGGTTGAAAGAAACGTTGAATCCCGCCGTCAACAGTGTTTCGATGCTGTATCATTTGGTTTTCGATGGTCAGGGGAACCCCACCTACACGCTGCGCCGAAACCGGCTGGTGCGCAGAGATCAGCATTTTCAATGGATCGGTATGGTCCACGAATATTTGGATGTGCGGGGGCCGTATGTACAATCCGATGTCGCCATACGTCACAAAAAGAAGAAGGCATATACCGACCGCAATCTGCGCATCTATCAGAAGCGGCACGAGGCGGGGGAATGGTTCTCCCCGAGGGACATGTATTATTATGCCAATGAATTAAAGGATCATGGCCGGTACGAAGAGGCTATCGAGCAATACGAGCAATTCTGGGCATGGGGGCAAGGCTGGGTCGAGGACCGTATCGCTTCCTGTCAGAAGCTTGCTTTCTGTTACGCACAAACGGGCGAGCACGAGAAGCGGGCGCAGACGCTGCTGCGATCCTTCCTGCTATCCAACCCGCGGCCTGAGATCAGCTGTCAATTGGGAGCTTTCTTCATGGAAAGACGCCAGTGGGCACAGGCCAAGTATTGGTATGAACAGGCGCTCGTGCCGGCTAATCAGCAGGACGGAGGTGGAATGGTGGACGTTGCCTCACGCACGTGGCTTCCCCATCTTCAACTCTGTGTCTGCTGGGATAGATTAGGGGACAGCGAGCGGGCATTTCTGCACAATGAAAAGGCAGCCGCCTTCAAGCCGGATCATCCCAGCATCCTGTACAATCGGAGTTACTTCGACAAGCTGCGGAATCAAGCCTGAAGCCATGCCCCGGTGTTCGCCAGGGACCTTGCATGGCCTTCGAGGGAATAAAGCTTATAACAAACGTACCGTTTTCTGCTCTTATTTGCTCACGTACACATAAGGAATGCGAATGGTGCTGTACGTGCCCTCCAGCATTTCGCCGGTAATGATGTCCGCTTTGAGCAGAGCCGATATTTTGGCAGGGTCCACTTTGGATATATTTTTCCAGAGCTCGGGATCGGGCAAGGCCTCGAATAACAATTGATCGTTAAACTGTTTTTTCTCCTGATAAATGATCTTCAGGGTGTAGTCGTTGATTTTTACCTCGGACGTCTCTGCATACATGGCCACGATATCTTTGCGAATCGACTCCAGTTCATCTTCCAGACGCTTCTGCTGTTCCTTCAACTCACAGTAACGGGCCAATTTGTTGAAATCCATCTCGAATCACTCCATCTCCCGATTGTATAGGGTTCTCGTTACAGGATATGCCCGAGCGCCAGCGGATAGACTTGGACCACTTGTGCCCGCCCCGGTCCTATGGCAGGAAGCCACCAAGCAGCTTTCTTACGAGCATATGCCCGCATTCTACAATGCCGGATTTCTGGAAGTCCTGGCGTGAGGAGCTTGCCCAGTTGGGGACTGCATGCAGGCTGCATATCGAGGCCACGAGACTCCCGAACAAACCAGGGGAGACTGGGTGGATGCGTGATTCGAGGCAGAGACTCAGGGATGACAGGAGAGGAGGAAGAGATTTGTATACTCAGGTATCGGTGCTGATCCCCTATATGTCGGACGAAGGGGGGCTGAGGGATGCCTCGTTTAACTGGGTATGTCGGTTCTACGAAGCTTTATTTCCCGGTATTCAGCTTTGCATCGGGGAGCTGGCGGATGAACCCTTCAGCCGTTCCAAGGCGATCAATACGGCCGCCCGCCAGGCGAAGAGGGATATTTTTGTTATTGCCGACAGCGACCTTATCTTTGCCCCTTGGCTGCTGGGGAAGTCCATGTCTCTGCTGGATCATTACGGCTGGGTTATTCCGTATAACCGGATACACAGGCTTTCCCGTTCCAGTACGGAGGTGCTGCTGGGGCAGCGTCCGAAGTGGCCGCCGGACATTATGCCCGACCAGGCTCCCGAGAATGCGAGGCGGTACACGGGCGGGTTAACCGTACTAAAGAGAACCGCATTCGAAGCGGTACAGGGATTCGACGAAAGATTCATCGGGTGGGGGGCCGAGGATGATGCATTCGCCTGCTCGCTGGATACGTTAAGCGGCCCCCGTATCCGGCTAGACGAGGCGCTGACGCATCTGTGGCATCCGCCGGGATCGGGAAGCAATCCGAATTATGCTAACAATTATGCGCTCTTTCTCCGGTATTGGGAGGTACGGGGGAATGTGGGGGGAACGAGGCGGCTGATCGCTGAGCGTACCGCGGGCTCTCGTTAAGGCGACGGATGCGACTGAAGGGGCAGGAGGGTGTTTGCTGACAAGCAAGCAGGCGCCCTTGCCGACTTCACGGCGTAAGTCAGGGAGGGCCGCGCTTCCGTGTATGGATGGCCGCAGCCGAGCAACCACTTCAATCCGCTTTGATTCCTTGAATACCCGAGTTAGGCTGTATCTTCCGGCGTTCTTCCTGCAGCTGTCATTTCCGGAACCCGTTTCTCTTGCGGAGATTAGGGGTAATGGGGACAGAACGAATGACAATAACCGGGAGGTAGCAAGGGATGAAAGCAAAGAAAAGGTCAGGTTCGGTAGTAGTCGGGTCATTCCTATGCGGCGCGCTATTTTTTTCTGGTCTGGGCTATGCGGCGTCCACGCAAATTGAGGTGAATTTGGAGAAGCTGTCCTTTTACGTGAAGGGCAAGCAGGTAGAGAATGCCGAAGGCGAGTATTCGAATAACGGCACCGTCGTACCCGAGGCATTCGTCTATCAGGGAACCACTTACGTCACGCTGCGTCAGGCGGCGGAGCTGGTGGAGCAGCCTTTGTACTGGGACGGGCTGAGCCGCTCCGTATCTGTCGGTCATCCGACCGTCGTGCTGTATGATCTGAGAGGGGAACGAATCGGCCATGCCGAGCTCATCCCGGAGAAGGATGGAGTCAAGGTTATCCTCGAAGTAAGCGGCCTTCCTCCGGGTACTCACGGCTTCCATATCCATGAGAAGGCCTTCACGGGGATGGATTTGGCTTCCGCAGGCGGTCACTTCAATCCGGAGGGCAAGCAGCATGGCCACAATAACGAAGCGGGTGCCCATCTGGGGGACCTGCCTAATCTCGAGGTCGGGGCGGACGGAAAGGGACGGGTCGAGTATGTCATTCCCGGAGCTGCGCTTGACGGAGGCAGCCACTCCATTCTTGGGCGGTCGCTGATTATTCATGCGGCAGCCGATGATGGAAAGTCCGACCCGGCCGGTAATTCCGGCGACCGGATCGCAGGCGGCATTATTCCTCAGTAGCGGTGCCAAGGCTACACTTGAAGAGGCGGATGATGAGCAGGCTAAAGCTTTACCAGCAGAGGCTATCCCCGGCAGCAAAGCTGTCCAGGGGATAGCCTTTTTGTGCGCGGGTCATCCGGCAACAATCGAACAGGGAACTAGTCGTTAGTAAAATCGACGTCGTATAAGGTATTCAACTGACGGCGCTGGAGGAAGGGGGGCGTAAGCTTCATCGCGCTGTTGCGCAGCCGGCAGAGCAAGGGACTCTCCAACTGAGCGAGCTTGCCGACGGTCCATGAGAGTCGCGAGACGAGGCTGTTCCTCGCCACCCTTGCGGTCTCATAGGCGCGGAAGGCATCCGGGACGGAAGTGTGACGCGTCAGGCAGCGGCCAAGCTCCACAGCGTCCTCGATGGCTTGGCAGGCGCCTTGTCCCAGATTAGGAGTCAGGGCATGAGCGGCATCCCCGAGCAGTAGCGTTCTGCCGGATACGAACGGGCCGATTCGGTCCAGATCGAAGATGTCGTTGTGAATCATCTGACTGGGCGAGGTGGCGGACAGGATGGAGGCGACCGGCGCATGGTAGCCGCCGAACGTATCCAGCAGTTCGGGAATGCCGTACGCCAGGTAACGCTGGTCGTGAGGAGCGGCATTTTTTACCGCAAACCAGTAGGTCTGTTCATGGGCCAGCGGGATGACGCCGAAGCGCCCCAGCGGTCCCCATGATTCGGTGAACAAGGAGTCGCTGCCTGTACCGGGCCAGCAGTCCGCTACCCCTCGCCAGCATGTATATCCCGCATAGCGAAGCCGGACAGAGGGGAACAGTTTGCCCCGGATGACGGAATGCAGGCCGTCGGCAGCCAGCACATAACTGCCGTGAACCTCTTCGTTATCGGAGAAGCGCACCGTGACGCCCCGATCATCCTGGCGCATATCCAGGCAAGCCTTGCCGAAGCTGACCGTTCCAGGCGGGAGCGAATGGAGCAGTATGCGGTACAGCTCAGCCCGATGAATCGCTACGGTGGCATAGACGTCTCCGCCGGCAGGCATTGCGGACAAGACCGCTCCCTTCTCATCGAGAATCGCCATTCCGCCGGGGCTGCTGAAGCCTTGCTCCCGGATCAGCTTGGTCAACCCGAGCGTCTCCAGCGCCCTCAGCGCATTAGGCGCGAGCATAATTCCGGCTCCCGCCGGGCGTACGGTCGGGTAACGCTCAAACACGCGCACCTCCTTGCCGATTTGCCGAAGGGCGATCGCAGCCGTCAAACCGCCAATCCCTCCGCCGACTATCAAAAACGTGTCATGTCCCGTCATGCTTCATTCCCCCATTAGCAGCGCGGCAACAAAACTCATGCACAACCAGAAACAGAGCGGAGTGAACACATAGTTGTCATGCCGTGCAAAGCGCGAGCCGCGCACCCGCTTGAACATTCCGACATATCGGAAATCCCCGATGCTGCGCAGACCGAACACCGCGGCGCATACCCAGCAGCCTGGCCGCACGATCCCTATAAGCGGGAATGGATGGGAGGAATCCTCCCTGAACAGCCAGCAAGAGCCCTGCGCCGAAGAGGAGCAAGGCAACGAGAAGCGTAACCGCTATGCCCGGCTGGAATACTGGCTGCTCGTTCGGACGGGAGGGCAGGACAGCCTGAGCTCCCCAGGCTCCGCCGAATGCCCAGTACACGTGGACTCCCGCTATGCCGAGCAGCAGAACAACCGATAAAGCGAGGAGTATCGTCATGCTTCTCGCGCCTCCCAGGAGCGGATTCCTTGCCATATCACATCGAATTGACGCATGAAAACCGCTTCCAGTTCTACTCCCCTTTTATCGGAGGAGGCCCAGGTCAGCAGTGAGTTGAAATAGATCGAGACCAAAATCGCGGCTAAATCCGCACTGTCCGCATGCTCCATCAGCAGCCGATCCCGTTTCGCTTGTTCCAGCAGGGCCGCAACAAGCTCCTGGAACCTGTGAACGATCTGTAGCTCTTGCTCCACATGCAGCCTGGAGCGCATCAGCTCTGTGATTGTTAGACGGATCAGCTGAGGCCGTTCCGTATAGCGGGCAAAAAGCTCGCGGAATAGAAGCAGCAGCCGGTCTCTCAGATGTGGAATTTCTCCGCAGCGCGCCGCGATCACACGCACGGTCTCGAGCTGCGAACTGCCCAGATGCAGCAGTATTTCTTCTTTCTTTGCAAAGTAGTTATAAAAGGTGCCTTTCGCAATGCCGCATGCCTTCGTAATTTCCTCCACAGTGACCTGGTCGAAGCCTTTGATCTCAAATAACTGCATAGCTTGAGTAAAGATTTGCTCCTGCAATTCCCGTTTCCTGATTTCGCGTAACAACATGAGAAACGCCGCCTTTTAAGGGAGAATAGTGACCTTGGTCATCGAATGACTACGGTCACTATTTTAGACTAGAAATCCCTTTATGGCAATAGTTTACAATATATAGTAAAGAACAGGAAAAAAGCGACAAATTAAGGAGGATGACGGTGAGGATCGGGAAAAAGATAGGGACATGGTTCGGCATCGCACTATTTTTGGCTCTGGTCAATTCACTGCTCGGCTGGAAGAGCTTTGAATGGGATTTTTTAACTATGATGAAGACTCTTCTTCCGGCGGTATTGATCAGCACGCTTTGTATTTATTTTTTATTCAAGACGAAATGATGCCAATCTAATTGACCGATTAACTCGCATTGCAAAAAAAAGGTCCTGGCGAGCAGATGCTCGCAGGACCTTCTTGGCGTGCTGCAGCGGCGCGCCAACTAAAGGCTAGCGGCCTTGCTTATAAATCCAGACCAGCAGCTCCGGCAGCTTGATCCACAACCGGATATGGGTCGTAACATAGACGACGGCCGCTTCCTCTTCGGCGCTCGTCGTCGTACCGGAGCCGGGTTTGGGCAAGGGCTTGCCTCCGAACAGGAAGTCCAGCACATGCGGATTGTGCTGCATGGCTTGACGATAAGGCGCGTTTAGCTCAGGCGTAACCTTGCCGAGTTTTTTGTAAGCGAAGATCAGCCGGTCGTAGACGAAGGTGACGGACTGGTCGTCGGTGTAGGTCTGCAGCAGCCGCCCGGCTTCCTCCAGCCGGTTCTGTTCCAGGTATGCGGCCAGCAGCAAGTAGCGGGCACCCAGCGGGTCCGCCGGGTCCAGCTTGAGCAGCTCTTCGAGAGGAATCGCTGTCTCCTCGGGCTCCTTCAGCTCCCAGCAAGCTTCGGCATAGGCCAGCTTCGTACGCATGTACGGGCGTGCCTCAGCGCGCAGCCAAACATCCGGTGAGCCGCCCTGAGGACAAGACTCGGCTAGATCGCGCTCGCCCGCCGCGATTCCCTCGGCCAGCAGCCGCTTCTTGTCAGCAGGGTCCTCGGTAAGACCGGCAAGCACTCCATAGGCATCGGCGCTGTGCGTATACAGCTCGAGAGCAGCGTGAGCCAGCTTGGCCGCCTCCTCCGCGCTCCCGGCTTCCATCGCGGCGTACAGCAGCTCCTGAGCCTCTTCCCGTACAGCAGGGGAGGAAGAAGCGGCAGCGACAATAACGGAGCCTGAAGCCTTCTTGCCGGCCGACGTGTCTAGGCCCGCTTCCGCCTCAGCTCCGGGCACGGAGGACGACTGCTTCTCCTGGTTCTGCTGACGACGAAGCGCCCGTTCGGCTTCGATCCCCGGAGGGAGCGTTCTTGAAGGCGAGCTTGTCGCTCCGCCCGATTGAGGATCGAAATAGCCGTCTGCAAACTGCAGCAGCTCCTGATAGCGCTTGGACAGGGTCGAGGACGATACCTCGTATTTGAGCGCCAGGTCATTCTGGGTAACGGGCAGCCCGTACGCCTGAACGACCATATATTCGAGCGCCGCACAGAACGCCCCTTCCTTCTTGAACGAAGGCCGCTTCTCGCGGGAGAAGTTATCCCATACGGAGAGAGCCTCTCCGATATGTCTCGGCTCATAGACATCCGCCATATGTGAGATAAGCTGATGCGCCAGATGGGCGTAAGCTTCGCTTTCCCAGCGGATGCCGGTTTCTGCGATTCTCTTGATTTCTTCGAGCGTCGGTGCGGGGACGGGAGCTTGTACAGCTTCTGTCCTCAGGTCCACTGCTTCCGATGGCGCCTGGGTGTAACCAGTCGAAGCGATGGCCGGCTCCTGGCCTTTGCCCAGACAGCACCGTTTGTATTTTTTACCACTTCCACAGTAACAAGGTTCGTTTCTGCCAATCTTCAACAAGAAAGCTCCTCCTTCAACATGAACACGATCGTTGCTAGTAGTACTAGCATAACCGATTTTGATCCATATTCATAATCATTATCGTATTTTATGTCGTTTTTTTGTAGAAAGAGGAGCCGGAAGCGTCGGAAACGGGCCAAACGGGCTTGTTCGCAGCTTGAATTAAAGGTACAAGGACCCTTGATAAGTCTGCCGAACGCGGAAGGAGGAAGGTAATGGTCGGTTCGTTGTTTCAGAACCCCTTCGGCGAAGTGATACAATAACAAGAGGTAGGCAAGGTAACATGTCCTTTATCCGAAAGATGCTCGGGAAGAGCGCGAGCCTTTTTTGAGAGTCGTCACTTCCTGCGGGATGGTTACACGGGGGCGTTATCGGATAAAATCGAGATAATGGGTATAGCAGTGGGGTTGACAAAAGTTTTTAATATGTCATAATGAAATTATCAAAATGAAAGTATTAATTTTATTTTTGCATACATTCACTCTGAGGAGGCTGTATACGATGAAAGCTTTGATTGTGATTGATTACACGGTGGATTTTATTGTCGGAAAGCTGCCTTGCGGACAACCCGGCATCGATATCGAGACAAGGATAGCCCAGCTGACCCGGGAATTTGCCGAAGCGGGGGAACTGGTGGTGATGGCCGTGGATCTTCATGACGAATCGGATCAGTACCATCCGGAGCATAAGCTGTTCCCGCCCCATAATCTGCGGGGAACGGAGGGGCGGCATCTGTATGGCGCGCTGGATGATGCTTACCGGGAATGGCAGGATGCCATCTACTGGATGGATAAGACGCGCTACAGCGCCTTCTGCGGAACCGATCTGGAGCTCCGGCTGCGGAGCCGGGGGATCGAAGAAGTGCATCTGGTCGGCGTCTGTACCGATATTTGCGTGCTTCATACGGCCGTCGATGCCTACAACAAAGGCTTCGCTATCGTTGTTCATGAGGATGCGGTGGCTTCCTTCAATCCGGCGGGGCATGAGTGGGCGCTAGGACATTTCAAGCATACGCTGGGGGCTGCCGTCGTGCATGGCGGCGATGGGGAGAAGCAGTCGCTGTAAGCGCTCTGGGGCAGCCCCGGTAATCCCTTGAATCATGGAGATATAAAAACTTGCTGCCGAAAACGAGGAGGCGAAGACGATGCATGATCAAGAGCTGACCCTGCATACGGACAAATATCAGATCAATATGATGTACGCCCATTGGAAGCATGGCTCGCAGGATAAGCGCGCGGTGTTCGAAGCGTACTTCCGCAAGCTTCCGTTCGGCAACGGATTTGCGGTAGCGGCCGGGCTGGAACGCATCATTCGCTATATCCGGGCGCTGCGCTTCAGTCCGGCGGAGATCGACTACCTCCGCACGCAGGAGGAGCAATACGAGGAAGGCTTCCTGGAGGCGCTGCGCGAGTTCCGGTTTACCGGAAGCCTGTTCGCATTGCCGGAGGGCACGCTCGTTTTTCCGAATGTTCCGTTGGTCCGGGTAGAGGCGAGGGTGTTCGAGGCGCAGCTGATCGAAACCGCTTTGTTGAATATTTTGAACTACCAGACTCTGATCGCTACCAAGGCAGCCCGCATCAAGCAGGTAACCGGCGACGATACGCTGCTCGAGTTCGGGACGCGGCGGGCCCAGGAGGCGGATGCGGCCGTATGGGGCGCTCGGGCCGCTTACCTGGCGGGCTTTGACGCCACGAGCAATATGCGGGCCGGCATGATGTTCGGCATCCCGACCAAGGGGACGCATGCCCACGCCTGGGTGCAGGGGCATGAGTCCGAGAAGGAGGCGTTCCGGCTGTTTGCCGAGGCGCTGCCGGATCAAGTCACGCTGCTCGTCGATACGTACGACACGCTGCGCAGCGGACTGCCGAATGCCATTGATACGGCCAAGCGTCTGGAGGCGCAGGGCAAGCGCATGCAGGCGATACGGCTGGACAGCGGCGATACGGCCTATTTGTCCAAGAAAGCGCGCGAGATGCTGGATGAGGCCGGACTGCCCTACGTCAAGATCGTTGCGTCGAACGACTTGGATGAGAACATTATTTTCAACCTGAAGGCGCAAGGAGCCCGCGTCGATAGCTGGGGAATCGGCACGCAGCTGATCACGGGCGGCGATCAGCCCGCGCTCGGCGGCGTATATAAGCTGGTGGCCCGGGAGCGTGACGGGGAGCTTGTGCCGGTCATCAAAATATCGGGCAATCCCGAGAAGGTGACGAATCCCGGGCTTAAGGAGGCCTACCGGATCGTCAACAATCAAACCGGGAAGGCCGAAGCGGACTATATCGCCTTGATGCACGAGGAGGATGTTCGGCGTGGAGAGCGGATCAAGCTGTTCGATCCGGTTCACCCGTATATTCACAAATTTATCGATGACTATGAGGCGATCCCGTTGCTTAAGCCGATTTTTGAACAGGGCGAGCTAGTCTATGAGCTGCCGACCCTGGAGGAAATCCGCCGCTATCATCGAAGCCAGCTGGCGCTGTTCTGGCCGGAATATTTGCGCAAGCTGCATCCCGAGGGCTATCCGGTAGACCTCAGCATGGCGGCTTGGCAGCTGAAGATGGATCTGATCGCGAAGCATAAGGCTTAGGCATAGGGAAGCTCGGAAGGTTGGAGGGTTGGAAGGAAAACGGAAAACGGCAAACGCCTGCGAGCGTCTGCCGTTTTTTCATCGTTTAGAACAGCTCCTGATCGAGCCAGGTGCGTGACAGGTTGCGGGGGAGATCGATAATCGTATTCGTGCCGGAACGGATCAGGAATAATTCATGCCCGGAGCCCATGTAAAGCTGTCCGTCGTCCGGATAATTTAATTTGCTCGCGTTCAGCTTCGTGTCGAGTCGGTAGAGGCCCCATTCCTCCTTAGGCAGGCGATTTTGTCCAGGACCCGACCAATTATCCGTCAACTGCACGATTAGACTGCCGTCCGCTGAGGCCGGATTATCCAGCTGTTGGTTCAGCGACCCCAGCGTGACGATATCGGAGCTAAGAAGCGTGTTGTTGACGTCATGCAGCATACCCTTCGTATCCAGCAGGTACAGCATAGCCGGACCGTAGCGCTGCTCGTTGTAGCTCTTGGCGATCCAAACGGTTCCGTCCGGATTCGGGAGCACGCGCTCCGGACGGAAGTACGATAGATCGCTGCTGAATTCCGTCAAGGCTCCGGCATTGTCCATATAATGATGGTAGCTGCCCGGAGGCGGACCGATCTTCGGTACGGACCAGTAGATGTGCAAGGAGACCAAGGACCTCTTGTCATCGATTGGGAAGCGGACTGCTTCATAGATAGGCGGGTACTCACCCAGCGATCGGCTCTCCTCTTCGGTGAGCTTGTGCAGCAGGGTGTCGCTGTCGCCGATATACAGCTCATTTCCCCTTTGCTCCAGCGTAACGGGCTCTGACCCGACGTCTCGTCTGCCGGTATACATCTTCTCCTCCAGAGGCCGGCTCTCAGCTTCGGTCAGCCAGATGGGCTGTCCCTGCAGCGTCTTCGGAATTTTCAAGACCCGATGTGCAGCGTCGAGGGACAACCGGGGATACGCGTACAAGTAATCGGCATCGTCGTAAAATACATACCCGATCAGCTCCTGTCCGCCCGTAATGGCGAGTCCCTTCGCCCCGTCCCATTGAATCTCAAGCCCGAGCAGCTCACGGGAAAACCGCCAAGTCAGCGGCATGTAGGTCACATCGCGAAACTCCAGGAACGGATAGGGCTCGCTTGCCTGGTCCAGACGCCCGACTCTAGGCATACTAACGGGATAGTCCGCGATGGACGCTTGGTACTTGCGATGAGGCGCATGGGAGCCGGATAAATCCTGCTGTACGCCCGCAGGCTTCCAGTCGCCGCCTCCGCCTCCGGAATGCTTTTTGTAGATGGAGAGCCCTTCTGAACCATTCCAATCCGCTTGCAGCCCAAGCGCCTGCGTGTTGTCCCAGGTTAGCGGCAGATAGGTGATGTCCCGATAGACAAGAAACGGGTATCGCTGACGGGCGTTATCGATCAAGACACCGTTCACCTGAACGGTGAATCCCGGTACGGAGACGGCTGCCGCCGTTCTGGCTTCTGCCTGCTGCGCGGGGAGAGAGCTCCACACCAGCGACATGACAAGCCCTGCGCTCAGGATGCGCTTGATGCTTGCCCGATAGAAATAGCTGCTCACGGTTACTTTGGCCTCCTTCGGATGACAGGCTGGCTGTCTTGGTTGACCTCTAGACGATCCGTGGAGGACAGAAGTTGCTTAGAGCGGCGGCAAAGTTAGTCCACTGCCCCGACCCTGCAAGATGCTTGCGGCGTAAGAACCCCGATGACCCGTCTTCCTTCGGGAGGGCATGCATGCAGAAGTTGGAAAGCCTGCGTTCCCGCATGGTATAGTCATCTGGAGAATGGAAATAGAAAGAGGAGAGTGTCGAACGATGTTCATCGAAACGAAGCGGTTTACCGTCAAGGAGGGCACCTCGGATTTGGTCGTGCAGCGCTTCAGCGGCCCAGGGCATATCGAGCAGTCCGAGGGCTTCATCGATATGAGCGTACTGGTGAAGAGAACGCGCAGAGGCGATGAGGAGGTGCTTCTGATGATTCGCTGGGAGTCGGAGGAAGCTTGGAAGAAGTGGGAGACCAGCGAGGTGCATATTCAAGGGCACCGGGACAGCCGGGGGAAGCCGAAGCCGGAGCATATTTTATCGGTGGAGCACGGGGTGTACGACGTGAAGGCATCCAAGGGGGCGTCAGCATCTGCGTCCGTGTCTGCGTCTGCTGGCGAATAGCAGCGGCAGATGGGCCAAGAAGCGGCTCTTCTTGTGTTTACGGCAGGGCCGGCCCGCATGGAGGCCATTGATTGAGGTAGAGGCCCAGCCGCGTTCCGATAGCTTTGCTGGCAGCCGTATCCGACTTGACCGGATACGGTTGTTTGCTTCTGGCATTCGTTGTACCATGAAAGTAGAACAAGCCGGGATGCTCACGCAAACGGCGAGGGAGGAGAGGGCTGCAGGATGAATGCTCGGGGGGAAAACGGGACTCCGGAGGTCGGCGGGACCGGGAAAAGACGGCAGAGACACACTCGGAGACGGTCCGGGCTGCCAATTATCGGCTTGTGCGCAATCGTATTGGGGGCTGGGCTGGCCGCCTATCTCAACTGGCCGGACGCAGATGCCGGTTCCGGCCAGAGCCGGGAGCCCGTCGCCAGTTCACAGCCGCCGGCTCCCCGCTATAAGGAAGCGGTGGACTTCCGAATGCTTGATCTCGATCAAGGCTGGGTGCGCTATACGGATGGCATCCAAATGACGACGGACAGCGGTCTGACGTGGACCGAGACCGACCGGCTGCCGGAGGAGACCATCCCCTACGCTGGGGCGGGCGTTGTGTCCGCACCTTCTCCGGAAGCGGGTTCGCCCCCGAAGGAGCCGGACGGGTACTCGTGGCTTCGGCTGAATACCGAGCCTCCTTCCGTTGTCTCTCTGAGCCATCAGGGGGCGGACTACGCGGTGAAGCGGGCTCAGTTCATGACGGACCGGATCGGCTGGGCGCTCGCTCAGGACAGCGGCGAGCTGGGCGGCAAGCTGCTGGTAACGACCGATGGCGGCGCCACCTGGCAGGCCGAGGTAACCGATGCCGTACGGACGGCCATCGCGGAAGAGAAGGAGCTCGCGCGGAAGCGACAGCTGGAAGCGGCGCAATATGCCTCGGAGGAGCAAGCCAAGCAGGCATTCCGTTCGGATTGGGTGCTTTTGCCGGATCAAGCAAGTCCGGGAGATACGGTGCTGGTCCGGCACAGCCGGGCGGGCGAGGTGCAGTGGCAGGGGAAGTCGTACCCGCTGCAGCCTTATGGCGCCGGGTATTTTACTTATCTGCCGATTGGGATGGGAGTAAAGCCGGGCAGCTATACCATCGGCGACCAGAGTCTGAAGGTCGTGGCCAAAAGCTTCGAGACTCAATATCTGAAGGTCACGGAAGAAATGAACAGCATGCGCCAGGATACAAAGCGGATTGAGGCGGATCAGCAGAAAATCAACGCCGCCCGCAGCAAGTCCGAGCCGGAGTTTCTGTTCGACGCTCCGTTCGTCGTCCCGGTGGAGGGCAGGCTGACTACGCCTTACGGCTATACGCGGTATGTGAACGGCAAGCTGAGCGGCTCGCACATGGCGATTGATCTGGCGGCCAAGGAAGGGACGCCGATCAAGGCTACCAATGACGGAATCGTCGCTTTGGCGGATAGCTTGTACTTGACGGGCGGTTCGATCTATCTGGATCATGGAATGGGCTTGTTCTCACAATACGCCCATCTATCGAAGCTGAACGTTAAGACGGGTGACCGCGTGAAGCGAGGCGACATCATCGGCCTCGTCGGCTCGACGGGCTTTTCCACGGGGCCCCATCTTCACTTTACGTTCTGGGTGCATAATGTACAGGCCAACCCGAATTTGTTCATGGACGCAACTCCGTTCCAGTGGGGTGGGGAAGACAAGCCAAAGCCTTGACGCTGGTCGATGTCGGCGATTCGATTACCCGCAACCGGCGTCATTCACAAGATCACAAAAAACGGCTCTCTTGCGCCCGATAGCGAGAGAGCCGTTTAGCTTTGCGTGGGAATACTCCATCTTGCTTTCCCCCCCCCCCCATCTTCCGGCTTTCAGGGTTGGCGGAGGAGGGATTAACTTTCGTAACCGGCGGCATTTACGATTGCTTCCACACGTCGGCATATTCGGCATGCCTCTTGAATTGAACGGCTGCGTAGGAGCAGGTAGGAACGATTTTCTTTCCTTCGCTCCGGGCCTCCTCCGCGACGCGGCGCAGCAGGCGTTGGGCGATATCGCGGCCTCGGTACTCGGGCGTAACATACGTATGGTTCAGCACCCAGGTGAACGAATCGATAGGCGCATACGTAATTTCCCCGATCCGTTTGCCTGCTTCGCGGATGACAAATCCATTGCCCGCCTTCTCCAGCTCCAGCTCAAGCGTGTTAACCAGTTGATGATCCGGAACGGACGTGGACGCGGCCACCTTGGCCGCAGCCGCAGCCCCTGTGCTTTTCAACTCTTCCTTGGCCTGGGCGACAGAGGCTTTCATCTCCTGAACGGACTCCTTGACCTTGCCGATCTTTTCCTTCATTTCCGCAGCCGTGTCTTTGGCAGCCTCCATCGTGACTTGGGCCTGATCCTTGATCTGATCGATGGACTGCTTGATGCGCTCCATATTCTCCTTAATTCCGTTAACGTTTTCCTTCAGGGTAGCCATATGTGTCTCCTCCTCTGGGTATGAAGTTCTGTTAGTTATTACCCCGATCGAGCCGAGTAGATTCACGAACAAGAGGAGGGCAGGACATAGATGGACCGGCAGGTGTGGAAAATAGGGGCTGGAGCGGCAAAAGACCCGCGCGGGGAGGCGGCTTGCGGGCCGCTTATCCGCGAGTGTCCGGCGAATGTCCGGCAACAGGCTAGTAGAGCGAACTGAAAGAAAGGTAATCATGGAGCAACATAGGAGCGGCGTCGGGGTTACGGTTAACGGACATTTTCTTTATACGATTATTCGTACAAAAATGGCTCATTTTTACCTTAGGCAGGAATGTATGTACGATTTTTCATATAAAACGCAAGCTTCGAGCAACGATATGCGCCTCTTTATACGATTTTTCGCACAAAAACGGCTCACTTTCACCTTAGGCGGGGATATATGTACGGTTTTTCGTATAAAATCGTTAGCGTTGGGATTGACTTGGATATGAGTGCAAGAGACATAATCCGTTAGCCGATCCTGATACCGATGCAGGTATAGGGGACAAGCAACGTTACTTCGGGAACGTTCTACAGGGGCAGCCCAACAAGTCTGGCCGTACCTCTCTCAGAAGTACGGCCAGACTTATGAGTAAAAAGCGTCTTAGGCTACGCGTATGCCCGAATCTCCACGACCTCGGCCCGCGGGGCGCCATGGGTCGATTCGATCACCAGCCGGATTGCCTCGCAGGGTCCTGGATTGCCCAGGAGATGCACCCGTTTGCGTTTACGGTTGCCTTGCTCGTAGACAAGGGTTTGCCAGTGTCCGCCGATCAGGGCTTCGATCCGGTAATCCTTGACCAGCTCGGGGATGATTTCGAAGTCGGTACGGTGATGGTGCAGGTTGATCAGGTCCTCATTCACATCGTCGTTGAAAATGAGCTCTACGCGGCCAAGCTGCTGCGGATCGTCCCAGCGAAGCTCCAGCCACTCGGGCTTGCCCGGCGCCAAGGATTCCGAGCTCCACAGATGCGGTCCGCCGTATGGCCGGTTGTACCCGTCGGTGACGCATTCGGGGCGGAATGCTTGCGTTGGCGCTTCGGCCGCCAGGCGGAAGCAGAACGGCTGCCGGGCCAAGCGGCGCATGCTCCATTTCACAATCGGCTGCTCGGGCGAATGATCCTCAAGCGTCGAAGCCGCGGCATGGGCTTTCTGCTCGTAGAAGGGCAGCACGCCGGACTGAGGCTCGTCGGACAGGTGGACGGCAGCATGGGCATTGGCCCGGATGATGATAAAGGCATTCTGCGCCTGCTCCGGAGCCCACGCGAGGTCGAAGCGCACCCATTGCTCCCGTCCGGCGGAGACGCTCGCGGAAGCGGAGGCTTGCAGGGTATGCGGGACATAATTCTCGCCGCGTCCGGTATCCCAGGCTTCAACGGTCAGCGTGGTATCCTGCTCGGCATCGAGGAGCAGCTCCAGCCCGTTCAGCGCGGGATCGACGGGAAGCAGCAGAGCCACATCGCCGGAAGCGAGCGGATAAGTCCCGGCAGAGCGAGTGACGGCAAGCCGGGTCAGCGTGCTGGAGGCTGACGCTTGGGCCCGCTTCGCCAGATCGAGCGGGTCCTGTCCGGCGATACCGATGAGGGAAGCATCCTGACGGAGCAAGGTTTGCAGCAGCTCCTCCAGATGCTCCGCATGCAGCGTGCGCGGCGAGACTTTCTTTTGTACGCACAGCGCCGCCCCGGTTCCTGCCGCTTCCCCGCCTACTGCGCAGGTAGCCATAACGCGCGTCGTGCCGAAGGCGACATGGGTCGCGCTGATGTTGCGCCCGGCGAACAGCAGGTTGCTCACATTGACCGAGTACAGCGAGCGGAACGGGATATGATAGATGCCGTCGGCATGCAGGTGCTTCGAGCCGCTCTCGGTGGAAAATACCCCTTGCGGCGGATGAAGATCGATCGACCAGCCGCCGAAGCCTATGCGGTCCTCGAACGGACGCTGAGCGAGAATATCATGCTGGTTCAGCACATAATCTCCGACGAAGCGGCGGTATTCCCGTTTGCCCGGCAGCGAGCCGACCCATTCCAGAGTCATATTCTCGGAGTCGAAGTTGCCGGAGTTTTTGATATAATCCCAGATGCCGTAAATCACCGCCCACAGCTCATCGCGGATGCGTTCGTTGTCATGCACCGTGTCGAGCTCGCCGCCCCACTCGATCCACCAGTAGGCGCAGCCGTTGTCGCCGCTTTTGATGATGCGCTTCAATGGAATATTCGTGCTCGCGATATCGATGGCGAAGGAGGGCTTGTGGTACTTGACGGGATGCCCGGCATCCTTCGTATAGAACAGCAGCGTGCTGCCAAGCGTAATGTCGTCAGCGACCTCGGGCGCCCAATCCTCGTTATATTCACTGCGGGCTTCGCGTCCGATCCGGTACTTGGCGCCCGCCAGGAAGCCGACCAGACCGTCGCCCGTGCAGTCGAGGAACACTTCGCTTTCCAGGCGGATACGGCGTTCGGAGCCCATCATCCAGCCCGTTACCGACAGGATACGACGGTCGTCGGCATCGCCCTCCGCTTCCACCTCATGTACATCCGTATTCAGCAGCAGCCGGATATTCGGCTCGGCCCGGACGGCCTCCAGCAGGACGAGGTCCCAGAAATACGGGTTGCCGTCGATATTGCGGAACTGGTTCTCCACAAACAGCTCGCCCATGATGCCGGTCTCCCGCGCGTAGCGGTTTGTTCCGTGAGCGGTTGCTCCGCATACCCAGACGCGCACCTCGCTGCTGGAGTTTCCTCCAAGCACCGGACGGTTATGAACCAGGACGACCGACTGGCCCAGTCTGGCGGCTGCGATGGCTGCGCTGATCCCGGATAGTCCCCCGCCTACTACGGTAATATCGGCTTTTATCGTTTCCTGAAGCATAGTGAACACCTCTTCTGGATTAGTATGATATCTATAATTTCATAATAGAACATTCATAAATCCGATGTAATGCATGGAATTTCAAAATGGTTTATACTTAATTTCAAATAAAGAGGGAGGCGCTGCCTGTGCGAAATGTCCGGCTGATATCCCATATGTATTGGCATCGCAAGCACCAATTCGCCTTAGAGTACGATACGTACCGGTATTGGACGATGTTTGTCCCGGAGGAAGGCCGCTTTGCCTTCCGGATCGGCGGGCATGCGGGCGAGGCGGGCGCAGGGGATGTGGTCCTCTGCCCGCCGAAGGTTCGTTTCCACCGGCAGGTGGTGGAGCCGGTGTCGTTTCATTTCCTCCATCTGGAGCTGGAGGAGCAGGCAAGGGAGGACGCGGATGGATCATCCGGAAGTTCCCGGGCTGTCAGCTCGCTCTCCGGCCGAGCCGCCGATGAGGCGGCAGCATCGCTGCCCGATATGGCGGGCCGGTGGACATTTCGGGACAAGCAGCGGCTGGCCGCCGATTGCATGCTGCTGCACGGCAGAGGAGGGGGGACGCCGGAAGACGTCGAGCTGCTGAAGCGTCATGCCGTAAACGACATATGGCTGTGGACGCTGCTGGAAAAGGCTCCAGAGTCCCCGGAGCAGCCGTCCGGGGATTCCCTGCCGCCATCCGGCGATCCCTTGATGGACCGGGCAAGGAGCTATATGGCCCGTCATGCCTGCGAGACGCTGCAGCTTCGCGAGCTCGCCGAGCTGCTGCACATGACGCCGGTCCAGCTCACGAGGCGGTTCCGGGCCGCTTTCGCCATGACCCCGATCGAGTATGTGACAGAGCTGCGTCTGGCCCGAACTTGCCGTCTGCTGGAAGAAACATCGCTGAGCCTGGAGCAGATGGCTCCCCAATGCGGCTATGAGAACGGCTACTACCTCAGCCGCGTCTTCTCCAAGAAGAAGGGCATGTCTCCTTCCGCTTATCGGAAGCTGCACCGGATATGAGCGGCTGCTAGACTCGCTGGAGGATTTGCACCCGAGTACAAGTCGTCTGTAGTCATGCTTCTGGAGTGGATCCCTTTCAAGAGAAGGTCGTGTTACAATAGGTAAAGTGTGCAAGGCAAAGGCAAAGCAAGCAGAAAATCAGGCGCAAAAGGACGGGTGAAGGATGGACGGGAACAAGGGGAGTAAGATCAGATTCGGGATTATCGGCTGCGGCAATGTCACCGAAGTAAAGAGCGGGCCCGGCTTTCAAAAAGCCGAGGGCTCGGAGCTCGTCGCCGTGATGCGGCGAAGCGGGGAGCTGGCTGAGGATTATGCCCGCAGGCATGGAGTGCCGAGGTGGTATACGGATGCACAGGCGCTGATCGACGACCCGGAGGTGGACGCCGTCTACATAGCGACGCCGCCCGGCTCGCATCTGGCTTACACGCTGGCGGCGGCCAAGGCCGGCAAGCCGGTCTATGTCGAGAAGCCGATGGCGCTGAACGAGGCGGAGTGCCAGCAGATGATCGCCGCTTGCCGCGAGGCGCAGGTGCCGCTCTACGTAGCCTATTACCGCCGGGGACTGCCCCGATTTCTCAAGATCAAGGAGCTGCTGGAAGCCGGGGCCATCGGCGAGGTGCGCTTCGTCTCGACCGTTCAGCTGCAGCCCTCGCCTCAGCTTCAGGACGGCAAGGTTCCGTGGCGTCTGCAGCCCGAGCAGTCGGGCGGCGGCCTGTTCTTCGACCTGGCCAGCCATACGCTGGATGTGCTGGACTTCCTGCTGGGCCCAATCGTGGAGGCCAAGGGGCTGGCTGCCAATCAGGAGGGCCGCTTCGCAGGCGTAGAGGACACCGTGACCGGCACGTACCGGTTCGAGAGCGGCGTTCAGGGCAGCGGAAGCTGGTGCTTTTCCGCCTATGCTTATGAGGACCGCAATGAGATCATAGGGTCCAAGGGCAAGCTCGTATTCTCTACGTTCGGCCATGAGCCGATCCGGCTGGAGACGGCGGAGGGCGTGCAGTCGCTGGCATTCGACGCTCCCGCTCATATCCAGCAGCCGCTCATCCAGACGATGGTGAACGAACTGCTCGGTACCGGGCGCTGTGCCAGCACCGGCGAATCGGCCGCCCGGACCAGCCGGGTACTGGATGAGCTGACCCGCGGATTTTATTCGCGTCCATGACGGGAACCCGCAAGAGGACCACGGCAGCACAGCCTGGCTTGGTAACCACGCAAGCCGGAAAGCTTTTGTAAAACGGTTTTTTCCCGAGCGCTTTTCGGGGCGGCAGGCTATACTGAGTTTACATTCTGATGAAAAGGAGGCCGATCGACATGATTGACGTTTTGCTGAGTACCTTGCATCCTATGGACTTAATCTCATACGCGGGCGCGTCGCATCGGCCTTGCCGGACCACATAGAACCAGGGCTTATCCCGGGGCAGGGGAAGGCCGTGCATCTGCTGCTGCGCCCGCTCCTTACCCGATTCAGCCGCTTGTTCTTTATAACCGTAGGCGATGAGGCTTACGGTTATTTGTGTTATCCGATTACAGAGAGGAATGTATACATTATATGATAGTTCGACCTTACACAGAGCAGGCTGAGGAAGCCTGCTACCGAGAACTGCAGCTGCCTGCGGGCAAGCTGCATGTATATGCGAGCGAGGAAATATTCCGTTCGCTGGATTACCGGGTTTTCGCCATGGCTAATAACAATTTGCAAATTCCAGGCTTGACCTATATGAGCTACACCCCGGACGTGCATGTCGGGGAAGGGACCTGCATCGGCACGACGGCGGTCTGGAATACCGATGGAGGCTATGTATCCCCATCGATCGTCGGCAGCGATATCGGCTGCGGGATGAGGCTGCATCTGACCAATATGCATCGCGACGAGCTGCGGGACATCCGACTGCGCCGCAAGCTGGTGCGGGCCATCGATCACTATTTGCCTGCCGAAGAGCATGCGAGGGGGCATTACTCGGACATTCGGCTGGAGCATGTTCTGATCAAAGGACTGCGCGGTCTTCCGAACAAATACGTGCCGGACCATTACACGCCCAAGCAATCGACGTCGCTTACCCATGTGGAGTGTGCCCGGTATCGCTTCGACGAAGGCGTGCTTGACCGGTTCCCCGACCGGGTATGGCATCGTGCGCATCGCCAGTTGGGGACGCTCGGCGGAGGTAATCACTTTGCCGAGCTGCAGGCAGTAGAGATCGATGAGCGCAGCCGGGAGCTGGCGGAGCGCTGGGGACTTTTTGATGGCCAGGTAGTCGTCATGATCCACTCCGGCTCCCGTGCCTGGGGCGGCGCGGTGAGCCGGTACGGCACGACCGAGCTGCTGAAGGTGATGCGCAGGCTTGGCCTTGGCACGGCCGACCCTAAGCTGGTCTATGCGCCGCTCTCCGACCCATCCGCACAGGCTTATGTGCAGCTGCTGTATTCCGCGTTGAACTATGCGGTCGCAAGCCGCCACCTGATCGCCTACGCGATCCGACAAGCTTGCCGGGAGGTGCTCGGAACGGCGTTCGAGATGCGGACGCTGTACGACCTGATGCACAATTATGCTTGGGAGGAGCAACATGACGGCAGCTCGCGCTTCATCCACCGCAAAGGAGCCACCCGAGCGCTGCCGGCTCAGCATCCCGACAATCCTTCGCCCTATCTGGAGACCGGCCATCCGGCCCTGATCCCCGGCTCGATGGGGACCAGCTCGTATATTATGGTGGGCCAGCCGGGGGGACGCGATAATTATTATTCGATCTGCCATGGCGCCGGCCGTATTCGTTCGCGGAGCGCGACGAAGAAGCTGGTGTCGGTCCGGGACTTTGCGGCCGCTCTGGGCGTAGGGACCGAAGACGAGGTGGTGGTCAATCACCGTTCGTTGGATGCGCTCGTAGATGAATCGCCTCAGGCTTACAAGGATGTGGATCAAATTATCGATAGCGTTGCAGGGGCCGGTCTGGCTGTACCTGTAGCTGCATGCCGCCCGCTGGCGACTATCAAGGGGGTTTCGTCATGAGTCATAAGGAAGTCAATCGCCGTACGGAAGCTTTATTTATAGCAGCTGAGGCGTATGAGGATGTGTTGTACCGGATCCGCTTCGAATTGTCAGAGCTGTACGGATATGCGTTCGATGCCTATGTATGCGATGACGGAAGCGAGGATTACTGGCAGCTGCTGGAGCAGGATATCCGCACCGGGTATGAAGGCGCGGAGCATGTGGCGCGTATCTTCGATTTTGTCGAGTCCCGTGCCTTCGCTGTCGATTCGGATATCGCCGGCGGGGAAGAGGAAGGCGGGCGCTTCCGCGTCTACAGCTCGCTGCGCAACAATGTGTATGCTTATCCGGCCTGGGGCGTGGCGCTCGCCCGGGTGCCGGTGTTCCGCCAGCATGGCCTTAGCTGCGAGGATTTTTTATTTGCCCGCAACGATCAGGCTGTACAAGCGTTCCTCGGTTTCACGGCGAAGCGCCGCAGGGAGCAGGACCGCCGTCAGGTGACGGTGTTCACGGATACGAGGGATGGCATGGAGCGGCAGATCGAGCCGATTACCCGCGCTGTCGAACGGGAAGATGTCATCATGAACGAAGAGCTGAAGACGGAGATTTTTCGGGCCATCGATCAGTTTTTTGCCGGGGACCGGACGTTCTATCAGAAGTACGAGGTGCCTTACAAACGGGGGATTCTGCTGTACGGTAAGCCAGGCAACGGGAAAACGACGCTGGTCAAATCGATTGCGGGCAGCGTGCGCGCGCCTGTCGCCTACTGGCAGCTTACGGAGCATACGAGCAGCGCGTCGATCCAGGAGGTGTTCCAAGCCGCGGTCGCGATGGCGCCGATGGTATTGGTGGCGGAGGATATCGATTCGATGCCGCAGCATGCGCGGTCTTTTTTCCTGAACACGCTGGACGGAGCTACCTCCAAGGAAGGCATCTTCCTGATCGGGACGACCAACTTCCCGGAGCAGATCGATCCGGCCCTGATGAATCGTGCCGGGCGATTCGACCGGGCCTACGAGATTACGCTTCCGGATGAGGAGCTGCGCCTCGTTTATCTGCAGCGCAAGCGGTTCGGCCGCCTGATCGGGGAAGAAGCGCTGCCGGAGGCAGCTTTTCTGACCGAGCAGTTTACTTTCGCTCAATTGAACGAGCTGTATGTATCCGCTGCGCTGCAATGGCATACCGAAGGCCGAGCCGACCTGCCCGCGCTGATCCGCAACATGAGGCAGGAGCTGGATAAGAGCCGGCGGCAAGCCTGGCTGAGGGATAAGCCGGAGGCCGCGGTAGGCTTTCTGGCAAGCGGGCATTAGTCCGAGCGGCGCAGCGTAGTTCATCGATGTTCTTTTTCTTGCATGATCCATTTTTCCATAAGAGTATGATAGAAGTAGAGAGGAAAGATGGAGAGGATGCGAGGTTGATGCAAACAAGGTTTGATGTGAGCTACGCCATGACGATGTCCGAGACAAGAGTTCTTGATCTCTGGCTGCCTGAGGACACCCAAAGGAATGGGGCGGCGATCCTGTTCATTCACGGAGGAGCCTGGATCAAGGGGAACAAGAAACAGTTTCAAGAGGTGGCTGAGTGGTTCTGCCAACGGGGGTTTGTGTGTGCTTCCATGAAATACCGGTTCAGCGACCAGTATAACTACCCGGCCGCGGTAGAGGATGCCAGGCTCGCGATGCAATTTCTGCGCAGCCAAGCGTCTGATCTTGGATTTGATCCGGAGCGGCTCGCAGCGGTCGGCTCCTCGGCCGGGGGTTATCTGGCTGCGATGCTGGCCTTGATCGGGCTCGAGGATGAGCTGGGCCATACCGAGGAACTGCAATCACGGCATACGCAGCCCAATGCAGTGGCGTTGTACTGTCCGGTCACGACTCTTCATGGAGGCCAGGACTTTGTTCGTGACTTTATGGGCGTATCGGAGGCCGAGGCGCCGGAGCTTTATCGCGAGGCGTCGCCGGTGGATCGTATCCAAGGCGGGGAGCCGCCATTCCTGATCGTACAGGGCGATGCGGATACTCTGACGCCGCTGGAGGAAGCGGTCGTGTTCACCCGGAAGCTTCAGGCTGCAGGCTCGCACGCCGAGCTGACGATATTGCCCGGTGTCGGACACGGCTTCGGCTACGGGATCGGTACAGAAGCGCAGAAGGCGGCTTGCGAGGCGATCTTGGCTTTCTTCGAATCGACGCTGGTGCGCTAGCTAAGAAATAAGCTGCAAAAAAAGGAGTGACGGACCTGTGAATCGAAGGTCCGCACTCCTTTTTCAATAGCTTTCCGCGCTGCCTGTTCTTCCGGCTGCTTACAGGCTGACGCTCCACTCATGCACCATATGTCCGTCGAGGAATTTCTCGGCCTCGAGCGCGGCCATGCAGCCGCTACCGGCTGCGGTAATCGCTTGGCGGTACTTGCTGTCCTGCACGTCCCCGCAGGCGAACACGCCTTCGATATTGGTCTGCGCGGTACCCGGCTGAACCAAGATGTAGCCGACGTCGTCGGTCCGGATCTGGCCGTTCAGGAAGCCGGTATTCGGCTTGTGGCCGATGGCCACGAAGATGCCGTCGGTTTCGATCACTTCCTCGGCCCCGGTCTCGTTGTTGCGCACCTTCAGGCCGGTTACGCCTCTATCGCCGGAGATGACCTCAAGCGGGGTCCGATTCAGATTCCATTTGATCTTCTCGTTTTCTCTGGCACGGTCCTGCATGATCTTGGAGGCGCGCAGCTCATTGCGCCGATTGACGATGGTGACTTCGGAAGCGAAGCGGGTCAGGAAGTTCGCTTCCTCCATGGCCGAGTCGCCGCCGCCGACTACAATAATTTTTTTGCCGCGGAAGAAGAACCCGTCACAGGTCGCGCATGTGCTGACGCCCCGCCCGATGCTTTCCTTCTCGTTCGCAATGCCGAGCAGCTTAGCTGAAGCGCCTGTCGAAATAATAAGGCTGTCGGCGATCAGCTCGCCCATGCCCTCTACGTTCAGCTTGAACGGACGCTGGGACAGATCCGCGCTGTTCACCCAGCCGGTTTTGAATTCGGCGCCGAACCGCTCCGCCTGCTTGCGCATATTGGCCATCAGCTCAGGGCCCAGGATGCCTTCGGGGAAGCCGGGGAAGTTCTCCACCTCCGTAGTGGTGGTCAGCTGGCCGCCGGGCTCGGGTCCTTCGATAACGAGGGGGTTCAGGCCCGCGCGCGCCAGGTAAATAGCCGTCGTCAATCCGGCCGGACCGGTGCCGATGATGATCGATTTATACATATAAATTTCCTCCGCTTCCTAAGTTATGTAGAGCTTATGTTCTTCAGTATACCATTCTCCTATTTCTCGGTCATGAGTGCTGCATGAGAATTTGATGAAGATCGGATGAAGAAGGGAAGGTGTGCGGACGGATTGCGTAAAAAATGTTAAACGTCTTCGAAAGATCGGTCAACATCCTTGCCGGTAAAGTTGCTATAGTAAGAAAAAAGCGACGGTCAGGCGCATGCTGGGAAGGTGATGGCAGCCCTTCGACCGCTCAAGGAGGCCTCTCTTCATGAAATTCGCGGCATTCAGCGGTGTATTCATCGATTACAGTATACAGGAAGCGCTTCGGATGACCCGGCAGCTCGGTCTGGACGGGCTGGAAATCGCAGCTCGCGAGCCCCATCTGTCGGCGACGATGAGCGCGCAGCGCGTCAAGGAAATTCGCTCCGTTGCCGACGGCTACGGACTTGAGCTTCCCGCGATCGCCGGCTACATGGGCGGCTTCTCCACGGGCAGCGATAAGGAATGCGAGCAGGCGTACGAGGAATTCTGCCGCTTCCTGCCGATCGCGGGAGAGCTGGGGGCTTCGATGCTGCGGGTAGGCGCAGGCGGTCCGAATGCCTTCCTGGCTAAGGACTATCACTACGCCAAAGCGGCCTACTGGTTAAGTCGTTGTGCCGAGGAGGCGGCCAAGCAGCAGGTTCGCGTCATTCTGGAGATTCATAACATTTCGCTGGTCGAGACGGCAGAGGACAGTCTCCGGCTGGCGGAGCTGATCGGCCAGCCGAATCTCGGCTTCATTCATGATGCGGGCAATATGTATATCACGGATACCGATTACGGGCGGGACTCTGTGCTGGCGCTTGGCAAGCATCTCTTCCACGTTCATGTGAAGGACGAGAAGCGCGTAGACAAAGCCGGAGCGCCGGGCACGTTCGTCAACCGGACGAAGCATGGCGAGGAGAGCTTCCTTCAGTGCCGGATGGGCGAAGGAGGGGCCGATCATGGACCGTTGTTCGAGGCTCTGCATGAGATCGGCTATAACGAATGGATCACGCTGGAGTGCAATGCCCCGTTCCCGGCTTATGAGCGTTTGGAGCATGATTTCCGCTTCGTGAAGGACCTGATCGCCTCCACGAAGGCCAATTAAGTCATATTCGTGTATAAACCGTAAAAAAAGTCGATTGTCTCCCGCCCTTCCTTCTATTATCGTTAAGCCATATCCTATGGGCAGGAGGCAATGGCATGGGCATTCTTTTGTTTCACAGCAAGGACAACCTGAAGGAGGAATTCCCTTTCAGCCTTGTCCGTCATCATTCCCGGGAACTCAAGCAGCCGCTGCATACGCATGATTATATCCAGATTGCCTATGTGCTGCGCGGGACATGCAACCATCAGTTCCGCAACAAATCGCTGACGGTCGGCCGAGGCGACCTGTTTATCATCTCGCCTGGCGTGGAGCATAGTCTGAACTCTATCGAGGACAAGGAGTTCGAGCTGATCCTGCTCGATTTCCTGCCGCTTCTTGTGCATGAGCAGGTGGCGGCGTTCTCCGAGTCGCTCTGGCGGTATGTGCAGCATGCCGAGCCGTCGGAAGCGCTGCAGCCTTGGCTGCATATCGGCAAGAGCAAGCAGCCGCTGGTTGAGCAGTTGATCCAGGATATTCAGGACGAAATCGACCGCAGAGAGCCGGGCTACGAATTTTCGATCCGGATTAACTTGATCAAGCTGCTCATCCTGATCGACCGCGAATACCGGCGCACGCTCCGGCGTCCTGCTGTGCGGACGGCGCTTGGCGAGGCGGAGGAAAGTCCGATTCAGGATGTGGTCCGGTATATTTACGACAATTACAGTCAGGATATTCCACTGGAACAGGGGGCGCATATCGCGAGGATGGCGCCGGCTTATTTCTGCTCCATGTTCAAGAAGGAAACCGGTCAGACGTTCGTCGATTTTCTGCATGAGGTACGGATCGAGCGCGCGAAGGAGCTGATTCGCCGGGATACGCATACGGTGACTCAGATCTGCTTCCAGGTCGGCTTCCATCACCTCAGCCACTTCATCCGCACGTTCAAGAAGCGCACGGGCTTGACGCCGACGGAGTACAAGAAAGCTTTCGGAAACAACTGAAAATAAAGCAACTGGCCGATGAAAATAGCGCAAGAAGACGAATGCCGTTACAGGGTATAGTACCCGTAACGGCATTTATTTTGGGGAAAGAGGGTCGAATGGAATGGAAGAGAAGCGCATTGTAAAGCTGGGCATTATCGGTCAAGGACGGAGCGGACGGGATATTCATGGCCAGCTGCTGGCGCAGATGACGGAGCATTACCGGATCGTGGCCATCGCCGATTCCATCCCTGAGCGTCAGGAGCTGGCCAAGCAGGAGTACGGCTGCAACGTCTATAGCGGGTGGAAAGAGATGGTGGAGCAGGAGGAGCTGGATCTGGTAGTCAACGCGTCGCCCAGCCATCTTCACTTCGAGATTACGCTGGAGCTGCTGAACCGGGGCGTGAACGTTCTGTGCGAGAAGCCGCTGGCCAAAACCCCGGAGGAGGTCGACGAGCTGATCGCCGCTTCGCAGAAATCGGGAGCGGTGCTCGCGGTATTCCAGAACTCCCGCTTCCAGCCGGCTTTCATGCAGATCCGCAAGGTTATCGAATCCGGCGTGCTCGGCCGCATCGTACAGATCGATTTCACCAACAACAACTTTGCCCGCCGATGGGACTGGCAAACGCTGCAGTCGAATAACGGCGGCAACCTGATGAACACAGGCCCGCATCCCGTCGACCAGGCGCTGCAATTTTTCGGGAACGACGCAATGCCGGAGATCACATGTATCATGGACCGCGCGAACACGTTCGGCGATGCGGAGGATTATGTAAAGCTGCTCATGCGCGGACCGGGACGTCCGACGATCGATCTGGAGATTTCCTCCTGCAGCGCCTATCCTCGCGATACGTTTATCGTGCAAGGGACACGCGGGGGACTTCATGGCAGCATGCAGAAGCTGGAGTGGAAGTATTTCAAAGAAGAGGAAGCACCGAGGCAGCAGCTGGTCACCCAGCCGCTCGTCACTGCCGAGGGCAGGCCCGCTTACTGCTCCGAGACGCTGAACTGGCACACCGGCGAATGGACGATGGACCTGCCGGGGGGGCGCAACCTGATGGATTACATGACGGAGCAGCTGTACCTTATGCTCCATCGGCATCTGGTGAACGGCGCTCCGCTCGAGGTTACCCCGCAGCAGGTGCGTCAGCAGATGATGGTGATGGAGGAATGCCGCAGGCAGAATCCTCAGGTTTATGAGGCTTAAATGAAACGAGAATCAAGCAGTCCAGACCCGGATTACTCGGGGAGGGCTGCTTGTTTTTTTGTGTCGGACAGCGGGAAGGCCGGGCTTCTCCATTTCCATTTCATAGGTTCGGCATCGGTCGCAATTCTAAAAAAATCTTAATAAATATCAATTTTTCATTATTTTACCTAAATAACTAGTGTGTTTGTCTATGTATCGACCTATAATGTAGCTTGTTGGATATGTTTAGTAATAACAAATACAACTGTTAACAAAAATGCAGAATATGCAGTCGCCTTGTGAAAGAATAATATTATACATAAGAATAGGAGCGAGTGGGGCATGAGAAAGACTAACCAAACGGTTCTTCCCGCATGTTTACTTCTACTGATACTACGCTTGGCTATAACAACATGACCTATGCGGAAACGGAAGACAGGAAGCCGTTGTATACATTTAACAAAGGTTTTCACTCCACACCATCGCAGGCCAAGAATAGTAGGACGGAAGAAAGTATTCAGGAAATCAACATGAAGTATACAGGCGGTGACAAACGATGAGGGCTTATCGACAATGGATTGCTGTGGTCGTAACAGTCATTCTAGCCATGTCCTTTAGCAATGATCACTCCTCCGCTTCAGCTGAAGAACAAGCATACAAGCTAAAGCCTAAATATCTGATAAACAACTTTAATTTTGATATGATGGCCGCGACCGTCACGGAAGATGAGCATAATTTTGAAACTATCGGTCATTTTCGGACGAGCAAGGATTTTGACGTTATGTATTGGGAGGCGGAAGATGTTCATAGTCATCCGGAGCTCAAATACCCAACAGATCCGGATTATACGAATATCGTACTGGAATATGAGTACGAGATTAGTGGGGATGCCGTGTCTATGGACCAAACTCCCGCGCCCACGCTCACAGTCGTCACAACTGAAGACCGAGCCTACTATGTTCGCTTATGGAACTATGTGGTAAACCGTCCACAGGAGATTTGGGAGCAGGCTATGAGCGAGGAGCTTGAAGTAGACTATGCCTTTCCCGTTGGCCGAGCTGCCGGCACTGCCACTGGCAGCAGGGGGCAAATAAAAATAGATTTTAACAACTTATATGCAGGGTGGGAGCCGTTCATACAGGAGGAGCTTGATGGCGAGGGAACTGTCTGGACGCCTAATCCCGAATGGGTCAAAGTTCCTGTTAATCAGATTAAACGGCTGGAGTGGGCTTTTGTTCCGCAAGAGTACGATTATGACGAGGAAGAGACCATTTATTTCACAGAGTCCAAGCCGTTTAAGGTGAGATTTGAAAATTGGCATGTATCTGGTAATACTTTCTTAATAAACGAGAAACCTGTTGCTCCGGTAGGTAAGGTCAGGATCAGCGATGGTTACGATGACTCGTATAATTTAACCCCCGAGCGCATTGTCAGTGACTATAGCAGACTGGGCTTCGGAGGAATTGTAGATTTTTATGTGGGGGCGTCCCATTACTATGATAAGCGCTACAACGGGCAGGATGGTATGGAGCTCATTCAGGAACATCCGTTCAACCAAGCTTTTGCAAGCTGGTATGGCAGCTATGTAAAGTTATTGGCTGAGCGTAATACCCAGGTGGTTGCTTCTATATCTATGGAGAGTGTAGACGCTCCCGCGTCCTGGTGGCAGAGGACTTGGGATGGCATGGCCGCAGAGACACTCTGGTCGCCAACACCGAAGCTATTGAGTTTTGCGAATGCCGAAGTAAAGGCCTTTTATCAAAAATATGTACTGGGCTTGGCGGAAATTCATGAAAAGCATCAACAAGTACCAATCATACAACTCGGAGAGCCGTGGTGGTGGTATATGGACAGTCTGCCGGGGAGTCCGCCGACCTTCTACGACCAGGCCACCAGGAACATGTACGAGCAGCAATTCGGCCATCCTATGCACGAGTTCCATTCGGTCTATGATTCCAAGTCGGGTCATGAATCGATGTTGAATTGGTTAAGTGCGCAGAATGGGAATTTCTCACTTATGCTGCGGGACACGTTGAAGGGAGCCTATCCTACAGGTCAGTTTACCGTTCTATTATTTATACCCACTGTAGTGGATCCAGAGTTAGCCCCACCGATGATGGGTATTGTGAATTTACCTATCGAACAATGGAAATATCCCAATCTAGATTTTTTTATGATCGAGGACTATGACTATATTATTGCCAATAACATGGAGAAGCATCGGCAAGCCTTGACCGTTGCTCAGCGTAGATTAAATTACCCTCCGGGCAGTATTCATTACCTTGCAGGAGCGGACTCCACTAATAATGACTCCATCTGGAAAAATATCGATCAAGCCATTAGTGACGGCATCAGTATGAACTTTGCGGAAGTTTACTTATGGGCCTATCCTCAGGTAAAGCAGCGTGGCTGGAAGCAACCCACTATCATCAAATCCAGCTTGCCACCCGGCTTGCAAAAAGAAGCGGCACAAGTCAGTCTCAGCTCCGAACAGGCGGATTCCATCATTTATACGATAGATGGCAGAGAACCATCCCTGACCTGGGGCCAGCTGTATGACGGGACGCCTATCCCGATAACAAAGGACACTCGCGTCAGGGCTGCAGCTGTGAAGGGTGGAGAGGTCAGCGCTCCGGTTTATTTCGATTACCTGCTTGATCGCACGCACTATAAATATGATCATTCCAACAGACTGCAATGGCAGACCTTCTTTCAGGATGATCAGAAATACCGGCTATCCTATACCTATGATACCAATGGCAACGAAATGAAAAGCACTGCTAATAAAATTTATAACATGTGGGGCGATCAGAATATTATTCCGGTTATGTCGGACAACATCTCGCCCGACGGAATGGCTAGTGCTAGCAGTTATTTTGGCGACAACTACGCACCCTATAAAGCGTTTGATCACTTGGATCTGGAACAGTCCTGGGTAACCAATGGTGTCGTAGAAGGATGGATCGCTTTTAAATTTCCATCGCCCAAGCAGGTTATTTCCTACAAAATACTGCCTCGGAACGAGATCACCGCCATCAGTGCCTCCCCTAAGTCTTGGACCTTCGAAGGGTTTGACGGCACTCGCTGGAACGTACTATCTGCCGAAACGAATGTGACGGACTGGAAGCTCAGGGACTTCAAAACATTTAATGTCCAGACCGCGGGCAGCTATTCGGAATACAGGATTAACATCACGCAAAATAACGGATATTGGTATACCAGCATAGGTGAAGTCGAAATGACGGAAGGTGACGAGATCGGAACGATCGAGCATAACATTATTCCTGCGATGAACAGCAACGAAAGCGTTTATGGTACAGCGAGCGCGAGCAGCGAATTTGGTCCGAGCTATGCCGCCTATAAAGCATTCGATCATTTCGATTCCGAGCAAAGTTGGATTACTAACGGCTCCATACAAGGCTGGTTGTCCTATCAATTCCCTCTGCCCAAGCTGGTACGCTCCTACAAGATAACGCCTAGATATGACTCGTCTACGTTAGCCTCTGCTCCCAGAAGCTGGACTCTCGAAGGGTTCAATGGCACTAACTGGCGCGTTCTGTCTACGGAGACGGATGTAAGCAACTGGCAGGTTAGCGAGCCGAGAACGTTTACGGTACAAAGTCCGGGCATTTTCAGCAAATATCGTCTGAACATTATCGATAATAACGGGCATTGGTGGACGAGTATCGGGGAACTGGAGATGATGCAGTGAGCTGGATTCAAAGATTACGAAAAATTAATGAAGCAACATCCACTGTAATTGTTACGCCTTTAGCATACGAATTTCGAAGAGAAGTCGGAAGCGATTGTGAAAACAGTTGCAAATTGAGTAACTGGTTAGAGTTGAAAAAACAGGTGAGAAAAAGTATCACTACCAATCCAGTCGAGGAGATGGGCCATGTTAAAAGTATGGAAATTAAAAGTATGGCGATTCACTTTATTAATCTGCTTGCTACTCAGTCAGCTAGCTACTTTCGCACAGGCAACGGCCGCAAAGCCTTTATATGTAAATGCGCTTCAGACTTATTCATCAAAGGTCCTGGCTTCTGCTGCTGAACTTCGCTCCGGCTTGGCCATGGTTGATGGTGAAAGTATCAACAAGACCTTGCCGACGAATGAAACAGTACAGAATGACGTATACGGCTCGGTTACAGAGCAAGTCTATGGTTTGGCACGAGGTAGTCTTCAAGCCTTAACAGCACCAATGGCGCCCGTGGTATGGAGAAAGGTGAGCACGAATAGCACGCTTATTGAGAATGTATCCCATCTGTTTCCTGACTTAACTCACGCAAAGTCAATTGCTGCTGATTATCATCAATTTACCTCGCCACCATATTTTCATTATTATTATGTCCTCTACGAAAATAACACGGTTGTATATGTATCCAGAAGGGATCAAACCGATCCTGGTTTCTCGGAAGTTAGTACAAAATTTCCGAAATTGGAGAATTCCAAGTCGATAGCTGTAGATGGTTATTCATCTTATTACGTATTGTATAACGACAATAGGGTGTTAAAGAAAAATGGAACTACTGTAACGGATGTCACGGATAAATTTCCAAGCCTTATTAATGCAAAATCAATTGCTATTGACGATGACTTTTGGCCAACTCGTACCGAGTATTATGTCTTGTATCATGATAATACAGTAAAAATGAAACATGGTTCTACTATTAAAGATGTAACTCACTTATTTCCACCCTTAACGAGTGAAATTAAAGCCATATCGTTAAGTGACATGGGGGTAGGTAAGGCTTATTATGCAGCCATTTTAAATCAACTTCCTAGGATTAGCATCGTTCAAGGAAATCAGGTTGTCATTAAAGGAAGTACGAGTAATTCAATCACGCTGAGCGGAACTGTCCACGACTCCGATAACGATCCGGTTACAGTAACCGCAACCCTACATGGCATAACGAAATCAGTTACCGTTACTAGCACGAACACAAGCCCCACATGGTTTTTAACATGGAATACGGAAGCAGATAACATTCCAGCGGGGATCTACAGGAATTTACAAGTACAGGTTTCAGATGGAAAAGGAGGAGCAGATAGCACTATCTATCGGGGTATTATCAACGTCTCCCATCTGCCGTCCGTGCCCATAAATCTTACAGCTGCTCGTACAGGATTTACAACGGCATCTTCGACAACCCCGACATTGAGATGGTCTTTTCAAGATCCCGATGCAGGCGACGGACAAACTGCTTTTGAAGTGACTGTACATACAACCACTGGTACCGTTATTCATAGTTCCGGTTGGCAATTATCCAGAAACACCTCCTATACGGTGCCAACTGGTTATCTTCAACGAGGACAAGCTTATATGTGGAAGGTTCGGACCAAGGACAGTCAAGGAGAAATCTCGCCATACTCCGGTTTGCATACATTTTCGGTCAATCAGCTTCCCGTGACCAGCGTCACTTCCTATACGGAGGGACAATCTTTGCCGGTGAACGCACCGAAACTAACCTGGAGCTACAATGATGCTAATCATCAGTCACAGGTAGCATTCCAGATTTGGGGATCCAAGGACAATTGGAAGACAGTAGGTTACCAGTCGGGAATCATAAAATCGATTTCGAAAGAACATCAAATTACCGCGCTGCCTGGAGGAACTTGGACATTTAAAGTCGTTACATTTGATGGACAAGAATGGTCGCTCCCTTCACAGCGAACGGTGGTTTTGCCAGCGGGTGTTCCAGAGCCGATCCAACCATCTTTTCATCCGATAGGAACACAGTATCAATACGATGTCAGAGGCAATATCGAGAGCAAAATTTCGATCCCATAATTGAATCCTAACGGGAGGAACGTATTGTGAAGAACATTTATCGAATCGTTATTCTGACATTGATTTGTTTACTGGTACAACCTGTGTTGCCGTGGGAAGAGATCGTGCGTGCGACAGCAACTATATCTCCTGCAAGGGAGGCTCTACAAGAAGATAAGATCGATACATGGAAGCAAGCACTTGATGTTTCCGAAGAAGATCTTCAGACGATTCTTCACGAGGGCTACTCTTTGGAAGAAGCGAAAGAAGCGTTCAAGAGAAAAAAGGAGACGGGCGCCGACCTGATAGAGAGTCTTAACCAACTTAGCCCACAATTTGTTAATCGATCTCAAGAAGTTGAGAGCACTGTCATAGGTGAGGTATACGCCCCATTGATGCAGCAGTCTAACTTATTGGCGGCTCCTCTGAATATCGTTCAAGAGGTTCATACCAAGCCGGAAGAGGCCCCTTATTTGATAAGCTCCAAATACGAGTCGGTCTCCAGCGTATCTGGTGAGCTCTCCTTGGAAGCTACCGACATGGTGATTTCAAGCAGAAACGGGCTTTCTTTCCCATTAACCCGGACCTACGGAAGTAATAAGTCTGCAATTGATTCAGGATCTAATGGATTGAAGTCGATTGGGGTAGGCTGGAACTGGGAAATCCCTTATATTATAGAGAATTATGAGCATTACTACTTATATTTAAAAGGTGAACTTGGCTCAGGTGCTTATGAAATTGAAAGTACAAGTAGAGGCTATTACTTAAAGGGTTATCCTAACGGTGACTTGGTTATCACGAAGGAAAATAATGGGTTTATTGTACAGACGCTTGAAGGTACGAAATATTACTTTGAGCCCGGTAATATGGGGATAAAGAGATTAAAAAAAATAACAGATATGTATAATAACACAATCAGCTTCGACTATAATGATCGAGGATATGAGTCGCATGGAGCTCTTCCCTCCATGATTACAAGTGATACTGGGGAATCTATTACAATTCACACTGATGCACTGGGCCTGTTGCTCACCAAAGGTGACCAACAGGTAAGATATGTATCAACAAGGAAAGATGGGGTCCGTTTCCTAGGCAAAGTCATTGATGCCGAAGGAAGGACAACGACGTATGACTACAAAATCGGACCGGCGAACCGCTATAATTACTACACTAGTGATAGCTACAGCCCTTTCGGCTTGCTCATCGGAGTTACTCATCCCACTGGAGCTAGAAGTGATTACGTATATGAAGACGCCCCTTTAAGAAGATGTAGGCCTGGTCATCAACAAGAAGAATACCGGCTAAAAGAAAAATATATCTCAATGCAAGCAACTAATGGCGCAATTAAAAGAATCCAAGAACATACTTATTCTTATGTGGGAGATGCCGAGAGTTGTGACAACAATAGTTCTTTTTCGGTTAAAGTAAACAACGGGCTGTTACAAACACAGTTCAATAGCGAGAGAGTCATTAGCGGCAGCGGAGATGTTCCAACCGTATTCTTTACTAATAACATGACGCAAACGTCAACTTGGAACGGTGTTCAGCAAACCATTTCAACCGATTACACCTATGAAAGGGCAAGAAGGCTGACTAAACCAACCCAGGAGAAGATGACGTATTCGTCACAAGGTCAGAATCGCGTATATACGAGTTCAAGACATTATGATGCTTACGGTAATATTGAGTGGTCTATAGACCCGATGAATGTCAAAACCGAGTATGGGTATGACCCTCATACACACCTGCTTAGAAGCATTACACAACCTGTCTCCGCTACGCAAACACGCTATACCTTGTTCACGCGTAACGCACAAAATAAGATTGAGGTTGAACAAGTGTTTGACGGCAGCGATGCTGGGGCGCTTTTACTTGAGAAGCGATATGAACTTATTGACGC
Organism: Paenibacillus puerhi; assembly: GCF_009846885.1. Lineage (GTDB taxonomy): Bacteria > Bacillota > Bacilli > Paenibacillales > NBRC-103111 > Paenibacillus_G > Paenibacillus_G puerhi. Next base: position 37,196 of record NZ_WUWM01000043.1, read on the forward strand.
ATATGGCAATCCAACACGAATTCAAACCAAGCAAGGAAATGCTAAGAGCACCATAACAGATATCGAATATTCGGGTACGTACCGAAACAAATTTCCAACGAAAACCACAACCCAAGTGACAGCAGTCAATGGATCTGTATCGCAAGTCATTCAGGAATACGAGTATGATGCCAATACTGGCAACATAACAAAGCGCAAGGACAGTCGGCAAAAGGTTACTACTTACCAGTATGATCGATTAGGGCGGTTGCTTCAAGCAAACCAGCCGGATGGTAGTGCGATCATCATTCAATATAACGATACCGACAACTCCCTGCTTATCATAGATGAAACAGGGGGGCAAACCTATTCGAAATGGAATCCTGCTGGCTTAAAAGAATTTACGGGGATCAATGAAAGGCTGATCACGAATAAATACCAGTATGATGATTACGGTCGGTTATCCCGTTCCGAAGATGCTAAGGGAAATCCGACAACGTACGAGTATGATTCATGGAATCGTCTGTACAAAACCACATATCCAGATCTTTCTTACAGTATGGTTGAATACAATGATCTCCTACTGTCGAAGACATCTACCGATCAAGAAGGTTATAAAATTACGGTTACCTCTGACAAACTGGGCAGACCCATTGAAACCAAAGAAACAAAAACGGTCGTCGTGAATGGTCAGCCTTCCGTTCAGACCCGTACATTGTCCAGCTTGCTTTACGACTACGAGGGGCGAGTGCTGGAAGCTACGGATGCACGAGGTTACAAAACCATATATACCTATGATTTATTGAATAGATTGAAGAGCGTTACTAACGCAAAGCAGGAAACGACCCGTTACGACTACAACCCTTCTTCAGATCTCTTTCAGCAAATGAAAATCATTTACGCGGATGGAAAAGAACGTATAAAAAAAATGGACGAGCTAGGCCGTCCGATATTGTTAGTTACTCCCGGAGATCAAAGGGAAACATATGGGTATGATGGTAATGGGAATCGAACCAGCTACACCAATCGCAAAGGAGATACGTTCCGACAAACCTTTAACGATCGAAATTGGCTTGAGAGGCAAGAAGTGCTAGATCCGAGCGGCCAGCCGATAGCAGGTGAAACTATCTCGTATCAGTACGACAAAAGCGGTAGACGTCTGGCGATGAACGATGCCACAGGTCCAACCTCATACACGTACGACCGACTTACGGGCCATCTAGCTAAAATTACGTATCCGGACGGGAAAACCATCCAATATAATTACGATGCCACAGGAAAACTTATTGACTACAAGGATCCGTTCGATATTAACGTCTATTTTAAGTATGACTCACGCGATCGCTTGCAGTCTGTGGCACCTACAAGTAACGGACTCCCTTACGTTCAATATTCGTATTGGAAAAATAACAAGCTCAAGCAAATTGCTCAAGCTAACGGAGTGGTCTCAGATTTTACATACGATGGACTTCATCTAAGCACCCTGGTCCAGAAGAAGCCTGGAGGTCAAGCACTGAGCAATTATGCATACAGTTATGATGCTGATGGTAACCAGACTTCGATCTCAACGAATGGGGAACAATCAACGTTTACGTATGATGAGCTGAATCGTATCTCTACTTCGAGAAGTAAAGAAAGCGGAGGCTTGTTATTGCCGGATGTGGCATACACTTATGATAAGCGGGATCGATTAACGAGTGTTACGAGGAATGGCCAAACAACAACATACCGTTATAACGGTGATGGCTTGTTATGGGAACGAACAAGTCAAGGAGAAGCATCCAGATATTATTACAACGGGGGTCAGGTAATTGCTGAGGGGAGCCTTATTCAAGGCCAAGCAGAATGGAAAGCAAGGTACATCCGTGGTTTAGGTCTAGTGGCTATGGACGATGGCCAAGCGTTATCTTATTATCTTCATAACGGGCATGGGGATGTAACGGAACTACGAGACAGCACCGGGCAAACCCAATTGAATGAGTACTCTTACGATATATGGGGCAATCCCTTGATCGTGAAGGAGAGTGTGCCAAATCCATTTCGTTACAGTGGGGAATTATGGGACTCCAAGTCCGAGCTCCAGTATCTGCGTGCGCGTTGGTACGATCCAAGTATGCATAGGTTTATTAATGAGGATACGTATGAAGGGGATATTAAAAATCCGCTGACGTTGAATCTTTATACGTATGTGCATAATAATCCGTTGAGGTATACTGATCCGAGTGGAAATCAGGTTTGTGACTTTGGAGCTGAAAATTCTGTCTGTGAAGCAATTGTTGAGTACATGAGTCCTGAAAACAATCAATTTGTTGCCGATGTACTTAATTATGGTGGATCGGGGGTAGCGGCAGGGGCAAAGACTACACTAGCTAATGCAGCAAAGAATGGGAAGAACATTGTGGCATCTGTGAAAGCGGCAGCGAGCTCGGCAGCAAATAAAGTCAAGGGATGGTTTACCAAAGCTGATGAAGTAATAGAGGGGACGGGTAAAACTGGAACTGTGTGGGATAGTATTAAAGCTACTCAACCTGCATATGAAGGGACATCGCTTCCGAAATCTTTTAATATTAAAGTCGGTGACCAGGATTTTTGGGTTAATCCGAATGGTACAAAACATATGAACGAATATTTAACAAGCGAAGGAAAAAATATTGGTACAATGACCTCATCAGTAAGTAGTCAAGGGATGTTGACAGAATTCCAAAGTGAGTTTAATCAAGCAATTAAAAATAACGGGGTAGTATTGGATAAAATGATTCGTGGCGGTGACTGGGAATTTATGCTTTCAGCCCCACGAGAGACCGGAATGAATGTTGTAGTGAAACATGCTAGATATAATCCTCAATAATACATTGGGATTGGAGGAAAATATGAATTTACTGAAATTATGCAGGCTAGAAGAAATTAATGAGTGCCAAATTGAGTTTGATTACTATATTCCTTTTAGTGTCCAAATAGGCAATAATCAGAATTCATTAGCAAGCGAAAGAACTGTGTATTGGAGAACAGGAGATATTGAAAGGTCGTTGGTTGAGATTGGAATAGGCTCAAGAACTGGGATGCTTAGGAATCTCACATTAACGGCTGTTAAGAATGCATTATTAAGTGACGTAATCATTAAAAATAATAAATCAGTGGAAGGTACTCCTGTTTTTGATTTAAGTATCATTCCTGAGAAAGGTATATATGATTACATCAACGATTTTCAAGTTTGTTTGGGCAAAGATGCAATAACAACTATCATTGGTAAAGTAGATAAATGCAAAACCTTAGTCAGATTTGGAAGAATAAATATTGGTTTTGATTATGAGAATTTTATCACTCATGTGACCGTAAATGATTTAACGACAGATGAGTATAGGGAATTGAAGGATTCATTAAAATTGTAATTCTATAGTAGGCACATTGCTTAGTGCCCTTCTTGACCATTGGAGAGGGCTACCCAGTGTATTATCGACTGTTGGGATAAAGTGATAGGTGAAATCAAGTTCGACAATAAGCCGACAGCGTTCTCACAGCTTAAGAAGGAAGTCAAGAAAGATGATTATGAATGTTGTAAAGAGGTATAAATTTAAAATAAGTAAATTAATGCCACAATGCGACTTGTATTGTGGTTTTTTTATATCAGCTGAACTAATCCAGGAAACTACGACGTGATTAACCTTCGCGTTGTAGTTTCTTTCTGCCGCGATATCGCTCAAGCAAAAATAGCCAAAGAAAGTCGTAGGGGTTATCGATCGCCGAGCCGTTGATTAAGTACAAACACAATCAATCCTTAGTTAATCCCGTCTGTTTCTATTATTTACTATGTTTAGGTGGCTAAGACTATTTTCCTTAAAATCTCTTTAGAATGGTTAAAAATAACATAATTTTACTTCTATGTCTTAATTCTACTGTAAAGGTAATTGTATTTTTTGTATGTTTTGTGTGATACGTACTACTTACACAGAAAAGAAGAATTATCAGACCAAGGCAGGGGCGCGTTAGCGCTCCATACCTCTACTTTCTGTCTAGAATAGATTGCTTTTAAGTCTGGGGAGAGGAAACCGGAGTTTGCAAAGACATCATAAAGCAAAATGGATGTATTCTTCAAGGCTACATATTTGGCCTATGTACTTGATCTTGAAGTGAATCGCATGCATGAAGCCGATGATGTAGATGGCCAGCAGCTGACAAGTGTTCTTAGCAATCTAGTGACCTATGAGAGGAGAGCTTAAAAATTCACAAGATGAGACGACTATTAATCATTTTTTGTGTGGTACTATCTTTTTTACCTTGTAATTTAGCTGGGGCAATGTATTACGAATACAATTCTAAGGGCCAACTTATTTCTGAACGATCCCCTGCGGGTGATGAACTTATTTACAGTTATGATAACAATGGAAATACGTTGGAGAAAATATACTCGGATCAAGGTAATTTACTAATCAATGCAGATTTTGAGCATAAACGTTCAGATGATTCCCCGGACCATTGGATCAAGCGTGTAGTGGGAGAACAAGTGGATATTAGTCTGGTTCAAAATCCGATTTCTTCAGGAAAGCATTCGCTTAAAATATCAGCTTCCGGAGTTCCTGCTGGGGACTATACGGGTATTAAGCAAGAGTTTCCTGCTATAGCTGGAAGACAATTCACCGTAAATGGTAGATTCAATGTGCAAAGTCTGAATCATGCCAAGGCACAGCTTTATGTAGATTTTTTATCTGGGCCTGAACAATACGTAGGAGCCTGGATATCTGATGTCCAAGAAATTACAAACGGGGCGTATATGACGGTGTCCAATTCAGGAACTGTTCCAGCAAATGCTGTTATGGCTCATGTGTATGTGATTTTACGTGCAACTGATGGCAATGGTTCGGGGATATTTTATGCGGATTCACTAAACATGTTTTATGGGCCATCTAATATGTTATCAAATGGGGATTTTGAACAATATGAAACAGAGGATATCGTAGGTGCCAGCTGGGAAAAGGCTACTTTTAGTGGAGTTACCGAAAATATGCAGGTGGTCCAGGGGCACGCGTCTTCAGGACGTAAATCTCAACATATAACCGCTTCCAATATTCCCCCAGGCTATTACGCAGGAGTTATGCAACAAATCCAAGTATCTCCAGGACGCTCGTTTACAGTGACTGGTCGATTTCATGTAGAGCGTTTATATCATGCCAAAGTTCAGTTGCACGTAGATTTCTTGTCAGCACCCGGCCACTATTTGGGCTCTAAAGTGAGCGAAATTTTGGAGACGACGAATAACGAATATATAACTGTTTCAAACAGCGGCGCCGTTCCAGCAGGAGCCAAATATGCGCTAGTCTATCTCCTTGTAAGGTCTCTAGATTCAATGGGTGAAGGAAGTTTTTATGCAGATTCGTTGGTGATGAATGAGGAAGCACCAAATCTGTTATCCGATGGTGGATTTGAGTATGGATTTAAGGAAACGAGAAATGCAGAAGGAAGCTGGAAGAGCAGAGCTGCTAACGGAGCACATGCATCTTTCTCAGTTGTTCAATCCCCAGTCTTTTCGGGTGGTAAGGCGTATCGTGTTTCTGGGAGTAACATCGCCAGTCACGACTATATTGGATTAAAGCAGAGAGTTCAAGTTATGGCAGGGAAATCCTTGAAGATTAGTGGTCAATTTAATGTGAGCAGCTTGAACGATTCCAAAGTTCAACTCTATATAGATTTCATGGGCGGTCCTGAACAATACTTAGGCGCGGCCATATCTGAAATAGAAGCTCCCACGAATGGGAATTTCATCAAGCTAACAAACGAGGCGACGATACCTGCCGGTACAAAATTTATCCAGGTGTATGTTTTGCTTAGATCGAAGGACGGCGTGGGAAGTGGAATGTTCTATGTTGATTCTCTGGATGTTCATTATACAGATTAGTGCAGTCTGAATTGTCAATAATAAATCACCAACTTTTTTGAGGTCTGCATAGCGATACTAACATAGGTAAATATGGGGACTCACACTATGGTCGATGATCTTTCGATAAACAAATCCACCAGCACGCGATTGGAGTGCCTCCGGTTCTGGACTTTGATCTGGGCTTTTACATAAGTCAAATCGCTGACGGGAATTGTCGGAAATATCCACAAAAGCTTTAACCACGTCATCTTCCTTCTCCTGTTCTTTAGCTTTGTAGTAGTTTGTGCTCGATTGGTCTATCCGAAGCAGTCATAAGTGAAGTGTAACCAAAATAGTGGGAACGCAAATAAGTAAAGATTTAAATCAAATGTTGAGATTAACAGGAGGTATTTTATGCGATCACAAAAGTTGATCCATAAAAGAGTAAGATATTTACTACTTTTAGCCATAATTATTACATTGCAAGCTTTTTTTACGAAAACATCTTTTTCTTCTTCATCAAACTATTACTATGATAGTAACAATAGATTGTTATACAGTGGTCCGGGAGAAAGTTATAAGTATGACAGAAATGGGAACCTATTATTCAAATTTTTGTCTAAAGAATTTAATCATGACAACTATGTAACCCTTGATATGTTGTTCATTAATACAGAAGAAGGTGCAAAAAATACAGTAGAGTTCTGGATGTATTGGGACGGAACCAATTCGGTAATGCCCATGTCTTGGGAGAACTACTATACTTTATGGTTTGCAAACGGCTATTTTGGATTTAATACGGGTGAAAGCAACATTCTAGGGATTTCCTCCGATAATTTAGCGAATCGCTGGTTGCATGTAGCAGCAGTATTCTATAATGGAGTACCTAATGCAGGGCAAAATGAACTGTATATTGACGGAGAAAAACAGCTCTTGGAGCCGAAAATGGGAACTACAACTCGTGCGGTGGCAGCGACAAAAAAGGCATATATTTCAGGGACCGGAGGAACCGAACTGTACAGAATGGGTGGAAGAATCGGTGAAGTGAGAATATGGAACTATGCTTTGACGGAAACAGAAGTAAAGTCGAACATGTACAGGGTACTGCAGGGGAATGAGACTGGACTCGCAAGTTATTGGAGACTAAGTGATGCGCCTGCCCCGAGTAAATCTGTAAGCTTTAATGGAAGCGAGCAAATAACTGTAAACAACCTCACAGTCAATACAGAAGAAGGTGCGAAGAATACAGTAGAGTTCTGGATGTACTGGGACGGAACCAATTCGGTAATGCCAGTGTCTTGGGAGAACTACTATACCTTATGGTTTGCAAACGGTTATTTTGGATTTAATACGGGTGAGAGCAACATACTGGGTATATCATCAACTAACCTAGCGAATCGATGGGTGCATGTAGTAACGGTATTCTATAATGGGGTACCTAATGCAGTGCAAAATGAACTATATATTGACGGAGAAAAACAGAACTTGGAGCCGAAAATGGGAATAACAACTCGTTCGGTGACAGCGACAGAAAAGGCATATATCTCAGGGACGGGAGGAACCGAACTGTACAGAATGGGCGGAAAAATCGGTGAAGTGCGAGTATGGAACTACGCTTTGTCAGAAAAAGAGGTGAAGTCGAACATGTACAAGGTACTGCGGGGGAACGAGTCTGGATTAGTAGGTTATTGGGTACCGTAAGAATCCTTATACAGGACGAGCGATGTAGTCCCATCCATCAGCTCTTTCAGTTATTCAGGAACTAATGAATAGAAATGGAGTTTCTACGGGTGTCAGTGAATCTGCTATGAAGAATGTCATATCACAGATATCAACTGAAGAACTAACAGATGTTTCAAAATTGCTGAGGCTTGAAGAAAATAATCGATCCCCGAAATTTTTCTGTTCTAGCACATCAATCCCTAGGAAACGCTTTAATTCAGCTAAACTGTTTTGAATATCAGACCCATTATTCACTTTAAAACTCCCCTAGATTTCACCGAAATATCAGTTGTTTATTAAAACAGCTGCTTTATGAATTGTTAACCCGGGTGAGTAATTAGGGCTTGCTGAACAACTCAATTTATAAAGCGCAATGTGTTAAATCGAAAAAGGGTGAAAAAAACGAAAAAGAGACTCCGAAGTCGCTTCTCCAGATTCATGACTAAGAATTGGATGGCGATTAC
>NZ_WUWM01000044.1 GCF_009846885.1 Paenibacillus puerhi
TATATAGATTGAACTGAAAAACTTCATACCTGAACAAGCAGACGGTCTATGACTTCAAGAGGCGATTTATTGATCCGTTTCATGAAAGCAGCGACATGAGAACGAATCACATAAAACTTATGGAAAAAGACATTATTCACAACATCATGCTTCAGCCATTTCCATAAGCCTTCCACCGGATTAAGTTCCGGGCTGTATTTTGGCAAAAAGACAAGACTAAGCCTCGAGTGCTCTCGAAGAAACGGTTGGATTTCGTCGGCATGATGCGTGCGTGCATTGTCTAGTACGATGACCACTTGACCGTCTGGATATTTCCGTAGAATGTCCACCAAAAAACGCTGAAAGGCATCTGCCGTGAATGTCTCTTCTTCCCGATGGATCACGTATCCCGTCTCGTAATTGATAGCTGCAAACAATTTGGCGCCTTTATGTTCCCCATGGGTCGGTATTTTTCGCTGCTGCCCCTTGGGAAACCAGTTGTATTGCAGAGCCAAATACGCCCGGTCATGGACTCATCTTCAAATAAAAGATGATCGATTTCTCCTTGAGAAAGTTTCTGCTTGAGTTCGGTCAAGGTACCTTCGCGGAACTGCTTTTGCTCTTTTTTGTCCGCTCTTACCAAGGTATAGGTCGCTTTCGTATAGCTAAAACCCAGTCGATTTAGCAGTTTGGAGACCCCCTTTAAGGTATAGGCTTCACCAAACTCCCGATGAATCCAGGTCCTTATGATCTTCAAAGTCCAGGTGTACTTGGCTTCGAATCCCACATCCACGGGTTTCTGCTTAGCAATCGTCTCTTTCAACTGTTGTTCTTGTTCATCGGAGAGTTTTCGGATGCCCCCAGGATATTCTCCGAATTCCAGGCCACGAAGCCCTTCTTCACGGTTACTTTTCCAATATCCGCTAATGGCTGGAAAGGATCTGCCTAAAATTTTTGCAATTTCGGTTAACGTCCGGCCTTCTAAATGCAAACGGATAGCCAGATACCTTTCGTACATGCGAGTGCTATTTGTTTCTTTCATGGCTACTGCCAGCTTTTCAATTTCTTGTTCATGTGTCATTTTGATCCCCGCCTTTTCGGTCCTTTGATATCTTTTACCCGATTTGTGCGGCTCTCAATTTTATGAGTTCAATCTATATAATATATTAATATATAAGTTTCATAGTAATAAGGTCCGGAACATAAAGAAACCGTGCAGCTAAGTAGCCGCACGGTTCATTTTTCTATATTTATTCAATAAATCATCAAGCTCTCCGGACAATCTCAGAACTATCTCTGACAAAAGCCCATATCTATTACCTGCCTGATTAAGTTCATCCCTTTTCAATTCGATTGCCTGTTCGAGTTCCTTTACCCTATCCACTTGTGAATAACCTCCATTAGGGAATGTAGTTGTCAACAGAGAAACGTTAACCGCTTATTTCCAAAAACGGTAAGGACCTTGCGGATTATGCTGATAAAAGAGATGATATTGACCGTTAAAATAAATCGGCGCATGCGGTTCGTTCATCCAATGGGCAGGCGGGCTGATATGAAATTGGGGCCGATGCTTATCGGCCCTAAGCAATCCGCGGTCCAGCCGGATCTCCTCCCAAAGAATGACTGGAGGCTCGCCGCCGTGTGGCCGAACGTCCGCATCGTAGACGGCCGCAATCTCCTTGCCGTCCAGCGCACGGCCATACAGCTTCACTTCATCGATAATGCCATTAAACATATTTAATTCGAATACGTTCGCCAGCATGACGCTCTGGTTATTCTTTCCGATCAACAGGTCTGAGTGAGCGGGCGTAATGGCAACCTTTACAGTTGTCTTTTTGCTTGCCACTTCTTCCCCATTCAGATACAACCGCATCATGCCCTGCGATTGACGATATGTAGCCGCCACGAATGACCAACGATTTAGCGGCAACGGGCGATGCACCCATAGTTCCTCCCAGACTTCGCCGATGCCCAACTGCACCGACCAATGCTCCATTGTGACAAATCCTGAACGTAATTGTGTTAATAACTGCAGAACAGACATATAACAAGATCGTTGCGAGACATTACGGCAACATGGGGCACATAAGTATCAGCTCCGTCCTCACATGGCAACACCGTGCGAGAAGAAGCACCATCTGTTTATGTCGGTGCTGTCATCCGTAGTAGAAATAAGCGTCTTGAACTTTTTCCTGTTAAGGAAAAGAACCGGCGCTTGATGATGAGAGAATGAAAGAGGGAGGACAAGCAGGCGATCTTGGTTCGCTTTTGCCCGAAACAAAAAACAGGCTCTCCGAAAATCGGATGGCCTGTCGGCTCTCGACTATATGGAAATAAGATATTACTAAAAGCCTCCTTTCATCTTTATGCTATTCAATGGAACGTACTGTCCCTGTCTTGTCCACAATACCATGCTATCACGAGAGCTATGCAAATGGGGTGCAAAAGTAGGGCATTGAGGGTGCTTTCTTGACACCTGTTCGGTGCATGTTCGGTGCAAGGAGAGTGCATCAGCGTAATTTTTCAGAAGATGCACATCAGGAGATGCACATACGGGGGCTAAAAAGAGAGCTTTGATGCTGACAAGGTCCTGCGATGGATGACACCTCTTCGGTCTGGCAGTGGAATTCGACATGCTCACTTTACCAAACGAAGAGGTGTTTTTCTATTTTCGGCGTGCTGAGTACGGTGATTAACCCCTTATCTCCGCACCATCGCATTCGAAAGGACATCCGGAAAGTATTTCCCGGCAAAGCGCAAAAATTTGGAGAAGCCCGGAACAATCCTCTTTTTGTTATGCTCCATTCCTTTAATCCCATGCTTCACGAGCGTATCCAGACTCATATTGGGAACGGGTCCGCTGCTTTGCGTGTCCGGTACTAGATTGGTTTCCGCAACGAGGGGTGGGACAAGCTCCATAACATGAATATTTTTTCCCGATTTCTTGAGTTGGATCCGCAGCGCGTCGGTAAACATATGGACTCCTGCCTTAGTAGCCGAATAGACGGGATGTTCGGGAGAAGTGACGTAGGAAAGACCGGAGCTTACGGTTACGATCATGGCTTCGTCTTGTTGGGTCAATTGCGGGAGCAGCGCTTCCGTCATCCAGATGGTCCCGTTTAAGTTCGTTTCAACCTCTGCGGTCGTTTGCTCCAAATCGAGGCTACCGCCCATCAATTCGAATGCGCGCATAATGCCTGCCGAGTTGAACAAGATCGAGGCTTCTGGGTAGCGGTCACGAATGAATGCGGCCATTTCACGAACGGAGTTCGCATTGGAGACGTCGCCCTGCAGGCCGATGAGCCCCTTATGCTTGTTAGTTACTTGATCGAGGGTTGCTTGATTGCGGCCGATGACGATGACTTTATTGCCGCGATTCAACAATTTCAAAGCGAATGCAAGACCGATGCCCGAAGTGCCTCCTGTAACGACGATCGTACGATTGGATAGCTTCATGAAATGATTCTCCTTTTCAAGTTACATATTTCATTTTTTGTAACTTACAAGCAAACTAAGCATACATTGCCGAGTTACAAAAGTCAATAGTTGTAACCGAACATGTCAATCTGTATAATATAATCATGACTACATTAAGCAGAAAACTCATTTTGGAAACCGCACATCGAATGGTAGTCGAACAAGGGATGGAGAAAGTTAATCTGTCCAAAGTCGGCTCTGAGCTGGGGACAACTCACGCTGCGATATACAAGTACTTTTCGGGCAAAGAAGAGCTGTGGACCGAGCTTGCATTGTCGTGGCTGGACCATGAACTGGCGAGAATTTTTCCATTTGACACTGACAAGTACTCGTCTACGAAGGACATCGTGCACGACTGGCTTTGGATATTAAGTCAATCGAAATATGAAGCTTATGTGCGCGAGCCGGAAATGTTTAAGCTGTATACGACCTATATCGATAGGAATCCGGTGGTACTCGCTCGGCACATCGGCGACTTGATCGGCAGCCTAAAGGCAGCGAGCGGCATTGAGGACGTTAGGCGGCTGCATGCTATTTTGCTTTCTTTTTCTTTTTTTTCCGCGCCGGCCTTTGCGGACAGTTGGCTGCGGATTGAATTCCAAGCGGAGTTCGAAGCGGTCTGGAAGCTGATCGAAGCGGGAATTGAGGGATAGTCGCACGAATAAATATAGCGAAGGTAAAGGGCGTCTGCTGCAGAAATGATCGCGGTAACACCACAGCAGGAAGTGGAAAAAGTAGAGGACTTTATCGGGTACTTGAAAATGCGTGAAAACAGAGCATTAGTTAAACTTAGTAGGGCAGCAGAAAGCAGTCTGGATTTCTGGCATAACGATATTGACGATGAGTAATGGAATAGTGCTTAGTCAATACGATACGGGGCCGATCCGCATGATCTCTACTTCGCAATAGATCAATATATAGTTCATTTTCCGGTAAACTGAAACGGAATGTGGGGACACATATTACTTGTGTCTCCATTATTTTATACTTGGAGCCAAGCGACCAATACAAGCCGTCTGAATCCGATCGAAAGAGGGTCCGGTGAACTAGTCTGGTTCTTCAGAAAGGAGCTTAATGGAAAGATTGCATACATTAAGCTAACCATAGATCAAAATTTATGTATTTGTATATCATTTCACCCAGAAGTATACACAAGAAATTAGGCTTACGAGAAGGAAGTTATGACCATCATGAGCTATTGTCGATTCGAACTCCATAGGAGTCTATTCTTTGCTTTCTTTGGGATGCACGAGTTTCCTTTTCAGCTACCTAAGTAGTAACCTCGATGTTTGACAGGGAATTATAAATGGTTGAAACCGCACTTGATGCTTGGACAACCACCGAACACTCCTTTCAAACAGATGAAGAGATTATTGAATCTATAAATAAACCTTACGAAGCAACGCATCGGCTGGTTACATTGGCTTTTCACTGGAAAAATACATGAACATGATTTTAACATTAGCTCATTTGCAACATTTGGGCGTAATTGAGGTTGATGAAAGTACTGTTAAAAGAAAATAAATAAGAACATACACAGGTATGAGAACGAAAAAATAATAAGTATGATTTTCAAGATTTAAGACACGCTACAGTTTCTTTTGTTACTAAACCTAGCATTCATTCAATGTGGATAAAAACTAGAATTTCAGCGTTCGCAGAATTCGTGAAAGCAAGTACGACCAAAGAAAAAAGAGGTCAAACCCGTACATTCTGGTGACCTCAAATACGATTCGTTAGGTTAATGACGTTCTATTCGTTAGCGCTAAGTGACAACAAGTGCTTCAGATTGTCATCGATGAATTGATTATCGGCACTGTTGATACCGCGACCGGCAAAGTGACCCCAGATTGACTGGATCGGGTTAAGACTAGCATTAGGGATACGTGCAGCTTCATATGCATTATCGTCCGCTGTGCAGAAGAGATCGGTACTTCCCGGCATAATGCAAGCAAATGCCTTTATGCTTTTAAGTGCCTTATCAAAATCTCCGTTATAGGAAGAGTTGGCACTAATGTCTGCATGCTGGCCTGTCCATAACATGGCTAGGACGTTATGTGGATCCATATTCATAAAACTATTGTCCCAGACACCAGCTACAAAATCCTCCAATGAGTCAAATCCCATCTCACGATAAAGCTCCTCTCTATAAAACGCATGTGATAATCCCCATCCCGCATACACCCGACCAACGGCGCGCATGTCTGCAGAAGTCAACTGGTTTAGTTTGCTTGAGTCGAAGCCGACTGCAGATAGCAATGAGGATTTTACACCTTCCAGCACTACATATGTGTGAGGCCAAGGTTTGGCGATACCTCCGAAAGGTGCAATCCGTTCGACCATCTCCGGGTAACTTGCCCCCCATTGAAATGCCTGAATGCCGCCCATGGACCATCCGACGACGAGAGCAATCTTCTGAATGCCGAATTTTTCGGTCAGTAGTTGATGCTGGAATCGTACGTTGTCATAGATAGTTACTTGTGGAAAGTTAGCCCTCTCGAATGGATGCGGCGTGTTGCTGGGAGAGGATGAAAGTCCATTACCCAGCAAATTTGGAACGATAATAAAATATTTCTCTGGATCAAGTGCCATTCCGCTGCCAATGAGCCATTCATTCTGAACATGCTGATCTCCAAATGCCGTTGGATAGACAATCACATTATCTTTCTGTTCATTTAATTTTCCGTATGTTTTATAAGCAAGAAAAGCATTGGGTAACGTCACTCCTGATTGTAAAAGTACATCACCCAAATTAAAAATTTCATAATCCATCGTATGATCGCTCCCTTCAAAATGAAAAACCACATGTTCACTGTGATCTCTTGTACTCAGTATAGAGTCGTGATACTCTCAATAAAAGTGAATAGAATTCAAGATAGAATTCAATATAATTGAAAGAAGAAAGGGGGGCCTCCGATGGAATTGCGCCAACTGAATACGTTTTGCATGGTTGCTACAACATTGAATTTCACGCGGGCAGCAGAGGTGCTGAACTACGTTCCTTCCAACGTCACGATGCAAATTAAAGCATTGGAAGAGGAACTCGGTGTCCGCCTCTTTGATCGGTTGGGTAAGCAACTCGCGCTCACAACTGCGGGCAAACGCTTTTTAATGCATGCCCAAGGTGTTCTTGAAAAATTGGACGAAGCTCGCAGTGTTGTCCATGATAATGCAAAACTAAGTGGTACTCTAACGATAAGTGCGAATGAAGTTATTTGCTCCTATCGGCTTCCTCCTGTCTTCCAACGGTTTCGTTCGCAACATCCGGGTGTTCGCCTGATCTTTCGCTCAGTTCCGAATCAAGAGCTTAAGCAAACGTTATTCGAGGGAACGACGGATATCGTTTATATGCTGGATGAACCAATTTGCTCAAGTGGACTTGTCGTGGAACCGCTCGTAGAAGAGAATTTCCGTTTGTTGGCTGCTCCAGATCATCCACTTGCTAAGCGAACCGAGCTAAAGTTGGAAGATTTTCATGAAGAAGTGTTCTTGACCAATGAAAAGGGTTGTCCATATCGAACGATGTTTGACCGATCTTTTGAGAAAGAAGGCATTGATAGCATCACGTATCTGGAGTTTCAAAGTGCTGAAGCAATTAAAAAATGTGCAATTTCTGGAATTGGTATTGCCTTTCTTCCTGAAATCGTCGTGGAAGCTGAAGTTGAACGCGGAGAACTTGTTGTCCTTCCATGGCAAATTCCGGATTTGCAGGTGTACACACAGATTTTGTGGCATAAAGACAAGTGGCTTTCACCAATCATGTTATCTTTCATAGAAGAAACAAGGAATGTTTTTCATTTACAGAATGAGAATAAAACCGTGTAGCCTATGTACAAAAGAGGCATCTATTCGCAGTATTTCGGTGGTTCGGCAAGTCCATACAAGCTGACCTCTGTAACTGTGCTTGTAGTGGTTCGCTTCGCACTACCAATGAGGGCAATGAGAAGGTGGAGAGTTTGTCTCCACCTGAATGAATCTTCATACGAGCAGGCGCGTTTAAAATAGACAACCACTTTTCGGTACTCAATCGCTAAGTGATCTCTAATTTTTCTGGAAGAATACTCAATCCGCCTTGCCGGACTCAGATCTCTCTTGTGTACATGTTCAGATCTTGCAATCGAATCAGTACTTTTCCAAAACGTCCGCCTTTATGGATGACGACTTTTCCGGACGGATAGGCTTGCTCCAAATAGTCAGCAATGATGTTCCGATTCCGCTCATCTGCAGGCAGACGGTGATGGCCAAGCCAGGTCATCGCTTCCTGCAACGCCGCATCTCTAGAGACTTCCGACGTTTTCACTTCCCACGTGATAATCGATTCGTATGCATAACCTTTAAGATACAACAGATGCAGCAAATATCCCATTTCCGTTAGTTTCGTATGGAAGGGTTGCCCGGTGATGAGCGGCCAAATTTCGTTCACGAGGCTGTGCTCCGCGTGATTTACCGGCATACTGATATAACAGAACTTTCGAGCGCACTGGAGCACCTTCTCCACGCTCTCCCAATTGTGAATGACCGGGCTCATCGATACAAAGACGAGATCGAAGGCCTGGTTCCAGTCCTTGGCCTGAACATCAATATCTTCAAACTTTTCAGGAATAATCTTCACTTGGTCTTCTGCGAAGTTAGAGATGTTTTCTTCCAGCAATTCGATTAGCGGGGGAGATGTCTCTACGGCGGTTACACGGGCTCCTCGCTTCGCAAACGGTACTGAGAATACGCCCGATGCGGCGCCAATATCCAATATGGAGCTGTTTTCGAATTGAACTCCTTGTCCTTCCAGCCAGTTCATGATTCGTTTGGTTCGTTTTCTTCCCTCTTCATTAAATGATTGTTCGTTGAAAGTCTTGGCCTTATGGTCAAAAGATCTGGCGGGATCGATTCCGGCCCTTCTCATCTTGTTTACGATGGTATCGAAATCGTCTTTCCATGCTTCTTCCCAAATGAATGCATTGAAAAAATCGTTCATGATCGTTCCTCACTCTTTCCTTTTTGTTTATGGAGCGGGCGGTCATTCTCATCCTGCCGCCTGTTCATGCTTCGGCGATTTCCCTTTACGAAGAAAGAGACCAAGTACGAGCGCAACGAGAGCGATGATGCCGCCGAACCAGAACGCGTTGTTGATACCGGCTGCGAGTCCATTGGCGATTTCCGCCGGAGCCTGCGGATCGCTCGCGCCGCTCAAGTAATGTTTCTGTCCGCCCGACATAATACTGATATACAGGGCAGTGCCGATTGCGCCGGACACCTGCTGCAGCGTATTCAAAATCGCTGTCCCATGCGAGTGCAGATGGTTTGGCAGTTGGTTGAGCCCCGCTGTTTGTGCGGGCATCATGACTAGCGCTGAACCAATCATCAGTGCGATGTGAACGGCGACGAGAACCCCCGTGCTCGTCGTTTCATCGAATCGGGTGAATTGCCACAATGAGATGGCAACAATGGCCAGTCCTGGGATGATCGTTATGCGAGGTCCAAACTTATCAAACAGCTTGCCTGAGATCGGAGCCATGAGCCCGTTCACAAACCCTCCAGGAAGCAGGATCAAGCCTGATTTAAATGCCGTTACCATGAGCACACCTTGCATAAATATTGGAAGCATGATCGCCGATGAAAAAAATGTCATCATTAGCACAAACATAAGCACCACGATAAGTGCAAATGTCGGATACCGGAAAGCACGTAAATCCATAACAGGTTCCTTTAACAATAACTGTCTCCACACGAACAGCAACAAGGAAACACTGCCTGCAGCGATCGTCCAGACGACTGCTGGTTCCGACCAACCGTGTTCGCCGGCATTACTGAACCCATAAACGATTCCGCCGAAGCCGATCGTTGACAACACGATGGATAGGAGGTCCACTCGCGGTTTGGTGACTTTCGATACATTCTTCAAGACAACGACTCCTATAATAATGGCGAGCAGCGCAAACGGTATTACAAGGTAAAACAGCCAGCGCCATGATAGTCCGTCAACGATTAATCCTGATATAGTTGGGCCAATTGCTGGGGCGAACATGACGACGAGCCCAAAAATCCCCATGGCACCTCCGCGCTTTTCCGGTGGATAAATGGTCATGATAACGTTCATTACAAGCGGCATCAGCATGCCGGTTCCCATCGCTTGAAGGATCCGCCCGACCAGCAGCACACCGAATTCCGGCGACACTGCCGAGGTGACCGTACCGACGAGGAACAAACTCATCGCCGACAGAAATATTTGCCGGGTCGTAAACCATTGCTGCATGATTGCCGTTACCGGAACAAGCACGCCAACAACGAGCATATAGGCGGTGGAAAGCCACTGCCCCGTTGCAGCAGACACGCCAAACGATTTCATGAATTCGGGAAGGGCATTGCCCATTAAAGTCTCATTCAAACCGGCGACGAACATGCCGATTATCAGAGCAAACATGATTGGGCCACGTTTAATTTTATTTAATTCGATCATCCTTTTTCCCCCAAGCTTCTGTATTCAGGTTACCGTTTATAACCGCGGCGACAAGTGCGCCCCTCGAAGCTGCAGCTATAGCCTGATGCATTTGCGATGCTGCATCTCCGGCACTATATACACCCGGAATGTTCGTTTTTCCGAATTCATCGACAACGATCCCTCCCCATTCCGTGATCTCGCATCCGATCGTTTGTGGCAGATCCGATCCTATAATCAGATTCGGTTTGAAAAAGATCCCTGTGCATGGCACTATCGTTCCGTCTTTGAGAACAACTTGCCGAACGATCCCGTCGCTAGAGTCGATGCGCCGGATCGGCGAGTCGAAAAGAGGGACTTGATTAAGCAGGAGCTCTTCGCGCTCGGCATCCGTCAGTTCATCTGGTCCATTCGTGCAGATGGTAAAGTGTTTCGTCCATCCGGATATGAGTGGAGCGAAATGCATAAGCATAGCCCCCTTTGTAATGATGACAAGCGGCTGATCCCTTAATTCCCAGCCGTCGCAATATGGGCAGACAAAAGCGCTCTTCCCATATACCTCCGCCAGTCCCGGAATGGAAAGCGGCTGATCCTTCATTCCGACGGTAAACAGTATTTTCTTGCTTGTAAAAGATTGTCCTTGCTCAGTCTCAATTTGAAACCGGCCGTCGGTTCCCATGATTGACACCGCTGTATCCGCTACGAATGATACGGAGGGATAGGCGCTGATCTCTCCCTTGGCAATGCGCCGAAACTCACTGGGACTGATCCCGTCACGGGTAAGAAACCCATGGACCTCGCTTGTCACAGCGTTGCGGGGACGGCCTGCATCGATCACCGCCACCTTTTTCCTTGCCCTCCCAAGCACCAGTGCGGCGTTCAACCCAGCCGGCCCGCCGCCAATAATTGCCACATCGAGAAGCTTTTTATCCATTTAATTTATCCTCCATAGATCTACAATGTCCGTAATTAGAACAAAAACATCTTGTTTTTGCGTTATACATAGATCGATAATGTCCACAATTATAATACAAGAAGTTCATCACTTCTTGTTTACCTCGTGACTGCAACGCTTGAATGCCTCATCTAATACTGACTGAATCGTATGTTCCTGCAAGTATTGGTGCAGATGCTGTTCCGCGCCGTTCATAACTTTCTCAACCAAACACTCGTTTTTTCTTGGACGATTCTGATCCCGTTGTGCAGCCCCCTCTTCCGCTAACAACCGATGTTGCCGCGAACTCGAATTCGAGCATTCGAATAACTGCTGTCTTCCTTCAATCACTTGAATCACATCCAGAAACGTAATCTGATCGGCCGGCCGTGCGAGCTCGTAACCACCGTTCACCCCTGACACCGCACGTACGATTCCATCCTGCCTCAGCTTGGACATAATTTTGGATAAGTAGCTTTCGGAAACACCCAGTGCCCCGGATAATTCCTTGATCCCAACGTTGTTGCAACGCTCCGAGTGTCCCAGATGAATTAAGGCGTGTAGGGCATAATCTGTACTTTTGGAGAACTGCAAGTTTCCCACCTCCCTTCTCATTATCACTAATATAGACCTTTGTTGTCCATAATAAATGATTCAAATCCAAATTGCAATGACATTCTTGATCTGAACTTCGCTTCTTCATCACCGGTGGCTGTCTAAGATCAAGCTCCGGACGGTTGCCGTCCAGATGCCACTTGCCAAACCATCCGGTCCGGTACCCATGCTCCCGAAACGCATGCGCTACCGTTTTAACCTCGGTTGACATCGGAGAATGAAGAGCAGGGACCGTGGAACGGTGCGGATACTTTCCTGTCACTAGAGAGCCTCGGAACGGCGAACAAAGAGGAGTTCCCGACAGGGCATGCGTGAAGTTTACCCCTTCTATCGCCATTCGATCGAGGTTCGGTGTATTGACATTCGGATCCAGACGGTGACTCATCGCCTGGGCGCGCATCTGGTCGACCAAAATCCAAATTACATGGGGCTGCTTCAAGGTAGGTCCATCCTTTCGACTTACGATTGTCCTGACTAAAAAAACCGGCCGTCCCGCCCCCCTGAAGGGTCATGGTTCGGCCGGTGGACGCAGCACGCATTTCGCCAGGGTGCCGCTACGCTACTTACTTAACTTCCTTGTAGTTACTGCTTCCATCCCATTCTGGGAAATGAAAATCCTTCATATCTACCTTGGCGCCATCCGCTTTCGCTTTGTTTACCGCATCCTGCAAGTTTTTATTCATCTTATCGGAATGCTCCTTCAGTATGCTTTCCACGTTAGTCGCTTTACCGTTCAAAATCATTTGCAGCACTTCGCCTGTGTTCGGCTTCATCTTGTCTTGTACCAAATTACCGATTTTGTTGGATACGGGAACGAGCTCCGGGTTGCGTGCTATCGGATCAGGCCCGAGTACCCATGCCTCGTTATGAACGTTGACAAACTCTTTTAATTCGGGAAACGGATAATTGCTCTCGTCCGCATTGACAGCCGGCATCGGCGTTAAAGAGATCCCTTGCTTCATGAAGATGTTGTAAAATTCCTTGGATGCAATCGCTTCCTCAATTAAGATCCCGACCTCTTTGGCATGCTTCGTGTTCTTCGCTACGACGTAAGCCCGTTCCGGAACAGCGAGCGTATAGCCGTACTTAGGCACACTTCCATCCGGTGTCGGCGTGTAGGCGGAGCCGAAATTAAGATTTGGATTCAGACCTTTCAGGTTAGAGAGTCCCCATCTGCCGTTTAACAGGAAGGCGGCCTTCCCTTCAGCGAACAGCGCTTCCGCTTCCGTCGTTTTTAGCATAAAGGAGGATGGAAGAAAGCTGCCATCTTTCTTGAGCGTCAGGAAGAAGTTAACGGAGTCCAGCCAGGCCTTGGAGTCCAGGTCGTATTTACCTTCTCGGAAGTTGAATCCGTCGAAAGGACTTTCTCCTTTACTGGCCCCCACGGCAAAGCCGGCCACCGTAAGCTGAGTGAATCGTGCCGGGGTCCCCCCTCCGAACGTGATGCCGTAGACGTCGCCTTTTCCTTGCGCCGTCACTTTTTGAGCCATTTCCCTGAGCTCGTCCCAGGTTTTCGGTGCCCGAGGCTCCAGGCCGGCATTTTTCAGAACATCCTTGTTGTAGAACAGCATATAGCTGAGGGACGGACCTGTCACCGGCCACGCATAAATTTTGCCGTCAAACTGATTGACCCCTTCTTGAAACGATCCTTCATAAAACTGACCTTTCCAATTATCGGAGACGAGCCCGGTAATCGGCTGAATCAATTGTTTGCTGACATAATCGGATATCTGGGAGCCCAGCGGCAGCTGGAACACATCCGGCTCGCCCCCGGAAGCAAACGCAGCTTGAACAGCCGTGTTATGGCTTTCCCACGGAGCATATTTCGCTTCTACGCGAATTTGCCCCTTGTACTTCTCGTTAAATGCTTTGATCACCTGCATCCCCGGACTGTCCGCACCGTCCCAGGCGGAGTCGGCGCTCCAAAGCTTGAGGACTACCTCTTCTTTAGCTTTCTCTCCGTTAGCAGCGCTTTCAGAATTAGCATCTTGCTTGCCGCCTCCTTGCGAGCATCCGGTGATCGCGACCGTCATTGCCAGTGCGGCCGCCATTGTGACTGAACCCGAACGTTTTAGCATGTGATTTCCCCCTTGTTTTATGTAATCGCAAGTTCTTTTCCTACACTTTTATTGTAAACGCTTACCGCGAGGGTATGAAGGCACTCTTTTTTTACTTTTGAGGGTCTATTTTTTACTTTGATACTTCTCTCGGTATTCTCCCGGCGTCATGCCAAAATCTTTTTTGAACGTTCTTCTAAAATGCTTCTCGTCCCAATAGCCCACCTGCTTGGCAATTTCTATATTTGTCAGGCTCGTATCCTTTAGCATTCTACAGGCATGCTTCATCCTTACCTCTCTCAAGTACTGGACGAAGCCTTTGCCCGTTTCTATTTTAAACAAACGGCTAAGATAGGAAGAGTTAAAGCCAGCCTGGTCGGCGAGGATAGCAAGCGATAAGTCTTCCATATACGAGCGTTCGATCGTGCCCAGGACGGTCTGCACAAGCTCTACGCCTCCGCCCAGCCCGGTGAAGTCGGCAGCCGTCTCCGTCTCGGCCGGCGGCCCTTCTTTACGTCGGGATACTAAATCCTGCAGGTTAGTTAATACGGCGGAAAGCTCCTCGTTTTTGACCGGCTTGATCAAATAATCGACCGCGCCCAGACGCATAGCCGTCCTGGCATATTCAAACTCATGGTAGGCGGATACAATAATGACCGGCTGCTTGAACTGACGCTCCCGCATTTCCTTCATCATCTCCAGCCCGTCCATAACCGGCATGTTGATATCCGTGATAATGGCGTCGAATTGCCCGCCTTCCAGCTTGGCTAGCGCCTGTCTGCCGTCGCAGGCCGAATCCGTTACCGTAAAGGGAACGTCAAGCCGGTCTATAATTTTTTTCAGCCCTGCGCACATCCAAAACTCATCATCCACGACCAGTAAGTTATACATTGATGTCTGCCTCCCTGTCCTCATCCAACGGTAAGCGTATTTCGGCTATCGTTCCCAATAACGAATCATAATCGATATCAAGCCTCCCCAGCCCGTCATAATTTAGAAATAGCCTTTGGCTTACGTTATACAAGCCGACATGGCCAACCAGCGGCTCCTCGCCGTCCGCAGCTTCGTCTCCATGCCTGGACAGCTTTTGCTTGATCTCCCGCAAGCGCTCCGAGGTAAGGCCTACTCCGTTATCCACGACACGTAAAACAAGCTCTTTCCGATTAGTTACCGACGCGGATATCCAAATATCTCCATCCGATGACTTGGGGATCAAGCCATGCTCAATCGCATTTTCAACCAGGGGCTGAAGAATTAGCTTAAGCACCGGCTGTTCTTCCAGATGCGCCGGAATATCGAAGTGACAGCGAATTCGCTCGGGATATCGAACCTGAATAATTTGGATATAAGCTTGTACATGATCGATTTCCTGACGAAGCAGCTTATATTTGTCGGTGTCAATGCTATACCTGAACATTTCGGACAAGCCCTCGCTCATGATGGCGACTTCCTTCACGTCATACACTTCTCCAACGCACTTTATCGTGTTTAACGTGTTATGTAGAAAATGCGGGTTAATCTGCATCTGCAAGGCTTTCAGCTCGGACTCCCGATTCAATAGCTGGAGCCTGGTCTCCCTGATCTCCGACAAATAGACGACTTCTTCCAATACCTGAACCTGCTCGAGCATATGGTTAAAGCGCCGCGTCAATAAGCCCAGCTCATCCCCTCGGTCGATAGGCACACGGGCGGATAAATCCCCTTTCTCCACACGCTTCATATATTCGGCCAGTCGAATCATAGGGCTGGTGATAGCTTGACTCAAATATTTCGCTAGGATGACAATAAAACAAAGAGCCACGCAGACCAGGACAAGGATAATCCATTTCAAGGCTTCGATCTTCCCTGACAGCTCATGGAAGGGAACAGCCGCGACAATTTTCCACCCTGTGGTTTTGGAGGTGGAGAAGCCTACGAGCGTATTCACTTCGTTAATCTTCGTAAGCAGGTAGCCTTGGTCCTGGTTAAATGCAGGCTGCGAGTAGAGCTGCTTGATCAGGCTTTGAGATTCTCCATCCTCACCAGGGCTGACGACAGACTTCCCTTCCCGAGAGATCAAATAAACGGACCCTGTTTTCCCAACCTGGATCGTATCAATCATACTGGATAAAAATTGCGTATCAAAATCGAGCAGCAACGTGCCGCTTTCCTTAAGATCGGAAACTTTAAATATTCGGCCTGCAAACGATACGACCGATGCCCCTTGCACATAATTTTGCTCATGCGCGGGCAGCAGCCGGAATCCTTTATGCTGGACGACCTCCTTGTACCAAGGGTCATGTAGAAAATCAAACCTCAGCTTGAACATATCCTTGCTCTCAGCGAGGAAATTACCGTGATCGTTAATCACATGAATGCTGCGCAGGTGAGTGTTCTGATTGGTAACGGTAGAAATAAGGCTCCTCAGAGCCTGAAGACTGGGAATCAAGGACAGATCGGCGGGATCCTCCCAATCCAAGAACGCCTGCGTATTCGAATCAAACTGAATAATTTTAGTGAGATGGGTCGTTTCTTCTGTGAACGAGCTTATTCTTTCATCAACCTGCCTGGTCGTCTGTACCATGGAGGCCCCTACCTCTTCCCCGAGAGATTGAGTTAGGGTCAAATAAAAGAAAGCCGCTGTTACAACAAGCGGCACGATACTGATGAAATAGAACGTGATCATCAACTTGGGTCTAAGCTTCATATTATTCGTCTGTTGATCTAACCATTCGATTGCTCTGTTCACCTGCTGCCTCTCCTATCCTTTGACGGCACCGGCAATCCCCTCAACGAAATAGCGCTGGAAGAACACGAAGATGAGAATGATCGGAACGAGAGAGATGCTTGCCGCCGCAGCCGCACCGGTCCAGTCCACGGAATGCTCGCCGACAAACTGATACATCCCTACGCCCAGCGTTCTTAATTCCGGTTTGCTTAAAGTAAATACTAACGGAATCAAGAAGGAATTCCAAGTGTACATGAACTGTAATATTCCTGTAGTCGCGATCGTCGGCTTCGAAAGCGGAAGCATGACTTGAAAAAAGGTACGCAGAAAGCCTGCTCCGTCAATCTGCGCCGCTTCTTCCAGCTCCCTTGGGATGCCCCGATAGAAGGCCGTAAACAATAAGATAAATAACACATGCGCTCCGCCGGCTTCCGCAAGTATGACCCCGGCAAGGGTATTATTTAGTCCGAGCGAGTTCACTAGCGTATAGATCGGAATAACCGTGTAGCCCTTGGGCAGGAACAACGTAGCTGCTACGAGAATAAGAACCGCTTTGCGACCCGGGAATTCGAATCGCCCCAGCACGTAGCCAGTCATCGCACATAGCAAGACCACAATGAGGACAACGGAAACCGACATGATCACCGTATTGTAGAAGTAAACGGAAAACTGGGCCGTCTCCCAGGCTCTTACATAGTTATCCAATTGAAACGATTTGGGCAAGATCGATAATCCGCCTGAGATGTATTCGGAGTTCGTCTTAAACGATGCCATGACCATCCAGATAAAAGGATAGATCCAGATCAAGCCTACAACGATTAACAGCAGGTGTATAAGGGGAGTCATTAGCTTCTTCACAGATTTTGTAGCGTACATTTCTTATCCCTTCCTCATCCAAGATGTGTGACCTTACCGTGCATTAATGCTGCGCGCCTCTCTTCTTGCCGCCAGCCAGACGAGAGAGCAGTCCGAGAGCCAGCGATACGAACAAGATAGCAAAGCCATATACAACTCCAGCTGCCGAGGCAAATCCGATTCTGGACTCTCCGCCGCCCCCGAAGGCATACCGGTAAATATAAACGTCAACCATATCCGTTGAGAAGGACGGGCCGCCACCCGTCATGGCTTGGACCAGATCGAACACATGAAGCGCATTCACGGCTGACAACAGAACAATAACGGTTCCTATAGGAATTAGCAGCGGGATGGTAATGAACCGGAAGCATTGGATCGTTGAAGCGCCATCCACTTTTGCAGCTTCATATAAATCTTTCGGCAACGCCGAAATACCCGATAGCCAGTAAATCACTTTGATCCCGAAATACTTCCAGATTCCCACAACGACTACGATGAGCAAGGCTGTATCGGCGTTGCCGAGCCAGTCGACCGGAGCATCTATCAATCCGACCGCCAGCAATACCTCGTTAACCAACCCTTTGTAAGCCCCGAATATAAACTTCATCACAAGACCGACAATAGCCGTCGTCGTCACGACAGGCAGGAAAAAAATCGTACGATACGCGGCCGAGCCCTTCAGCCAGGAAGCGCTTAATAACAAGGCCAGCAGCAGGGCAAGCGGGACTTGGACGAGAACGAGCGACCCCATGTAAATAAAGCTGTTTTTAAATGCATTCCAAAACAACGGGTCTAGCAGGGTTTCCTTAAAGTTCTCGAAGCCGACAAAATCATCGACAGGGCCGATGCCGCTCCACTCATAAAAAGCGTATACATAGCTCATCACCATAGGATATAACGTAAAGGATACATACAGTAAGGCTTGCGGCAGCAGGAAGGCATAACACCACAGCCACCTTTTTGTCGTTAATGAACGGCCCCTTGTTCTTTTCGTGATAGCCTGCGTTTGGCTCATTCTATTTGTTATCACTACAACCACTCCTCCTTGTCACTCAAATTGTAACCGCTACCACGGAAACCTTAAACGTTCCATTTTTGACTTTTGCATGGGCTTTTTTTGAGGTTCGGGTTCCTTGCCGAAGTCAAAAAAGAACCAAGCCAAAAAGCAGCTCGAGTCCTTTGGGACGAGCTGCTTTTGGCTTGGTTCTGCTAGTATAGCTTCATTCCTATGTCTTAGCCAAAAGTAGAAATCTTCACCGGTCCAATCAGACCGGAAGGAAGCTGAAGCTTATCGAAATGGTTGGCCAAGCTGTTGGTAACCGTAATTTCCAGCGTGTTGACGCCATGCTCCAGATAGGACTGGATATCGAAGCGGTATGGACGCCATAGAGCCGCCCCTGCCGCCTGACCATTGATGCGTACCTCTGCCACTTCCTGTACCTCGCCCAAGTCCAAAGTGACGAGCTTGGAAGCCTCCGGCTTGTTCCACTCGAAGGAGCACCGGTAAGTTACGGAACCGGATATGTGAGCAAGCTCGGGCAGTTCCGTCCAAGAGCCTAGGGATGGGGGGCTAACAGGGAAATGGGGGGCCTCAGTTGTCCAGCCCTCAGAGAGCAGCAAGCACTCCTGCGACTTTGCATACACCGGTTCTGCCTGATAAACGGGATTCCGCTCCGGATCGACCCGATAAATAACGCTTTGTCTGTACTCAAGCTCTATATGGACATGGATGCCGCCCTCTACTTGCGAACTAAAGGCCGGTTCGATCGTTCCTTTCCACGCGTCCCACCGGTCGACAAAGCCTTCACGCTTGACGATCAGGCTGCCCTTATAAGGCAATTCCCCTTCATTGACCGCTACGATAAAATGCTGGCCTTCCTTCACGACATGACTGACCCGAACATCTGGATGCGCTGGCTGGAGGCGGATCTCCCGCCGCGCATACGGCTCAAGCACAGCAATAAGCTCGTCAGGATTAGTAATCAGATGCGTCGCAGCCTTCGGCAGCGTGCCGCTCTCTTGGGCCAAGCGAATGACCGTTCCTCCACGCTCGGCGAAGCTGCGCAGCATCTCTTCCGTTGCTTGATCGAGCGGCTCTCCCTCTTCCACCAGTAGAACCGAATAGTCATATTCGGCTATGCGGAGCGTTCCCTGGGAGGTGATACCGTTAGGCGTTATCAGCTTTTCTTCGAGATAATTAAACTCAAGCTGATTCTCATACAGCGGCTTCGCTATGCGCCAAGGCATCCAATCTTCCCCGCATACAACGGCAATCGACGTCATATTCCGGCTGTCCGTCATGAGCCAGCTCATTCTTTTGATGTACTGGGCAATGGTTTTATAATGCGGCCACCAGATGTTGTTCGGCCCTACATCCGGCGGTCTCTCGTTAAACCTGCGCGGGCCGTCTATGGAATAGTAGAAGGCATGCGGGCTGATCATGTTAACGCCTCTGACGAACAGCCAGTCCAGGTACCATTTCATATCCCCCGCGCTCAAGTTCCAGTCGTTGTTTTTGCCGCACACGCCGAGCACTTCATTGATGTTTCTCCGTCTGCCTCTGTGTCTGGCCGCATCGGAGGAGCACTTGCCGGCGGTGCTGTGTCTTCCCGTCAGACCGAGCTCGTTCTCAGGAGCTACCCAGCGCCAAACCACATCCTGACCGGGAATTTGGAAATGCTCCAGCAAGCCGATATCATCGCTAGCCGCAGGATGGCCGGTCAGGGCAATTCCGTGCTGCGCGCACCAATCGCTTAGCGGCTTATAATAGGAAAGAATCATCCGGGTCTGAATAGCCTTACGGTAGGCTTTACGCACCTCCGCCTCGGAGCCGTCCTTACCCTCCAGCCACAATAAGGGAAGATCCTGCTCCCTATTGCCGTGAGCGATGAAGCTCTCCAAAAACCCGCCGGTCCATGCCTTCAATCCCTTCTTATGTCCGCGGCCCATAATCTCCGGCTCGTCCGTGAACATGGCAATGACGGTTTCGCCGAAATAATCCTTCAGCCACTCGTAATACCTTTCATGAGTGATCCGGATAAACTTATCGGTCGCCTCCGGGTTCAACAAATCCGCAGAGGCCGGCACATTCGGTTCTCCGTCATCCTCTCCGAAGTGAATGCCGCGAATCGTACCCTTTGAATACGTTTCAATCAGAAGCAGGAGGCTCCAGCCCTCCTCTTGACCCGTTTGTTCCAGGGAAATAACTCCCTGCTGCGGCTGGAGAAGCAGCGACTGCTCCACATCCACGGACCCGTCCGGAGCTCTTCTGATTCCCTGGGCCGAAACAAGCACCTCCCCTTCCTCGAGGATCGAGGATAACGCTGCGCTTGTTCCCGCGATTTCCGCCAACCGCAAGCCTCTGCTGGCGTACTCCGGATTACCCTGAACGACCATTCCCTTCGCCGAGCCTGAAGGATACATGGCTTCATCATATAAAATGACTTTCATTCCTCGAGCTGCCGCTTCCTTGACTGCCGTTAGAACAAGCTGCATGAAAGTGTCGGACAAATACGGGATGGACTCCGGAATCCCCAGCCTAGGGTGGATCACGAAGCCCATCACGCCCTTGTCAGCAAAATCCCCGATTTGTCTCAGAAGCTCTTCTTCGTTCAAATCGTCATTCCAAAACCAGAAGGGAATCGGAGTAAATTCCTCCGACGGCTCCAGAAACTGCTGCTCTACCGTTTGCTTTGTCATGTTCTTCTCCTCTATGGTTTTCATACCAAAGTTAGATGTTGCTGACAAGCTCCTTATTCTGAAGCAAAGCCACCAGATACGCCAAGGTCAAGCCTTGTCCCCAGCCCTGGACTCTCTTCTTGGAAATCACCTTGTAGTCTTCCGCCGAGTACATAACCGCGGTGCCCGCCGATACGTTCCGAACGGAGCCGTCCTCATCAATATTAGCCAGGATGCCCTTGTAGGCTTTGGCCATATAGTTTTGATGAAGCGGGTGCCCGTTAATGACCATGGCCGCTGCGATCCCCGCAGATGCCGAGGTTTCCTCATAGGAGGTTTCATCATTCAATACCGTACGCCACAGCCCATCCGAAGTCTGCAGCCTGACCAAAGCGCTCAATTGGTCTCCGAGAGCCCCGCCGAGCTGCATCCACATAGGCATGAAGGGATTCAGCATTTTATGCGCCTGCGCCATCGTATAAGCGGCCCAAGCATTGGCCCGGCCCCAGTAAATGCCGGACAAATGATCTTGTCTGACATTATCCCAAGCATGGTAGAACAGGTTCGTCTTCATATCCTGCAGGTATTCCTCGTGCCAATAAAACTGGTTCAGCGCATCCTCTATGTATGCCTTGTTGTCCAGTTTGAAGCCCAGGCGAAGCAGGAAATACGCGGCCATGAATAACGTATCCGCCCATGCCTGCTCCGGAAAGTCGTTCTTGGAGGATACCGTGTGCTGGAATACGCCTTCTCCGAACCGGATAGCGTCCTTCTGAAGATAATCGGCTTTAAGCAGAGCCAGATCCAGATACTTGGAGTCGCCTGTAGCTTCATGCAAGGTCAGCATGGTGTGCCCCATCGCACATGAGTTTACCATCAGGGTCGGCAGTCCAAGCTCCAAATACTCGTCCACCCATTTAACCAGAAAATCGATATAATCTTGGTTCCCGGTTACTTCCCAGGCTTTGGAGATTCCGTAATATGCTACTCCACAGGACCAGTTCCAAGTAAAATCCATATTCATCGTTCTGCGGACTACCCGATCAATAAGTTCCTTTACTTCGTTTTCATCACATTCAAATTTGCGCATGTCATCCATCTCCTCTTCGCAAGGGATTTCCCTTTTCCGAATTTATCTTATTTTCTTCATTTGGTAAATGAATCTTACCACTTTGTACGAAATCGTTCACGGAACGGACAGCGCCTACCGGAATTGTACGTACATGTCACTTTGTAACATCTTACCACTGATTATCCATAGAAATCTATAATCATAATGAATGATTACTCTGGAAATGAAATGGCTTGCTCAGGATCGACAAATTCACCATTACTCATCAAATCGGTTTCCACAAACCATAGGTTGCCGGCGTAGCGACCAGTGAACTCAGCTTGACGGATACATGTTTTCTTATACGCAGCCTATCCTTACATTCAGACAACAAAGCAACGATTGCAGGAGACGGGTGACGCCCTGCTTCCCTTGTTAGGGCTCGATGCCATCTAAGGGCAGGCCATAACATAATAAACGGCCGTACACAGCACGCCGATTACCCAGATGAAATAGACAACCTTAAGCAGCCCGGACCCGCTGCCTTGCGACGCGCTTTCTTCCTCATAGGCGAGGGCAAAGTCTAGCTGCTGCGGCTGCAAGGAATTTGACAGGTGCTGGATGAGGTGAAGGGCGGAAGGGGTGATGGATACAACCCAATGAAAAACCCGGACCAGTGCCGTATAGATATCCACTCCAGAAATTACCCTTTCTCATCGAGCATTTTTTTCAACTCTTGAATCTCTTCTTTCGTTAATGATTCCTCTTGTATAAAGTGCATTAACATCGCGGCGGGAGAGCCTCCGTACATATTCTGCAAAAACGAGCTTCTTTTCGCTCTGACGCATTCGTCTTCCGAAAACGGCAGGAGAGTAGTAATAAACCTTGCCTTCCGCTGTAAATGTCACGGCTCCTTTTTTTAGAAGCCTGCTTAGCATGGTTTTCACCGTTCTGGGACTCCACTCATGCGGACCTGCGAGCTGGTCAATGACTTCTTGAGCGGTAATAGGCGATTTTCTCCAAAGTTTCTACTCACTTCCCATTCCGCTTCTGAGATTTGGACCTGAAACTGGAAAAACCACAAGCTCTGCGAGCCTGTGGTCCTTCATTTAAGCAATTATTCAATCCCATTCCGCTAGCTCGTATTCATGCGATCCCCTCTGTGGAGCAGCCTGCTTTGTTGTCTTACTTTGCAGCCGGAGCGGTGACATTCCAGTCCTTTTTGTAGACGATACGTTCGCCAGCTTTGACTTCGATCGTCAGGTGATTGATTCCCGGATGAAGCGGGGCATCCAGTGTTACATCGTAGACACCGAAGTTGTAGCCCAAATCGTAAAGATGGTTTACTTTCGCCACATGTTCATTAGCAAGATCGCTGCCATAGTTGTCACGAGATTTCACTAAGATACTCATCTCAGGAGCAATCGAGCCGGGATCCGATACCGAATGTTCATAGAGAAGACCCGTGAGATGCAATTCGCTGCCCGCTGTGGTTGCAGGCAGGGAAAACCCGGATATGTCATATTCGCGGGAGCTTAGCACGACATGTTTATCGCCGAAAGCCACCTTGTCATAGTAGGCTGTTGTGGCGCCGAAGAGCTGCTGCACTTCCGATAAGCTGAGGAGCGGCACGAGCTTCCCTTCCGTCGCCGCCACCGGCGCCGCCGCGAGATTCACGTTATTGGCAAGGCTCCCGTTCCAGAACGTCTTGGCGGACTTCTCGCCGGACTTGATTTGAAACGCATACCCCGTATTATTCGCCAGCGTCCACCAGCCGTTTGTATCAGGGCCAGTCAGTTCATACTGATACTGCTTTGCCAAGAAATCAGCTCTCAAATAAGGCTCTCCGTTAAGCAGGTTTCCGACGGTCTCGGGGCCAAAGGTAAAGATCCCCGCATCATTATGAGAAAATACACCTTGATACAGCATCTTGGACCGTATCTGGGCATCGTCCTCACGGCCTTTCAACACGATGTCATCTAGATAAGGATTGAGACTAATCCAGCCCTGACCGACAAAGGAGTCGATTTTGAACCAACGCGTTCCGTTCGGAGCGGTCCACGCAGCCAGCGGATGAAGGGTCTGCGGTCCGATTTGTCCGTTATTCAGCGGAATATAGCTGTTCGGGAAACGCAAAATGCCGGTTGAAGAGCTATGAAGTGTAATCGATTCCGTATCCTCCATCGTCCCCTCAGGTTCAGCATAAGAGGGGCTAAACCATCCATCGGCTTGATCGTTCCGGATATGGTACCATTCATCATACCTCATATAACCGTCGTTATTGACGGTCGTTTCCACTACGTTCAAATTCCCTGCC
Source organism: Paenibacillus puerhi (assembly GCF_009846885.1). GTDB lineage: Bacteria > Bacillota > Bacilli > Paenibacillales > NBRC-103111 > Paenibacillus_G > Paenibacillus_G puerhi. Next base: position 24,104 of record NZ_WUWM01000044.1, read on the forward strand.
GGGAGCTCGGCAACCATCTTGGAATTCTCATCCGGGAATGCAAATAATACACTTGGTTTAGTACGCTTCAAGATTTGTTGATCGGCTTGGATCGGCATTCCGGAAGCAAACGCCCATTTGGGACCTTGCTCCGTATCGAATTGATAGGCGCTCCCAAGCAGCGAACGGAATCGAGCGGTTTGATGAACGTATATCTGGGTAAGAAGCCCCTCTTTTTGATCGGTGATATAGCGCCAATGCGGTATACGGTTGTAATAAATGCTAGGATAATAAACCGTGCGATCGAGCTGCTGCAGGTTTCCAATCTCGTCTAAATGAAGGTGGACCCATTGATCTCCGAGCCAAGTCGTGTTGATTTTAATCCAACGCTTCGGATTGTAATCCGATTCCGTTTGACGAAACCAGCTTTTCTCTGCGTCGACAACCTTCACTTCCTGCGGAGAGAGCGCAGCCGTTGGCCCGCCCGCTTCTGACGCCCTCGCATATAAAGGCGTTTCCGCCATTAATCGGATAGTCGGCGGGGGCGGCACTTCAATTTGCCAGGGAGCGGTTTTGACCCAGCGGTCCCCGAAATCAGTATGGATTTTCCACCAGTTTCCCGACGTCGACCAGTTAACCTCCGCTTCGATAACATCGACCGTTTGCGGTGTGAAAGAACCTTCCGGTTCATTTTTCAGTGTATTGGGAATGGCGTAAAAAGGCATACTCTCGAGGAAGGTAAGCTTCTTCGGAATAAAATAACCATCTGCCGGCTCCGTTGGCGTATCTGCGTACTCGTAGGCGTTGCCGGAGGAGGCGTGCAGCGCGATCTGAAGCACAGCACCGGTTAACATAAGCATCACAGCTTTTTTCCACATGCGACGGTTCTCCTTTATGCTGGATTTCAATCTTCTAATCTATTCTACTAATATTTGTATCAAAAGTTGTGGTCCAGTTATCTCGGAGAGCAGAGAAAAAGACGACTTCCAAACCCGGATCATGGGATGTTAGTCGTCTTTTTTACTTATTTCTTCGTTGCGGCTTATGTTAATGCTTCACATCGAACGTAGGGCTCTAACACGGAATAGCACTTTTTGATAGCATAGTACTTCTAGGCAGCTTTTGCTTTCATGATGCTGACGATGATCCCCAAAACAAAAAAACCTTCTTCGATTCCCCGCTCATAAAATCAGGGTCATTAAAGAAGGTTTTCAGAGCTCAATCTAAGGCATGCTACTCGACAACAGTAATCCCTTCAGCTGCCTCTAAGAAGAGCCTGCCATCGGAGTATTCAATCCGAATCGGTCCGCTAACAGTCAGGAACTCCAGACTGAACGCTTGCATCCCTTCCGGAATGCGAGGAGCGAACCGCAGCTCCGTCCAGCCCGGCTTCGATGGCGTGAGCCCAAGGATGTGTTCAATCAGTACAGGAATCGGAGAGCTGGCCCATCCATGACATAAGCTGGTGTTCCATTTCTGCTCCTTCCCCCAAGCTTCAAAGCACGAGGTCGCCCCTTCTCGCACCATGTTCACCCAGGAGCGCTCGTCCTCACACGTGATCAGTTCGTACTCCAGCTCGGTCTTCCCGTGAGCAGCGAGTGCTTTAAGAAGGAAATAGGACATGTACACGCCACAGCTTAGTCTTTTCTCAGCGATCAAGGAAACTAGAGTGTCAATCGAGTCGGAAGGAGCCATATCAAACAACAGCGGGAAAATATTCGCGTGAAGCGAGCTATGGTCCGATTGTACAGCATCCGCGAACAGCTTCGTTTCCGGACGGTAAAAGGCGTTGGCAAAGGCTTGCTTCAGGGTCTGCAGCTCATCCTCATAAGGAATGTTCAAGATGTCACGAATCGCTTGAACGGTTTGGATGCAGCCGTAATAAAACACATTGATCACATTATGACAGCCGTCGCTTACCGGCCGGGTTAAAGGGAAATCGTAGCCGTCCCGTAAATTATCCGGCCAATCGACCAGATTCCATTTTTCCTTGACGTTTTCGAGAAGCCCGTCCTCCCGGGCGTATTTCTTGAAATACGCGAGGATGCCCTCGGCGATGGGGTACATCTCCTCAAGGAACTCGCGGTCGGCGCTGTGCTGATAATAGGTTAGGAGCTGCATCGGCCATTGGAGCGAGAAGTCTGCAATCTCCTGCATGAAATTGCCCGGGGCAACTGCGAGCAGCCCAGGGCATACCTCTACCGATCGCGCAAAGTCGCGGATCGCCTTTTTAAACAAGCGCATATCTCCGCTTATATACATATGAGTGTGACCTATAATCGTGTTGTCGCCCAGATACTGCCCCTTCTCACGGGTAGGACAGTCGACGTAGTTCTCCTGCGCGCAAAGTTGAACGCCCAGCTTGCACATGTCCCAGATTTGCTTCAGCATCCGGTCCTTCGAATCGAAGCGGCATGCGGCTTCGTCCAGCGGGTAGTGCCGGACGATGGCAGCAAAGCTGTCCTCTCGCATGACCCCTGCGGGCCCGATCAGCTCCACATATCGGAACGCTTTATACTCGTAAGGCTCAAGCGTGTCCTCTTGACCCGATAAGGTCCAGGTTTCCACGTAAGTACAGTTGCAGCGCATATCATATCTGACGGAACGTCCTCCCTGCTGCAGCTCCTCCCCGAAGCGCAGCTCTATCTGCTGCCCCGGCTCTCCGCAGGCTTTCAGCTCGAATTGTCCGGTAATTTCATGACCGAAATCGATCAAATAGTGACCTTCCGCCAATCGAATCACGTTTTGAATACCGTCATAATCGTAAAGCATATACCGTAAGGACCAAATAATCGGATACACCGTTAAACCCACGAACAGGACCAAATTCGGGAGCAGCATGGCATAGAGCTGACGGTTCGGAAAGAACCTTCGTCTGGTAGATTTCATCGTGCTTTCACCTCAGCAAGTTCTTATGGACTATAAGGGAAGGAAGAAGATTGCGCTTTCATTCCTTTCTACATTTGAACTATATCATGTAGGCCCTAACGTGATAATCGAAAAAATGAAGGTTCCATGTATAAAAAAAAGCGGTATTTTGTTTGTTACAGCACTTATCCACTGATCGTCAGCGCATCCTCATTACACGTATAAACAAAAAGAGCGAATTTTGCGCGTATTCTTCTGCCCTGGGCGAATGGGTCGAATCGGCAAAATGTTTTTGCGAATCAGCGCTTCAACATCGTTCATTTTCGGGCAAAAAAAAGAGCGGGCTATCTTTCGATAACCTGCTCTTTTTCTTTATTTTTGGCTCTGTACCCTAACTTAATGACAATGGCTCTGCGAGCCCGTGATCCTCCATTTAGCAAATATTCAACCCCATTCTTCCTTCAGCCGGCGAACGCACCATTCACTCTTTCGAAGAACTTCCGTACCAGTGATTCGCTTCCTTCAAAACCTGCTCGCCGCCCGCTTCCATAAACGCCTTGACGAACACATCAAAATAATCGACGGGCATATCCCCCGTAATGATGGACATATAAGCCTTGTTGCGAAGCTTGATCAGGTCCGGACTGTACTGATTTAGGGAAGGTAAGGAAACCTTCAAAGCATTGTAAACCCCATGCTTATCCAGCCCAAGCGTGGAGGCCCATTTCTCCCTCCGGCCTTTAGGCGGCTCTGGAACCATCATGCCGATATTGGCGCCGATGTGATTTGTATAATTGACCCTCTTGTCAAACGGCGGCAGGATGACGACATCGTCCTTAGCAGGTCCGGCCCACTTCCAATGCTGTCCTTGGATTCCGTATTTCATCGTCATGTTCGCTTCCAGATCAGGGTTCGCGCTGACATAATCGAGAATTTCGAGAATTTTGGCCAGCTTTCCGGGCTCGTTTATCGCATGTGCCCCGATAGCCGTATAGCTCATCAGCCTGTCATAGGCCTTGGATCCGCTCTTTCCAAGCGGTCCGGTCACGGGTTGTCCGAAGGTGATCCTGGCCTTGTCGTTCTTTCGGATAAGCTCTAACGCATTGAACGCCGCTTCGACCGGAACCTCTTCGCCTTTGTCGCCTACAACGTTATAGTCGCCGGCTTGAACCCAGTGATAGTAGTTGCCCATCGAGGTCATCCCGACTCGGCCATGAATAAAGGCATGGGACAAGTGCTTATAGCCGCCCATGTTTTCGCCGGTGACGAACTCGGGATCAATGACGCCGTCTCTATACCACTTTTGCAAATACCGGAGCGCTTCTTTCATCTCCGGCTCTAGCGCCCCGATGACGAGACGTTGATCCTTTTCCGCAAAATATAGCTGCTCGGTGAACACCATCTGTCCGAACGCGCCGAATACAACGTTCATCCCTTCGCTAGAGAGGCCATACGTATCGTGCCTGCCGTTGCGATCCGGATCATCGCGGGTGAAGGCATACATCACCTTCTCGAACTCCGCCAAGGTTGCGGGAGGCTGAAGGCCAAGCTCCTTCAGCCAATCCTCTCTGTACACAACGGGAACCCGGTATTGATTGGTCGCATTGACAACCGGAATGCCATACTGTTTCCCTTCAATCCGACCATATTCCATATATCCCGGAGCATAGGCATGGATGACCCGGGTCAGGTTCGGCGCATATCGCTCCAGCATGCCCTGCGGGATTTCGGCGAGCACATGCTGATTCCGGTACTTCAGGAGATCATACGACTGCCGGATTCGGAACAGGTCGGGGATTTCGCCCTGTGCCAGCTTGAGATCCAGCAGCGCTTCATAGTTTGTATTTTCAAGATTCCAAATATCCAGATCCACATTGAATTTCTCTTCCAGAACCCGAATCATTTCCGCATCCTCGGGGACCGCCTCATTCAGGTGCATCGTCCACGAAATTTTATACCGCTTGTCCTGCGTGAGTTCCGGTGAATCCGAAGAGACCTCGACCTCCAGTTTCTGTTCATCTGACGCACGGCAAGCCGTTAATAGAAGAGCCAATCCTAGCAGGATAAGCTCCCATCGGCGACTAAGAACCATTTTCATAAGCGAGCCTGACCTTTCCTAGTAAAGAAATGGCTACCCGTGCTTCAACATACTCCGGACATAATGTTTAGGCGTGCATCCATTCATTTCCTTAAACTTTTTAATAAAGTAGGCCGGTGTTCCATAACCGACAGCACTCGCAATCTGCTCAACGGTCAGGCTGTTATTCTTCATCAGCTCCAGTGCCCCCTCCATCCGTTTCTGCGTGACGAACTCCGTATAGCCGATTCCCGTTTCTTCCTTGAAAATTTTGCTCAGGTATTTCGGGCTTAAAAAGACCTTCGCCGCAACCGCGTCCAGCGAAAGATCTTCCGATAGGTGCGAGCAGATATAATGTTTGACAGCTTCTATGCTATCCATGGCCCGCTCGTCACTGCGCTTCTCCAGATGGCCGTAACACTCGGCTATGGACGAAACCAGCCATTCCCGGAAGTTATGGATGTCATAGATGGAATGGTATTGCTTGTATACATCGATCTGAAAGGGACCGGCATGCTTAAACCTCGTGTTTTTCAAAAAATCGGCGTACATCGAGATCATATGCCTGAGCATAAATTGACCGTAATCCGCCGCATACGTGCCTTCCTTCAATTCTCTCAATAAATTGTCGATCGCGACGGTCACGCCATCCAAACTTCTGGCTTGCAGCTTTTCTTTAAATTTCAATAGAACGGATTGCGGGATTTCCAGATGGCTATGTTCCCGGTTCAACAGGCTGAATTCCCGAATAATCGAAGCTTCCGGGAAGAAAAAACCGTATTTAATCAAAATCTGCGCGGCGGCAAAGCTTCGATGCACCCCAGTCCATTCATCTTCCCATATGCCCCATGCGATTTTAAAATCAAGCCCAAACTGAGCCTTGACATCTACTAAAATCTGGTTCGATATTGACTCCAGCAAGGCGTCTTTCGGATGATGCGCACATACAATCACGACAATTTTGCGATCCGGCAGCTCTTCCGCAATCAAGTGCGCTTCCTCCATACCGGCTGCTTCCAATTGATTGATCAGCTTGTACATGGCATACTGATTCGCCTTGGAGCCAAGCTCCCTGAAGCCTTTGCTTACCGGGTCGATCACCATGCAGCAATAGCTGGAGAAGTCCATCGATAAGTTCAGCGATAAGAGCTGTTCTTCCAGCTCATCGGCCTTGTAGCCGTTTCGGAGCATATTCAGCACGACATTGTGCTTGATCACCGGTTTATTGGCCTGAAGCGTCTCCTCCAGGCTGCTTACCTTGCTGCTCAGCTTATGAATGGCCGTATCGATCAGCGCGTACTCATTATGCCGGGTTTCGGAAGGATGGTCGAACAAGCCTTTAATTTTGCTCATTAACCGCTTGATCGGAGAATAGCTGACGACGGTGAAAACACCGGAGAGAACCATGCCAATGAGGATGGCGAGCAAGCAGATAAGCAAGATGACCTTCTGCAACACGATGGACTTTTCATAGAAGCTGTTTTCCTGAATGACATTGTAGATTTTCCACCCGGTGGACGGAAGTTTATGGTGGGATACGACATAGTCGGTATCCTCGATAGTTTCGTTGTAGCTTTGCGCATCGGCTTGGGAGGCAAGCATGTTTGCGATTCGTGCAGGCTCTGCGGCCCTGCCCCCGAGTAAAGTTTTATCTGCCGCCGACATCACGGTTCCCTGCTGATCGATCAGGTAGGTGTTTGGATAGTCAGCTGGCATCATTTGCCGGAGAATGCCGCTAAAAGCGGATTCTTTGATATCGATACCGATCATCAGGTCGGAGCCTTCGCCCGCCGAATTGAACGGATAGCTATGGGCATACGTAATGAGCGGCTCCTTCCTGTTACTGCCGGAAACGCTCGCATAGATATCCTGGGGCACCATGCGCGGCTCGGTCCACAGATAGCTGCTCTTGGCACGCTGCAGCCTGTCGATCCACCCCATCGTTTGGTAGACTTCACTGCGCGTATCAACCCCGTATTTCAGCCCGTACAGGGAGGAGATCATGACGTCAGTGCCCGGATAGTACAAATGAATCGCATGCACAAGGTCCGAATTCGTAATGACCTTCTGCTTCAACAGATCCTGAATATCAAGGATGGTACTGGTTTGTCCTTGAAAAGAACCCCTCGCCGCGTCGATATTCAGCGTCTTTCCGAGTGTCATATCCAAATAAATCTTATTGACCCGCTCGACAACGGCAGATTCCATAGTATGGGCCGCGTTTTTTAGCATCAGCTGGTTCTTGCTTCGGATTTCTTCGTTATAGTTTCGAGGGACGATCATATAGAATATGGAACACAGCAAGAGAACGACGATAATGACGATCGTCAGATAAGAAATGGCCAAGTTGGCAAACACGGTGTTCATCCTTCTCATCACTTTCATCTCTTTCCCTTCCTTCCATCTTCCAATTATACATCATCAAAATGAAGGGTTTGGTCCATTTACAGAAACTTAACAGCACGCCCGGACAATCGCACTCATGCCGATTCTGCTCTTCGCATCCTGGGTGACGTATCAGGAGCGACGGGCCCGAAACCCTATGCATCGTCCCGGACCGTACGATTTTTATATCATGTGGAAATTGTTCTATTGAGGCGCATCTCCCCGAATGCTAGATTGATGTCGTACCTCAATTTGCTTGGAGAAGGGTGATGGAAGAGAATGCTGACATAGCGACAATAACAATACGAATCGACGATAAACTAAGAGATTGAGAGGGAGGCACTTACACATGAACACAAAAAAAACCTTATCCGCTGCGCTAAGCCTTGCCCTGCTGCTTAATACGATTCCGGCACAAATCGCTAGCGCTGCAGCAGACAGACCAGCCACATCGGCGCAACCGGCTCCTGAAGTATATTCGGCTATTGAGCTGCCATCAACGCCGGACTGGGGGCATTTCATCGATACGTATAAAGGTAATCAAGCGGCGAACAGCTCAGTCGCTTCCAACCCGGCCATCGGCGTGCTATCTCCATTTTTGGAGCTGTGGACGCCCGGAAGCTCCTGGGATAACGGTACCAAGCTGAACAGCGGCGTCCTCGACGCCAATATTCAGAAGGTGGTCGACATTGCCGCCACCCGAACCCCGGCCGAAGCCGAGGCGGCCTATTACGATGACCGCAGAAAGCAAAGCTACGGCGCCATCGAGGGCCTTGGCTCGCTCACCGATGTGTATCGCGCGAAGGCGGGCGCCACGACGACGATCAATGACATCCCGGACGACGCTACCACAAAAAAATACGATGATGGCGGAACAGACGCCGGCGACCCGGACTCGGAGCTCGGCCGGATCGTGACATTGGTCAAAACCTTGCGCGGCAACTATTCGTCCACGAATCCGGCAAAAAATTTCTATAGCTATAAACGCCCGTTCCGCTGGGCCGACACGCCGGTTATCGTTCCCTCTCTGGTGCCTGCCATAAGTAAGACACCCGAAACAGACGGCGGCTTTCCGAGCGGACACACGAATGCCTCTTATCTAAGCGCGTTCGCGATGGCCTACGCTGTGCCGGAGCGCTTCCAGGAGCTGCTGACGCGGGCATCGGAAATGGGTCACAGCCGGGTCGTATCCGGCATGCACTCTCCCCTGGATGTGATGGGCGGAAGGGTAATGGCGACGGCACTGTCGGCTGCCATCCTGGCCGATCCGGACCATGCGGTCGTGAAGAAGGCCGCTTATGAGGAAGCGCACGCGAAGCTGCTCACGCAAACCGGTACGGCAGAGGATCGGTTCAGCGATTATGCCCAGAATAAAGCGCAATATACGGAGCGTTTGACCTACGGCTTCAGCCCGATTGGTGCTGCAACCAAGCCGGTAACGGTGCCGAAGGGCGCCGAGGTGCTGCTGGAAACCCGTCTGCCTTACCTGGTGGACACGCAGCGCCGGGAGGTTCTGGCGACCACCGGCCTTCCTTCCGGTTATCCTGTGCTGGATGACCCCGAGGGCTGGGGCAGGCTGAATCTCTTTGCTGCCGCTGACGGGTATGGCGCCTTCAACCAAGATGTGACGGTGACCATGGACGCATACCAAGTCGGCTTCCATGCTAGCGATCGCTGGCGGAACGATATTTCCGGCACGGGCAAGCTGACCAAAGCGGGATCGGGAACGCTCAAGCTACAGGGCAGCAACTCCTATTCCGGCGGCACGCAGATAAACGGAGGCACGCTCGTAGGCGAGTCCCAGACGGCATTCGGAACAGGCGATGTGACCGTTAACGAGGGAAGCCTGGTTAAACAAGTTTCCGGCAGGATGATCATCGGAGGGGATTATACGCAGTCTGCAGGAGGTACGCTCGAGCTGAGCCTTAGCAGCGCTAGCGATCTGCTTGATATCCAAGGTGCGGTCCGTGCGAACGGCAAATTGCTTCTGAAATTTACGGATCATTACGTGCCTGGCGGCGCAATCACCATCATGACCCATGGCAAGGAGCAGCGGACCGGACAGTTCGCCTCTGTTGAAACAGCAGGCTTGCCAAGCTCGTACAAAGCGAAGCTTAGCTATCAGTCCGATCGTATTCAGGTAACGTTTGACGATGAATCGTCGCCATCCTCAAGCACGGAAGGTTCTTCTTCGCCAGGCGCATCTGCGCCGTCCGTGGATACAAAGCCAGCTGGTGAGAGTACGTTGCCAGCCGTTGTCGAGCCGAATAAGCTAATCCTATCGGTTCCTGCAGCAGTGGACGCTAGCGGGAGAGCCATGGCGAGAGTAGAAGCTTCCCAGCTAAGCGATTTGCTGAATAAGATCAATTCCTTGCCTGAGAAGAGTGATCAACTGGTAGCAGAACTGAAAGTAACCGTCACAGGACAGGCGAAATCGGCAGCGCTCACCCTTTCCAAAGAAGCGATTGTCAAGCTGTCGAATAGCAAAGCGAAGGAAGTCGTCATTACAACCCCGTTCGGAAGTCTGCTGTTTGGCAAAGCCGCGTGGGAGAGCTTGAACCATGCAGCGGGAGAGCAGATCCAGATCGAGCTCGCTTCAGCGGACACAGCAGCTTTCGCTGCCGAAGCCAAACGCCTGATCGGCAAGAGGCCGGCGCTGAAGGTAACCGTTCAATCCGGGGCTTCCTCCATCGCCCGCTTGGACGGCAACAGCATCGAGATTCGCATCCCGTATCAGCCGGCGCAAGGGGAAGACTTGACGGCGCTTGTCATCAGCGAAATCGATACCCATGGTCAGGCTCGTATTCTCCCGCAATCAGGCTTTAGCCAGCGTGATGGACAGGCTCGCTTCCGGACCGATCAGCTCGGCGCCTATGCCGTAAGCTATAACCAAGTGAGCTTCGATGACACGCCAGGGCACTGGGCTAGCAGCTATACGTCTTACCTGGCTGCGCGCGGCATCGCAACCGGCGCCGGCGACAACACGTTCGCTCCCGATGCCAGCATCACGCGAGCCGAATTTTCCAAAATGCTGGCGGGCCTCGCTCATGCCGATGTATCCAGCGATTCATCTTCGGTATTCGCCGATGTCCAAGCAAACGATTGGTATATGCCATATGTCGCTTGGGGTTCCAAGCATAACCTAATCCAAGGGGATGCCAATCAGCAGTTCCGGCCGAATGCCCCGATCAGCCGCGAAGAATTGTCCGTCATGCTAAGCAGGTTTGCCGATCTGACCGGCTATACCTTGCCAGTCGCTGTCGATGACGCCGGCTTTACCGACCGGCAGCAGATCAGCTCTTGGGCGGCTGATGCCGTCAGCGCCTTGCATCAAGCGGGCTTCATTGTCGGCAAGGGCAATCAGCAGTTTGACCCGCAGGGCCTTGCAACAAGAGCGGAGGCCGCGAAGCTGTTGACGATGTTCCTTCAAGGAATAATGAAGTAAAAAAAGCTAGCATCCATCGTACGCCAATAAAACCTTCTTTAATTCCCTGTCCGTCTCATCAGGGTCATTAAAGAAGGTTTTGTTCCCTATCCAACCGATAGCTGTTGTCATTGGTGTCATCGGATATGCTTCGCCTCTCGGCCTTATCCCTTCACCGCTCCCGCCGCAATACCTTCAACGATCCGGTTGCTCAGCAGCACGAACGCAAGGAGAATCGGCAGAATGCTGATCATCAGCGTAGCTCCGATCGCCCCCCAGTCTGTCGTGTACTGGCCGATAAAGTTCTGCACGCCAACCGTTAATGTTTTATGCTCATCGGAGCTAATGAACGTATTCACAAAAATAAATTCGTTCCAATTATAAATCATATTAATGATAACCGCCGTCGACATAACCGAAGCGGTCATAGGCAGCGTGATGCTGAAAAACAAGCGGTTCACGGAGCAGCCGTCCATGATCGCGGCCTCTTCCACCTCGCGCGGGAGCGTGTAGTAGAAGCCCATCAGGATCATGATCGTAATGGGCAGATTAAAGGCGATATAGGTCAGCAGAATCGACAGCGGATTATCGATCAAATTCGCTTTCGTAAAGAGACTGAAGAGCGGAATAAGAGTCGAATGCACCGGAATCATAAGTCCAACCATGAATAGGCCCAGCGTGAGAGAGCGGAGCTTCCAGCTCATCCGCGTAACCGTGAAGGTGACGAAGCTGGCAAGCAGCACCGTCCCCACAACCGCCGCCACCGTGATCCAGACACTGTTTGCAAAATAGCTGCTGATATTCCCCTGGTCCCACACCTTCGCATAATTTTCCCATCGCAGCCTCTCCGGAAGCGCGAAAGGAGCGAGGTTGAAGATTTCCTCATTATTTTTCAGCGAGAACAAAAACAGCCAGAGGAGGGGAAGCACCTGGATGGCGGCTACGACCGTCAGGACGGCATAGAGCACGCCATAGCCGATCCTTGCAGATACTCTTGTCATTGGAACTCCTCCTGATTACGAATATTGAATGTCGTCCTTGGCGGCTGTCGCCCTGCGAATAAGCCAGGTCATGACCAGGCAGATCACGAGCAGGAAAAAGGCAATCGCGCTCGCGTACCCAAAGTCGTAGCCCCGGAACGCTTTGCGATACATATAGGAGGCCATAACCTCGCTCGCCCCGTTCGGGCCTCCGCCCGTCATGACGTAGATCAGATCGAAATACTTCAGCGACCCGACCACCGCCAGCACAACCGTTACCTTGAACACCTCGGCAATCAACGGGATGCGGATCGACATGGCAAGACGCAGCGGGCCGGCGCCGTCGATGCGCGCGGACTCGATCAGCGAGGCGGGCACATTTTTCAATGCCGCATAGTAAATGAGAATGTAGAACCCGGCATACTGCCAAAGAATGGGGACAAAGATCGCATACAGCACGATCGACGTATCGGACAACCATTCCGGCGGCTGCTCGACTCCCAGCGACGACAGCATGAGGTTCAGGACACCGCTTGTCGGATGGAAAATTTTCAGCCATAACTGCGCGATGGCCACCGAGGACAGCAGCATCGGAATCAAGTACACCTTGCGAAAAAAATTCGTGCCGCGGATTGGCGCGGACAGCACAAGCGAAACAGCCAAGTAGAGGAGCAGGCTAATAGCGGAAAAGACGGCTAGCAGGAAGGAGTGCTTGACGCTCTCCCAAAACAACTTGTCCTGCAGCAATTCGGCGTAGTGGTTAAGGCCGATGAAGCTCATTTTCCCGACGCCGTCCCATTCCATCAGACCGTAGTAGCCGGTCATAACGATCGGTATGTAAATAAGCGTAACCACGAGAAGCAGCGAAGGGATGACGTACAATGCGATTATTTTTTTATTCGACATCACTTTATCCATCTGCTCTCTCACTCCCTTCTATGGACAGAAACAAGGACATATCCTCTGAACAAGATATGCCCTTGCTCCTCTCGCGGATTACTTCGCTTCCTTGGCTAGCGCATCCTCATGGTTCTTCGCGAAGTCTTCCGGCGTGACCGCTTTGCCGAACAGCGCTTGAATCATGTTGAGGTGAACCTCTGCGGAAGCAGGCTTCATCTGCACATCGGCGAACAGGGTGATGCTGCTCGCTTTATTCAGCTCGTTCAGCAGGTCTATGTACATATCCGGCAGCTTCACCTTCGACGTATCGACCTTCGTTGCGGGGATGACTCCGGCCTCGGTGATCGCTTTGTCGCCCCACTTCTGTACGAAGTAGCTGACAAATTTCTTCGCTTCGTCCTGCACCTGCGAGTTCTTGGAGACGTACAGCCCGACGCCCGGTCCGCCTACCCAGCTCTCGACATTGCCTTTGCCGCCGTCTACCGTCGGGAATTTGAAGAAGCCTATCTGATCCTTGAACGCTTGGGGAACGTCTTTATTCGTCGTATAGTTCGGCAGCTCCCACGTACCCATCAGGTACATCGCGGCTTTGCTGTTCATGAACTCCGCTTTGCCTTCGTCATTCGAGAGGCCGTTGAAGCCTTTATTGAACGCATTCATATCCACGAGACTGGCGACTTCGGCAGCCGACCGAATGAGGCTTGGATCGTTGAAGGTGCCGGAGCGGTCAATCGCCTTCTTCAGCGTCTCCGGTCCGCCGACGCGGTCAGCCAGGTACATGTACCAGAGCGAGCCGGTCCAGCGATCCTTGTTGCCGAGCGCGATCGGCGCGACGCCGTTGGAGCTGAGCGTTTTGACGATATGTTTAAATTCGTCGTACGTCTTGGGCGGCTGCAGATTGTACTTGGCGAAGATCGCCTTGTTGTAGTACACCGGCACAATATTCAGCTCGACCGGCAGCGCATACGTTTTGCCGCCAAATGCATAAGCATCGGTCGTCCCATTGACGAATTTGTCCTTCAGCTCGCCTTGGAGGAGGTCGTCGAGAGGTGCGAACATATCGCCTTTTACATACGGCTCCATATAGCCGGCCGCCCAGGTGAAGCCGATGTCCGGCAGCTTGTTGGAAGCCGAGAGCACCTTCATTTTGCTTTTGTACTGCTCGTTCTCCAGCACTTCCTGATCAATCGTCACGTTCGGATTCGCCGCTGTATAGTCTTTGATGATATCGTTTACAATTTTGTTCTGGGTCGCCGAGCTGCCGGCCGGCCACAGGTGCATCAGCTTGATGGTGACCTTCTTCTCCGGTGCGGCGGCTCCCGCCGGGGTGCTGCCTGGTGAAGATGACGCGCCCCCGCTGCCGTTCGTTGCGGTATTCGAGCCGGAACAGCCCGAAAGCACAAGCGCAGAGCTCAGCATAGCGGTTAACGTCCATGTAAGCGTTCTTTTATCCATATCAACCTCGTCCCCCTGACATCAATTTATTCCTGCAAAGGTAATTATAACGCTTACAAATAGACGGCAGGAGGGCACAGCGTTCGGGAAAAATTCCACGATTTTTAGATTTTCCAGTCCTCTTCCCCGGTTACAGCCGTTTGCTTCCGGTATTGAGTCGGGCTTATTCCCTCGTAATCCTTGAACAGCTTGATAAAATATTTCGCCGTCTGATAGCCCACCCTATCCGAGATGTCGGCAACGGGAATCCTCGTTTGGACGAGCAGCTCTTTCGCCTTCTGCAGCCGCTTCCTTGTGACGTATTCGCTGAAGGTAAGGCCGGTCTGTTCTTTAAATAGGGAGCTGAAGTAGCTCGGGTTCAGATGAATTTGCGCTGCGATGTCGCTCATGCCAAGCGGCTCATGCAGCTGCTCCTCGATAAACTGAACGGCTTGCCGGATGGGTGGGCTGTACTGCTTCGTCTCCGCCTTCGCGTGCATCAAGAGCGGATCGACCAGCTTCTCCATCGTCTCGACGCGCTCCCGCTGCTCCTGCGCATGAATCGCTTCCTCTACAGCTTCAATCAGCTTGCGCTTATGTACCGGCTTAAGCAAATAGTTGACGACGCCAAGCTGAATAGCCGATTGCGCATATTGAAAATCCGCATAGCCGGAAATGACGATCGCAACAGGCCGATGGCCTCTGCTCCGGATGACCTCCATGACCTCCAGTCCGCTTACCTCCGGCATGCGAATATCGGTTAAGAGAAGATGGACGGCGCGGCTTTCCAGAAGCTCGATGGCCTCCGTACCGTTGGCGGCGCAAATAATATGGTAACGGCCTGTCGACCAGGCCTCGAGCGTTTTGCGGATGCCTTCGCGGGTGAGCGGCTCGTCATCCACGACCAGAATAGTTTTGACCCCCTGCATGCTCCTTGTCCCCCTTCCTCATACAAATGTAATGGGTATGCCTATTAACAGCTTTAGGAGACGAATGCCGATTCTTGCTCCTCCTCCAGCGGGATATCGAAGCTGACGCTTGTCCCCCGACCCGGAGCGCTAGAAATCGTCAGCCGCCGATTCGCCGTGGTCAACTGCGGATAATAAAGTTGCAGCCGTCGCTCGACGTTCGAAATCGCCATGCCGCTCCCTTTGCGCGAGAACTCATCCGCCCCCTGTGCCATCGATTCCTTGATGCGTTGGAGCGCTTCTTCGCCGATGCCCGGACCGTCATCGCTAACGGTAATTCGCAGCGCCTGCGGAGGGCTCTTCGTCAACTCGACGCGGACTTTCACGATTCCTTTGCCTGTCTTGCCTTCAATGCCGTGAAGAATCGCATTTTCGACAAGCGGCTGAATCAGCAGCTTCGGCAGTCGAAGATGAGAATGGCCTGCTTCCGCCTCGATCAACCAATCCAGCCGGTCCCCGAAGCGAACGCCCATGATGCGGAGATACCGCTCGACATGGTCAAGCTCGTCGCGCAGCGTGACCCATTCGCTCTGATTCGGACCGCCGATCACATAGCGGAATAAATCGGACACGTCGATGATCAGCTCGGACATGTCTTCTTCGCCTTTCTCCTGCAGAGACCAATAGACAGCCTCCAGCGTGTTATACAGGAAATGGGGGTTAATCTGCGCCTGAAGCGCCTGCAGCTCAATGCGGCTTTGGATGATCTCCTTTTCGTAGACGAGCTTGATCAGCTCATTCATGTTCTCGACCATGTGATTGTAGGTCGTATTGAGGTCTCGCAGCTCAAGTGTATACGTCATCGCAGGGTTAGGCGTCAGCACGCCTTGGCGCGTATTCCGCATCGCCTTCATCAACCGCAGAAGCGGCCGAGTAATCATCGTCGACAGCAGGAACGACAGGATGGCGAACAAGATGAGCCCAAACGAACCCGAGGCAAGGATCGCCACGCGAAGCACGGAGATCCCGTCCGTAATGGCCGTCACCGGGTAGAGCAGCATGAGCGTCCAGCCCGTCTGCTCAGACTGCTGTTTCACGAGCAGGTAGCGACGATCCGCGAGCGTGACCGTCTGCGACTCCGACTCCAGAAGGCCGCTCCAGTCCGCCTGGACGCTGTCGTCTGACACGATCGGCCGGCCCGCTTGATCGGCGAGCAGCATGAACTCGGGGTGGTCGGAGCCCGCTGCCGGGTCCTGGAAGTTGAAATCATGCCGGTCCAGCCGCACGAGCACATATCCCCCGTTCGAGAACCACCGGTCGAACAGACCGATGCGCCGTATCGCCAGCACCGAATTGTCGTCCTTCGGATCGACGCCTATCCAGACGAGCCTTCCCTTCCCCCGGTCTGCGCGTTCGACCCAGCTTGGCTCCACACGATCGGTGAGCTTCCGATCGCCCAGCGGATACACGCGGAGCTGATCGGTCGTATACACCTCCACGCTGCTGACTTTGCTGTAATTTTGAATATGATTCGCAATCTGACTAAACGATTGCCGGTCGCTGAAGCTGAGTTCTTCGCCCTGTACCATCGACAGCAGCAGGGCTTGCATATGCGCATCATTGACCGCTTGGAGCGTCAGCATATCGATCTGCGAGATAAATGCATCGAGCCGCCCGTTCGCCTGGACCGCGGTCTGCTTCATCTGGTCCCCCGCTTTATCCTTCAATAGCGTAGACACCGATCTGAACGTCACGATCCCGGCGGAAACAAGCACGATGAGCATCACCAGCACGAATCCCGCGAGCATCTGATTGCGCAGCGTGTTCCACGTCCCTATCCAGCGCCACATGTACGACCCGCTCCTTTTTGTGATCGATTTACATTCATGCCATTTAGTGAGACTTGCCTTCTATTATAGTTCCAGAAGTATCCATGATGAAAGTAAAGATGTTGACTTCTCAAAGCTCCAGCAGCCCTAGTCCGGTTGTTATCGGATTAGGGCTGTTCATCCTCCGTTCTTGTCAGTTCGCTTTCAGACCTAATTGGTAGAACTCATTCGGATTATGGAAGAACCAATCCAACGCTAGACGCTTGGCCTCCTCTAGGTCGATCCAGCCGATGTCAACCATATCACTTAGCGCATACGCTACATTATCACGGGCCATTAATGAAAAGCCGCTTACGCTTCCTTCTGCATGTTAAAATCGGCATTAACCATATCCGACCATAGATATCCGGATATTTGGCGAATGAACGGATCTGCTTCAGCAAGCACCCCGCTATGATGTTCATGTGTGTTAATGACCGATATAGTATCAAGGTAATTACGCAATTCTATATGTTTTGGTTGGCTTCAGCATGCGTTTCCCTCCTATACGCTATTCAATTGAAAGATAAGTTCTATATCCATTTGTTTTTTCCTGCATTGGACGGTTGAAAAGGGTACGCAAGAAAATAAAATCTTGTTAGCCTTTAGCATTATTGGGAAAACTAATCAAGATCTAAGTTCAAGGAGGAGATAGATATGGACAAGCAAATGAATTACGGAAGTGATTATAAGTACATTCCCGTCACTTCCATTGAGAGCGGGATAGGCACAGAGGTATTACCGGACCTGTTCAGCCACACCATACAAATAGTCAACATTCATTTGATCGGTCAACCCAAAACAACAGAATTTGTATTGGTTGATGCGGGGATGCCTGATTCGGCCGAGGAAATCATCTCGGTTGTCGAAAGCCGCTTTGGAGCAAACAGTCGTCCAAAGGCGATTATTTTAACTCATGGACATTTTGATCATGTGGGAGCTGTGATTGAGTTAGTGAACCGATGGGAAGTCCCTGTGTATGCTCATGAGCTAGAGCTGCCTTTCTTAACAGGAAATAGGAGTTACCCAGAGCCAGATCCGACTGTTGAAGGCGGTATGGTAGCAAAAATGTCGCCATTGTTTCCTAATGAACCCATTAATCTGGGGAATAATATACATCCATTGCCTTCCGATGGGTCTGTACCTGCTATGCAAGGGTTTAAATGGATTCATACCCCTGGACACTCGCCAGGTCATGTATCCTTATTTAGGGAAACCGATAAATCGTTAATTGCAGGAGATGCTTTTGTGACGGTCAAACAAGAATACCTCTATAAAGTTATAACACAAGAACAAGAAATTAGCGGTCCTCCAAGATATTTGACTACAGATTGGAAATCCGCCAAGGAATCTGTCATTAAGCTAGCGGCACTAAAACCAACGGTCGCCGTTACTGGACATGGACTGCCAATGTCAGGTGAATTACTAACGGAGAGTTTAAATACTTTGGTTGAACATTTCGATGAAATGGCCAAGCCTGATTACGGAAGGTATGTCAACTAACAGGTATGGCTAGCAGGACCTGTCTTCAGGCCCTGCTACATTCCGGTTCGAGAAAGCGTGCTTGGCAGCAACAGAACTAATAAGATCGGGCTTTGACTTGGGGTTGAAAAACGTAGCGATGCATAAACCACTCCGCAATCCCTAAAACAATAGCAATAGCGAAAATTTCGCCTGTGGTAACATTCCAGCGCATTAAGCTGGCTGCCGCCCAAAGAAATATAAAAGCCAGCAGGCCATCGGAAATAGTGGCGATTAGGTTATTGGTCATACGCAAAATGATTTGATCTCCAACAAAGTAAGCAATGAGGGTTAGGGCTGTTGCTGTAACCAATGCATTCCAAATGGTAATATTCTCTGCAGCATACATCAGCATGAACACAACAATTGCTCCATTGACAATCCACTTCAGCAAAAGCTTCATCATCCTTCGCCCTTTCCATGGTTTGTTTGTCCTATTTTAGCAAGTATTCTTTTCCGCTCCACCCTATCTACTTCGTTTAGTTTTATTGTCTCCAGTGTCCTCCTTCCTATCCCATGCTGAAGCAGCAAATGGAGAAAATAAGATGTATGAGCGAATACTTCTCCCTACTCGTATTTGGCGACACGTTTTCCAACTAACGGCAGTTTTCCTAAATAAGCTATGTTAAAATATGACTTAAAGGGGCATATTTATGGGAAGTGGAGGAGTACCGTATTGAGAAGTGAACAAGAAATGATGAAAGTTCTATTAGATTTTGCTAAAAATGATGATAGGATTCGATTGGTAACTTTGGAAGGTTCGCGTACAAACAAAAATATTCCACCTGATACATTCCAAGATTTTGACATCTCTTACTTTGTAACAGATATTGATTCTTTCAAGGAGAACGATCAATGGCTTTTATTCTTGGGAAATCGTGTTATGATGCAAAAACCTGAGGATATGGAACTATTTCCACCGGAAAGCAATTGGTTTTCATATTTAATGCTTTTTGAGGACGGAACTAAAGTAGATCTAACACTTATTCCTGCTTATGAACTGGAGGCTTACTTCACCAATAGCGACGGTTTAGTTGAAGTGTTGCTAGATAATTAGGAGAGTGGATATCAGGAAATGTGGCAGTCATGAGTTATTTAGACAATATTCAAAAGCTGTATCCGAAAGCCTCGGATATACGTATCCGGATTACGATGAAGCCGTTACTAAGTATACGGATAATGTTTATACTTCTCATATGAATTATTGAAATGACCGCCTTTTAGGCGTTTGCTTTTGAAAGAAAAATCAACATTAAGATTAAATATCCGTAGAGAAGATGATTCTTGCCTGATCAGAGTAGTAAAATACTCCGGCCACTCTACACGTTCTTATATATAAATTCACTAGCGATGCATAAAAGTTAGGATAGTCGTCGAGTCAATGATCTTGAATATCTAGTTATTTGTTTTATAAAAGTAGATTTCATTTTTTTAATTAGCAATTGCTAGTAGCTCGGGGTGATGGTTCACTAAAAAAACTTTCGTGCTAATATCTAGTTTGGTAGACATTTGATTTTCAAAAGGTTTATTTGAATTATACTTTTTTGTAATTTCACCGATTGGATTTTCTAAATTGATTTGGGAAGTAAGTTCAGGTTGTATTGTCCTTTATATAAAAACATTATTGAACGTTAGAAGATCGGCATCTTCATATTGCAATATAATTTTATTATATTGAGCATTTAATTCATTTTCCCTCAGATTCTGCGTATTAAGTAATTTACCATCCTCGAGACTTAGATAAGTTATGACAATACCAATTATCAAGCAAATCAGGAGTGGAGATAAGATTAGGAACAGCTTACGAGTGTTTCTTTTCAAAATAATTCTCCTTTCGAAAAATCCCCGAACCGCTTTTAATTACAAAGGAAATTGCCTCATAATTTGAGCTTCAGCTACCCGTCAAGACCAGCGCCTGTGCTGAAAAACATTTCGTTCACGATCAAGCCCGGTCAAGGCTATGGCGATCTATCTAAGCCTGAGGATCCCGCCGTTCTGGAGGCTGCCGCTTCGCGATCCGGCGCTACAGAAGTCATCGATCAACTTCCCGATGGTTTTGAGACCTTGTTGGGACCCGATGGCAGATTCAGAGCTGTTCAAGCGCTTTGCGGAGCTGTCCTCCGGCAAAATCACGTTCCTCTTCTCACACCGTCTCGGATGCTGCAAACTGGCGGATCACATCCTGGTGCCGAAGAACGGGGAGTTGATCGAGCAGGGTACATACGATTCCTTAATGAAGCGGCAAGGGGGGTACTGCCGGATGTATATGATGCAGGCGTAGGGCTACTTTATACGCGGTGAGAGCGAAACATTGCCGGCGTACTAGAGCCATATTTCATCCCATCTCATTGCTATGATCGTAAGCGTCAAACAGCCCACACCTTGGCAAGAGGATGTGGGCTTGTCTATGATGAGATTATGATTTAAATACGCGTACGGTCAGCGGCAGCGACGGTGACCAAGGCAGCAAGCGGTCCAGGGCTTC
>NZ_WUWM01000045.1 GCF_009846885.1 Paenibacillus puerhi
GCGGCAACGCGTGTAGCTGACGAATACTAATCGGTCGAGGGCTTATCCAATAGGTTTACGAAGTATACCACTTCGTAAGCGACAAGCTAACAGCATTCAGCATGCTTAGTTTCGCATCCAGTTTTCAGGGCACAAGCTCTGATGATATAGCTTGGAGAGATACCCAAGTGGCTCAAGGGGACCCTCTGCTAAGGGGTTAGACTGCGCAAGTGGTGCGAGGGTTCGAATCCCTCTCTCTCCGTTCTTCTTTTATTTGTGGCGGCGTAGCTCAGCTGGCTAGAGCGTACGGTTCATACCCGTAAGGTCGGGGGTTCGATCCCCTCTGCCGCTACCATTTCCTTACTTCCTATAGTATACTTCTAAATATGGAGGCTTAGCTCAGCTGGGAGAGCATCTGCCTTACAAGCAGAGGGTCGGCGGTTCGATCCCGTCAGCCTCCACCATAACTACATATGCCGCTGTAGCTCAACTGGTAGAGCAACTGACTTGTAATCAGTAGGTTGGGGGTTCAAGTCCTCTCGGCGGCACCATTTCATGAGGAGCCGTGGTGTAGAGGCCTAACATGCCTGCCTGTCACGCAGGAGACCGCGGGTTCGAATCCCGTCGGCTCCGCCATGAATACTTCCTGTGTAAACGGGATGAGAACCCTTGGGTTCGCCGGAGCTTTCGCTTCGTAGTTTATACATACGGCTCGGTAGCTCAGTCGGTAGAGCAGAGGACTGAAAATCCTCGTGTCGGCGGTTCGATTCCGTCCCGAGCCACCATAGTAATACGGAGGCTTAGCGAAGTGGCCAAACGCAGCAGACTGTAAATCTGTTCTCTGACGAGTTCGGTGGTTCGAATCCATCAGCCTCCACCATTCTAGTATGAGCCATTAGCTCAGTTGGTAGAGCACCTGACTTTTAATCAGGGTGTCGTAGGTTCGAGTCCTACATGGCTCACCACTCATATGGAATCATCGAAGTCCTTCTCTCCGGAGAAGGGCTTTTTTAGTGTGCTTGCGCAGAAGCACGCAGCCTCAAGCTGCTAGAAGCCAACCGGCCCATATCCTATTCATGAATAGGTTGGCAGTAAAAAACGAATGGAGGCAATTTTTGCGGCGTGCGTTGGTGGGAGATGGGATGATGATTCATACTTATGGTGAAGGCGGAGTTAAATTCAGTACAATCGAGAGCGGCTGGTGGGCCGACCACTACGTGACCGCCCGGCGTGTCATTAAGTAGACGGCAGTCAATAGAGATGACCGTAAGCAGGAAGGGGAGCGCAGGCTCCCTTTTTTTTGATGGATGTAGGGTTTATGCTACAATATATTCAGGAAGCGCAATACTCGGCATGTCAATAGAGAGAAGATTGCGGCAGGCTTCAACGAAAGGCTACATAGGTCGGCTGCAGACAAGGAGAGGGAGCCTCGGGATGGATTGGGAACTCGTACGACAGCAGATGGAGGACGTATTGGGCGTCGCCGTCATCAGTGCAAAACGGCCTGCGGAGGAATGGGCGAGGCTTGTGAAGGAGCAGGGAGCCACGACAGGGCCCGCTGCTTCCGTTGTAAGGGATGGCGACTTCGTCTACGTCCCGGTTCAGAAGGTAGGGCAGGACATTCTGCTGCTGCAGCTGCCGGCAGCCGGAATATCCGACAGAGAGCAGGCCTTGATCGGCCTGATGCTGGACACCCGCCGAATGCAGGACAGCAAGTCTACAGCGCCAAGCGGCGAAGAGGAACGCAAGGCGTCCTTAATTCGCGAATGGTTCAAGGGCCAGCAGGAGCTAGGTTATATTCAGGCGGAACTGCCCGATTCGCTCGTATCGCAGCTATCGTTGTATTCGACCAAAATTCCCCTGCTCGTATACGTCGATCAGACCACGTCGCGGCGGGTCCATTATACCGATCTCAAGAAGCTGCTGGAGTCGTTTTTCGACGCATCGATTACTTTGATTCCACTTACGGACAAGGAATGGCTGGTGCTGGGTCCCGAGAAAATACTAGCCATGGATGGAGGCGAGGACCGGACCGATACGTCCGAAGAGTCCTTGGAGGACCGGCTGGCCACGCTAGGGTACGGACTTCATGAGATGCTCGAGAACGAATGGGTCGGCGAATGCCACCTGGCGGTCCATTATCCGATACTGCCCGCTAAGTCGCTGTACTCGGCGATCCTGCAGCTGCGCGAGACTATTATGCTGGGCCGCACGTACCATATCGGCAGCAATATGCATTTGCCCTGGGAGCTCCAGCTGGAGAAGCTCGTTCATCTGATTCCGGACAGTGAAAAAGCCGGATTTCTCGAGCGTGTGCTGAAGCGTCTGGATCTGGCCTTCGATTCGGAGACGATGACGACCTTGGATCATTTTTTTCAACTGGATTGCAATGTCAGCGAGACAGCCAAAAAGCTGTACATCCACCGCAATACCTTGTTGTACAGACTGGACAAGTTCAAGCAGGAGACAGGGCTCGATGTAAGGACGTTCAATCACGCGGTGCTTGTGAAGATTGCCATGCTATTGTATAAAGTAACGAAAAGAAAGTGATTTTTTTGTGAAGATTGTGCATAGTCATATTTGGGGCTGGTAGGGTATGATTTAAACATATTCAGATACCATCTCGTAGGGGGAATTAATCATGGCAGGTGTACGTTTGAACCACATCGTTAAAAAATATCCGGGTGCAACGGAATCAACGGTTAAAGACTTCCACTTGGACATCAAGGACAAAGAGTTTCTGGTACTCGTTGGGGCTTCCGGCTGTGGGAAATCGACGACACTTCGTATGATTGCTGGCCTTGAGGAAATTACGGAAGGCGAACTGTACATCGGCGACCGCCTGGTGAACGACGTTGCTCCGAAAGACCGCGATATCGCGATGGTGTTCCAGTCTTACGCTTTGTATCCGCACATGAACGTCTATCAAAACATGGCTTTCGGTTTGAAGCTTCGCAAGTTCAAGAAAGCCGACATCGAAGCCCGCGTTCGTGAAGCTGCGAAAATTCTGGACATCGAGCATCTCCTCGACCGCAAGCCTAAAGCACTTTCCGGCGGTCAGCGTCAACGTGTTGCCTTGGGTCGTGCTATCGTTCGTGAACCGCAAGTGTTCCTGATGGATGAGCCGCTCTCCAACTTGGACGCCAAACTCCGCGTACAGATGCGCGCTGAGATCACGAAGCTCGTTAAGCGTCTTGAAACAACGACTGTCTATGTAACGCATGACCAAACAGAAGCAATGACGATGGGCGATCGTATCGTCGTTATGGATAAAGGTATCATCCAACAGGCAGCTACGCCTGAAGAAATTTATAACTTCCCGGTTAACATGTTCGTTGCAGGCTTCATCGGATCTCCATCCATGAACTTTATCAACGGCAGCTTCGCAGAGCAAGGCGGCAGCCTTTACTTCCGCGCTTCCGGCGTGAACCTTCAAATTCCAGAAGGCAAAGCGAAAATTCTTCGCGATAAAGGCTATGCTAACAAAGAAGTTATTCTCGGCGTACGTCCGGAAGATCTTCATGAAGAAGCTATCTTCATCGAAGCATCCCCGAACTCGGTTGTGAATGCGCACATCGAAGTTTCCGAGAACCTCGGTCACGAGATGCAAGTTCACTTGGCCGGTCTTGGCACGAACAACATCGTTGCCCGTGTCGACGGTCGTGCAGGCTTCCACGAAGGTCAAACTGTTAAGCTTGCTATCGATATGAATAAAGTTCACTTCTTCGATAAAGAAACGACAGCGTCCATCTTGCTGAACGCTTAATCGAATCGATCATAGAAACCAGCCCACTCCAGGCTGGTTTTTCTGTTTTTTGGACGGAAGAGGCCTTCAAGTCAGAATGAGGAGATAGGGGCGGCGGTTGATTTATGCGCCAGATTCCTTTACGATGAGCATAATGGGATAAAAAGGAGACGAACCACTTGGGTAAAAAAGTCAGAGTAGCGGACATGGTGAAAGAGTTCCAGCTTGAAGTCATTTGCGGCGAAGAAGGCTTGAAGCGGCCGATTACAACCGCCGACCTTTACAGGCCCGGGCTGGAGATGGCGGGATATTACGAATTTCATCCGCATGATCGGGTGCAGATACTCGGCAAGACGGAGTTGACTTTTTTCGAGGGATTGACTCCCGAGTTTCGTACGGAGCGAATGAATTGGCTTTGTGCGCCTCAAGAGACGCCTTGCATCATTATAAGCCGCGGCTTCGAGGCGCCGATTGAGCTGCTGCATGCCGCTAACGAGCATCAAGTAGCGGTGCTTCGTACGCACATGGCGACCACGATCCTTGCCAGCCGTCTGACCAACTTTCTGGAGAATCGTTTGGCTCCTTCGACGACGATCCATGGCGTATTGGTCGATGTCTATGGCATCGGCATGCTCATATCCGGCTCGAGCGGGATCGGGAAAAGCGAGACGGCACTCGAACTGGTAAAGCGAGGCCATCGATTGATCGCCGACGACGCCGTAGAAATCCGCCAGACCGCTGATCATACGCTGATCGGAAATGCGCCTGAGCTAATCCGGTATTTGCTGGAGATCCGAGGGATCGGTATCATCAACGTGATGACGTTGTTCGGAGCAGGGGCTGTCCGGACGGCCAAGAAAATTTCCGTGGTGTGCAAGCTGGAGAACTGGCAGCAGGATAAGCAATATGATCGGCTCGGTCTGGATGAAGAGACCACGCGTATTATCGATACCGACATTCCACTGGTTACGGTTCCGGTGCGTCCTGGACGCAACCTGGCGGTTATCATCGAGGTAGCGGCAATGAACTATCGGTTAAAACGGATGGGTTACAACGCGGCGCTTCAATTTACGAATAAATTGACGGAATCGTTGAACGACGATATGGATGATTTGGAATAGAAGTAGAAGTTTCGAGATAAGGGAGACGAAAAGCGTATGTTTCTTGCTCTGAACCCAATTGCATTTACACTCGGGCCGATCAGTGTGCATTGGTACGGTATCATTCTAGGAACCGCTGCTCTGGTGGGGCTGTTTCTAGCCATCCAGGAGGGCAAGCGATTCAGTATTCCTTCCGACTTTTTTATGGACCTGCTGCTGATCGGGGTACCGTCTGCCATCGTCGGAGCGAGAATTTACTATGTAGCGTTCAAGTGGGAAGATTACAAAAATAATTGGGTCGATATTTTTAAAATTTGGAACGGCGGAATAGCGATCTATGGCGCTTTGATCGGCGCGATCATCGCGGCCGCCATCTATGTACGGCGCAAAGGATATTCATTCTGGCGGATTGCCGATATTTGCGCCCCGGGCTTAATCGTAGGGCAGGCGATCGGCCGGTGGGGG
This sequence comes from Paenibacillus puerhi, assembly GCF_009846885.1. GTDB lineage: Bacteria > Bacillota > Bacilli > Paenibacillales > NBRC-103111 > Paenibacillus_G > Paenibacillus_G puerhi. Next base: position 5,290 of record NZ_WUWM01000045.1, read on the forward strand.
AATTTTGTGAATCAGGAAGCCCACGGGGGTCCTGTGACGGAGTCGTTCCTCCGGGATAATCTGCATCTGCCGAATTTCATCGTGGAACAAATGCTGATTAACGGTCAGTACTACCATCCGACGTTTTTGTATGAATCACTGTGGAACCTGGCAGGTCTTGTTCTGCTGTTCGCCCTGCGCAGACTGCCATTTATGCGGGCGGGCGAGCTGTTTTTAAGCTACTTTATCTGGTATTCGATCGGCCGGTTTTTCATCGAGGCCTTCCGTACGGACAGCCTGGACTTTACGGGACCGCAATGGCTCGCATCCTTGATGCAGGGGCTTTGGTCGCCGATGAGCGCGCTTGGGTTTGAGCAAGGCGAAATGACCTATGGAGGCACTGTACGAATTTCTCAGCTGCTGGCATTATTGATCATCTTGGCAGCGATCGTGCTGATCGTTGTGAGGAGGAAGACGGGGGCATCTGCGGAACGGTATGCCGACCCGATCGTGAGGGCCGGGGGTACAGCGATTCCGGCTGATGCGTCGGCTGGCGAAACGACGCCTATCGCTGACCGCTCAGAGCCGGCAACCGCAACCGAAGAACCGAAGAAGACGGAACGGGATGAAAGCTCCCTCGGGTAATCGGGAATCGTGAGGGTCGCCAGAAGCGCCGACGGTCCGATGAAGAACGAGTGAGCCTGAACAGCATACAGAGAGAGCCGGTAACCGGCCGAGCGAAGAAGGAGTGTTAGGCGATGATCCGTACTGTATTATTTGACCTGGATGGAACCATACTCGATACGAATGAGCTCATTATCCAGTCGTTTATCCATACTTTTACAGGCGTAACGCCGGAGCCGGTAACCCGTGAGCATATCATCCCGAACATGGGACGCCCGCTGTTGGAGCAAATGATGTATTTCTCCGGGCGCGATCAGGTCGAGGATCTGGTGCTTAAGTACCGAGCATACAATATAGGACGCCATGATGAACTGGTGACCGTGTTCCCTCACGTACCCGAAACGCTGGCAAGGTTAAAGGCAGCGGGCATCAAGCTGGGGGTTGTCACCAGCAAAATACGCTTGACGACGGAAATGGGACTTAAGCTGACGGGTATATATGACTACTTCGATGTTATCGTCACGGTGGATGAGGTGGAGCGGCCGAAGCCCGATCCGGAAGGAATAATTAAGGCGCTTCAGCTGATCGGCGAGGACACGGCCGGCGCCATGATGGTAGGCGACAGCCATTATGATCTTGAGGCTGCGCGGGGCGCGGGCATTCCTTCGGTCGGCGTGTCTTGGTCGCTGAAGGGAATTGACTATTTAAGGGCCTACGATCCCACTTATATCATTCAGGACATACGCGAATTATTGCCGATCGTCGGCGTTGAAGGAGTAATCGAGCTTGAGACAGACGGAACGGTTTCCGGTGAAAGGGCCTAATTCTTTATGGCAGGTATACAGCACGATTAGCCGCTGGAAGGCGGTTCGTAATTTTGTATGCATCCAGATCTCCAGGTATGCGCCCTCCCTTCCCCTCAAGCGGTGGATTTACCGCCGTATGCTGGGGATGAAGGTGGGGGAGCATGCTTCTTTTGCCTTGATGGTGATGGTGGACGTATTTTTCCCTGAGAAAATCGAGGTCGGCGATAATACGATTATAGGCTACAATACGACGATTCTTACGCACGAATACTTGATCAAGGAGTACCGGCTAGGCCAAGTAAGGATTGGTTCGCATGTGATGATCGGGGCTAATACGACGATCCTGCCCGGGGTAACGATCGGCGATCATGCCGTTGTAGCGGCGGGCTCGATCGTGCATAAAGATGTGGCTCCATACAGCTTTGTCGGAGGAAATCCGCTCCGGGTGATCCGGGAGGATGTCAGAGAGAATACGGATGGGTTCAGGGGCGAAAGCCCTTGATTTCTCTGGTGGAGAATAAGGTGAGCAGCGCCCGGAATGTCTCGAAATCTTACGATTGAACGAGATTCCTTAAGACTGCAGAACCACGGGCAGTACCATTGACGGAGGGAAAAATCCGTGGTAGTATTACGAATACATTCTTTATTTGGGTAGTATGGTAGCACATTAGCGAACTAAAGTAAAATTTATAACGATAGCAGGGTGAAAACCGGTGTCCAAACCGAAGGTGTTTGAAAAGCCGATAGGCGTGAAAGATTATTTACCCGAAGCGGCTGCCAAGCTGCGCAGCATCGAGCTGAAGGTTATGCAATGCATGGAGCGCTGGGGCTACCGAGAGATTATTACGCCTACGCTGGAGTACTATGATACGGTCGGCATGGCGAGCTCGACGGAAGACAAGAAGCTGTTTAAGCTGCTGGATCGCAATGGCACGACGCTTGTGCTTCGCTCCGACATGACGGCGCCGATCGCCAGGGTCGTGTCTTCGCTGCTTAGGGAGCATCGGTTCCCGCTTCGCTTGTCGTATCATGCCAATGTGTTCCGGGCGATAGAAGCGGAAGCGGGCCGCGATGCGGAGTTTTTCCAGGCAGGCGTGGAGCTGGTGGGGGATGCATCGAGTGAATCCGATGCTGAGGTCATCGCGCTGGCGGTGGCTTGCTTGCAGGCTGCAGGCGTCGAGGCGTTCAAAATCGCTGTCGGTCATGTCGGATTCCTGAACGGATTGTTTCAGGAGACGCTGCAGGACCGCCAGGAGGCCCAGACGCAGCTCAAGGACTGTCTGCTGAACCGGGACTATGTCGGTTACCGGGAGACGCTCAAGGCGCTGGAGCTGCCAGGCTCTGTGCAGGAGGAGCTGGAAGGCATCCTTCGTCTGCGTGGCGGGCAGGAGGTCTGCAGCCAGGCGCGTCAGCTGACGGGCGATCCTGTGGCTCAGGCGGCGATCGAGCATTTATGCCAGGTATGGGATGTGCTTGAGGCATATGGCGTCAGCGAGCATGTGTTGATCGATCTGACGATGATCGGAGATTTCTCCTATTATACGGGAATGACGTTCGAAGGCTATGCGGCCGATCTCGGCTTCCCGGTCTGCAGCGGAGGCCGGTACGATAATCTGCTGACGCAGTTCGGCAGGCCTGCCCCGGCGACAGGCTTTGCCCTGAAAACGAACCGTATTCTCGAAGTCGTCGGCAGGGGCGTTGCCCAGGAGACGGAGAGCCGAGTGCTGATCGTTTACACGGCGGCAAACCGCAAGTCGGCGCTAGCGGAGGCGGGGGCTTTGCGAGCCGAAGGTCACGCTGCCGTCGAGACGCTGCTTGTGGCGGATGACCGGGGATACGAACAGACGGAGCAAGCCGACGGTTCGGTTATCGTTCGCGACGTCGTCTATCGAAGCGTGATTGAGTTTGTGAAGTAAAGGAGCGGCGAACGATGCAGGAGTTATTGAAAGTGGCAATGCCCAAGGGGCGCATATATAAGCAGGCCTCCAGGCTGTTCCGCGAAGCGGGATTGACGATACCGGATGAAACGGATGAGTCGCGCAAGCTGATTATTGCCGTTCCGGAGGCCAATATGGAATTTATTATGGCGAAGCCGGTCGACGTCCCTACCTATGTAGAGTATGGCGTAGCGGATATCGGTGTCGTCGGCAAGGATGTCCTGATGGAGGAAAACCGCGACGTTTACGAGCTGCTTGATCTTGGCATTGCTCGCTGCCGGATGTCCGTAATCGGACTTCCGGACTGGAAGCCCGTGCTGAACCCGCGCGTTGCGACCAAGTACCCGAATGTGGCCTCGCAGTACTTCCGGGAGCGGGGCCAGCAGGTTGAGGTCATCAAGCTGAACGGATCGATCGAGCTGGCTCCTCTGATCGGCTTGGCTGACCGGATAGTCGACATGGTAGAGACAGGCGGTACGATTCGGGAGAATGGACTGGCTGAGCATGAGACCATCTTCTCCATCACGAGCCGACTGATTGCCAACCGGGTCAGCTACCGGATGAAAAATGATGCGATCCAGGCGCTGTGCGACCGGCTGCAGCCCGTCATTGCGTCTGCGGCCGCGGCCAAGCGATAGGACCAGGTCCAATATTTAGGAAGGAGGCTCCCGCTATGAAACTGATTCCGGCATCTGAGTTTTCGTTAAAGCGCGAAGTCGAATACGGCTCGCCGGAGCAAAATGAGCGTGTCCGCCGCATTATTGAGGAAGTCCGGCAGCATGGGGACGATGCGCTTCGCCGCTTCGCCCAGGAGTTCGACCGTGTCGAGCTGCAGGAGTTGCGTGTCACGGACAGCGAGATTGAGGAGGCTTACCGCAAGGTCGATAACGAGTTTCTTGAGGCGATCCGCGAGGCTTCGGTCAATATCCGCCGTTTTCATGAAAAGCAGCTGCGCGCATCCTGGATGGATATGCAGCCCGACGGTACGATACTCGGCCAAGTCATGCGGCCGCTGCGCCGGGTAGGGCTGTATGTGCCGGGCGGCAAGGCGGCATACCCGTCTTCCGTGCTGATGAATGCGATCCCCGCTCAGGTTGCAGGCGTACCCGAGATCGTCATGGTTACGCCGCCTGCGACGGCTGGGGTGGAAGGCATCGACCCGCATATTCTGGTAGCGGCTGCCGAAGCAGGCGTGCGCGAGATCTACCGGGTAGGCGGCGCTCAGGCGGTAGCTGCGCTTGCTTACGGGACGGAATCGATCGCGCCGGCCGATAAGGTCGTCGGACCGGGCAACATCTACGTCGCGCTCGCCAAGCGCTACGTGTTCGGCGTTGTGGATATCGACAGCATCGCAGGCCCTAGCGAGATTGTGGTGCTCGCCGATGAGTCGGCGGATGCTTCGTACATCGCGGCCGATCTGTTGTCGCAGGCGGAGCATGATGAGATGGCGTCGGCTATTCTCGTCACGCCGTCGGAGGAGCTGGCTCAGGCCGTGAAGACAGAGGTGGAGCGCCAGCTGGCCGTGCTGCCGCGGCGCGAGATTGCCGAGCAGTCGATCCGCGATAACGGCGCGATTCTGACCGTCTCCAGCCTGGAGGAAGGCGTAGAGGTCGTGAACCGTCTGGCGCCTGAGCATCTGGAGATTCTGGTGCAGGAGCCGTTTGCTTACATCGGCAAAATCGAGAATGCGGGGGCTATTTTCCTGGGTCCATACAGCTCGGAGCCGGTCGGCGATTATTTCGCCGGTCCGAATCATGTGCTGCCGACCAATGGAACCGCGCGTTTTTCGTCGCCACTGAATGTGGATCATTTTATGAAAAAATCGAGCGTTATTTATTACAGCAAGGAAGCGCTGCTGCGCGACGGCGGCAAAATTATGTCGCTTGCCCGTCATGAAGGGTTGGAGGCGCACGCGCGCGCAATCGAAATTCGTTTGCAGAAAGAAGGGGACTCTCGTGGCTGAACAGGAACAAAGAGTGCGCCGGGCGGAAGTGGCGCGCAAGACGAATGAAACCGATATTCGATTGGCTTTTGAAGTGGATGGTACTGGGGTGTCCGAGATTGAGTCGGACGTGCCGTTCCTCAACCATATGCTGGATCTGTTCACCAAGCACGGCCAGTTCAATCTGAAGGTGGATGCGCGGGGAGATGTGGAGATCGACGACCATCATACGGTCGAGGATATCGGCATCTGTCTCGGTCAGACGCTGCGCGAAGCGCTGGGCGATAAGCGGGGCATCAAGCGGTATGCCAGCGTATTCGTGCCGATGGACGAGGCGCTTGCCCAGGTCATTATTGACATCAGCAACCGGCCTCATCTGGAATACCGGGCGGAGTATCCTTCGGCTACGGTAGGCAGCTTGACGACGGAGCTCGTGCATGAGTTTCTGTGGAAATTCGCATTGGAAGCGCGGATTACGCTGCATGTCATCGTTCACTACGGTCATAACACGCATCACATGATCGAGGCGGTGTTCAAGGCGCTCGGACGCGCGCTTGACGAGGCGACCAGCATCGATCCTCGCGTACAGGGCGTGCCGTCGACCAAGGGGGTCCTCTAGCCATGATCGCCATCATCGATTACGGCATGGGCAATCTGCACAGCGTCAAATCGGCGGTGGAGCGTCTCGGATATGAGGCGCTGATCACGTCCGATGAGCGCGAGCTGTTCGAGGCGGACGGCGCGATCCTGCCGGGCGTCGGCGCGTTCGGAGATGCGATGGAGCATCTGCGTGCGTCGAAGCTCGATGAGGCGACCAAGGCTTATGCGGCTGGCGGCAAGCCGCTGCTTGGCATTTGTCTGGGCATGCAGCTGCTCTTTACGCGCAGCGAGGAGCATGGCTTGAACGACGGCTTGAACCTGCTTCCGGGGGAGGCCGTACGTTTTCAGGGTGAGTATAAAGTGCCTCATATGGGCTGGAACAAGCTGACCTTTCATCAGGAAAGTCCCTTGTTCCAAGGTGTGGAGGAAGGGCATGTTTACTTCGTCCATTCTTATCACGTACGGCCGGAGCAAACAAGTGATCTGCTCGCGACGACCGGCTATCATCAGCGCGTCACGGCCATCGTCGGCCGCGGCCATATATACGGCATGCAGTTCCATCCCGAGAAAAGCGGCAGCGTGGGCATGCAGCTGCTGAACAACTTTCTGGGTCTGTGCGAAACCAAACAAAGGGGTTAAGAGCCCCGAGCAGCGGAGGAATAGAAATCATGTCTTCATTCATTATTTACCCCGCCATCGACATTCGGGGCGGCAAGTGCGTTCGTCTGATTCAAGGCGACTATAACCAGGAAACGGTATACAATGAGAACCCGCTAGAGGTTGCCAAGGCTTGGGAAGCTCAGGGCGGCAAATGGATCCATCTGGTCGATCTGGATGGGGCCAAGGCGGGCAAGCCGGTCAATGACAAGCTGATCGGCGAGATCGCTCAGGCTGTGAGCGTTCCTGTACAGGTCGGCGGCGGTATCCGTACGGAAGCTGACGTCGATTACCTGCTGTCGCTGGGCGTGTCGCGCCTTATCCTTGGGACGGCGGCTATCGAGGATCGCGCCTTCGTCAGCCGGGTGCTGCAGAAGCACGGCGAGAAGATCGCGATCGGACTGGATGCGCGCGACGGGTATGTCGCAACGCGCGGCTGGCTGGAGACCTCGTCGGTTAAGGCCGACGAGCTGGCCGTCGAGCTGGCGCGCGAAGGAGCCCGCACCTTCATTTTCACGGATATATCCCGTGACGGAATGATGGGCGGACCGAATGTGGAAGCGATCGTCCAGCTGGCGAAGGTATCGGGCCAGACCGTCATCGCTTCGGGAGGCGTCAGCCGGTACGAGGATTTGCAGAAGCTTGCGGAGCATGCGGAGGAAGGCGTAGGCGGGGCTATCGTCGGCAAGGCGCTGTATACCGGCAGCATTCAGCTCGCAGAGGCTCACACGCTCGTCTAGAGGCCTTGGGCTCTAAGCATGAGCAAGCGACTCGAACTATAGAAAGGGGTACAGCGATGCTGACCAAACGAATAATACCTTGCCTCGACGTGAAGGACGGCCGGGTCGTGAAAGGCGTGAATTTCGTCAATCTGCGCGATGCGGGCGATCCGGTGGAGCTAGCTTCCTTGTATGATCGCGAGGGCGCCGACGAGCTGGTGTTCCTCGATATCTCCGCCACGCATGAAGGGCGGGCTACCATGGTCGAGGTGGTCCAGAAGACGGCCGGACAGATTACGATTCCGTTTACCGTCGGCGGTGGAATCGGCAGTGTGGACGACATGAAGCGGCTGCTGCGTGCAGGCGCGGACAAGATCGGGATCAATACGGCGGCTGTGCGCAATCCGCAGCTCATTTCGGACGGAGCCCGCAAGTTCGGGTCGCAGTGCATCGTAGTGGCCGTGGACGCGCGGTTTAACCCGGAATGGGGCGAGTGGGAAGTGGTAACCCATGGCGGTCGCAACGGCACCGGGATCAAGACGCTGGAATGGGTTAAGGAAATTGAGCGCCTTGGCGGTGGAGAAATCTTACTGACCAGCATGGATGCGGACGGGACGAAGGACGGCTTCGACATCGCGCTCACCAAAGCGGTATCGGAGCTGGTGACGATTCCGGTCATCGCTTCCGGCGGCGCGGGCAAGAAGGAGCATTTCTATGAGGTGTTCACCGAGGCTAAGGCGGATGCGGGGCTGGCTGCGACCGTTTTCCACTATAAGGAAATGACGATCCAAGAGGTCAAGGATGACCTGAAGGCAAAGGGAGTGGAAGTACGATGAGCGACAATAACGGTGCGGCAGCAAGCTTGGAAGAACTCGTGAAGGCGATCAAATGGGACTCGCAAGGCCTGGTTCCGGCTATCGTGCAGGATGCCGCCAGCAAGGAAGTGCTGATGCTGGCCTATATGAACGGTGAAAGCCTTGGCAAGACGCTGGAGTCGGGAGAAACCTGGTTCTGGAGCCGGTCGCGCAGCGAGCTGTGGCATAAAGGGGCGACGAGCGGACATATTCAGAAGGTTCGCTCGCTTCGCTATGACTGCGATGGCGATACCTTGCTGGTATTGGTCGATCAAGCCGGGCCGGCCTGTCATACAGGCAGCTACAGCTGCTTCACGGGCGAAGTGGGGCTTGGCGCGTTGTCGGCTGCCGAGGGGGCAGGCGATGGCGTCCTCGAAGCCAAGGGCGGAGCAGACCGCTTCGCGATTCTGAATACGCTGGAAGCTACGATCGCTCAGCGCGACGCGGAACGTCCCGAGGGAGCTTATACGACTTATCTCTTCGAGAAGGGCGTCGACAAAATCCTTAAGAAGGTCGGCGAGGAATCGGCAGAGGTCATCATCGCGGCCAAAAATCGCGACCCGGTCGAGCTGCGCTGCGAAGCAAGCGACCTGATCTTCCACCTGATGGTGCTGCTGCGGGAGCAAAAGCTGCCGCTGGATCATGTGCTGCAGGAGCTGGATCACCGTCATAATAAAAAGAAATAGGAGCTTACAACTATGCGCATCGATTATCACACGCATCATGTGCGTTGCGGTCATGCGTCGGGGGAGCTCGAGGAGTATGTAAAGAAGGGCATTGAGATCGGATTGGTCCAGCTGGGCCTGTCCGATCACATGCCCTTGCTCCATGTGGACCCCGCGACGTATTTGCCCGGTATGGCTATGCCGATGGAGGAATTGCCGAAGTATGTCGAAGAAGCGTTCCGCCTGCAAGAGAAATACAAGGACCGCATCGACATTCGCGTCGGTCTGGAAGGCGACTATATCGAAGGGTACGAGAGCGAGATCGAGCGGATTGTTCGCGCTTATCCTTGGGATTATGTGATCGGTTCGGTTCATTTTCTCGGGGAGTGGGATATTACCGATTACAGGCAGACCGACGGATGGAAGGATCGCGACGCCTATGAGGTATACCGTCAATACTATGATGCGGTAGCCAAGGCCTGCAGGACCGGGTTCTACGACTATATCGGCCATATCGATGTGATCAAGCGGTTCGGCTTTAAGCCGGAGCGGAGCGTCGAGCATCTGGAGAGGGAAGTGCTGGAAGCGGTGAAGGCCGCAGACCTTGCGATCGAGTTGAACGCGTCGGGGCTGCGCATGCCGGTCGAAGAGATGTTCCCCAGCCGCCGGATGCTGGAGTATGCGCTGGAGCTGGGGATTCCGGTTACCGTCGGCTCCGATGCTCATCAGCCGGAGAGGCTCGGTCAATATGTGGACGAGGCAGTCGCCTTGTTGAAAAATGTCGGTTTTAACGATTTAGCCACATTTAAAGGACGGAAACGAACAATGTTGCCTATTGGATTCGCGAATTTTGATGTATAATAAGTGAGGGTTATTCTAAAGTTTATGTTAATGTCAAAGGCAGCTCAGGATTACCGAATCGGAGTGCGTCAAACGAACCATGTACCAAGAAGAAAGCGGAGGTAACCATGTACAGCGACAAAATGAAAATCTTCTCGGGTTCGTCTAACCCGAAACTGGCGGAGCGCATCTGTGCGGAGCTCGAAGCGCCGCTGGGCAAAATTCAGCTTTCCCGATTCAAGAGTGGTGAAATTTACTGTCTCTACGAGGAAAGCATCCGCAACTGCGACGTTTTCCTCGTGCAAACGTTCTCTCATCCGATCAACGAGAACTTTATGGAGCTGCTCGTCATGATGGATGCAGCCAAACGTGCATCAGCGAGAACGATCAACCTTGTCGTTCCATACTATGGTTATTCCCGCCAAGAACGTAAAGCCGCGCCGAGGGAGCCGATCTCGGCTAAGCTCGTAGCCGACCTGCTGACCGCTGCAGGCGCCGATCGTGTCATTACGATCGATCTGCACGCTCCGGCGATCCAAGGCTTTTTCAACATCCCGGTGGATCATTTGACGGCACTGGATTTGGTTAGTGATTATATCAAAAGCTTGAACATTGTTAATCCGATCATCGTATCTCCGGATGCAGGACGCGCGACGACGGCGGAGAATCTCGCCAATATTCTGGACGCTCCGTTTGCCATGATGATCAAGAAGCGTCCGGCCCACAATGAATCCGTGATTACGCACGTTATCGGCGAGGTCGAAGGGCGCACGCCGATTATTATCGAGGATCTGATCGATACGGGAACGACTATCGTTAACGTTGTCGAAGGCTTGAAGGAACGCGGTGCTCATGACGCCTATGTATGTGCGACTCACCCGGTATTCTCGGGCCCTGCGCTGAAGCGTCTGGATCATCCGAACATCAAGGAAGTGGTCATTACGGATTCGATCGCCATACCGGAGGACTGCTCTTCGCGGTTCAAGGTGTTGTCCGTATCCCATCTGCTTGCCGACGCCATCAACATCATTCAGGCCGGCGGATCGCTAAGCTCCCTGTTCAAGTACGGCGGCGTGTAAACGGGCTTTCCGGCCCGATTATCCGCTTCGCCCAACTATTTACCACCGGAATCCGGCCCGCGAACCCTACGGTTTTGGGCCGGATTGTGTTATACTTAGGAATCATTAGGTTTCCGGAAAGCAAGAGACGATAGCTACCTACCTCGTATTCGGCAGTTATCTCTTCCGGACGGGTCACGGAGGTGCCTTATACCATGGAGAAGAAAAAACGTGTGCCGCCCCACACCAGAACCAATGTTATTTCGATGAAAATGGACGCCACGTTCTTTTTCGAGAAAGCCGTTCAATCGATGGACCGTTTTCACTACGATAAGGCATTGAAGTATTTTCGCCGGGCGGCCGAATATGAGCCGGAAAATCCGGTCAATCATTGCAATCTGGCAGGACTGCTGTCCGAAATGGGCAATTACGAGGAATCGAACCTTATCCTGCAGCATGTACTCGATCAGATCGATCCGTCGATGACGGAATGTTATTTTTATATGGCGAATAATTTTGCCAACATGGAAAACTATGAATCGGCGGAGACGGCCATCATCCGCTATCTCGAGAACGACCCGACCGGACAGTTTCTGGAGGAGTCGGAGGAGATGATGGAGCTGCTCCGCATCGAGCTGGACCGACCGACTAAGCTGACGACGATCAAGAGCCGGGAGGGCATGTTCGAGCATGACCGGGCGCGCAGCATGCTGGAGGAAGGGAAGTTTTCGGAAGCGGTGCGCATATTGGAGAGCCTCGTCCGCAAGCATCCCGACTTTATGGCAGCGCGCAATAATCTGGCACTGGCCTATTACTATATGGGCCACTTCGAACGATCGGTGCAGATGATTCGCGAGGTGCTGGAGCTGGAGCCGGGAAATCTTCATGCTCTCTGCAATCTGGCGATTTTCTATCAGCATTTCGGCGACAAGGAGAACCTGTCGGGCTTGCTGGAGATTTTGCGTAAAACGTACCCCTTCCATCAGGACCATGTGTTTAAGCTGGCGACAACGATGGGTATTTTAAGTGAACACGATAAAGCTTACCGCTTGTTTAAACGGCTGCTGAAGTCCGGGGACGCGGGGCTGGATCCATGCTTGTTCCATTACGCTGCCGTGGCTGCGTATAACACAGGCCGCAAGGTGGAAGCGGAGCGGCTGTGGCGGCAGACGGAGAAATTCGACCCCGGCTCGGAGATCCCGAGGTTTTACCTCAATCTGCTCTCGCGCGACCGGGAGGATGAGCCTAAGGCGCAGGTCAGCTACCACTATCATCTGCCCTTCGAGGAACAGTTCCGGGGCCTGGAGAAGATGGAGGGCGGCTTGCCGGACCATCTGAAGAAGGACCCATTGGTGCGGTCCTCTTTCTTCTGGGCGCTGCGTCACGGTGATATGGATACGAAGCTGCAGGTGATTCAGGCCTTCGGACTGATCGGCGACGATGAGGTCAGGGATGCGCTAACCGCGTTTATCCAGGAGCCGGAAGAAGACGACTATTTGAAGAAAATGGCGGTCTTCGTGCTTCGCAGCATGGGGGTTAAAGAGCCGCTGGCAGCCGTGCTGGAGGGCAAAGAGACGATGGTCGCTCCTTCGCCCCCATCTCCCAACCTGCCGGTATGGGAGCGCAAGTGGCAGTCCGTGATGGAGCTGGCGCTAGCCCAAATGGCCAAGCGATATGATATGGTTCAACAGTACGATTTGCAGACGCTTTGGGTAGAATACTTAACAAGGGTATTCCCTGCCGTACCCAAGCTTACGAAGCTGGAGGGCTGGGCAGCCGCGCTGGAATATTGGGTGGCCAAGATGCACCGCCGCCCGGTCAGCTTCCAGGAGACAGCGGAGCGGTATGGCGTGTCCGTGGTGACCGTCAGCAAAAATGCGAAGCTGATCGATGAGGCATGCGGCTTGCGAGAGAAAATGGATTCCATCTTCCGGAAGCTGCCGGGGCTGGATTCTCCATCATAAATGAGGTTGATGAACTGTCTGTTAGGGAGGAGATTTCGCATATGCATAAAGTAATCGTAATCGGTACAGGTCCTGCGGGGTTAACAGCGGCGATCTATCTGGCCCGCGCCAATCTGAATCCGCTCGTCATCGAAGGACCTGAGCCTGGAGGACAGCTGACGACGACAACCGAGGTAGAAAACTTCCCGGGATTTCCCGAAGGGATCATGGGTCCGGAATTGATGGCCAACATGCGCAAGCAGGCTGAACGCTTTGGCGCTCAGTTCAAGACCGGCTGGGTGAATAAAGTAGAGCTGTCCAAGCGCCCGTTCAAGCTTAATGTAGAGGGGCTCGGGGATATCGAGGCGGAATCGCTTATTATTTCGACCGGAGCGTCCGCAAAGCTGCTCGGCATCGAGAACGAGAAAGAAAGCATCGGGCGGGGCGTCAGCACCTGCGCGACCTGTGACGGCTTTTTCTTCCGCGGCAAGAAAATTATTGTAGTAGGCGGCGGCGACTCGGCCATGGAAGAAGCGAACTTCCTGACACGGTTCGCCAGCGAAGTAAAGCTGGTACACCGCCGGTCCGAGCTGCGCGCCTCGAAGATCATGCAGGACCGTGCCCGGGAGAACGAGAAGATCGCCTGGGGGCTGAATCGCACTCCGCTTGAGGTTATTGCCGGAGATAAAGGCGTGACCGGTCTGAAGGTGAAGAACAATGAGACGGGCGAAGAGGAGATTTTGGAAACTGACGGCATTTTCGTCGCGATCGGCCACAAACCGAACACCGATTTCCTTGAGGGTCAAATCGTAACGGATGAGGTAGGCTATATCCTGGTGAAGCCGGGAACCTCGCAAACGAATGTGGAAGGCGTATTCGCCTGCGGCGACGTACAGGACAGCAAGTACAGACAAGCGATAACGGCAGCGGGAAGCGGCTGCATGGCTGCGCTGGACTGCGAGAAGTTTCTGGATGGCCATATGGTTCATGACTGGAGCCAGTCTCTTTAATCGGCAAGCGGGTAAACGCGGGACACAAGCAGGTCCCGCGTTTTTCCCATGAGGCCGTCTTGACCTCCCGGCAGCGTTGCCTTATAGTTGGAACAGGAGCGCTTGCCGTTTCGACGCTCTCCTCGAGGGCGTGTTCGATACCGCATCGTAGAGGGTACACATGGAAGTTGATGGAATGACGCCTGTAATGCCTGATGGCTCTGCAGCGGCGTCGTCTTGGGCTGTGCAAATCACAGCCGTTTATTCATATAGGATTCAATAAAGCACTTATGAGGTGAGATGCAGGTATGGGAGATCAAGTGTACTTGGGTGTCGATTTGGGTGGAACCGCGATTAAGGTAGGTTTGTGCGACGTTGAGGGGAATTTGCTGTCAACGTACGAGGGGCCGACAGGCACAGAGCATGGCTCCGACGTCGTGCTGGAGAACATCGCACAGTATGCCCGCAAGATTGTATCCGAATCCGCATACACATGGGAGCAGGTAGCCGGAGTCGGGGCGGGAATCGCGGGGTTCATGGATATCCCCGAGGGCTTTATTAAGCTTTCTCCCAACCTGGGCTGGAGGAATGTGCCGGTCAAACGGATCTTGGAGGAAAAGCTCGGCAAGCCGGTGAAAATCGATAACGACGCCAACGTCGCAGCGCTTGGCGAAGCGTGGGCGGGAGCAGGCAAGGGCTATAACAATCTGGTGTGCTACACGCTCGGTACAGGCGTAGGCGGCGGAATTATCGTAGGCGGCCGGATCTATCAGGGATTCAACGGCATGGCTGGAGAGCTGGGCCATATTCCGCTTGTGCCGGACTTGGAAGCGGTCGATTGCGGCTGCGGCAAGAAGGGCTGCCTGGAGACGGTATCCTCCGCAACGGGGATTATTCGCATGGCCAAGGAAGCCGTAGAGCGCGGCGAGCACACGTCGCTGGCGCTTGTCGAGTCTATAATGGCTAAGGACGTCTTCGATGCGGCCAAGACCGGCGATGAGACGGCAATCCGCATTATTAACCGGGCGGCGCTGTATCTCGGCAAATCGATGGCTATCGTATCCGTCATCGTCAATCCTCAGCGCTTCATCGTAGGCGGCGGCGTGTCCAAGGCGGGCGATATTTTATTCGAGGCCATCCGTAAATATTATCGTGAATGCGCACAGGAAACCTCTCAGGAAGGCGTGGATATCGTACCTGCTATTCTGGGCAACGACGCGGGCATCGTCGGTGCTGCAGGTCTGAATCTGCGCAGCTAGTCCAAAGCTGTGAGATGCGGTCCGCGCAGGGATGCGCGGACTTGGCTATAAACCGGGAGCTTCCTTCATGCGGTTGCCCAAGCGATAGCGACGGCGGTAGCGGGGCTCTCCCAAGAAATTCGAGCAAAGGAGCTGTGTCCCCATGGAAGAGTTGCATAGTTTGGGCAAGCTGGTCATCATCACCGGCATGTCCGGAGCGGGTAAAACAATCGCCGTGCAGAGCTTGGAGGATTTAGGCTTTTTTTGCGTAGATAATCTTCCTCCGGTGCTAATCCCCAAATTCGCCGAATTGATCGAGCAATCGAAGGGCCGAATCGGCAAGGTCGCGCTGGTGATCGATTTGCGAGGCCGGGAATTTTTTAATACCTTATCCGAGTCGCTTCGTTACCTGCATGACAACCATACGCTTACTTACGAAATTCTGTTCCTGGATGCTACGGACGGGACTCTTGTGCAGCGCTATAAGGAAAGCCGCAGGAAGCATCCGCTGGCCCCGACGGGAGCTCCGCTGGAGGGCATTCATCAAGAGCGCAAGCTGCTGGAGGAGCTGAAGGGCCTCGCTACCCAGGTTATCGATACGAGTAGTCTGAAACCCGCTCAGTTGAAGGAACGTATTGTATCCAGGTTTACGAACCTGGGAACGGGCAGCATTTCGATCAACGTCATTTCCTTCGGCTTCAAGTATGGCATCCCGATCGATGCCGACCTCATCTTTGACGTCCGTTTTCTTCCGAACCCTCATTACGTCGATACGCTTCGTCCGAATACAGGGCAGGACCCTGAGGTATATGATTATGTAATGAAGTGGGGCGAAACCCAGGAGTTCCTGATTAAGCTGCTCGATATGCTGCACTTTCTCGTTCCCCAGTACAAGAAGGAAGGCAAGAGCCAGGTCGTCATCGGGATCGGCTGCACGGGCGGAAAGCATCGCTCGGTTGCAATCGCCGAATATTTGGGAAGAGTGATGGGCAACAGCGAAACGGAATTCGTGCGCGTAAGCCATCGGGATTCGGAGCGCGACCGGACTGAGGTGAAGCGATGAGCCACGTTCCCCAGACGGACGCCTATCTGCCGAAGATTGTTGTGCTGGGCGGCGGAACGGGCTTGTCGGTCATGCTGAGGGGACTGAAGCAGAAGCCTATCGACATAACGGCGATCGTGACGGTGGCCGACGATGGCGGAAGCTCAGGCATTCTGCGGTCGGAGCTTGCGATCATACCGCCTGGTGATATTCGCAACGTACTAAGCGCGCTGGCCGATGTGGAGCCGCTGCTGGGCGAGCTGCTGGACTACCGCTTCGATAAGGGCAATGGATTAGCCGGGCATAGTTTGGGCAATCTGATGTTGGCGGCTATGCGCGACATTACGGGCGACTTCGTCACGGGTGTCCGGGAGCTAAGCAAGGTGCTGGCCGTGCGGGGCAGGGTGCTTCCCTCCGCCAATCAGGCGCTTGTTCTCCGCGCGGAGATGGAGGATGGCTCGATTATCGAAGGCGAGTCCAAAATTCCGAAGGCGGGCGGAGTGATCCGGAGAGTCAGTATCGAGCCGAAGGACGCCGAGGCCTTGCCGGAAGCTCTGGAGGCGCTGCGCCAGGCAGATGCGATCCTGGTCGGCCCAGGAAGCTTGTACACGAGTATTTTGCCTAACCTGCTCGTTCCCGAAATTACACAAACGATAGTCCAGTCAAACGCTCTCAAGATGTTTATTTGCAACGTGATGACACAGCCGGGAGAAACGGATGATTACAAGGTAAGCGACCATCTGAAGGCCGTTCGCGACCACGTCGGCGAAGACTTGTTCGACTACGTGATCGTAAACAACGGCGAGATCCCCGAACAGGTCCAGACGAAGTATGCCGAGAAGGGCGCCAAGGTGGTCCATCTGGATCTGGACGAAGTGACCCGCCAAGGCTACAAGGTAATCGCGGATCAGCTGGTATTGTTCCGGACCTATTTGCGGCATGACGCCGAGAGGCTGAGTCAGCACATTTATCAGTTGGTGGAGAGCTGGATGTTCAAGAAGAGGTGATGCAACATGTCCTTCGCCGCTCAAACGAAAAAAGAGTTGACGTTGATGGAGTCCGACCGCTGCTGTGAGCGGGCGGAGCTGTCCTCGCTTATTCGCATGAACGGTTCCGTACAGCTGTCCAGTCAAAAGGTTGTGCTGGATATCTCGACGGAGAACGCCGCGATCGCCAGACGCATTTATTCGCTGCTGAAAAAAACGTTTCATGTGCATACCGAGCTTCTGGTGCGGAAGAAGATGCGATTGAAGAAAAATAATGTATACATTGTGAGAGTACCAGCTCAGGTACAGCATATACTAAAAGAGCTGGATATCGTCTCCGAAGGTTTTTTGTTCACGGATGGCATCGAGGAGTCGATCATTCAGTCAGACTGCTGCAAGCGGGCTTATCTTCGAGGGGCGTTTTTGGCTGGGGGCTCGGTCAACAATCCCGAAGGCTCGTCTTACCACCTGGAGATTTACTCCATGTACGAGGAGCACTGCAAGGCGCTCTGCAAGCTGGCTAACGAATTCGATCTTAACGCCCGCTGCATAGAACGAAAAAAAGGTTTTGTGCTGTACATCAAGGAAGGCGAAAAGATTATCGATTTCCTGAGTCTGATCGGAGCCCATCAGGCGCTGCTGCGGTTCGAGGATGTACGGATCATGAAGGATATGCGCAACTCCGTCAACCGGCTCGTCAATTGCGAAACGGCGAATCTCAACAAGACGATCGGAGCGGCTGTCCGTCAGATCGATAATATCCGCTTGCTGCAGAAGCAGATAGGTCTGGAAAACTTGCCGGAGAAGCTGCGGGAAGTGGCGGAAATCCGGTTGAAGCATCCGGATATGAATCTGAAGGAAGTCGGCGATATGCTCAAGGGAAGCGTCAGTAAGTCCGGAGTCAACCATCGGTTGCGCAAGATTGATGAAATGGCAGAAAAGCTGAGAAAGTAAAGAGGGTAATAGGCAAATGTAGAATTTTTGTGTAAATCATCAAAAATTCTAGTGCATAACGCCGAAAAATGCTATACTAATTGAAAACCGCAGTGTTTTATCGAGATTGCTGTTTGTAAGCGATTCATGCTGAGTTAGCGTTATTTTTCACGAGGAGCACCTTCCGGGCGGTTCCTTAGCCGGATGCCGGCGGGGTGCTGCATCTGAACTTTATCTATAGGGCCAGCGCCTTCATGGATGAGCAATTAAAAGTAGGGGGTATTGGTTGCATGTCGAGACGCCCAGTAGTCGTCAAGTTGAAAACAGGCCTTCATGCCAGACCGGCGGCACTTTTCGTACAGGAAGCGAATAAGTTTTCTTCCGAGATCTTCGTGGAGAAGGATGAGAAGAAGGTCAATGCCAAGAGCATCATGGGGATTATGAGCCTTGCGATAAGTACGGGGACCGAAGTTCATATAAGTGCGGAGGGTTCGGACGCCGAGCAGGCTGTAAACGCTTTAGTCACCCTTGTCAGCAAAGAAGAGCTCGAGAACCAATAAGTACCAGGCAGGCAAGCTTCCGCTACGGAAGCTTGTTGCCATTGACCGTGTCCTTCCCGGCTGCAAGGCCATCGCGAACTCGGCAATCCGTCTTCATTGAAGGATTGCTGGATGCGGACCGAATCAATTGTACGCGCTTACAGTTTATCTTGACGCTGACCCCGAACCCGACGGCCGAGCCGGACGGGTTTTTTGCTGTTTTCTGATACCGGGAAGAAAGGGGAGCCGAGGTTAGGGCGATAATGTGTATGTTTCGTGAACAGAAGAGGTAATGGTTCCGCTGTAAAAAATCGCCACTCGAAAGACCGCAACCTTTGCCCGGGGGCAAGCGTCTAACCATTCGACATCCTTGGAGTCTTGAAACAAGCAGAAAGAAGGAGTAGAGAAGAAATGAAGCGGATCAGGAATGAATGGGCGATACTGCTGGTAGTCAGCATGCTGCTGGCCACCATAGGGTGGTCCCCGGTTAACGCTGCCGACAAGGAGCCTTCGATCTCCTCGGGTACGGTGCATGTGTTGCTTTATTTAAACAAGGCCGAAGCCTTCATGAACGGCGAACAGGTGACGCTGGACGCTCCGGCCACCATTATTAACGATAAGATGTTTGTGCCTGCCAAGTTCCTTGGCGATGCTTTCGGTATGAAGGTGGAGTGGAATGAGTCGACCCGAATGATCGAAATGATTACGCCGAAAGCCCAGATCATGCTTGACAGCGACAATAAGTCAGTATGGATCAACGGCTATTGGATGCGCTTCGACGAAGCGGCAGCCATCGTGAATGGCCGCTTGATGGTGAAGCTGACCTGGCTGGCCGACTATATGGGGGCACGCTACACGTACAGCGACGAGCTGCGCCGGGTTGAGGTGCTGTATACGAAAACTCCGGCCGGCATCTATATACCGGCGAACGACAACTCCAAGCCCGTGGCGAAGTTCAGTCTGGGCAAATCAAGCTACCGGATCGGGGAACCGATCAAGTATATCGATCTGAGCTACGACCCGGATGCGGAAGGGCTTGTGAATCATAAGTGGCAGGGGCGCGAGGAGGTATTTTTCGCTCCTGGAACTTATCCGGTTACCTTGACCGTAGAGGACCGGCACGGCAACAAGAGCGAGCCTTACACCCGCTACGTCGTCGTGGGGAAGGAAACGTATTTGAACGAAGTGGAATACCCGATCTACATGAAGCCGGTGGGCGGGTTTATCAAGACGAACTGGTCGGTGCTGTGGGGCAATTTCTATGACCTCCCCGAGCTTCCGAAGCAGGTGACGGAGGATACGTCGCGCAAGCTGCTCGTCAGCGATAGCCCGGAGACGTTCACGCAGCAAGGGATTTTGTATCAGGATACGGTGGACGGTAAGGGCCGCCTCTATGCGGATCATATTAACGGTACGGAACAACGGGTTACCATGGCGATTCTCGCCAAAAATATGAGCTCCAAGCCGATCACGATAAAAACAACGAATAAAGGCGAGGTATGGCCATCGGTCTATGCCAACCTGATCGGCAACGAAGCGACCGTCGATTTTCTGCTCGGCGATCCGCTGGAAGAAAAGATGACGATTCCGGCGAACCAAACGTTTGTTTATAAGCAAATGCCGGACTTTTACCCGGGACAGGGAGTCAACCTGTTCTACGATATAGAGACGGACGGACCTGTACAGTTTTCATTCATCGCAGCCAGTGAAATTAATGCGAACTCGCTGTCTCTTCCGCTGCTGCCTTTCGATGGCCATGTGCGCGGCACCTTCCCTGTGTCGGGGCTGGACTGGAAGGTGGATGGGACTAACTTCGACAAGCCATCCAGACTGGTTATCGGCGACGGGAAGACAGATCCGTTCCTGCCGGGCTATGATACGATCCGCAAGCAGGAAGTGAAGAATGACGGCAACTACGGCGTCGTGTACAAGATTCATATGGATAAGCCGCGTAAGATGGCCGTGATGATTCTGCCGAAGGGCGGAGTGTTTAAGGGGCCGTTCAAAATTAACGGGGAGATGAGGCTGGTACCGGAATCCGGTGTCATCACCGCTTTTGACGGTCTGCAAATTATTGCCAAGACGACGGGAACCGAGGATGCGCTGGATATTGAATTCAGTCCTCCTGCAGGCTCGGCATTCCCGATCGATCTTATCTTTTACCCGCTTGACGAGCGGGAAACCCGATAAACCACGAATAGCGGTGTAGCCTTGAAGCTGCCCCCTGTCTCCGAGCCTGGAGAGCAGGGGGTTTTTGTTGTCTGCCTAGAAGAAAGGAAGACGTAGCCTCGTCAGCCTGCCATCAGGTAACCATCACCAGCGAGTATGAAACTTTAAGACGCTTCGCGCGTCTGGTAAGAAAAGGGTTCGGGGATGACCGGTAACTGCCATGCGCGATAGCCGGGTGTTCTATGAAAAGCTATCACCAAGGGAGGGCTGAATGATGGAAGGTCTATGGAAAGAGCCGAAAAGATGGATGAACCTTACGGGGTGGAGCTTAATCGTTATAGGAACCCTTTTCGTACCCATAATGCCCTGGTACATACTGGGCGATGTGAGCGAATCGGAGATTGGCCTATGGGGCGTAACGGCG
This sequence comes from Paenibacillus puerhi, assembly GCF_009846885.1. Lineage (GTDB taxonomy): Bacteria > Bacillota > Bacilli > Paenibacillales > NBRC-103111 > Paenibacillus_G > Paenibacillus_G puerhi. The sequence goes on from NZ_WUWM01000045.1 coordinate 26,234, forward strand.
ATAGGCGGGGGATTGGCGACGCTGGGAGGCAGGGGACTGTATGCGAGAAGCTCCGACGCTGTACAGCGAGGACTTCTGCTGCTGTGCATCCTAGGCATGCTGTTCGTGATGCTGGCTCAGCTGCCTGCTTTGTTCAGCTGGTTTATATATGGAGGAGCCTTCGTCAAGCATTGGATGCCTTGGGAACCGGCCGGCTTTGGCATCGGGGTGGCGCTGCATGTGGGGTTAATAGCTTTGTCGGCCATGACTATTTTTACAGCGGTCTATGCGTTGACGGGCCGTAGACGCCGTGAGCTGCGTATGCCGGCGAGGCAGCTCGCTGTATATGTAACGGTCTTGCTGGTCGCAGCAGGCGGCTTATGGAGCTGGGACCGGTATGCGGGCAGCCATTGGATCGCGCATACGTATCCGGCTGACGGAGCTGTAGATGTCCCGCTGGATGCCCAAGTAGAGGTGGTCTGGCAGGGCGTGCGCGATTCGATGGGAATGAAAGTGCGGTACGCGGACCAGTCGAATCAGGCGGTTCCCGGTATAACCGGAGGCTCGATGAGCGGTATGACGTTCCGGCCGGAGGGCGGGTTTGCGCCCGGATGCCAAGTACAGATTACGGTAGACGCCGGGCGGCGCGCCCATACCTTCACGTTCACGACGAGGGCGAAGCCGCAGCCATAGAAAAAAGCCCTAACCGGATGTTCCGCCTCAGCGGTAGATCGGGTTAGGGCTTTACGGTTCGCCGTAAGCTTAGATGCGCTCGATGACCTTGTCGATCAGGCCGTACGTTTGCGCCTCGGCCGCTGACATGAAGTTATCGCGGTCCGTGTCGCGTTCGATCTTCTCGAACGTCTGGCCTGTGCGCTCAGCGAGGATCGTATTCAGTTTGTCACGCATCTTGAGGATGCGCTTGGCGCGAATCTCGATATCGCTTGCCTGGCCTTCCGCGCCGCCCAGCGGCTGATGGATCATGACCTCGCTGTTAGGCAGTGCGTAACGCTTGCCCTTGGCGCCCGCCGCGAGAAGGAAAGCGCCCATCGAAGCAGCCATGCCTACGCAAATCGTTGAAACATCGGGCTTGATAAACTGCATGGTATCATAAATCGCCATGCCTGATGTAATGGAGCCGCCCGGGCTGTTAATATAAATGCTGATGTCTTTGTCCGGATCCTGTGCGGTCAAGAACAACAATTGCGCAATAATCGAGTTGGCTACAACGTCGTTGATTCCGCTACCGAGAAAAATAATCCGGTCCTTCAGAAGCCGCGAATAAATATCGTATGCGCGTTCCCCTCTTGCATCCGGTTCGACAACCATTGGAATAAAACTCATAAGCTGCAGCCTCCTTTAATGAACCTCTATATCAAACTATATCCATCATAACGGAAAATCAAACTAAGGTCAAGGAAGGTCAAACGAAGACATAAAAAAATCAGTCTTCATGAAGCTCAGGACTGATTGCTGGTTGATTATCATGGCGCGCCCGTAAGGAATCGAACCTTAATCTCAGGCTCCGGAGGCCTACGTCATATCCATTGGACCACGGGCGCATATAGAGTTGCTGTTGGTTGCTAATAACGGTGACAGCAGAAGTTATTGTACAACATCCTCAGCCATATTGCAAGAGGTGATTTGGGTATTCCCAGCCGTTCCCTGTATGGCCGGCATAGGCTCCTATTTTTTCATTCTTGTTCGACAGCCGCTTGATATTGAGATGCCATTGGTCTATAATGGATTTAACTAAGTGACAAACTTAGTACTTTTTTTGAGACATGTGGGACTAAAAAAGTATCACCGGGACGAAATGAGTCCCATTCGGAAGAGATGTGGATGCCATGCGGGATATGCTCGACATTCAAAAGCAGCTGGTGCCGGATTTGCTCGATACCATGAAGAAGCGGTACACGGTCCTCCAGCACATCCTGATCTCGGGCGTCGTCGGGCGCCGTACGTTGGCGGCTTCGATCGGATCAACGGAGCGCGTGCTTCGCGGAGAGGTCGAATTTCTCAAGGAGCAGGGGCTGCTTCAGATCGATGCTTCCGGGATGCGGATTACCGAGGATGGCAGACTACTGGTGGAGCAGATCGAACCGATCGTGAAGGATTTGTTCGGTCTTACCGAATGGGAGGAACGCATCCGGCTCAGATTCGGCTTGAAGCAAGTCGTGATCGTGCCCGGGGACTCGGAAGTGTCTCCGCATACGAAGAAGGAGCTGGGGCGCGCAGGCGCTTCGGTCATGAGGAAGCTGGTTAAGGAAGAAGAGGTCATCGCCGTTACGGGAGGATCTACGATGGCTGAGGTGGCCGTTCAGTTGAACGCCACGGCCGCGATGAAAAGCTGCTGGTTCGTACCGGCTCGCGGAGGCCTCGGCGAAAGCGTCGAGCTGCAGGCGAATACGGTAGCGGCTACGATGGCTAAGAAGGCAGGCGGGCGATATCGGCTGCTGCATGTGCCTGATCATCTGAACGACGAGGCGTATCAGTCCTTGATGCAGGATGATCATATTACAGAGATTTTTCACTTCATACGCAAGGCCAGGATGGTCATCCACGGCATGGGAGACGCTATGGTGATGGCCAGACGGCGGAAGGTGGACCCCGAGACGACGGAAAGCCTTCAGCGCGAAGGCGCTCTGGCGGAGGCGTTCGGGTATTACTTTGACCGCAGCGGGCGCATCCTGCACAAGATGCCTACGGTAGGCTTGCGCATAGAAGACATTCACGCTATGGATACGGTCATCGGCGTTGCCGGAGGCCGGGGCAAGGGCGAAGCGATACTGGCCGTACTGAGGCATGGGCATGAGGATGTGCTGGTTACGGATGAAGCTGCAGCCGCCGAGATTATTCAGCTGTTGTCATCTTGACGGGTTCATCCCCGTCTTGACTATATAAATAAACCATTCTTAGGAGGAAACCTCTCATGGCAACGAAAATTGGTATTAACGGATTTGGTCGTATCGGTCGTAACGTGTTCCGCGCAGCTCTGAACAACCCGAATGTTGAAGTAGTAGCTATCAACGATCTGACAGATGTGAAAACACTGGCTCACCTGCTGAAATACGACACGACTCACGGCAAGCTCGACGCAACAGTCGAATCGACTGAGGGCGCGCTGATCGTGAACGGCAAAACGGTTAAAGTATTCGCCGAGCGCAATCCGGAAAACCTCCCTTGGGGCGAGAACGGCGCTGAAATCGTCGTTGAATCCACAGGTATTTTCACAGCTAAGGAAAAAGCTGAGCTTCACTTGAAGGGCGGCGCCAAGAAGGTTATTATCTCCGCACCTGCAACCAACGAAGACATCACGATCGTTCTGGGCGTCAACGAAGACAAATACGATCCTTCCGCACATACGATTATCTCCAACGCTTCTTGCACTACGAACTGTCTGGCTCCTTTCGCCAAAGTATTGAACGACAAGTTCGGTATCGTCAAAGGCTTGATGACGACTGTTCACTCGTACACGAATGACCAATCCGTACTCGACCTGCCGCACAAAGACCTTCGTCGTGCGCGCGCAGCTGCTGAGAACATCATTCCTTCCACGACGGGCGCTGCAAAAGCTGTATCCCTCGTGCTGCCTGAACTGAAAGGCAAATTGAACGGTTTCGCTCTGCGTGTACCTACGCCTAACGTATCCGTAACGGACCTCGTAGTTGAGCTGAGCCAAAACGTAACGGTCGACGAAGTCAATGCAGCTCTGAAAGCAGCAGCTGACGGCCCTCTGAAAGGCATCTTGAACTACTCCGACGAGCCGCTCGTATCGAGCGACTACAATGGCGACCCAGCTTCCTCCACGATCGACGCTCTGTCGACGATGGTAGCCGGCGATAACCTGGTGAAGGTTGTATCCTGGTACGATAACGAGTGGGGCTACTCCAACCGCGTTGTAGACCTCGTGAGCTTCATCGCGTCCAAAGGCCTGTAAGCAACAACCTCATTGTGGTGATGAACTGAAACTCAAGTCATAGAAGCGCGTCCGGCAACCGGACATCCGAAGTTGGCATCTCGTAGAGAGGTCCAGCCCGGATGTCCGGCTTTTCCGGGGCTGCGTTTTTGGGCGTGACGCAGATCATGACCACAATTTTTATGTACAGATTTATTGCGGTGGGATACGGGAGAAACCTAGAAAAGTTCGGGAGGCCACGGATTATGAATAAAAAAAGCGTGCGTGACGTCGAGGTTAGCGGTAAACGAGTATTTGTACGGGTAGATTTCAACGTTCCTTTGGAAAACGGACGGATTACAGACGACACGCGGATTCGCGAGACGCTGCCTACGATCCAATATTTGACCGAGCGCGGAGCTAAGGTCATTCTGGCGAGCCATCTTGGCCGTCCGAAGGGCGAGGTTGTCGAAGAGCTGCGTCTGACGCCTGCGGCTGCCCGGTTGTCCGAGCTGCTCGGCAAGCCGGTAGTAAAAGCCGATGAAGCGATCGGCGAATCGGTTAAAGCGCAAATTGCCCAGCTGAATGAGGGCGACGTGCTTCTGCTTGAAAACGTGCGCTTCTATGCGGGCGAAGAGAAGAACGATGCCGAGCTGGCCAAGTCCTTTGCGGAGCTGGCTGATCTGTACGTCAACGATGCGTTCGGCGCTGCGCACCGCGCCCATGCCTCCACGGAAGGCATCGCGCACCACCTGCCGGCTGTTTCGGGTCTCTTGATGGAGAAGGAACTGGATGTACTGGGTAAAGCATTGAACAATCCGGAGCGTCCCTTCACGGCTATCGTCGGCGGCGCTAAGGTAAAAGATAAGATCGACGTGATCAACAACCTGCTGAATCTGGCTGATAACATCATTATCGGCGGCGGGCTGTCCTATACATTCCTGAAGGCTCTCGGCAATGAGATCGGCAAATCGCTCGTGGATAACGAGAAGATCGATCTTGCGCTGAGCTTCATCAACAAGGCGAAGGAAAAAGGCGTGAACTTCCTGCTGCCTGAAGATATCGTGGTAACGGATGACTTCAGCGCTAACGCCAACACGAAAATCGTGCCGATCAACGAAATTCCTGCAGACTGGGAAGGCATCGACATCGGACCGAAGACGCGCGAGAAGTATGCCAAGGTCATCGCAGAGTCCAAGCTGGTCGTCTGGAACGGACCGATGGGCGTATTCGAGATCGAGCCGTTCTCTCACGGCACTCGTGCCGTAGCTGAGGCTTGCGCGGCTACATCCGCATACACCGTCATTGGCGGCGGAGATTCGGCGGCAGCTGCAGAGAAGTTCCACCTGGCGGATAAGATGGACCATATCTCGACAGGCGGCGGAGCTTCCCTGGAATTCATGGAAGGCAAAGCGCTCCCGGGCGTCGTAGCTTTGAACGATAAGTAAGCTGTACCCAAGACGAAGCAAGTGAAGCGGCCCAAGGCCGGGCACTGGGCGATGGCCCAAGGTCCGGCTGTGGGGACGACTAGTACCGAAGAGAGGGGTTACTCACCCATGCGTAAACCTATTATTGCGGGCAACTGGAAAATGTTCAAAACGGTCAGCGAAGCGACAGCGTTCATCAACGAGGTGAAAGGCAAGGCTGAGGTAGACGGCGTGGAGAGCGTCATCTGCGCGCCTTACACGAATCTGCCTGCATTGGTCGAAGCGGTAAAAGGAACTTCGCTGAAGATCGGCGCGCAAAACCTTCACTTTGAAGATAACGGCGCGTTCACCGGCGAGATCAGCGGCGTGATGCTGAAGGAGCTTGGCGTGGAATACGTCATCATCGGACATTCCGAGCGCCGCGCTTACTTCGCAGAGACGGATGAGATCGTGAACAAGAAGGTGCTGGCGGCATTCAAGCACGGCCTGACTCCGATCCTGTGCGTAGGCGAGAAGCTCGAAGAGCGTGAAGCCGGCCAAACAAAGGACGTCTGTAAGGTACAAACGGAAGCGGCCTTCGCGGGCTTGAGCGCGGCGCAAGCGGCGCAAGTCGTCATCGCGTATGAGCCGATCTGGGCGATCGGAACCGGCAAATCGTCAACGGCTGCCGATGCTCAGGACGTTATCGGGTATATCCGCGGTCTCGTGGAAGGGCTGTACGGTGCGGAGACGGCGAATGCAGTGCGCATCCAATACGGCGGCAGCGTGAAGCCGAACAACATCGCCGAGTACATGGGCGAAGCGGACATCGACGGCGCGCTCGTAGGCGGCGCCAGCCTGGAGCCGGCGTCGTATATCGCGCTGGTGGAAGGGGCTAAGTAAGATGACGACTAGACCGAAGCCGGTAGCGATCATTATTTTGGACGGATTCGGCCTGCGCGGCGACGTGCAGGGCAATGCTGTAGCACAGGCGAAGAAGCCGAACTATGACCGGTATTGGAGCCAGTTTCCTCACACGACGCTGACGGCGTGCGGGGAAGCGGTCGGTCTTCCGGAGGGCCAGATGGGCAACTCGGAAGTCGGTCACCTGAACATCGGGGCAGGACGGATCGTATACCAGGATTTGACCCGGATCTCCAAGTCGATTCGCGACGGCGAATTTTTCGATAACGAGACGATTTTGGGCGCGATCCGGCATGCGAAGCAGAATGGCAAGAAGCTGCATCTGTACGGTCTGCTGTCGGACGGCGGCGTCCACAGCCATATCGCCCATCTGTTTGCATTGCTTGAGGTATGCAAGAAAGAACAATTCGAAGACGTCTACATCCATGCTTTCTTGGATGGCCGGGACGTAGCGCCGGACAGCGCTTCGAAGTACATGGAGCAGCTGCTCGCCAAGATAGCCGAGCTGGGCGTCGGGCGTATCGCCACCGTGCAGGGCCGTTACTATGCGATGGACCGCGACAAGCGCTGGGAGCGGACGGAGAAGTCTTACCGGGCTATGGTGTACGGTGATGGACCGACCTTCGAAGACCCAATGAACGCCATTACGGAATCGTATACGCGCTCAGTCTTCGACGAGTTCGTCATGCCGACGGTTATCGTGAAGAAGGATGGGACGCCGGTAGGGCTTGTGGAATCCGGAGACTCCGTCGTGTTTTTCAACTTCCGGCCGGACCGTGCGATTCAGCTGTCCCAAGTGTTCACAAACAGCGATTTCCGCGGCTTCGATCGGGGCGACAAGGCTCCGTCCGATCTGTATTATGTCTGCTTGACGCTGTTTAGCGAGACTATCGGCGGTTATGTCGCCTACAAGCCGAAAAACCTCGATAATACGCTCGGAGAGGTGCTGGTTCAGAACAACCTGAAGCAGCTTCGCATTGCCGAGACGGAGAAGTATCCGCACGTGACCTTCTTCTTCAGCGGCGGACGCGATGTCGAGCTCCCTGGAGAGACCCGCATTCTGATCAAGTCGCCGGCCGTAGCTACTTACGACCTGAAGCCTGAGATGAGCGCGTATGAAGTGGCGGCAGCTGCCGTTGCCGAGATCGAAGCGGAGCGTCAGGACGTCATCATCCTAAACTTCGCCAATCCCGATATGGTAGGCCACTCCGGCCTGCTGCAGCCGACGATCGAAGCGATCGAAGCGACGGATACTTGCCTCGGTCAAGTGGTCGATGCGATTCTCGCCAAGGGCGGCGTTGCGCTGATCACGGCGGATCACGGGAATGCGGACGTCGTAACGAATCCGGACGGATCGCGGAACACGGCGCATACGACGAATCCTGTGCCTTTCATTATGACTGACACTCGTGTTACACTAAGAGACGATGGCATTTTGGCAGATATTGCCCCCACGGCTCTGGCTATTCTGGGTGTGGCGAAGCCTGAGGAAATGACCGGAACGGCTTTGTTTGCCCCGCGTATCTAAAGCCTGTCAGGCTGCGGCCAGAGGCTGATTCGTTTTAGACATTTTAGATTAAACCATGAATAGGAGTGTTTTCGAACCATGACGATCATCTCTAATGTATACGCTCGTGAAGTGCTTGACTCCCGCGGTAACCCGACGGTAGAAGTAGACGTTCATCTGGAATCCGGCGCCCGCGGCCGCGCTATCGTGCCATCCGGCGCATCGACCGGCGCTTACGAGGCTGTTGAGCTTCGCGACGGCGACAAGTCCCGTTACCTGGGCAAAGGCGTTCTGAAGGCTGTAGAAAACGTGAACGATATCATCGCTCCCGAAGTGATCGGCATGAACGCTCTGGATCAAGCGGGCATCGACCAACGTATGATTCAACTGGACGGTACGGCTAACAAAGGCAAGCTCGGCGCTAACGCGATCCTCGCGGTATCCATGGCTGTTGCCCGCGCAGCGGCTGAAGCTCTGGACATCCCGCTGTACGTATACCTCGGCGGATTCAACGCCAAGACGCTTCCGGTTCCGATGATGAACATCATCAACGGCGGCGCGCATGCGGACAACAACGTAGACGTGCAAGAGTTCATGGTTCTGCCAGTAGGCGCTCCTACGTTCAAGGAAGCGCTCCGTACGGGCACTGAAATCTTCCACAGCCTGAAGTCGGTTCTGAAGAGCAAGGGCCTGAACACCGCTGTCGGCGACGAAGGCGGCTTCGCTCCGAACCTGGGCTCCAACGAAGAAGCGATCCAAACGATCATCGAAGCTATCGAAGCTGCAGGCTACAAGCCGGGCGTTGATGTGTTCCTGGGTATGGACGTAGCTTCCACCGAGTTCTTCAAGGACGGCAAGTACCACCTCGAGGGCGAAGGCAAATCCTTCACGTCCGCAGAGTGGGTTGACTTCCTGGCTGCTTGGGTAGACAAGTATCCGATCATCACGATCGAAGACGGCTGCTCCGAAGACGACTGGGATGGCTGGAAGCTGCTGACCGAGAAGCTCGGCTCCAAGGTACAGCTCGTCGGCGACGACTTGTTCGTAACGAACACCGAGCGTCTGTCCCAAGGTATCGACCAAGATATCGCGAACTCCATTCTGATCAAGGTTAACCAAATCGGTTCCCTGACGGAAACGTTCGATGCTATCGAAATGGCTAAGCGTGCCGGCTACACGGCTGTTATCTCCCACCGCTCCGGTGAGAGCGAAGACAGCACGATTGCCGATATCGCCGCAGCTACGAATGCCGGTCAAATCAAGACGGGTGCTCCTTCCCGTACGGACCGCGTAGCGAAATACAACCAATTGCTCCGTATCGAGGATCAATTGGGCGAAGTCGCTCAATACGCCGGCAAATCGGCGTTCTATAACCTCAAGAACTTCAAGTAATGCTTATGCCCGCTGATCGTTAATCAGCGGGCGTTTTATACAAAATCTACGGTCAGGTGAAACGAGTAGGCCGGAGCTTGCGTTTCCGTGAGAGGGAAGAGGTTGGTGTTCAGCCGCAGAGTTTACGCGCCGCCTTTAAAATCGGATGACATCCACTGCTTATTCCAATCCAGTCATCCGATTTTAACAGCGGCCGGAGGCGAACACGCAACCTCGCAGCGAATGACACGGGGACGATGGCTTTGCCCTAGCGTTTCACCTGACTACCCCCGGAGGGAATCATATGGGTAAATTGATAAAGACCGTGCTATTTCTACTTGTATCGGCTTTTCTTACACATCTGGTTCCCTTCAGCGATTATTTCCGCAGCCTGGATACGATGATTCATGAATTCGGTCACGCGCTCGTGACGCTGCTGCTGTCGGGCAAGGTGATGTATATTGAGCTTTATGCCAACCATAGCGGCGTTACTTACTCGCAGGTGTCGAGTCGTTGGAGTCTTATTCCGATCTCGCTTGCCGGATATGTGATCGCCTCCCTGTTCGCCTTGCTGCTGTTTCGGCTTCGGGCGGTCGATAAGGAGCGCTTGGGACTGCAGCTCATGACGGTAGTTGCGGTATTGTCTCTGGTGCTGTTCGTCCGCAATCAGGCGGGGATTATATGGCTGCTGGGCTTCATTACGCTGACGATTCTGATGCTTGCGCTAGCTCCGCGCTGGCTGCGAGATCTCTATTACCTGCTGCTGGCTTTCTTGACGCTGGAGGAATCCGTATTCGGGCCATTTTCCCTTATGCTGTATGCTTGGAGGGATGCGTCCAAGGCGGGCGATGCGACCAACCTGGCTTTGGTGACGCCGATTCCGGCCATAGGCTGGGCCTTGCTGTTTACGCTCATCTCGCTTTGGTGCGCGGCGCGGGCTCTGCAGTATTTTATGCAGGGACGGAGATCGAGCAGAGAGCGGACGCAGAGGGCCGAGCCACGGTTCGATCGGCCCGAATCGGGAGTCTGATCAAGAAGCGTTAAGGACGGATCGGGCCTGTGCAGACAGGCGATTTGGCTTATTAGTAGAAGGCGCGCTGACTATCCAAACAGGATTTGTCAGCGCGCTTTTTTTATGCTATACTATGCATGCTGTCTATTTTCGGACAAGTTCGTGGATCGCTGCTCGTAGGAGGTGTGAAGATGGAAATTGCACTGAAAATTGTTTTAGTGATTGCGTCTATTGGATTGATCTTGGCGGTATTGCTGCAACCGGGCAAGAGCGCTGGATTATCCGGTGCCATCTCCGGGGGTGCGGAGCACTTGTTCGGTAAGCAGAAGGCGCGCGGGATGGAATTGTTCCTCCAGCGTTTGACGATGGTACTCGCTGTTATTTTCTTTGTAGTGACGATTATTGTGGCTTACTTCGTCAGATCTGTCTAAACATAAACGCGGCAGCAGGGGTCCTATTCCTCCTGCTGCTTTTTTTATCCATTCGTAGGGGTATTTGAGAGAACGAACCGGAATGAAGTTTTACATATTCACTACGGCTGGCAGGGCGATGGATCGTGTGAAACGTGCAGGACCACAGACATGATGCTTGACGATGGGCTTGGAAGGGTATTTATGAAGAGAATGCGGCTTTTTTGGGCAAGCTTGACTTATACGGGACAGGGGAACAGGCGAGGACTGAAGCCGCCCGCATAATATAGAAAGACAAGGGGTGACTCGCGCATGGTGACAAAAGAAATTTTACTTGATTTTATGAAGGAAACGGCTTATAAGCCTATGACGTATCAAGAGCTGGAGCAGCAGTTCGAATTGGAGGATGCGGCATCCTTTAAGGCGTTTTTGAAGCTGCTGAACGACTTGGAGAATGAAGGTCTTGTGCTGCGCACGCGCAACGACCGATACGGGATTCCCGAGCGAATGAACCTGCTGCGGGGCAAGCTGCAGGCGCATGCCAAGGGCTTCGGGTTTCTTATTCCGGAGGATCGGGAGCTGCCCGACGTATATATCCATGCCAATGACATGGGTACCGCGATGAACGGAGATATCGTGCTTGTGCGCGTGAATTCGAAGGGAACCTCCGGAGGGAGAATGGAAGGCGAGGTCGTCCGTGTCGTCAGCCGCGGCAATACGCGGATTGTCGGACTGTTCCAATCCCAGGAGGAGTTTGCCTTCGTGGTGCCGGATGACAAGCGCGTCGTACGGGATATTTTCATCCCGAAGGAAGCGTTCCATGGCGCTATGGACGGCCACAAGGTCGTCGTCAACATCGTCACGTATCCGGAGGGCCGCGCCGCAGCCCAGGGCGAGGTTATCGAGATTCTCGGTCATCGCAATGATCCGGGTGTTGATATCCTCTCAATCATCCGAAAGCACGGGTTGCCCGAGATGTTCCCGGACGATGTCATGGAGGAAGCCGGCGAAGCGCCGGAATCCATCCTGGAGGAAGAAATCCGCAGCCAGGGACGCCGGGATCTGCGTGACAAGCGCATCATCACGATCGATGGCGAGGATGCCAAGGACCTGGATGATGCCGTCAATGTCGAGCGGCTGGACAACGGAAATTATGTACTTGGCGTGCATATCGCAGACGTCAGCTACTATGTGCGCGAGGGCTCGGCGCTTGACCAGGAAGCGTATAACCGCGGCTGCAGCGTCTACCTCGTGGACCGGGTGATTCCTATGCTGCCGCACCGGCTGTCGAACGGGATTTGTTCCTTGAACCCTCAGGTGGACCGGTTGACGATGTCTTGCGAGATGGAGTTCGACCAGAACGCGAATGTGGTCCGCCATGATATTTTCACCAGTGTGATCCGGACGAGCGAACGGATGACGTACAAAAATGTCCGGACCCTGCTGACAGAGGAGACTCCGGAGCCTGAGCTGCTCGACAAGTACAGCTATCTGATGGGCGACCTCCGATTAATGGAAGAACTGGCGACTAAGCTGCGGGGCAGACGTATGAAGCGCGGCGCCATCGACTTTGACTTCCAGGAATCCAAGATCCTCGTGGACGCGGACGGCAAGCCGACCGACATCATCAAGCGTGACCGGACGATAGCGGAGATGATCATCGAGGAGTTCATGCTGGCGGCCAACGAGACGGTGGCGGAGCATTTTTACTGGCTGAAGGTGCCGTTTCTGTATCGGATTCACGAAGACCCGGATGGCGAGAAGCTGCAGCATTTTATGGAGTTCATCACGAATTTCGGCTATGTGGTGCGCGGGAAAGGCAATACCATACATCCGCGCGCGCTCCAGACGCTGCTGGAAGAGATTAAGGGTACGAAGGAAGAGACGGTTATCAGCACGGTCATGCTGCGCTCCATGAAGCAGGCGCGCTACGACGCGAACAGCATGGGCCATTACGGGCTGGCTGCGGAATATTATTCGCACTTTACGTCGCCGATCCGCCGTTACCCCGACCTGATCATACACCGGGTAATTCGTGAGGTATTGGAAAACGGCGGCAATTTGACCGATCAGCGCCACGAGTACTTGGCCTCCCGGATGGAGGACATCGCCCGGCAGTCGTCTGAGCGGGAGCGTGTAGCGGTCGATGCCGAACGCGAAACGGAGGCGCTGAAGAAAGCGGAGTTCATGCTGGATAAGGTCGGCGAGGAGTTCGACGGTATCATCAGCAGCGTGACGAGCTTCGGGATGTTTATCGAGCTGGATAATACGGTCGAAGGGCTGATCCGCTTGTCGGATATGTCCGATGACTATTACCATTATCATGAGGCTCAGCATGCCCTCATCGGGGAACGGACGTCGAAGATTTACCGGCTCGGCGATGAAGTCAAAGTACGCGTATCCCGCGTAAATATGGAGGAGAAGACCGTCGACTTCGCGATGGTCGATATGAAGCCGAGGCAGCAGAAGGTCAGCCTCGTGGATGCTCTGAATGCCGTGCGCCGGGATAAGCGCAAGGGCGGGGCCCGCGGCAGCGGCGGCTTCGGCGGTAGCCGCAGCGCGTCGGCTGGGCGAGGCGGCCGGAACGCGGGGCGTCCGGGCCGGGCTGAGCGCAGCGGCAGCGGCGAGCGTGCGGGGGCCGAGCGCGGTGGAGATGCCGCGGCGGGCTTCGGCCGCGGAGGCGACGGCGCAGCCGCGGGAGCGGGCACCGGCGCAGGCGCGGGCAAGCGCAGCGGCGGCGGCCGTGGCAAAGGCGCAGCGGCGGCGAAGACCCGCGCGCTGGAGGCCGTGGGCCGGGGCGCCGGCAGCGAAGCCGGAGGCAAGCGCGGCAGCCGCTCGTCGGGGGCAGGCGGCGGCGCGCCGGGCATCGGCTTGGCGAAGAAGAAGCGCAAGAAAACCGTCAAGCGGTGAGGCTTGATTTCGGGGGATGGAGTTTGGTACAATGAACTCCATCCCTATGTTTGACAATCGTCTGAGGGAAAGGAGCAAGGTGCCCATGAGCAAGAAGAATGACGGTAAGCTGCTGGCGCAGAACAAGAAAGCGTCGCACGATTATTTTATCGAAGACACCTATGAATGCGGGCTGGTGCTGACCGGTACGGAGATCAAGTCGCTGCGTCTGGGAAGATCGAACATTGGCGATGCCTTCGCCACCATCCGCAATGGTGAAGCCTTCATACATAACATGCATATCAGTCCCTTCGAGCAGGGTAACCGCCACAACCCCAGCGATCCGACCCGGGCCCGCAAGCTGCTGCTTAAGAAGCAGGAGATCAGCAAGCTGATCGGGCATGTCAAGCGTGAAGGCTATACGCTTGTTCCGCTTAAGGTCTATATCCGTAATGGGTACGCCAAGCTGCTGATCGGTCTTGGCCGAGGCAAGAAGCAGTACGACAAGCGCGAGAGCGATGCGAAGCGCGATGCTCAGCGGGATATACAGCGAGCTCTTCGCGAGCGGCAGAAGGTAGCCCGTTAATCGCGGCTGTCATCCGAATTTTGGCGTCGCTTCCAAGAAGTCAGCCTGCAAATCTTGCGGACTTGTGGTATACTAAAAAAGCGCCGAAGGAAGTCAGCCTAGGCGCCAGTCAGCATCAAGAGTTTAGTAGCCAAGTCTTAGCCAGGATTACGGATCTGCGCGCCAAAGCAGATCGGCTGGTAAGTTTTTCATCATAACCTTTTATTACTTGATTGTTTAGGACCCTCTACGGGGTCCACCTATGCGGGGACGTTCTTGGATTCGACGGGGATAGTTCGAGCATGGGTTGCGGGTAGTGGGGAGCGTCCGCTTCATCAACGCTAACGCCAATTAACTGGCAAACAACAACAACAACTCGCTTTCGCAGCTTAATAACCTGTGATGCGGCTTCTACCCTGCATCGCCCATGTGCCGGGATAGGGGCTCAACCTTAGTGGGATACGCTGTCTCATCTCCGCCTGCGGTGAGCTGAAGAAGACAATCAGGCTGACCTTGGACGAAGCCGGTTACGGGGCGTCGACCTGGGTGACATCAAAACTGTGACTACACCCGTAGATGCCTGTGTGGCGTTATCTTCGGACAGGGGTTCGACTCCCCTCGTCTCCATTTAAGTACGGAAAAAGTAAGAGGAAGAATCAGACGGTCAGCATATCGACGATATGCCAATCGTCTGATTTTTTTATGGTGATTTTCCGGAAGAGGGATTGGATCACTTGCTTTTGTGTTGCGGAGTCGATTAGGTTCCAGTTGTTTTTCAAGTCAAGGAACGCTTCGTGAACTTCGGTGATAGAAATAGTTTGTTCCGGCAGTAACTCTGGACCAGCCTGTTTTCGCAGTTCATTGATTCTTGCGTCTTCCCCATCAATCAGCGTGGCATAGTCGTCCCCCGAAAGCTTGCCGTCTCCCAAAGCCATCATCCAATTCCGTCGGCGCTTTTGACTTACTGCCAGTTCTTTTTCCAGATTTATTCTGCTGCGCTTGGCCTTTGGTTTTGGCTTCTGAAGACCGTCTTCGACGAGTTCGATATGTTGGAACACCAATTCGGTTAGTTGCCGTTCGGAGATGCTGGATGCAGTGCATGTACCTTTAGCATACTGATTAAGACAACGGTAGCTTAGGTATTTTTTGTTTCCGTGAACGGATGCATTACCTGCATAAGTCGCCCCACATTCCCCGCACTTGATTATACCACATTCAATTACCCCGAGTGGGTCAAAACAGACTGTGTACCGTTCGTCTACTTTCACGAATAGGCCGTATTTTTCTTGAGTATATTGCTTGCTTTTATAATGGGAAAATAATGAATCTGTCGAACCTCAAGTAAGCAACCTCCATCCAGTTCGGGAAGGAGGTTGCTTCAATTTCACCGCATCACCATCTTACACAGAACAGGAGCACGACAATGAATCCCACACAGCAGTAACTATTCAATTTCATCAAGAAGGAATTTGACCGCGACGGCACGATCCACTTCTTAGCCCTCTCAGCCGTAGAGCAGCAGCACTGCGAGCAGACTCACGTAACTCCTTTCAAGGTCCGGGTAGCCCTCACCTTCCAAGAAGACTCCGTCGTTAATCCCTACTACGACGGCACGGACATATTCATAAGCTTGACGCCTACCTACGTTCAGTTTGCGCGTGAAGACGGGTGGGCAGATGGCCCACCGCTCCGCGAGGGGAGCCCGATAGAGTCGGCGCTCATGGAGTGGCTGAAAAATAATGATAGTACCTACTAAGCTTCTAAAATCAAGGCAGCGGTATAACTATTATCGCTTTATTTGCCGTGGGTATGAGGATCGGTTCGGAATTGTACTGGAAGTAGCACGATCGCAAATCGCTGGACTAATCCATCGATATATTGAAGACATATCCACCATTCATGCCTAACTAAAGTTGACTTGAAGGAAAATCTAACTCTATGTCGAATTTTGACTGAGGGGTGAGTGAAATAATTCCATTTTTGGTTTTTCAAAATATGGAAAGTTACTGATCCTTTTATTATTATGGGAGTAACAGCAGTTTACTTGCTATATTTTGTTTATTATTAATGACGTCGTCGCCAAAAGGGATAGGTAGAGAGCTGTCTAGGATTGTAAGCATTGTTGTTCGTAGCGGGAGCTTGGTTGGCTCTTTATATTTCTGTTGGGATTTGGAGTTGGAGAGGGTAGGTCCGTTTACTCTGTAAGATTTGCGTGGCGTGTTTAATTTTATGGAAAGTGATGAAAATTGGTAATTTATTTGTTATTGGAAGTGAAGGGAATCAATGAAAATATGGATAAAATAACCGAGATAATGGCAAATCCCATTGTATCTTTGCTATTAGCTATAAGTACTATTGCAGGCCTAGTTTTAAGTGTCATACTTTATTTTAAGAGTAAAAAAGAAAGGAAACTTTTATACTCCATTGAAAATAAGAATTTGATCAATAATGAAAATCATATTACAGATAATGTAAGGATTTTATATAATGAAAAAGACGTAAACAATTTAACGATTTCAAAAATTAGTATATGGAACGCAGGGAAAGAAACTGTTAATAAAGCGGATGTCGCAATAATTGATCCAATTAAATTATGCTTGCCTGATGACTGTGCTTTACTAGATGCTAAGATAATTAAAAGCAATGAACCAGCTAATAATGTTTCTGTTGAGGTCAGCAAAAATGTTGTTGTATAGAACGCAAGTAACAAACGAACAAAATCACGCTAACCACCAAATCGGGTAATGAATAGTAAAAAAAACCGGTGGTGATGGAAATGAGTACCGTAAAAATCGAGCAACTCAATGTGTCCATGAGAGAAACATCAGATAAACGACTTTACGAGAGGTACCTTGCAGTCCGCCTTCGCTTTGAAGGTCAC
>NZ_WUWM01000046.1 GCF_009846885.1 Paenibacillus puerhi
TTCTCTCATGGACACATTGAGTTGCTCGATTTTTACGGTACTCATTTCCATCACCACCGGTTTTTTTACTATTCATTACCCGATTTGGTGGTTAGCGTGATTTTGTTCGTTTGTTACTTGCGTTCTATATAGTTAATATTGACCCAAGTGGTCATTCACCTGCTAGAATCAAAGAGTTAGTAGGAGAAGCTACAAGTGGTGGTATTGGTTCAGCGGTATACTGGAAAAATAGAAGTACGATGGGTGCATATTTTAGGGAAATCTTTGCAGACGAGGATAATAACCAGTTTAAGTATCTGTTTGGACTTGCAACGATGACAAGTGATATTGAGGAAAATTCCGCTGGAAAAGCCGATTGGGCTGTTCAAAAATTAATACAGGCTGAAAAAGATTGGGAAATTAGCTTCGCAATTGGTATTATAGGAGATAGGCTAATACCAGGTTCATCAAAGATGGGTGTACTTAAACCAGGTCCACATGCAAGCAAATCTGTTCCTGCTAGGGGCAAAGGACGAGATTTTACGAAGGATGAGCGGGATAAAGTAAATGAAATAGGTAACGATACAGGTTGTCATACTTGCGGTTCTACTGACCCAGGTACAAAAAGTGGTAATTTCATTCCTGACCATCAACCGCCAAACGCCACAGTACCAAATGGATCACCACAAGAGTTATATCCTCACTGCAAAAGTTGTAGTTCTCAGCAGGGGGGAATTATTAGTTGGATGAAACGGAAAGGACTAATACCGTGAAATCGATTAGAGGAATATCAATTGAAAACGACGGAGTTCATTTAGTAACGAATGGATTAAAAAGTAAGTTAGGCTTTGAATTGAGAGTTGCTTCTTTTAGCAAGGAAATTGAAGAATATTATAAAGTATTAAAGTATTTAGTTGATTATCTTTTAGACAGCAAGCCTAAGATAATCCCCGAACAAACGATTTCGTACCACTCTTGGCTTTTGAAGTTTGTTATGTTCTCTGACTCGACATTGGATGTGTGGGAAGCAGAGCGGCAAGGGAACGGATTTGTTGAAGGGGTTGAATATGCTTTACAGGTAAGAATTGAACAAGAAGACGAATGCAGTAATTACGGCGTAACCCCTTCATTTCCAACTTTTGGGCAGAATATTGTAATATCTAAAGGGGTATATGAAGGTTTAGGGGTTGATGCTGTAAGGTATCCTTCACCGGAGCATATGACTGGATGGTGGGTAACAACAGACTTGTATGACGGAGATACAGATTCGTTAATGAAAGTTCATTTCTATCATGTAGCTTTTAATCGTCCTGATTTATTGAGGTACTTTGCTCTGCCTTTTGGATTCCGATTTTACATTAATGAGACAGAGAATGATATATGGTTTGATGAGAACACCTTAAAATGAAATGCCCATTATTATATGCTGACCACAATGCGACTAATCCTCGCGTTGTGGTTTTTCATTTATCATTGCGCGGCGGCTGAAATAAAGACCCCACCCAGTGCCGAATGGATGACTATATTAGGTTTGAAAAAATTTAACCCTCGTCGGCCCTGTGCCAAAATTTCCATAAATTGGGTAGTCAAAACTAAATCAGACAGCTTTATTAAGGGGTGAGCGACTGTAATCAACTGGGCTCAGGTAGCCAAAAATTCCATGAATTCGATGATTGTTATACCAATTTATGTAGTCAAGCAGCTCTAGTACGAGATGTCCTAAACTTTGAAACTGAAACTGATGGATAAATTCGGTCTTCATAATCTTAAATGTGGCTTCAGCAACAGCATTATCATATGGACAGCCCTTCATGCTAAGAGAACGACCAATTTGTAATTCAGCAATTGTCTCATCAATTAATTTATTCTTGAATTCACTGCCGCGGTCCGTATAAATAATTGAATCTGGCGCAGATCTCCCTGCATAGAAGCAAAGGCACGTGAGACTAGCGATGCATCCTTTTTCGGACCTGCACTAGAGCCAATGATCTCTCGAATAAAGAGGTCGACAAATACACAGATGTAGTGCCATCTGTTTGACTTTAACGTATGTTAGATCACTTACAACGACTCGTTTTACTTCAGATTGTTGAAACTTGCGTCCTAGTTCATTTGGCTGCGCTGAATCATTACATGCGGCTTTGTGGGGCTTGTACTCAGCAAAGGTGTATGTAGAAACAAGGCCTTGAGCTTTCATAATGCATCCAATTCGACGTCTCGACACGACAAATCCGCGTTCGAAGTTTGGCTTTAATCTTTCTGGTGCCGTATGCTCCTCGGTTCTTCTCGAAAATCTCTACAATAGGTCCCTCCATGTCATCTTCCTGACGGCGTTCTTTGGCTTCATAATAGTACCTACTTCGAGAGATTTGCAGGACGGCATACATTGCTGATACCGAGTATTTGTCACGATTTCGCTTGATGACATATACTTGCGTCCCATGATCAGCGCTGCTTGCTTTTAAATGTTGACCACCATTTACAGTCGTTTTCGCAGTGCGAAAAGCTCATTTTCTTCGGAGAGCGATTATCCTTCTCTGAAAAGGAACCTGTTGTGTAGGCTTGCATGATCCAGCGATCCAGTGCAGAGGCAGTTAAATCATATTCTTCTGCAATGGATACTCTAGACTTTCCATTCTCATACAGCTGAACCAGACCCCATATGTAGCAAGAAAAAACCAAGTCATGGGACTTGGTTTTAAAGAACATAAAACATTCCATTGACTCCATTACTGCCTTTCTAAAATATAATAATATTCGGATGTACTCCCATTATAGCCTTTTACCAGAAAGTAATATTCTTTAGAGGAATCAAAGTTATAGGTGATAGATTCATGGGTAGATGAAGCATACGTAGAGGATTTACGAAGAAGATAACTGCTTCCTACTTTTTCATAAAGATATAAATCAAAGTCTGCTAGAGTGGGGACGGACAATTTGAAAGTATAGCTTCCGCTCATAAATGCACCGGATAACTTGTAGTAATCAACATCTGTGGCTGAGCTTATTTTACCCAGTTTATAATAAATAAGCGGATCGGCAGTTGCAAAGGAATCATTCGGCTCACTCCCCGCGGCAAAGACCGTGGATGACCCCATTAAAGTAAAAATAAGAGTTGCAGACAAAAAAATTTCTTCATTATTCATACCTTCTAAATATAGTTAAATTCATATCAAAAACACTATAAAAATATAAATATATGCATTGTACTTTGAAGAATCCCACCCCTCAACACCGCCCCTCCCACAGCGGCCGAGGATCTCCTTCTGTTCAGATTTTGTTTAGGACCTGGGTTTATGATGGAAAGGGAACGTCCTAAACAAATAGAGAGGAGATTACTAGAGAATGAGACTTCGCAGAAAGTCTAAACCCCTGAGCAGAGTGTCCTTCCTGCTTATGTGGTCCTTGCTGCTGCAGATGATTTTGCAGCCGTTTGCGATGTCCGGCTATGCGGCAGCCCCAACTTTTACTTTCACCAAGAGCGCCAGCAAAGCAACGGTGTCCGTAGGCGACACGTTTACCTATAATCTGAGGTTTGCGGTTGCCAGTGCGACGGCGGTCGGGGTGGAGAGCATCAAGATTACCGATGTGGTCCCCGCGCAATTCGTGATTATGGAGAACGAGGACAGTGACTGGGACACGATTCAAGGCCAGACGCTGGTCCGGGAGGTCACGAATCCGAGCCTGCTGAAGGCAGGCAGCTCGTTATCCTTCTCCATTAGCGTGAAAGCGGACCATACATGGGTGAACCAGCCGGTCACGACGACGAATATCGCTAAGGTAGAGGTTACCGATGAGGATGGCAACACGACGACTGCCCAGGCGACAGCCGAGGTCGTGATTCAGGCAGATCCCGATGCACCTCCGACAAACCCGGGAGGAGGCAATGGTGGAGGCACGGTCATTGAAGCGACCTATGACAAGTGGGAGGCCTACAAGACGCAGTCGCTTAGCGACGGCACCGTTCCGATTACCGGCGGTCTTGTCACCTACAAGGTCGGCATCAAGCGCGTATTGGCCGGCAATACGGCCAACGGCACGCTGAATGTACCCTTCTTCTATGACAACCTTCCTGCTCAAGTGCCTCAGGCATGGGTAACCTGGACGCAGGGCTCTGCACAGAACGCCTATTATGACCCGGGCCAACATCGGATCGTATGGGAGAACATCTCGCTGAGCCAAGGTCAGAAATTTGAGGCCGATGTCAAAATCACGTACCCCGATGACTTCGGTTATGTTCATCCGACCGCATCACCGCTTACCTTGACCAATACGGTAACGATGGATACATACTCGGTAGACGGCGGTCAGGGCAGTATGCCCAAGGTTTCGGATTCGGTCGGTACTCTGCTGGGACAACCGGTATCCGGCGATCCCGGCTTGACCAAGGATAAGAAGTTTGCTTACCGTTCTCCCGGGCAGAAGCAGCAGTTCACGATAGGCGGAGTGGATAACAAACGGACATCCGCGAATCCGAAGGTGAACAGCCCGCTGTATGATGTGGTGATTACAGACCCGCTTCCTCCCCAGATGAATTACGAATCGATCCAGATGCCTTCGCTGGCCTGGAGTAAATTTTTGTACGAGACGAATAACAGCGGAACTTGGATCGAGTACACGGGAAATGCGACGGTAGGCGGCACCATCAAGATCGGTCAGTCTGGCAGCGGCATGAGCCCGGCCAAAGATATTATTTTGACGGCCGGCGAGTACGTTACGAAGCTGCAGTGGAAGTATGACTCGCTTGCAGTCGGTAAAAGCATCGATGGCATCGTCGTAGCCGGCACTGTGCTGGCTGTACCACATGGAGGCGGAGCGGCGTTGCAGCATGGAGATACGGTCACGAACAGCGTTTACCTGGATTACCAGGCGCTGACTGAAGCGTCCGCTGGCGTCTGGAGCAAGACGGCTCAGCCTCGTAAAACCGAGTCCGCCAGCTTCCTTATCAATGACGAGAAGCCGTGGCTGATCGCGGGAAAATCCGTCTCGGGCAGCTACAGGCCGCTGGATATCGTGCCGTTCGTTTTAACGGTCAACAATGATGTCAAGGCGACAGGTCCGTATGTCAATCCGGTTCTGTACGACCTGCTGCCGGAACGGTTCAATTATTATGTGTCCGCCAACCAGACGCTGGCCCAGTCGTTCGAGCTGGTGAACGCGCCGACAGGCACGAGCCGCCCGAATGTGGAGATCGTGACGAATAACTTCAACGGCACGGGCCGAACGCTGGTCAAATGGTCGTGGGATGCAGGCAACCCGGCCAGCTTCGCACCGGATACAAGCTTCCAGCTCAAGTACAAAGGCGAGGTACAGGCGGGAACGCCTAAGAGCTCGGATGGCCCCGTGTACCGCAATGATTTCTATATGACCACGGCGGATCCGTCTGTACAGTTCTGGCACAGCGGCGATAAGGTTCATCATGACCCCAACACATTTGCCGAATGGATGAAGCACAATACGCCGATTAAGGATACGACCCTGCAATTTGACCCGACGCCTGGGATCGACGAGTTTTTCGTGCATGCCTCGGCAGTTGTCCCGGTCAAGAAAGCAACGGTCGTCCAATCTACCAAGTGGAACCGGGGCGACCTCGCTCCGATTAAGCTTAATGAATTGGACGGCACTTTCGTCGGCGCGCCGGCCTTAGCCGATCAGCCGTTCGATACGAGCGAGCAGCCGCAATATACGGAATTCCCTTATTATAGTGTCACCTATGAGGGAGGCAACGCCGATTACAAACTGGTCATCCGCAATAGCGGCAACACCAGGCTCGGGAAGATCAGTGTGCTTGATATTCTCCCGCATGTAGGCGACCAGGCCGTGCGTACGGATTGGGGAACCGGCTCCGCGTATGAGAGCAGAGGCTCGCAGTGGAGGCCCAACCTGTCCCAGGTCCTGTCTTCCGGTCCGCGAAGCTACAGCTACACGACGACGGAGACCGGCGCGCAGACCGTTACCTTTAACCTGGAGACGTATTACAGCAAGTCGATCGATCAGGAGCGGGTTGTCCGCTTCGATGTGGTTGACAACGGCAGCGCTGCGAAGCCAGGCTGGGTGTCCCAGCGGCAATACAACAGCGATGACTTGAGCGACATCCGCTCGCTTTACTTCGAGATCACGAATATTAATGGAGGAGCGGGACTTGCGGCGGGAGAGTATATCGTGCTGGACTGGAAGATGGACGCTCCCGTAGGCGCTCCCACCGACGCCATCGCCTGGAATTCCTTCGCGATCCAAGCGACGGAAGCAGGGGCTACCGGCAACGATGAGGGCAGCAAAATGCTGCCGACCGCACCGAATAAGGTCGGCTTCATCATCGACCCGGCCAACACGAACGTTCCGCTTGGCGAGATTGGCGACTTCGTCTGGTTTGACAGCGACCGGGACGGCACGCAGAACGAAAGCTATCCGGGCGACAACAACCAGAAGTCGGGCATCAATGGCATTACGGTGAATTTGTATCGCCCAGGCGATACGACTCCTTACCGCTCCAGCAAAACGGGCTATGATGTGCAGGGCAATCCGGGCTATTATTTGTTCCAGGGACTGGACGCCGGGGAGTACGTAGTGGAGTTTATGCTGCCTGCTCATTATGAGCCGACAATTGCGGAAGCGCTAGGCCCGGATCCGGGCCATACGCAGAACCGGGATTCGAATAAAGTCATGCAAGGCAGCCCGGTAGGCGGTTACACGCCTTATCGGACCGAGAAGATTCAACTGCCGGCAGCGGGCAAGAACCGCACCATCGATCTGGGGCTGATCGAAGCCGCAGCGTCTTCGGACTATCCGGGGGCAACTCTGGTGAAGAAGATAGAAAGCGTGGAGCAGGGGACGGCGACAGCAACGCCATCGCCGGAATATGTGCTGGCGGGCAACAAGGTGCGCTACAGCGTGAGCTTCACGAATACATCTTCCGTCACGCTGCACAATATCAGGCTGACAGATGAGCTGGATCGTCAGCAAGCGGGGTTCGTGTTCCATAGCCTCGTCTATGAAGGCCAGCAAATACCGCTGAACGGAAATTCGCATAACCGCCCGGATGTGATCACGGGTATTGATAATTCGGGATCGTCCCCTTCGCTGACGGTCAAGAGCCTGGACCCGGGCAAGACGCTGAAGCTCGAAGGGGAATACACAGTAACGGCCTCGGATATCGATCGGACCGATCTGGTGAACCAAGCGATCGTTTATTTCAATGAGTCGCCTGTGCCGCTGAAGGAGGAGGCGAGCATTCCGACAGCCGCTCTGGACGTCAAGAAAAAGAGCAGCGCCTTGTCCGTCTCTCAAGCGGGAACCTGGATCGACTATGTCGTGACAATCACCAATACGGGAAGCCGTGACCTGCATAATCTGGTCATCACGGACTCTAAGGTGACGGGGCTTGCGCCGATTGCTTTGCTAAAGTCAGGCGAGACGCGGGAGCTTACCTACACGTATCAAGTCTCGGCTGCCGACCTTGGCGGCTCCAAGCTGACGAATACGGTCGTAGTAAAGCCCGATGAGACGCCTACGGGCACGGATACCCATGAAGTGCCGGTTATTACGTCGCCCCGTGGTTCCATTGGCGACTATGTGTGGCTGGACCGCGATGAGGATGGCGTGCAATCGCCTGAAGAGACCGGGATCAACGGCTTGACGGTGAAGCTGTACGCTTCGCCAGGCGGAACGCCGCTAGCTCAGACCGTTACGAGAGACAAGGATGGCAAGCCCGGCTATTATTTGTTCCAGGGATTGCCGGCCGGTGATTATTACATTCAATTTGTCATTCCGGCCGATTACGGCGTCACGCTGGCGAACGTATCAGGCGAAGCGACCGATTCGAATAAGACGGATGCAGCGGGCTTCACGGAGAAAATCACGATTGGGACAGGCAACTGGAACGATCTGACGATTGATCTCGGGCTCGTGCCTCGCGGTGAAATCGGCAACTATGTATGGCTGGATCAGAATAGGGACGGCCTTCAGAATGAGGACGCATCCCTCGGAATCAATGGAGTAGAGGTCAGGCTCTACAGCTCTGACCGAACGGGAGCCCCTCTCGCCGTCACGATGACTTCGAATGACGCGCAGGGCCGTCCGGGCTACTATCTTTTCGATGATCTGATCGCAGGCGATTACTACGTACAGTTCGTTCTTCCTGCCGATTATACGAAGACGCTGGAAGTTCAAGGATCGCAGACCGAGCTGGATTCAAACGCAACGGATGCCCAAGGCTTCACCGGCCTGATCACGATCGGCGAGACAGCCGGCTGGGTAGATCATACGATCGATCTGGGCTTGATTGCGAAGGGCGCCATCGGCAATTACGTATGGTATGATGCGAACGGCAACGGAGCGCAGGATGAGGAGCAGACGCTGGGACGCAACGGGGTTACCGTAAGGCTGTACAACGAAGCCAAGCAGATGCTTAAGCAAACGGTAACGGCCGACGACAGCAACGGCCGTCCGGGCTACTACTTGTTCGACCAACTGCTGGGCGGGGACTATTATGTCGAATTCGTAATCCCGTCCGGATACATCGCTACCCGGGAAGCCGCCGATGGCGTTTCTGAGGAGCTCGATTCGAACAGACGGATCGACGGCTACACCGAGCGGATTACCATCGGAGAGTCTAGCGTTTGGGAGGATCTGACGATCGATCTTGGTCTGGTGTCGGAGCCTGACGAAAGCACTCCGCCCGGACCGGGCAATCCCGGCACTCCGGTAACTCCGGCCAACCCGGGTACGCCAGTTCATCCCGGAACGCCAGTTAACCCAGGTACACCGGTTACACCCGCGCCTCCGGTACATCCCGGAACGCCGTTAACTCCCGTGACGCCTGAGCAGCCGGCTAAGCCTGGACTGACGGAGGAGATCGTCACGAGCGTGAATACGCCAACCGGCGGCGCGGTTCAGGTGCCACCGGGCAGCAAGCCGTCTATCGGCAAGCAGCCCGAGCACGGCCAGGTGACGCTGGAGGATGACGGCAAGTGGGTTTACACGCCGGAGCCGGGGTACACCGGCAAGGATGGGTTCACGATTATCGTGACCGATGAGAATGGCAACGAAGAAGAAATACTCATTGACATTGATGTTGAAAAAACTCCTCTTGATCGGGCTGAAGGCGAAGAAGGGCAGCAGTCTGAGGCGGTACTGCCGAATGTAGCGGCTTTGCCCAAAACCGGTGAAGAGAGCCACCTGCTTCTGCAGCTGACGGGTCTTGGCTTGTTTATGCTGGGAGCGGTGTTGAGAAAACGGCGCGCAAGGCGCGCATGAGGAGCGGGGCTGCCGGATGAACCGGCCGCCCCCGATTGCTCCGGGCATCACACAGGCAGGAGAGGTTAGGTATGAGAATCTGGAGCTATCTATTGATGACGGCGGGAGTTTGCTTGATTCTGCTGCCCAAGGCGATGGAATGGCAGGCGGACTATCTGGAGAGCAGTCTGCTCGCTTCAACCGAACAAAGCTTCGCGACCGCCGAAGCGGCAGCCGATAGGCGGATGGAGGCGGAAAATGAGCGCTTATCCAGCTTGCTCAGCTCCGGAGGAGAAGATGACGAGCCAGAGCCCTTGGGACCTGCAGAGCAGCACAATCAGGCAGAGGCTTCCTCGGGGCCGCCGGCCGGGAGCGTCCCTGACGAACCGGCAATCGCCGTGCTGTCGATCGAGAAGCTCGCCCTCCGGCTCCCGGTTCTGGAGGGGGCGACTGAAAAGAATATGAGATTCGCTGCAGCCCATATGACCGAAACCTCTCCGCTTGGCGAGACCGGTAATGCCGCTATCGCGGCCCATCGGGTCAAAACAAAGGGGCGGCTGTTTAATCGTCTGAATGAGCTGGAGGCAGGCGATACCATCGTAGTGGAACTACAGGAGCGGAAGGCGACCTATACTGTCTTCCGCACGCTGCGGGTGGAGCCCACGGACATTTCCGTTTTGAAGCGCAGCGACAAGGAGCGGATTCTCACTTTAATCACATGCGATCCGATTGTGAATCCGACCCATCGGCTCATCGTACAGGCTAAGCAGGATTAACTCCCCCGTACAATCTAGGCGGGTACTGAGCAATACACGATAAACGGCAAACTTATCGAAAGATAAGGACGCAAAGCTAAAGGGCCTACCCTCCATCCCGGAGCACGGCAACCAGATACCGAATGGATTGCTTTTTTTGTTTGTTCCAAGAACTTATCACCGACAAACGGCAAACCTGTTCGAAAGTCAGGGGCGCAAAGCTAAAGGGCCTACCCTTCATTAGAAGTATGGCAGCCAGCTATCGAAGGGAGTTTGTATGTATGCGCAGATGGATGAGTATAAGCTTGGCCGCATGTTTGATGATGGTCTGCTTGCCGGACGCCGCTTGGGGGGCCAAGGGGGAATCCGCCTCATGGCTGGATGCCGGGAAGCTGGAGAAAGGATTGTTCGGCATCGTCTACGAGGCGGCCACGGCAACGAGGACGAAGCTGATGGTCAGCAAGGACGGGGTCAACTACACGTATGATTTAGCCGCCAGAGGGAAAGAGGAGTTTTTCCCGCTGCAGCTCGATAATGGGGAATACAAAATTTCCATTCTTCAGCAAGTAACGGGAACCAAATACAAATTGGTACACAGCGAGACGCTGGAGCTCGAATTGGAGGATAACTCGGATGTCTATTTGCATTCGATCCAGAATGTGAATTGGACCGAAGCGGAGACGGTTAAGGACATGGCTCTGGAGCTGACGAATGGCAAAGAAACGGAACGCGAGAAGGCCGAAGCCATCTATGCGTATATCGTGGACCATATCGCATACGACGACGAGCTGGCGACCAACGTACAAAACGGCTATATCCCTGATCTTGGGCAGGTGCTTGCCTATAAAAAAGGCATCTGCTACGACTATGCTTCCTTGTTCGCAGCCATGAACAGAAGCATAGGCATTCCGGCCAAGCTGCTCATAGGAGAGTCGAAGAATGTCAAGAAATACCACGCATGGAATGAGATTTTGATAGATGGAGAATGGCTGACTATCGATACGACTGTCGATGCGAGCACAGGCAACCGGAACTTTGAGAAAAACGCGGGCGACTATATAGCTTCCAAGGTTTATTAACACTCCTTATTGAGGTTGTCGATTCATTGTGAGTAACTAAGTTGAAACGTTCTGCTTTCGCTAACGGACCTCAGCGTCTCTATTTGCAGTATTTTCGCGATATTGAAAATCTAACGGACTCAGATGACGCTATTTGGTGCATTTGCGCCCATTCTATGCGGTTTTGACGTAAGTAAGGTCGTCTGTGTCCGTTACAATTTGAACAGGCCCCATTTTTGTGAAATAGCGACTGTGGTGTCCGTTACGATCAGCCTTTACTTAACTGCGCTGCCGTCCACAATGAATCGACAGCCTCCTTATTGTTCGTTAAAACGAATAACTGGCGTGGACAACCGGCAATAAGCCGGAAAGTTTCTGCTAGGTCCTTTTGATATGGACTTTTCGCGAATAGTAACCACCTAGACAAGGGCAGCCGGTCATTCCAGCTGCTTTTTCTACGTGAAGAGCAGGTTAGTTGTGGGTGCCTGCCACAAAAAGGTTACGATGTCGAATTGTTCATAGGGATTGAAGCCGGACAAAAATATTTGGCTTCAAAGGGGATAAAAGCAAAGGATGAGTGGGGGGAGACCATTATCTTCCAAATCATTGAAAAAGAAATATTGAATAAAACCGATGGGGATTTTGTTGGGGCTATGTGGGATTTACCTTTTGCCAAGTATGAACTTGATTAGTCTTTATTGCGGCTTGGGCTTAAAGCAAAAGAAACTGGTGGCCCTCAAAAGGAACACACAAGCTTTTTTGCGTCAACGGGTTGTGCCTTATTGATTCGTTGCCGCGAAAGACTCTGCCGCTGCTGATACATAATAAGCCAACCCGCTTTGCTGATTTTCGAGCATCTCAAGATGAAAGTCATCATTTAGAAAAAAACGAGTCTGTACAGTAAAATCTTGAGCTGATGTTTGATGCCCGTGTTTATTCAAAAACTCAAGATGGCATCGAATCAAATTTCCTACTTTCTCATCGTTATGCTTTATGCCTTCTCTCAAAGACGCCGCCATTTGATTCATGAAGGCTAGAGCTTCTTCCGCTTGTTCATTTAATTTCTGAACATCCGCCGGGGCAGCCTCGAGAGGCTCCATCCCATAAGCTTCGTTTAAATAGTGATTTTGCTCGGTCAGCGCTTTGTTCCACTCTTCCGCGTTTTCAAAACCCCTGAACATTTCTTTACTATCCATGGTTTTCCCTCCTCGTACACACTCAATGGATTTACGTAAGGTTTGAGCGATGGCATCCAGTCTATGCTTGCGGCTAAATATCAATTTCTCCTGATGTGAAAGGATGGATAGCCGGTCCGGATTATGCTCCAGCATTTCCTTAATTTGATCTAAGGAGAAATCCAATTCTCTGAAAAATAAAATCTCTTGCAAACGTTCCAACTCTTTCGTTCCATACAATCGGTATCCGGCTTCGCTTACCTCGGAGGAATCGCAACTTTTGCTCTCGCGGTAGCGAAGAAGGAAACCATCCCTATTACCGGGAATATATCACTTAAGACTTTCGCGTCACAAGAAGGAGACAGAAATGAGAAGGTTATTTATAGTAGGGGACAGTATTTCGATCCAGTATGGACCCTATTTGAAAAAGATGGTCGAACATCGATTCCACTATGATCGAAAGCGTGGAGAGAAGGAAGCTCTGGAGGATTTGGACAACCCCGTCGGTGCCAACGGAGGGGATAGCAGCATGGTTCTCGAATATTTGAAAAGAGAGCGGGACCAAGGGGTGCGCTATGACCTGCTGCTGGTCAATTGCGGGCTGCATGATATCAAGACCGAGCCGGTCACCGGCGAGAAGCAAGTACCGCAGACCCAGTACCGGGTTAACCTTGAACAGATCGTTCACATCGCCCAAGACATGGCGCAAGCCCTGATCTGGATTCGTACAACCGATGCTGTGGAGGACCTACATAATTCCAGGATGGCCTCGTTTCATCGTTACCATGAAGATGTTGTGGCCTACAATGCGATAGCGGATGAGATAATGACTCATCATGAGGTTCCTAGGCTTGATCTGTATTCGTTCACCCGGGCCTTCGGCACAACCGCTTATCGTGACCATGTGCATTTTACAGAGGAAGTATGCCGCCTGCAAGCCGCTTTCCTAGCCGGATGCTTGGAACGCTATAGCTGAAAGAGATAGTCAAGTTATTGTTGCCGAAGCCCTGATGAAGTACGATTAGAGGGATCGGCTCCGCTACAGGAGAACCGGATTGTTTGTGATTATAATAGGGATGGTGACTTAGATTTGAGTACAATAACCATTTATTTGGCAGGGGATTCAACGATGGCGGATTACTCCGCAGAATCGTATCCTATGCAGGGATGGGGGAATAAGCTTCATTTGTTCATTCCCGGCTATGCGAAAGTTGTGAATAAGGCCGTGAACGGGAGAAGCTCGAAAAGCTTCATCGAGGAAGAGAGATTGAAGGAAATTTTAGAGCTCATCAAGCCGGGCAATTACTTATTCATCCAATTCGGACATAATGACAGCAAGGAGGATGCCAAGCGGCATACCTCTCCTTGGAGCACATACCCTCAATATTTGCGGCAATATATCGATGGGGCAAGAGCGCGGGGAGCTCATCCGGTCCTTATCTCGCCGCTATGCCGCAGACATTTTGATGCAGATGGCTTGCTGATCAACACACACGGTGATTATCCGAGAGCCATGGAAGCCTTGGCCGTTCGAGAACAGGTGCCTTTCATTGATTTATGTGGCAGAAGTGCCGCCGCTTTCAAGGAAATGGGCGACGCCAAATCCAAAGAATGGCTGACCTGGCTAAGTCCGGGCGAGTCCCCGAACTACCCGGAAGGGCTTCAAGACAATACGCATTTGAATGAGAAGGGCGCAGAGGCTGTCGCGCGTCTGATTGCCGATGCGATCACTAAGCTTAATCTGCTCGACAAGCAGCTGACCAGCTGACCGATACAGCATCAGTCCATAGATAATCCGGCCTGTCGCCTGTGTACAGGTTGGGTTTCTTTGGGATGGGTAAGTCTGGCCACCAGGGTTATTGATAATAGACGGCATTATAAGGGAATTCCAGCTCCTTCATTCGGTATTCCTTCGGTGTCATGGACATATACTCGCGAAATACTTTGCCGAAGTAGCTGGGACTTTCGAAGCCGCATTGTTTACCGACCTCGTGGACCGGGAGGTCCGTGGTTCGGAGCAAGGCTATGGCCGCTTCCATTCTTCGATCTCGCAGATAGGCAAGCGGAGAGATTTGCTCGGACTTCTGGAACAGCCTGCATAGGTGATGCTTGTTGATCCCGCAATACTCGGAGAGCATGTCCAAGGTTAACGGCAAGGCATACTGTTCCTTCATGAATCGCTTAGCCTTTTGAATCGTCGTGCTTGAGTTTTCGCTGATTTCCTTGCCGCGCTCCCTGCTCGTTTTGACCAAAGTCAGCAGCCATTCGTACACGTGGACAGACAGCAGGTACTTGTCGGTCACCTTCTCCTCTTGAATCAAGCGCAGCAGCTTCCAGAAGCTGTGAATCAAGGGAGAGTCTGCTTCTCTGCGAAGGATAGGCCCCTCTTGCTCCAGGACTAAATCCCAGATGCGGCTCGCTTCGTCCCCGCGCAGATTCAGCCAAATGACCTCCCAAGGCTCTTCCTGCTCAAGGTAATAGTATCTGTGCCTGCTTGGAACTTTGACAAGAAAGGCGGAGCCCTTCGGTAAGGCTATCTGTTGATGCTCGTAATCGATATAGCCTTGGCCGCTAAGCGTATACTGAAAAATAACATGCCCGCAGTCCGGTCTTTCGTCCCCCGCAAAGCTGTACTCCGAACTTCGAATCTTCTGCCACCCCATAGAATCGAGCGTCAAGATCGATCTATCCTCATGACGAAATGCATAGGAAGAAGACTCTATCATCGGATCCTCACCCGTCCTCTACAAAGTCAATTTTGTTATAGTATAAAACACAACGATAAGTTTGTCCTTCCAAACTTCGGGCGGTAGGATCGATAGTGATAAAGGAAGCCGGCCGCCAATCGATGTGACGCCATGACATGAAGAGAAGAGGCTGCCGCTCAAGCGACGCCTCTTCTCTTCATGTTCGCCCCGTACAGCAGCGCTTAGGTTTGCTGTTGCCGCTCTCAAGAATACGACGGCTAATCAAGCTTCAAGATCCACACATCGTGGCCCGCAAGCTCCGCTTTGCCGCCTTGCATCTTGAGATCGGTCAGCAGATCGATACCGGACCTCTCGCCCAGGTCGACCGTAACGGCAGTCTCGTTGTGATTAAGCACGAACAGGTAGTCCTGACCGTCCTTGGAGCGGAGCGTCGTCTCCACGCCATCCGGTGTCGAGGCAATGTGGGGGCGAATGCCGCGGGAGGCGCACAGCTGCGACAGCCAGTCCTGCAGGAACGCTTCTTCCGGGCTCGTCGCCAAGTACCAGGCTTCGCCCTCGCCGAACTTGTTGACGGTAAGCGCCGGCATGCCGCGATAGAAATCGTCGCCGTAAACAGCCTTCACTTCGGCGCCTTCGGAGTGGATCAGGTCGCAGAGCATGCCGCACACGTATTCCGGCTTCAAGCCGGGAGTGCCGTCCGATACGACGATCCGGTTCCGCTGGCTGGGAAGCAAGGCGTCGATTTCTTCCGCCCATAGGCCGAGCAGCTTCCGCAGCTCGCCAGGATAGCCGCCCAGCTTGACCCGGTCGTTCTCGTCGACGATGCCGCTGAAGAAAGTCGTGATGAGCGCTCCGCCAGCTTCGACGTAGGCTTCAAGCTTACTGGCCACGCCCTGCTTCACCATGTACATGACGGGTGCGATGACAAGGTCGTAGGAGCCGAGGTCGGCTTCCACGCTGACGACATCCGCCGAGATTCCCGAACGATATAGGGCATCGTAGAACTTATGAGCTTGTTCCACATACTTGAGGGCGATGGTCGGGCCGCTGGACATTTCGACCGCCCACCAATTTTCCCAGTCGAATACGATGGCGACTTTGGCTTTGACTCGGGCATCCAGGAGCGATTCGCCGAGTTTTCCAAGCTCCGCGCCGAGCTGGGCGCATTCGCGGAACACGCGCGTATGCTCGTGGCCGACATGCTCGATGACGGCTCCGTGATATTTCTCGCAGGCCCCGATCGAGCGGCGAAGCTGGAAGAACATGATCGTATCCGCGCCTCGGGCCACCGCCTGGTAACTCCACAAGCGCATCACGCCCGGACGCTTGAGCGAGTTGTAAGGCTGCCAGTTCTGCTGGCTCGGGGTTTGCTCCATCACCATGAACGGCTGACCGTCCTTCAGGCCGCGCATCAGATCATGCATCATAGCCGTGTAGCTATACGGCGTATCGAAGCGGGGGTAGTTGTCCCAGGACACGACATCCATGTGCCCCGCCCATTTATGATAGTCGAGCTTCTTGAAGGCGCCCATCAGATTCGTGGTGACGGGAATATCCGGCGTATGCTTCTTGACCGCTTCGTATTCAAGCTTGTAGCACTCGAGCAGGCTGTCGGAATGGAAGCGCACGTAATCGAGCGAGATGCCCTGGAAGTTCGTCTCCGTCCTCCCACCTGCCCCGACCCATTCCTCGCTGAGCCCGCTTGGCAAGACGATGTCCTCCCAATCGTGGAACGTATGGCCCCAGAACGCGGTGTTCCAAGCGCGGTTTACCGCGTCCAGCGTACCGTAACGCGCCTTCGCCCATTGACGGAAAGCCGCTTCGCAGTTGTCGCAGTAGCAATTCCCGGCGCCGCCGTATTCGTTGTTGATATGCCAGATTAGAAGAGCCGGATGGTCCTTATAGCGTTCCGCTAGCTTCTCCGCCATTCGAACCGAATACTTGCGAAAGGTCGGGCTGTTCGGGCAGGAATTGTGACGCCCGCCGAACTTGCGCTTACGGCCGTGGAAATCGACTTGAAGCACATCGGGGTATTTGCGCGCCATCCAGGCGGGGTGGGCCGCCGTGCTTGTCGCGAGACAGACGCCGACTCCAGCCGCGTGAAGCTTGTCCATCATCTCGTCGAGCCAGTCGAAGCTGTAGGTTTCTTCGTCGGGCTGGTTGTTCGCCCATGCGAAGACGTTCAGCGTCGCCACATCGATGCCGGCAAGCTTAAACATGCGCAAATCTTCGTCCCAAATCTCCTTCTCCCACTGATCGGGATTGTAATCGCCGCCATACCAAATCTTCGGTTTGCTTGCGTTAATCATCTTGTGGCACCTCACCTTATATGATAAAACTGCATTAGACTCCTTTATTTTATGACGTAAGATTACTGGATCCTATATAAAAATACCGAATTCATATATAAAAATACGGAGGTTTTCTATGATGCGCCGTGTAGTTCCCGCCTTCCCGGCTGAGTTGCTGCCCTTGCAGCTGGAAACGATCGGAATGAATCCCGACCAAGAGACGCTGGAGCGGCCAATGGGCTACCCTTACTTCCACTGGCTTCTGACACTGGAAGGCGAAGGCGAGCTGTCGACGAACGGTCAAACCTGGAAGATGACGGAACGTTCAGGCGTTCTTCTGTTGCCGGGGACGCCTCATCGCTATGAGGCCAGAAGCGGCCGGTGGCAGACCGGGTATATCACCTTTCACGGAAGCATGGCCGCAAGCTTCGTGCAGTCGCTCGGTTGGGGCATGGCCGAACGTTTCCAATGGGAAGCGGGCAATGATCGGATAACCGCTCAGCTGGAGAACATGCTGGCGTTCGCCGAATCAGGCGGCGATCCGTCAGGCTGGCAATACTCGGCGGATTTGTACCGATTTCTAACGCTGCTTCGGACCGATGCCCGTACGGACAACCGACCATCCATGTCGAAACGACTGGAAAGGATTCAAGGTCTGCTGGACTGGCTTGAGCAGGAATTCGCCAACCCGGGGATCGGACTAGCGGAGATGGCAGCGCAGCTTGGCATAGGCGAAAGGCAGCTAAATGATCGATTTCGCGAGCTGTTCGGCCAGACGGCCTATGCGTATTTAATTCAACTGAGGCTCCGCAAGGCGAAGGAATGGCTTCCATCGCGTCCGGATTGGACGGTACGCCGCATCGGAGAAGCGGTCGGGTTCCGTGATGCGAGTCACTTCGTGGCGACGTTTCGCCAGAAGGAAGGCATGACGCCGGACACCTACAGGAAGCTGTACGGCACGGGAACGGCTTCGGGCTCTTGATCGCCGGCAAGCATGCATAATTCTGGAATCTCATGGAACAATAGCATCGAGTGGAAAAATATGAAGCGAGCAAGGTGATTGTTCCGGTGGGTGCGAGTACGGGCAAGGTGAGCTTCCTTCAAATAGGCATGGTTATGATGCTGATGTGCGGTCTTAGTAATCACGTCATTATTAATCCTATGCTTCTTCAGGCAGCGGGACGGGATGCCTGGATTTCCGTCATTTTGGGCGGCGTCTTGTTTCTGCCCTGGTATGCTCTGCTGCATATTTTTATGAGAAGATCCGGCGCTCAGAAGCTGCAGCCCTGGCTGGCTAGTAAAACGACGCCTTTGATATCCTGGATTATCGTCACCCCGTTCCTCCTCCAGCTGTACACGATCGGAGGAACCACTGTCTTTCATACGACGACCTGGGCGGTGACCAATTATTTGCCGGAGACGCCGAAGCTGTCCCTAGTGCTCGTGTTGTGTGCCGTAGCCTGGTATTTTGCCAGATCCGGTTTGCGGATGATCGCCATAAGCTCGGGAATGCTGCTTCCGATTGTCATTGTGTTGGGATACTTTGTGGCTTCGGCCAATATGCCTGAGAAAGACTTTCGCTACCTGCAGCCCATCCTGGAGAAAGGCTGGCTCCCCGTCTTTCATGGCATGCTTTATGCGTGGGGCGGGTACATGGAGCTTGCCATGATCTTGACCGTTCAGCACCGGATAAAATCCCAGCCTAAGGTCTGGAAGCTCCTGCTGCTTGCGGCCATTATCGTATATATCACCTTGGGTCCCGTAATCGGAGGAATTACCGAATTCGGATACGAAGAAGCGGCGAAGCAGATGACGTCTCCCTACGAGCAGTGGAGGCTGGTGAAATTAGGCCAAAATATTGAGCATGTCGATTTTTTATCCGTGTTCCAATGGCTTTCCGGAGCCGTGGTCCGGGTCGGCTTTGCTATGTTTCTAATCGGGGATATGCTGCCGTTTAAACAGGAAGCAGCGCGCAAACGGCTTGTTTTGTATCTCGTCCTGAGTTATTTGGTCCTCTCTATGTTGCCTATAGAAGCCTATACTGCATATATATGGATGTATTCGATATATTTTCCTATCTCCTTGGTGACGGGGTTCGTGACGGTCATGGTTTGTTTAGCGATTTCATTATTTGCTAAGTCTAAGAAGAAGGAGGCGGCGGTTTGATGCGAAATAACGGGGCAGCTGTGAAGCAGTGGAGTCGAGAGAAATTTCAAACGTTATTTCCTCATTCCGTTGATGTGAACATCGTAAGCTATCAGCTCGGTGAGGATGAGCACGCGGAGGTTGTCCTGCTATTTAGCGAGGGTTTATGCGATAGCAGCCAAATAAGCAAAACCATTCTTCCGGAGCTTGAGGTTATGTATAGACATAGCAGGCTTTCTCTACTGGTATCCGATCACATTACCGGCGCCCTTCCGCTGGCGTGGGTCGAGGAAGCAACTCCTGCCCAAATATCCGAATGGGTGTTCCAAGGGGATTTATTGCTGCTTTTTACGCAGACTTCCGCCTTATTCCGAATGAGCCTTAGCAAGCGGCCTCAGCGAACACCCGAAGGCTCGACCACCGAGATATCCATTAAGGGCCCCAAGGACGGATTTGTCGAGGATATTATGACGAATATTGCTTTGATACGAAAACGGCTAAGGAGCCATTCCCTTTACATTGAGGATTGGGTTTTGGGGAGAAGGACCCAGACGAAGCTCGCTCTCCTCTACATAGAAGACATCATTTCCCCGGAAATTTTGAGTAAGGTAAAAAGCAGATTAGGCGTTATCGATATAGACGGGCTTTACAGCATCAACCAGCTGGAGGAGAAATTATCCGACTACAAATATTCCTTGCTGCCCCTTTTTGACTATACGGGTAGGCCGGATAAAGCGGTTTCCAGCTTGCTCGCAGGCCGATTCGTCCTTATCGTGGATGGAAATCCGATGGTTCTTATCGGTCCCGCTACGTTCGCTCTGCTTCTGAAATCACCGGAGGATTTGTATTTCGACTTCCAATATATTTCATTCGCCCGCATGATCCGCGCTATAAGCTTTGCTTTATCCGTGCTGCTGCCCGGGATCTGGGTATCGCTATCCACGTTTCACCCTGATCAGGTTCCGTTTCGTCTGTTGGCCACCATCTCATCCTCGCGGCTGGGCCTTCCTTTCACCGGGCACGTAGAGTTGTTTATTTTATTGGTCCTGCTGGAAATTTTTAAGGAAGCGGGAGTACGGCTGCCAAGCTCGATCGGACAAAGTCTCACGGTTATCGGCGGATTGGTTATCGGGGATGCGGCCATCCGGGCGGGCCTCGTTTCTCCAAGTGTCGTCGTGGTGGGGGCCATCACAGCGATCGCGGGGTCGACCTTGATCAATCAATCGTTAAGCGCCTCGGTAAGCGTCATTCGGTTTTTGCTCTTTTTTATCTCCGCCATGCTTGGGATGTACGGGTTGATTCTCGGCGTCGTTCTTCTGATCGGCTATATGGGCCAGCTGACTTCATTTGGAGTGCCCTACATGTCGCCGTTCTCTCCGCCTATCTTCAAAGAAATTCCAGGAGCCCTATTCCGGTTACCCTGGAACAAGTATAAACAAAGACCTGAGGAATTGAACCCCATAGACTCAGACAGGCAAGGAGAAGGGTAATGTGAACACCTGGATTCGTATGCTTGCTATATGCTTGTTGTTGGCAGGGGCGGGTTGTAAGGACTCGAAGCCTATCCAAAATTTGGCCTATGTGACCGCGATCGGACTCGATTATAAGGATGGGCATTTCATTGCCTATGCCCAGATCCTGAACTTCGTCAATGTGGCCAAGATGGAAGCGGTGGAGACCGGGAAAAATGTACCGGTTTGGATCGGC
The DNA here is from genome assembly GCF_009846885.1 of Paenibacillus puerhi. Classification (GTDB taxonomy): domain Bacteria; phylum Bacillota; class Bacilli; order Paenibacillales; family NBRC-103111; genus Paenibacillus_G; species Paenibacillus_G puerhi. Next base: position 21,053 of record NZ_WUWM01000046.1, read on the forward strand.
ACCGGGAGAGGAAGAACGATGAACGAAGCGTTAAACATTCTATCGGCGACTTCTCAGATCCGTATGTTTTGGGGGCATGTCAGGGCCATCGTGATAACGGAGGAGCTGCTTAAGCTGCAGCCCAGGATCAAGGAAGCCTACGAGGCCATCAATCGCTATCGCGAGGTTCGGTACAACATCATGCTCTACGCCACCAAAGACTCTATGATCGATGTGCTTAAGCAGAAATCGCTCTTAAATCTTTCACCTTTGGACACGATACTGGATACTCCGGAGCAACTGTACGTACAAAGATCATACATCACGCCCCAGTACGGATTCAAATTCATCGCCGAGCTGAACGAGGAAGGCGTGACCGCTACTATGCCGGACCTGACCATCACCAAGAAATATTGGAGGGAGGATGAGAAGCCTAAGCCCATGTTTCAAACCAACGGAGCTTATTTTATTCGTGAAAATAAATCCGTTCAATGGTTCTCCGAAAGAGACCTGGAGGGGAAGCGCTGGGTTCAGGATAATAATATGCGTTCGCTGATTATCGTACCCAATGATCAGCATCCCAAGGCTTCCCTCATCATCCAAAAGCCCAGATACCGAATCCGGCCAGTCGTAGTCAACAATCAGGCCCGCTTCGATATTGAGGTTAAGGCGAAAGCCTATGTACAGGCGATAATCGAGGAGAGCACCATCCCGGAATTGAAGCAGTTAACGGAAAAGACGATGGCCGAACAGATCATGAACACCTATCTAAAGGGGATGTCGACGCAAACGGATGTGTATAATCTGTACGGGGTGCTTTACCGTAAAGATTCAAAAACTTGGCACAGGCTGAAGAGCCAGGAGCTTCTGGTCTTAAATAAAGACACCATAGGCAAGATCAAAGTCGAGGTAACCATGACAAACACCGGTAAATATAAAGGATACAGGGAGTCGCCGGGCTAAGGGACAGCCTGCGTTCGTCCGCTAGTCGAAAGCTGTTCCGCGAGGTCTTGGCTGATCTGCGGGACAGCTTTGGCAGTTCAGGGTGGAAGCCCCATGCGATTTGTGCTTTAATCAAGTTATCATTCACATATTCTAGGTCATGCCTATCAATAGAACAAATCAGAACAAGAAATCACAAGCGAAGACATAGGAGGACTTGTCTTTACTAGGTATGATAGTGATGGTAACCGCTTACAGGTTAGTTCGTAGTACATTTTTCTAGAGAATGAGGCTGCCATCCTATGCGAAAACTAACAAGTGCTGTTTCAAGATGGAAAAGGTACCTGACGTTGGCTGGTCTCCGGATGGAAATGAAGCTGATTATTATTTTTATTGTGTTGATTATTATTCCCATATCCCTATTGGGATATGTAACGAATAAAAATTCAAATAAGTCTCTTCAGGACAATACGATCGCGTATGTCATGGAAGTATCCAATGAAATGATGCGAAGGCTTGACGAGTACATTAAAGATATGGAGCAGCTTTCAACGATTCCCGCTTATGTGACCGAAATCAAGGAGAATCTGGAGCTATCCAATGGCTATTATGAGGCCGAGCGCTCAAGCAGGAAAGCCGGGGCTATGGAACCCTCTCCCATGAATCCCATAACGCCGACTTCAGTTGACATCAGGCAGAAAGTTGAGGCCAGCATCAATTTTTTAAACAATATTAAACAGGAAACTACCTCGGTCTATCTCTTCGATAAGTATGGGAATGCCTATTATCGGTACAAGAACGGATATCGGACGGACATTCAAACCCGCTATGAACAATGGAAAAAAGCCGTCGAGGAGCAAAAAGGGCTGCCTGCGCTAATCGCGACGGAAGAGATCATTAGCAATACGAAGGGACGAAGCTTTGTTTTTTCGGTAGTTCGCGAAGTATTTAATGACGCCTATCAATCGATCGGATTAATTGTTGTGGATGCAAACATGAGTACAATCGAGCGTTTCGTGAGCAGCTTAGATAAGGTCACGAGAGGGAAAACCTTTATCGTGGATCAACATAATATGGTTATCTATGATAGCGACCGCGCTTATATCGCCCGTCAGCTCCCGGAATCCAAGTGGCTGCATAAGGCTAACGGCCAGCAAGGAAGCTTCGAGGAGGAAGTTGACGGGGTTCAGTCGCTTGTGGTGTACGTGGCCTTAGAGCGAACCCAATGGAAAATGCTGATCACCGTCCCCTTGAAAGAACTGACGAAGGATGTAGAACGGAATCAAAGGCTAGCCTTTTTCTCCGCGATTCTTACGATCGGTGTAGCATTAACTGCTTCGATCTTTCTATCGTTTGCGGTCACGCGCTCGTTGCGGAAGCTGATTAATCTGATGAGAGTGGTCCAGCAAGGCAAGCTCGATGTCAGGTATCCGATAACGGTTGACGATGAGATTGGACGGCTTGGCAATCAATTTAACCGGATGCTGGAGCGGATTCAGGATTTAATTCATGAAAATCAGCTGATCGGCGAGCGGAAGCGGGAAGCGGAGCTGGATGCGCTTCAATCCCAGATCAATCCACATTTTATCTATAACACCTTGGAATCGATTCGGATGACGGCGGAATATAACGACGATGAGGAAGTAGCGGATATGACAGAAATTTTGGGCAAGCTGCTACGGTATAGCATCTCCATGGGCAAGGAGTTTGTAACCTTGGAAGAAGAGCTTGATCACATAAGAAATTACATGAAGCTTCAAGATTACCGGTACCCGCATCAATTTCAGCTGATCATTGAGCCTTACGGGGACTATCGCAATCTTCACTTGCTCAAATTAGTCTTGCAGCCTATCGTAGAGAATGCGATTTTTCATGGTCAAGATGCTTCGAAGCCGGCTATGATCCTTCGAGTATCCTTCCAGGTCACAGGCTCCGATATCGGCATCTTGATCCGAGACAACGGACTCGGCATGGAGCCGGAGGTTCTGCACAAGCTGCGAATGTCACTGATCAGCCCGGCGGCAGAAGGACAACAGCGAAATAAGCGAAGCATTGGGCTTCGAAATGTGAATGAACGCCTGAAGCTATACTATGGAGAAGCCTACGGGCTCGAAGTCGACAGCGTTCCCGGAGAGGGGACGCAGGTATGCCTCAGGGTGCAAAGAATGGAAGGAAAGGAGCGTTTGTATGCTCAAGATAGCGATCGTGGATGATGAAGAGCGTATTCGACTTGGATTAAGCAAAGTGATCATGAAAGCCAGCGCTGATTATGAAATCGTCGGCTCTTTTGCCAATGGCATGGATGCACTTCAGAATTTGACTCATCTGGAGGTTGATGTGGTGATCACAGACATCCAGATGCCGGCATTGAACGGGCTTGAGCTGATTGAGCAGCTTCAGCACATAAAGCCTGCGCTCGCTTTCGTCGTGATAAGCGGATACAGCGAGTTCGAGTATGCGCGGCAAGCATTGCGGTTTGGCGTTAGCGAGTATTTGCTGAAGCCGGTGAACAAACAGGAGTTGTACAGCGCCCTGGAGCGGCTGCACGAAGCGGTCCGAACCGTGCAAAGACGTCAACAGAACGAGCGAACGGAAGCTTTGAAGAAGTTGCTCGACATCCATTATTCTGCTGAGGAAGCGGAAGCTGCGCTTAGAAGCTTGCCCCTGGATTTTTTGAATGAATTCGCCACCGTTCTAGCCGTGAAATCCGAATTGCCGATGGATAGAAAGAACATCGAAGCATGGGAGAACGAGGAGCATGCCTGTTCGTTCTTACAAGTCCTTATGTTCTCTGAATACGAGGCATGCATCGTATATACGCATGGGCTTATGACCGAGCAGGAGCGGCATGCAAGCTCCCAAGAGCTTGCCGAATCGCTCATGCGTCGGCTTAGCGGTGTACTGTCGGCGGGAATCGGACTTGCAGTCGCGGATGGCCTGAAGCTGAGGGAGGCTTATCAAGAGGCGCTGCGTGCGTGTGACTATGCGATCTATTCACCCTATCGAACCCAAACGATAGGCTACAAGGAAGTTCCTGCTGCCGCGGAGCCCATGACCATGAGCAAGCTGGAAAAGAGGATTAAACCTTACCTGGACCTGTTGGAGGTAACAAAAATACGCGATGAGCTGCAAGCAGCCTTTGCCGAGATAGCTCAATTAAAGCTTGAAAAAAAACGGGTGATCGAAGCATGCTCGAAATGGATATCCTTCATTCACCATGAAGTACCGGAATTCAAGGAGGCTGCCGCAGTGAACTACGGTCCGGACTTTGCAATCGAGGCCTCGTTGAACCGGCATCTTCGGCTGCACGATATTCAAAACCACCTGAACCGCATTGTGAGTGAAGCACTTACTATAGCGAAGGATATGCGGGGCGGAACCGGGAACCGCGTGATAGAAAAAATCAAGAGAATCATTGCGGAGGAGTACCGGCATGATATCGAGCTGCCTCGGCTTGCGGACCAGGTGTACCTGACGCCTAGCTACTTGAGCAAGTTTTTCAAAGCGGAAACAGGGCAGACGTTAACCGATTACTTAATCAACATACGCATCGAGAAGGCAAAGGAATTAATAAAGCACCATGCGGAGATGAAATCGTACGAGGTGGGGGAGATGGTGGGCTATCCGGATCCTGCCTACTTCAACAAGCTATTTAAACGCATCGTTGGTCTTACGCCCAAGGAATATAAAGATACGATCAGATTGCCCTAGCGATAGGGCTATTTCCGTTCTCGCTATTTATTTTGTATAAATGAAGACAAGAAATACAGAATAAGTACATGTATCAGGCATATGTGAATCGTTATAATTAATCCTTGATAACGAAATCAAATGACCTGCCGGGGTACGCTAGGCTACTAGAGATTAGGGAGACTCTGCTGACAGATGAAAAAAACACTAATCCTGCTTTTCTCTATATCGCTGCTGACCGCTTGCGAATCCGCGGAGAACCGTCACATCCCGTCCGTCCCCGAACCGGCGAAGCACGAAGAGCTTCAATCGACGGATTCCCCTGTCAAAGGGACGATCACCGTCACGACCAATCGGGTCGACTTGGTTAACGATGGCACATTCCAGCAATATGCCGATGCTTTTAAAGCCAAGTATCCGGGAGTTGAAAGCGTTATATTCGAGCCCCTCTCCAATTACGAGAGCGAAATCAGGACTCGTATTACGACGGGCGCTGCTGGAGATGTGCTGCTGATACCGGGGAATATAGCCCAAAATCAGCTGGGCGATTTTTTTGAACCGATAGGGGATGTGGCCGATCGCCTGGGGCAGCTGTACTTTAAAGATTTCAAAGCTTATAACCAGGATATTTATGGCATTGTCTCAGGAGTTTCCGTCGAAGGCATCATCTATAACAAAAAGGCGTTTGCTAAGGCAAAGATCAAGCGGCCTCCGACTACGCTGGACGAATTTTATAACGTTTGTATCCAGCTTAAGCATGCCGGCATCATCCCTATCTATGTGAATTATGGCGATCAGTGGCCCATGAAGCAATGGAGTGAGATATTGGCGACGATGATGAGCGGGAAGGGTGATTATCTGGATGACATGACCGGTCTGGACGCTCCCTTTCAGCTTGATAACGAATTCGGCAAGTCCATCACCATTCTGCGTACCCTGATTCAAAACGAATATGTGGAGCCGGAACTCAGGTACAGCAATTGGGAAGCCTCCAAGAGTGATCTATCGACGGGAAAGGCAGGCATGTACTTTCTGGGAAACTGGGCTATCAATCAATTAATCGAAGCGGGTGCGAGGTCAGAGGACATAGGATTCTTCCCATTTCCCTATGACAATAGCGGAAAGTACCATGCCTTATTGAATAATGACTGGTTCTATGCCGTAAGCAAAGTCAGCCGAAACAAAGAGACAGCTAAAGCTTGGATTCGCTTTATGGTGGAGGAATCGGGTTACGATACCCGCTCAGGCTATATACCTCCCCAAGTTACGAAAGCGGGGAGACTTCCGCAGCTGGATGAATTTTATTCGTACGAGCCTCATCTTATTGAGAATGCGCCAACCTCACCCTTGTGGTATGCCATTGCGAATGGTTCCCAAATAGATTTCTTTGAAGGAAAGTATTTGCAGAGAGCAGCGATAGCCAAGGACTTGAAAAGCAGCTTCGCGGAACTGAATAAGAAATGGAAAGAGGGTAAACTCCGTGCAGAAACTAACCCTATGACAGACTGGTCGGGCATCAACACCGTTAGAGAGGAAAGGGATGAACAAAGGTGAATTTGAGCTATAAATCGCAAAGGACACTCATACTGGTTTCGTTTCTGACGATCCCCTTATTACTTTTAGGCATGTTTTCCTACTATCCGGCGCTTAACCTGATTTATTACAGCTTTTTAAAGTGGGATGGATTGACCGACAAAACCTTCGTGGGTCTGTACAACTACAAAGAAATATTAACGAATATCGAGTATTTCGGGGTGCTTAAAAATAATATCTATTATTTTGTAGGCGGCCTTCTCCAAACGATGTTCGCCCTCTACTTTGCTGTAGTGCTGAACTCGAAGCTAAGAGGGCGCAACGTCTTCCGGGTCATCTTATTTTTGCCGTATATCATGCATAGTGTAGCCATCGTGTTTATGTTTCAAGCGCTTTACAATAACCAGTATGGCACGTTAAACGCTTTGCTCGACGCCATCGGATTGGGAAGCCTGCAGCAGGATTGGCTTGGAAATAAAAACGTGGTAAACTACGCTCTCGCATTCGTTTCGATGTGGAAATACATGGGCCTCAGTATGGTCATCTTCCTGGGTTCTCTGCAATCGATTCCTCATGACCTATATGAAGCGGCCCGGATCGACGGCGCATCTACGTTTCAGCAGTTTTGGAGAATCACGCTGCCGAGCATTCGCAAGGTCATGGAGCTGCTGCTGCTGCTTACCCTTACCGGCGCTTTGGAAGCGTTTGAAATTCCATACATCATGATGCTGGGGGCCAATGGCACGGACACCTTCATTATTAAAACCGTGGAAGTTGCGTTCCAGTTCAAGGAAGTTGGCTTAGGATCGGCTATGGCCGTCATCATGCTGATTATCGTTCTCATGTTTGTGGGGCTTCAGCGACTCGTGCTCAAGGGAGGGGAAAAGCTATGAGAGGCGAGGAGACGAGGGCACTCAAGTCATTTTATTATTTAACTTTGCTCATCGGAACATTTGTCGTATTATTTCCTCCGTATACTATTTTTATCACATCATTAAAAAGCAAGCAGGAGTTTTTGCAAAGCCGATTTTCCCTGCCTACGGATTGGTTCAACTTGGATAACTATATGTATATCTTTCAGAAAACAAAAATATTATCCACGGCCTTGCCAAATACCCTGTACATTATCGTGGTCTCGGTAGCCGGCAACATCATTCTTGGTACGATGGTCGCCTATGCGCTGGGGAGGTTTGAGTTCCGGCTAAAAAGACCCATCATAGGCGCTTACTTGCTGGCTTCGGTGATACCTCTTGTAACGACGCAGGTAGCTACGTACAAGCTGATGAACGCGCTCGATTTAATTAATAATATTCACGCTCCCATTTTGCTGAATCTCGGAGCTGATGTCATTTCGATCATCATCTATTTGCAGTTTAGCCGGAATATACCGTATTCGCTGGATGAGAGTGCCATGCTCGAAGGCGCTTCCCTATTCAGAATTTATTGGAATATTTTCTTTCCGCTGCTGCTCCCGGCCACGGTAACGGTCGTCATTCTACGAACGATTTACATTTACAATGATTTTTATATCCCATTCTTATATTTGACCAAATCGTCGCTGCAGGTGATCTCGACCTCGATCTTCCAGTTTGTCGGTCCTAACGCGGCAAGCTGGAACTATATCTCGGCGATGATTATCGTAATCTTTATCCCGGCTATCGTCCTGTTCTTATTCCTGCAGAAATTCATTTATGCCGGCGTAACCAGCGGTTCCGTCAAAGAGTAAGGCCCCAACTCTTCACACTGACAAGCTTCCTGCCGATGCCGGCATGGAAGCTTGTTTTATCGTGGCGAGGTTCATGAGGAAAGAGCATAACTGAAGACAAGAATTATAATTCTAGCACAATGTAATCGTTAGTCATTTCGGATACAATCGGTTTGTAAGCGATAACAACGATAACAAGATGACAAGGGGAGTAGGAGTCCAATGAAAAAAGTAGTAGGAACATTGCTCGCGGTAGCTCTTTCTGCAACGGCTCTTGCAGGATGCGCAACGACGGAAACCAAAAACGGGGTGTCGCCGGAAGGGGACAAACAACAAGCAGCAGGCGCGAATGAAACGGTTAAAGGCAAGATTACGATGGTGACCAACCGTACGGATCTTATTAACGACGGTACGTTCGATAAATACAAGGAGGCTTTCAAGAAGAAATACCCTGGCGTACAGGATATTGAGTTCGAAGGCATCACGAACTATGAAAGCGATATCCGCGTTCGTTTATCGGCTAATAATGTCGGAGATGTGCTTATGATTCCTTCCAACATTGCCACGCAGGATCTCGGCAAATTTTTCGCGCCCGTCAATGATACGGTGGACAAGCTCGGGGATCTTTATTTCAAAAATATCAAGGCGCATGACGGCAAGATTTATGGTATCGTGTCCGGTGTAAGCACCGAGGGCATCGTATATAACAAAAAAGCTTTCGAAAAAGCGGGCATCACCTCGATTCCGAAAACGCTGGATGAATTCTACGCCGCATGCGAGAAGCTGAAAGCGGCCGGTCTTGTCCCCATCTATATCAACAATGGCGCTCAATGGCCGATGAAGCAATGGGGGGAAGTACTGGTTCCGTTCATGAGCGGCAAGGCTAACTATTTGGACGAAATGGTTAACACCGACGAGCCGTTTAAAGTGGACAATGAATTCGGTAATGGCTTTACGATCGTGCGTACCCTGAAAGAGAAGGGCTATGTGGAGAAAGACCTCTATTCCAACGTGTGGGAAGCATCCAAAGGCGAAGTTGCCACGGGTAAAGCGGGCATGTACTTCTTGGGCAACTGGGTCATCAATCAAATTATCGGCGCAGGAGCAAAATCCGAAGACATCGGCTTCTTCCCGTTCCCGTACGACAACAGCGGCAAGCTGAATGCTCCGCTGAACTATGACTACTTCTACGGCGTTAGCGTGGCGAGCAAAAATCAGGAGACGGCAAAAGCCTGGATCGAGTTCATGGTTGCAGAAGCAGGCTATGTAGAGGCGTCGGGCTACATTCCTCCGCAAAAATCCAAGGAGCCGGCCCTCGCTCAGTTGAAAGAATACAAATCCTTTAACCCTAACTTTATTGAAAATGTAGCGACCTCCTCCAAATGGAACGATACAGGCAACACCGCCAAAATTGATTTCTTCGGCGGCAAGTACATTCAGAAGGTGCTGGAAGCCAAGGATCTGAAGACGGAGCTCGATGCCTTGAACAAGAGCTGGAAAGAAGCAAGAGCTGTAGTCAAGTAAGTAAAACCGTAAGCCTTATGAGCGGCTTAATAAACCGCTTGTAAGGCTTTTTTTTCTGTCGGGTAATTTAGCATAATTGCAAACAATAAATAACAAATTAGTACATATCAAATAGATTAGGCAAACATTATGATCATTTTGAAAGCGATAACAAATAGAATTGCACGTTCTTGTGGTTCTTTTTTCTTTCCCGAATCCAGGTCGGAAGGGAGGAGTCCGTATTACGCCGGAGGGATAGAAATTTGAATAAATAAGCTGAGAGCAGAACATGGATGGTGTTGGAAATCTCCTTGAAAATCGCAAGAAGTAACTCAGAATCGATGGAGGTTGAGGAATGAAAAAGTTTTTAACGAGTTTGCTTTTGTTCGGGATGCTAGTTTGCTTGCTGCCTATTCTACCTGTGAGCGCTTTCACGAACGAAGCCATGATCAAATCGGTAAGTTCAAGCTCCGATGAAGATTCAAGCAAGCTGGCGGCATTCGCTATTGATGGCAATCCTTCGACAAGATGGTCTTCTCAATATTCCGATCAGCAATGGATCACCGTAGATCTCGGCCAAGCTAAAGAAATTAAGGGGGTTACGCTTAACTGGGAAGCTGCTTATGCGAAGTCCTATCAGATTCAGACATCCACAGATCATACCAACTGGACGACCGTATTTTCCACGACGACAGGCGACGGAGGAATCGATAACCTAACTTTCAACCCAACTAGCGCGAGATATGTAAAGATGTTTGGCATGGAACGGGCAACCCCTTACGGGTACTCCCTCTGGGAATTTGAGGTGTACGCAGCAGGCGGAACGGAAGACAACACGCCTCCTGCTGCCACGGGCATTACTTCGGGTACCGTTTATAAGCTTACGGCTCAGCATAGCGGAAAAAATCTGGACGTAGAAGGGGGCTTTACGGCTGACGGAACGAAAGTACAGCAGTGGGCGGACAATGGAAATGCCCAGCAGAAGTGGAAAGTGATTGACGCCGGCAGCGGAACCTATAAGCTGATTGCCCAATCAAGCGGTAAAGCGCTAACTGTAGCCGGAGGCTCCACAGCAGACGGGGCCAGCGTGCAGCAGTGGACGGACAACGGCTCATCAAGTCAACAATGGAAGATTATTGACGTCGGTGGCGGATATTATAAGCTGATCGCGCAGGCAAGCGGTAAAGCATTGGATATAGCCGGCGGCAATACCCATGACGGAGCGAACGCTCAGCAGTGGGCGGACAATGGGAATGCCCAGCAGAAGTGGAAATTCACTCCGATTGACACGCCCGTAGAAGATACGACGCCGCCAACTCCACCAACGAGCCTGCAAAGTCCTTCCAAGACGAGCACCACGGTAAGTCTTGCATGGACCGCGTCAACCGACAATGTAGGTGTAACCGGCTATGAGATTTATAACGGAGCAGCCTTGGCGGGTTCGAGCGCCACGACCAGTTATACGGTAACTGGCCTCGCGGCGGGCACCTCGTACAGCTTCACGGTAAGAGCCAAAGATGCCGCGGGCAATCTATCGGCAGAAAGCAATGTCCTAATCGTGAAGACCGAGCCCGATCCTGTTCAAGAAGGAGGATTTTATATTAACGGCACGACTCTTTATGATGCCAATGGAAATCCTTTTGTTATGAGAGGAATCAATCACGCTCACACTTGGTTTAAGGATCAGGGGGCGGTGGCGATCCCTGCGATCGCCAGAACCGGAGCGAACACGATCAGAATCGTGTTGTCCGACGGTCAACAATGGACAAAAGACAATCTGTCAGCGATACAAAATCTGATTACGTTGTCGGAACAAAACAAATTGGTCGTTGTCCTTGAAGTACATGATGGCACGGGAGATAACAATATCTCCGTATTGGAGAATATTGCGAACTACTGGATCGAAATGAAAAGCGCGCTTATCGGAAAAGAAAAAACAGTCATCCTGAACATCGCGAATGAATGGTATGGCGAATGGAATGGAGAACGCTGGGCACAGGGGTATAAATCCGTAATTCCGAAGCTCAGACAAGCCGGAATCAAAAACACCATTATGGTCGACTCAGCCGGATGGGGCCAATACCCGCAATCGATTTTTGACTACGGAACGCAAGTATTTAATGCCGATCCACTCCAAAATACGATGTTTTCCATTCATATGTACGAATACGCTGGGGGCGATGCCGCCACCGTAAAAAACAATATCGATCAGGTATTGAATAAAAATTTAGCTCTCGTCATCGGAGAATTCGGCATCAAGCATACGAATGGCGATGTGGACGAGGCCACCATAATGAGCTATTCCGAGCAGAAGGGCGTAGGTTATCTCGGATGGTCCTGGAAAGGTAACGGATCGGGTCTGGAATATCTCGATATGTCTAACGACTGGGGAGGAACGAGTTATACCGAACAAGGACGCGCCATTATTGAAGGTCCGAATGGCATCAAGGCGACATCCAGAATTAGCTCCGTTTATGGCGGTCCGGCCGATACTCAGAAGCCTTCCGCGCCTACCAATCTTGTTGGCGCTTCACCCTCTTTTTCATCCGTTGCGCTCAGCTGGAATCCATCGACAGACAATGTCGGAGTCACAGGATACAACGTATATCAAGATGGAAGCCTGGCAGCCATCAGCCGGGGGACAGCTTACACGGTCACAGGGCTGAAAGGCCGTACAACCTATAACTTTACGGTAAGGGCAATCGATGGCGCAGGCAACATCTCGGATGCCAGCAACCCGGTGAAGATTACTACCTTGGAAAGCTTTGATAAAACGCCTCCTACGGCACCCACCGGTCTGAAGGCTGTAGCGGCAATCACAACCGCGTCTCTGTCCTGGACCGCATCTACCGACGATGTGGGGGTGGCAGGCTATCATATTTACAAGGATGGCGTTCTTGCAGGCTCAAGCACAACAACAAGCTATGTCGTATCGGGTTTGGAGGGTAACACGACCTATGCTTTCACGGTAAAAGCGTTTGATGATGCCAATAATTTATCGGCTCCCAGTAATGCTGCAACCGCTTCTACCGGTGACCCCGCCAATGTTCAGACCATAAAGCCGGGTATTATTGCCGACTATACGACCTGGTACGTTGGAATCAACGGCGCTGACAAACCGGCATCCGGTACGGTTGCGACGCTTACCAGGCTGGCTAGCGGCGGCTTGGACATGAAGTTTAATCTTCAGACCGAAAACTATCCCGGTTTTCAAGTCGATCCAGCCACACCCGCGAACTGGCGTTCATACAACAAGATGAACATAGTCATCACGAATCCGAACGCCAAGGAAATTCAAGTGCAGCCGATCGTGAAAGACGGCGCTTGGGAATGGGTAGAGCTTGGGCCGTATATCAAAATTCCGGCAAAGACGACCGTCTTGGCTGCGGTTCCATTGGAAGGTCTGGCGAATAAAGAAGTCAATCGAATGATCTTCAGAGTGCAAAGCGGCAGCAGCGGTTTTGCAGGAAGCCTACAATTGCATACGATCGACTTTGATTTGGCGGCCGACGCTTATGCGGCCGCGATCGCAGAGATGAACCGTCCGAATAAGGCCAGCTATTATCCTTGGAATCACGTTGATTCTGCCTTCACCGGGAATGTCTCCAGCGGATTAGACGGAGAAACGATATTTGTCAATTACAGTTCTTCCATAAGCGATACGATCGCGGCTGGTGTGGCCACGGAAACGAAGCCTGGACTCGGAGTAGGCGATGACTGGACCCCGTATTCCAGCGTCTCTTGCACATTAACGAACACCGGCACCAAAGCCATCCATGTTTCGCTAGTGCTAAGGTCAGGAGGGGGATGGGTATGGCAAGAGACGGGCGGTCAAACCGATACCGACCTGACGACCGAACGGGTGCTGGGTCCGGGCGAATCGGTTGACGTTACGTATGCGTTCCATTCCCCGATTTGGAAATCGGCCGCTACCGCCTGGGTGAACAATGCTAAGGTATCCGGCCTGTCGGACATTCGGGGGATTGCATTCAAAGTATATCCCGGTACGGGCGAGCAGGTTTCAGCCGGAAAGCTAAGCATTACGAATTTTCAGTTGAATTTCTAGAATCCATACGCAGTCGTCCAGCCATTAGCAAGTCAAAAACGCTTGGAGATATCCCATCTCCAAGCGTTTTTGACCTTTAATCCTCCGCCTGCCACCTACCGCCGCCCGGGAGCGGACAGCTGCGCTGCTTCAGCCAGGCTGAGACGGGAATGAGACAGCCGCAGACCGCGCAGGTTGTTCCCCCTTGAAGCTTGGGGCACGCGCGACAGAGCTCCAGCCTCGCCTGATAGACAGGCTCAGGCACTCGGCGCTCCGGGGCAAATGCCGGCGAGGCCAGCACCCGTACCATCTGCGCGTCGGTCACTTGATGCTCGGGCCGGCACCCCTTGCATAACGTATCGTCAGGCATCCTCATCGCCGCTTATGGCTTGGGCGTAAGCTCAAGCACGACGACCGACATGGCGGGCAGCTCGACGGACAGCTTGCCGTTCTCCAGCCTATAACCGGTAAAGTCCTGCGGCTTCACAGCTTCCGGCTGGTCAAATGTATTATGAGCATCCATGACGTCTGCCGTCAGGATGGTTCCGTTGATGCTCAGGTGCGCAGGCTGTCCGTTCAGGCCGCGAATATCGAGAGATACGGAGGAGCCGGCTGCATGGTTCAGGTTGCACAGGCTGATATGAATCCTTCCTTCGCTGTCCCGGGAAGCCGATGCCGAAAGCTCCGGAATTTCCTTGCCGTCATAGCTATAAGCTCCGCAATCCAGCGTCAGGTCCAGCAGCTCCGCGTCCTGATGTACCTTGAACATATCGAATACGTGATACGTAGGCGTCAGCAGCATCTTCTCGCCTTCCGTCAAGATGACGGCCTGGAGCACATTCACGAGCTGTGCGATATTGGTCATCCGCACCCGCTCGCTATGCTTATGGAAAATATTCAGGCTCAGGGCGGCGACGAGCGCGTCGCGCATCGTGTTCTGCTGATACAGGAAGCCCGGATTGGTGCCCGGCTCCACATCGTACCAGGTTCCCCATTCATCCACGGAGAGTCCGACCCGCTTGTCCGGGTCGTATCGGTCCATGACGGCGCTGTGCCGGGTCAGCAGCTCGTCCATGCGCAGCGCCTTCTCCAGCGTACCGAACCATTCTCCTTCGGCGAAGCCGGTAGCGCTGCCCTTATTCGTCCAGGACGGACCGGGAATGGTATAGTAATGCAGCGTGAGGAAGTCCATGTAACGTCCGGCTTCCCGCATCAGCACTTCCGTCCAGTGGTAGTTGTCATCGGCGGGTCCGCAGGCGATCCGCTGAATCTTGTTGTCTCCATAATTGCGGACATACGTCTGGTAATGCCGGTAAAGATCGGCATAATATTCAGGGCGCATATTGCCTCCGCAGCCCCAATTCTCGTTGCCAACGCCGAAATAGGTCAGCTTCCACGGCTCCTCGCGCCCGTTCTGCTTGCGCAGCTCGGACATCGGGGATTCACCGCCGAACGTGAGATATTCCACCCATTCCGACATCTCCCTCACGGTGCCGCTGCCCACATTGCCGCTGATGTACGGCTCGCAGTCGAGCAGCTCGCACAGCCTCATAAATTCATGCGTGCCAAAATGATTGTTCTCCACAACGCCGCCCCAGTGCGTGTTCACCATCCGTTTGCGTCCCTCGCGCGGGCCGATACCGTCCATCCAGTGATATTCATCGGCGAAGCATCCGCCCGGCCAGCGCAGCAGGGGGATCTTGATCTGCCGGAGGGCAGCCAGCACGTCATTGCGCATGCCGTCCGTATGAGGAATGGGCGAGTCTTCTCCGACCCAGATCCCTTCATAGATACACCGGCCTAGATGCTCGGAGAAATGTCCGTAAATGTTGCGGTTGATGCGGCTTTTGCGGATATCCGCGTTCAGTACGCCTTGATGAGCCATCGTATGCCTCCACTCCCTTTGCTGGGCTATTCGTTCAGCAAAAGTATAGGATGTTGCGGGTTTCCAGACAATCCATTATACTGTCCAAAAACTGACCTATCGTGCTTTTTGGGGGGAGAGTTATGAAGATTCGACTGCTGAGCTGCGGCTACCATTTTATTCATCGAGACGGTCTGGTCATCGACCGGCCTTCGGGCTCGGGCAATTATGCGTTTGTTTTTTTCAAAACCGGCTCCGAGATCATCGTGGGCGGCCAGAGAATGGAGGCGGCGAAGCATTCTTTCGTCCTGTTCCAGCCCTCCACGCCGCATCAATACGGGGAAGCCGGGAAGCCCTTCATTAACGATTGGCTTCATATCCAGGGCGAAGGCCTCGACGAACTGCTGGCCCGTCTGGAGTTCCCGCTGGATATGCCGGTGCAAGCGGCCGACCCGCTGTTTATTTCCAGGTGCATCATGGATATTCAGAGTCTGAACCGAATGGGAGGGCCGCTGTGCGAGGAGATCCTGGATCTGGATCTGAGAAGCCTTCTGGCCAGATTAAGCAACTGGCGGCAAGGCGCCGCGCCTCCGGAGAAAACAAGCCGGTACTTCCAGCAATTTACGGAGCTGCGCAACCGGCTGTACAGCACGCCTCAGGCCAATCTGTCGGTGGATGAGCTGGCGTCAAGCGTCAATCTGAGCAAGTCCTACTTTCAACATACGTACAAGGAGCTGTTCGGCTGCTCGGTCGTTTGGGACATGATCCACGGCAGACTGGAGCATGCCAAGTACTTGCTGGACAACAGCACGCTCCCGGTCTCGGCCATTGCCAAGTCATGCGGCTATGATCACGACACTCATTTCATGCGCCAGTTCAAGAAATTTGTAGGCATGACCCCGAGCGAATACAAGGCCAGAAGCTAATGAGCATCGGCATATTCGATCAGGCTTGTAAGTCCGCCGCCGCCGTTTCCTCCATCCGCGCTGCGGTGAAGTCAGGAAGCTTATCTTGCTTGTATATTTTTAGTTAATTCCGAAATAAAAGCTATTCTTTTCTAAACAATGCTGGTAGGATAAGAAATAGGTCGGCTAGAGAAAATATGGATGGGAGAACCAAACTAAATGAAAGATGATGCATTAAAAAGGGACGCTGCGGCTAATCGGCAGCGGCTTCGATTTGCTCTGCTGTTAGGGATATTTTCCGCCCTCGGGCCCTTTACGATCGATATGTATTTGCCTTCTTTCCCGGAGATTGCCGAGGAGTTCGGCACCCAGGCCTCGCTGGTTCAGCTTAGTCTGACGGCGTGTTTGCTGGGGCTTGCCGTGGGGCAGCTCGTGATGGGAACCTTGAGCGATGTGATGGGAAGGCGCAAGCCTCTGCTGCTGGCGATGATCTTGTACGCGGGCGCCTCGCTGATCTGTGCGTTCGCTCCGAGTATCGGCTTTTTCATAGCCGTACGCTTCATACAGGGCTTCGCAGCGGCGGCCGGTATTGTTATTTCCCGGGCCATCGTTCGCGACGTATACAGCGGCCATGAGCTCACCAAGTTCTTCTCCTTGCTCATGCTCGTGAGCAATCTCGGGCCCTTGCTCGCTCCGGTCGTCGGAAGCGGGGTTATCGCGTTCATGGCCTGGAGCGGGGTATTTCTGTTTCTTGGCCTGATCGGTCTCTTGCTGGTGATGGCGACTGCTTGGAAGCTGGAAGAGACTCTGCCGGTGGAGAAGCGCGTCTCCAGCAATATCAGGGAGCTGATCGGAAATTTCAAATCCCTGATGCAGGATCGGCAGTTTGCCGGCTATGCACTTGCTCAAGGCATTATGATAGCAGGCGTTTTCGCGTATGTTTCGGGAACCCCCTTTATTTATCAGAAGATTTACGGGGCTTCGCCTCAGCTGTTCGCTCTTCTGTTCGGTTCCAATGGAATAAGCCTCATTATCGGCTCGCAGGTTGTAGGTCGGCTGGCTCACCGGATATCCGAGCGCAGTTTTCTTGCGATCGGGCTGTGGCTATCGGTTGCAGCCAGTGTGGTTGTACTGCTTGTCGTGCTGCTCCAAGGTCCTTTATTCGCTCTCGTTGTTCCGCTTTTCTTCTTCGTCGCATCGATCGGGATGACGGCTACGGCCTCGTTCTCCCTGGCGATGGAGACGCAAAGCCGCATGGCGGGCAGCGCTGCCGCTCTGCTGGGTCTGATTCCGTTCTTATTGGGTGCGGTGACTTCGCCACTGGTCGGCATCGCGGGCGAGCATACCGCTGTTCCTCTTGGGGTGATCATCCTGGCGACAAGTCTGCTCTCTCTGCTGGCCTATTACGGACTGGCAAAGCAACCGGCCAAGCGTACGGAGAGCCATGCCGGGACCACGCAATTCAGCAATCGATAAGAAATCACAGCCTGGGCAGCATGCTAAGATAGGTGGGGAGTACAGACTTGTTGGAACGGAGAAAGGAGAAAGAAAGTGAGTACTATTAACGAAAAAGCCGTACAGCCTGCCGAAGGGACATTTGGAAGCAAGGGCAATTTCCTGGTCGTCATGGTGATGATCCTCGGCGTGTTCGTAGCGATCCTGAATGAGACGCTCCTGAACGTCGCCTTGTCGAAAATCATGGCCGATATCGGGATTGAGCCGAGCAGAGCCCAATGGTTGACTACAGGCTACCTGCTGGTGATCGGGGTACTGATCCCGGTCACTGCCTTTCTTATTCAGCGGTTCACAACGAGAGGATTGTTCCTGTCGGCGATGTGCCTGTTCTTCGCGGGTACTTGCGTAGCGGCGGTTGCCCCTGGCTTCTCGATGCTATTCATCGGCAGAGTGCTGCAAGCGGCGGGGACAGGATTGCTGTTTCCTTTGCTGACCAATGTGGTATTTGCCGTCGTACCTATCGAGAAGCGGGGCTCAGCTATGGGCACGATCGGTATCGTCATTACGTTTGCTCCGGCGATAGGACCAACGTTGTCGGGGATTATCGTGGAGCATTTCAGCTGGCGGGTATTGTTTTACAGCGTCCTTCCCGTCGCGTTATTCGTCATCGTTTTTGCCTATTTCAAGCTGAAAAATGTGACGGAAACGACGAATCCGAGGATCGACCTGCTGTCGCTTCTTCTCTCCACGATTGGCTTCGGAGGTATCGTATACGGCTTCAGCAGCGCGGGAGAGGGACATGGAGGCTGGTCCAGCAACGAGGTTCTTCTTCCCGTCATTGCCGGCGTCATCGCCTTGAGCTTGTTTACATGGAGGCAATTGAAGCTGAAGCAGCCCTTGCTTGACCTGCGGACCTTTACTTTTCGGATATTCCGAGTATCGACGGTTATTATGATGATCGTCATGATGGCGATGTTTTCGGCGATGATGCTGCTGCCGATCTTTCTGCAGAATGCACTGGGCTACAGTCCGCTGGAAGCGGGCCTAGTCATGCTGCCGGGAGGCATTCTTATGGGCATCATGTCCCCGATCACAGGCCGGCTGTTCGATAAGTTCGGCGCCAAGTGGCTGGCTATTGTCGGGCTTGCGCTCGTCGCCAATACGCTTTGGCAGTTCGCCTTCATCACGCTGTCGACCTCCTACAGCACGATCATGATCATGAATACGCTGCTGATGTTGGGCATCTCGATGTTGATGATGCCAGTCATGACCAACGCGCTGAACGAGCTTCCGCCGGCGCTGTATGCACACGGCACCGCCATCATCAGCACCCTGCAGCAGGTATCCGGAGCAGTAGGCACCGCCTTGCTCGTGACGGTTATGACCAATACCTCCGGCAGCTTTCTGACGAAAGCGGGGGGAGCCGAGACGGCCGAGCTCAAGGTGCTGGCCCTGATCGCAGGCATGAAAAGCGCCTTTTTGCTGGCCTTCGTCCTGGTCGTCCTCGCTTGGTTTGCGTCGTTCCTGCTCAAGCGGGCTGTTCCGCCGCAGGGAGACCCGGAAGCGGGAGGACAGCACGCGCCTATGCATGGATAAGAAATCGCCAGCAGCGTGAATAAGAATGGCCACCCGCAAAAGTGAAGGAAGGGAGAGGACCCCGTACCCGGAGTATCCGGAGTACCTGGAGGTCCTCTCTTTGCTATTGCCCGCAGATGAAACGTCTAGCCTACTAATGAGCAAGCAGGGCCGGATTCCCGCGTTCCAGCTCCAGCAGTCTTTCCTTCATCTGAATGCCGCCCCGGTAGCCTGTGAGGGCGCCGCCTTTGCCGATAACGCGATGGCACGGCACGGTAATCAGGATCGGATTCGCGCCTATGGCGGCCCCAACGGCACGGACGGCGGCAGGACGCCGGATCTGCTCGGCGATATCCGAATAAGACTTCGTTTGGCCATAGGGGATTTCGCCTAGTGCCCGCCATACCGATAGCTGAAACGGCGTACCGCGATAATCGAACGGGAGGCTGAAGCTCGTGCGCGCTCCCTGTAAGTACTCCGCGAGCTCTGCTCTATAGGGCTGGAGCCTGGCATCATCGCGGATCAGCGCTCGGCCCGGCAGCCTCGCTGCTGCCCATTGCTGCAATTCATCCAAGGGCTGCTGCTGCGAGCCGATAAAGCAGACCCCCTCGGAGGTGGCGGCCATGTGCAGCCTCCAATCCCCCTCTTCGAGCAGCGACCAATAAATGGCCGCTTCAGCTGGATTCTCCATTTGTCGATTCCTCCCTGTTCTGTTTAGTTAATTGACGGTAGCTGGCCGGTGTATGACCGGTCACTTTCTTGAAAAGCGTAATGAAATAGGAAAGATTAGACAGCCCGGCTAGGCGGCCGACTTCCGCGATGGATGCTGTCGAGTGCTTCAGCAGCTCCTTCGCGTGCTCGATGCGCTTCTGCTGAATATAGGCCATGGGAGTGATTCCAGTCAGCTTCTTAAAGGTCCGGTGAAGATGGTACATGCTGCCATGGCTGACATCCGCAAGAGTCTCCAGGTTCAGAGGCTGCATATAATAGCGGTCAATGTAAGCCGTGACTACGGAAATCCAGTCTTCGTCCGGCAAGCGCTGCCCGGTCGGCTTGCATCTTTTGCAAGGACGAAAGCCGGCGGATAAAGCTTGCTCCGCATGGCGAAAGATACAAATATTTCCGCGCTTGGGCGGCTTGGACTTGCAGGAAGGCCGGCAAAAGATACCGGTCGTCCTCACGGCATAAAAAAATCGGCCGTCGAACTTGGAATCATTGCTCACGATAGCCTTCCATTTCGCTGCAGTCAGCTCCTCCGGACCGATCGGTTCACCGTATTCGCTGCTCTCCCGGATAAAGGCTCCCTGTACGCGGTCATGCTCCGTGATCACCGAGACCACCTCCTTGTGTCTAGTAGAATGTTCCTGAATTAATGAAACCTAATCTCCCCCTTCAGGATGTGGGGCTCTCATTGACTTTATTGAGATATTGCTCAATACATTGTTTCAGTCCTTCTTTGGACTTGACGCTCGTGTGACGAAGTACCTGTTCTGTCATCTTCGCAAAAAACGACTCGATCACGTTGAGCCATGAGCCATGCTTGGGAGTGAAGACAAATTCAAAACGCCCCGGACCCGTCTCCAAGTCTTCCTTCGTTTCTTTGGAGATGTGGGCTGAGTGATTATCCAGGATCATCTAAATAGATACGGAGTTCAGGTTGATAATGCGCATCGAATTTCTTTAAAAAAGTCCACAAATCGCGGCTGCGGTCCACGCAGCGGTTTACTTTGGTGACGGTTGTCTGCAAGGCATCGGCAATTTTGGCCACGCCTAGTCCGTGTGCATAGTGAAGAAGCATACGAGCCCGCTCAACGCGTTGGTATTGTTCCGTTCTAGCCTGGCTGATCTTTAGTAGCATTTCTTGTTCTACATCGTCAGTTGCAATTTGTCTTTTTTCGATTGAAATGGCATGGTATCTCTCCATCGACATGTTCTATCAGCCAAACGTGCCTGTTTATACGATTCGTACAAAGACGGCTCAGTATCATCATAGGCAGGGATAGTTGTATGATTTTTCATATAAGACGGACGCTTCGTTCAGTCAAACGTGCCTCTTTATACGATTTTTCTGTGAAAATGCGCTATGGTGGTGTGTAGCAGGGGAAGTGTTTTTAGGCAATAGGATGCCCGGGATCTCCATGTTATGAGTCCATGTATAAGGCTATTCTTATGGATATACCAGTTATCTTGCTTGTCGTTCGGGTCCGCCTTCTATATAAATTTCCTTGTTCTTAAGCATGGAATAGGCGATGACGAGAATGGTTCTTGCTACGGCAATACATGCTTTTTTCTTACCGCGCCTCGATGCGATCTTCCAAAATCGTGTAGATATGCGGTTGTTTCTAGTACGAGCGACTGCCCATGCCGCCTCGCATAATGCTACTTTTGTATGTGTATTGCCCT
>NZ_WUWM01000047.1 GCF_009846885.1 Paenibacillus puerhi
AAAAAAACCGGTGGTGATGGAAATGAGTACCGTAAAAATCGAGCAACTCAATGTGTCCATGAGAGAAACATCAGATAAACGACTTTACGAGAGGTACCTTGCAGTCCGCCTTCGCTTTGAAGGTCACTCGTTTGAAGAGATCGGCCGTTTACTCAATCGAACGCGCCAAACAATCAGCCTTTATTGGCAAGCCTACCAGAAGTATGGTCTTGCCGGGCTGGAAATGGATCATTCCCCCGGTCAACCGACGAAGCTCACGAATGAGCAACGCAATGAGCTTGGCGCCATGCTGGAACAAAAAACACCTGTCGATGTTGGCTTTGAAGCGCGTTATACCTGGACGCTTCCGTTGGTAGCCGAGTGGATCAAGACAACATATGGTGTTGACATGAGTGTACGAGGCATCAGTGCGATGCTCAAACGGATGAACTTCAGCTTTACCAAAGCGACTTATTCGCTGGCTAAGGCCGATCCGGACGCCCAAGCTGTTTTTCGTAAGCAAACCTTTACTGCGCTCAAGCAACAAATTGAGGCTGAAGAAATGGATCATCTGCTATTTGAAGATGAATCCATGATCCGTTCCTATCAAGCACTGCAATACAATTGGTTCCCGCGCGGCAAACAACGTAAAGTACCGACGTACGGCAAGCATGAAGGAGCCAAGTTGTTTGGAGCGATTAACTACGAAACCGGACAGGTGCATCACCGGGAAGAAGAGAAAGCGGACGTAGCGGCTTTTGTTCGCTTTCTTGAAGATCTTCTCACTGCATACCCGACTGGAAAAATTGCACTTGTTCTGGACAATAGCCGAATTCATCATGCCACAAGTTTACAGCCGTTTCTCAAAAAACATCCTCGTCTACAGCTAGTCTTCCTGCCGCCTTACAGTCCCAATCTCAACCCAGTCGAAGGGCTCTGGCTTTGGCTCAAAGCAGACGTGGTCAACAACATTTTCTTTGAAAAGTTCTATAAGATCAGACTTCATGTGAGCCAATTCATGAAGCGGATCAATAAGCATCCAATGGATACCATCGATCGTCTACTTGTTCGGTTATGATATTAATTGCGGTTTATATATAAAAACAATATTTATAATTTCGTGAGAAAAGCCAGCATTGGCCAGGGGCAACCCTTAGGCGAAGCCATCATCAAGGATAGCCACGCTTAACGAAATAACCACTAGTGAAGGAGAAGAATAAAAAAGGTATCTAAGGAAGTAGCATTTTGAGACATCGAAGCAGGGGTAAAATGCAGGATTGATCGATGGGATTTCGGAAGACAGCTTTGCACCGGACAGCGAGATAATAAGGAACACTGCACAATCCGTAGCGGCGGGAATCATCCATGGGGTAACAGAAGATATGATGGCGCCTTCCGAACACACGACCAGAGCTCAAGCGGCTGTCAAGTTGAAACGATTGAGGCTGACTTATAAGGCGGAGTCAGATTATATTCCTTGCTCCGCCTTTCTTTATGAAGATCGACTATCGGTGTCCTTTAGTCATGCATTTGCCTATCTGTTCTTGATATATTCGACGCTGAGCGGTGAACAGACATGCCTGCTGTGTCCCCGGCTGAAGCTGGAGCGCCGGAAATCAGTGATCGTAAACATCCGCTGAAGCCAACGATCGGTCCCATCAAAGCGCGGCTTAAACGGCGCTCTGGCATGCGCGGCCATCCTGTTGTCCACGATCAGCATATCTCCCGGCAGTATATTAAAAGCCACAACGTTCTTAAGCAGCGCCTCCTTCAAGGAATCGAGCGCCCAACGGGCATCGGGCGTCTCGGCCTCCATCGAAACAAAATGGACACACATATCCGGTTCCAGCAAGTTCCCGGAAAGAACGGGCATCTGCACCGAATAATCACCCTCCTTTTGGATATTAAATGAAGAAGAAGGGCGAAGGCGGTATAAAGGCTGCCTTAATAAGGTTAAGCATGTGCTCGGCAAATAACGCAAGGCGATACGAATGGAAGTCGTCAGTGTTTTTGCTGCTTTCTCATGATCCGGCCGCAACCCCGTCAAAGTCAAATAATCCGGTGGATACGGATGAAACCCGTTTTCCGTATGAAAGTTCAAGAGGTTGGAACTCGTATTTTCCCGACGGGTCTCGTGGCCTTTCACCGGACAGATGTTTTGAATGAGCAATCCTTCCTTCTCATCCTCATAGGATATAGGTTCTCCAAAAAACAACATAAATAAGAGCAGACGATATTCGCTGTAATAAGAGTCTTTCGCCGCGGAAAATTTACCGTCCATCGGCGTAACCGGCAAAACAGAATCGATAGGCAGGTTACGGAACAGCAATGTTCCGTACGGATTGGGGGTTCGACGGAAACGGACCAACGCTTCCAATAGTCTTTTCGGCAACTGCTGGCCTGCCAGTTCAATTAATAGCAACGTATCGTCATCAATCGACCGAATGTCCAGCTGCGGAAGCTCGGATATGATCCGGTGATCTCATCCCTCTCCCGGTCAGTCAATACGATGATCGATTTTTTCAGCGCTTCGATTTCTTCTGCGTTCACAATGTTGTAGTTCATCATTGATGTTCGATACCTCCATCGGTTCCGTCATTCGTTCGTCATTCATCCTCTCGAGTATTTCGAGCGAATATGGTGCTTCCTTCTCAAAATACGGTTATACATGGTTTTGTCTTTCAGATGCTTAAAAGTCAAGAAAGCCGGACTGGCATTGGATTCGATAATCCAAAGGCGTCCATTTTTATCCAGCGCAATATCTACGCCCCATTGGTGGTTTTTCGGGAATTTTCGGTTTAACTCTTTTGATGAGATCATCGAAATTTTTTCTATATCACGAATCATGCGATTCACTTTATTTGGCTGATTTTTATAAATGGAATGCAACACGCTCTTCAGGTACGCCGGCTTTCCTCCGTTGTGGTAATTGGTGACAAACCTGCCTGCAGCTCCTACCCGTACTACTTCACCTGAAACGAGCCATTTGGATGCCGGTTTTTGCATAAACACCCGATATCAATAAGCCTCTTTTTGTACTTGACCAATGGGAGTCCCTGTTGGATTATATAAGTCCCTTTCCCCTGGATAAGCTTTTTAACTGTTTTCCCGACGTTACGTTTCCTCACTTTCCAGTGACGAAGACCCTTCGAGATTTGAGCATGACGGTTTTCAGCGTACTTTACCCTTATGATTCCGTCGCCTTGTCTTCCCGTATCGGGTTTGATGAATAGGGTGGAGAAACGTTTCTGTATTCGTACAAGATTGGATTGTTTGAAACGGCGGGTTTCGGGAAGATGACGTCGGAGTACCGGATGGTTCCGCATCACATTACCTTTTAGTAACTTTTAGTAAATATTTTCCAGAGGAATTTTAATCACTCCTCAATTATTGGTTCGGTAACAAGATATACTTGCTGAGATGAGTTGGAAAGATATAAACGCCTTATCCAAGCCAGGGCAGGCTCAAAATCCGCTTTTGATGACCGGATCAATACACAATTGAACTTCAACGTTGTCCGCCGGTTCCTCAAAAACCGTGAAAAGCAGGAGCCGTATAAACCGGGACACTGATTCGGATGTGCAATTTTTGTGCGAATGGAAAGGGAAAATAGTCGTGATCATGGCGATCAAACAATCATATATTGCCGTATCAACAGAAAGCGAGGTTAGATATGGTGAGTGTGCCGTCCAGGAGAAACCCATGGGCCAAATATAAGCATATGAGAAATAATCGCGAGATTTTTGAAACGGAATAAAAACCAAAATGAAAGTAAGGGATAAAAATGTATGTTCGCAAAGTGAGAGAGAAGCTGCGAAAAGAGAATGCGATGAAGTCCGATCCGATTCTTCGTCGGCATCTTCCAGAGACGTACCCGTATACATCGGTAACAGCTCGGAAAATGATAAGAAAATATCCATCTCTATTCATAAAACCGAATAGAGGCAGCCAAGGCAAAGGAATCATACGTTTGCGGCGACTTCATTATAGAAAAATTCAGATTTCATGGGGGTTGCAGCACCGCGAAATTCCAAGAAAAAAGGCGGTCCAGGCCGTGCAACGATTGATGAAGCCGAAGAGGACGTATTTGATTCAACAAGGATTGGAGTTGGCAAAATATAAGAATCGCATTTTTGATATACGCGTATATATGCAGAAACCTGCTTCAAAGTGGTTTATCTCGGGGAAAGTGGTGCGGGTGGCTGTTCAAGGCAGATTCTTAACGAATTATAGTCAGGGGGCCACTCCGAAAACAGTAGAGGAGGTCTTCAGCTCCATATATAAAAATCAACCGAAAATAGCGAGTCAAAAGATAAATCGTATCAACGCATTGTGTCTGGCTTTGGCCAGAACGATGGATCGGAAGTTTCCCGGCATTCGCGAGTTAGGTATCGATGTTGGCGTAGATCGTAAAGGTTATATATGGATTATTGAAGCAAATACTGCTCCCCAATTTAATACATTTAAAAGCCTGAGCAACAAAACGATGTATAAACGCATCATTTCAAGACGTCGTACTATTTATTCTTGAGGCCTCATGCGAACGGATATACTCCCCTTAAGGCAGACAGGTGCCCCAGGAATGAGCGGCTGTTTTGCAGGATGTTCTTCATAGGCTATCAGGCTGATCGGATGCTCAATGACTTAAGATTAGAAGTAGTCGAACTAACTCATGTGGGAGAGCGCATCTGCAGCGATGAGGTCTATTACACGTGAAGTAATCAGTCGCTTTATGAGAATTGTAAGGAATTGTTAGTTGCGCTACACTCAGCAGTCAACACATGTGGAGTGCCTTATATTGATGGTACGAAATGAGATGTGACAGTATTGCAAAAGCATCTACAGCCACCGCCGCTGTAGATGCTTTTTTTCATGAAAATAATTAAAAACACGACAAAATGAAGCTAATTCGCATCCACATCATCCCAGTTTTATGTTATGCAATATTTGCTTTACGTAATCTTCTGGTTTTGTCGTGCGATTTTGCATCCAATACATGGCAGCCCCATAAAGTGACCAGCTTAACATCACCGCAAAAGTCTCTATTTCTATTTGATTTTGGTTAGACCATTGTCTTTGCGCCGACTCTGAAAAAAAGGCTCGGAGTTCCCTTTTAAAGATCGTTTCTATTTGGGGTGTAAAAGCTTCATAACTTCGCTGACACTGGTTACCAACCGATGTGTGGAACTTAATAATCGAGGTGAAAATCGACGTTATCGTCTCTTCGTTAATGACCTCATGCATACTTACTTCTTGAAGGACTTCTCTCATCACGCTTTCACTTAACACTTTTTCAAGCAAGTCATATTTATCAATGAAATGATTATAAAAGGTTGCGCGATTAACCGTTGCAGCAAATGTAATATCCCCGATTGTGATGTCATTAAAATCTTTTTTCTTAGTTAACTCAATAAATGCGTCCATAATGAGCTTACGAGTGCGAAGAATACGGGGGTCGATTTGTTTTTCCATAGCATTCTCACCTGCTTTTTAGACATTTTTATCATTATGTTGGTTAAGCGATAGATCTGAAATACTGTCGATTGCTTATATTTATCCAACTTGTTACATTGATTTTACTACAAGTGTTGTATAAACGAAAGTTGTTGGGTAGGAAAAATCATGATTCGCAAGCACATTATTTAAAATTGACTAGGAGGTAAGAAAATGGTCGAATTTGAATTCGGAGTATATTCATTAGGAGAACGAGTACCTGATGCAAGTGGAAATAGCCCTAACGCACAATCCAGAGTCGAAGCTATTATACAAATAGCAAAAATGACGGATGAAGCAGGCCTCGATATATTTGGTGTTGGCGAACATCATCGTCTGGACTTTGTAACATCTTCTTATGCCATGCTGCTTGCAGCGATTGCACGCGAGACGAAAAATATTAAACTAACCAGTACCATATCCGTTATTGGCACAGCGGATCCAGTACGTGTCTATGAAGATTTTGCAACGCTTGATTTATTATCTAACGGACGAACTGAAATTGTTGTAGGACGTGGGGCATTTTTAGAATCATTCACTCTCTTTGGAGAAAGTCTAGATGACTATGATCAATTGTTTGATGAAAAGCTGCATCTGTTTATGAAATTGCAAGAACAGGAAGTTGTTAGCTGGCAAGGAAAGTTTCGTTCATCTCTTCTAAATGCACAAATAGCACCTAGACCCGTTCAGAAGAAACTTCCCCTTTGGATTGGGGTGGGAGGCACACCTGAAAGTGCCGTTCGTGCAGGCAGACTTGGAGTAAATATGGCACTTGCCTTGCTAAGCGGTCGTCCAGAATCCGTCAAGCCATTAGTAGACCTTTATTGGCAAGCTGCAAGAGAAGCAGGTCATGATTTATCCAAGCTAAGGGTTTCAGTGTCGGGGCATTCGTATATTGCGCAAACTGGGGAGCAAGCGATTACCGAATTTGTTTCGCACTATAATCACTATTTCGAATACTTTTTAAAGGAGCGTGGTCAACACTTTCGAACGACGGAAGAGCAATTGATGCCTCAGAGAGCAGCGGAACAAATATTGGCAATCGGTAGTGCAGAAGAATTAGCAGAGAAAATCTTGTATCAGCATGAGTTATTCAGGCATTCACGCTTCATGGGACAATTCGATATGGGTGGTCAGCCATCATCTCGGGTAGAAAAAGCAATCGATCTACTGGCGAACAAAGTAGCGCCAATGGTACGCAGGGCTTTATCTAAATAACATACAGTAACACGAAATTGAAGAAGGAAGTGAGACGTGTCGTGGAAATCTTAACTTATATCTTACAAGGAATCCTTGTCATCATGTTTCTATTTGCAGGATTCGGAAAAGTTACGGGTATCAACATGCATGTGGAAGCATTTAATCATTTGGGATTGCCCCAATGGTTCCGAGTTGTAACTGGGATTGTAGAATTAGCAGGGGCAGCACGTATCCATCCCGTCAACCGTATTGGCGGCCCCGTCAAGATCTTGCAACAGCGCTCGGCCGCCTAGGAACCATATAGCCATGCTATTGTTGCATCTACAGCCACTGCCGCTGTAGATGCTTTTTCGTGCGCAAACCCGCACCATACTTAACGGCAGCAGCGGCGCGCGAATGCCAATTTTTTAGGGTCCGAACGAGTTTGGTTCTTCTTAACTGTTCATAACAACGCCGCCTGTGGCATGAATGAACTGTCCGGAAATATACGAGGAGTCATCCGATGCCAGAAAAACATACGCGGGTGCAATCTCGCAGGGCTGGCCTGCGCGTCCCATCGGATTTTTTTCTCCCCACTTGGCGACTTGACCCGCAGGGAAGGATGCGGGAATCAGAGGCGTCCATATGCTTCCGGGGACGACGCCGTTTACTCGAATGCCCCTGCTGTGCAACGATTTCGAGAGCGAACGGGTAAAGGCAACGATGGCGCCCTTGGTGGCTGAATAATCGATGAGCTGCTCATTCCCCTCATAGGCGGTGAGGGAGGCGGCGTTGATGATGGTGCTCCCTTGCTTCAAATGGAGAAGAGCGAACTTCGTCAAATAAAATACCGAGAAAAAGTTGGTCCGAAACGTTTTTTCCATCTGTTCGGATGTAATGCTCTCCAAATCGTTCTGTACATGCTGCTCTGCCGCGTTATTCACGAGAATATCCAGCTTGCCGAAATGTGCCACGGTTTGTTCTACGATTTGTTGGCAAAAGGCTTCTTGGCCAAGATCCCCGGCTATACACAGACAGGTGCGCCCTCTCTGCTCGACAGCTTGTTTGGTTTCTTCTGCATCCGTATGCTCGTTAAGATACACAATGACGACATCTGCGCCTTCTTTGGCGAATGCCACGGCTATGGCGCGTCCTTGGCCGCTGTCTCCCCCGGTAATGATGGCCACTTTATCTTTCAGCTTGCCGCCCGGTTTATAGTTCGGATCGTCATAAATGGGACGCGGATTCATCAGAGACTCAATACCGGGCTGCGTATCCTGGTGCTGAAGCGGATAAGGAGGTTTGGGCATGGTTACGGATACGGGATGTTTTTCGGTTGCCGTTGTCATGGATTCATGCTCCCTTCATGTTGGATTTGAAAGTCCGGATGCGTTATTTTCGCCGTCGGGACATCGATCAGGTAAGGCTTGGAGGCAGATTTCGCTTCATCTAAGGCGATGCGAAGCTCATCATTCGTTTCCGCCCGTTTGGCTGCCCATCCAGACGCTTCCGCAATTTGGACGAATTTCGGATTCGAGATGTCCGTTTCAAACGGACGGCGATGTTTCATCATCATTTTGTCTTGTTCCATTTGCAGGGTTCCATTATTGAAAACGATGACGCTGATGGGAAGTCCGTAACGTGCGGCTGTGATCAAATCCGCCTGTACCATTCCTAATCCGCCGTCCCCCGTAACACAAACGACTTGCCGGTTCGGATATGAACATTTCGCTGCCATTGCGGCCGGCAATCCAAATCCCATCGTTCTCCAGCGCTCCGACAACACCAATTGATGTGCGGTTCCTTTAAAGCTTCTCAGAAACCATAGGGTGACATCTCCTTCATCCAGCGCAATAATGGCGTCGTTGTCCGTCGTTAGTTCTATGACGCTGACAATGGCTGCAGGGTGAAGCGGAGAAGAGGTGATGGCGCGTTCGCTGTCATTCTGATCATTCCAGGCTTGCTTACAATGGTTCACGACTTGCAGCCAATTTCGATCGGGACGGTAGTCTGCGATGCATGCTGTGAGTGCTCCTACGGTCTCTGCGATATTCCCGACGATCCCGAATTGTGACGGAATAACCTTTCCGATCACCGAGATCCTCTCTTCGATATGGATCACTTGGGCATGCCCAGGGACATGATGCTCGGGCCACCAAGAGGTACCGATGGCAAGGACGACATCCGATTGTTTGCATAAGTCGCTTGCATAAGGATTGCCGCCCTCGCCCAAACCGCCCGCCAGGTAAGGGTGAGAATCCGCTATAATCCCCTTTGCTCCGTAACTCATGACAATTCCGCATCCCCAGCGATCAGCCAATTTCTTGATGGCATCAGAGGCCAATCTTGCTCGATTGCCGGCGAGGATGACAGGGCGTTTCGCCGTAAGCATCATGTTCGCCGCTTGCTGGATTTGGCTCCGTCCAGCCATTGGCTTCGCGATCTGAATCGGTTCGCGCGGTTTTGTCCCGCAGGGAAGGCTCCATAGATCGGAAGGGATAGACAGATGAACGGGCGTTGCCTGATGCACTGCCTTAAACATGGCTTGTGCAAGTGTGTCAACGACTGCATCGGGATGGATGACGATACGGCTGAACCCTGTGATCGCCTGAACGAGTTCCTGCTGATTGATATACTGCTTGTATGCCGTTCCGATCTTGCGGGTGGGCGCTTGTCCGGAAATAGCCAGGACTGGAACGCCGTCTAAGTACGCATCTCCAAGGCCGGTCATTAAGTTGGTCAGGCCAGGTCCCATTTGCGCGGCGCATACGGCGATTCGGCCGGTTAATTTGGCTTCGGCCGACGCCATCATGGCCGCGACAGACTCGTGTTTTACGCCAATCCATTCCAAATCATTGTGCCGAGAGAGACCTTCCATAAAGCCAAAGATAGCGTCCCCGATCACCCCATAAATCCGCTTGACGCCCCATAATCGCAGCTGCTCGATGATGACATCCGCAACATTTTGAATTTCGGTTCTCATTTTGATGACAGCTCCTTGACTTTGCCTTTTTCTTAGTATGGATGCGCGGCTTGTTCATTATGAACAGGTTTGGATGAATTTTCTGGATGCTGGAAATGATAACCTAACGAGAGCCGATACAATGACGACATAATGAAATGAGGGAAGACGCATGTTTTGGGATGCTTGGCCCATAGCACGAATTTTGGTTTTGTTTGTCAGCCTGGCTTTCTTGGTGATAGGGATTCAGGTGACGATGTTCCACTACCGGCAAAATTTTAACCACAAGGCCATGTGGGTGCCGGTTATTTTGGCGCCGATCTTCCTTATAGCCGGAATTGCCTTTACGGTTTATAACGCGAATTGGCTAAGTGCTTTGTTTCAGATTCTCATGTGGGTTGGGATCGTTTCCGGGGCAATCGGGTTTTATTTCCACTTCCGGGGGGTTGGCATCCGAGTTGGAGGATGGGCATTGCGTAATTTCCTGATCGGACCGCCGGTTACGCTTCCGTTGATGTTCACGGCGCTGAGTGTGCTCGGACTTATCGCGGTCTATTGGAGGAACCCGATATGAACGGAAAAACGCGGTACCCTTCCTTTAACGTCTTGGACGAAAAGGACGAGTGGGACGACCACACGCAAAAAATCGTGACCTCGCGAATAGATTTTGTCGTAGGATTTCAGTTTCTTACTAAACAGGAGGCTGAACTGTTACGCAGCGTTTGCAGCTTGCTGGTGGATGATTCGTCGTCGGACGCCCTCGCGAAAGTCGTTGTCCATATTGATCGAAGCTTATATTCATCGCCTGGCGAAGGACAAAGGAAGGTCGGCGTACCCGCTGCACCGGAATTGATTCGACAAGGATTGTCAGCGCTCGAACAGACTTCTCAACACAACTACTCCTCGTCTTTTTCGCAAGTGGACGCAACTGGGCAAAAACAGATGATAGGTGACATCAGCACGGGGAAAGCGGAACCGGCAGAAGTATGGCATGATATTCCTCAGAAGATCTTCTTCGATAGCCTGATGCGCTTCACGGTAGAATCGTATTGCTCGCACCCGAGGGTCTGGTCGGATATCGGATATGCCGGACCGGCATATCCGCGCGGATACGTGCGTACACAGCTAGGACAATTGGATCCCTGGGAGGCGAAGGCGGAGCATGAAGCATAAGTATGCGAATGAAGAGGTGGATGTTGTCATTGTCGGAGCCGGTGCTGCGGGAGGCGTCTTGGCCAAGGAATTAAGCGAAGCCGGGATGTCTGTCGTTGTGCTGGAGGCAGGACCGCTGCGCGATCCGCAGAAGGATTTTGCCAGCGACGAGCTCACCATGAAGAATCTCGGTTGGCAGGATACGCGAATCGTGGATGGCAGCGATCCCCTCACGATGGGGCATAACAATTCCGGACGCGGCGTCGGCGGGGGAACCGTTCATTTTACGGGCGTATTTTTGCGCTTTCAGGATGTGGACTTTCAGGCGAAGACCATCGATGGGGTTGCGGAAGATTGGCCGATCAGCTATGAGGACCTGGAGCCATATTACACCCGAACGGAAAAAGCTATTGCGGTGTCGGGACCGAAGCATTTTCCCTGGGGGCACTTTAACGGTCCTTATCCGTATCCGGAGCGCGAACCGCT
This sequence comes from Paenibacillus puerhi, assembly GCF_009846885.1. GTDB lineage: Bacteria > Bacillota > Bacilli > Paenibacillales > NBRC-103111 > Paenibacillus_G > Paenibacillus_G puerhi. The sequence goes on from NZ_WUWM01000047.1 coordinate 11,252, forward strand.
GAGTCCAAACGCCTACTTGTTCATGAACGGCTGCGAAAAACAGGGGATTCGCTCGTCCGTTGCGCCGCTGGCCATCTTATCTGCGCCTTTTGAAGGCCGTCCTCCGTGCATCAACCGCGGTTTTTGCAATCAAGGCTGCATGCCCGATGCGAAATTCAGCACGCTCATTGTGCACATCCCGAAAGCGATCAAGGCCGGAGCCGAGGTGCTGCCTGATTGCATGGTGACGCAGGTGATGATGGGCAAAGACGGTTTGGCTAAAGGGGTGACATTTGTCCGTAACGGCAAAACATATGAGCAGAAGGCCAAGCTGGTCATTCTCAGCGCATTCGTTGTGGAGACGCCAAGGCTGCTGCTCAATTCGGCCAATGCGCAGTTCCCGGACGGACTTGCAAACAGCAGCGGCATGGTCGGGAAATCCATCATGGTACACAGCAGTAATGACGTGTATGCAAAGTTCGATTACGAGATCCGCTTGTATAAAGGGACGCCGGTACTCGCGACGACTTTGGATTATTATCGAACAGACCCGAATCGCGATTTTGTCCGTGGTTATACGCTTCATGCTCATGGTGCAAGACCGGTCGAATTCGCGAGCGGAATTTCCAAAGCGCAGGGCGGCCCGATTTGGGGTGAGCGATTCAGGCAAGCGCTCTTGGACTACAATCATTACGGAAGGGTCACCATGGTCGGCGAAGTATTGCCGAATCCGAATAATCGTGTGACTTTGGCAGATGAGAAAGACGAATATGGTTTGCCGCGGGCGAAAGTGACGTTTAGCTACGGGCAAAACGACCAAAAACTGATCGAACACGCGGTAAGTAAGATGAGTTCCATTTTAGAGGCGGAGGGAGGTAAAGTGGAATTCGTCGTACCGGATACGGCCCATATGATGGGAGGATGCCGGATGGGCAAAAATCCCGCCGATTCGGTCGTTAATTCTTATGGACAAAGCCACGACATTCCCAATTTGTTCGTATGCGACGCGAGTATCTTCGTTACTTCCGGCGCGGGAAATCCGACCAATACCGTTATGTCGCTCGCGCTTCGCACGGCCGATTATATCAAAGAAATCGTGAAGAAAAGAGAACTGCAGGCAAGCCGGGGATAACTGGCTTGCCTGCAGTTATGATGCACAACCTTATCCTGCTTTCCTGCAATGCTCAAGCATGCATTGGTAGGCGAACTGGTCCGCTTGCTCCTCGAACGGGACTTCCCGATAATCGGGAGCATCTCGTACGATTTGCTGGCAATCGGCCAGATAACGCTTGAAGTCTTTCAGGGTTCCATGGTTCAGATGTAAGAGAGCATCCCTGAGATGGGAAAACTCATGGAATAAGATAAAGTAGGGGAGATCCCTCTTACTTAGTTGATAACGCTGCAAAATAATCTTCTCGTCATTCGTCAAAAAACCGTCGTACGGTATTTGCACCATGATCTTAACCTTTTCCATCGCACGGTCCACGATAACTGTCCCCCCATAGAAAGGTCCCCATGAAACGTTGAGCGAAACGCGTATATGAGCAGGTAGCGATGGCGTCAGATTGTGCAACTGCTTAAAAAGTCTCTTTTTCCAAATCAGAAGCTTAGCACGCCGTCTTCTGCAACGGAGCAGGAATGTTTTCATAGCGATCACCTTATTCAACGATACAATGCTAGTGATTCTTGTACAATATGAAAACGTAGGGAATGACATTTTTATGATAGTTGGTGCGGAGAGCTAGGCCTAATTGAGCATAGAACCGGGCTGAAGCAAGTAGAATGTAATGATGGAATTTTGCAGCCGGCAGGTGATGGCGTGGTAACGTGCGTATGTTTTGAAGGCGTTCATTTTAGGCCCATCGGTATCTTCATCTTTTCATACGAGTACCTTCCTTTTCATTTATATGTTTTCCCTCGTATATAGCTGGGGTTGGGTGGAGATCGGCATTTTCTGCATGAAAACATACACACCTCGTTAAATAAGGTTCGGTAAATGTCTTTATTTTCTAGTCGTAAAGTCTTATAATTGAATAGAGCAAGGGGAATATTCGGGTCTTTTGGAATATTTATGTCCTTGATCGCGCAGTTTAGCCGATCATCGATGTAGCCTTGAATCTTGTCGAAATCATTTCTTACAAGAGAAATGATCTTTTTTTAATAAAATTTTTGTCGATTTAAGTCGTTTTTTTGATAAAAAGTGGAATCGCGGCTGTCAGGCAGCGTAATCTCAGGGTCGTACTGAATCAAAACATATCAGCTACAGAAAGGTGAGACCTACGATGAAACAAATCTTACAGAAATTTCGCTCCATTCGCATGAGAATGATTATGCTGTGCATGGTATTACTGCTTATTCCATGCCTCATCATCGGACTGGTTAGTTATCATGAAACAAAAAGCAGGTTGACCGACTCCGGTAAAATGCAGTTGAAAAACGATGTTCAACTTGTTCTTGAGATGATTGAAGCGCTTGACATCCAGGTCAAATCCGGCAAAGTCAGTCTGGAAGAGGCCCAGGAGCAGGTTAAGCAACAAATCCTCGGGAAGAAAGATGCCAATGGCCATCGCCCGATAAACAGAAAAATCGATCTGGGGCAATACGGCTATATCTTTATTTACGATCAAAAGGGGAATGCGCTGGCACATCCTTTAAATGAAGGGAAAAATTTATGGGATTCGAGATCTCCTGATGGTATTCTGGTGCAACAGGAGCTGGTTAAGCAAGCGATTGGCGGAGGGGGATTTACGTCGTTTGAGTGGGAACTTCCCAACGATCCGAACGAGACGGCACCGAAAATTACATACTCCAATTTGGATCCGAACTGGGGCTGGGTTGTTTGTGCAGGTACATACTTGTCCGACTTCAACAAAGGTGCCGACGGTATTTTTTATATACTCGTCGTAACCCTTCTCGGCGCCTCGATTATTGGCAGTATCATTACATTCCTTTACGCGGGCCGCTTGACCAAACCAATTGAGCTCATGGTGACGCACGTCCAACAAATAGCGGATGGGGATTTAAGAGAGGATCTGCCCATCCGTACCAAAGATGAAGTCGGCCAGCTCGCCTCTTCTCTAAATCATATGGTCGGGCAATTCAGGCAGCTGATCGGCGGGATCATACAAAGCTCAATGAACGTTGCTGCCGCTTCTCAACAAATCTCCGCTAGCACCGAAGAAATAGCGGGTGGCAGCTCTGAGCAGGCCAGGGCTTCACAGACGATAACCGATCTCTTTAAGGAACTGAATATCGCGATTTATAACGTTGCCCGCAATGCGGAAAAAGCAGCCGAATTGGCTAACGATACGGCCAGAACGGCCCAAGCCGGGGGACAAGAAGTTGCCGTTTCCATTGAAGGGATGAATAAAATCAAAGAGCAAATGGGGCTGCTTGAGCAGGATTCCAACAAAATCGGGGAGATCATAGAGGTGATCGACGATATCTCTGATCAGACTAATTTATTGGCCTTGAATGCCGCTATTGAAGCTGCGCGCGCCGGAGAGCAGGGAAGAGGCTTCGCCGTGGTTGCGGACGAGGTCCGAAAGCTGGCGGAACGTAGCGGCGAAGCGACCAAGCAAATCACCCGGATTATCAAAGGTATGCAAAATAATACTAAGGTAAGCGTTAGTTCCGTAGCTGACGGTGTTGAAAAGTCGCTGCAGACAGGTAAGGCTTTCGAGAAAATCATCTCTATGGTAAACGAGTCCGCTGATAAAGTATCGGAGATTGCGGCGGCTGGGGAACAACAGTCGGCACAAACAGAGGAGGTTTTGCGTTCCATCGAATCGATCGCCGCTGCCAGTGGGGAAGCGGCCGCTGCTGCTGAACAAACGGCGTCTACCTCGCAATCTCTGGCCCAGCTTGCCGAGGAATTTGAACCATTCCGTGTCCCTATTTAAAGTGAAATAGCAGGGTCGCCCCTTAGCATAAATCGGAGATGCATTGGCGGATACAACGAAGAGGGGCCATGGCCCCTCTTCAATTAATACTGTCGTTTTCTTCTTTTGGCCATCCGCCCCATATACCCAAGTGATTTCCATTCGGGTCAAAAAACTGGAAGCTATATCCGCCTCCTTGTTTATAAACCATTTCTTGAACTTCTGCGCCTTTTTGAATCATTTCTTCATGAAGCTCCTGAATGTTATCAACTTGGAAAGTGAAAAAGGGTTTCCTTTCACCTTTTGACGTGACAAAGTCCAATTTTGCCAGTTCGTTCGAGCGAATCAAACCCAATCCCATACCATTTAAGTTTAACCATGCTTCATCATCACCTTCGTTATACGGAAAACAAAAACCTAACCCAAACATTTCGGTATACCACTTAGCAGACTCCTTAACATTCTTTACTGGCAGCTCGATAACCTGAAGATGAAATGATTTTCCCGACAAATGATCCCCTCCTAAATTGTTTTCATTTTTATATAACGATTCTTAGCAGATAAAAGAAACGGCTACTAAAAATATTTGTTTGAACTGATGCGCATTACATATCCGTTGGGGTCTTGAAAGTCAAAGTAAATGTATTCCTCTTGCATCCACACTCTCGAAACGTCTAAACCACGATTTCGAAGCTTTCTGTACGAAGTATATATTTGATTCATATTTCCGCTTCGAAATGCTTGAATAAAAAGCTCCATTAACTCATGAGACATACATTCAGAAGCATTGTTATTCGTTTTCTTTTGCTCATATGAATCTGTTTCTGAGGCATATCGAGACAAGCGTGATTGTCATTATTATCAGCAATGTGTTCGTCCATAAAAGGTAACTGATGAACTGTTTTTTTCGGAATCCATCTATCCAAGTATTCTTGGCAACACGAAATAAGTAGGCTCTAAGCTTGTAACGCAGAAATATGTGGTTCGATTAACAGTTCAAACTGAGTTTGAATGATTAGGAGTCACCGCCATCCAAAAGCATAGTCATATTCCTAATAATACCACAAACACATTCATTCTCTTTGCACTCCTTTTATGGTGTATGGGTCAAAGAGTTTACCCTTCGGCTTGCTTCGTCTGATAACTCGGAGCGATGCTGCCCTGCCGGGCCTTCTGCTTCACATTCGTTCCAATTACTCCTGCAATAATGAGTGCGGAACCGATGAGATGGTAGACGGTTACTGTCTCTCCAAGTATGAAAGCTCCGGCTGCGATGGAGATGACGGTAGATAGATTGGAAAATACGCTGATCTTGGAGGCTTCAAGCTTGGTCAGCGCGTAACTGGACGAGAAAGCGGTCACCAGCGACGCCAGTATGCCGAGAAAAAAGATGGACCAGACAAATTCCGCATTCGCGAGCGGCGCGAAGATTTGGTTCATTGTCCCGTTAGCCGCATGATCAGTGAGTGACGCTATCCAAAAGATGACGAACCCGATCGCCATCATGAAGCTGGTAACCTCGGGCGGAGTGAATGTGCGAAGCAGATAGCGCGAAAGCACGACATAGCCCGCAGATGCGAGACATGAAAGGGTCAGTAGCAAGATGCCCGTCACATTTGTAAGATCAAGGCCGGTGCCCTGCATGACAAAGATCAAAACCACGCCGATTACGGAAATCAGAATCGAGAGCTTCTGTCTCAGATTCGTGGATTCCTTCAGAAAAATCCCCGCCAACAAAGCGGTTAGGATCGGCGTTGTCGCAAAGATAATGCCGCCCTCGGCAGATGTAGCATGCTTCAATCCGAATGTCTGCAAGATAAAGAAGCCGAGCGGATACAACAGGGCTAAGTAGAGTAATCTCGGCCACGGCTTACCCTTGAGTGAAATACGAAACACGCGGGTGGCAAGCAGCACGACAATTGCCGCGAACGACCAGGTGAAGCGAAGAGCGAGGGTGTCGATGGGGCTTGCGTACGTGAGGGCGACCTTCGAAAACAGAAACGATAACCCGATGATGGCCGCATAGACGAGAACGGCGATATAAGCGTAGTAGCGACCGCGTTGTGTCCTGGATTGCATAGATGATTTCCTCCTTTTGGCGAATGAAAGAGATTTGAACCTGTAATTAGAATCGTAAGTCATCCCGTTTCCAGGCACAATTTGAAAAAAACGAAACTGTATCGATACAGTTAGGGTCAGCCGTTATAGTGTGGGGGAGCTTTTTTCGCTATAGTGGGAGATAAGAAGTACTTCAGATCGATTTTGAAGCATGGGGTGTCAGCAGATCATGAAAAAATATTTGGAGATCCTGGCGGATATTGAACAAAAGCGGGCTGTAGGCGAGCTTCGCCCCGGACAGAAGCTGCCGTCCGTTCGTCAGGCAGCAGAGTTGTATGGCTGCAGCATCAGCACGGTGACGCGGGCTTATGAGGAGCTTGAAAAACGTCATGCGATCTACTCGATTCCGCAGAGCGGTTACTATATGGTGGAGGACGAAGAGGAAGATACCGGTATAGATGTCAGGGTCATTGATTTTGCTTCTTCGTCTCCGGATCTGAATGTATTTCCATACCGGGATTTTCAGCATTGCTTGAACAAGGCAATCGACACCTACAAATACCATTTGTTTACCTATGGGGATTCGAAGGGGCTTGCCGCTTTGCGCGAAACGCTCGTTAAGCATCTCGCCGATGATCAAGTGTTTACCAAGGCCCAGCATATTGCGGTGACGTCGGGCATCCACCAGGCGCTTCAAACGTTAGCGCGGATGCCGTTCCCGAACGACAGGAAGACGGTCCTGGTGGAGCAGCCGAGCTATAATTTGTTTTTGAATTTCCTTGAGGCGGAAGGACTGCCGGTGAAGATCATCGCGCGTACCACAGACGGCATCGATCTGCAGCAGCTGGAGGAACTATTCCGCGACGGGGAAATCAAATGCTTCTATACGATGTCGAGACATCATAATCCACTCGGCACATCTTACGATGTCAAGGAGAAGAAGACGATAGCCAGTCTCGCGGCCAAGTATGATGTGTATGTGGTAGAGGATGATTATATGGCGGATCTCGGAGACAGGCGAGGCTTTGAACCGATATTTGCGTATGACCAGAGCGGGCATGTGGTGTATTTGAAAAGCTTCTCCAAGATCATTTTCCCGGGATTGCGATTAGGCGCCGTGGTACTGCCGGAGCCGCTTTTGGATCGCTTTTATACGTATAATGGGCAGAATGGCGCTGCCATGCTGTCACAAGCAGCTCTTGATATTTACATCAAGAACGGCATGTACGAAAGGCACAGGGAAAAAATATTTCGGCAGTATGAATCGAGGATCGAGATCTTGCATGATGCCGTCAAGAGGTATAATGATGCGGGGCTGCTCGAAGTGGCGGATGTCCGGTCGGGCGTGTTCACGCAGTTCAAGGTGCCGCTGGCAGTCAATCTGGAGCGGGTAGTGGATCGGCTGAAGGAACGGGGGGTTCTCGTGGCAAGCGGGAAGCTGTTCTACCTCTCAGACTATCTTCAGCGGGAGAAGTTTTTGCGCATCAGCATTTCCCGCTCCCAACCGGAGCAAATTTATGAGGGCGTAAAAGCCGTTATTGAGGAAGTAAAGCGGGGGATGAAGGTGTAAGAAAGAGAGCGGCCGGGCATCCAGCTGCTCTCCAGAAATGATAAGGCCGCGGGCATTAATGATGGTGATGGGCGTGTGCATCGGGCGGACTCGCTTTAATGCTGCATAAGAGATTGTCCTCATGTTTGTGTTGTTCAGATTCAACTTGCAAGGTTGTGTGGCGAATCTCTTTATGCTGCAGCATATGTTCGACTTTGCGCAGCAAGGCTTCCGTTTCATACAACTTCATGTTTCCATCCATGACTATATGGGCAGTCAGGGCATGCATGTTGCTGGTAATCGACCAGATATGCAAATCATGAACCCCTTTAACTCCATCGATCTTCAATATCGCCTGCGCGATGTCCTCCAAATTGATATGGCGCGGAGTGCCTTCCATTAACACATGCAGGGAAGACTTGCTCACCATATATCCGCTGCGAAGTACGAGTACGGCGACGATAACGCTGGCCAGTGGGTCTGCCCAGCCCCAGCCAAAGAACATGATGAGCAGAGCGGCTGCAATGGCGCCTACCGATCCCAGCATGTCGCTGATGACGTGCAAGAAGGCACCACGCATGTTCAAATTATGCTCTGTGTCAGCTCCGCGCATCATAATCCAAGCAACCAGGATGTTAATCAGAAGCCCGATTGTACTGATGATCAGCATGCCGACCGTAGCAACTTCCGGCGGGTTGGCAAAACGTTCAATTGCTTCATAAAAGATGTAAAGGGCAATGCCGATCAAGGTCAATCCATTAAGTGTAGCAGCTAGTACTTCAAAGCGTCTGTACCCGTATGTTTTTCCTGTACTGACCGCTTTTTCGCCAAACTTGAAGGCGAGCAAGGCAATCACTAAGGCCAAGGAGTCGGACAACATATGGCCCGCATCCGATAACAAGGCCAAGCTATTCGTAATAAATCCGCCTACAGCTTCGACCGCCATATACGCCGTAATGATAACAAATGAGATGAGCAAAATTCTCCTATTGCTGCTGTGCTCGCGATCGTGGCCATGGTCATGATGATGTCCAGACATAAAAACCCCTCCAACTATTTATATGTGAGCATGTATTCATATGTTATGTTGAGCTTATTATAGGTGCATCGAAAATGGCTGTCAAGCCAAAAGTTTTTATTTTTTATAGAGGGAAATGTAAAAAGATGAGAAAAGCATTTGACTTAATATAGGGTACCGGGGTATACTAAGTTTCATAAAGCGATGGTTTTACAGCAGCCAACCCTCATATTATGAGGGTTAGATAACTATTTAATTCATGAAGGGACGGATGAAACCATGAAGAACGTAACATTGAATGTACAAGGCATGAGCTGCCAGCATTGCGTTAACTCTATTGAAGGTGCACTGAAAGAAATGGGCGTAACGGGAAAAGCGAACCTGAAGGGCGAGTCGGTCGACGTGTCGTTCGATGAGCAGAAGGTTTCACTGGATCAGATCAAAGAAGTCATTGAAGAACAGGGATATGATGTGGGGTAAGCTTATTCGTTAAGGGGGTGAAGATAGTGGCCACTACGGCAGCTAAGACGAAACAGTCGTCTTTTCAAATAACGGGCATGACCTGCGCCGCTTGCGCCAACCGGATTGAAAAAGGGCTTACTAAATTGGATGGCGTGACTACTGCGAATGTCAACTTTGCACTGGAAAAAGCGAATGTCACCTACGATCCGGCCAAGGTGGATGTGAAAAACCTAGAAGATACCATCAAGAAGCTCGGATATAGCACGGTGACGGAGGTGGCGCAGTTTAATCTGGAAGGCATGACCTGCGCTGCCTGCGCCAACAAAATTGAGAAGGGGCTTAGTAAGTTGCCCGGCGTGACCAGCGCAACCGTAAACTTTGCGATGGAAACGGCCCGTGTCGAGTATTCGGCGGGTGAAATCACGATTGAGGACATGCAGGAAAAAGTCAAAAAGCTGGGCTATAAAGCTCTGGTCAAACAGGAAAATCAGAACGCGGGAGACCATCGCGATCATGAGATTCGTGGGCAGAAGCGGAAATTACTCATCTCGGCGGTGCTTGCTTTTCCGCTGCTGTGGACGATGGTTGGTCACTTCTCATTTACTTCGTGGATTTACACGCCAGATTTCCTGATGAACCCTTGGGTTCAGCTCCTGCTGGCCACACCGGTACAGTTCTATATCGGAAAGCAGTTTTATGTCGGCGCGTATAAGGCGCTGCGTAATCGCAGCGCAAACATGGATGTTCTGATTGCGCTTGGAACATCGGCCGCGTATTTTTACAGCTTGTATCTGACGATCGACTGGTACGCCGCTGGGGGTCAGATGCATGATAGCCCTGCGCTTTACTATGAAACTAGCGCGGTGCTGATTACGCTGGTCATCATGGGTAAATTGTTCGAGGCGCTGGCCAAGGGCCGCACTTCGGAAGCAATCAAGTCGCTGATGGGGCTGCAAGCGAAAACGGCTTTGGTCGTTCGGGATGGCCAGGAAATAACGATCCCGGTGGAAGACGTTATCGCCGGGGATGTGGTGCTGGTTCGCCCTGGCGATAAAGTGCCGGTGGACGGTCAAGTGCTTGAAGGCGTGTCCTCGGTAGATGAGTCCATGCTGACTGGTGAAAGTCTTCCGGTCGAGAAGAAGGCAGGCGATGCGGTCATCGGGGCTACCCTCAACAAGAACGGCATCCTGCGTATCAAGGCGACCAAAGTCGGCAAAGAGACTGCACTTGCTCAAATCATTAAAGTCGTGGAAGAAGCGCAGGGCTCTAAAGCGCAGATTCAGCGGGTAGCCGACGTCATCTCGGGTATATTTGTTCCGATTGTTGTAGGGATTGCGGTTGTGGCGTTTCTGGTCTGGTACTTCTTCATTACGCCTGGCGACTTTGCCCATGCACTCGAAATTGCCATTGCGATTCTCGTTATTGCTTGCCCGTGCGCCCTCGGGCTGGCTACGCCAACTTCGATTATGGCCGGTTCCGGCCGCGCGGCGGAGCTTGGCATTTTGTTCAAGGGCGGCGAGCATTTGGAGCAGACGCACAAGATCAATACGATCATTCTGGACAAAACAGGCACGGTCACCAAAGGCAAGCCGGAGCTGACAGATGTGATAACGGAGGGCGACGAAGCGGAATTCCTCCGACTTGTCGGTGCGGCTGAGAAAAATTCAGAACATCCGCTGGCAGAAGCGATTGTTGTTGGTATTCAAGCTAAGCAACTGGAGCTGCCAGGAACGGAATCGTTTGAAGCCATTCCAGGGTATGGTATCAAGGCAGGGGTAGAAGGCCGGGAATTGCTTGTCGGCACACGCCGCTTGATGGAGAAATATAACGTGGATGCGGAGGCGGCATATGAGCGGATGTCCCTTCTGGAGGAAGCAGGCAAAACCGCTATGCTGGTTGCCATCGACAATCGTTATGCCGGTATGGTAGCTGTATCCGATACGATCAAGGAAACGTCGAAAGCGGCGGTGAGCCGTCTGAAGCAAATGGGCATTGAGGTCATCATGATTACCGGCGATAATGAACGAACCGCCAAGGCGATTGCGGCCCAAGTTGGAATTGACCATGTTCGGGCGGAGGTGCTGCCTGAAGGCAAAGCCGAGGAAGTGAAGAAATTACAGGCCCAGGGCAAAAAGGTAGCGATGGTTGGCGATGGCATCAATGATGCGCCAGCGCTGGCGACAGCGGACATCGGCATGGCCATTGGCACCGGAACGGATGTTGCGATGGAAGCGGCGGATGTGACCCTGATGCGCGGCGATCTGTCGAGCATTCCTGATGCGATCTTTATGAGCCGGAAGACGATGGCCAATATCAAGCAAAACCTTTTCTGGGCGCTGGGTTATAACACGCTCGGTATTCCGATTGCCGCGATTGGTTTGCTTGCCCCATGGGTGGCGGGCGCAGCGATGGCGTTAAGCTCGGTATCGGTTGTCCTTAACGCGCTTCGCTTGCAGCGTGTAAGTACGCCACTAATTATGAAGTCGGAATGGAGCGAACCCTAAAATGAAACATAGGATAACGCTAATGATAACCGGAGTTTTGGCCTTGGGGCTGCTGGCCGCTTGCGGTACGTCAAAAGAGAGTGTCGCTGGAGACGGCGGTCATGATACAGGCGGCCACGCGGGACACAACTATCATGCTTCCTTCTCATTTGCTTCAGGTAAGGCCAAAGCATCCGAAAACACGAAGCTGAACATTAAAGTGACAGACACTAACGGTCAGGCCGTTCATGATTTTGAATGGAGCCATGAAAAGCTGATGCATCTGATCATCGTGAACAAGGACCTTTCTTACTTCAACCACATCCATCCCGTATGGGACGGAAAAGGGACGTTCACGGTAGATACCTCGTTTCCGAGCGGCGGAGAATACAAGCTCTTTGCAGATTTTGTTCCGAAAGGCGGATCGGGCACAACCCTTAGCGAGTGGGTGAAGGTAGAAGGAGTAACAAAACCGCTGGAAAGCGTCAAAGCGGATGCGAGGCTGGTGAAAGTTGTTGATGGCAAAGAAGTCGCACTGACTTTAAGCAGCACAAAGGCAAAAGCTGAGGCTAAGCTGACATTTACCATCAAGGACCAAAAAACGAAGGCAGGCATCAGCAATTTGGAGCAATACCTCGGCGCTGTCGGACACGTTGTCATTCTTTCGGAGGACGCGGAGCAATATCTTCATGTGCATCCAATGGACGAAAAAGCATCCGGACCGGCCGCAGCATTTATGACCGCCTTCCCGAATCCGGGCACGTATAAAATTTGGGGACAATTCCAGCATCAAGGCAAAGTTTTTACGGTCCCTTATGTCATTGAGATTCAATAAAGCGCAGCCTCATGGTGCCAGGGGATTTCTTTACTTAGGATAAAGGGGCATGGTAAGGTATAGGATAGATAAGGAGGGATTCAAATCGATCACCATGTAAATGAGGATGCCTCATGCAGCCATACATCGTCTACCGAGCGAAAAAGCCATCATTCCGATAAAACGAAGCAAAATTTAATCAATCGACTCAACCGGATTGAAGGGCAGGTCCGTGGGGTGAAAGGGATGATTGAACGGGATGTGTATTGCGACGATATCCTCCATCAAATCGCCTCGATTCAATCCGCCCTCAATGGAGTCGGAAAGCAGCTGCTGGAAGACCATTTAAAGAGTTGTGTGGTGGAGCGTATCGAAGAAGGCGATCGTGACGTATTGGATGAGCTGTTGACCACCGTAGCCAAATTAATGAAATAGAAATGGGGAGAGGCGACTATGGCCCTCCCCATTTTTGATGAAGGAAATCCTTACCTGTCATAATTAAACTTATCGGCACACGCTAGATAGCACTCCACATCATCCAGGTTATACTTGTTGCCGAGGTAGGCATTCGGATGAATGACGAGGGTCAATCGGCTTGTAAATTTGCGGTGCCGGCTGCCCCGAAGAAACGACTGGACGATCAGCGCGAGCAGCTCCAGTCTGGTCTGGGTTAGACGCTGGCGGCCGCTGCCAAGCATCGGAATAGCGAGCGGCCGGGTATTGCCGCGCTCCCCGATATGGTTCCATAACGCGGATAAGGCGGCTTGTAGATCGTTAATATGCGGTACTCCTCTCCCATACTCGTTCAGCTCAGAGGAGGCGAGGATATACGCGTACCGTCCTCCGGAGCCTGGCAGAGGGAGCTGGACTACCGTTCCGACCGGATATTTCTTGACCTGCTGGCCGTTTACGATGGCATGCTCCGCCGGTAGATCCCGAAGCGCATCGTCCACAGCCTGATCGAACTGGGCGGGGCTTGTGAAGAACAGGCGGCGGAATTGGGCGATGACCGCATCCTCATCGATATGGTCGTGCTTGAAGCAGCAGTTGGATGGGATGATCAGAGACGCATCCTTCAGACGAAACAGGTTGTCTACGGCAACCTGCAGCTGCATATCCTTCTCCGTCATTCGGACGGTCCGGGTTAGCCGGGGGCGGCTCATCCAAGCCGCGATCACGATTCCGAGGCCAAGTACCAGCCAGACATTCGGCTTCACCGGCTCGTTGTTCATCGTGAAGAAATAACCGGTAAACTCCATGAACGTCCATATGACCGCAAATACGGCCAGCCAATAGCCGAAAAACGCTTTGACGGTTAAAGAATGACGCCATGCATGAAGCGAAAAAAAGGCTTTCCATTTTAGAAACATATGTAGCAGTCCGCCTTCGAAGTTAGTGGGTAAGGGCAACCGGCTTTTCCTGATAAGGCTTGAAATGCTGGATATGAACGCTGACGGGACCCTCGACATCGCGGCGCAAATGAAAAACACGGAATCGGTCCTCCAGGAAGCTGAACTTCCGCCGGAACAAGGTGGCGATCTGCGGATTGGCCGTTGTGAAAAACAGCTGCGTACCGCGCGTAATTGTGAGCTGTCTCAGGAAGTCAAGCAAACCGAGCACATTCAGCTCATCCAGGTTGGCGACGGGCTCATCCAGCAGCAGAAACTGCGGAGCCGACTCCATCACGAGATGCATAATGAAAAAGATCGCCAGAAGCACGGAGGTACGCTGACCCGTACTCATCTGGTAAAGGGCGCATGGAGCCCCGCTGCCTCTGCGCTTGGCCTCGATCCGGTTGTCCGCTGTCCATTCCAATCCCTCGAATTCGTTGGGCGCGTGCAGGGCAACGAAGAGCCGGCTGATGGCTTCGAAATTGCTGCGAACGAAATCATCCCCATAGTCGGTCAGGCTCCTTAACTCCGACAAGACACGCACGGCCCGGTCGCAGCGCTCCTTCTTAACGTTCGCTACCTCCAGCCTGTTCATCAGCTCAGCTACCTCCTGCGCTTTCCGCTCCACTAGAACGAGCGGTTCTAGCGCCTGCTCGAGCTCCTCTGCCGCCAGCATCAGCTTCTGAAAAGTTAATCGCCACTCGTTCCATGACTGATGGTCCGGAAGCCGCACGTTTAATTCCTCCAGGCGGGAGCAGGCTCGCCGGCATTCGCCGATGCGATGCAGGCGAAGCTTAAGTTGCTGCTCCTGAGTGGACAGACTCTCGATCTGGTCGGTTAACGCTTGCCGTTGAACTTCAGTCTGCCTGGCCCTGTCCTGAACAGCTGCATAGTCCAGTCGAGCCATCTCAACCTTCTCGAGAAGGTCGTCCAGCCCTTGCTTGAATAGAGCAGACAGCTGCAAAGCGCCCGTAAGCTCCGAGTCTTCAAGCGGGAGATAGGGGGCCAGAAGCGCATCGCCCAGAAGCTCCTTCAGTTCGCGAATGGAGGAAATCGTAATGCCGCGCTCATCGAGCGCCTGAGCTTGCCGCCGCATATCGATCAGCGAGCGGGTATGGCTGTCGATTCGCTCTCTGATCCGGATTAAGACGTGCTGAACGGCTTGCAAGCCGGAGCCGCTGTCCAGCGCTGACGCTTCCTCGATATCGCGGCGGTCAAGCAAGTATTCGCGTGCTTCGGCAAGCTGCTCCAGTAGTTTAAGCGCATGGCGCAGCCGCCTGTACTCCGAGTCGATGGCTTCCAGCTTGATCTTGTCCTGTTCGATCTCTGTCAATCGTTCGGTCAGCTCGTTGTCGTTCGCCTGCAGGCTGGAGTCGATGGCTTGCGTGAGAACCTGCGTCGTTTCGTGGTCATGACCGCATAATGGGCAATGTGACGGATTCGGCTGCAGCTGGAGAGCAAGCCGGGCTGTTGCTTTCAGCTCCGCAAGAAGCTTCTGGAGCCGGCCGGTTTGTTCCTTAAGCTTCTCGGCCTGCTCACTCGCTTGATTCAGAGCCTCCTGGGTCAACGCGCGGCTGGTCTCCAGAGCTCTCAATCGTGCCCGAAGCCCGGTAATGTCCGTATCCGTTAGTGGGTGTGCCGTCAGATGACCGTACAGGTTGTCGACATCCGACAAGAGGCTGAGCGCGGATTCCAAGGATAGGATCCGCTCCTCGATGCGCTCCCGAGCCAGACGGGAATCGCGCTGGTCGATAAGATAGGACAATTCCTTTAGCCGCTCGGAGAGCCTCAGGAAAGCATCCTGTTCACCGCGAAGTCGACTAAACTCGTTCCAGCGCAGCCGAACCGTCTCCTCCCATTCGGAGCTGCTCGGAAGCTTTTCCAGCTGTCGCTTTAGCTCTGCAAACTGTGCCTGCAGGCCGCTGAGCGAAGCCTTGCCGGCTTGTTCCTGTTCGTTCAACTGCTGGATGGTGGAGATGTCCGGCGGCTCCTGTCTGGCGAACGGCTCGCTGGCAATATCCAGCTCATGAAGCAGCGGCTTCATATGGTGCAGCCACTGCTCGATTTCGGTCAAGCTGGAGCCTTCCTCCGGGACCGGATAGCTGAACATGCTTTGTCGCATCCACTTGCTCACCTGCTGCAGCTGAGCGTGCGCTCGTCCCTTCAGCAGCTCGCTGTCCTGTACGCCTTCGCTGAACTTGCTTTGCAAGTCGGCGGCTAGCTCCTGGCAATCCTCATTCAGCTTCCTGCCCAGCTTCCGGAATTCCTCCACGTGCTGCCTCCAGCACTGCTCGTACCTCTCGAGCTGCTCGCCGAATATGACGCGGGCGAAGGCGGCGCGATAATCGACCTTGCCCGCAGAGCCGAAGCAAAACTGATGAACGGCTTCAGAGGAGAAGTAATTGTACTGGTGAAAAGCGCTGTTCAGCTGGCTATGTGCGCGCGGGCTTACCTTGTGCCTGTAGTAGGCGGTCTCCCGCTGTCTTTTTTCCTCCTGCTGGGGAGTGCCCAGAAACGGAGCTTCGCCGTCAGCTTGAAAGAACACACGTCCGTTCCAGCTTTCCTCCGCATGTCTGTCGGCCAGCAGATTTCTCTGTATCGAGCCGGTAAAGGCTAGCTCTATGCTCTCCAGCACGGAGGTTTTTCCCATCCCGTTGGGGCCGGCCAGCAGATTGACTTGGGTAAATTGAAGCGGCGGCACGTTCGCCAGCACATGCGGGCGAAACGCATTGCCGAAATCCAGCGCGGCGAGCGGACCGACAGGCCGTACGACCGGAGTAGAGGCTGCGGCAGGCTCAATCGGAGCATGGCCGGAGCGGGCGCCCATCTCCACATAGGACTTCACAGGCTGTGATCGAAAGTCCTCCAGACAAAACAGGAGCCCCTCGGAGGCAAGCTGTTGCTGCCAGTCCTGCAGCGGGTTACCGGCCGCCGATCCTCCGAGGCTGTCCGGAATTTTGGCCATCGGCAGCTTGTCGGCAAGCTGGTCGAAGGAAATGACCGATTTTTTCCCGAACCGTTTGCCTCGTTGTATAAGGGTCAAGCGATCAGCCGTTATGCAGGTCATATCCGGTACGACGAACACGATATACAGATTCCAGCTCCAATCGCCCTTCAGCCGGAAATAATAAGGAGAGATAACCTCGTCTTCAAAGCGGCGGAAGCTGTCAGCGCTTTCCGATATGGCGTCGAACAGCTCCAATGGCGCAGGGATGATCAGGTATTTGCCGAGCTTGATGCCCTGCCAGCTGTGAAGCGTTTCGTACAGCTCATAGGATTCGCCGAACATGTGCTTGCCGACAAAGGTCAGTCCGCAGCCGCGAATCGCTTCAATCCAATTCGGCATCGATCAAGGTGCCTCCTTCGGTAAATTCGGTGGTATGGTTCGAATGCACAGGCGTTGTCCATTGTTCCGAGAAGTCGGGATAATGAATCGTTTCGCCGCTCAGGCTGTGCGAGAAGACGCAAATATGGTCGTCCAGGAACAGCTCGAGCCCCGGCATAGCCTGATAAATGCTGTCAACCATGCGTTTCATCTTCGTCTGATCCGCCTGATCGGCATACATCACGAGCGCCCCGGACCTTTCGTTCCCTGACCGCGGCAGCAGGTTAAACGGAGCGCCGCTCCTGCCCAGTTGAAGCCGGAATTCTCCTTGGAACCTCTTCAGCTGATTGGGCAGCGAGTCCTTTCGCTGCAGGCAGCGAATGAGCCGAACGACCCTTCCCGCCTCCTGCTGACGCCCCTGCTCGCAATGATCGTCAATGTGGTGGCTGATTCTGGGGCTTTGCTCCTGCTCCGACAGCGATAATTGTCCGCCCTCCAGATGACCGAGGCAATAGCCGAAGAACCGGTCTCGATCCTCGACCGATGCCGTCAGCGGGTAAGCGAAGTCTCCGGCCGCCTCCTCCGCCAGCGGGGCGGGCAGCTCTGTCGGAAAGGTCAGCTCCGCCGCTTCCCAGCTTTCTCCCGTACCGGTCGGAATAAAGGCTTTCTCCGCATGAACGTTAGCTCGCGGCCGGGCAAGCTCCGCGCCTCCGTCATACGGCTTGGTTAGCAGGATGAGCTGAAGATGCTCCGTCTTGACGGCAAACCAAACCTTAAACTTCTTCTTGGGCTGAAAGCCGAGCCCGAGTCCGTGCCTCAAGTTGCGCGTCCGAACTTCCCGAAGCTGCTCGTTCCAGCTGCGCTGACCGTCCAGACTCATAAACCGGCGGTAAATAGAGGACCAAGGATTGCGAATCGTAAGCGGCGGGCCTTCCGCACTGTGAACGGTCGTTCCGCTGGCCCAATTGCTCGTTATGTATATCGTATCTCTAGCAGAGGTATTACCGAACATCTGGTTGCGCAAGGCTGCGATATTCGAATCCCGGGGGTCCGGGTTCAGCTGCGGGTGCAGGATGAGGTAACGCCGCTGCTCCCGGTTCGGAAAGAAGATGCTGCCGCTCCGGATGTCGGGATGGAAGGCGTCTGCGCATAAGATCGAGAATAGCTGATTGGCCGACTGCTCGCCGAACACGATCACCTTATTGCCCAGGGAAAGCCCTGCTCCCTCGCAAAGAAAGTGCGGGTCGCTCATTCTTTGCATTTTCAATTGGGGAACCAGACACAGCCTGTCGCCTTCCTTGGAGAGAAACACGTAGAGCAGGAAGTTAACGAATCGGCTCTCCCGCATCCCCTCAAGCGGTCTTCTCCCGACGATGGCATGATCTCCCCATTGCATCATATGGTCTTCGAAGGAGTCTAATGACACCCCTTGGCAGCCGAGACACCAAAGCGTATTCGGGCGGGGCTGCAGGGAAGGCGTATGTAGAATCTCATGAACAAGCTCAAGCGGGATGCAATATTCCGGCGTCATAAACAAATCGGCCCGTTCCTGGTGAGCCAGCCGGAGCGCTTCCCGGCATTTATCCGGATGACTGGGGGTGGTATGCCGTACGCCATCGTAAGGATCGGCAGTCAGCTGTTCCATGGGCTGCATCCGCAATAGACGAAAAGGGGAATCGTTTTCAATATTCAGAAAATGAAAAGGAGGTACGACCCGGGCGCCCTCCACCTGATCCGCAAAGCAATCCGCGATGGCCATGATCGATATCGTCACCGATAGACACTCCCATATATTGGCGTAGTAATCCAAGGAATACAATATTAACATATCACTAAAGTCACAGGAAATAAATAGGGGGATGAGAGAGGTAGAAGTTAGCCCCGGCAAACAAATTTTCGGATGTTTTTCACTTTCCCTACCTGCGGATGTCTACTTAGTAAATCGTCCTCGTTAGCGGTCCAAGTGTGGCTTTTGGCGTTTTTCCTGCGAATGGCCAGGAAGTTGTAAGGGCTTCCTGAAGTAAATGGTGAAGCCCTTTGCCGGGCTGTCGGAACAAAGCTTGACGCACTCTCCCCGATTTCGATCCGGAAAACCAACCTGGCTGAACACATGCCGCCGTATAAGCAAAGTCGCTCCTTGAACAAGGGAAGCATATCGATCGGCCCTGTTGCCGTAACGAAGCAACAGTACTTTTCTACCGCTCAAGTACATAAAGTGTGCTCGCTTTCCTACGATATCGGCGCCTGTTTTGAGCAAGACCCGCCTGCTTTCCGTTAGGTAGTTGGGTCCGTAATAGTCGTCATCGTCAAATTTAGCGATGAGACCGTATCGGGATAAGTCAACCCCGTAATTCAGACAGCTGCCAAGCGATATTTGCTCCGGCAAGCCAGGGTAACGGCATATCCACAAATTGAAGAATATGCACAGCGCCTATAACAACTAAAGAAGCAGCCCGCTCGGTATGGATCAATTGCATCTTGAATGCTCGCCATTTTCTCATGGAAGCGGTTCCTCTTTAAAGGCAATCGAATAATACTGCTTCGGACTGATGCCGAACTTGTTTTTAAACAGCCTGTAAAAATTGCAATAATCCCCGAACCCGCAATGTTTATAAACCTCCGTGATAGGAATCCCTCGAACAATCAACACCTTCGCATATTCCAAGCGCTTCTCAATAATAAATTTATACATGGTGATTCCTGTATACTTCCTGAACCTTCGGTTCAAATTATATTTATTCAGGTAGAACCGCTCGGCAATATGATCAAGGGACAAGTCGTTCTGAAAATTACGGGATATATAGTTCAACACGGAATCGATGAGCAGATCCTGCTCCATATTTTCGGTTTGGAACAGCATATTGAAATGCATATTGATGCTGTTGATCTGCACGAGTAGCTGTTCCAAATAAGACCGCAGCATGACGTCCTTGCCATAAAAGTCCATATTGGAGTTTTGGTACAAATAGTCGAATGCCGCTTTAATATGATCGTACGTCGTCACATCAGGGGTAATGAGCCGTATTTTTGAATCGGCGGTGAAGCAGGAGCGTAAGTCGGTTTCCTCAGTGCAAAGCTCATTTAAAAAATCCTTGTTGATCCATAATACCATTCGATTAAAAACCTTATGAGCATCGTTGACGATCGGATAATGAGTTTCGCCTGCATTGATCAACAAAATATCGCCCGGATGAATTTTATACTTCACATCATTCACAATATAAGTCACTTCACCGGATAGAAAAAAGAAGATTTCATAAAAATCATGCTGATGGGGACCCGCCTTATCGATTCGCTCGTCGTAATAATGAAAAATTTTGAAATTCGTAGATATCGAGGCGTACTTGGGCTTGGGGATCACCATTTTCGCATTCATAAGCGAAATCTCCTTTCGTCTACTTATCACTAAACGCAATCTAATAGTCACTATTAGCATTTTAATAGAGAGCAGTCCGAATTACAATAAATAAGTCAGCTCAACTTAACTGCTAAGGGGGAACATCTATGAAGAAGCTCTTGCCCATGGTTACAACGATGCTCTTGGTCGCACCTGTGTTAAACGGATGCCAAACAGCAGTATCACCGGAAAGTGCCGGAACGGCTGAAAAGACGAACGAACCCGTGAAGATCGTGACGATCTCGGGAAATAACGCGCAGGACAAGCCTAGCGAACAGCGCGACAAGGTGCATACGAAGTTGAAAGAGGCTACCGGAGTCGACTTGCAGCTTGTGATGGTGCCGTCGGGACAAGTTACACAGAAGGCCAACTTAATGATGTCCGCCAAAGAGCAATTGGATGTCATTCCGGGAGTGCCGCTGCTGGATGCGATTAAATTAAGTAAAAGCGGTGCGATCCACACGATCAGCAAGGCGGAACTCGACAAATACCCGAACCTGAAGAATTCGGCATCGCCGGAAGCTTGGGCAAGCGTCTTGTACGGCGATCAATACCTTGGCGTACCGCTGCAGGTGGCACAGACGATCCCGGCCTTTGTCCAGGTACGTATGGATTGGCTGAAGAAGCTTAATATGCCAGTGCCGACAACCATGGACGAATATGTAGCTATGCTGAAAAAGTTCAAAGAAAACGATCCCGACGGTAACGGAAAAGCGGATACCGTTCCACTGATGGCTACGAGCATTGCGGAGCTGGAACAGGCCATGCTGCCGTTCTTCGGCAAATCGGGCGCTTACTGGTGGTTTGATGAAAGCGATAACAAGTTGAAGCCGTACGAGCTGGCTCCAGGGTATACCGCCTTCCTGAAAACGATGAAGGACTGGACGGATCAAGGTTACCTGTACAATCAAATCGGCACGACGAAGCTTCAGGACCAACTCGTTTTTGTGACTCAAAACAAGGTGGGAAGCACCGCCTCCTGGTGGACGAGATTTCTGTACAACGGCATCGAGGTTCTGGCAAATTCGATTCCCGATGTGGATTTCCAACCGATTACCTTGACCGGAAGCCCGGATGCTGTAAACAAATACTCGGTCGCACAACCGGCGAAGGTGGTCAGTTTAATTACAGCTTCCAGCAAACATCCGGAGAAGGCGTTGGAATATCTGGATTATACGACTTCGGAAGAAGGGCAGAAGCTGTCGCTGTACGGAATCGAGGGTGAGAACTACAACGTGAAGCCGAACGGGCAGATCGAGATTAATTCCGACAAGCCAACGGATTGGACTACGGCCCAATACTACCAGCTTTATAACATTCATGAAGGCTTCGGAAGCTGGAGAAAAAGCCCGTGGCCGCTTGACACATGGACCTACAACTTAATGAATAAGCTGAATGTCACGATCAAATCGCTGCCGACCTTCACGCCTCCGGACGTGCTTACGCCGTATGACAACAGCAAATTCCAGTCGCAAAGTAAAATGAATGACTTGAACACGCTGCTGACCGAGGCCAAAGGCAAAGTATTTAACGGAACGATGAAGGCTGACGAGTGGGATAAAGTTATGAAGCAGTGGCTTGCCCAAGGCGGACAGCAGCTTATCGAGGATAAGACGGTGCAATATCTGGAGTTTAAGAAAAATCAATGACCTGACTTTTCTGCAAGTAACAGCTTAGATGGTGGTGATCTACGATGAACAGGAATGCGGAGGCGACAAGAACCAATAAGTTGATCACCGGTTTCAAAAGGTATTGGCTCATTTATTTGATGATGCTGCCGGGCTTTCTGTACCTGATCATATTTCAATATATTCCGATGTACGGGATTATTATTGCCTTTCAAGATTTCAAGCCGTTCGGCGGCATCGAGTCGATCATCTTCAATCCGGATTGGGTAGGGTTGAAGCACTTTCGGGATTTTTTCAGCTCCTATTATTTTACGCGCCTGCTGACCAATACGCTGCTTATCAGCGTGTATAAACTGGTGCTGAGCTTTGCCTCGGCGATTTTGCTGGCGCTTCTGATCAACGAAGTAAGAAATAAGAGGTTTAAGAAGATCGCACAATCGATCTCGTACCTCCCGCATTTTTTGTCAGCGGTTATTATTGCGGGGCTGGTGAGCTTTATATTATCCCCGTCGGGCGGACCTATTAATGGGATCATGCAGGCGTTAGGCTCGCAGCCGATCGACTTCTTGGGCAACGAAAACTACTTCAGAAGCATCTTGGTCGTAACCCACGTCTGGGCGTCGGTAGGCTGGGGCAGCATTGTGTACCTTGCCGCTCTTGCTGGTACGCCGGTGGAATTGTACGAAAGCGCCGATCTGGACGGAGCGTCACGTTTTCAGAAAATGTGGTACATCAGTATCCCGTCCATTTCACACATCATTATTATTTTGTTAATTCTGGATCTCGGCAATATCCTGGATGCGGGGTTCGAACAGGTGCTGCTCTTGTACTCGCCAGGCGTTTACAGCGTTGGGGATATTATCGATACGTATGTATACCGCGAAGGGCTATTGAACGCGAACTATTCGTATGCTTCGGCCATCGGATTATTTAAGAATGTGGTGGCGCTTGTGCTCATCCTGCTGGCTAATAAGGGAGCCAAAATGTTCGGGGATAAGGGGGTATGGTAACTATGCAGCACAGTAAAACAATGAAACCGCGCAAGCGGAAAATCGAAATGTTTGACATTGTCAATTATTCTGTGCTTTCCTTGTTCAGCTTGGCCATTATCATCCCTTTTATCTTCATTATTAACCAGTCTGTGATGAGGAACGAGGATATTCTTACGTATGGGTATACACTGATTCCCAAATCGATTTCTTTCTCGGCGTACCACTATTTACTCGTCGAAAACAGCGCCATGCTGCGCGCCTTTCTCGTCAGTGTCGGCGTAACGGGCTTCGGAACGTTCTTAAATGTGCTGGTAACCAGCATGTTTGCCTATGGTCTGTCGAAGAAGAACTTGCCTTATCGTAATTTTTTTACCATTTTGCTGTTTATTACGATGCTCTTTAACGGCGGACTTATTCCGAAGTATTTGCTCATTTCGTCCATCGGCTTAAAGGATACGTACCTCGCCTTGATTCTTCCGGGATTAATGAGCGCGTGGAACACATTGATTTTACGCAACTTTTTCTCGGCGATTCCGGATAGCCTGATTGAATCCGCGCATCTGGACGGAGCGAATGAGTATAAAATTTTCTCGTCGATCATACTCCCGTTGTCGAAGGCGGCGCTGGCGACGATTGGGCTCTTCTACGCGGTGGCACATTGGAATAATTGGTTTAACGCGGCGATCTTTATTACGGATAAGAACAAGTGGCCGATGCAGCTGCTGCTGAAGGAAATGCTGGACGCGATCCATGTAGCCGCGAGTTCCGGAGCGGTCGATTCGATTGCCAATACGCTGCCGACGGAAAGCGTCAAAGCCGCGGCGATCATCATTACCACATTCCCGATTGTGATGGTATATCCGTTTGTTCAGAAATACTTTGTCAAGGGAGTTATGATCGGTTCGGTCAAGGGTTAACTTTATAGGAATTGTGGAGGTTATCATGGAAAAGAAGCTTTTATTATTAGATACTGCGGTGATCAAGAAATTTGAAAATATGACCATCAAGCCGGGCGAGATTAAAAAGAGCTCGCATAACCCGCTGTTTACCGAGGATTTCTTCTCGAACCCGCCCCGTCCATGGGAGGTTCGTTACGATAACGGATACCCGAACGTGTTCTACGATGAAGCATATAAGATTTACCGCTGTTATTATACCTTGTTCGTGATCGATCAGGTGTCAGCAACGACCCCGCTGGACAAGCGCAGAGGGAATCAGTACGTCCCTAGGCCAGGACGCGAGACCGGACTTGCGTACGCTTACTCGGAAGACGGGATCAACTGGATCAAGCCAAGTCTGGGCACGGTGGAGTTCCAGGGCAGCACCGACAACAACCTGATCATGCTGGACGCACACGGGGCATCCGTATTCCGAGACCCTCGCGAAACCGATCCGGCCAAACGCTACAAAATGATGCTTCGTCTGGACGAGGACCCGAGGCTGCTTGCAGCTTCGTTCTCGCCGGACGGCGTCCATTGGTGCGAGCCGATTCCGTGGGAGCCGCGGGTTCGCGTGATCAAGGCCGACACCCACAATTTTGCTTATTGGGATGAGCATTTAGAGAAGTATGTGCTGATCTCCCGCCATTGGACCCGGAATTTGCGCAATGTGGTCCGCAGCGAAAGCGATGATTTTATAAACTGGAGCAAGCCGGTGGAGGTATTTAAGGGAGACGGGCTGGACGATCAAATCTATTCGATGCCGATCTTCCGTTATGCCGACTTGTACCTTGGACTTGCAACCATTTACCATGACGGGGACCGCGAGCTTGCGCACTGGGATAAGGTTGACTGCGAGCTGACCTTCAGCGGAGACACCTTGTCCTGGAGCCGGGTTTGCTCAGGAGTTCCGGTTATCCCGCGCGGAAAAGGCGAATACCCGGATGGGGACTACGATAGCGGGTGCATTTATCCGAGTATTCCAGTCGTCCATCCAGACCGGATCGATTTTTATTATATGGGCGGCAACGGGCAGCATACCAACTTCCGCGAAACGAGCCTGAACGTGGCGTCGATTGGGATCGACCGGTTTGCCGGCTATGAGCCCGTCGATAAACTGCGGGAGGGAACATTGGAAACTTCCATGTTAACCACGACGGGAGGATGCCTGTGTCTAACCGCGGACATCTGGGAAGATGGCTATGTGAAGGTGGAAATCCGTGATCGGGACGGAAATCCGGTGGACGGTTACCGTTTTGAAGAGTTTCAAACGATTACGGAAACGATGACCGACGGCGCGGTGCTATGGAACAAGTATGACGAGTTGGGAAGTCATGAACAAGGGTTCAAGATTGGCTTTAAAGTGAAGAATGCCAGGCTGTATGCGATCAAAGGCCGCATTGCTTTGAAAGGCTAGAACAACTTCAGGAGATGGTTACGATGAAACCGTACGATGTAGACAAATTCAAGGGCATTATTATTGCGATGTATGCTTGCTACGATGAGCATGGGGACGTATCCCTGGCAGCTGTGAAGAAGCTGGCCCGCCATTATGTCAACGTCGGCGTAAAAGGCTTGTACGTCGGCGGAAGCACAGGCGAAGGGATGCTGCAAAGCGCTGCCGAACGCAAGCTTGTGCTTGAGGCGGTGATGGAGGAGGTTCGCGGGGAGCTGGCGGTGATCGTGCATGTCGGCGCGCCTTCGACACGGGAGAGCGTAGAGCTTTCACAACATGCGGAATCGGTTGGCGCAGATGCGATATCCGCGGTGCCGGCGATTTATTACCGACTGTCGCCTGCCAGCGTGGAGAAGCATTGGCAGGAGATGATCGACAGCACGTCGCTGCCGTTTATCATCTACCATATTCCGCAGACGACAGGCTTCCAGCTCTCAACTTCGCTTCTTACGAAGATGGCTGCTCAAGAGAAGGTGATCGGGGTGAAAATTTCTTCGGAAAGCACCTACGAGCTGCAGCAGTTCAAAGCGGCGGGCGGACCCGATTTCCTCGTGTTCAACGGTCCCGACGAACAGTACTTGGCAGGCCGAAGCATCGGTGCGGACGGGGGAATTGGAGGCACGTACGGCATTATGCCGGAGCTGTTCATGAAAATAGAACAATGCTTTGCCGACGGCCAAATGGAAGAAGCCCGGGAGTGGCAATTCCGCGTGAACGAAATTATTTCTGAACTGCTTGCCACGGTTTCCTTATACGGCGCTTGCAAAGCGATATTGAAGCTTCGTGGTCTTGATATCGGCGCCCCACGGCTGCCGCTGCTGCCAATCCCTGATGGCGATATGGAGCGTGTGTCCAAGCTGAACGCTAAGATCTTGAGCTATATTGCGCAATCCAGGGCATAAGTAGTCCTTGGCTCATCGCAGAGGCGGTGAAGTACTCGATTCAAGGCGAAGAAATTTTCGCTAACCCTATGGAAATCACGACCAAGCGCCGGGAGGGTCACCGTTGTAGGCCGAATTCAATGCCATAGCTATGGGATAGGCCGGGTGTTTGTTATATTTTAGTAATTCTATATCTCACATAGGCTAAGCCAGTCCTGTTTCTTAGGGGGACTGGCTTTTTTGCGATAAAGCGAGGCCAGCTTCCGTAAGGGCACATGCTAGGTCTAACACATATCTTCCAACCATGTGTAGAACTACTAAAATAATGGTATATTTATTTACCTATTTCTTCTATAATTAGACCGACTTCATAGAAATAGCATCGAATACATCATTTGGAGGCATAAGGGCGTATGAATAAGGGATTTACTCGAAGAATGGTCACTTATCTTGCGGCAGGGACCATGCTGACAAGCTTGGTTCTCCCAGCTATGGCGTCCGAAGCTAAGCAAGGCGCGATTTTTACGGATACGCATCAGTCTTTTGCGGAGCATGAAATAACGGAATTGGCCAGTCAAGGCATCCTCTCGGGATACCCGGACGGAACATTTCAGCCTGCGAAATTGATCACCCGCGCGGAGCTGGCCAAGATATTAGTCTTGAGTCAAGGACTTGCGGAGGAACCGGATAAGGCTGAGCCGTTCTTGGATGTAAGCAAGGACAGCTGGTATCGAGGTTACGTGGGGGCTTTGACTGCAAGCGGTCTGACGAAGGGGACCTCGGAGCATAGCTTTTCTCCGGATGCTCACGTGACAAGGGAGGAGCTCATTGTCTTTTTTATTCGTTCCTTGGGATTGGAGAAAGAAGCAGGTCAATTTCGAGAGTCTCCATCCTTTGCCGACTACGCCGATGTGGCAGACTGGGCTAAGCCCGCTGTTGCGATATCCTCACGGATCGGACTCGTCAACGGTATCGGTAATCCCGACGGTACGCTTAGCTTCAAACCTAAGCAGCCGGCTGATCGTCAGGCTATGGCGAGGCTGACCTATGAATACAAGATGAATCAAGCGGACTATAGAGCCAAGACCAAAGCATTGATAGAGGAGCAAGAACAGACAGCAGGAGATACTCCGGTTATTCAATCGGCGACAGCTGTCTCCTCCACGACCGTAGAGCTCACCTTTGCCTTACCCGTTCAGGACGTCAATAAGTCGCAGTTTTCCTTCGACCCGAAATTGGAAATAAAGGAGTCTGCTTTAAAAGCTGGGAGCAATAAGATCGTCGTGCTGACGACTGCGGCTCAAAGCGCGGGTCAGGTGTATAAGCTCAGCTATAAGGGGAAAGCAACAGGACTCAGTATAACAGGCATAGGCACACCGTTAGTTGGCGGAGGCGGCGGGGGTGGAGGCGGTGGCGGTGGGGGAACTCCTGCCGCGTCCACAGCCGAACAGCTGCTTGCAAGCGGAAAACCGCAGACCTCGATTACAATCAGCAAAACGGGCACCTACGGACCAGCTGATGGAGCGGTTACGACAGTTCAGGAACTGATCGTGGACCCGGGTCCCGACGGTGAAGTGACGTTGCAAAATATCCACCCGGAGCGGTTATTCGTCAGGTCGGGAAGTGCCAATTCCATCAAGCTGAGAAATACGATCGTCAAGCAGCTAAAGGTTCATACCTTAAATAATAACGGTAAAGAAGTAAGGATCGAGGCTCAACAAGGAACGGCTATTACGGAAACGGAAGTTTCCTCTCAGACGATCCTGGAATCTTCGTCGGCAGAAGGGAAATTTGGAGCCATCAAGCTTACAGCTTCAGCAGAGGGCAAGATCATTACGTTGAAGGGTCGGTTTGACAGCGAGGTAACGTCCGAGGCACCAGGGGTCGTGCTTAAAGCAGCCCCTCCGGCCAGTGGAAGTGGAGTGGATCAGACTGCTATCCGACTGCTCATATTGAAAGCTAACGCAGCGGTAAGCACCGATGAGGCCGCGGCTTGGGGAGCGATAAGGATGGCTTCCCCTAAAATGGAGCTTCGGCTGGACGGCAAAGGAAGGATCGGACAGGTGTACGTCGCGGGCGAAGCAGGAGATTCCAAACTTCATGTTGGGGCAGGCGTTCGGTTGAATACGTTGACGAGCGATGCAGCCTTAGCTGTTACCGGAGACCCCGAGTCTATCGCCAACCTGTTTATTGAAGGAGGGGTCACGCCTCAGATTGATCCGGACCTAGCAGCAAGTGCCAAGATGAAAGCTATTCAGCGGGTGAATGATTTATATAATTCACTTAACGCTATTGTTAACTATGAGTTACTGGTCTCCAAAATGGAGGAAGCGAATCAAGCCTTCCAGACCGCCCAGAAACTGGGGGCGACGGTAGGTGATTTGGATACCGGAAGCTTGCAGAGCTACGATAGAGCCAAAGAAACGTACCGGATTTTGAGCGAGATTTTTAATAAGGTGACGCTTGGTTTTAAGGAAGGTGATTCGGCACAGTCGGTAACCAAAGAGCCTCTATGGGGCAACGGGGACGGTCGGGATTACTACGTAGCTTGGACGTCCAGCCATCCTCAATTTATTTCCTCCTTTAATTTTCAACGTCCTGCAGCAGGAGAAGGGGATGCGGAGGTTACCGTCCAAGCCCATATCTACTATAAGGCATACATCATGACTAAATCCTTTGTTGTGACGCTCAAGCAGCATGAAGGGAATATCAAGCACATCAGCAGCTTGCGCTCCGATCTGGTTGCCGTCGAATTCGATTCGCCTATAGTGAGTCCGCAGGCAGCCGAGTTTGATATGGATGGAGGTCTGCAAATAACGAAGGTTACTCATTACCCGCAGTATCCAGACCTTGTCGTTCTGAACGTAGACGGGCAAACGGCCGATAAGCTCTATACCCTGACCTTTAAGGGCAAGGTTCCGGCCCATACCTTTAGGGGCAGCTTGGAGGATAGCTGCTCGGCTACTACTTGCCATCTCCCATCCAGAGGGATCCATGTTCCGATTCCAGGCATATGGGTTGATGGGTCACTGGAAGGCTATGTGAGGGACCGCCTAGGTAAGGAGGTGGCTGGAGCAAGCGTCGTGCTGGAAGGAACGGACCGACAGACGTTAACGAACGAGTGGGGATTCTATAGGTTCGATCAAGTTCCTTCAGGAAAAAGTTATACCTTGACGGTTACTAAGGAAGGGTATACCACGGTGACAACAACTCCCATAACGCTTGGCTCCGGCGAGCCGCGGTCGGTCCAGCCGATCACGCTAACAGGGAAACCGGGTCCCTTTCAAAGCCTGAGCGTTAATTACATTGGGTCTACGTCGGTTAATTTCTATATTTTTATAAATGTTGATGTGGAACAAGTAAAGATATATAAGGACGGTGTGCTGGTGGACAGTTCGAGTTGGTTGTTCGACTCTCTTACTCCGGCTACGACCTATACGTTTGCGTTCCAAGGCTGCAACGAGGCAGGCTGCTCGGAGCCAGAGACGATTGTAGTTACGACCAAAGCCCAGTTGGAGCTTGAAAGCCTCACTCCTTACCACAGCGTGACCGGACAAGTTTATGCCCCCTTGGTAACCGGGGAGGGGCAACGATATGAGCTGCCAAGGGGCTCTCAGGATGCAGATCTGATTCTTATTAAGTTTAAGGCGCCTGCCCACGGTTTAGGCGATGTCACCCCTGAACTTGATTTTGCGGGAGTCGACGTCATTGGCCTGAGCATAGATGGCGCGAACAAAATAAAGGCTTCCAAGCTTGAATGGGGAGGAGAAACATATCTTGCTATACAGCGCTATAAAACAAGTGTACCAACCGTTCAATATATACTAACGGGGCTGAAAATTAAACTCTCGGGCACTTGGTATGACGTTGATTACGTGGATTATATCCTCGATTATAAGTAGAACTTGAACCATCTGTGCTGGAACTCCCGCCGATTTTAAAATGAATAGGCAGATTCGGTAAAATTTGCTATAGTAAGCAGATGAGCTTATTCTTTGAAGGAGGCATACTGATGTCAGAGCGTATTCAGCACATGGTGATCTTTTGCTTGAAGCATCCGAGGGGATCGGCGGAAGCGCAGCAATTTTTGCAGGATGGACGCTCCATCTTGAGCAGCATTCCGACTGTTCAGGATTTCCGCGTCTACGATCAGATCAGCCCCAAGAATGACTTCGACTATGGTTTTGCGATGACTTTCTCTGGTCAAGCGGACTACGATGCCTATAATGAACATCCTCTTCATACCGACTTTGTGGACAACCGCTGGAAGGTAGAAGTGGAACGGTTCCTGGAGATTGACTTCAGCGATTACAGCAAGTAGAACGAGGTTTTTTGCGAGCAGCTCTGGCCCGGTTACCGGGCCAGAGCTGCTTGTGCTTGTGCGCCCGGCATGGGCGATAACTAGGCGGTGCAAGTCCGCTACAGGCTTGGCAGTAGGAACTGTTAGCTGAAGGCAAGGGTGTCGGTCGTGAGGTCGAATCTGAAGGAAGCCGGAAGCAAACC
>NZ_WUWM01000048.1 GCF_009846885.1 Paenibacillus puerhi
CGTAATCGCCATCCAATTCTTAGTCATGAATCTGGAGAAGCGACTTCGGAGTCTCTTTTTCGTTTTTTTCACCCTTTTTCGATTTAACACATTGCGCTTTATAAATTGAGTTGTTCAGCAAGCCCTATATTAAGACAATAGATAAATTAAAAGGGCTCAAGCATACTCTACGCTTGAGCCCAACAAAGAGGTAAATGTGGCTCTAAATCAATCAATTGTCAAAATCCTAAATAGTCATATCACCCATGTCACCTTTCTCCCCCCCATGCACCGTTTCACAATCCCTACAGCCACAAGGCTTCCCAGCCTTTCCTTCTCCCTTACCCCAAATTCCCTGAGCAATTAAAGTCGTGATAGGAAACAGAGGAAAACCAGGGTCCAGGACGAGAAAATCGAGGAAAAAAAAGCAATTAAAGTCGTGCCAGGGATTGGGAAAAAGACAGGGGATAGGACGAAATCTAACCGGAGCAAAAGTCAGAGGAAATGATCGAGAGAAAACAGAAGAAAAACGCCGCCAGCCCTTGCCAGTCCTGCATTTCCCCTTTATTTCCGGAACGGGACATTACCCTTCCAATGCCTTTCCCCTAATCCCCACAAATGAAAAGAGCCGCAGGAAACACAGGAGTGAATAATCTGGATTTCGCTCGGCTCGTGACACGACATTTTAGGCTTTTTTTACATGCCTTAGTGCGTGATATTTGTAAAAAACTCTTCTAGTGCGGTGAATTTGTAAAAGTCTCGTATTGGTGGAGACGTGTAAAAGCTGATCGGTTTTACAGGCTTTAGTGCATAAAATATGTGAAAAACCTTTCTAGTGCGGGAACAAAGCTACTTGATCTACCAAAGCAATCTTATGAATCAAATTTACCCATACTCTGTCCCCTTACAAAAGGTTTGCCACATAACACGGTGATCTACAGGATAGTAACCAGAAAATCATCAGAAAACAGCAGAAAAAATGTAAAATATGTTTGATGCTGAGGGCAGAGAAATAGACAGGGGAAGATCAAAGTGGGAATGGTAATTGAGTAAGTAAACTGATTGGGGAAAGCATTCAAACAGCTTGAGATTAGTGATTGAGGATCGAATTGGGAATTGCCTGAGAAAAGCAAATGAGAGGCATTAATGGGGAAACCGTAGGCGTGACAAGGGGGTTTCGATTGGGTGAAGTATTGGATATGACCTCGCCGGAAAGAGACGATTGAGGTTAAATCAGGGCTTAAAGTTGCCGCGGTGAATGATTGAATTATAAGTCTGGGTGATCGATTGGGAAAACAAAAGCCGAGGAAAAACAGGAGTTATTTACCTGCATCTCGCTCAGCTCGTAACACGACTATTTAGGCTTTGATACGACTATTTAGGCTTTGATACGACTATTTAGGCTTTGAGATGACTTTGATTGCTATTTACATCAATTCTCACTAGCGACACACAGCACTCCACATGAACAGTATGCGGAAACATATCCACCGGCTGCACCTCAACCGTCCTATACCCGCCGTCCTCCAGCACCCGCAAGTCGCGGGCCAGCGTCGACGGGTTGCACGACACGTACACCACCCGCTCCGGCCGCATCGCCAGGATCGTCTCCAGCAGGGCCGCGTCGCAGCCCTTGCGCGGGGGATCGACGACGATGACGTCCGGGGCGATGCCCTGCTCGCACCAGGCCGGGATGACGACCTCGGCCGGGCCGGTCTCGAACTGAACGTTGCGGATGCCGTTCAGCGCTGCATTGGCGCGGGCATCGTCGATCGCTTCGGCGACGATCTCGACGCCGTAGACCTTCCTCGCCTGCTGGGCGAGGAATAAGGAGATCGTGCCGATGCCGCAGTAGGCATCGATCACGGTTTCTTCGCCGGTCAACGCGGCGAAGTCCAGTGCCTTCCGGTACAGCACCTCGGTCTGTACCGGATTCACTTGATAAAACGATCGTGCCGAGATCGCGAAACGAATGTCGCCGATCGTGTCGTAGATCACGTCGCGGCCCCACAGCACGAGCGTCCGCTCGCCGAAGATGACGTTCGTCTGCTGCGTGTTGATATTGTGACAGATGCTCGTCACACCCGGGACGGCTTCGCGGATGAGCCCCACCAGCTCGTCGCGATGCGGGATGGACTCACCGTTGGTGACCAGCACGACCATGATCTCGCCCGTGTGGAACCCGTAGCGGGCGACGACATGCCGCAGCAGGCCGCGGCCGGTCTCTTCATTGTACGCGCGGATGCCCAGCGAGCCTGCGGCCTGCTTGACGGCGCGGACGACGTCGTCATTCTGCTCGTGCTGGATCATACAGGCCTCCATGTCGATGATCCGGTGGCTGCCTTGGGCGTAGAAGCCCGCCACAAGACCACCCTCAATCTCAGGGCCGCCGTACCCGATCGGCACCTGGGCCTTGTTGCGGTAGCGCCACGGCTCGCTCATGCCGAGCGTCGGATGTACGACGATGCCGGCATGGCCGCGGGGCTGCCCTTCTGTTCCCGCATTCGCTCCGGCTTCCTCGACAGCTTCAGACCCTGCCACCGTCAGTTTCCCGATTCGCTCCAGGTTGTCGACGACAAGCTGCCGCTTCCAGCGGAGTTGGGCGTCGTAGCTCAGATGCTGCAGCTGGCAGCCACCGCATTGGCTGTAGATCGGGCAGGGCGCGTCCACGCGGTCGGGGCTGGCTTCGACGATGCCGAGCAGCTTGGCGTAGCCGTATTGCTTCTTCAGCTTCAGAACTTTGACCCGCACCTTCTCGCCCGGCAGCGCCCCCTGAACAAAAAGGGTATAGCCATTAACACGGCCTACCCCTTCTCCTTCATGTCCAAGGCCTACGATGTCGGCAATGTACTCTTCGTTCTTCACCACCGGCAGCTCGCGCAGCTCGGCCGATGCCGGTGCCGTGCGGCCGGATCGCGGTCCACCGGCTGGACGCCGCGTTTCTGGAGCGCCCGGCCCCGGCTCCATTCCCCGGCCTGCACCTGAGGCAGGAAACCCTTTAACTATTGCACCCTTCCCACCGTCCGGTTGTCGGCTTGCGCCGCCGCGGCGTTTGGGTTTATTCGTCTTCATGTTCGTTATCGTCTCCGGTCTTCGGTTTCCACAGATTCATCAGATTCAGCGGATTATTGTTCTTGTACGTCGTCTGCCCGGTCTCATCCACGAAAATGCGCAGATGCTGCGGCAGGTTGGTGAAGATGCACGGCAGCGTCCCGCCGAACTCCCCGTCGAGGTTCAGCTGGACATAGTCCGGCGAGGTAACCTGGATATGCTTCGTTTGCAGGTAAATGACATGCGGATCGTTCAAATGCTCGCCGCGCAGCGCCAGCGAGACGACGCGGATGAATTCCGCGAGGTTGCACTTGCGCAGGATGAGCACATCGAACAAGCCGTCGCTGAGCGACGCATCCGGCGCGAGGCGCTCGAAGCCGCCGACGGAGTTGCTGTTCGAGATGAGGAAGAGCATGACCTCTTCATGCAGCTCGACCTCCGGCGTCCGGATATAGACCTCGATCGGGCGGAGCCGCGGGAGCTTCTCCAGACCCTTCATATAATAGGCCATCTGGCCGATCATCGTTTTCAGCTTGCTGGGCACTTCATAGGTCAGCTCGGTCATCGAGCCGCCCCCGGCGATGTTGATGAAGTAGCGCTGATTCACCTTGCCCACGTCGATGGAGCGTGCATGCTGACGCAAAATAACGTCGACCGCGCCCTCCCAGTTGCGGGGGATGTTCAGCGCCCGGGCGAAATCATTCGTCGTCCCCAGCGGCAAAATACCGAGCGGCGGCCTGTTTTCTTTCTCGGCCATACCGTTGATAACCTCGTAGAGCGTACCGTCCCCGCCCGCGGCGATGATGAGATCGAAGCCCCGCTCCACCGCTTCGGCCGCAGCAAGCGTCGCATCGCCTTCACCTATGGTGGCATGCGTGCTTGTCTCCAGTCCGCCGCGTTCCAGACGCTGCAAAATCTCCGGTAGACGCTTCTTCATCTCTTCGCGTCCCGAAGTCGGATTATAGATCAACCTTGCCCGTTTGGCCCGTTCTGCCATGTCATCTCACCCGTCCACATCAATATAACGCCCCGTGGCGCCCCGACCCTAGACCCCTTTGTTGCTTTTCTTGCCCACGAACTGCCGACCCCCGAATAAAGCAGCCCGGACGCCCCTTGCTCTCGTCCTTTGCCCTTCATTAGGGCTGCTCGCCTCAAAGACTACTGGACTTCCCTTCAAGCTACCTGCCTGTCGCCAGCCGTCCATGTAGATTTCCCCCAACTGCGCGGCCCCAATCTATAGAAAGCCCGTACACCTCTCCGCTCCTCGTTCTGCCTAGCGGGTTGGCTCCTAGTTCCTGGTTCCTGGCGTCTAGACGCGGTATCGCTCTTGCTGCTACTTACTTAACCGATTTGATGCCGACTGCAACGCTCTCTGGCCGATAAACCTTACAAGCAGTATTTGCTGGGCTCCATGCAAAAGCACTTAACCAGGCTGCTTTCATAACAAGCCTGCCTGCCCCAGCTAAGCCTTATATCCGCATCGCTCCAGCATCCTGTTGACCTGACGTTCCATCCAGAGCGAGACGCCGGGATGAGGCAGCAGGGATTGTCCATTGTACCGGTATGCATAACCTGCGAAGCGCTCCGGGATCACCTGCCCGGTAAAATACCCCTCGCTCAGAAACAGCGGAGCGACTAGCACCGTACATCCCGGTAGACGGCGACTCCACAGCTTCAGCTTCCACTTTACCTGATCGGGCAGCAGCATGACGCCATCCGCTCCGGCGAAGCCGCCGAGCTCCTGAACACGGGCCGCCAGCTTCTCCAGCCCCTGCCGCCAGGCATGGTGAAAGCCCTTCTCGACGCTGCCGTGACCGACGAGCAGGACGATCTCTTCGCCCGGACGCTCGGACAGAGGACGAAGCTTCTCATACACGATCTCCGCGATCACCGAGTCATCGTCGATTGGCTCCGCCAGGTGGATTCTTGCGCTCAACCGGAACGGCTCCATTTCTGTCGGAAGCTGCGGGGACGGCTTCACGCCCAGCGCATAGCTGATCTCGTCCATATGCGTGCTGCCGGAGGAGACAAATAGCGGGATGACCACGATATCCGTCACGCCCTGGCCTTCCAGCTCATCGATGCCGTCCTGAATCAAGCGCCCCTCTACGATCTCCAGATAGGAAGAGATGACCGGGAGACCCGCCGGTACGCGCATCGCTTGGACGGCTTCATCCACGAGCCTCACCCACTTCTGGCTTCTGGAGCCATGGCTGATGATCAATATCCCGTATTTTACCACACCCTGTGCCCCCTCTCCAAAAACGAGCCCCGCTTCCGCTCATGAACAAGAAAAATCCCGCTCAGCCGCGACCGAGTAGGATTCGCTTGTTGCTATTGTCAGAGCCGGCCAAGCGGCCGGAAACGGCATATCTACGAGCCGAGGCCAGCTCACCCAGACGGGCGGCCCATGGACCCTGAGCCCCGTCTGTACAGACCGACGGAGACTCGTTGGCCTTACCGACTCCATTTGCCCAGCCGAACAATCTTGCCAAATACAGCCCGACTCAGGTTAAGCCGCTTCTGCCGGCCTTCAGCCATACACCCTGCCCAGGCTTCATGCAAACATGGCGAAGACTGGGAGTCGCTTAACGCCCGAGTCGCTCCAGCGTCATTTTATATCCGTCATTGCCATAGTTCAGGCAGCGCTTGACCCGCGAGATCGTCGCCGTGCTGGCGCCCGTCTCCGCTTCGATCTGGTTATATGTGTTGCCCTTGCGCAGCATGCGCGCTACCTCCAGCCGCTGGGATAGCGACTGAATCTCGTTCACGGTGCACAAATCGTCGAAGAACACATAACATTCCTCTATATCCTTGAGCGTCAATATCGCCTCAAACAGCTGGTCTATCGCTTTATCGTTCAACTTCTTCAATTGCATCAACGTTCAACCCCTCGATGATCTATCCAACCCTATCTTACTCTGAATCGGGTTCGGTTTACAATGGATTCACACATTGGACACTCAACCTATTCGACACGCGGGTACGAAATCCTTCCTTCACGTTTGTGAAACGTTACTCTTTTTATGCGGCAGTGCGCTAAATCATGTATAGGCCAAAATCTACAAAACCGTGACAGGAGTCCATACCATCCATTCGCCTAGCACATACAGTATACAAGGAAACCGATGATGGATGAAAGTCCCGCCGCAGCAGAGCTGCGAGATCACATGGATAAAGGAATGAATCACCATGACCTTCACGAAACAAACGATCGGCAATCGCGGCGCACATCCCCACACTTCAGCGCTGCCTTCGGCTGGCGCAAGAAGGCCGCATTACGGCGGCTATGGCGCCCGTCCGCCTGTGCAGACGCGCGCCCTGACGCCGAGCGGCTATGGAGACATAGGCGCGTTAGGCAATTATCCCGGCCTCGGCGCGGAGCTGCCTGTTCAGCAAGCCGCCTTCAATCCTCAGGTCCTCCCTCCCGCTCAGGGGGGCGGCGGAGCGCTCTCCGGCTTAGGCTCCTTGTTCGGAGGCGGAGGCAGTGCGGCAGGAGGCAGCGGCAGCAGCTTCAACATTCAGCAGGTCAAGCAGCTTGTCGACCGCTTGGGCGGCATTGACGGGATCGTGGATACCTTCGGCAAAATGCAAAAAATGGTTCAGAGCGTCCAGCAGATGGCTCCGATGATCAAGCTGCTAATGGGCTCCTTCGGCAAAGGAAGGAAAGCAGCAGCAGCCGAGGAAGAAATCGTGGAGGAGCGGCGTCCGCGCCGCAGACGCCGCCGCAGGCGCAAGAGCGGCGCCCGTAAAGCAAGAGCTCGGCGTTAGTGGCGACATAGACCGGCGGCCGTAGGTAACGGGGCATACGCCGTCCTCTGCTCCGCGGACGGCGGATTGCCCCCGGCGCGTCCGTAACTGCCGCATCCACAGACGGCTTACCCGTCTCCGCTCCCCCAAGTTCGCGCCCGGGGGCAGCTTGCCTTATCCTCGACTCGCCTTCGCCCTATAGGTCCGCGCCCAGGGCGGCTTACCTCGCCCCCGACTCGCCTCGGCTCATCCATACGCGAGACGTCTTTTCCGCCCGCCGTGATAGCGACACGCACGGGCGGCTTTCTCATGCCCACCATGCTCGCCCGATTCTGCAGCTGAGCGGCCTGCTCCGGCGCAGTCCCTGCACCGACGGCCAGCCTCTCCCTGACGCAAGCGGCAGGACGCAGCGGCCCAGCTTCTCTACGTCCAGTATAGTGATCTGAAAGTAATGTAATAATGGAGCAACATAGGAGCGGTGGCGGGGTTACGGTTAACGGACATGTTCTATCAGCTAGACGTGCCTCTTTATACGATTTTTCGAACAAAAATGGCTCATTTTCACACTAGGCGGGAATGTTTGTTCGATTTTTCATATAAAACGCAAGCTTCGAGCAACTATATGCGTCACTTTATTCGATTTTTCGTACAAAAACGGCTCATTTCACCTTGGGCGGGGATATACGTGCGATTTTTCGTATAAAACCGTTAGTGGTTGGGATGGACACGGATACGAATGTAAGGGACATATCGGACCGCTAGAGCGACAATTTCTCGGTTTTCCCGGCGTGTGAGACCGCTAAGAGTACGCCATGTCCGTTAGCCGATCCATGCAGGCATTGGGGACGAGTAACGTTACTTCGGGAGCGTTCTACTAGTGTGCCCCGCACCTCCGCTTGGCTCAACCCAAGCTGTACCCACCCTAGATAACCGCTCTCGACGGTTAAGCCGCCGCGGCAAGTTTTCTGCCGTCCTCCGGCCCACCGCCAACTGCCCACCGCCAACTGCCCACCGCCACCCCCCCGCCGCCTGCCCCTGCCCCTTTCCTCTATCTCTCTCTCCTCTTCCCCTCCCTCTCCATCATGCCCAACAAGCCATTACGAAGCCGCCCAGATACCTTCTCCGCCACTCCACCGACCTCCCGGCAACCTTCTATCCGCTGACGCTGAATAGAAATGAGCGAGACTGGACAAGCTCGGTAGAGCATCCGGCCTTTGTCGGTCCTTCAATGACGTTACTGTCCAGACATGCACTCCTTGCTTCCAGAAGCTTTTGTATATATCCCCATCGATATGCTATGATTAAGTTAGCTTGAAACATGTAGTTAATGACTTACATTATTAAAGAGAATAACGGTTAAGGATGTGGAGCCTTTATGCTGTTTACTTCTTATTCCATTAAAAACCTCACGTTGAAAAACCGGATCGTCATGTCCCCGATGTGCATGTATGCCTCGGAGGACAAAAGCGGACGGGTCCACGACTGGCACCGCGTGCACTATCCGTCGCGCGCTACAGGCCAAGTCGGCTTGATCATCGTCGAGGCGACCGCGGTAACGGCTCAGGGCCGGATCTCCGACCAGGACCTGGGCATCTGGAGCGATGACCATATCGCCGGCTTGAAGGAGCTGACCGGACTCGTGCACGGCCAAGGCTCCCATATCGGCATCCAGCTGGCCCATGCCGGGCGCAAGGCCCAGGTGGACGGTCCGATCGTAGCGCCGTCGGCGATCGCCTTCGATGAGAAGAGCCGGACGCCTGAAGCTCTGACCCTGCAGCAGATTCAGGAAGAGATCGACGCCTTCGCCGCCGGCGCGCGCCGGGCTCGGGAAGCGGGATTCGATGTGATCGAGGTGCATGCCGCTCACGGGTACCTGATCAATGAATTTTTGTCGCCGCTCTCGAACAAGCGCGACGATGCCTACGGCGGTGACCGTGACCGCCGCTATCAATTCCTTCATGACGTGGTGGAGGCGGTGAAGCGCGAATGGGACGGACCGCTGTTCGTCCGCGTCTCCGCCCATGACTATCATCCCGAAGGGTTGACCCCGGATGATTACGTCGACTATGCCCGGAGGCTGAAGGCGCAGGGCGTCGACCTGATCGACGTCAGCTCCGGGGCTGTCGTTCCTGCCGTTCCGCCGAATATCGGTCCGGGCTATCAGGTGCCGTTTGCGCACCAGCTGCGCAATGAAGCCGGTATCGCGACCGGCGCGGTCGGCCTCATCACCGAAGGACGGCAGGCCGAGGATATTCTTCAGGCCGGCAGTGCCGACCTGATCTTCCTCGGCCGCGAGCTATTGCGCGATCCTTACTGGCCGCGTACCGCAGCCAAGCAGCTCGACGTCAAGCTCGAAGCGCCCAAGCCCTATTTGCGCGGCTGGTAATTCGCCCGGCGTACATGAAGAAGCCGCCGTATCTCCCCTTTGTCCGGGGCGGATACAGCGGCTTTTTCCTTCTTTAGCACAGCGGCAGCCGCAGCTCGAACCGGGTGCCCACACCTTTCGTACTCGTCACGTCGATCCTGCCCTTCATCGCCCGGACGATGCTGAAGGCGACCATGGTCCCAAGCCCCGTGCCCTTGGTCTTCGTGGTGTAATAGGGCGTTCCCAGATTCCTTACCTCTTCCGGCGACATCCCGCTGCCGCTATCCTGAATGATAACAGACACCCGCCCCGGCTCGTAGACGGCCCTGATCTCGAGGCTGCCGCCTCCCGGCATCGCTTCGATTCCGTTTTTCAGCAGATTGATCAGACACTGGCGAAATTTCTGGCGGTCCCCGAGCACCTCTCCGTCGCCCTCATGCTGCAGCCGGATCTCTACCTTCCCCAGCAGCGCATAAGATTCCATGACACCGGCGGCATAGCCAAGCTCATCCGCGATCCGCAGCCGGGTTATTCGCTCCGCTTCAGGCTTCGCATAAGCCAGGAAATCGTTGATGATATGCTCGGCCCGGGCCATTTCCTCAAGAGCAAGCCGCAAATACCGGGAATCCGGCTCCTGATCGGCACGCTGCTCGAGCAGCAGCTGCATGAAGCCGCGGGACACCGTCAACGGATTGCGCACCTCATGAGATACGCTGGCCGCCAGGTCACTGATCACGCGAAGCTTCTCCAGCTGAGCCAGTTCCTCCCGCAGCTCGAATTGCCGTCTCATCGCTTCGATGAAGGCCGCAACCATGCCCGCACTTACCCCTTGAATGATCAAGCTCAGAAGCAGACAGACCCTAAGCCCGGGATGAGCCGACTTCGGAGCCGTGTGGAAGTAGCCATACAAGGAAACCAGGATAGACAAGGTCGAGAAGCCCACTACCACGGCGACTCTGGACCGGGAGGACAACCGGGGGAAGTGCGGGATGCCGTACTGAAGCAGCGCCGACACGCCCAGAATCTCCAGCCAGGAGTAACCATCGGAAGCCTGGCCCCATATAAGATGCAGCAGGATCATCATCACAGTCAGTACGATCGACACCAGATGACCGCCGTAGAGAGAAACGATGATCAGAATGCTGTATTGCAGATTGAAGGTAAAGCCGTCCGTCAGGGGAATCGGAAACCATTCGCACAACAGAAGCGAAACCGAGCCAAGCAGCGCACAGACCACCATCCCCCTCTTACCCCTGCGAGGGTCTGCTCCAAGCACGTACAAACCGATGACCGGAAAAATTAAAAACAGCAAATTGCTTAGTAAGGTTGTCAGCATGAATGACATGCACCCTTTCAGACGAACGATCGATGTGACATTTCATCACCTAACGTTCGACATTCGGGGATACATTTCCTGCCAATAACCTGCTCATTCCTGCCCGATTCTACAAAAAAAAAACCGGCTGCGCTAGTTATCCAACGCAGTCCGGTTTGATAATAGATATGTTTGCCCGTCGCTACGCGTCCTGGCTTCGGGTTATCTAGCCCTTGCCTTTGATCGTTTCAAGCGGCTTGTGATTGCCGTACTTCGGATATTCGCGGGTCGACGGCTTCGCCCAGAACACCGCATTGCGAATAACGCGGCGGATTTGCTCGTTGTAATAGGTCGGATACGTTTCGTGTCCGGGACGGAAGTAGAAGATTTTGCCCTGTCCCCGGCTGAAGGTGCAGCCGCTGCGGAAAACTTCGCCACCTTCGAACCAGCTGACCATGATCAGCTCGTCCGGAGCCGGGATGTCGAAGTGCTCGCCGTACATCTCCTCTTCCTCCAGGTCGATATACTCTCCGATCCCTTCCACGATCGGATGATTCGGAGCGACAACCCAGATGCGCTCCTTCTCGTCCGCCTCGCGCCATTTCAGATCGCAGCCGGTACCCATGAGCTTCTTGAACACCTTGGAGAAGTGGCCGGAGTGCAGCACGATCAGGCCCATGCCCTTCAATACCCGCTGATGAACGCGATCCACGATCGGATCCTGTACGTCGCCATGCGCCTTATGTCCCCACCAGATCAGAACATCGGTATTGTTCAGCACCTCTTCGCTAAGTCCATGCTCAGGGTCATCCAGCGTGGCATAGGTAACCTGTACCCCTTCGCCCAGACCTTCGCCGATAGCGGTATGGATGCCGCTGGGATAGACGGAACGAATGTGTTCGTTTTCTTTTTCATGACGAAATTCATTCCACACAGTTACGCGTACTTGTTGGCTCATTGCCATATCCCTCCATGATTTCGTACTTGTTACTCTCAGTATAGTGATTCAAGAGGCGAAAAGATATGCTAAATTGTGCCCGTTCTATATGCAAAACTGCTTTCCGGCCGAATGACGTGATATACTACAAGGGATAAAACCGCTAACTCGCGGTCCCTTGTCTCCTGTTGATGAAGAGTCAGAAAAGCGAGGTAGCCGTCGCCATGAACCCACTGCCCCCCGGACAACCGGATGTCGAAATTGAAGATGTAGTCTACCAGAACCCTTTGCTGTTCTTGAAAATATG
Source organism: Paenibacillus puerhi (assembly GCF_009846885.1). Classification (GTDB taxonomy): domain Bacteria; phylum Bacillota; class Bacilli; order Paenibacillales; family NBRC-103111; genus Paenibacillus_G; species Paenibacillus_G puerhi. The sequence goes on from NZ_WUWM01000048.1 coordinate 11,705, forward strand.
GGAAATCCGCTCGGACCCCCCTCCCGGCGCCGAATCGTCCGGAGGAACGCCTGAAGCGCCCTCTGCCGAGTCGTCTGCCGCCGCTTCGACAGAGGCCGCATCGAAGAAGGCTGCCCCATGGCTGTGGCATTTTCACAAAGAAGTGGAATTCCTTCTCATCACGGACGGACGACTCGGCGTACAAACCAAGTATGAGCATACCATACTCGGTCCCGGCGATGTCATGGTGCTCGGTTCATCGCAGCTCCATCGCACTCACTCCGCCAGTCCGGGCGAGCTCTTGCGGTACATCGTCTTTCAGGTCGATCTGTCCCGGCATTTCGACCAGAGCACCCTGCCGTACTTGAACTCGTTCTCTGAGTTGACTGAGCCTTTAAGCAAGCTTAACTATATGTTCGCCGAGCAGCCGCTTGTGAAGGAGGCAGCCGGCTCTCTGATCATGACCATCTATCGCGAGGCCCAAGAACGCCGGCTCGGCTATGAGCTGGCCGTCAGCGCCGGGATCAGACAGCTGCTGCTGCTTCTGCTGCGCTCCGACACGCGGGGCCTGCTTGATGCAGTCGAGGACGCGGACCTTACCCGCCTGCGTCCGGCGCTGGATTATGTGGACCGCCATCTGAGCGAGAAAATAACGGTCGAGGACGTATGCCAGCTGCTTCATCTCAGCTACCATTACTTTATTAAGCTGTTCCGCCGGGTGATCGGTCTCTCGTTCATCGACTATGTCAATTACAAGCGGGTCAAGGCCGCCGAGCGGCTGCTGCTGACGCAAAATCTCAGCATCACGGAAGTCGGCGACTGTGTCGGCATCCCGAACATGGCCCAGTTCTATAAGCTGTTCAAGCGTCACAACCACTGCTCCCCCAAGGTGTTCAAGCAGCGCATGCAGGGCGTTCATACCTTGATGGAGAGCGCCCGATAAGGATAGCTGCTTCTAAGCAAAACAATGCCGCCCGATCCCTGGAGGACGAGCGGCGTTTGTTTGCTTTGCTTACCTGGCAGATGGTTCATGCTGCACGCCGCGCTCACGCAGGCGGCCCCCGGCAGCTGTAGCCGGCCGGTTTAGAAAATGCGCGTCTTCCAGCCCATCAGCTTGGCCAGCGCTTCTACGTAATAGTAATCGCCGTAGATCAGCGATACATTCACATTCTGACCCGCAGGCTTGTGCCCGGTGCCTTCGAGCAGGATCGCCTCATGCACGGGAAGGTCCCATGTGGCGTAGCTGCGCGTCAGCGACAGCAGGATGCGCCGGGCCGCCTGGGCATAAAGCTGGCCCTCCGCCCCCGGCAGCGCCTCCGCCAGCTCCAGCAAGCCGGATGCGGCGCAGGACGCCGCCGAGGTGTCGCGCGGCTCGCCCTCCAGTCCGCCCTCTGGGCGGAAATCCCAGTGAGGCACCGCATCCTCCGGCAGGCACGCCAGAAAATAATGCGCCACCCGCTGGGCCGCATGCAGATACTGCACATCCCCTGTATAGCGATACGTGTTGGCCATACCGTGCAGCGCCCAAGCCGCGCCCCGGCTCCAGGCCGAGTCAGGACCGGCGCCCTGCCCGCCCAGCGACTCGATAAGCTCCCCGGTCTGCGGATCGAAGCTCAGAATATGGTTGACCGAGCCGTCCTCGCGGATAAACTTGCCGGCGACCGTGTCCGCATGCGCCCGGCCGATATGGTCGAACCGGGGATCGCCGATCTCCTCGGCTGCCCAGAACAGCAGGGACAGGTTCATGGACGAGTCGACGATCGACCAGCCGGTTTTTTCCTGATTCCACGCCCGGAGGAACGAGCCCTTCAAATTAAAGCGTCCCGCCAGGAAATTCGCAGCCTGCAGGCCGCGGCGTCTAGCATCCGCATCCTGCGTCAGCTTGTATTTGATCACAGCCGTAGGAAGGAACTGGAAGCCGACATCATGGTGGAAGTTATTGTCCATCCCCATCTTCTGCTCCAGCTTCTCGTCCCAGCCCCAGGCTGCGTCCTTATACCGCGCTTCCCCCGTCATCTCATGCATGATCCACAGAATGCCCGGCCAGAAGCCGGAGGTCCACCAGTCGAGTCTCATATCGTCGTAAATCCCGTCGTCCTTGGCCACATGCGGCGACTTGTCCCCCAGCTGGACGATCATCCGGTCTACCTTCTCCCTCAGTGCCGTCCATACCTCCGGTAAAATGTCCTCTAACCGGTCCGCCTGCTTCCATCTCTCTGTATACGTAATCCCGTTCATATCCCTGCGCCTCCCATAATCGGTTTAGTTGGCCGTAATTGTCACCCACGCCGTAGCCATTCCTTCGCAAGCCGCGCTGACAACGGATACCCGGGGAGCCGGGGCTGTACCGCCCTCTTCTGCAGCGCCATCCAGCCCGAGACCCGCCTGCCGGCCCGCTTCGCTCCCTTCCGTACGCAGCGGAGTCAGCGACGACGCCGGTCCGCCGGCGGTTACGAAATCCCGTACCGTTATCCCGGCAGGCAGTCCGCCCCGCGGGTTCACATAGATGCCCGCCCGGCCGCCCGCAAGCTGCACCAGCCTGGAGCCGCGGATCGTGCCAAGGTTGTCGAGCAGGCGGCCGTCGCCGGCAAGCCCGAAGCGCACGAATCGCGCCGCGTCGGGGCAGAACACGCCGTGCGCGTCTACCGCCCGCGCTTCCACATAGACCCGGCCGTCTGACTGGGGCTCGGCCGTCATTTGCAGCGCTGCAGGCTCGCCCCAGACTTGCGTCTGATACACGAAGCTCAGCTCGTCGCTGACTGTGACGCCGTCCTTCACGGCTACGGCGCGCACCTGATGCTCGCCGGCCGTCAGCAGCGTGTCCCAGCGCAGGCCCGCCGCCGGGAAGTTCTGCGAATCCCGCTTGCGGACGCCCAGGCTTTCCCCATTTAGAAACAGCTCGACCTCATCCGCGTTGGAGTATACCTTGATCTGCTTCAGCTCATCGGCTCCGCCCCAGCGTACCGGCATCGAATGTCCGTAGATGCGCACCATCGGCTTGCTCGCCCAGTACGACTGGAACACATAGTACGCTTCCTTCGGCGTCAGATCCCGCTCCACGATGCCCTTCATGTTCAGGTACGGGATCGGCGAATCCGGCCGCACCGGCGTGGCAAAGTCCTTGAACGCCCACTGCGCAGCGCCCGTCAGCCAGTCCATCTGCTCCTGCGACTTCAAGTACCAGTCGATCATTTCGCAGAAGTACGTCTCCGACCAGTCGCCGTCACGCGACATGCGAGCCTCGCCGCCCGTCAGCAAATAATCCCCGTCCCGCTCATCCGTCTCCTCCCCGCTGCTTTGGATGAATTCAAACCCGGTGAACGTCTTCTCCACATGACGGGTCGCCAGATTATCCGCGCCCCATTCCATATGGAAGAACGAGTCGACGTTCTCGAAGGCCGTCCGGCTGCTTGATTCATAATCCGTATAGACGCCCCGGTACCAGCCCGCCCAGATGGATGGCGAATACACATCGATAATGTCCTTGCAGAACTCGCAGCGGCGGATGGCAGTCAGTCGGCTCGGATCAAGCCGGTGCGACAGCTCGTGGAGCTCCTTCATGAACGCACGGATCTCTTCCTGATCGAAGTAGTCGAAGTCGCACTCCCAGTCGTTCTCATTGCCGAGTCCCCATAAAATGACCGACGGGTGATTATAATGCTGGCTGATCATCGCGGTCAGCATATCCTTGCATTGCTGCCGGTAATCCGGTCCGCCTAGGCCGCCCCGGCACCAAGGGATTTCCTCCCACACGAGAATCCCGAGCTCGTCGCACAGGTCCAGCACGATCCGGGATTGCTGGTAATGGCCGAGGCGAATAAAGTTCGCGCCCATCTCCTTGATGAGCCGCATTTCCTCGCGGATCTGCTCCTCCGTCATCGCCGCTCCTACCGCCGCATGGTCCTCATGCCGGTGCGTGCCGCGCAGCAGCAGCCTCTCGCCGTTCAGCTTGAACGGACCTTGCTTGACGAACTCGAAGGTGCGCACGCCGAAGCGTTCCACCGTTTCCATCGTGCCATCCTCCACCTGCAGCGTCACCGAGCACGTATACAGGTAAGGGTCGTCCGGGGACCAGAGCTGCGGCTGCTCGATGACCAGCGCAGCTATCTCGCGCTGCCCTTCCCATACCTCGCAGGTGTTCTCTGCTATCCCGATGCGTCGCCCTTCCCGATCCTTCAGCAGGATCGTCAGCTTCGCCTCGCCGCTGACCCCCTCGGGGTTATACAGACTCGCCTTGATCCTGACAATGCAGCGGCCGCTTCCGGCCTCTGCCGGTCCGGTTAGACCGTTCACATCGGTCTCCACATGGACCTCAGCCAGCGAAATCTGCGGGACGTATCGCAGGTTCAAGTACCGGTATATGCCCCCGTACAGATTGAAATCGCTTGCATCCGAAGGGATCGTCTCAAGCTCCCGGCTGTTATCGCAAGCTACTGCGACCGGCACCCGTCCTGCATAGCGCTCGATCCCCTTGGCTTGGAGGGCCGCCTCCGTGATATCTACCGTGAATTCGTCGTAGCCGCCGAGATGCGAGCCGACCTTCTCCGTGTAGACATACACATCGGTGCGCTGACCAGCTCCCTCGAAATGCAGCAGCGTCCGTCCCTTCGGAAACGGATTATCCACCTCCAGCCGGCTTCGGTACCAGCCCGGTCCCTGATAGTATTTCCCGTCCGGGTCCATCACGTCGAGGCCGTTATACGTATGCGGCAGCGTTATCGGCTCCCAGGGCACGTTATAGTGATTCTGCAATTTATCGGCACGCCAAACCTCCCAGATCCCTCCGAGACTTCCGCGATAATGCTCCCAGCCTTCGTTCAATCTCCGCTCTGTCATCGCTGTATTCCTCCTTCGTCTTTCGTACACCCTATCTTCATCCTAGCAAAAAAAACGCTCAAATAGTTTAGCCAGCTTATGATAAAATGTTGTTATATTACGATGGAGGCAACCTCTGATGAAGACGATGAATTATATGAATCTGAACTTGCATCCGGTTCAGCTTTCTTTTTTCAAGGACCGCACGTTTGAGTTTCAGGAAATCTACCACGCCCACCAGGGCATGGAGCTGCTGATCATTCACGAAGGCAAGGGTACCGTCGTAATGGAACAACAACTTATCGAGGTATCTCCCGGTACGATTCTTTGCTTCCGCCCCTTCCAGCTGCATCGTATCCGTATCCATGACCTGCCGCAACAGCGGTACGTGCGGTCGATGTTTGTCTTCGAGCCGGTCGTGCTTGAGCAGTCGCTGGGTCCGTTTCCCGGCTTAAGCGATTTTTTTCGCTCGCTGTGGAAAGACCCGCAGGCATGGCAGTCCTTTCAGATCCCGGACATCCCTGCTCTGGAGGAGTTGCTTCGGGATTATGCCGGCCGGCTGCAGGCCGCCTCGGCTAAGCATGCCGAGCATCTGCTGGAGGAGCAGCTCTTGTTTCTAACCGCCTTTCTACATCGCTTGAAATCTCATGCCCAAGCGGCTTCCGGACTTGCCGGGGATCGCAAGCAAGCGCGGCTCTCCGGCGCAGGCCGTCAAGGACTGTCTACAGCGGAACAGATCATGAGCTGGGTGGAAGCCCATTATACGGAGCCCTTCGAGCTGGACCGGCTTGCCCAGGACATCCATCTGTCGCCGAATCACGTCTCGGCGCTGTTCCGCCAGAGCGTAGGAAGCACGATTACCGAATACGTAACGGCCCGTCGCATCCGTCAGGCCTGCTGGCTGTTGCGGACAACGGACCTCAGCGTCCAGGAGATCGGAGGCCAGATCGGGCTGGGCAACTTCTCATACTTTTGCCAGCTGTTCAAGAAGCATGTCGGTCTGACCCCCAACAAGTTCAGACAGACGTCGGGCTCCCGGGTTTGATCCCCGCTTCGTCCCCCTCTTCCCTGATAGCTTGAAGAAAAGCCGTACCGACGGGACTTATCCTGTCGATACGGCTTTATCGCTTTGGGGCCCGCACCCAAGCCTCCGCCAGCTCGGGCCTTATCTCGTTCTTATCATCCTTGACGGTCATCTTCCCCTCCCGTACGACGACCCCTCTCCAGCTGCCTTTGTTTCACCCCGAATGGCCTCGGGTAAAAGTAGACAAGCAAGTCAATAACCAAAACAAGGAGCGTGAAAGACATGATAGGCCTGCTAATTACACTGATTATGGCAGTCGTAATTGGAGCTATCGGATCGGCTCTCGCACCTGGCGCCATGCCCGGAGGAATCATCGGCTCGATGATTGCCGGTTTCGTTGGAGCCTGGATTGGCGCTTGGCTATTCGGTCAGCTTGGAATCGGCGACCTTGGACTTGTCATCGGAGGCTTTGCCGTCATTCCTGCGATAATCGGTGCTGCACTGTTCGTTTTCTTGCTCGGACTGGTCGCTCGCGGCTTCGGTCGCAACGCAGCTTAACGGCTGCCGGATGATTTCCTAGACGTAGACGGATATGCATATATTCTAAATCAAGAGGAGCTGAGAGATATGAGTTCAGTAGAAACAAAGCGCGGCGGAATGTTTATGAGTACGGTAGTAGCAGGTCTTGCGGGAGCGGCGATTGCGCTGCTGACTGCCCCTAAGACGGGTCGCGAGCTGAGAAGCGATCTGAAGGACCGCTTCCAGACGCTTCAATCCAAGGGAGCCGATCTGGTCGAATCATGCAAGACCAAAGCGGCCGAAACGGTTCAGATCGTGAAGGAGCACAGCAGCACCTTGGCGGATAAAGCTCAGGACATGACGGAGCGGATTGCCGATTCGGCGCAGAACGCGGCGGATAAAGCAAAGGAAATGACCGAGCGTGCAGCTGACAAAGCCCATGAAATGACGAATAAAGCTTCGGATAAAGCTCATGAAGCTACGGACAAAGCTGTATCCATGGCTCATAAGGCCGCAGATCAAGCTTCCAGCAATGCTAACCGTATGGCGGAGCATGCCCGCTCGTAAGTACGAATCCGTTGCTGACAAAAAACCTCCCTCGCGGAGGTTTTTTGCCGATTTTCGATTTGCCGTTTTGTCGTTGTTCTCCGCACGATCCTTCGTTTATGCTGAAACCCCTATAGCGGCGGCGTCAGCCCTAACTGCACCCAGCCTTCCTTGGAAGGGCCATATACGGCAGGAATAGGAACCCCCGCTTGGCGCATCAGAACGGTCACCTGACCTCGATGATGGACGATGTGTTTGATCAATCCCATGAAGATCGTCGCGTTGGACTCCATTCGTCCGAACGCATTTTGGATTTGCTTCAACGAGTCGTCCGTCCAGTGCTCCTCAAGAGCTTCGACTACATGAGAGCTTACCTCATGAAAGGTCTCCGCGATCTCCTTGGCAGACGGCACTTCGTCTGGATTTGACACTTTCGCTACCGTGACTCCGAATTCAGTTAAATAATCCGGGATATTCGTGACAAAATGCCACGCAATCCTCCCCAACGTACGCCCCTCCGGATCTACCTGCTGCAAGAGCGCTTTATCGGTCAGCCCGTCCAACACCTTCTGGGTCAATACAGCCTCGTTTTTCCATTCGGCGATCCAATCTTTAACTGTAACGTACATCTCCTCATCCCTTTCCTGGTTATCATTCGCTTTAAGCGTTGTTCCTTTTGTCTATTTCCATGGGCTGCTGTTCGGTAAGAAACTCGTTTACCGCATGAAAATAACCGTCTAAATCATCGGTGTGGACACCGTGGCCGCATGATTCGAACACGATAAGCTTAGTATTAGGTCTTCGCTGTTCCATACGTTTCGCCTGTTCCGTATCAAGAATGAAGCTCTTCCCGCCGTGAATCAGCAGGATCGGGCTGCTAGAACCTAACCAGTCATCCCACCACAACCCATTGGATTGAGGAACAGATACTCGCAGCCCCTTCAGATCCGTTCGGAATCCCCAACCTAGTTCATCCTCAAACACGCTTTCGGCAAAATAATCAATAGCACGGAGTCCTGCGCTTGCAAGCGATTCTCTCAGTTCCTTTAAAGAAGCCGACCGGATGGGAAGCTTATCGGCAAAGGAGAAATCAGCGTTAATCTCAGCGCCGATATCCTCGACGATAATGGCTTTCACTAATTCGGGATAACGGGCCGCGAATTGATAAGCATTCAATCCGCCCAAAGAATGACCTAAGATGGTGATAGGATCACCCCCAAGCTCCGACCGAACGAGGTTCAGGATATCCTTCGCGTAATCATCCCTTGCGTATTCATTCCCGGCAGGATGATCGCTCCAACCGTGCCCTCGTTGATCCAGAGAAATAACCCGCCAGTCTCTAAATCGCAAGGCCAACTCCGAAAATGACCTTGCATTGGCCATATACCCATGCAGCATAACAAGCGTTCGTTCGCTGCCTCCGCCAAAATCCAGGTAGGAAAGCCGAAGCTTCCCCGAATGAAAGTATTTTCTCATGGCCGAACCGCCTTCGCGGGAATTCATCATCATGTATTCTCTCCCATCTCCATTTTATTCGTTAATGGTGACAGCTATTGTCACTTATTATTTTTTCAACCGCTGGCAGGCAAATTACGGTTCTCAAGCTTTCGTTGCTGATGTCCGTACAATCCAGCCAACGCAGCGGCTATCGTCATAAAGATTGCGCTGGATGCCACGCCGAATTGCAAGCCGTACCGTTCGATCACCATGGCACCAACAAGGGGACCGATAATCTGGCCAGAGGCAAAAAAGGCAGTGGCTATGCTAAGGCATGCCGCATAGGCGCTAGGAGGGACATGACGCTGAAGAAGCGCAGTTGTCATCAGCGGCGGAGTAATAAAGGAAACCAACCCAACCGTGATAGCCCCCCATGCTGTAAAAAATAGATGATCCGTGATTACGCCACTCACACCGATCGCCCCCAAGGTTAACCCCGACGCAAGCGTATACCCGCTCGGCCAACGGTCAATCGCTTTGCCTCCGATCCATCCGTTAAATAAACCCGCCAATCCGATTCCAGACCAGATCAACCCGGAATAGAGGGACGGAATGCCTTTGCTCACCAGATAAGGAATCAAATACGTGAAATAGATAATATATCCCCATCCGAAGAAGAAATAAGAACCGATCAGGAACAAGAGCTTCTTACGGTTCAGCAGAAGATCATACCCATTAACGCGTTCTTGCTCTCGTGGCTTGCCTTCCATCGGCGGTGGTATTATTACAGTTCCCTGTTTTTTGGTGACGAACTCGAAACCGAACGCGGCAATTACGCCGAATACGCCCATGGCCCCCCAAGCATATCGCCACCCCTGCAAGTGAGAAGGATCAATGGTAATCGGGGCGAATAAACCCGTCACTAGAATACCGGCCGAGCCGCCCAGCCATATAAGACCCGATGCCACTCCTCTTTCCGCCGGTCGAACGGCATCCATTGCAATGGATAGGACTAACACCGTAGCGAAGGCCGATAACAAGCCTATTGTGAACCGCCATAGCCCGAGTTGGGTGTAATGGTGACTAAAGGCCGAGCCGACCATAGCCAAGCCGAGCGAAACACATATCATTCGATTGATGACATGCTTGCGGTCCGGAAACCGCGAGATCAACGGGGAAAGACACAAGGTCCCGACCAAATAACCGATAAAGTTGACTGTGCCTAATAGGCCGAGCTGTCCGTAGCTTCCTCCAATTACCCTCTGTATTCCCGGCAAGAACATGCCATAGGAGAGCCGGGAAAAACCAAGAATGACGACAAACAAAAGCGATGCCCATAGAGTGATCCCATTGAATGCAGATTTTGTTCCCACAACCCCATCTTCCTCTGTAATTATTTGTTGACCCTAGTGTAGCTTCTTGGTATATTTTTGTAAAATTGAATTATTCGAATAAATGATTCATTATTTTTAAAGTAAAGGAGATAACCATGGATATTCGAGCTTTAAAGACCTTTGAGGCTTGCGTGCGTCTTGGTCATTTTCAGAAAGCCGCCGAGGAACTCCAGTATGCTCCCTCTACGGTAACCCTCCAGATTCAACGTCTCGAAGCCGATCTGGGCGTTTCTTTATTTGTACGCGACGGCAAACGCGTGATCTTGACTGAAGCCGGCCGATGGCTCTATCAGGAAGCCTTGGCTTTGCTGAAGTCGATTGGATCCATGAGGCAAACCGTCTTCGATATCGCAACAGGGGATAACGGGTCCGTTCGTTTTGCCGCGATCGAGCCCCTCGCAAGCCAGCAGCTAGCGACCGTCATAGCCGATTTTTGCAAGACTCGACCGAAGGTGAAGTTAACCATGGAAGTAAGCGGAAGCAGATCAATCGCAGAGAGGGTTCAGGCAGGCGAACTGGACTTCGGCATTTGCTCGGCTCCATCGGCGAACCTCATGTTAGAGTTTGAGCCACTGATCGAGGAAAGATTAGGGATCATGCTAAACATACTTCATCCCTTAGCCGATCAAGATAGGATCACGGTGAGCGACCTTGCAGGGCTAACCGTTCTGGTCAAAGAACCGACATGCATCTATCGGGAGCTCTGGGAAACGGCGATTTATCCAACCGGACAAAACCATTTCTCTTGCATCGAGGTTGGAAGTCTATTCGTAATTCAACAAATGGTAAAGGCAGAGTTCGGCGTCGGGATTGTTCCCATGTACAACGGTCTGGAACAGGCAGGTTCAACAGTCATCAGACCTTTGGCCGACCTGCATCCTGTCGTCACTATAGGCATGGCTTATAAAGACAAAAACTTCTTGGGAAAGGCAGCATTATTGCTAATGAATGCCATTAGAGATATCCGCGAATCTGTGATATTGCGGAATTCATAACAAAAACGGAGCCCGCAATCCGGCGTGGCTCCGTTCTTGTTGTTCAGTAGATGGTTCCTATTAAAATAGTTGTATGCAGCTTGGTTTCTCTACAACATAGTGTTGTCCTGTCAACTCCGGTATTCCCCACGAATGGATTTTCATAACGATGATCGAGTCGGTGTCTTGATTGGCGGCTAACAACCATTTCCCTCCGGGTACCAGCGCAAAATGTCTGGGCGTTTCCCCGTTTGTAGCGGTATGTCCCAGTAAGGCCAATCTACCGTCCTCGTCAATCTTGTAACTTGCGATGCTATTATGTCCCCGATTGGAGCCATAAACAAACGCTCCGTCTGAGGATACCGCAATTTCGGCGCAAGTATTTTCCCCCGTGTAGCCGTCTGGCAAAGTGGAGATCGCTTGGATCGGCCTCATCTGCCCGGTCTGCATCTCGAACTGGTACACGGTGACGGACGAGCTTAGCTCCTCTATCGAATAAATCCATGGCTTCGTAGGATGTACGGCCAAGTGTCTAGGTCCGGAACCCGGTACCACCCCGATCCGGCCATGCAATTCCAGTGCTCCCGTCTTTCTGTCAAGACGATAGGTATAAATATGGTCCGTCCCGAGATCCGATACCAAGTAAAAGGATGTGGACGGAACCGCAATGATGGAATGAGGGTGCGGCGAGCCTTGTCTTGCCGGATTCACGCTTCTTCCGGCATGACGCACTTGATCGGAGGGACGGCCTATCCGCCCATCCTTCTCAATAGGGTAAACGCATAGGCTGCCACCCTCATAATTGACCGCCAATAACCATTCTCCCGACGGATCGACGGTCAGATGGCAAGGAAACGCACCATGTGAAGGCTGGCGATTCAGCTCGGAAAGCATCCGGCCTGAAACGTCCGCTTTCACGGATACAACTTCACCGGAACCATTCTCGCTTACCGCATACAGCTGACACCGATCTTTGCCAATCGCAAGAAACGACGGATTCTCGATTCCTGCAATTCCTCCAAGCCTCTCCAGTGTCCCCCGGCTAGTATCAAACTTATAAACATGTATAGCTTCCTGCTCCGCTGTTCCATATGAACCGATGGCAACCGTTAATTTGTTCCCGTTGGACAAATCCGCCACATCCGATTTCGACAACATATTAGGAAGGGTCAACTCGAATCTCAGTAAGCGAACGGATGAGAACATCCGCCTCGGGTGCGAGCACTTCGGAGGAGCCTTCATAGGTGATGATGCCGACCGCCAAGCTGCCTGCGGCTTTGGCCATGCTCAAGTCGACCAGTGAATCGCCGACGACAGCCATTTCGGACGGCTGGATGCCCAGAATGTCACATGCTTGATAAACCATATCGGGAGAAGGCTTTCCGTTCTTGACCTTTTCGGGCGTAATGACAAATTCCAGTTGGTCCGCAATATCCAGCAGGCGCATGCAAGCTTCAGTGCGGGCTGAAGCATCGGAAGTCAGAATGCCGGTACGGATTCCCGCCTCTCTCAATGTATGGAAAATGTCCGGAACTCCTTCCACCCGTTGGAAAGCTTTGTCAATCTCAAGCTTCGAATCAGCCCCTTTGAAAATATCCTCGGCCAACTGCTTGCACCGGATCCACGGCCAGCCCTTCAACTGATAGATAAGGCCTGCTGTCATCGTGATTTCTTCCTGCATGGAGGCGACTGCCAGAACGCCCTGATGATCGACCGACTCTTCCGTAGTCCCCATCAATTTGTTCCAGGCTTGGTGATGCTCGCGTCCGACCCGGGAGACGAATTCTTCTTTTCGCAGATTATCGATATAGTGCCAGAACCCGACCGCATCGAACAGCGTCCCGTCTTTATCGAAGGCAACGCATTTGATCTTGGCCGCTGTTTCGCCAAAATATACGATCCTTTGTGTCATGCTCAAATTTCCTCCTTTTATGTAAGTCTTATGTGGCGCGTCTTACGTTTGGGTGCTCTTCCTCCGGTTGGCGAAGAACACGACAGACAGTGTAACGGCGATAATGACGGAATAAATGGCATTGATCTGCGGCGAGAACCCGTAACGAATCATCGACCATATCTGCATCGGCAGCGTGTTGTCGGTACCGATCAGGAAGAAGGTCACGATCACTTCGTCGAAGGAGATGGTCAAGCCGAGCAGCATGCCGCCGATGATCGCTCCCTTGATATTCGGCAGCGTGATTCGGAAGAATGTCGTGAAAGGACTCGCACCAAGATCCATGGAGGCCAGCTCGATGGACCTGTCAAAGCGCTTCAAACGGTTCATGGTCATAATCATGATCAATGGCGTAATCAGAACGGTATGGCCCACAACAACGGTCAATAGCGACGAAGGCACATTCAGCAATTTAAACAGCAACGTTAAAGAGATGCCCGTCAAAATGCCAGGAAGCACATAAGGCATCAGGATGGCCATTTGCAAGAAGCTTTGTCCCGGAAATTTATGTCGTTGGAACAGGAATGCCGCCATCGTTCCAAATACGGTACTGACGATGACCGACGGAATGCTGACGATCAGGCTGTTTTTGGCGGCAAGCCACAGCTTCGGTTCCCGGAAGAGCTCCGCATACCAATGCAGCGTAAATCCATCGATCGGAAACGCCGATACTTTACCCGAGTTGAAGGAAAACAGGACGATTACCGCTATGGGGAAATACATAAAGAAAAAGACAAAACAAACGAATGCAACAAGCAAGAGCTTCCCTATTTTCATGTCGTCTCCCTACCCTTCTTCGATGACGCCCTTTACATCGCCCAGTTTCTGGGATGTGGCGATAACTATAAGGGTGATGGTCAGAAGTACGATGGCGAGTGCGGAACCGAGCGGCCAGTTGAAGCTGTTTCCGAACTGGGATTGAATAAAGTTCCCGATCAATATGCCGGAAGTTCCGCCAACGAGCGATGGTGTCATATAATCCCCCAATGCCGAAATGAAGGCAAACATAAAACCGGTTACGATACCGGGGAGACTTAGCGGCAGAAGCACCGTCAGAAACGTCTGCCGCGCGTTCGCACCGAGATCCGCCGCCGCATTCAACAGGTAAGCAGGGATTTTCTCCAGAGCATTGTATATGGGTATGAACGTGAACGGAATCGCAATGCACAGCATCGTAACGACAACCGAAAAATTGTTGAACAGAAGCTTGTCAGTAGGCTCGGATAATATCCCCGTTATATTCAAGATGGAATTGATGACGCCCTTTTCGCCTAATATCGATCTCCAAGCGTAAACCCGGATCAAATAGCCTACGAGCAGCGGCGCGAGAACCGCCATATACAGAAACTCTTTGTGCCTTCCTCCGTGAAAATGAACGAATACAGCTAAAGGATAACTGATCAAGGTGGCCAGCAGCCCCATTAGAGCGGCTAACTTGATCGTCTTCCACAAAATGGCGAGGTAGGTGCCGTTCGACATCACTTCCTCGTAGTTTCGGAACGTCACCTCCTTCACAATCTTGAAATCTTCCACATACCAGAAACTATATGCGAACATTATACCGATCGGAATAAGGATAAACAGCGCAACCCATAGGAGCGTCAGGCCGGTCATGATCGTTTTGTTATTCATAGTCGGCACCGCTTATCGGGATCGATATGACGTCTTCGGAACGGAAATAAAGGTCTACCTTCTCTCCGACTGTCAAGTCTGCCGAATCATGCTCGTGGAGCTTGACCAGCAGGGGCCCGCACTCCTCGGTATTCAGCATCATTTCCCTTTCGGACCCGTAGTACGCCACGTCGGCGATGACAGCTCCGCGTATGCAGTTATCGTAGCTCTCGTCCTTGCTGGAAAACCTGATTTTGTCCGGTCGTAGCGAAATATAAAATTCATGTCCGGCTTCATAGGCTCCCTCGTCCCGTATGCGGAAGCCGGTCCGCCCGGAGGATAAGACAAACAACCGCTTGGCATCGAACACGCCTTTCAAAATATTCGTCTTCCCGATGAAGCCTGCAACGAATTTCGTAGCCGGCTTCTGATAGATGACCGCAGGCGAGTCTACTTGCTGCAGAATACCGTGATTCATGACGGCAATCCGATCCGACAAGCTAAGCGCCTCCCCTTGGTCGTGAGTAATATATACAAAGGTGATACCGCTTTCACGCTGCAGCTGCTTCAACACTCGCTGCATATCCTGACGAAGATGGAAATCAAGAGCAGACAAAGGTTCGTCCAGAAGCAAAATATCGGGTCTGGAAATCATAGCCCGGGCCAGCGCGATCCGCTGCTTCTGCCCCCCGCTGAGCTGTTGGGGCGCCTTATGGGCATGCTGGGCCATTCCCACCATATCGAGATGCTCCATGACGGACTTTTGTATAGTCGCTTTACCCATTTTCTTGATCCGCATTGGATAAGCCACATTATCATAAATATTCATATGCGGAAACAAAGCATAATTTTGGAAAACAGTATTGACGTTTCTCTTGTGCGGGGGCAGCCTGTCCGATGACTTACCGGCTATCCTGATCGATCCGGACGTCGGATATTCGAATCCCGCAATCATTTTCAATATGGTCGTTTTTCCGCATCCGCTCGGTCCGACGATGGAGAAAAACTCCCCCCTTCGTATCGAGAGGTCCAAATGCTGGATTGCGGTATAGGAGCCATATTGTTTTTTTACGCCTTCCATTTCGAGTACGACGTGTTGGTTGTTTTCCATATAACCTACCTTCCCTGTAAGGATCTTGATCCTAGCCATTATGAGCAGCCCTCTATTGTGCCCGCACTTCATTCCAAAGCTTGACGCGTTTTTCAAAGCTCTCGGGGAACGCAACATACACCAGTTTGTCAAAATAGGACGGATCGTCCATGTGGGACTTTTTCGCCTCTTCATTCGAAAGCTTTTGAACGGACTTGGCGTTGACCCCGCCATAGCCGGTTTTCTTGACCAACTGGGCTTGGACCTCGGGAGAGATTAAATAGTCGATATAGCTGTAAACCAGCTCGGGGTTTTCCGTTTTCGCTCCGATTGTGGCATTATCGATCCATACAAGCGCCCCTTCCTTCGGAATGACTTCTTCCACGTTCATGCCCTGATCCTTAAGATCCGTCACCATCGTCGGGCCCTGCGTAAACAGAATCCAAGCCTCCCCGCTTGCCATCAGGTTTTTGCCGTCCTCGAAACCGGAATAATAGGAACGGACCAGCGGCTTCTGCTCGATCAGCTTCTTCTTTACTTCGGCGAGCTGTTCCTCCGAGAGATTATAGGGATCGGGATAACCGAGCATAAGCGCGGTGGTCGCAACCTGATTGTTCGCATCGTCGATGGTCGCAATTTTCCCCTTATATTTGCTGTCCCACAGGGCGGACCACGAGGTGAGCGGCTCTTTCACTTTATCCTTATTGACCGCTAGAGGAAGGGATCCCCAGGCAAACGGAATCGCAAAGGATTGTCCACCTGACACGATATGTTTGTCATTGATGCTCTTCATGTTCGATATGAGCTCGCCGTAATGCTTTAATTGGGTAACGTCAATGGGCTGAATCAGCTTCAGTTTGTTGTACCGGCTAACGGAGCCGCCATCCATAAAGATCAAATCGTAATGAAGCGAGCCGGAGGCCGCTTTTGAAAACATCTCGTCCACGCTTCCCGCGTAGGTGACATTGATCTTGACGCCGTGCTGCTTCTGAAACGGTTCGACCCATTCCGGCTCCTGATATCCTTCCCACGACAGTACATTTAATTGTTTACCGGCAAAAGGCTTGTCCTTATCGGGAGATGCAGAGCTTTCTCCGCACGCGGCAAGCAAGAGCACAATTAACGACAATGCAAGCATTTTACACAAACTTACGTTTCTCTTCATCAGAGCCCCTCCTCTTATTCGCTCCACTTCATGATGCATTTCACCCACGGCCATTGCGGTTTCGAGAGCAGCTCGGCTACCTCGTGCGGGAAAACCACTTGATCAGGAATGAAATCGATATGCAAAAAACCGTTTTCAATACACTCTATCACTTTACCCCAAAGTGCAGGTGCATTTGTCCGCCCGTACAGCGTCAGATTTTTTAGAATCACTTCCTTATGAGGGAACCCGTTTGTTTCTGCTTCCTTCAGTCCATAGAAGATGATCCTTCCGCCGATTCGAACCATTTCGATGGCTTGTCTTATCGTTTCCGCATACCCCACGGCATCAATGACCAGATCAAAGCCTCCGTGTGCCTGATAAGCTTTCGTATCGGTCAGCTCATGGATGCGCTTACTTTCGGCAAAGTACGCGGCACCGCATTTCCGCATATCCGGGATACGGGAATCCAGTTTGTAGGAAACCGATACGGACGCCGCTCCCATCATCCGGGCAATTTGAACGAAATACATCGCGGCCGGTCCGTCGCCGATCACGAGTACATGATCCCCCGCTTCGACGCCGGCCGCATGGACCGCACCGAACGGACAAACCAGGGGCTCGATGACGGCCGCCGATAGATCGCCGAGCGTATCCGGTATTCGGTATACGCATCGTGCGGGCGCTTTCACAAACTGTGCCCAGCCGCCGTTTTCATTTATACCGAGCTCGCGATAATGCTGACAAAATTCCGGGCGTCCATTCCGGCAATATCTGCAGGTCTCGCAAGGGATGGCCGGGTCGATGACGACCCGGTCCCCGACTTGCAGCTGCTCGACGCCTTCTCCGATCTCTTCGATCGTGCCCGTAATTTCGTGGCCGGGAATATATGGTGCCGGGTACGGATAATGCCCGCAGAAAATTTCCTGATCGGTTGCGCAAATCCCCGCGTACCGTACTTTCACCAATACTTCCTTCGCTCCGATGCGGGGGACCGGAACTTCCTCGCTCCGCAAATCCCCGACACCATGCCATACAAGCGCTTGCATCGTTTTTGTCATCTTGCAGCCTCCTTGCCCTTGCAATACGGCAGGTTTTCCGCCGTCAACTCAGCTTTACCGGTCATTAGAGAATCATGCCGATACGCGGCTGGAACTCGACCGCCGACTCGTCATCGTAGAACACCATTTCCCTAATTTCTTCTTTGGCCAGTCCGTTGAAATCCGAGGCAAGCTCGACGCCAAGCCCGGGCTTGTCCGTCATGGCCAGCTTCCCATTCACAATATCGAGCTTGTTCTGCAGAACATCCGAAGCATACCATTCATAGTGCGTATCGCTGGCAAATACGAAGTTGCGGGAGGAAGCAATCAGATGGGCATTCGCCATGGTCGCGATTCCCGTTTCCGCCCAAGACCCCGTCACACACCATATTCCGTAGGTGTTGGCCAGCTCGACAATTTGCTTCGCTTTCAGTAGACCTCCTGCCTCCGACGGATACACGGTGAATGCCGAGACGGCGCCTTTCTCGATCAGTTTGACCGCCGAATCGAAGCTCGTGCACGATTCGTCCGCTGTGATGGGAACCGGTACCGCCCGGCTGACCGCAGCCATCCCGTCGATATCGTAATAAGGCACCGGCTGCTCGACCAGCTGAAGATCGTACACCGCCATCTGATTGATGGCCCGAATGGCCGTAGGCACGCTCCAAATTTGATTCGCATCAATTCTCAGCTTAACATTCGGACCGACAGCCTGGCGAATTTCTTTGATGCGTTGCGTATCGTAGTCGACTTCACGACCGACCTTGATCTTAATCTCATCATACCCTTTGGCTACCAGCTCCTCCGCTTCCTTCGCATTCACGAGCGGATCGTCGATGAACAAGTAACCCGAGAAACGGACATCTTTCCGATAAAGACCGCCAAATAGATTATATAACGGCGTGTTCAATATTTTTGCTTTCAGATCCAGCAGCGCAATATCGATCCCTGCCATTGCATAGTAGCCGATTTGGGACCAGTTCAGAATGTACTCTTCCAGCTGATGCAAGATCAGCTCGGTTTGCATAGGATCTTTCCCGATCAGAAACGGTTTGAATTCCTTCTCAATTACAGTTTGAATCGTCGGGATCGTCGGGCCTACGCATTCGCCGAGTCCGATCAAGCCCTCATCCGTTTTCAGCTGAATGATGAGTGCAGGTGCATTTCTCCTTGTGCCGCCGGACCATTTTGCAGGCTTCTTGAAGGGAATCAATACGGGTGTTGTGATAACGTCAATAATTTTCATAGTCGCGCTCCTTTAATTGTTGAAATGTATGCGTTTGCTCACCTCTAGATTATTTCAGAATTATGTAATTGTCAACAATAACATTTTTATGTTTATTTTATTTTGTAATTGTTGACGAGGGTTGATTTGTTCGCTATTGTTAGTAGTAGTTGGATTTAACTAAGAGTGGAGGATCACTAATGAGCTCGGAATTCCGGTTTTCCATAAAAAAAACAGACACGCTGCGCAATCAAATCTATCAGGACATCAAAGATGCCGTGATCGGCGGTCAACTGAAGCCCGGCCAGCGACTGCGCGAGCAAGACTTGTCCAAGGATATGGGCGTAAGCCGCGGCCCCATCCGTGAAGCGATTCTGCTTCTCGAACGCGAAGGTTTGCTTGTCACCCAGACGCACCGCGAAACCACGGTCGCGAACGTCGAGAAAACCGAAGTCGAGCAGCTGCTAAACCCGCTTCGGGTCTTGTTGGAATCGTACTGCATCCAAACTATTCTGCCCCGTCTTAACGAAAACCATTTTGCGGACTTGGAAAGCATACTGAACGAGTTGATCGAAGCATGCCAAAAAATGGACACGAGCACCATCGTCAAGAAAGACCTGCAATTCCATGAATACTTGATTTCCTTGACGGAAGAACCGTACATGGTTTCGCTTTGGTCAGGCGTAGCCTCCCGAATCGTTTTTCATTTCATGAACAATTCCCATATGCATCAGCAGAATGATTTTTCTCAGCTTATCGAAGAGCATCGTGAATTGCTGGACGCCATTAAGACCAAAGATTGGGCAGGCATTGAACCCGTCTTGAAAAAGCATATTTACTAACCAAAAGCGCCCCTGAATGACCAGAGGGCGCTTTTGATTTGTCATCGATCTTTGGTATTAAGGCAGCAAAGACGCGCCTCCCATGACCGGGTACATGGGAAGGCTCCGGAACGCCTCCGCATGCTGGACGCCAATTACCATCCCTCGAGCCGCACTCGTCTTGGACACGAATTCGACGTAATCCATACCGTATTGATAGTTCAGCCATTGGTCCTGACTCGCATGCGCACGAATCATGCGGCTTTTCATTTCATTTACATCCGTCACATCCACATAAAATTCGGGCTCAAAGCCCACCCCGCCCAAGTTATCCATCACAAAAACATGCGGAATTCGGGGCATTGGCGGATATTCCGTTTCGATAAGCGGTACGGTTACCGGAATTCTGCAATCCATGGCAATCTCGCCGCATATGCGGTGATCGGGATGATAATCATTGTTCCCGTGCACGAACATCACATCGGGCGCCGCCTTGCGAATGGCGTTGATGAACGCCATTCGCGTCTCCCTGTCATGAAACAGAAATTCATCGTCATATCCCATCCAAATCAAATCCGCGCCAATACAGGCCGCCGAGGCTTCCGCTTCCTTACGGCGGACGGCGGCAATTTCTTCCTTCGACAAGACGGGAGATCCCACATTGCCATTCGTTGCGATCATAATGGTCACATGATCGCCACGGGCCTTATATTTGGCAAGTGTCCCCCCGCACAAAATCTCCACATCGTCCGGGTGGGCGCCAATCGCAAGTATTCGCATCCAACTGTCCTCCTTAGCATACGGATTATCCTTTCACCGCTCCGCTCGTCATGCCTTCGATCATAAACCTCTGCCCGAGCAAATAAATAACAAATACCGGCAGAGCCGTCAAAAAAACATTGCCAAAAATATAGTTCCAATCCGTGCTGAAGTAGCCGTAAAATCGGTAAATATTCAAAGGCATGGTCCAATAACGATTGTCGTTCAAAAAAAACAGCGGGATTTGCGAATCGTTCCAAACGTTCATGAACACCAGGATGGCCGCCGTAAAGGTGATCGGCTTCATAAGCGGAAAAATAATGATGGCAAACATGCGGTACGGTCCGCATCCGTCGATCGTTGCCGCCTCGTCCATTTCTCTCGGGATCGTCTTGATAAACCCGACGTAAATGAACATCGCGAACGGAATCAGAATACCCGCAAATACCATAATAATCCCCGTGCGCGTATTCAATATATTTAGCGTTTTGAGCACATTGAAGGTGGTGACAAGACTGATCGGCGCAACCATGCCGAGCAAGAAGAACCGGTAAAGCAATTCGGATATCCGGCTTCGCACCCTGGCAATATAAAAGCTTAGAAGCGCAGAGCAGACGAGTACAATGATGACCGAACCGGCCGTTACGACCATACTGTTAATAAAGCCTTGCAAGACATACCCACGTTCGAATACGACGCGGTAGTTATCCATAACATGAATCTCCGAAGGAAGAGAGAGCCGAAACAGACCGGCCTCCTTACTGCTTTTGACCGATGTCAGCACGACCATCAAGTAGGGAATGAGAATGACGGCGCTCATCCCCCACAAACATAGCTCCGCAAATCCGATCCAAAGTTTTCGTCGTCTTTCCATCATCCCTCTACCTCCCTTTTTTTCATATAAGAGAGCAGCGGCATCGAGATTATGACAATGAGAAGCACCAAAATCAGGTTCAATGCGGTGCTGTAACCGTAAAGGCCTTGTCCCATATATTTATAGACAAGCGTCATCAAAACCTCGGATGAATTACCGGGACCGCCCTGCGTCAGGAAGTATACACCTTCGAACATACGGGCGCCGTAAATGACCGAAAGGAGCACATTGATCGTAATGGCGGGCATCAGCAGCGGCAGCGTCACATGGACAAATTTGGACCAAGCAGATGCGCCGTCTATCTCAGCCGCTTCGTAATAATCGGCCGAGATATTCTGAATTCCGGCAATATAGATGGACATCGTGATCCCGGACGCACGCCATATTTCCATGAGACAGGCTGCATAGATGGATAAGGACGGGTCTCCGATCCAACCGAACGCTAGAAAGTCAAGATTCATGGAACGCAGCAAGTTATTGACAAATCCCGTATGAGGATTCAATAATCCTTGGAATATTAG
Organism: Paenibacillus puerhi; assembly: GCF_009846885.1. Lineage (GTDB taxonomy): Bacteria > Bacillota > Bacilli > Paenibacillales > NBRC-103111 > Paenibacillus_G > Paenibacillus_G puerhi. Next base: position 33,429 of record NZ_WUWM01000048.1, read on the forward strand.
ACTCACGGCCACAATGTTTAGAATGGCGGGTGAGAAATAAATAGCTCGCAATGCATGGCTGGACCGCAATCTCATCGTCAGCAGCACGGCCAATCCAAGCGGGATGACATTTTTGCCCGCTGTCGTAACCGCGGCGTACAGGAACGTATTTTTAAGTGCGACAACGAAATCCGGATTTCGCAAAATTTCCATGAATTGAGTCAAGCCGACAAACCGGATGTCGCCACCCGTCGCATTCCAATCGGTGAATGAATAATAGAAGCCCAGAATGGTCGGATATATGAAAAATACAACAAAGATAACAAGCGCAGGAACGATAAACAGGACGGGATAGTAAAGAGGCGGTCTTCGTTTGCGCAAGGAACGTTCCGTTCTCCCTTCAACAACGCCTGACATGCAATCCCCCTCCAATCCTAAGCGCTCCTCGTTCACTGGCTCCACCCCGGCAGCTTTTTCCCCTTAGCTATGATTTCCATCTTGGCGTTCAGCTCCTTGAGGACTTGATCCGGCTTTTTCCCGCCCAGCATCATTTCCTGCATCATTTTCCGCGCATCCATATCGTTCCAAGCCTCATACTTCCCGAACATCCCCATAAAGGCTTTTCCGCTATCCATGTAACGCTGCAAATCTCCGCTAATCATATTCGGCTTGGCATCCACGTCGGAGAAGACGGATATGCCCGGCGACTTTTGCAAGTACAGTTCTTGCTCTTCCTTGGAAGCAAATAATCGGATCAGTTCCAACGCTTCTTCCTTGTGCGCAGCTTTCGTATTAACCGAGATCCCCACCCCGGCGTAGAGTGAAATGGCACCCGGCGTATTGCCGAACGGCATGGAGAAGAACCCCAGATCCATATCCGGGTATTTCTTAAGCAGCGGTTCAAGGATAAAATCGCCGGCCGGATGCATGGCTACTTTGCCTGTACCCAATTTTTCCTGGGTCATCTCAAATGTGTTTGAAATAAAATCTTCATTGATGTAACCCTTTTCTTTTAGCTGTACCATTTGATTCAGCGACTGCTCATACTCTTTCACTTCCGTTACATTGATTTTGTGCGTGTTCATCTCTTGCCAGAATCGGTCCGCTTCTTTGCCGCGGTTCAGCTCGGCGTTCGTAAATAGCTGATGCATCATATGCGTTGTACCGAACTCGCTTCCGTTGGCCAGTTGGATATTGACAGGAACGATGCCCGCTTGCTTGATCATATCGCAAACTTTAAGGAATTCATCCCAAGTCACAGGAACCTCAAGCCCAAGCTTTTTGAAAATTGCTTTGTTATACAGGATCCCCATGCCTCCCGGATTCGTAATAGGCAATCCGGTTATTTTGCCGTCGTTCCACTGAATAATTTTTTTGCCGCCTTCCGATAGCCGGCTTGTCCATGGCTCTTCGGAAAGATCCTCGAACCAAGCCTTCGACACTTGGAATTGCGACATGGCGATATCGTCGGTAACAAACAAATCGGGTCCTTCATTGGACATCATTCTGACCTTCAGCATATTCTCGAATTCGGTTGCCGGAAATAACTGAACGTCCACGCGGTTCCCGCTCTTTGCTTCATAATTCGAGATGAAATCCTTAAGTCTGCCGCTATAATTTTCGGACGTAACCATAAATTTCAAGGTCTTTGATTGGTTGACGCTGTCGGTGCGAGCCGTATCCCCACCGCCTGAACAAGCGGTAAGAAGCGAAGTGAGCAGCAAACCGGACAATGCCGTCATTTTTTTGGAATGGATCTTCATCGCGCTTAACCTCCCCATAAATTGCAATCCCAAATTAGCGATTCACCCTGAATTTCCGATACAAAATTGTCCTGTCAGATGCGGAAAGGATCACCCTCTATCCCATTTTGATATCGCTTACAATCAGTTCAAGAAACAAGCGGCCGAACAAACCATAGATGATCCGACGATCGATCGAGCTCGGAACGCGCTTCAGAGCAAGTATAAACGGTTTATCATGTTATTGTCAACATCATTGTTGACAATAACGCGGAGCTGCTTCACAATGATTGTGATTGTGACACGATCAAACGAAACTGGGGAGAGATTCGAATGAGCGATTCATTGCTGCGACAATTAACGGCTTTACATCAGAACCATCGTTTGTTGAAAGACGCACAGGGCGGATACGCCGTCATTTTGGAAAGAGGATCCCGGCTAATCCGCCTCGTACCGGCCAACTGTACGGAATCAGCTTTATGGACTGATATTCACGCCTTGGAAGAAAGCTCATGGAATATCGGGGGAGACCGTACCTGGATTAGTCCCGAGATGGATTTTTTCCGCGATGCATCGGGCAATTATGAGATTCCTGCGCAGCTAGATCCCGGCTCCTACCGTTTTGTCCCTTCGAAGAAGGAGGGGACAGTACGTACTAGGCAAACCTGCGTTTTGACCCATTGGCCGGATCAAACCGTTGTTCCTCTTAGCCTGATAAAGGAGTATAGCCTGATTGCCAATCCTTTTCTGATGATCGATTCCGACGAGCACCGTGATTTGGCACAGATTCCCTACATCGGCTATCAATGCGAAACGCGCATGGAACATCTTCACGAGACCGAGCATGTATCGAATGCGCTTTTATCTAACTGCAACCTTTGGTCGATCATGCAGGTCCCTCCCGGCGGCACGGTTTTGGTCCCTGTGCTGGGCGATTCCGAGCCGCTTGTGATGTACAGGGAACAAGAGGAGATCCGGATAAATCGCCAGCCTCACTATACAAGCTTCCCATTTGACGGCGGCAGCAGCTTCAAGCTATCGTACAGTACTCTGCAAAGCGCCGGAAGATTCGGTTATTACCGAAGATTAAGCAAGGAAACTTCCAGTCTGATCGTTCGCCAGTTCCAGGTAAATCCCTCTGCTCTTTACCCCGATTATCCGGAAGGCAAGTCGGATTACACCGGGTCCTGCATGCAGTTTTTCTATGATGGAGAAAAGATGGGCGGTTTCGGGGAATTGGAATATCATGCCCCTTCAATAAACGGTAAAGATATCCGGACTCAATCGGATGTTTCCCAATTGTATTATTTTGTCGGAGAATCTGACCAAATTGCCAAGCTTGCACATCATATGCTCGGGATACCTATTCCCGGATAAACCGAAACAACTCTGAGATTATGTCAATGTTATTGTTGACAATATAAAAAACGAGATGATACTATGGGTTCATCAAGCGCTATCAGGAACTCATGCGGGTTTTGAAAGCGTTGTCAGATTGATGGAGCCCGGCTTGGGCGTGGAATCCTGCTGCCATGATTAATTTCAATCGAAGGGGGCCTTTGTATGGTTAGAAGAAACGGTTTGGGTCTATTATTTTTAGCGCTGGTGCTTGTTCTTGCCCTTACAGGGTGCACGAAGTCCGAAAACTCCAATACGGTGGATAGCTCGATTCTGACGAAGGTCGTTCAAACCAAAAAACTAAAAGTCGGGGTCATTCTCTCCTATCCGCCTTTCGGATTTAAAGACGACAGAAACAACCCGCAAGGCTACGATGTTGACATTGCTAACGAATTGGCAAAATCCTTGAACGCCGAGCTTGAAATCATCGACCTTGATTCCTCCGCTCGTATCCCGGCTATCGAAACAGGGAAAGTGGATGCGGTTATCGGCAGTTTTTCCCGAACGTACGAACGCTTGCAAAAGATCAATGTATCTGCCCCCTACTCGGCCGCGAGCGAGAAAATGCTAGTTAAGAAAGACAGCGCCATACAGAAAGTTCAAGATCTTAATGATAATAAGGTCGCTGTCGTAAAGGGTTCGACCAATCAGGCCGTCGCCGAGCTTGCTCCGAAGGCGCAGCTTTCCTATTTCTCCAATTCCGCAGAATGTGTGCTCGCCGTTAAAAACGGTCAGGCGGACGCGTTCGTCGAGGACGAAAGTTTTTTGGCTTACCAAGCCAAGCTGTATCCCGAGCTGAAAGTGGTAGGCGACCCGCTTATTGCTCCGCTATATCAAGGCATAGCCGTGCGTAAAGGCGACCAGGAGTGGTTAAATTACTTAAATTTTTTCGTATTTCAAATTAATAACCAGGGAACGAATAAAAGCCTTTATTCAAAGTGGTTCGGCATCGATCCTCCTTATCTGCTAAATCCGCAGTATTAATCTAATGTTGAAGATGAGGTCTGCTGCAAGTCAGGCAGGCCTCTTATCGTAAGGAGGCATATGAATGATACTAGACTGGTCTACTCCTCTAAGAAACTGGGATTATTTCGCAGCAGGCGCTGTCATGACCTTATGGCTGACCTTTCTTATTTATTTCTTGTCCTTTATCTTGGGCGTGATACTGGCGGCATGCCGATTTAACAAGCAAATCCCTCCTCTATATGCGGTCTCGACCGTATATGTGGAGCTTATCCGAAATACGCCGGCCTTGGTCCAAGTATTTCTCATTTATTTTGGTCTTCCCCAGTTCGGCATCAACTTCACGCCTATCCAAGCCGGAATTATTGCCTTGACCATAAATAATTCGGCTTACATGTCAGAGATCATACGGGCGGGGATCCAGTCCATCCACAAAGGACAATGGGAGGCAAGCAAAGCTTTAGGGCTTACCTACGCTCAAACGTTCAGATCCATTATCTTTCCACAAGCTTTCAAACATACGTTTCCGGTCTCGGCCAATCAATTTATTATGGTTATCTTCAATACTAGTCTGCTCGCGATTCTTGATGTAAAGGAGCTTACCGATCGCGCTTTGATTTTAAACGGTCAAACGTTTCGGACATTGGAAATATTCGTTTTCGTAACCGGACTATACTATGTACTGTATGTTATCGTTTCCATGATTTCGAATTGGATGAATCGCCGATTGTTTCTATCAAAAAACGCGAAGTAAGGTGATAGCCATGGATTTCAGTGTAATCTACGAGTACCGGTATCTTTTGTGGAGCGGGTTTACCGTGACTTGCAAGCTTTCCGTTACAGCGATCCTCTTGGGGACGCTCGCAGGTATGGTCATCAGTATGGCCAGGACAAGCCGGATCAGCTGGCTAAAGGTACCGTTAACGGCGTATGTTCAGCTGTTTCGGGGCTCGCCGCTTCTTATTCAATTATTCATGTTTTATTTCGGGCTTTCTTACATCGGGGTGAACATCGACATATTCGAAGCAACCGCCTTAGTATTCACCTTATATTCCAGCGCCTACATTTCCGAAATCATCAGGGCTGGTATCGATTCCATCCCAAAAGGACAATTCGAGGCAGCTAAAGCTCTTGGCTTTTCCTATGTACTGCTGATGGGCAAAGTCATATTGCCCCAAACTTTGAAGGTTTCCTTGCCGCCGTTGATCGGTTTTTTTATTACCCTAATCAAAGATACTTCCATCGCTTCCGTCGTCGGATATGCGGAATTATTGCACGAGGGCAAGGCGATTATGAATGTGTCCGGCAAACCCTTTGAAATCTTGCTGTTCATCTCGCTCGTTTATTTCGTTATCTGTTACCCGCTTTCCCTATTCACAACCTGGATGGAAAGGAGAATTTATATCAAATGATCACACTTCGGCATCTCAATAAATCGTTCGGTCCGATTCAAATTCTTCATGACGTATCGCTTCAAGTGAATAAAGGTGAAGTTGTAGTGGTCATCGGTCCAAGCGGCTCGGGTAAGAGCACCATGCTCCGCTGTATCAACCATTTGGAGTCGATCGATTCCGGCGAAATTTGCTTGAACGGACAGCAGGTGATAGCCTCCAAAAAAAGCGCTCTACGGAAGATTGGAACCGAGATCGGCATGGTTTTTCAATCCTTCAACTTATTTCCTCATCTGACCGTATTTCAAAACATTGCCTTGGGCCCGCGACATGTCCGCAAGTTGAATCAGCAGCAGGTAAAAGAAATCGTTGAGACTCTGCTTTCGAAGGTCGGTCTCTTTGATAAAAAGGACCAGTATCCGGAGCAATTGTCAGGCGGGCAGCAGCAGCGAATTGCAATAGCCCGGGCCCTAGCCATGCAACCTAAAATCATGTTATTCGATGAACCTACTTCCGCCCTGGACCCCGAGCTTGTAGGAGAAGTCTTATCCGTTATGAAGGAATTGGCCCGTGAAGGAATGACGATGATTGTCGTTACTCATGAGATGAAGTTTGCTCGGGAAGTGGCCGATCGTGTTGTTGTGATGGCAGAAGGCCGAATTATCGAGGAGGGCAAGCCCGAGGATATTTTCACTATTCCGCAAAAGGCCAGAACACAGGAATTTCTTAAAGCAGTCATTCAGCGATAATGGAATAATAAGACAATGGGGCTGTCCCAAAAGTGAATTTGTTTACTTATGAGGACAGCCCGCATGAGGGATAATGTTTAAAGATAATGAAATGGCGGTGCTCAGGATGTTATTCCCGGCATCGCCATTTCACGCTTTCGATCCGTTGCCGCCTTTTTCCGGAGATTGTGGGCGAGCGAAAGCCACCCGACCTCAAGACTCACCTTCGGCAGGCCTCGAAGCAGAAAACGCCGGAATCCCGTTAGCGCAACAAAAGAACGGTCGCCACAAACTGGCGACCGTCAGATTGACGAGAAACCCCTAGTGTTAGCTGGATAGCTCATTTTTTAAAGGATTATTTTTCAAAAAAAAGAGATCGCCCTCCTCATTGAACCTGTTTATCCAGGTGGAGAGCGATCTTTTTCATG
>NZ_WUWM01000049.1 GCF_009846885.1 Paenibacillus puerhi
TTTGCAATTGGACACACTCCCATTAGAGTTTTTCGAGTAGAGTCGAAAAACTCCAACGACTACTCTAACGGAATTGTCTCAAAATCTAGACTGAGTTGGAATACACCTTCTTGTTAGACGCTTACGTTTTTTGTTATCTTCGCTTTCTCACGTTTTTTTCAAAAATGAGTCGCAACTGTAAAATACCCTATTGCGATATAGAGGGGGAAAAGGAAGGCGCATCTTCTAGGAAGGATAGCACGACTATTCATAGTAGGGTGGCAATCTTGAAGAGTGTTGTTCTGACCGCAACTGAACTGACCTTTACAGCGATTATTACTGTGCAAGAACACTCTGGTAACGTGCCAGATATACAGGTAAGGCATCGTGAAGGCTAGCCACCTTGCCCTTTAATTATAGACGGAAATTTGTTGAAAAATTTCCGGTGGGGGCTGACATGGAAGGTGTGAAGTTATCAATTGACCGTGTTGTAGTGGACTTTCCGAATGTGTATTGGACGTTCTTCAATCCACTTCGCCAGTGGCTTTGTAACTACTACAACGCCGCATTTTACGTTATGGACAAGGGATTTAAGTACCGAGTACGAGTGAGAGAGGGTAAGCACTGAGCATATCTCTCGTATCAACTCGTTTATGCCCGATTAGCAAGGAAGCTTACGCTTCGGCTAGAATGCCCACCCGATTCTCGTATTCACTTCCAGTCTTGGATTTCGGAGATTAAGAATAACGCAACGGACATTTTGCATGTTCGTTCAGAAGTGGCGTGCACATTCCTTTACCCTTATCTGAACTGTTCGTCGTGTCATTGACAGGGCGGAACATGAAGAAGCGGAAAGGGACGTTCTACTCCAACAAGCGACATCAGCGACAAGTAGCCGGATATTGCAGAGTGTATGACAAGAGGTTGAAATTGTTACAAAGGTGTGGGGTGAGAATCGAAGGCGAATTAACGAGATTTGAAATCGTGATAAACCGGATGGAAAATCCCAATGAGCGTGTTAGTTAAGTATCCGCCGCGACTCAACAGTCTGTACCTTTGTGCTCATGCAATCTCTGTTGAGTTACTGAAACCGAAACTGCAACAAAGGGTTTACGGATTGATGCGCGGCGAATTGGAACAGAAAGAAGTTACGGCTTACTACCGTAGGGAAATAGTGGAGCAAATGCAGCAACGTCCAACATTGGACTTCGACCGACTTGCGGAGGAACAGTGGGAGGATGCGAATCCCTTTCCCGGCTTCACTGTTCCAGCATCAATCTATCAACGCACGGACCATCTACTAAAAAAACCTCTCTACTAAAACCCCAATTCCACTCTACTTAGCCCGCATTATCCATAAAAATAATGTCGAAATTCATCGAAATTTGAACGCGATAGGCATAAAATACCAAAAAAGAGCTTGTATTCTCCCGAAAATATGATACTATCAAATTAAGCGATACACGATAAACGGCAAACCTGTCGAAAGATAGGGACGCAAAGCTATAGGGTCTACCCTCCGCCAGGAGCAAGACAGCCAGCTACCGAACGGATTGTTTTTTGCATTTCAATAAAGCTTAGCACCGATAAAGGCAAACCTGTCCGAAAGGCAGGGACGCAAAGCTAAAGGGCCTACTCTTCGTCAGAAGCATGGCAGCCAGCTACCGAAGGGAGTTTTAGGTATGCGTAAATGGATAGCTATGATCGTCGCCGTATGTTTGTTGACCTTGTATTTACCGGCTGCTGCGTGGGCGGCTGCCAAGGAGGATTCCGATTCGTGGCTGAATACCGGGAAGCTGGAGCAGGGCGTCATCGGAATCATCTACAAAAGCCCGTCAGCAGCGAAAACCAAGCTGATGGTCAGCAAGGATAACGTAAGCTACACGTATGATCTGAGTGCCGTGGGGCAAGAAGAGTTTTTTTCGCTGCAGCTTCATAACGGAATATATAAAATTACGGTTCTTCAGCAAGTAACGGGGAACAAATACAGAACGGTTCATAGCGATACCCTCGATCTTCAAATGAAGAATGAGGCGGCCGTATATCTGAACTCCGTTCAAAATATTAAATGGAACGAAGCGGATGCCGTGATCGAAAAAGCCCGCGAGCTGACCCGAGACAAGAAAACGGAACGCGAGAAGGCGCAGGCGATATACGATTATTTGATCAAAACGATCGTTTATGATTTCGATCTGGCGGCCAATGTGTCGACAGGATATATTCCGAATTTGAACCAGGTGCTTGCCGCTCAAAAAGGCATCTGCTACGATTACGCCTCCTTGTTCGCAGCTATGAACAGAAGCGTAGGGATTCCGACCAAGCTGGTCATGGGGTCATCCGATCATGTCAAGGAATACCATGCATGGAACGAAATTTATCTGGACGGCGCATGGGTGACGGTCGACACGACGGTGGACGCCGGTACAGGGAGCGGAACGTTTGCCAAAAATGCAAGCGAGTATAAGGTGACGAAGGTTTATTAACAGCATATGCTGTTCGTTATAATGAACAGACAGAACTAACCCAAAGCACTCTGCTTTGGGTTTTTCGCTTTATCGAGGTAGCCCAATGGAGGAATAGCGGGAGGCCAAGGCGAATTATTCTAGCAAACTAGCGAATAGGCAGGAGGTCATAAATGATGAGAGGAACCCGCTCAGGGAGCGGCGTTACGAATGAGCATGCGCTGCGGGTGATGAACAGCTACCGACATTGGACCGGCAGCCTCCTGGTAGAGGACGGAAGTCCGCAGACGGCCGCGGAACGCTTGTTTTTGGCTCCGCTGTATATATTGTCTCATGGCGTAGAGGCGGACCCGGTATTGAATTTCGGCAGCCGTCTGGCGCTCGAGCTGTGGGAGATGGATTGGGATTCCTTCACCCGCATGCCTTCCCGACTAACGGCCGAGCCCATGGAAAGGGAGGTTCGCGAGGCTTTCATGCAGGCGGTACGGGAGAAAGGGTTCGTCAGCGATTACAGCGGCGTTCGCATATCCGGCAGCGGCGCCCGATTTGTCATCGAACAAGCAACGGTGTGGAACGTGCTGGATGAAGCGGGGAAGCGCTGCGGCCAGGCGGCAGCATTTTCCAGTTACCGGAGGCTCGGTTAGAAGAAGAGCTCTGAGCATCCCGCCATGCGGGTCGCACAGAGCTCTTTGTTTGATTTTGCAGGCTTGCTTTAGCTCTTCGGCTTGCTGACTGGGACGCCTTTGCTGATATATTCTTCAAGCGTCACGCCCTGCTTGGTGATGTCCTTGGCAAGCTCGACGCCAACATAACGCAGATGCCACGGCTCGTATTGATAGCCGGTGATCGATTCCTTGCCCTTGAGGTAACGGACGATGAATCCGTACTCGTGAGCATGCTCGGCCAGCCACTTGGCCTCTGGGGTAGCGCCGAAGCAATCCTGGGCCGGACATTTGCCGTTCGCGCCGGCCACATCGATAGCAAGTCCGGTTTCGTGCTCGCTTTGACCGGGCTTGGCGCTGAACTTGTTAGCTTCTTCTTCGCCGTGCTTTTTCACATAATTATTGTAGAGCGCGGTTTGGGTAGCGTGGGATCTGTAGGCGGACACGCCTGCCAGCGGCAGACCGGCATCCTTGGCTCCCTGGAACAGCTTTTCCAGAGCCGAAGCAGCTTCCTTGCGCATCTTCCGCTTCTCCAGCTTCTCCTTGAAAACAAACGGAACATCCGGATCGACCAGATCCTGGGGCTTGTAGTTCTCAGGCAGCTTGTTCGTCTTATTTACGAGCACGGCGATCTCGGCGGGCTTGGCGATTACCTGGATAGCGCCTCCGCCTCCGCTGTTGGCTGGCGGGGTGACTGCCCCTCCTGCGGAGGGTGGCTGCTCGTTTGCCGGAGTCGAAGGCTTGGTGCCTGGATCGGCAGGCTTGCTTCCCTCACCCGTGCTGCCGTTCGCAGGCGTTTGGGCCGGCGGGGCGGGGGAAGGAGACGAGCCCGGTTCGGTCAGGGCAGCCCCGGTACAGCCGGCCGTGAGCACCAGCGTGCTTGCGAGCAAGGCCTTAGCCAATCGGCTTGTATATGAGTTCCGCATGAGTGGTGTTCCTTTCTGTCAGTCGTCGATAAGTGTTGCAGCAATCTTATAGACGGTACTCGGCTCCTTAAAGTTTCAAGCCCATCTATCTGAGGGTGAGTTACTCCAGCTTAAACCCGCGCGCCTCCAGAAAAGACTTCATATGAGCCCGTACGGGCTTTTTATATTTGTCAGCGATTCCCCGCGACCAGGTGGTCAATGTCTTCCCCTGCGTTCTTTCCTTATAGTACTCGTGCATGGTGCGGTCGTAGCGGTCAATCCCGGCCTGCATCGCTTCCTCCTCATAGGCATCCCAATGCAGAAGCCCGTCTTGAGGAAGACGAGGGCGATGCGAAGGCTGTTGATCCGGTGTACCGATGCACATCCCGAAGACCGGATAGACGAGCTTTGGAAGCTTCAACAGGCTGCTGACTTTTTCCGCTTCGCTGCGGATCCCTCCGATGTAGCAGATGCCAAGTCCGAGCGATTCGGCGGCTACGGCAGCATTTTGCGCGGCAAGCGCGGCATCGACGGTAGCGACCAGTAAGCTCTCGGTGTTCGTATGAAAAGACTCCTCATGACGAGAGGCCGCTTCTTCAAGCCGGTGAAGGTCAGCGCAAAAGACGATGAACAGTCCGCAGTCGGCGACATAGGCCTGATTCCCTGCCAGCTCAGCCAGCCTGCTTCGGGTCGCAGCATCGCGGATAGCAATCAGGCTGTAAGCCTGGACGTTGCTGGATGTGGAAGCCATTTGCGCGGAGCTCACAATGGCCTCGATCTGCTGCGAAGTGAGAGGGACCGGCTTGAACTTGCGGATAGAACGGTGGCGTTGGAGCAATTCGATAACAGCGTTCATATGCTTACTTAACCTCCATTTAACGTCCGTGTACTTCCTGTACTCATTCTACTGGAGTGCCTTTTGCCTAGTCAAACCAGTTCGGGATCTGGGCTGCTTCTGGCCGACTGGTTGGAGCCTGGCCGCCGGTTAGAAGCCAGATGATTAGTGTGTCCTGTTTGGAGTCCAGGCATATCTAAAGGTTCCACAGATCCGCCTCAAGTACAAATTAATTCTTTGGGCCCGGCTCCACACTCAATGCCTAACACGAGTTCCTCTCTGCGAGGGTCCCTTAGGTTGATAGCGTCAGTCAAGTCCGAAACGGAAGGGAGGGGGACAACAGCCTGCGTACATACAGGAATTTCACAACTTATTCTCCTAATAGAGCTAAATACCTATCCTTTCTCTCCTCAATTGGAAAAAAAGGATGAATCGGTGGGAAACACCAGTAGATATGCAGGGATGTATAGGATGTCCCTCAGTTTCTGCTCAAAAAGATGTACCGTTGCATGAAAATGGGTTCACCGGCATCCATCCAAGCATCCATCTGGGGACGAAGGCGGCATACGAGTAGGATAGGATTAGGTGCGGACGAGCTCACCCGGTATAATGATCCTATACAAACCGGTGTGTGAGGAGAGGGTTAGTATGAGGCCAGAAACTGTGAAACCATATCAGGAGCGGATTCAGAAGCAGCAACAGAAGCAGCAACAGAAGCAGCAGCTGAAGCTGGGCATTCTGGACCAGTCCGCGCTTCTGCCAGGGGAGACGCCGACGGATGCCTTCCGCCGCACCATCGAGCTGGCCAAGCTGGCCGAGCGCTGGGGCTATTCGCGCTTCTGGGTGTCCGAGCATCATGACACGCAGCGCCTTGCTGGGTCGTCGCCGGAGGTGCTGCTCGGCGCGTTGGGGGCGCATACTTCCCGTATCCGCATAGGCTCCGCGGGTGTGCTGCTGCCGCATTACAGCCCCTTCAAGGTCGCGGAAAACTTCCGCGTCTTGGAGGCGTTGTATCCCGGCCGCATCGACCTCGGGATCGGGCGCGCGCCGGGCGGGATGCCGATCGCGTCACAGGCGCTGCGTTACGGCCGGGCCAAGCCGAGCGACGAGCAGTTCCCGGAGGTGCTCCGCGACCTCGGCGGCTTCCTGGCCGACCGGCTGGAGCCTGGCCACCGGTTCGAAGGCGTCCGGGCTGCCCCGCTGATCGACACGAAGCCGGAGATTTGGCTGCTCGGCTCCAGCTCCTACAGTGCGGAGCGCGCCGCAGAGCTGGGAGCGGCGTTTTCATTTGCTCATTTCATTAACGGGGACGGCGGTCATGAATCGCTGCGCGGATACTTCGAGAGCTACCAGCCTGGACCTCTCGGAAGCGAGCCTGACGCAAATGTGTGCGTCATTGTCATCTGTGCGGATACGGATGAAGAGGCGGAGCGGCTGGCCTTCCCGGTCGACCTGGGTCTGCTGCTGCTGGAGCAGGGACAGTTCGGACGGCCCTTTCCTACGTACGAGGAAGCGCTGGATTATCCGTATACCGAATGGGATCGAATGCGGATCCAGGTTAACCGCAGCCGGATGCTTGTCGGAGGGCCAGCCACGGTAAAGGAGAAGATGCTTGAATTTGCCGCAGCATACGGGGTACGAGAGCTGATCGTGGTTACCTTCTTAGCAGACGCCGGGGCGCGGCTGAAATCGTACGAGCTGTTGGCGCAAGCCTTCGAGCTGACGGAGGAGCAGGAAGGAAGCTGACGCCTATCCCTAGGTGCGTCACCAAGGCCTGGAGCATCCAGTCCGGCCGGGTCAGGCGTCTCCCGGCTTGCCTTGACGCGGGGTGCGCTGGATACGGAGCTGGATGGACTTATCCAGGTATTCGGGCTCGATACCGGGATGACCGGCATTGATGCGCGGAATAGCCATCGGGTCGACGGCCCGGGTCGCCATGCCGCCTACGATCGTGAACGCGTAGCGGAAGCCGGCTTCCCGGATATACGACTGAGCGGGCTTGGAGTGTAGGCCATACGGATAAGCGTAGGTCTGGGCGGCCCCTGGGTCGCTATACAACTCTTGCAGCTCCCTGGCGCAAGCCAAGCTGTCCTGACGGATACGGGCGGCATATTCCTCGTCGGTTTCCGCCAGACCCGCTTCGGTTGGCAGACGACCGGTCAGAGCGCTATCATGACCGACTTTATAATGAAGCCCATGGGTGTGGCATTGCACGTCAAACATCCCCGGGCGGTAGGTCAGCATCTCGCGGACTTGCTCCACCTTAAGGGTCGGGATAGAGGGACTGTCGGGATCGGCCAGGTCCTGAGTAATGGCGAAGTTGACAGCCGGAACGTCCAGCTCCTTCAGGATCGGGTAGGCGTTGGTATAGAAGCTGCGATAACCGTCGTCGAAGGTAACGAGCACCGCCTTCTCCGGCACACTCCCCCCCTCGTAATAGCGGATGAAGTCCTGCATGGTGATGAAGCGGTAGCCGCTTGCTTTTAAATAAGACAACTGGTTGCGAAACAAGGAGGTACTGACCGTACTTGAGCTTTCGGCGTCATCGGCGACATGATGGTACATCAGTACGGCGACCTGATCGCGATAGAGCCCCTTAACTTGGGAGGGCCAGGCTTGCAGGAGGCTTGCCAGCATTACGGTTGCCAGCAGGCCGAATAAGAGCGGTCGCGTCATAATTAGGATCTCCTTTGCGCCTAGTTGGCGCCTATAGACAGTTATAACCGATTCCAGCGGATAAATTCAAGCGTAGCACGCCTGGTTACAGGGCCCGATAGATCCCATTCCTTCGAGTACGAAAGGCTTGCCCGCCGGATACGGCAAGAAGGGATATAGCCATTCTATCCATGTCTTCATCCAAGGCCTTATGATAAGATTGGGTTATAAACCCCAAAATGGTCATGGTAAGGAGCTGCTCAAGTGAGCATTCATCTACAGGAATGGATAATAGAAGCGGATATTTCCCGCTTGCAGCATGCTATGGAAGCGGGTCTGATCAGCTCGGAAGACATCGTTCAAGTTTATTTGGACCGCATCGCGAAGTACGATTCCTTGATCCATGCGATAGCCGAGATCAACCCGGACGCTCTGCACATTGCGAGGGCCCTGGATAAAGAGCGTAAGGAAAAAGGGAGCCGGGGCAGCCTGCACGGCATTCCTATCCTATTGAAAGATAACATCGATACGCACGATAACATGCGAACCAGTGCCGGGTCCGTAGCCTTAGCCGAGTCGTTTGCGGCCCGGGATTCTTTCGTCGCGGCGAAGCTTCGATCGGCTGGAGCGGTCTTGCTTGGCAAAACGAATATGACGGAATGGTCCAATTTTATGTCGGGGAGCATGCCGGCGGGATTTAGCTCGCGGGGAGGGTTGGTGCTTAACCCGTACGGACCTGGCGAACTGTTCGTTAGTGGGTCCAGCTCCGGCTCGGCGGCCGCCGTGGCCGCCAATCTGGCAGCGGCAGCTATAGGAACGGAAACAGCCGGCTCTATCGTCGGTCCTGCCAGTCAACACTTACTCGTGGGTCTCAAGCCTACGGTGGGCTTAGTGAGCCGAACGGGGATCATACCGATTTCGATCAGCCAGGATACTCCCGGACCGATAGCCAGAACGGTGTCGGATGCCGCTATTCTGCTAGCCGCTTTAACGGGACCGGATGGGGAAGACCCGGCTACCACGGAGTGTCGGAGCCGTAGCTTTACCGACTATACTCCTTTCTTGGATGGGGCTTTGTTAAAGCATGCCCGGATAGGCATTCCCCGACAATACTATACGCATCTGGACCAGGGGAGGCTCGCGATCATGGAAGCCGCTATTGCGACTCTAAGAGAAGAAGGCGCCACCCTGATCGACCCGGTCAGCATCCAAGCGGAACAGCCGGATTGGAATAATGAGGTCATCTGCTATGAGTTCAAGAAGGGGCTCAATCACTATTTGTCCCAAGTAGCGGATTCCGTCCCGGTTCACTCCTTACGGGAATTGATTGAATACAATAAACAGCATTCGGACATCGCCCTGAGGTATGGGCAGGACACGTTAATCCGGTCGGAGGAGATCGAATGGACGGAGGAAACCTACCTGGAGAAAAAGCAAGCGTATAGGGAAGGGGCGCTTCGCCAAGGAATCGACTATGTACTGGATACGTCCCGGCTGGATGCTTTATTGCTGCCTGGCGATGTCGATGGTTTGTATCCGGCTGCGCGGCTGGGATATCCGCTGATATCCGTCCCGGCCGGATACTCCAAGCAAGGAGTCGTGGATGCCGACGGAGACCCTACCCAGGGCCCCTTTGGCGTCGTCTTCTCGGGCAAAGCATTCAGCGAGCCTACGCTCATTCAACTGGCATACGGGTTCGAACAAGCGACTCGCCATCGTTTTCCGCCCCGGTTGGATGAGGTGTCATCCGGTATGGTCAAGTCTCCCCGGCAGCAAATTGAGACATAAAGAGGGCAAATAAGCGTATTATCACGTCTGGACCCTTATGGTACGATTTGGGTTGGAGGAGGGATATACACATGAGTAAATTGAAAATTGCCGTGATCGGCGCGGGGTCTATTTCATCCGCTCACTTGAATGCTTATGCGAAAAATCCGGAAGTGGAACTGGTTGCGATCTGTGATTTGGTGGAGGCGCGCGCGAAGAGCGTTGCTGCCCAGTACGGCGCGAGCAAGGTGTTCACAGACTACCGCGAGCTGCTGGCTGACCCGGAGATTGAGGCCGTCAGCATCTGTACCTGGAACAATACCCATGTGGAGATCAGTATCGCTGCGCTGGATGCCGGCAAGCATGTGCTGGTGGAGAAGCCGATGAGCACCGACATAGGCAAGGCCGAGGAGCTTCAGGAAGCCGTTAAGCGATCGGGCAAAAAGCTGCAGGTTGGCTTTGTTCGCCGTTACAGCGGCAGCGCGAAGGTGCTGAAGCAGTTTATCGATGCGGGAGAGCTGGGCGACATTTACTATGCGAAGGCCTCCATCCTCAGACGTCTGGGCAATCCCGGCGGCTGGTTCTCCGACCGAGACCGCTCCGGAGGCGGGCCGCTGATGGATATCGGCGTACATATCATCGACCTGTGCTGGTACATGATGGGCCGCCCCAAGGTCAAGTCGGTCTCCGGCAATACGTACCATAAGCTGGGCAATCGTGCGCATATCGAAAATCTGAGCTTCTACAAAGCGGCCGACTACGACGCTTCCAAAAATACGGTGGAGGATCTGGCCAATGCCTTGATCCGCTTCGAGAACGGCGCTTCGCTGTTCGTCGATGTCAGCTTCACCTTGCATCAGAAAAACACGGTCTCATCCGTTACTATTTATGGCGACAAAGGCGGCGCCGAGATCGAGCCCGACTTCATAATCGCTACGGAAAAGCATAATACGATCCTGAATATTCAGCCGCAGGTAGACTACCCTGGCTTCCATATGGAGGAGGGCTTCCAGAACGAAATCGATCACTTCGTGAACTGCTGCCTAGGCCGTGCCGAGCTGATCAGTCCCGTGGAGGACGGGCTGGAGATTACGAAAATCCTGTGCGGGATCTATGATTCAAGCGTCAAGGGCGAGGAAATTCATTTCTAAACACGCGGAGGGGGTGCAGACATGAAACTCACGAATAAAATCGGTGTGATCGTGGACAGCTTCCAGATCGGCGTCCGCGAGGGGTTGAAGAAAGCGAAGGGGGTCGGAGCCGACGGCGTCCAAATCTACGCGGTCAGCGGCGAGATGGACCCGGCGAACCTGTCGGCCGATGCCCGGAAGGAGCTTCGCGCTTATATCGCAGACCTTGGTCTGGAAATTTCGGCGCTTTGCGGCGACCTCGGCGGTCATGGCTTCCAGGACAAGCAGGCGAACCCGGGGAAGGTCGAGAAGTCCAAACGGATACTTGACCTGGCGCTCGATCTCGGCACGAATATCGTGACGACCCATATCGGCATCGTGCCTGACGACAGGAACGGCGAGGTATATCAGGCTTTGCAGACCTCCTGTGAGGAGCTGGGGCAGTATGCGAAAAGCGTCGGCGCTTACTTCGCCATCGAGACAGGCCCGGAGCGCTCGGCGCATCTGAAGAGCTTCCTGGATACGCTCAGCACGAACGGCGTGTCCGTTAACTTCGATCCGGCCAATATGGTGATGGTGACGGGCGATGATCCGGTAGAGGGCGTACGCATCCTGAAGGATTATATCGTGCATACCCATGTGAAGGACGGCGTTCGCTTCCGGGAGGTCGATCCCCGCGGGGTGTACGGCGCCCTTGGCTTCGAGCCGATGGATCACGGCAAGATCGCTCAGATGGTCAGCTCGGGCGAGATTTTCAGGGAAGTGCCGCTCGGCGAGGGCAAGGTGGCGTTCGATGCGTACTTCGCCGCGCTGCAGGAGATTGGCTATACCGGCTACCTGACGATCGAGCGCGAGGTAGGCCAGCAGCCTGAAGCGGATATCCGCAAGGCGGTTGAATTTATCAAGCGGTATAAGTAAAAGAACCGGATTGCAGTCAGGAATGCCGCAACAGAAGATGACCGTCAGGGCCTTGAGAGAACAGCCTTGGCGGTCTTGTTTTGCTTATGGGCCGGACTCCTGATCAAAAGGAGATTGGGCGATAGCGTGGAATAGTAAAGTTAAGAGCATGAATGGGAAGGATGACCCTCGAAATGTCCCTCAATGAACAGCTTTACACCATCGGCCAAGCGTCGAAGCTATGCCAAATTCCGATCCAGACGCTGCGCTATTACGATCAACTGGGTGTCGTCAAGCCTGCGTCGGTCGACGGACAGAATGGCTATCGGTATTATTCCAACCGGGAGCTGCTCCAGATCAAGATCGTACAGGATCTGCGCAGCATGGAGTTCTCGCTGGAGGAGATCCTCGAGATCACCCAGGCCGGCGATCTGGGCTGCACGCTGGAGCGAATGAAGCGGAAGCAGGAGGAGGCCAGGGAGCGCATCCGGACGCTCACCTCACGCGTCCATGCGATGGAGAAGCGGATGGAGCTGATGGAAGCGCAGCTCCAGCTTCAGCAGGCGTTTGCCCGGGGGGAAGGCTATGTGGAGATGAAGTTTATCGAAGACAGGCATGTCCTGTCCGAGCGTCGCCGCGGTCCCGCCGGGATGGAGCCCTACACCCAGCGGTTCGTGGAACTGTTTCGAAGGGTAGAGCAGCTCGGATTGACACCCGATGGGAGAATCATGACCGTCTACCATGATGATTGGCTGGAGGTTACTTATACCGACTCCGACACCGAGGTATGCGTGCCGATAGCGGCGGACAGCTTGTCGGTGCCCGGCGCGGCCGACTCTCTGCGTATTCTCCCGGGCGGGTATTACTTGACAGGAAGTTACCGGGGCATCAGCGGCCCCGAGGTTTGCAAGCGGCTGTACAGCAGGATGCTGGCCTGGATGGAAGAGCATGGATACAGACCCGACGGCCTCGTCGTTGAGCAATACATCGTGGATCTCAGCCAGATGATCGATCCGGAGGAGTTTTTCATCGAGCTCCAGCTTCCCATTGCCAAGCTCTGATGCTCGAAGTCATTCCTTTTCTTGCGCATCCATCACATTCGTATTGACCCTCTAGCCACTGGAGGGTTTATTCTTGCGTTACAGAATATTCGCCTCATCGATGAATGGCCCAGGTAGAGGTTTTCTGATTCCATAAGAATGCAGACAGGTGAAGGAGTGTGGCGCATGGGAAAGCATGTGATTTTGGGAACCGGTCCGATCGGCCGGTATACGATGGAGGAGCTTGTTGCGAACGGGCATGAGGTCATGATGGTGAACCGGTCGGGGCAGGCGCAGGTGCCGGACGGTGTGAAGGTGGAGCGGACGGATCTGTATACAGAGTCGGATGTGGACCGGGTGATGCGGGGCGCCGAGGCGGTCTACCAATGCGCCCAGCCTGCCTATCATCAATGGACGGAGCGGTTCCCGCTGCTGCAGGAGCGGATCGTGGAGGGTGCGGCCAAGGCGGGTGCCAAGTTGATCGTCGCAGATAACTTGTATATGTACGGCGAGGTACAAGGTCAAATACACGAAGGCTTGCCCTATAGCGCGACTACGAAAAAAGGGCGCTTGCGAGCCATGCTGTCCGATCGGCTGCATGAAGCGCATCGGGCAGGCCGGCTGCGTACGGCTATCGTTCGCGGCTCGGATTATTACGGCCCGCATGCTGCGGGATCGGCTTTCGGAACTCTCTTCTTCCGTCCGCTCGTACAGGGCAAGCCGGCCCGGATGTTCGGCAGTCTGGATCAGCCGCATACCTTCACCTTTATCCGGGACTTCGGCAGGGCGATGGCGACGGCGGGCCAGCGGGAGGAGGCGCTTGGCGAGGTGTGGCATGTGCCCAGCGCAGAGCCCGTGTCGGTCAGGCGGTTCGCAGAGATGGCCTACGCAGCAGCGGGCTATCCCAATAGGGTGCGGTTCATGAACCGGCTTACGCTAAGGCTCGGCGGGTTGTTTTTGCCCGAGGCGCGTGAGGCGGTGGAGATGCTGTATCAACTGGAGAAGCCGTTCCTCGTCGACAGCCGGAAGTGCACAGTACGGTTCGGGCTTCAGCCTACGCCGCTGGAGGAAGGGATCAGGCAGACGGTGGAGTGGTATAGGAAGGAAGCGGGCTTGCCCAGAGGGTGAGGGATGTGGCGGCCGACCGTAGTGCTTGTTAAAGGTACTAACTTAGGATGCAAGTGACCAGGCAGGCGCGGGTGGTTCATTAGACGGGAAGACTACAGGTTGGACTCCGGGGCCGTTTAGGCCTATCCTATAGGTAAGGAACTTATACGACTAGAAGTAAGGAGGCTGACAAATGACAGACTCGAATACAACCTCCCGTCAGGCTGGCGGTCCTTCAAGCGAAATTCAAGGAGTTCGGCTCCCCGATGGGACGCGGCTGCCCCGACTGGGGCAGGGCACCTGGCATATAGGCGACCGTCCCGCCAAGAGGAAGGAGGAGCTGCGTACCCTGAGGCGGGGAGTGGAGCTCGGACTCACCTTGATCGATACAGCGGAAATGTATGGGGACGGGCGCGCCGAAGAGCTCGTAGGCGAGGCAGTTGCCGGACTAAGAGACTCGGTATTTCTCGTTTCCAAGGTATATCCCCATAATGCGGGTCGTCATCGGCTGGCCCGGAGCTGCGAAGACAGTCTGAAGCGGCTCAAGACAGATCGGCTGGATCTGTACCTGCTGCATTGGCGCGGGAATGTACCGTTCAGTGAGACGATCGAAGCGATGGAGAAGCTGGTCCGAGAGGGGAAAATCATGCGCTGGGGCGTCTCGAACCTGGATACGGCCGATATGAAGGAATTGTTGGCGATACCGGGGGGAGGGGGCTGCATGACCAATCAGGTCCTTTATCACCTGGGCTCCCGCGGTATCGAATACGACCTGCTGCCGTGGCAAAGGGAACGGGCGATGCCGATTATGGCCTATTGTCCACTCGCACAGGCCGGGTCGCTAAGACAGGAGTTGGTTCACAACCCAGTCGTGAAGGAGATCGCGGCGGGTCATGGCATTACGCCGTTTCAGCTGCTGCTGGCGTGGTGCATTCGGGACGAGGACGTGATAGCGATTCCTAAGGCGTCGAGCGTTCAGCACGTGGAGGATAATGCCGCAGCCGCCCGCATCAAGCTGACTGAGGAGGAGCTGAGCCTACTCGACCGGGCGTTCCCGGGACCTGCGCGCAAGGTGCCGCTGGATATCGTGTAGCAGCTGGCTGGATGCATGAAAAAAGACATGCCCGCCGAATCCCTCGGGCCGGGCATGTCTCTCGCACTTTACCTGGGGTAACGGAATGGTACCGCCGGACTGAAACCCAGCGTCCTTACTCCGCAAACCGGTCGGCCACGGAGCTTGCGCCGAAGCTCTCGGGCTTGATTCGGGTCTCGTAGCCGACGGAGGTGACCCAGCCGCAAATTTCCTGGATGAGCGCCTTGGTCTCGCCTTGTTGGCCGATATCGATGTGGATCTCTAGCGGCCATTCGGCCAGCAGGTCGTCCATCCCCTTGCGATTAAGCAGATCAACCAAAGCGAGGCTTAGCTCGGTTTCTTTGTAGATGCGTGTACGGAGGTCGAATAACGGACGGCTGCTTGTTTTGCTGTAGAAGAAACGAGCGCCTCTGCCGATACGGTGAATGATCAACGCGGTTACTAACGTAGTGGTGCGACGGGTGGTGTGAGAGTCGGTGCCGATGACGATCTTGTACGGAGAAGCGGGCTCCTCGCGCACATACTGGTGCAGATCAAGCACCATATCTTCCATTGTCACATGACCTCTGCTGGGGCTTATGAACATGAGTGTTCCACTCCTTTCGGCGGATGAAAGCCACCTCTCTAGTTTACTCCAAAAAAAATAAAAATAGTGTTAAGGTGCGCAGATTGTTGCATGTTCTGTAAAAAAACAAATCAAGGACCGCACGGCTCTCACCCCGTACGGTCCTTTTGTTAGTTAATTCGCAGCGTCTGAAACGGAAAGCCGCCAGGCTCGTTCTTACAAGGCGCGCCGCAGAACCGGCTTCAGCTTGCGGAGCCAGCTTGCCGGCTCGGGATCGATCACGGCATGCGTCAGAGCCTCCACCTGGCGGTGGGATAAGAGCAGCGTCAGCAGAACGGCCGTAGCCGTAAGCAGCGTGACCGTCGCCAGGCCGCTCGTCCCTAGGCTGTACAAGCCGGCAGCCTCAAGCAGCTTCAGGCAAAGCCCGTGCAGCAGGAAGACATATAGGGTGCGGCTGCCCAGCTCGGTTGCTTTGCCTGCCCGGTCCGACTGCAGCAGCAGGAAAGCGGCCGCTGTCAGCGTCTGCAGCCCGTACATGCCCAGGCGGTAGACCGCAGCATACCATTCCGGATGGCGAAGGCTCCCGTAGGTACGGGCCGAGGTCAGCCAGTCGATGGGCAGGGTCACCACACCCGTGCAGATCAGGAGGAACGCCCCGGCCGTGACCATACCCGCCAGCAGGCGCACGCTGCGCATGCTGGCAGCCCTCAGGAGCGGCTCCGGCCTCAAGTAGAAGCCCGCGAGGAAGAATGGGAAGAAAACCAGCGTACGGCTGAAGCTCAGCCACATGCCATCGACCGGTACATACCCGGCAGCTAGTCCAAGCAGCACAGCGGCGGCCAAAGGATGCTTCAGGCGGCGGAACCCGAGCAGAAGCACCTTCCAGCATAAGTGGCTGAACAGAAACCAGAGCATCCAGTAGGGAGCCCAGAACGAATAGACGACGCCTTGCGTATGAAAGAAAGCATAGTCAAGCGCCGAGTACGCACTCTGGAACAGCACATATTGGCAGGCGATCTTCAGAAGGACAGTCCCGGCCTTCGGATGCTGCGGGAAGCTCTTGGAGAAATATCCGGTCACCAGCACGAATACAGGCATGTGAAACATAAAAATAGCGATGACGACCGCCCGCGCCTCGGCGTGGGTGGATAGCAGCGGAAATAACATATTTCCGATCACGACGAGTACAATCAGGTAAAAACGGGTATTAAGAAAGTAAGTATCGGCCTTCACTAACGGTTCGTTCATTGCAAATCCCAGCTTTCCTGGATGTTACTTACACGGACAGTATACGCCGCAGCCCTCCACTATGATGTGATTATTTTCACAAACTCAGAATTCAAAAAATTCTGAAAAATAAAGTGCAATATACAGCGCTTTCATCATATAATAGGGAGGAAGTAGCATCCGTATTAGCGCCCGTTTTCTTAGCCACATTCAGAAGCAGATCAGGCTGTTGATCCACGCTCATGTGACCCGGTGAAGAAACGCAGGTAAAAGGAGGCATGAAGCCATGGAAGGAAGATTATCCGTAGGTTTGTTTGTCGGAGTCATGCTAAGTATCCCCCTTTGGCTGTCTATGATTGGTTGGATGCGGTTGGTAGAATCGGCATTCGGGTATTTGTACCGGCTGCATCTGCTATAACGGTTCGCATTTTCCGCCGAGGAGAGAGCGCTTACAATAACTCGGACCCGATATCGGGCGGGTGAAGATAAAATCACCGGAGAACTGCGGTTCCTGTGCTGCCTAGGGCGGCCTGGGGCCGTGGTTCTTCGTTTATCTCCGGCTCCGGGCAGCTGGCAGGAGTTCCATTTTGTACCGAGAGCCTGTACAATATAAGAAAGACATCTGATGGACGCCCGGCATTTCATTTCTATAGTGTCCAACGTCCAAAGGGAGGGCTGGCATGCCATCGAGTAAGAAAGAGAAGCGGGCTTTATGGACGGGGACTAGAGCCCGGACGGGCTTGATCTGTCTTGCATTCATGCTGGTCCTGCCGGAGTATGGCGCACAGGCGGGTATTATGGACCGGATCAAAGATATATACGGCATGCCCGAGCAGGTCGGGCAGCTGCAAGAGCATTATGAGGACGCGATGAAGCAGCTGGAGCAAAGCCGCCGTCAGATGGAGGAAGCTGCTGCCAAGACGGAAGAAACGGTCCGAAGCTTTCAGCAGACCCAGGATAAGCTGCTCCGCGAGAATGAAGAGCTGAGGGAGCGCAACGGACAGCTGGAGCGTGTGCTCGGTCAGATGGAGGAAGCCCGTCAGGCTCAGTCCGTGCGGAACCGGCAGATCGCCTGGACCGCGATGACCGCTGCCGGCCTTGCTCTGCTCTACTTTGTGCTTACGCGTCTATTCCGATTTGCTTTATGGCGACGCGGACGCCGAGGTTTGACGGGAGGGCCCAAATGAAGGCTCGTATAGAAGGCTCGGCCGTGGACGGTCAAGCGGCTACCATTGAGCTGGAGACTGGAGAAGCGGCGCATGTGATGCATCCCGGACGGATCATTGCCTTCGAGGGCCCCTCGCAAGGAAGAGAAGACCGGCTGCTGAACCTCACGGGGATGTACCGGAGGAAACGATGGGTCGAATCGCGGCTTACCGGACCGGCACGCTTCGTGCTCGGCGTTCCGGCGGGCTTTCAGTTCAAAGCAGTGGAGCTGCCCGCGCAAAGCGATCTGCTCTTCGATATCCGCCATGTTCTGCTGTATGACGGTCGGATGAAGCTGGAGAGCCGGTTCCAGCGGGTGAAGCAGGCGCTTGTTACCCAGGATTGGGTCCGGATGAAGTTTTCCGGAGGCGGTCTGCTCGGTCTGATCTCCGCCGGTGTGCTCTGCGAGCTGGAGCTCGATCCGGAGCGTCCGGTTTACGTGGATGCAGGCTGTCTGGTCGCTTTTCCGGAACGATCCGACATGCGCCTTGCCGTATACGGCAACCCGCTCGCCAGCCAGCAGATGAATTACCACTGGGAGATGAAGGGTACCGGCAAGGTGCTGCTGCAGCCTGCTCCAAGAGACCGCAACTTCGATGCGGGCTTGCGGCAGGACTCCTTGCTTCGCCGGGTACTTAGGGAAGCGCTACCGTTCGGCGGTGTTTTTATTAAGTAAGTCAGCTAGGCAGACTAGCCAATCGAGGTGAACGAATGGAACATCTGCATGGAACTTACAGCTTTCCGCTTGTTGTGATGTCGGTACTGATTGCAGTCGGCTCTTCTTATGCGGCCTTGACCTTGAAGGAACGTGTATTTTCCTACCAGGGCCCGGCCCGGACTACCTGGATGCTGCTTGGGGCACTTGTTATGGGGATTGGCATTTGGTCCGCACATCTCATCGGGATGCTGGCTTTCCGGCTGCCGTTCCCCGTCTTCTACGCTCCATTGTATACAGGCCTGTCCTTTGTGCTGTCGATAGTCGCATCGGGAGCGGCGATGGCCGTGACCGCTGACAGGTCGCCGTCAGGGGCCAAGCTGCTGATCGGCGCGGCACTGACAGGTATTGCGATCGCAGGCACTCACTACATAGGGATGGGGGGCATGCGGATGCCCGCCCAGTTGTCCTATAACCCGTATCTCGTCTCCTTGTCGGTTGTGATCGCCTGCGGCGTGTCGTTCGGGGCGCTGTATGTGTCCGTTAGGTACCGGCGTTCCGGTCGGCATCTGACCCACCGGCAAAGGCTGTCCGCAGCGCTGCTGCTAGGCGTGGCTATTGCCGGCTTGCATTATACGGCTATGCTGGCTGCCCGGTTTTCTTTGACGGAGGAGCTCGACGGGCTTGCGCTGATCCCAGGTCGGGACGAGATGCGCCTGGTTCGCTGGATTGGGGCGGCGGGACTTCTCAGCATGCTGCTGATCGCCTTCAGTCAATTTCTGGATCGGAAGTTTGCCCTACGGGTAGCGGAACGGAATAAGCATCGCTACGATTCGATTTTCGAGCATAATCCGGATATGGTGTGCTTGTTCGACTTGAACGGACGATTGCTGAGGACCAATCCGGCCGCCCAGCGCATAACCGGTTATGACTTCACCAGCTATGCAGGCCGTTCTTTCACCCAATTCGTAAATCGTCGCGAAGGCTACAAGATTCGAAGCTGTTTTGCCAAAGTATTGCAAGGGTCACCGCAGACTGTGGAGTTCTCCATTAGGCACAGATCGGGACATGAGATTATGCTGAGTACGACGATCGTGCCGATGATAGAGGACGGAAAGATTGTCGACATTTATACGATCTCCAAGGATATTACGGAGCAGAAGAAGACCGAGAAGCAGCTGCTTCAGGCGAAGCTGGAGGCCGAACGCGCCGCCCGGATGAAGAGTGAGTTTCTGGCGATCATGAGCCACGAGATTCGTACTCCGCTCAATGGCGTGATCGGCATGAGCGAGCTGCTGCAGGAAACCCAGCTTACCGAGGAGCAGCAGGAATATGTGAGCATTATGGTGAAAAGCGGCAGAAGCCTGATGAACGTGATCAATGAGGTACTCGATTTCTCCAAGCTGGAGCATGACAAAGTGAACCTGCATCAGGATCCGTTCTGCCTGCAGCGGACCATGGAAGATACGCTGCTGCTGTTCCGTCCGGAAATCCGTCAGCGCAGTTTGCAGATCCGCTGGCGGCTGGACCCCGCTCTTCCCGAGCTCCTGGTCGGGGATGAGGGCAGGATCCGGCAGATCCTGATCAATCTGATCGGCAATGCCGTAAAATTTACCGAGGAGGGCGAGGTCGACGTTTCGATTCGTCAAAAGCACCGGGAGGGGGACAGGTTACAGCTCGAAGTCACCGTTAAGGACACGGGAGCGGGAATCCCTGAGTCGTATATTCCGCATTTATTTCAGCCCTTTCATCAGCATGATTCCTCTGCGCGCAAGCATGGAGGGACGGGGCTAGGACTTGCTATCTGCAAGCGCCTTGTCGAGCTGATGGATGGTAACATCCGCGTAGAGTCCAGGCCGGGCGAGGGTACCAAGTTTACCTTTACGATCTGCGTCCGGGCATCGGAAGACCGCGTGGCGGTATCGGTATAAGCGCCGGGACGAAGAGGCTCAGGGAGCGGTATCGGGACGGAAGCGTGAATCGCCGGCCTCCTGTTCAAGGACGGGAGATCGGCTGGGAGAGACGAGGGAGGAGCAAGGTTGGATACGATCACGCACACGTTTTTTGGCCTCGTGCTGTATGGGGCCGTCAATAAAGAGGGCATGACCCGCAAAGAGAAGCAGGCTCTGCTGTTCACGGCTGTAGCAGGCTCGCAAATACCGGATATCGACGTCATCTCCTCTTGGTGGGATACGGCGGGACGTTACCAGATGTGGCATCGCGGATTGACGCACTCGCTTTTTTTGGTCCCGGTATGGGCGGCGCTGATCGCGCTGATCGCCAGGGGAGTCTGGGGAGCGAAAAGCTGGCTGTTCTTCGGCCTGGGAACGCTTGCTGTGTTTATCCATAATACGAGCGACCTGTTCAACGCTTGGGGAACCGGGTATCTGGAGCCGTTCTCGACTAGGCGGGTGACGTTCGGCACGATCCCGATTGTGGATCTGATGTTTTGGGCTATTATGCTCGCCGGATGGGTGTGGGCGCGCTTTCGGGCCGGAGGCCGTAAACGCGGGACGGCCTTTCGTGTCTACCGCATGGTAGGGCTGCTGCTGGTCCTGCATGTGGCCGTTCAGTCGGCGCAGGGGTATATGCTGTACAAGCAGGCATCCCCGAAGTATGAAGAAGTGGCCTTATCCGCGGACTTCGTGCCCGGCGTATTTACCGTGATCGGCAAGTCCGGTGACCGCGTGGAGCTGACCAAAGGCTCCGTATGGACCGGTCTCAAGCCTGTAGCCAGTCTAGCCTCCAAGGAGGGGGCCGACCTGGACAGGCTGTTCGCCGAAAATCCGGCAGCCCGGACGCTGTATGAATGGTCGCCGTTCGTAGTCATCGTAGACGACGACAAGCAGCTTGGCCTGTACGATCCGAGGTTTTACCGGAACGGGCAGTCGTTCCTGTTCGAATATATGGAGAAGCAGGGGCTGTGAACACTGCTCCGCAGCGAAGCAAGCCCTAAAAAACGCCTTCTGACCGACAAGTGCAAGCTTGTGGCAGAAGGCGTTTTTTGGTACGAGCAAGCTGGAAGTGAAGGCTAAGCGAACAGGACTAAGGCGTGTAAAAATTTTGCGTGTAGTATACCTTCATCTTGCCGCCGAAGGCAACCCCTACGCCCAGCCGCTTCGTTTCGCCAAGCAGATTGGCCCGGTGTCCGGCCGAGTTCATCCAGCCATGATGAGCGAAGATCGCGCTGGACTGCCCGGCCGCTATATTCTCGGCTGCGGCACGGTAGGCGATGCCATCCTGCTTCATCCGGTCGAAGGGGCTTTGCCCGGACGGGTTCGTGTGGTCGAAATAGTCACGCAGGGCCATGTCGCTGCTGTGCTTGCGCGAGGTGGAGGCGGCGTCCTCGGCCCAGACGAAGGCAGGGAGGCCCAGCTTGACCCGGGCAGCATTGGCCAGGTCGAACGATTGCAGCTCATAGGCTTTTCTCAAAGCCTCGCTACCCTTCGGATAAAAGGAAGCCATCGCTTTCTCAGCCGCTCCGCCGATGACCTGAATGCCGGTCACTACATCGCTGCGGTGAACGTCATAGAAGAAGGTCACATAGTCTCCGCCGATCTCATACGAGCCATACTCGCCATCCCCGTAATTCATCATGAACCGGGTATTGCCCTTCAGGATATAGGTCAAGGGCTCGCCATACTGCCGCTCTACGGTGCTTTTGGCTGCTCCATCCTGAATAGCTCTGTCGGTATGCCAATTATCAGACGGCGAGTATAAGGCGACAACCTTGCCGCCGTCGATCCCGATCTGGGCGTAGCTCGCATAGTCCTGATTGTAGATGTACCAGATGAAGCCGTACTCCGAGGGGTCCTGACGATCCGGCTGGCCGAGCTTGGCCGTTACTTGAGCGGCCGAGTCGCCCACAGCGATGCCGCGGACGGAAACGGCTGCGACCTGGGAGGAATCGCCCGAGCCGCCGCTTGAGCCAGCAGCAGCTCCATTTTGCTTATCCGCACCGGCTTGACCGGCCGGGGCTGGCTTTAACTGGGTCACCTTGGACTTCATATTCATGAGAAACTGAACGGCCTCGGCCCGGGATAGAGCATCCGAGGCTCGGTAGCCTTCCACCGTAGCGGCCGTTTTCCCTTGAGACAGTCCGTTGTTCAGCAAATACGCGACGGAATCGTTCAGATTCAAGGTGCCTTGCTGGGTAGATGTGATCAGTCGCGCCACGGCGCCGCGGTTATAAGCGGCCGCTTCATATTGGTTCAGAACAGTCCACCGATTGGCGCCGGCAATCTCATAATAGGGCTTATACCAGGGAGAAGCGTTGGCATCCGCTCCCGTCTGCATCGGATATGCGCGCAGCAGCATCGCCAGAAATTCCGGCTCGGAAACCGCGCGGTCGGGACGGAATGTACCGTCTTCGTAACCGTCGACGATATGCCGGTCTACCGCCCATTCAATGGCTTTGGCGCCCCAATGCCGGGCCGTATCCTTGAAGCCCGAGGCGGCTAAAACTGTAGAAGAAGACAACGGAGCGATGAGGGACAAAGTAAGCAATGAAGCCAATCCGAATGTCATCCAACGTTTACTCAAATGATAACCTCCTTAAAAGCGGCGACGATGGAGTGAGTCATGGGGTAGGAAGCTTATTCATGAACTCGTCGCTCTTCTACTATATGAGGGCGAGGGGGCGCTTGTCTATGCCAATCTTGTCCGTTTGGAAGAAAAAGGAGTGAAAAAAGCAGGCGAAGAAGCCTGGGGGCTCGACGGCCTCCAGGCTTCCTGCTTCGGGGTGGCGTTAGCTTCGTTCGGGATTCGGCTCGCAGGCTCGGGCATTACGTTCAACGGTGTCTTCGGCCAGCTTGGCCCCGTACTGATCCAGCCGGGACGGGCTGCTGGCCGGGCCGTTGTTCTTTGGCTTGCTGTTTCTTCCTGACATGTTAGCGTCACCTCCATGACTAGGGTGCGCCCAAATAGGCGGATTTATTTATTACCGGACAGTGAAGTGATTTTTTTCACATACTGCAGGCGGGGGAAAAGGTATGATGAATTCATGACAAAGCTTGCTGGAGGGATACAAATGAGTAACAATAAGGATAGA
This sequence comes from Paenibacillus puerhi, assembly GCF_009846885.1. GTDB lineage: Bacteria > Bacillota > Bacilli > Paenibacillales > NBRC-103111 > Paenibacillus_G > Paenibacillus_G puerhi. The sequence goes on from NZ_WUWM01000049.1 coordinate 23,236, forward strand.
ACCAAGCTGATTCTGGTCGGAAATGGAATGGCTGGCATCCATACGCTGGAGCAATTATTGAAACTGAGCCGCAGCTTTGATATTACGGTATATGGCGAAGAACCGTATCCTAACTATAACCGCATCCAGCTCTCTTACGTACTCGAGGGCAGCAAAACCTTAGAAGAGATTGTGCTGAACGATAGAGCCTGGTATGAGGAGCATGGCATCACCCTGCATACGAGCAAACCGATTGTATATATCGATACCGAGGCCAAGCGGGTGTTCACGGCTGACGGGGAAGCCGACGATTACGACATGCTGGTGCTTGCGACAGGCTCCAAGCCGTTTATCCTGCCGATCCCGGGCGCAGAACTCGAGGGTGTCGTCGGCTTCCGGGATATTGCCGATTGCGAGGCGATGCTGGCGGCTTCGAAGACGGTGCGTCATGCGGCTGTCATCGGCGGCGGGCTGCTCGGTCTGGAAGCGGCCAAGGGCCTCACGAAGCTGGGCATGGATGTGACGGTCGTGCATCTCGTCGACCGGCTGATGGAACGCCAGCTCGATGAGCCGGCTGCCGGGATGCTGAAAGCGGAGCTGGAGCGTCAGGGCATCGCTTTTTGTCTGAGCAGCCAAACGGTCGCCTTGCATGGGACGGCCGACGGCCGGGTAAGCGCGCTTGAGCTAGCCGACGGGACAAGGCTGCCGGCCGAGCTCGTGGTGATGGCTGCGGGCATCAAACCGAACGTCGGACTCGCCAAGGCCAGCGACCTGCGCGTGAACCGCGGCATTCTGGTCGACGATTACATGCGCACGAGCGCGCCGGATGTGTATGCCGTCGGCGAATGCTGCGAGCATCGCGGGGTTTGCTACGGGCTCGTCGCGCCGCTGTTCGAGCAGGGGCAGACGCTCGCTCGTACGTTGGCAGGGGTTGAGACGCAGCCTTATGAAGGATCGACCGTCAGCACGAAGCTGAAAATATCGGGCGTTGACGTCTTCTCGACCGGTCAGTTTCAAGAAGGCCCGGAGCATCGCGTGCTTCGTATGCATAATGAATGGAACGGCACCTATAAGAAAGTACTGCTTCAGGAAGGGCGTATGGTCGGCGCGATTCTGTATGGGGATGTGAATGACGCTCCGCAATTGACACGCTGGGTGAAGAACGGGGAACCGATGAGCGATGCGATTTATCGGGAGCTGTTCGGAGGAGGAGACGCTGCTGGAGGCTGCTGCGGGAACGGAGCAGGGAAGAAGTCCGCAGTGGAGTCGATGACGGATGATGAGATTATATGCGGCTGCAACGGAGTCACGAAGGGCGCGATCGTGGATGTCATCCGAGAACAGGGACTGACGACCGTAGACGAGATCAAGGCTTGCACCGGGGCGACCCGTTCGTGCGGGGGCTGCAAGCCGCTGGTGGAGCAGCTGCTCCATGCAACGCTCGGAGCCGACTATGAGCCGGCAGCCGCAGCTTCCAAGAGCGGCATATGCGGGTGCACGGAGCTTGGCCGCGACGAGATCGTAGCCGGCATCCGCAGCATGGGACTGACCCATGTGCAGGAAGTGATGCAGGTGCTCGGATGGAATCAGCCGGAAGGCTGCTCCAAATGCCGCCCGGCCATCAATTATTATCTCGGCATGGTCCATTCGATCCATTATGAGGATGAGCGCGATTCCCGGTTTGTCAACGAAAGACTGCACGCCAACATTCAGAAAGACGGCACGTTCAGCGTCATTCCGCGGATGTACGGAGGCTTGACGACGCCGGAGCAGCTGCGGAAAATCGCGGATGCGGCTGATAAATTCCAGGTGCAGGCCGTGAAGATGACCGGGGGCCAGCGGATCGACCTGCTTGGCGTACGCAAGGAAGATCTCCCAGCGATCTGGAAAGATCTCGATATGCCGTCCGGCTACGGATATGCCAAAGCGCTTCGCACTGTCAAAACCTGCGTCGGCTCCCAGTTCTGCCGCTTCGGCACTCAGGATTCGATGGCCGTGGGAATCGAGCTGGAACGGAAGTATGAGCGGCTGTGGATGCCTGCAAAGTTCAAGATGGCAGTCAATGGCTGCCCGCGCAACTGCGCCGAGTCCGGAACGAAGGATCTTGGCATCGTCGGCAATGACGGAGGCTGGGAAATCTACGTAGGCGGCAACGGAGGCATCAAGCTGCGAGCGGCGGACTTGCTCTGCAAGGTGAAGACCGATGAGGAGCTTTATGAAATTTGCGGCGCATTTATCCAGCTGTATCGGGAGCAAGCGAACTATGCCGAACGGACGTCGGATTGGGTAGAGCGCTTCGGTCTGGACGCTATTCGTCAGGTCGTGCTTGAGGACGCCGAGCAACGGCGCGCATTGAACGAACGAATCGAGCTGGCGCTTTCGGCGGTCAAGGATCCTTGGCAAGAGGCGATTCAAGACCCCGGTTTGCGGACAATGTTGTATGAACCGATCGTCAAAGGATAGCGTGCAGCTGTCCATCAAGAGGAGGAGAACGAAAATGGCGGAAGCAGCAGGATTTCAAACGGCAGCCGGTATATTGGAATTTGTGACGGTAGGGGCTGTCGAAGACTTCCCGCTTCGGCTGGGGCGCGAGGTAAAGGCAGGCGGCTTGGATATAGCGGTGTTTCATACGACGGAAGGCAAGCTTTACGCTTTGGAAAACCGTACGCCGCACCGTAAGGGCGGTCCCCTTACGGAAGGGCTGGTCAGCGGAGCTTATGTTTACTGCCCCTTGCGCGATCTGAAGATCGGGCTAGCCGACGGTCAAGTGCAGGCGCCGGATACGGGCGAGGTCAAGACCTTCCGGGTTCGCGTCGCGGAGGGCTTGGTTCAGATCGGTTTGCCGCAGTAACGGATCTAACGGGCGGGCAGCGGCTGCTTGCAGACTAACGCAGAAGAAAGTGAGATGGTAACCGTGTTTACGGATTCGGTAGAAGCAATCGTACAAAGTGCTGTGAAAAAAAAGGAGATGCTCGACAGCAGCCTGCTTCGCTACCTGCTGTCGGCAGGCTTGGCCGGGGCGTACGTAGGACTTGGTATCGTGCTCATCTTCTCCGTCGGAGCGCCGCTGTTTGCCTTGAAATCCCCCGTTGCTTCGATGGCGATGGGCGTATCCTTCGGAGTCGCGCTGACCCTGGTCATTTTTGCAGGCTCGGAGCTGTTCACCGGCAATAATATGTTCTACACGATTAGCACGTTGTCTGGCGCCACGACATGGAAGGATACGCTGCGCAACTGGTTCTGGTGCTATGCCGGCAATTTGTTCGGAGCTATGGTTCTGGTCGGGCTGGTGGTCGGCTCGGGTGTTTTTGCCGGGATTGCGCCGGAGCACCTGCTGTTCTCGTCGGCAGCGAAGAAGATGTCCCTTCCATTCGGTCAGCTGTTCTTCCGAGGCATTCTATGTAACTGGTTCGTCTGCCTCGCCATCTGGACCTCGATGAGGGCAAAAAGCGATACCGCGAAGCTCATTCTCATCTGGTGGATGCTGTACGGGTTTATCGCTTCGGGCTATGAGCACAGCATCGCGAATATGACGGTGCTCGGTCTAGCGCTTCTCCTCCCGCATCCCGACACCATCACCCTGGCGGGCTGGTTCCATAATATGATCCCGGTGACGCTGGGCAATATCGTAGGAGGGGCCTTCTTCGTAGGCGCTATTTATTGGCTGATCTCTCCCGTGAGACGCAAACAAGCGGAGCTGCGCAAGAAGGAAGCGCCGGAGGCCATGCCTACAACCAGGGGAACGTCTGCGGACGCAGCCGAACCGGCTGCCTCGGCGACAAGGCCTTGAGCAGGAAAGAGAGGATTCAGAACAGTCCGGCCACTTTGGCCGGACGTTTTTTTATTGGGGCGTGACTTGTGGAAGCAAGGCTCGGATTCATCTATAGCGCATGCGTAGAAAGGGACGGATTGGGGTAAAAGAGTAAGAGTGTCCATCTGACTATAGAGGAGCGATGAATGATGAGCAAACCTGTACAAGCTTACTTCCATAATGAAAGTGAGGCCGAGCATGTCCGGATTCTGCTTCAGACCTATCCGGTTGAACAGCTTGAAATAGGCATGATTCAAGATGGGCCGGATCGTGATTCCCTGCTGCTGCCGCTTGGAGCTACGGTTGGCTCGGGAGATGTTGCCGTTGGAGCGCCCGGAGCGGCCTATGGAGCCGGCGGAGCGGGCGGGAACGCCCCGGCTGCCGCTGCCTTCATCGGCCTGAATGAGGCCGACAGACTCAGGCATGACGATAACCGCGACGGCATCGACGACCGTGAGCATCGCTATGTGCTAAGCGCGCAGGTCGCCCCAAGCGATTACCCGCAGATCGTGGAGCTCATCCGCAGCAATGGCGGGTCTGTTCTAAGAATCGACGAGACTCCTTGATTAATAAACGCATATAAAAAAGATTGCCGCTGCTGGCAATCTTTTTTATATGCGTTCAACTTCTACGAGCACCGTCCAACCATCGTCGGAAAAGAGCATGACCATCCCTCTCAAACCATGCTATGGCCAGCGCATAAATGGCCTTACCGGTTGACCGCTTTGCGAACGTTCCCGGCTCCGGTCAGGATCCAGATGGCGCTAAGCACCAGCAGAGCGGCTGCTCCCCAGGCGGTATATACGATGACTGGTGTACTGCCTAGATTGGTGACGCCGACGGCAGCGATCCCCCACGCTACGGTCAGCGGATATGCCGGGTCACGGAACCTCCAGCCTATCGTAATCCCCAGCAGCAGAGCAACGATGAGGAGAATGACCGTCCAGGCCGTCTCGCTCCAGCCAAACCCATCCCACCCGGCAACATCTAGCCCGATGATTACATTGACGATCGTAGCCACCGAAATCCAGCCCAGGTAGATGCTGAACGGCAGCTGAACGAAATAACGGACAAGCGGCTCGGATGACCAGCCTGACGGCCGCGTGCCGACATACGCTCCGATCAGGGCGGCTAGCAGCCCGAGCATGGCGAAAACCGAAGAGATGGTGTATAAATAATGCCACAGAAGAAGCCAGCCTGTATTCAGCAAACAGCTTAGCAGGAACCAGGGATTAGCGCCGACAACCTCTCGGTCGTCTTGATGAGTCGGCAGCCATTGTACAATGATGTATACGGCGAGCAAGGCATAGATCAAACCCCAGATGGCAAAGGCATAGGGCGCGGGGGTGATCTGCACCGGGAACATGTCCGACAGCTCTTTCGTCGACAGGCCATTCAATGGCAGCGCGTTGGCCAGCCAATTGACTACCAGCACCAGCACCAGGCCGAGCGTATTCAACAAGCGGATTCCTATTCCATTCATAGGTAAGCCTCCCTGTAAAAAGTCTGACGTCCCGTGACGGTAGGTTCGCCGCGGCGACCGTTGCCATCCTATCGGTCTCCGCCTGCCTCTGCTTCTGAAAAGCTTCTCGTGAAGGGAGGGAGCTGCTAGGAGTATATGTGTATTACCCTGTCTCCATGCAAGACAACCAGCAAGCCTTCCCGAAAACCGCGGACAGTCCGAAACGTTTTGCTCCGCCCTGCCGCCTATCCGCCTGCAAATGCCTGTTTGGGTAGTAGACTTGCTAAAAGACGGCGAGAATTTTGTCAAAGTGTGTTGAATTTCTCAGAAAAACGTATGTCCGGCAAGGTTTCATCGCGATATAATGGAGAGGTGAGAGCGGCGATTGCTGCCCATTAGGGTAAAGAAGGAGGTTCGTCAATTTGAAAGGCATACATAGACGAGTGTGGGGCTTGCTCCTCGCCTTTGTCCTGACTGTAGGAGGCTGGTTTCCGGGAGGGCCTGCGATCCGCGCAGCGGAGCCCCCGGTACCAAGCGAGCCGCCGATTGGCGGAGGGGCTGTAAGCTCGTTGTTGATCGTCAAGACAACTGCCGGAGACGACTTTGCGGCTGCACTCCGTTCCGATGGCAGCGTGTGGACGTGGGGCGAGAACTCGTACGGTCAACTCGGCATATACGGAAATTTGAATGACATCAAGAATTATAGTCCTCAAAAAGCGATATTTTACGATACTTCTATTCAAGACATCTCTTCGGGTCAGCGGCATACGGTTGCGCTTGAGGATGACGGCTCGGTGTGGGTTTGGGGAGACAACTCCTCCGGCCAGTTAGGAACGGGAGATGCCATCAACCGGTCTGTACCGGTAGGCGATGTCCGCTACGCGGATGGAACGGTCTTATCTAGCAACTTCTCTTCTGTGGCCGCTGGCGGACGCTTTACGGCGGCTTTGCGCAATGACGGCACGGTATGGATGTGGGGCGAGGGGGCGAGGGGTCAGCTGGGCCATGGAACGGCGGAGCTTTCCAGGAAAGCGGTCCAAGCCAGTATTCCGAACCCGGTTGTAGCTATTGCGGCAGGTAAAAACCACATGCTGGCCCTTGATGACAACGGGTATGTTTGGGCATGGGGGGACAACACGTTCGGACAGGCCGGGCAAGACCATACGGCATTGACGAAAGTGACAGTGCCGATGCAAGTAACGCTTGAGGGAGGCGCGCCGCTAAGAGGCGTTGCGAGCATCGCTGCGTCCTCCCAGTCCGACTCAAGCTTTGCCATACTTAATAACGGTGGGGTATTCGCATGGGGAGCCAACCGTTCAGGGCAGCTTGGCATCGGAGTAAGGGAAGGAACTGATATAGAGCCGGCCATCGTGGATATACCCGACGTGGTCGCCCCGCTGCAAGGTATAAAGTCCATCGCATTAGGTGAACAATTCGGATTTGCCGTGAACGAAGAAGGGAGGCTGTTGTCCTGGGGCAGGAGCCAGAACGGCTTGTTCGGCAGCGTGGCCCAAGATGACTTGAAGCTGCCGCCTTCTCCGGAAGAAAGGATGGAGAGCTTGGCCGTCTCCCGGGTTGCGGCAGGAAATAGCTTCGTTCATGTGCTCGGAGCAGACGGGGTATTGCGGGGCTGGGGCAGCAATGCCTACGGGAGCCTGGGTGTAGGTACAAGCGATGAGAATATCCTTGTTCCTACGACGGTAGAGGGCCTTTTGTGGTACGATTCGATTTATGTATCAGGTGTGGTATCCGGTACCGACGGATTGCAACTGACGAAGCTGCCGAATTATGAGGCGCGCTTGTATGCGCAGAAGGCAGATGAAAGCTGGGAGATCCAGCCAGTAGATTATAATCGGCACGATGATTATTTTTCCATGGTATTCTCAAGTCTGCTGCCTGAAGAGGTGTACAAGCTTGTCGTAACGGCACCCGGCTATCAGCCGAGTGAACAAGTTTTCCGGCTGCAGGGCGGCCAGTACACGAACACGCTGAGCATTAATCTGCTGCCTGAAGCCGTGTCAGACTGGCTTGTTATGGAGGTTGAAAACACGTCGCTGACCGATGACATTTCGATCGTGGAATCCCATCGGACGGGAGCCGGATACCGGACTACGTCTATATTATATCCGGTCATTCAGCAGAATTTGACGACCAAGACCATCAGGCTCCCCCGGCCGGAAAATTCCGTTCCCGGGCTGGCCCATCATTATTTGATTCACGGAAGAGATTATGAAAGTGGACAGGGTCAGGATTATGTGCTCTACAGATCGTTAACAGCCGCGGACCTGAGCTTGCCCAAGCATCTGTTCCGAGTAGACGAAGCCTCGATGGCGCCGCTGGAGGTAGATCTCCAAGGCTTGAACTCGGACCCGCAAGTACTTGGCACCATTGCATTAAGCCTCGAGGACGAGGCAGGCGTAGCCATCCTGGCTGCAGACATTTTTCCGGGAACTCTTCTGCCTTCCGGCAACTATAATTTCCGGCTGGAGGCCTGGGGATACGATGAGGAGAGGTTCTATCTGCTCAAAAGTGACTTTTCGTATTCTCCAAACTCACACCGGCTTTCCTTCGTCCAGGAGGATCTGGCTCGAGTCACTCTGGATATGACGAATTTAAGCGGGGTGAGGATAACGCCGGAATTCCTGCACAGGCAAGCGCCCGGCCACGTCGATCAGGACAGATACTTCTCCGAAGTACCGATGAATCTAGATCAAACGATATATATGAGCAAGCATCCTTACACGAAGCTGGCTACTGAGTATGTGGCGTACTTATCCGACCCCAGGGAGGGGGAAGGGTTCTTCCCTTGGATGAGCTTTATTTATCGGCATCCGAATCCGGTGCTCGAGGGCGACCGTTTGCTACAAGCAGATACCAACTTAAGAACAAGCATAGGATTAAACGATAACGAGGTATATGGTGCGGGTGCAGCGATACCATTCGATCTTCTGCATGTGTTGGATGGTCAAGGCAATACCGTCTCGGCTATCACGTACTTCGATTATGAGCAGCTGAATCTCGAGCAGCTTCGCGGCACCCTGACCTTCTCCGGTCCCCAAATCTATTCCGTTCCAGTCGGAATAGGGCAGGGAGGATTCTTCACTCTGCCGGAGCAACCAGGCACCTATACGGTCAGCTACGCCGTGTACGATAGCCTCATTCCTGTCGCCCCTTCCATGAAAACGATTCGGATCGAAGAGTCGCCATCCATCGATGTTTACCGGATCAGCGGCCAAATTCTGCTGCAAAATGTAGCGGCTGAGAGTGTATCGATCCGGCTGCAGGGGAACGGTTTCGTAGGGGATGCGGTATATGGAGCTGCCGTCGGCACTTCCGTATACGGACAGTACCACCTGTATGCTGCCGATGCGAGCGGTACGAGGCTGCTCTACTACTTCGATGTACCCGCAGGGAGCTACCAGGTGACCGCTCGAAGCGGGGAAATCACAAGCAGCGCTTATGCAAACACCGATTCTCCGACGGGACCTGAACTCGCTCTCATCAAGCCGGCTCAGCCGGGGCGCGTGCCGACAGCCTTGCATTGGACGGGCGGAGCTTTGAGCCTGAGTCCTGGCGAGGAGCTTAAGCCTTCGGTTACGGCTTATTACTCGGACGGCAGCTTTGAGGATGTGTCAGACCGGGATCTTGAGATTGCGATAGCTGATACATCTGTGGCAAGGCTTATCAGCGGAGGGAACATACAGGGGCTGAGGAGCGGGACCACCAGTCTAGTCGTGGTGTATACGGAGCCCGGACAAGCGCCAGTCCAGTCCATGGGGAGCCTTAGCGTTGTTTATAATCCCGTTTGGCTGAAGGAGCATCTGGAGCGGCTTTACCCAGGTGCGTTCGGTATTCAAGAGCTTGTCCATTTCTTACAACGTACGGATCAAGTGCTGGACGTGAATGGAAATGGCAGCTTCGACCGGGATGATGTGTCTGAGCTTCTTCGTCTGATCGGTCCGAGGAATATGCCTCCGCTAGTCTAGCACGCATAACCTGATGCAGGACACGGTCTATAAGAGGTCTTGGATTTGATCTTGGTGGGAGCCGTATCTCCGGGTACGGCTCCTTTCTCGGTTCAAATCGTCGTTCAATCGGGTATACTGTATGTAGTAGGTATAGGCATGAACGCAAGCGTCGTGATAAAGGGAGGAGTAGGACTATGGGAAAACGTACTGCAGATCGGGGGGGCTGGAGCATCTCGTACACGGAACAGGGCTCCGGGCATCCGCTTGTGCTGCTGCACGGCTTTTGCGGCAGCGGCGCTTATTGGGATGAGGTAGTGCCGTTGCTGGACGCGCATTATCGTGTCATTGTACCGGATCTGCGCGGGCACGGAGAGTCCGGATCGCCGGACGAGGCTTACACGATCGAGGGGATGGCGGACGATATCGCAGCTCTGATCGATGAGCTTGGGACCGAGAAGGCGATTGTGCTGGGGCATTCGCTGGGAGGGTATGTCACCCTTGCTCTTGCCGAGCGTCATTCGGATAAGCTCCGCGCGTTCGGGCTTGTTCACTCTATGGCGTTTCCCGATGACGAGAAGGGGAAAGCAGGCCGCCTGCAGGCTAAACAAACCATCCGGGAGCAAGGGCTGTCCGTATTTATTGAGGGGCTTATTCCGAAGCTGTTTGCGCCCGCTCACTTGGAATCGATGCCGGAAGCGGTCAAGCAAGCGAAGGAAATCGGACTCGGCACGAGTCCCGAAGGAGCGATGCATACGCTTGATGCTATGCGAGAGCGTCCGGACCGGAATGCAGTTCTGCAGAGCATGGAGCTTCCGCTTCTGCTAGTAGCGGGGGAGAACGATCAGATCATACCGGTGGAGCGGACATTCGTTGTGCAAGGGGATTACGTTACGCAGCGGCTCATTTCCGGAGCGGGCCACATGAGTATGATGGAGGCGCCGAAGGAGCTTGCACAATCCGTACGGGATTGGGTGGCTTCCTTTTCCTAAAATCAGGCGGTCTACAAGCACGGGGCTTTTTGCCCGTGCTTGTTGTGATTTTGATGGACTTCCGTGCGATGCCTAAGGGTTCGATTTAGCGTATACTAGAGTAATAGAACCGCACACAAACCGGGAAGGGATGAGGAGCATGAAGGAACAGGAACGCGAGCATGGGCTGCCGGGTGCATCCGGCTATCCGATTGTCTTGTACGACGGCATATGCGGCTTTTGCCAACGGGCTGTACAGTTTATTTTGCCGAGGGACCGGTCGGGTACCTTTCGCTTTGCAGCTCTCCAATCGGAGGTTGGCCAGTCGCTGCTCCAGCAGCATGGCTTGGCAGGGGCCTCCCTTGACACGTTTGTGCTCATTCATGAAGGGCGCGCCTATACCCGCTCTACTGCGGGGCTGCGGGTACTAAGAGAACTGGGCGGCATGTGGCGTTGGTTATATTCGGCGATCATCGTCCCAACTCCCATCCGCGACATGGTCTATGCGATGATTGCCCGCAACCGGTACCGGATGTTTGGAAAAGCCGATGCTTGTATGCTTCCGCGCCCAGAGGACCGCAAGCGGTTCTTGGACCGTTCCTAACCGGCAGGATGGAGGACCGCGCGCAAAAAAAGACCGTTCATCCGCATGCTCTCTCCAGAGCATGGCTTGAACGGTCTTCTTTCGTAAGGGCTAGTCGCTGGGGGCGAGCCGGACACGGCATAGCAGCAAGGTTAATCCCCAGCCCGCCGCCAGTAGCGCAAACGCGTAGTAGAAAGCTGGCAGTGCCCACAGGAGCGGTATAGCAAGCAGCGTCACCGCGGCGGCATGAATGCGCCGAACAACATGTGCCGCGGAGAGTGCTCTGAGCTGCGACGGAAGCGGGTAGATAAAAGACCAGTCCGAATGCCGGTATGCCTTCGCAAGCTCTCTCAGCTGCAGGGCGAGCAGGGCCGTGAAGACGAGAAAGACGATCGGAGGGACAAGCAGTCCCCGGGTCAACGCGATGAGGAGAAAGCCCAGTCCGGTTAAGCGCAGTGCTATACCGAAGGTTTCGGAACGAAGCCATACATAGGTGTACAGAAACCGGTACGCATGCGACTCCTGAAAGCGGAAGCCGCCCAGCTTCTCCATGAGTATCCGCGGGGCATGGACCGCCCGGGGGCGTCCCTGGAGGTCGCTGACATCGACGAATTGGTTCAACAGATTCAGAATGCTCCGTCTGTGGCGGCGTTCTGTTTCGATTAGACGAAGCCATTGAAGGCTCCTCCCCGATGATAGGCGGATCAGGCCCAAGTAAAGGAGCAGGACAACGGCCGCGGTCAATGTGCCGACCCAAGGCCGCATAAGGAGCAGCGCATAGGTCAAGCCTCCTGCCAGCAGCCAGCGCACCAGCGACCAGACTGCCCGGGGCAAGCGCTCCGTCAGCATGAGCTCCATCCATTTTGCTTGAAGCAGGATGCGCTTTAGGGCGATCAGAACGAGCAGGACATGGAGGAACCCGGGTTTCGCTCCTTCGGAGAAAGCATAAGCCGGCCATACGGCCAGCCAGACGACCAGGAGCGCGAATGATTGAAGAGCGAAGGCTCTATGGAGAGCCTTTTTCAAATACCCTCGAATGAATTCCGACTCCAGCGGTATGCAAAATACGAGATCAGGTTCCCTTAAGTAAGTGCGGATCGGACACAGAGCGAGTATCGGCAGCAGGATAAGTGTAATGATCTCTTTAAAAGGGAAACCCGGCGGAGCTTGGGTCAGCAGCCTTCCATATAGAAAAGCCATGGCAAGCATACCCAGTACGATCAGCAAGGCTACCGTTTGCAAGGCATAGGCGATGTAAGGCTTGATCTCGGCCATGAACCCTCGTTCGCGTCTATTCCATAAGCGATCGGGATCGAACAAGAAAGGCTCCGGCTTGCTCATTTTGGAGTCACTTCCCGAGTAACCAGACTGCAGAATACGTCATCCAGCGGTGCTTGAGGCATGTGCGCCGCGGCCCGCAGCGCCTCCAAATCCCCGGCGGCGGCTAACCGTCCGTGATGGAGTACGACATAACGGTCGGCGTACCGCTCGATGGTCGATAGAATATGGGAGCTGATGAGAATTGCGGCGCCTTCGCTCTTGACCTTAGCCATCAGCTCCAGCAGAGAGCGTATGCCAAGCGGGTCCAGCCCAAGGAAAGGCTCATCGATGATATATAAGTCGGGCTTGACCAGAAAGGCGCTCATAATCATGACTTTCTGCTTCATCCCCTTGGATAAGTGAGCCGAAAGCCGATTATGGAAAGGAGCCATCTGGAAATCCTCGAGCAGGAGGGCGGATCTTTCCGCATAAGCTTCCCGGCTCAAGTCGTAAGCCATGGCTGCCATCTCCAGATGCTCCCGTACCGTCAATTCTTCATAGAGCAGCGGTGTTTCCGGTACGTAGGCATACGTTCGGCGATAGGCGGTCGGATCATCCTCTAGCCGGCGCCCTCCTAACTGGACTGAGCCCCTGTGAGGCTCCATCAATCCGAGAATATGCTTGATGGTCGTACTTTTGCCGGCTCCATTCAGTCCGATAAGGCCGACCATCTCCCCTTGGTTTACCGTAAAGCCGATATCGTGCAGCACCGGTTTTTGTTTGCTGTAGCCCCCGGTAAGATGTTCAATATGTAATAAAGCCTCCAATATGCTCACCTCTTTATCGAATAGTTTACAACGTTTGTCCTCAAAACGAAAATGATGCCGCTGCGAAGACTACTTCCTTATATATGTCTTTATTGGAAAAGGTACAGGGTTGCCAAGGTGCTGCAAGCATGTTATATTGTTACCCGGCCCCAAAAAGGGGAAGATATAAAAGAAAAAAATTACTACTTGCATGTTGGGTAGTAAATGTGGTAAATTAGCTTTCGTTGTCCGATTCATTAGTGTAAAGCTTCTGCGCCAAGCGGGTTCGTCCCCTTGATATGGAACTGAAACATTAAAGAAAAAGATGCTTGCAATTCGAAAGTGAATGTGATAAAGTAATCCTCGCTGTCACGAACGGCTAACGAAATTGCAGCCGCTTGGATAGACAAGCGATGTACCAAATTGCCCTTTGAAAACTGAACAACGAGTGAGTGTTAAATAGAGAATGAAAATTCTCGCTAGCAGTAACTTTTGAGCAAGTCGAACTACCTCAGTAGTCATTTCAGCCTTCGGTTTGAAGAGACTACCTTAATGGAGAGTTTGATCCTGGCTCAGGACGAACGCTGGCGGCGTGCCTAATACATGCAAGTCGAGCGGACTTATTCCTTCGGGGATTGGTTAGCGGCGGACGGGTGAGTAACACGTAGGCAACCTGCCTGTAAGACTGGGATAACTACCGGAAACGGTAGCTAAGACCGGATAGCTGGTCACTCCGCATGGAGAGATCATGAAACATGGGGCAA
>NZ_WUWM01000005.1 GCF_009846885.1 Paenibacillus puerhi
AACATGAAAAAGATCGCTCTCCACCTGGATAAACAGGTTCAATGAGGAGGGCGATCTCTTTTTTTTGAAAAATAATCCTTTAAAAAATGAGCTATCCAGCTAACACTAGGGGTTTCTCGTCAATCTGGCGGAAAGGACCGGTAACGGTTCCTTTCCGTTTTTTTGTGCTGTCAGTAAGCCGTCAGAATAGCTTGCTATACTGGACAGAGCGAATAGTCCTATTTATCTATACAGGCAGGGGGGGCTTTACGGATTCATGTGAATAAAGCGGTAGAATCGACATTTTTTTTATAATCTGGCCGTACTAGCCGGTATGTTCCCATAGTTTTTTCCAAATGTTTAGAATTTGTTTAGAGGCAATTGTTTATAATGCAGGAAAGCTTGATTGGAATGATAGCAACCGACCGATTAAGGGGGTTCTAGAGATGCGGTGATTCGACAAATCTGGAAACAAAGCGACAGACGAAATCATCCTTAGTATTTTGCTTATAAGACTTTAGAAGGGGGTACTGTTCTTGATTAAGAACGGTTTTGCGTCCAAGTGGACTTCGGCAGCTTTAATCTTATGCCTGGTTGTTTCGTTGTTCCCCGTCGTGGGGCTGGACGAAGCGTATGGAGCGGAGAGCTCCAAAGATCAGCCCATATTTCTCGATGGCACCCGGATTGGCAATGCCTCCACGAAGCTGGAGGATGTGGGCAATGCGTTCCGTAACTTCAATGTAAGCGGCTCGGGCTTTGCAGGCTCTCCGGGTTTCGTACAAACCGAAACCGATAAGGATATGCGGATTTATGCGGATGGGGGAATGAGATCGACCGGCGATTGGGCTACGGTTCAATTTGAAATCCGAGTCAAGGACAACCCGCTGCTAAGGGAGATGGCCGCAGGCGGAACCGCGGAGATTGTGGTCGGCTGGGATCGATTGATCTATGATTCGGGTTTATTCTGGACAGCGGCTTCAGCTGCCTCCTTTCGTGTAGATAACGTGGAGCTTTTAGGCGGTCACAGCGGGGGAGGAACGATCGGCCACCGAGAAAAAACGGGAACGTTCCATGCCAACTCTGTCATTCATATCGGCGCCTTTGTAGAGGACGAGGATGCCGGCATTGACGGGCTGTTCATCAAATTCCAGGACAAGGTCCGCCCCGAGCTGAGCAGCTATACGTTTACGGGCAGCGGAGTAGAACGAAAGAACAAGAAGGGTGAGTACGAGCTGTTCGCCAAGGCGAAGGAAACCGTCTCGCTTTCCTACAATTTCAGCAAAGCGGTCAGACCCTCCGTTCTAGCAGCGGATGCCCAGCTTCATGACTTCTTCCTTCGTCACCCGTTGTACGTGACGCCTTCGGACGACCTGCTGCCGACGCGCGGGCAGGAGCAGTACATGATGAACAAGTCCTACAAGTCCTCCGATTTCACAGGCAAATTTTTGGACACGCCTCTCCGGCAGAGCATTACTTATACGTATACCGCCGCCAAGTTCCATCATAGCGGGAATAGGCCGGTGGAGCCCCGGATCAAAGCGACGGATCAGGCTCCCGACGTTAATCGGGGACTTATCGATCTGAGTCTGGAAGAGAAGCTCAATCAGGTGGTTCTGGTGGATGCGGCGGGGAATGCGGCCAAGACAATCGGAGCAACGGTTCCCGGCAGCAACTCCAGTTTGGAGCAGGTAAAGGGCAAGGCCGTGCCTAACCCGTTCGACTTCAACAAAGGCGGTTACCGGGTCATCATTGACGCCGTAGCTCCCAAATATTCGAAGTCGGGCAACGGGATCCAGCCGGAGATCGTAACAGGCGCGACCGTGAACGATCAGGATGTTCTCGACTTTACGGTACAGTTCACGGAGGATGTGGTAGCCCGCGATGACCGAAACGGGAACCCGTTTGATCCGGCTAAGATGTACCTGCTCTTCAATAACGGAATGAGAGCTTATTACTATGATGGCGATAACAATGCCAATCTGGGCTACGGTACGCCGAATGTAAGGTTCCGGATGGTCGTACCGCCGGGCGTTCAAGTTGAAACTCCGCTGCTCAAGGCGATTGCCCTGACGCATGAACGCAAAGATAATTACCCGGACAGCAACTACCAGGCCAAGGATAAAAATGTCATTCAAGACTACGCCGGCAACCAACTGATTCAACCGGCCAATTACGAGGGACTGCACGAGGACATAGACCCGGAGAGAACGGAGCCTGCGCCTGCGGGCAGTGAACGGGGGGATTTCTCCAACGTGAACTCCAAGATCGACTGGGCCAAGCTGTCGGTCGATAATACGGCCCCTCTTATTGGCTTCCACTTTGAGAATGATGGAGCGACGGATGCCATATTCAAGAAGCGCGGTAAAATTACGATTGACGTCAACGATCCGCCGGTGGCGATACCGGTGCTCGACCCGGAGTATCATCCCGTGACGAATTTCGAGCGGCCGAGCCGGGGCATCTATCGTCCGTCGAATATGACGGGACCGTCCTCGCCGGCGGTCGGACTGGTGTACTACACCTGGACGAGAAGCGAAGCCAATCCGCTGGAAACGGATGAGCAGTACGCTGCGCTCAAGCGGTTTTCTCTAACGGCCAAGCAGCCCAGAGAAGAGTTATACCCGGGTAAGTTTCCAGGTCTGAATCTAAGCGTCGCGAACAACAAAACCAATATGATCGCACCTCCGGCCGAAGCGTTCACAGCGGATGGCAGCGGTGTCTGGTATCTGCATGCCTGGACCGCCGACATGACATGGGATACGGCCCGGGAGCTGATGCAGTACAAGAAGATGAAGGAATATAAGAAGGAGCATCCCGATCAGTACAAGGCTTGGAAGGACGAATACCAAGGCTCCGAATCCGATAAGGAGTTTTATGCAGACAACAAGGCGCTGGCCGCTGTTGGGCAATATGACGATCTGAACGTATGGAAGCTGGAAGATTTCAAACATGCCGACTCGAACTGGACGCACAGCAGCAAACCCATACTGCTGGATAATCAGGCGCCTCAGATCAGCTTGTCGAATCTGGTCAACGACGGCTCGGCCAACGTCGAGGTGACGATGACGATCACCGATGCGCATAGCGGCCTGAAGGAAAGCTTCTATCAATGGGTAATGGAAGGAAGCGAGCTGCAGGACATCGACTGGAAGCCAGTCGTTCTCGTCGGAGGCAGCTTTATCAGCGGTACCCGCAACGAGGTTGCGGAGGATGGGAGCTACCGTCTTTATGTGAAGGCGGTCGACCTGCTCGGCAATGAATCGCCCGTCACGTCAAGCGTGGCAGCCACGGTCAATTCCAAGGCGCTAGTCACGGGAAGCTTCTCGGAAAGCGACGGGAAAAGCTATCTGCAAAGCCATGACGTCACGTTCTATCTAAACAATCCGCAGACATTGAACGTAA
This sequence comes from Paenibacillus puerhi, assembly GCF_009846885.1. Lineage (GTDB taxonomy): Bacteria > Bacillota > Bacilli > Paenibacillales > NBRC-103111 > Paenibacillus_G > Paenibacillus_G puerhi. The sequence continues at coordinate 3,382 of NZ_WUWM01000005.1, forward strand.
CTTCCGTTACCTATTCGACCTATGCCCGGACGGTAACGGGATCGACTTACGGAGCCATGGCGCTTATGCTGGCCGACCCCTACCAGGTCAGCTCTGCCTACAGCTACAGCTCGGCCCGGCCGGACGCCAGCGAGTACAGGCAGCTGGAAGGGACGGCAGGCTCCGCAGGAGGCTATGCCTACATCGTGCCAGCGGACCCTGCGCTGAACGGCAAGCAGTATCTGCATATTACCGTGAAGGAAACGGCAGCCGACCGCTATTATTATTTTCTGCAATCCTATTTGTTCGACAATACGCCTCCGAAGGTAGTATTCAGCACGGACGAGGATTTGTATCCGAGAGCCAGACAAGAGGTTCAATTCGCAGCCCGCGATGAGCTTAATGAGCTTGCCTTCAGCAAGTATCAATGGGTGAAGCAGGGCGATGCGCCTCCGGATGCGAGCTCGTTGGCGTGGAAGGTGCTGGCTGACGGTGAACGTTATGCCGTGATCGATGCGGCCGGACTGAATCCAGGAGAATCGGCAGACTACAAGCTGTATGTGTATGCCCGGGACATGGCCGGCAATGAGGCGGTTACCGCGAGCAGCGGCTATTTCAAAGTTTCCAAGCCTGTGATTCAGCCTCCGGCCGATGCCAAATCCGACCTCCTCTACGTGTTCGGGGACCGGGAAGAGGGCTATACGGCTATCATTCAGCTCAGCCTCGATGTGCTGGACAAAGCCGGTTATGAATATTCCGTCTCGCCGGACTTCGGCAAGAGCTGGATCAGATGGAAGCCTTACACGAACTATGTTGCGATCAAGGTTCCTGCGGGCAACGTGCAGAACGGACAAATTCTGGTCCGGTATAAAACAGGACCCCAGTCCGATGGCAGCGAGGGTACGATCGGTGCGGCCAAGCCCCTCGATACGGCAAAAGTATCTCCGGTAGAACCGGTTTACGCACTTGTGACGCTTGGCACGACAAGTCCTGTCAGTACGGTTACGGGAGTCGATATCGATATCGCCGCTCCGCTTGGCATCAAGGTGGTTCCTTCGGCCGTCAATCCTTCCCCGCTTGAACGAAGCGGAAACAGCTTCCACGTCAAAGCGAACGGGTACTATTCCTTTGACCTGACGGATACGAGCAACCCGGATCGCAAAGCGACGCTGTACGCGGTTGTCAGCAATATCGACAGCACTCCGCCGACAGGCAGGGTAGAGAGAGTGCTGGCCGAGCAAGACATCACGAGCGGCAACGTGATCGTGAAGCTGAAGCCGTCCGAACCGGTGCGCATTACGAATAATAATGGAAGCAATACGTACACGTTCAAGGAAAACGGCACCTTCGCCTTCGAGTTTCTGGATGAAGCGGGCAACAGCGGCACAGCCTCCTATACCGTGAATTCGATTGATCGGGAAGGGCCGAAAGCGATCGTCACTCGTTCTTATACGAAGTCTGACGGAACGGAATATGCAACCTTCGAGTCGGGAGGCATCCTCTATGCAGCGGGAGTCACGCTGACGGTGGAGAGACCTTCCAAAGACGATAAAGAAATTTTCGTGCCGACCGGATCCACCATCTACATGACCGATAACGGTACGGCTGAATTTATGGTATACGACAAGCTGGGGAATATGACGCTTGTGAGGGAAGCCGTCACGAATTTGATCGGCGCTCCGCCTCAGGCCGACGCCATACAGTATACGCTGATCGACGAGGCGGGCCATCCTGTTCCCGAAAGCAGCAAGGTGCTGATCAACGGGCAGCTGTATGCCAAAGGGAAGATGCAAGTGGCCGTAAGCGGCCAAACGTCTGCGCCGAACCAGGTATTCGAAGGAACAGCACCTTCCAAGGATGCGGAGGAAAACTACACGAATTTGAGAAGCCAGCCGGACGGCAGCTTCGTCGTAACGCGTACTTTCTCCGCAGATGGCTCCATCGTGATCGCCATATCCGATTTGCTCGGCAATATCAATAAGATCCCGGTCACGGTAAAGGGACTGGATAACAAGGCGCCGGAGATTACGCTGCATGCACCGACGGTAGGCATAGCCCGGAACAAGCCTGACTTCGACTTTGCCAAAGACTTGGGCGGCTACACCGTTCGCGATAACGTATCAGCTTCCGAAAACATCCAGGTCACGATCAGCGGGCTCGATCTCGCCAAGGCAGGCCGTCAAAACGTTACTTACCGCGCGACCGATCAGGTCGGTAATGTCGCAACGGTCGTGCAGGAGGTCGTCGTGGTTGACACCGATGGCATGCTGATCTTCGGCAACGATCAATTGATCTCGGCTTCCAGCGCAGAGTCGGCTCTCTTCGATCGGAGCACGCTAAGCTTCAAGATTACCGGGTTTAACCGGATGAAAATAGGCAGTCAGGGTCAGGAGCAGGTTAACGAAAGAGGTACTTTCGATCTGTTCTACTACTCCGGTCTGTTCCGTGAAGGCCAGATGAAGACGATCGCTTCGAAGCTGACCTATGATGAGCTGGTAAACCGCGACTTCCAGGTAACCTTCCCGAAAGCCGGCTGGTACACCTTGATCGTCAGAAGCCAGGAACGGGAGCGCGAGTATGCAACGTTCTTCATTAGCAAAAAGGATTAATCTTTCTCATCCATATAGACAGGAGGCACTCATGTGAAGCTGTTCAAGAGAACGCTTATGACCGTGCTGGCACTGCTTTTACTGCTCAGTACGTTCACTCAGGCGACTTCGGCTCTCGCTGCCGTGATGTCACAGCCGAAAGTGACGGTGCTGGAAAACAAGTTCATAAAAATAACGGTGGACAACCAAACCGGACGTTTTGGAATCCGTACCGTAGACGGTCAGCCAATCCGCAAGCAAGACGACAATGTCAATATGCTGTTCCGTGGAGACGACCCGGACACTTCGTTCACCAGCTTCCGGATTGACGGGACCGACTATATTTTCGGTAATCCGTACAAATTCGGGGCAGATTTCTTCTCGGAAATCACGTCTCCGCAAATTGTGGAAAACAGCAACGGGACCAAGCAGATTGAGACGGTCTGGACGATCAAGGGCGTCGCCATCAAGCAGATTCTGATGCTGTACGCGAATACGGAAGATAAGCTGAATGCCGGGAATGTCAACATTCGATATGAGGTGCTGAACAACAGCGGCGCCCAGGTCGAGATGGGAACCCGTATTCTGCTCGATACGCAGGTGGCGGGCAATGACGGGCCGCAGTTCCAGATCGGGACCGGCTACCGCGTTCCGCTGATGGTGGAGCGCAAGCTTGTCCACAACCCCGAGGATGATCCGAATATTTCGGAGGAAGACCGGCTTTATTACAAAATCCCTCCCTATTGGGTGATGAGAGATAAGTTTGACTTGACCAATCCGCTTGCGACCAATGTGGTCGCATACGGCTTCAACAATATCTATGAGGGCAATATCCGGCTGGTCGATGAGATGATCGTCGGCCACTGGAACGGCCTTGCGAATACCAAATGGGATTACACGCCGAACGGCAATCTGGATTTTACCCGCGACACTAACGACTACGGCACGGCCGATTCCGCGGTCGCCTTCTACTGGCAGCCGAAAGCGCTGGACAACAAGGCGGTGCAAACGTTCGAGACGGTGTACGGACTCGGTGAAATTATTGAACCGGATAAAGTGTTCTCCATTCGCTTCATGGACCCTCCGCAGCAGCTCGGAACGAATGCGGATAATAGCGCTTATGAGGGCGAAGGCATCTTCGAGATTACGGCCGAGATCGAGAACCTGGCGATGTTCCATATGGAGCATAGCGAAGTGACAGCCCAGCTTTCCCTGGAAAGCGGACTGAACTTCGTCAGGCGTGATGAAAAATCGGGCGAGCCCGCCAGGGACGCTTCCGGCCAACCGATCATCGAAGCCTACCGCAGCAAGGAGTTTACGTACCGCAAACAGGCAACTAAGGAAGAGGCGGAAAACGGCATATTACCGAAATACAAGCCCGGCGATACGCTCTCCGTTAGCTTCCTTGTACAAGCCAAGGGCCGGCCGTGGCCGACCTCCAAGCAATATATGCTGACAGCTAAAAGTCCGGAGACCGTCAAGGAGATCGAAGGTATCCAGGATGAAGGACTGAAGGCCCAATATGAATCCAGCAAGGGCAACTTCGTGCTGCTGCCTGCGATAGGACAAGCTTCCCCGACCTATGTATATGGGTTGGCGCCTAAGGAGCTGTACAGCACGGACGTCAAGTATATTACGGTCAATATGACCAATATTGAGGCGTACACGGCAGGCAATGCCCAGGTTCCGCCTAACTTTGATCTTTATCTCAAGGAAAAGGCGACAGGCAAGCGGTATAAGGTGCCAGTGAAGGATTCTGTCATCATGCAGCCGGCGGATGACGGCTTCTCGGGGGATATGCGCATCACCTACCGGGGAGGAGATCTGGTCGACGATAAGGGCCAGGTTATGCAGTCGGGTCTCGGGCCGGAGCTGCCGCTTGGCGAGTACCAGGTGGAGATCGATTTTAACGGCGATACGGGCGGCGATGCAGAAATTGCCGCGATGTACGACGTCATAACCAAGCAAACGTTTAAGGTTACGAACAATCAGGAATCCCGGATCCGCGAGGCCGGCTTGATGGCCGTATACAAGCAGTATGTGGATCTGAGCAGCGTGACCTCTGCAACGAACGGGAGATACCTGGATGAGATCAATGAGGCATTTCCCGGAAGGGCGTTTCAATCGGGGGCGTTGCTCAACGACGCTGTAAAAGCTTTGAAGGAAATAAAAAGGGATATCGTCGGTCCGGGAAGCAAGCTGCTGGATCCTAAATTCAAACTAGATGAATTTACTTCGGAGCAATCCTTAAAGAAGGTTCCTGCTTACCAGTACAGGCTGTTTGAATCCGAGAAGGAAATGACGGATTTCTTTAAGGAAAAAGATGCGAATGACAATTTCATTCGCACCAAGCTTGTCGATATCCGCGGGATGATCAAGGAGGTCGGGACAGGCGACGACAAGCAGGTCATCGTCGATACGAAAACCGAGCCTGCCCTGATCAACGAAGCGGTCGCCTATAAGGGCAAGGATATGGTTTTTGTCCGGGGCAAGCTGGATATCTTCGATATACCGAAGAAAATATCCGGTTATGATAAGATACCTTTCCTTGATTCCTTATTTGTGAAGGGTGAAGGGAAATTAAGCGTTGCGAACAGCGGCTTCGTCTTCTACTCCGGGGAATGGACGCTTGATTTCTTCAACGGCTTTGAGAAGGAACTGGCGCCAAGCCTGACGGATAGCAGCCATGAAATATTCCCGGATGAAGACAACCCGGAGGATGACAGCCTCAACGGTACCATAAGCTGGGCGACAGGCGCGCTCGGGGACCGGCTGAATCCGGTGCGGCAGCTGATGCTGACCCATGTTTATTTCAACAAACATAGCCTGTTTGCCGCTCCCGGATTTATGGTTGGCGGCTTCGGCTTCACGTTCAACGATTTCATCCTGCGTCCCGGCGGCATTTCCTTCGGCGGCAAGCTGTCGATGAAGATCGTCGACGGGGAAGTCCGGAATGTCGTCTTTAACGATAAAGGCTTTGTAGGGGTCGACGCTCAGTTGAAGTTCGATCTTGGCAAGGACCTCGGATTGTTTGAGTCGAAGAAGAAGGAAAAGGATGAGAAGAAGAAAGGCGAAAGCAAGGCAAGCGGAGAGCTCACGGTCATCCATTATGTGCAGTCTGTGCCCAATGTGTCCAATCGATACGGGATCAGCTTCAAAGCGGACGTCAAGGGTAAATTCGAGGTTCAGGCCGAGCTTGCCTTCAAGCAGGTAAGGGATGGCCGTGTGCTGCCGGATGTGGTGGCATTCGGTACGACCTTGGGGAAACCGGGTGTTCTGATTACAGGCGCCACTTATTTGTCGGCCGTACGAGGAGCCGTTCGCGAGCTGGCCGATACGATCGCCGGGGGAACGAAGGATGAGCCGTTTCCGCTCGTGATTCAAGCTGGAGTCGAAGCGCGGTTCGGCGTGCAGCCCGTCTTCCTGATCGGGAATGTCGACATGACCGTGAAGCGGTCTGGACTCGCGATTCTGGGTAAGCTGGACCTGTCAACCAATCCGGACGGCGACAAGAAGATCAACATGGTCACCAAGGCGCTGCTGGAGGCTCAGTGGTTCCAGCCCTGGTTCGTCAGAGTGGAAGCGGAGATCGATATCGGCGGCTGGGGCGTCATTATGGGGAAAGCCGGTATATTCGTCGGTCAAAATCTGGAGAAGGGCCGCATCGACTTCGAAGGCTATATCGGAGCCAGGCTGCAGATTCCAAACGGCGTTCCGGTAGTCGGCGGCATGCCGTTGTCCAGCGTGTTCCTGGGTCTGAACAATGACAAGGTTTGGGGCAGTGTAGGCATTCTGTTTATCTCGCTCGGCATCACGTATTACTGGGGCGGAGGCGTGGAGTTCGGCACCTCGCAGGAGGACCTGCCTGAAGGCTTCGCGCACTTGCTGATTGAAGATCCCGAGAAGGGACCGCAGCTGATGGTTATCGGCCAGGGGATGAGCACGGTCGCCACGTCATGGATCGATGCGGAGAAGGATAATCACGAGATTGTTTACAGGGATATTTCCGAAGGCGTCAAATTGGTGGAAAACAGCGCGATGGAGGCCGGTATCGGCGGCATTCACGTGAAGGATGGAGGACGTACCCATCAGGTTCCGATGGGAGGCGTGTCGGGCAATGCCATTATCGAGTTCGAGTACGACGAAGCGGAAGTGCCTGCCGTTACGTTGAAGGATAAGAGCGGAGCTTTGTATCCGGTGATGTTCGATAATACGAACACGAATCCGGCGGCCAACGCCTTTACTCAGTTCATTCCGGCCGATCAATCGTCGACAAAGGCCGATGTTCGCAAGGCGTACATCATCATTCCGCAAGCGAAAGCGCAAGAGGGCGGAACCTGGACGCTTACCTCGATGAAGCCGGTGGCCTCCAGGCTGCTCAACGTACCGATGACGGCGGACCTCAAGCAGGTGGGAATTGCAGCCCACGGTACGGATCCGAATAAATTTACCGCCTCGTGGCAGGTAGAGAACGCCAGAAGCGGCGATACGATTGACCTGTATTTGACGAAGGATGCGGTCACCAGCGACACAACGGTGGTGAATGGTCAACAGGTGCTGGATCCGGGCGAGCCCGGCGTACTGATCGCCAAAGAGGTGAGGGTCGATTCGGGCACGTTGAATGGAGCTATAACGAGCGGAGAGCTTGTAGTGGACGTCAGCGACGTGGAGCTGATGGGCAAGAGGGAGGATCTTCGCGGTCTCCTGCAGCAGGGCGATTACTACCTGCGCGCGGCGCTCAAGTCGTCGGCTTCGTTCAAAACGAAGACGTCCGCGGAAAGGTTCAGAATCGTTGATCCGCTGGCGCCAGGCGAGGTAGAAGACCTTCACATCGAGCCGGCAGGCAATGGGCTGTTCTCGGTATCCTTCCGGCCGGCGGCCAAGAAGCCGGGGCAGGAAGCGTCGGAGCATAGCTACGCTATATCCGCCATGCAGGAGACGAACGGCAAGCTGACGGCCTATCCGAATTTTGCCGAGCAGCTGTTTACCGAAGACGAGCTGAAGCCTTATTGGAAGGCAAACAGCGGCAAGTATGAAGGAATACTCGTTGGAGGATGGACGGAATTCTCGAACTCATCCGAGGTGAACACGACCGATCTTACGGGTCCGAAGCCTGCAGCCGACGAGAAGAAAACGTATCTGGGGCTGGAAGCGGGTCAACGTTACGTACTCAGCGTAGCATCTGCAACCCGGCGGGCGGAAGATCAAGCTGTCAGCGAAAAGTACCACTTTGCCGACAGTGTGAACAGCGTGAATACGCTGCTGCCTATACCGGCGGAGCCGAAGCTGGGTCTGGCGGCCGGAAGTTATCCGGATTACCTGGAGGTTCTGACGAATCAGACGAAGCCAACGATTCATCTGTATGCCGATCAGTCCGATATCGAGGTCGAAGCTTTCTATAATGAGCAATCCATAGGAAAAACCGGGCTCGTGAATAACGGTTCGGTCAGTGAAGGGACAATCGCCTTTGACTCCTTCGAAACGGATGGTACGTTCGGGATTGAGCTGAGGGCGACGAATAAGCGGACGAAGGATCGGAAAGTAACGTTCATGTATCTGAATGTTGATACGAGCGCTCCGATTCTGTACCTGGACGAGCCGACCAGCGGGCAACGAACGATCCATGACAAGGTGACCGTAGCGGGTACGACCTCGAAGGATGCGAAGCTGACCGTCTACGTGGATCAGGTTGCCGAAGGAACGGGCGTTAGTATTCCGGTTGCGGACAATGGCCGATTTGCCGGATCGGTGCCTGTCCTAGTGGACAAGCCGGACGCCGAGCTGATCTTCGTGGCCCGCGATGGCGCGGGGAACGAGAATCGAGCTTCGGTAGCGGTGTCGAGCGGCAGCTTCAAGGCGCCTGCGGCATTGGTGATCAAGAGAATCGATGCCTTAAAGCCTGGAGAGCAAGTCATCGTTGAGCCATTCTTGAAGATGCGGCAAGGGAAAGATAAAGACGGCAAGGCAATTTACGTTGAGGTGCCAATGACGCCGGAGCAGTCCCAGCGTGTCGCTTACTCGGTCAGCAGCGGTGACGCTGTAGGCATCCGGGAGGTTCAGGTGAAGGATGCGGCGACCGGTAAAGACCGGAAGCTTCTGCAGCTAACCGCGGGGACGGCGACGGGCGCAAGCTTGATTCAGGCTAACTACGACGTAGCCGCCCACGGAACGGAAGCGGAGGACGAAGCCTCGGCCTCGCAGGCCGAGCTCGATACCCTGTTCGCTATCTCGGTCAAAGTGCCGGCTCCGACTTCTATGGAGAGCTATACCGTGACGACGCAGCGAATCAACGCCACTGCCAACGCGACTAAAGTTCAGGTGGGAGATACCGGCGAGCAGTCCGGTTACCAACTCGTGTATAAAGTGTTTGCGAAAGGTGCGGGAGCGGCGATTCCTTCCTTTAAAGCCGAGCTCAAGGACTGGACCCTTCTTCCACAGAACGGGGTCGTGTCTGCAGCGGCGGGAGATAAGCTAGTGGTGGCCAAACGAACCTCGCTTAAACAAGAAGCCGTAGGCTCATCCGCGATCGTAACGGCTGATGTATGGACCCCTACTATCGGGGGAGGCGGCGGAGGACCTATGGCTCCGCAGTCCAAGGATTCGGTCAAGGTTAACGACCAAACGCTCATGGCCGAGCGTAAGAATGACACCCTCACGGTTCATGTTACGGCTGCAAGCGGTGCCGACCTTGGCAAGGGCGATCTGATCGTCACATCGGACGATGTCACGGTGAAGGATTTTTCATTCCGCTTCGACAAGGCGCTCGGACAGCAAGCGGTTGACAAGCAGCGGAATATCCGTATTCAGCTGCCGCAGGCCAGCCTCGTTCTGACGCCGGATATGCTGAAGGGCATGCTGCATGATCTGGAGGTCAAGATTCGTCCGAACGGCGCTCCTGCCATACGCGCGATGAAGCAGCTGGCATCGGAGATGAAAGGCACGCTGCTGGGAGGCGGCGAAGGCATCGAGATCGTAACGAACCTTCCGGAGGCAAGCCGCAGCGCGTACCTCCACGTGAGATTGCCGGTACCCGCTTCGATTCAAGCAGGTGACATCCAAGCCGTCATCCTGCGCGGAATGGATGGCGAATGGACTACAGTGCCATGGAAGCTGGAGACGGCAGACGGCCAGTCTTACCTGCTAGCTCGGCTGACGGGCGACGGAAGCTTGGCGTTCCTGCACACGGCACCTATCTTCGCGGATGTTGCCGATGATTTCTGGGGCAAGCCGGGTATTGAGGCGGCAGCCGCCAAGCTGTTCATGCAAGGAAAAGCAGAGGAGCAGTTCGATCCGGAGAGCCGGATCACGCGCGCCGAGTATCCGACCGTGCTTCTTCGTGTAGCGGGCTGGATGAATAGACGCGCGGAGTCCGACTTTACAGATGTGGCACTTGGCGACTGGTACAGCCGCAGCATCTCCATCGCTGCGAAGCTGGGTATCGTCGATGGCCTGGAGGATGGCAGCTATGCTCCTCAAGCTCCATTGACGCGTGTAGAAGCGATGACGATGGCAGGGCGCTTGATGGAGGCGCTGGGCATGAACAGCGCGCTTGCGGATGAGGAGATCGAACAGCTGCTCAGCGTTTACGAAGATCGGCAGCTGATTCCGGCCTGGGCGCGCAAGCAGACGGCCTTGAGCATCAAGTATGGCATTATTCAGGGCGAGGGCAGCACCGTGAATCCGCTCGGGGCATTGACCCGGGCCCAGGCGGCCGCTATAGCGGTCAGACTGGACCAGTGGATCACGAGTAAGTAAGCTTCGTAGCAGAAAAGTCTACCCGCACCAATCGGTTCGGCCCGGTGCGGGTAGACCCCTTTCCCTGTTTCAAATTCAAGAGGGCGGTGTGCAGATGTCAAGGAAGCACAGAGCAGTCTACGGGATTGCATTTGCAGCAATATTGGTTGCCGTCATGGTTTGGGCCGGCGTGTTCGTCGTGAACGCGGATACGGAGAAGTGGACCGACCATGCGGATACCGCTTGGTACAATTCGGATTATGTGACCTTCACGATTGATACTCCGGCCAAGCTGGCGGGGGCTGCCAAGCTGGTGAACAGCGGAACAGTCGACGGGTTTAGAAATAAAATATTGGAAGTGGACCGGAATCTCGATCTGGCCGCCTACGAATGGGTGCCGATCGGGACGGATCAGTATCCGTTTCACGGCGCCTTAGTAAGTAAAAACAATGCCGTGTTCGAAATCCGGGGCATGAAGCTGTCCGGTAATCTGACCTATGCCGGTTTGGTTGGGTACATGGACAACGGGACGGTCAAAGGCTTCAAGTTCATGAATAGCGGGAAAATTGAAGTCGGCTCCTCCAACGTAACGGGCATTGTTTATGTGATGCAGTCCGTCACCTCGCAAACGTACGGAACGGTTTGGGAGCTTGTCCCCGTTCCCGATACTAGAGTCGGTTATGTGGGCTCGGCAGTCGGTAAAATGGTCAACAACAGTATGGTTCATAGCGTAACGAATCTCATCCCGATCAAATCTGACTTTGCCGCCAAGCATGTATATGCCGGCGGGATCGTCGGGGGCGGGGAAGGCAGCATATCGGACTCCCACAACCTGGCGCCGATCGCCGCGAAAGGGCCTGACATCGAGGCCGGCGGTATTATCGGTTATGGCGAAAGCGGCGGTCTGGTCATTAAGAAAACGAGCAATCAGGCTGCCGTTCAGGCGGACAGCAGCGGTGCCGCTCATGCAGCCGGCATCATCGGCCATGCAGCAGGGCGACTGAGCCTCGGCGACGAAAACACGCCGTTCAGCAATACGGGCTCTATTCAGGTCAGCAATGCCAGACTGGCTTATGCCGCAGGTATTGTCGGACGGGCGGGAGCGGCAGTCGATTTCTCCGATGCCACCTCGAACGCCGGAGCCGTCACGATTCAGTCGGCAGCGGCCGAAGCTTCCTATGCGTCGGCTCTTGTCGGTTCGATCGATACCGAGCAGGCGAATCCGCAATTCTCCATCGCGTTTACGAACACAGCTCCTGTCACGAACAACGGCGGAACGAATGTGCACACCGGTGTGCTGGCAGGCTATGTGAACAGTACGTTCGCCTGGGGCAAAGGCTTTACCAACCCGGCCCCGGTATCAGCCAGCGGGCAGCAGCAAGTATTTACGGGCGGTCTGATCGGTAAAGTGAGCGGAAACGCGAGCTTCGCCGGAATCGCGAGGAATAACGGAGCGATCTTGGTAGGCGCAGGCGCTCCCGCGCCTAACGAAGCCTTTACCGGAGGAATTATCGGCTACGCCGGGCAGCGCGTTCTGTTCGATAGCACGGCGAATCAGGCCTACGTAAACGGCGGCGAGATCACGGTAAGCGGCGGTACTGGCGTGTACACAGGCGGTATTGTTGGAAATAAGGCCTATGCCAGAACCTCGGGCGAGACCATCAGCAACGTCTCGAACACAGCTCCTATCCGGGTCAGCGGCCAGAGCAAGATTTACACAGGCGGGCTTATCGGAGTCGTGCCGGAGGAGGGTGTAGATAAAGTTATCACCGGAGCTTTTTTCGATAAGGAAATTACGGTGACAGCCGCCTCGTCCGAGCTCGGCCGCACGGTGAGCACGGGGGGGATCGTCGGCTACTACGTCAACCATAGCGACAACCGCGCAGCGATTGATCTCGCTTCTTTCCGAGGCAAGATCACGTCGACCGGCGGAGGAAATGAGTCGTTTACCGGCGGTATCGCCGGCTATGTTGACGGCGGTACGATCAAGCGTGCCAGCATCGGAAATACGGCTGCGAACTTCGCTAAGCTAAGCTCGGACGGAAATGCCGGCGGCGTTGTCGGTTATATGAACGGGAACGTCGAGACGGCAGGCGTTAAGCTGACTACTATTGTCCTGCAGACGGCAGGCGGCATATCCGGCGGTGTAGCCGGTAAAGCGCAGGGCGCCATTACGGCGGCTACCGTAGGAGACGAGACATTCACGGAAGGGTACAGCGTGAGGCTGGAGGCGGCGGCAAGAGATGCAGCCGGCGGCAAGGACAATGTCACATTGGGCGGTATTGTCGGAGCGAATACGAATACGTTCTCGCTGACAAACAGCCATGCAAGCCATATTGGGCTGATTACGGCAGCCGGCAGAAGCGGCTATACGCTCGGTGCTCTGGCGGGATCGCTGACAGCTGGCGCGCAAATCGGGAATGTCGAGGCGCCTGTGACGGCCGATCATATTTTGATCGACCTGAAGGCGGCAGGCAGTCAGGTGGGCGGAGCTATCGGCTACAACCGCTCGGCCAAGGTTTATGTCAAGGCAGACCAGATCACGTTTAACGTCCAAGGTGCGCAAGCGAAGGCGGGCGGTGTGATTGGCATACAAGATGTTGCGGCAGGAAGTATTCCGGCTGCGGATGGCGCCGGGGCGGCCGGCTTTGCGCTGAAAGCTAACCAGCTGACCTTTACCACTCAAGGGGCTGGAGCCTCTGTAGGCGGCGTCTTTGGAGAAAACCTTGGAGATACGCCAAGGGTCTCCGCAAGCAGCATCATGATCACGTCAAGCGGCGCGGACAGCCGATTAGGCGGTATTGCGGGTACAAATCGCGGCATCTTGATGGAAAGCAGCGCTTCCCTTATTGGCATCACGACAAGCGGGGCGGGAGCGGAAGCAGGCGGTATCGCAGGCCGCTCGGATATCGCGGACGGCGGGCTGGCCGCCGCACGTATTGTACGCCCTCAGGTGCATACCGAGGAGGCGGCTTTGATCTCTTCGATGGGAGAACGATCCTGGGTCGGCGGAATCGTAGGCTCGGCCAAGCTGACCGAGATCGTGAATCCGCGAATAGAGGCAGTTATCCCGAATTATGTGACCATGACGGCGGGCGCGGCCCAGAACGGGGTCGGGGGGCTTGTCGGTCGCATCGAGCTGGGCAAGCTGCTCGGCGACTCGGCATTCGTCCATGTCGAAAATCTGCTGATTACGGGCGGGCAGTCGGCAACCTCGTCTTATCTGGGAGGGATTGCCGCCTACCAGGATCAGGCCGCAATGGATAAACTGACGGTCAAATCAGCCAATCTGGTCGTTAACGGCGCTCAATCGGTCGTTGGGGGGATGGCCGGCTACAACCGAAGCTCGGCTTCAGCGGTTATCTCGAACAACTTTATCGACGGTCTGAACATCAAGGTTAATGCGACGGCCGCTCAAGCGACGGTCGGCGGCTTTGTCGGGGTGAACGACAAGCAGGATACGGATCCGGCGGCATCGCCGGCTGCGGGTGTAAGCTCGATTCAAAACAGCCGGTATGTCGGATCTGTACAGGTGGCCTCCCCCTCCTCCGTCACAGGCGGTATGGTCGGAGAAAACCGCAGCTTGATCGCTAACAACAGCATCTCGGATAAAATTCCCGTGTCCTCCAAAGGAAGCGGCGGCATCATCGGCGGACTTGCCGGCATCAATACCGCGACAGGCACGTTGTATTATGCGTACTCGAACTCCACCCTGGCCGTAGAAGGGGAGGGTACGCTTGCGGGCGGCTTTGTCGGCGACAACCGGGGCAAGGTCATTGCCTCTTATGTGGATATCGACGTCAACGGTTATGCACACGGTGCGACGGGCTCTCCCGTATATCTCGGAGGACTTGCCGGACGCAACACGGGTACGATCGATAAGTCGCATTCCGTATCCAAAGTAACCGCCTATGGCAGCCATTCCCGAGTAGGGGGCCTCGTGGGCGATCAGGCCGGCGGAAATATTATGAACTCCTATACAGGCAACATCGTGACGGCTATGGGCAATGATTCGTTCTCGGGCGGCTTCCTCGGCCGGATTACATCCGGGCAGGTATCGACTGTGTACTCCGCGGCTCATGTTCTGGCGGAGAACGGAGCTTATGCCGGCGGATTCGCCGGACGCTACGACAATGCCAGCAAGGAGCTGCTTTACAAGGCTTACTATGTGAAGGATGAGACACTGGCGATCAACAAGGACTTGCCTGACTTTGCCGACGGCAACCATCGCTGGCTGCAGGTTCACGCTCGCCTCAGCACGCTGTTGTCCTCGACATTGATGGACCGCGCTTCCTTCCCGGGACTGTCGGGATGGGATTTCACGAACACCTGGAAATACGGGTCTGTGAATGCGGAGTACAAGTATCCCGAGCTTCAGCGCAGCGCCAATACCGGCGGCGACGGAGGCAGCGGCAATGAGGTCAATGCCAATATCGCTTGGTACATGCGCGACAAAGCCGCTTTTACCTTCGATATTAAGACCGAAGCGGAGCTGGCGGGCTTGGCGGCCCTGGTCAACGGGACCGTGACCGGCGTTGAACGCTTTGATTTCGAAGGGCGGACGATCCGGCTTCTGAATCCGATTCATATTCAATCCAAGCAATGGATGCCGATCGGGCGAAGCGAAGACACGACATTCCAAGGCAGCTTTGACGGCGGGCATTATCTGATCGACGGCCTGAGCGTTCAGCCGAATCACTCGAACTCCGGGTTGTTCGGGGTGATCGGCGCGAAAGCCAAGGTGACGAATATGGTGATGGAGCCGCTCTCCATCGCAGGCATTCAAAACACGGGGGTGCTGGCCGGTTACAACAAAGGCCAGGTATCCAACATCAAGATTAAGGTGCTGCCGAATCTCACGATCAGCGGAGGTACGGTAGGCAGCTTGTTTGGCAAGAACACCGGGACCTTCCAGAACGTGAGTCTTGCGCTGGAGAGCGGAAGCAAGCTCGAAGCCGTAGGGGCCGATGCCGTAGCAGGCGGCTTGATCGGCGACAATACGGGGGCGCTCACGCAGGGACTGTTCTCCTTTACGTCTTCGGGAGCGGTCCTGAGCAGCTCGTCCGAGCGTGCGACGCTTGGAGGTCTGGTCGGCAAGCAGTCCGGCGCTATCAGCGGATTAGACCGCAGCATGGACTACAGCCTTGCGGCCTATGGTCCGGAGAGTGTGCTGGGCGGCCTGATCGGCCAGCATGTGTCGGGGCAGACGGACCGGGTGACCTTGACCTACACGACGGGCTCGATCACGGCCGCAGGCTCAGGCTCTACGGTCGGCGGCATGACCGGACAGTCCGAGGCCGGCAATCCGATGAGCCAGGTTACCGTTACGGCTTCCGGGGCAGGCCAGCAGCTTACGGCCGAGGGAACGGTCGGCGGTTTGGTCGGCAGGAAGACCGGCAACTGGACGAACAGCTTCGATATGGACCAGGTGAAGGTCGAGAAGCTGCTGATCGTTACGAGGGAAAGCAGTCCTGAGACGACGATAGGTGGCATCGCGGGCAAGCTCGCGGCTACGGTCATGCATCAAGCGATCTCCGATGTAGAGATCCGAGCGGCCGGCGGCCAGGTCATGTCAGGCGGAATCGTAGGCAGCGGCCAAGATTCGATTCTGGATCAGGTAGAAGCCGTATCGAATGTGACGTTTGCTGCGAAGTCCGGCGAAAGCTCGCTTGGCGGTATTGCAGGCGTGATGTCGGTGGCGGAGCAGGATCGGGGCAAGGCGTTCGACTTTGGAAGACGAGCACCCTTGTATCCGGGCATTTATGAGGCTTCTGTACACGGGAAGCCGCTGATCGCTCAAGGCGTCGACAACGGGTCAGACCTGCAGCTTGGCGGTATCGTCGGGAAGCTGGAGCATGCTTCGGTCTATTACGCGAAGACGAACGTCGATCTCGAAGTACGCGGAGGGAAAGCAGCTGCAGCCGGCGGCATCGCAGGTGTAAGCAGCGGGAATATCGTCAGCTCCCGGCCTCTGCAAAGCATCACGGCGAGTACCAGTGTCGTGTATGATGTCGGCGGCGTCGTTGGCCGTTCGACAGGAGGAGAAATCCACTATACGTCGGCTTCGTCTCCTGACGGTCAAACCCTTACGGTAGGGCGTACGGCCGCGAAACAAGGCGCGGTTCCTGCCGTGCATGCCGGCGGCTTGATCGGTCGCGGGGACAATACGAAGATCACGAACGCTTACGCTTCGATGCCGGTTAAGGTGGCAGATGATAATCAGGACTCGACCCTCTATGCGGGCGGCTTCGCCGGACTTCTCGGCGACGGAAATCTCGGAAGCAGCACCATGGAGCGGGTGTATGCACTTGGCTCCGTAGAAGCCCAAGGCATTATCGGCTCTTATGCAGGCGGCTTTGCCGGTTCCATCGACCGTTATACGATTACAGATGCCTATGCGGCAGGCCGAGTCGCCAATACCGGCTACGATACGGGAAGCGGCGGTTTCGCGGGCGCCGTGGAGCGTGGCGCAGTCATCAGGCATTCCTATGCCTCGCAGGACAGCCTGACAACTACGGGCGTCAATCAATCGACCCGCTCGTATACAGGAGGCTTCGCCGGGTTCAACGACGGAACGCTGGATGAGGTGTTCGCCCGGACGGGGGCACTGGCCGTGAACGTTAGCGGCGCTAACATCTACAAGGGCGCGCTGGTCGGCTACAATTTCCGTGACGGCAAGGTAACGTCATCCTGGCATACGGCGGCTATGAACCCGATCGGGTACAGCTTGGGAGCGGCTGCCGGCAATGCGCAAGGCGATGTATCCGCTTCGTTCGATGGATTTACAGACTGGAATTTCGAGCGGGAAGCTGCGTTCTTGAACAGCAAGAATGGCTCCGACTGGAACATCCTGAACGGCAGACAGCTTGCGGGCCTTGTCTGGCTGCATAATCAGGATACAGGACTTGCTTACTACCAATTGTTCGATCGAACAGCCGCGCAGAAGCCAGCGATCTCCAAAATTTTGCTGGGCGCTGACCTGGACATGGAAGGCAAGCCTTGGACGCCGTTCGACAGCTTCACAAGCGAGCTTGACGGACAAGGCTATACCATAAAGGGACTCAAGATCGCTGCCGGAGCTGCCGATCAACAGGGCTTTATCTCGCAGAATCGCGGTAAAGTGGCCCGGTTGGGGATCATCGAGGCGCAAGTATCCGCGGGGTCAAGAAGTGGTATCGTGACAGGCATCAATCATGCGGAGGGCTCCCTTAACGGGATTGAGGTTAGCGGTCAGATGCAAGGACGCGACTTCGTAGGCGGCTTGGTCGGGGAAAATAAAGGATCGATCCGTCAAGTCAACCTGCATGATCTGAAGGTGGACGGCACGGCCTATGTCGGAGGAGTAGCCGGAACCAACAACGGCTCGATCGGCAGCTCCGTTGTGAAAGCGGCAGTTAGCGGCACAGACAGCTTTGTCGGCGGTATCGCGGGACTTAACGAAGCCGAGCTGACCGAAGTCGAGGTGCAGGGCTCGGTGCAGGGCGCCGAGCATGTGGGCGGCGCTGCAGGCGAGAACAAGCAAGGCTTGCACGCGATCACAGGCAAGGAATTGACGGTTCAGGGCGTGACCCGAATCGGCGGTCTGGCCGGGACGAACAGCGGCCTGATCAACGGCTCCAACGTACAAATAACCGTTACGGGTACCGGTGAGCGCATCGGCGGCATAGCCGGTGTCAATGACGGCGAACTGAACCAGGTGGAGGTACAGGGCAGTGTGAAGGGCGCTGGAAACGTAGGCGGGGCTGCCGGTATTAACGCGAATAAACTGACAGCCGTTGCCGTCCGCTCGCTTCAGGTGGACGGAGGCATGGGCGTAGGCGGCTTGGCCGGGCTGAACAGCGGCTCGATCGAAGGCTCGTCTTCGATAGCGGCCGTTACGGCAGCAGGCAGCTACGCTGGCGGCATTGCCGGAGCGAATGAAGGAACCGTCAAGCAAACTTATGCGGCGGGCAGCGTTAAGGCTGATGCAGGCAGGGATATCGCGGCAGCAGGCGGTATCGCCGGCAGCCTGACAGCGTCCGGCAGCATTGAGCAATCGTTCTCCTACGCGGATGTACAGGCGACGGGCGCGCATGCGGAAGCGGGCGGTATCGCCGGCGTAAGCAGCGGCTCGATCCGTGATGTGTATGCATCCGGCAGGGTGGAGGCTCAAGGCCAAGCGGCAGCCAAGTCCGGCGGCATCGCCGGATTCGCGGTAGCTGGAACCATCCGCGGAGCGCTTGCCTATGGAGAGGTCCGCTCGGTGATCGACGGGAAGATTCATCGAGGCAAAACGCTCTACGGCGGTATCGCAGGACAGAAGGCGGCTGAGGCGAAAGTTACCGGCAGCTTGTTCAACAAGCAAGCGCTGAAGAATGACTCCGCCTATTATGACGAGGACGGCAAGCGCGTGAGCGGGGCAGAAGCCGGAGCCGGAGCTACGGGGCTGAACACCAAGCAGCTTACCCAGTCCGTCCTGCCGGATGGGCTTGACAGCAAAGTATGGGGAGCTGCGCAAGGGTATTTCCCCGCCCTCCAAGCATTCGGCGGTAGTGCGGCTTCCAAGCTGAGCACGGCAGCCGTGACGCTAGTGGATCATGATCTGATGAGCCAAATCGGCAGCCGCTTTGGGCTGACCTCCGATCCCGCCCTTCACTGGCAAGCGGGCGCGGCGATCCACATCGTCCGTGATAGCGCAGGGATAGTGAACGGTACCTTGAAGTCAACAGGCTCGGCCGAACTGTCCGTAACAGCGGGCGGAGAGAGCAGAACGATCGTGCTGAATGCGCCGTCTTCTCCATACGCAGCAGCTGTTCCCATGCCCAAAGTCATCTCCGGCAGTCAGACGTTTGATAACAAGGTGGACGTAACCCTGGCGGTGGATGAGCCTGACGCGAGCATCTATTACACACTGGATGGCAGTCAGCCGAGCGCGAACTCCCTACGCTACACGGCGCCTATCTCCTTGACAGCAACGACGACGATCAAGGCCGTCGCCATCGCTGAGGACATGGAGACCAGCCAAGTGTTGTCCGGTACTTGGACCAAGAGGACGGTGTCAGGAGGAGGCTGGGGCGGTGGCGGCATCTTCGTAGCGCCTCCGGTTATCGAGGCAGCCATAGGGGACGGCAAGATCGTTATCGAGGCATCGGCTCCCGCCAAGGTGGCGAGGAACAGCATCTTGAAGCTGACGGCTCCCGAGGGGCAAGTGATCTACTACACGACCGACGGAAGCGCGCCGACCAAGAAAAGCAAGGTTTATAAAGAGGGCGACATTGTAATCACCGGCAACATGACGATCAAGGCGATTACCGACAAGGACGATCGCGTCCTGACGATCAACTATGAGGTAGAGAACGCCAAGTATGCGGTGAAAAAAGACGCCCACGAGATCAAGTACGCAGCAGGCTACGATAATCATGAATTCAAGCCGGATGCGGCCATTACCCGCTATGAGCTGCTTGACGCGCTGTCTCCGCTTCTCGATAAGGAGAAGGTGAGCGTCGATACGGTGCTTAAAGGCGTGGATGCTGCATCCAAAGCCAACGTGGCCTTCTTCGCCTCCGCCGGCATCATCGACGGCTACGAGGACGGAACGTTCGGCGGCGAGCGCGGGCTGACGCGTGCGGAGTTTGTCGCGATGATGTCCCGCGTGCTCAAGCTGGATGTAAGAGCTCAAGGGGAAACGTTTTTGACCGACGTAGCCGGGCATTGGTCGGAATGGTATGTCAATGCATTCACGAAAGCCGGCTACGTCGATGGCTTCCCGGATGGTTCCTTTAAGCCGGACAGCGAAATCTCGCGTGCCCAGGCTATCGTGGTGATCAATCGAATCATTTGGGCGAAGAAAAAGGAGTCTCCGGCTCGCTTCAGCGATTTGACACCGGAGCACTGGGCGTTTGAAGACATCATGGCGGCAGCCAAGTAAGAAGAGATTCACCGGAAAGGCGGCTGAACCACTCCCAATGAAACGAAAAATCGCAGCACTATGCTTACTGATTTCCCTGTTGTCGGGCACGGCGGTATGGATGCATGCGGAGGCCGATAATCCCGCTGTATATCATGCAGAGGCGGTCTTCGCGCAAAGCGCAGAGGCGGTGGTCTATCTCCGGATACTTCGCGAGGATGATTCCTTGAAAGCCACAGGCACAGCGGTCCTGGTGTCCTCGGAGGGCAAGGCGGCGACAGCTTACCACGTCGTGAAAGGAGCGGAGCGTATCGAAGGAACGCTCCGCGACGGTCGCGTCATCAGCTCCATCGAAGTGATCGGCTACGACGAACAGCGGGACGCGGCGATTCTTCAATTGCCCCCAGCCGAGCAAGGGGACGGGGAGCCCTACGAATTTTTGCCCGTCAGGGAAACAGCCGTCAATTATGGCGAGCAGGTATTTGCGATCGGTTTTCCTATGGCAAATACGCCTATCATTACCGAAGGCATCGTCAATAGCCCGAGTGCAGAGGTAAATGGACGGGAGCGGATGCTCATCTCGGCACAGGTAGCGAGCGGCATGTCGGGCGGTCCTGTCATCGACCGGTTCGGCCGGATCGCAGGGATCATCTCCGGCTCGCTGCGAACGATGAACAATATTCATCTGGCCGTCCATACGGAAGACTTGCGAAGCTTACTGTCAGAGCCGGTAAAGCTTCCTTAGCACTTAGCACGGGAATAGGAATAACGGGTACAGGAAAGAAGGTCCTTCCGGCGAAAACATCGCGGGTAGGACCTTTTTCTGTTCGAGCCGGAGGCAGCGCGGAGAACTTTTCTTTACAGCTGCTTTGCCATAATATAAAATGGAGAGGAACAATGAAACTTAGTTTCACTAAATGAAACAAAGGGAGAGGGTGGGATGGCTTTCCGCTTCTATGGTCTCGACCATGTTCAGCTTGCAGCCCCGGAAGGCTGCGAAGTAGAGGCCCGGCATTTTTTCAATCACGTATTGGGCTGGATGGAGGTGCCCAAACCTGAAGTTTTAGCGAAGCGCGGCGGAGTTTGGTTTCAATGCGGGCTTCATCAGATCCATATCGGGGTACAACAGGATTTTGTTCCTGCTGCAAAAGCACACCCCGCCTTTCGCGTTCAGAATCTAGAGGAGCTGCGAGAACATCTTCATAGCCATCAGATCCGCATCCTGGAGGATACGGCAAGGGCCGATGAGGGCATTAGACGTTTCTATATCAACGATCCCTTTGGGAACCGACTGGAATTTTTAGAAAGTGATGCCGGATAGTCACCGCACATGCAATAAGGACCTGAGACGGCGTCTCAGGTCCTTAGGGCTTAACTTAACGGCTGCGGACGGTATCCTTCAATGCCCGCACATACTTCAGCACTTCCGGAAGATCCTGTTCAGGCGTATCTTCCAAGGAAATATTCACATACGGCTTGCGCGCATGCAGCTTGGTGAAGAAGCGCTCAATGTCGAACTGTCCCTGGCCGATCTTGACCGAATTCGGACGCCCGTCGGCGCGGTAGACGACATCCTTCAGATGCGCCAACACGATCCGGTCTCCGACCAGCTCGAACAGCTCGTCGACAACGGCGTCCCGCCGCTCGAAATTATGCTGGTCCATCAGGTTGCAAGGATCGAAAACGACGCCGAGGTTCGAGGAAGGGACCTCGTCCAGAATACGCTTCATCTTAACCGGGTTAGAAAGCGTATGTACGCATACCGGCTCAAGCCCGATATGAACGCCCCATTTCTCGGCTTCCTCGGCAAGCTCAGCGACCGTCTCCCTTAACACGTTCCAGCCGTACTCCTCGTAGCGCTCCGGCTCTTGAGCGGCGAACGTGTCCAAATCTCCCGTTTCCGTGGCAACGATGGAGGTGCCGAAGTCGCGAGCGTACCGGATATGCTCCTTGAAGCGGTCGATCTCCGCCCGCCGCTGCTGCGGATCGGGGTGAACCGGATTGATATAGCAGCCCAACACCCCGATACGGATGCCGGCCTTATCGAATTGCCCGGCGATATGATTCGCCAGACCCGGGCTTAGCTTCCCTGGAGATAAGTTGATATCCCCAATGGCTTTAAGCAGCGCTAATTGAACAAAATCGATGTTGTAAGAAGCGAGCCGATCGACGAGCTCTTGCAGCGGCCGCTTGCCGACCGTATGCGCCAACGTTCCGAATCCCAATTCTATCTCTCCTTTAAACCTGTATTGAAAAGTTCGCTATAACTATACCATGTCCGACCGCCAGAGGCGATCCAAAAAACAGTGACAACGGATAAAACTGATTTTTGCACATGAAAAAACCGGAACCCACAGGGTGGAGTCCGGTTCAAACGAGCGAAGGATAAGATATTTTCAAGTTGCTTTTCATATATAGGCATGATATAATGGCGGATAGTAAAGAGACATATTTTATCAAATAAATATGATATACAAAGAAATCATAGCATATTGATAAATAAAAGTCAACCGGCTGACCAGGCCATTCTCTTGAAAACGGGGGCAGATCGATGGAGAACGAACAACAGACCAAGCTGGGCACGGACATCACGTTGGAGCAGGCTAAAGATCAGCTTATCGAGCAAGGAAAGAAGAGCTCATCCTTAACGTACAAGGAGATCATGGATAAGCTCTCGCCATACGAACAAGACCCGGATCAGATGAATGATTTCTTTGAGCATTTATCCGAAATAGGCATCGATATCCATGAAGATTCGGATGACGATTTTCCGGCAGCTCGTCCCGAGTCGGCGTCTGACGAATTCCAGGTGGACGATGATCTTTCTTTGCCTCCAGGCCTCAAAACGAATGATCCGGTCCGGATGTATCTGAAGGAGATCGGCCGCGTACAGCTGCTCTCTACGGAGGAAGAGGTTCATCTTGCGCAGCGTATCGAGGCTGGCGACGAAGCGGCCAAGCGCAGACTGGCCGAGGCCAACCTGCGGCTGGTCGTCAGTATCGCCAGACGGTATGTCGGGCGGGGGATGCTCTTCCTTGATCTGATTCAAGAGGGCAACATGGGCTTGATCAAAGCGGTTGAGAAGTTTGACCATACGAAGGGCTTCAAGTTTAGTACCTACGCTACGTGGTGGATTCGTCAAGCCATCACGCGCGCGATCGCCGACCAGGCAAGGACGATTCGGATTCCTGTGCATATGGTGGAGACGATCAATAAGCTCATTCGCGTATCCAGACAGCTGCTTCAAGAGATCGGAAGGGAGCCTACGCCGGAGGAAGTGGCGAAGGAGATGGAGCTCAGCGTAGAGAAGGTTCGCGAGATTATGAAAATTGCGCAGGAGCCCGTCTCGCTGGAGACGCCTATCGGAGAAGAGAACGATTCGAATCTCGGCGATTTTATCGAGGACTCCGACGCTCCGGCACCGGCTGACGCCGCTGCATTCGAGCTGCTGAAGGAGCAGCTGGAGGATGTGCTGGACACGCTCACGGAGCGGGAGGAGAACGTACTGCGTCTCCGCTTCGGGCTGGATGACGGCCGTACGCGGACGCTGGAGGAGGTCGGCAAGGTTTTCGGAGTAACCCGGGAGCGGATTCGCCAGATCGAAGCCAAAGCCTTGCGTAAGCTGAGGCATCCGAGCCGGAGCAAGCGATTGAAGGACTTTCTGGATTAGGAACCGGCGTGCCGGATTCTTATATCATTAGATTGCATGTGGACAGAGGCACACCGGTGCCTCTGTTTTTCTATGTGGAAAAACGAGGGCGCCTCGCGCTGGCAAGATAGTCCCCGGATGTAGTAACATGGACCAATACGATGACAAGACACTGACGGGATAGGGTGACAGACATGATGCCATTTTTCCTTTCGCTCAAGCAGGCATTCGGCAATCTCAGAATCAAGCATAAGGTGATTGCCCTTATTTCTCTCATTATGACGTTCTGCTTCCTGATCACCTATTTCGCTTTGCAATACGTGTATTCGATCTATGACGAGCAGCTGTTCGCTAAATCGTCCCAGGTGCTGAATCTGTCGTCGAACGGGATCGAGGAAGAATTGAGGCGGATCGAGAGGCTGTCGTTCAACGTGGCCACGGATGCGGAGATTCAAGGCTTTCTTCAGGCGATGAAGCCGGATACGCCCAGCTATGAGCTGCTGCGGCTCCGTGCGAATATGAATGACCGCCTGGTGCAGTATGCCGGCTATGAGAAAAATATATACTCGGTAGAGATCGTGGACTTGTCCGGTCATGTTACGCGGGCCGGGCTAAGCCGACCGATCACAGGCGACTCGGGCGCTGAGGTGCTCCGGGGGGCCGACCAAGCTAGCGGAGGCAATGTCTGGAGCTATCCGATCAATAAGGAGGATACGCTAATCGCCGCCCGGCAGATCCGTTCTTATCGCAATCTGGAGCTGAGCAAGCTCGGCACGCTGCTCATCCGCGTCCGATTGGACCGGATTGTCGATGAGGTCCTTGCCGGCACCGAGCTAAAAAACGGTGAGATCGTCATCGCGGCGGGAGACACGGTCGTCTATCCGCTGGATCGAAATTCGCTTGCTTCAAGTGTGCATCAGCCGGCGACCGGCTCGGGCAATTATTTGATCCAGGAGATGAACGGCGAGCAGTATTTCTACACGCATGTCGAGTCCCCCTATACGAACTGGACCTACACAAGCTTGATCCCATTCGAGAGCATCTTTCGAAAGATTATTTGGATGAAAAATATATTGCTTGTCGTCTTTGTAGGAAGCCTGCTCGCCGTGCTGGCGCTCGCGATCAGCTTCGCGCGGAGCATAACCAGGCCGATGGAATCGCTGATCGTGCGGATGAAGCAGGTGCAGATGGGCAACTTCACCCAGATTGAATGGGACACGGGTGAGAAGAGTACGCTGCAATCGATGGATGAGGTAGGGCATCTGAACCGCTCGTTCCGAATCATGGTGCAGCAAATCAATGAGCTGATCACTGAAAATTACGCCAAGCAGCTCACGATCAAGGAGACGCAGTTTAAGGCGCTTCAGGCGCAAATTAATCCGCATTTTATGTACAATACCTTGGAGTCCATCAACTGGCTGGCCAAGGTGAACCGTCAGCCCGTCATCTCAAAAATGGTGGAATCGCTCGGTTTTCTGTTGAGAAGCTCCATCAGCATGAGGGCGGCGCTTATTCCGTTGCGGGAAGAGCTGGAGATCGTGGGGCATTATGTAACGATTCAGAAATACCGCTTCGAGGAACGGCTTGAGTTTCAAGTGGACGTCCCCGAAGAGGTAATGGATTGCTGCATCCCGAAGCTTTCGCTGCAGCCGCTGATCGAGAATGCGATCAATTATGCGCTGGAGCCTAAGATCGAGCCATGCCGAATCCGGCTAGCGGCAACCCTGGAGCAGGACTATTTGGTCCTGTCGGTCGAGGATGACGGTCCCGGGATGGATCACGAGCTGCTGGACAAGGTCCGCCGTGGAGAAATGCGCCGCGGCAGCGGAATCGGCTTGCGAAATATCGAGGAACGGATCGTGCTTTCCTTCGGAGAAGACTACGGCCTGATTTTGGATAGCGAACCGTATAAAGGGACCAAGGTGACGGTCAGACTACCATACGAAAGAGGGTGCTCCCATGCATAAGGTACTGCTTGTGGATGATGAACGAATTATTCTGGAGGGCATATCGGCTGTCGTGGACTGGAAGTCTGCGAACACAGAGCTGATCGGGACGGCGCGCAACGGGCTGGAGGCGCTCGATGCTATCGAGGAAAACAAACCCGATATTGTGATCAGCGACATCCGTATGCCTGCGATGGACGGACTGCAGCTGGCGGCTAAGGTTCATGAGCGTTATCCGGGCATCAAGCTGATTATGCTATCGGGCTTCAACGAGTTCGAATATGCGAGGGCGGCGATGCAGTATGGCGTCAAGCATTACTTGCTGAAGCCCTGCAATGAGAACAAGATCGTCGAAGCGCTGAAGGATGTCAGTGAGGAGCTTCGTCAATCGGAGGAAAGCGAAAGGTTCGTCAGCAATATGCGGGAAGGGCTGGCCAAGGTGCTTCCCCATGCGAAGGAGCAGTTCCTCAAAGAGTTTGTTACGAATAAAACGTACGGCGCACACGACTGGGCTTATTACCGCAAGCTGTTCGAGCTTGATGTGGAGACTAGCCGCATACGCCTCATTTTGTTTCAGCTCGAGGGTACTTTTGATTATGAGCATTTGTTCGCGGTCAAAAATATAGCCGGCGATATTTTGCCGAAAACGCTGCTAAGCTCCACGATCGGCGATCATGTGATCATAGCGGTGGAGGACAACCTGCCGATTCAGGAGCTTCATGAACGCATGCAGCGCATTCGGACCACGTTCCTCGGCTACTATAAAATCGACCTGACGATCGCCATGAGCGAAGCCGGCGATATTACGTCCGCCCGCCAGCTGTACAAAGAAACGCTGGAATGTCTGCACCATCGCTTCTATCTGGGAGAGGGCAGCCTGATTACGAAGACGGATCTGGCTGGTCCCGATCAAGCGCCTGTGGGCGACTTTTCATTCGATGAGGAGCCGCTGCTGCTGATGATAAAGACGGGGCGCTGGGAGGATGCGAGCGCGGAAATCGATGAATTCTTCGCCAAAGCGATCGAGCATCGAGCGGATGTGTACACGGTGAAATCCTATGTCATTCAGCTGTTCATGGCGATTATCCGCCAAGCGGATGCGGAGCGCATCAATGCCTATATGAGCAAGGTCGTTCATCTGGCCGAAATGGATACGCTTCATACCATGCAGTCGTTCCTGAAGGAAGTGGCCCATGAAATCACGATGCGCCAGTACGAGCAGCATAAGAGCAAGCATTCTGCCATCGTTCAGAAGGTTATCGGCATCATCGAGGAGCAGCTCGCCAATCCCGAGCTGTCGCTGAACTGGGTCGCCCATCAGCTGCTCTATATGAATGCGGACTATCTTGGCAAGCTGTTCAAAAAAGAAACCGACGAGAAATTCTCCAACTATGTCATGAAGGCCCGCATCAAGAAAGCGACCGAAATGCTAGATCAGCGCAGCGATTTGAAAATATTCGAGCTTGCCGAGCAGCTTGGCTTCGGGGATAATCCGCAATATTTCAGCCAAGTCTTTAAAAAGATCGTCGGCTGCACGCCGTCCGAATATACCAAATCCTGACAAGGGACGCTGTGATTTAACCTGTTATTTAAACAATCCGGACGGTTTTTTGGATTAAAATTTTGTACCCCATGGCGGATAATAAAGAAGAATAGAGAGAGGCGCACACTATAGATGCGACCCGCCATTCGGGAGGAACTGACATGAAAAAAGCATTAGCTGCTGTACTGTCGTTATCGCTGTTATTTACGGCAACCGCTTGTGGAGGCAATGCAAGCGGAGGAGAAACCAAGCAAGAGGGAGCGGTCAAGGAAGGTCAGCCGGTTAAGCTGAGAATTGCCTGGTGGGGCGGACAAGCACGCCATGACTACACGCTCAAGGTCATTGAGATGTATGAGAAAGCGAATCCCCACGTCGATATCGAGGCGGAGTATGCGTCTTTCGACGATTACTGGAAGAAGCTTGCGCCGCAGGCTGCTGCCAACCAGCTGCCGGATATTATCCAGATGGATATTTCTTACCTGACGCAATACGGAGGCAGAAACCAGCTTGAGGACTTGGAAGCTTATACGAAAAACGGGCAGCTGGACGTCAGCTCGGTAAGTCCCAATACCCTTTCCGGAGGCCAGCTCGACGGCAAGCTGTTCGCTTTGCCGCTGGGCGTCAACGCTCTAGCCTCGGTTATGGATATGGAAATGATCAAGAAGGCGGGCGTGGCTACGCCGATTGATAAAAATTGGACGTGGACAGATCTTGACAATATCGCTCAGAAGATGAAGGAAAACGGCAAGTACATCGCCAGCTACAAGCATGAGGTGTTCTTCCCGTACTACCTGAGAACCGTAGGACAGAAGCTGTATAGCGATGACGGAGCCTCGATCGGCTATACCGACGACAAGCCGTTCATCGACTACTTCACGCGCTACCAGAAATGGTACGATGCCGGATACCTGCTCCCGCTTGATAAAGAAGCGACGAAGAAGGGCGTGCCGGAGGACGATGAGATGGTTATGGGCAATTCGATCTCCGCGAACGGCTGGTCCAATGCGATCACCGCTTACTCCGCTGCGGCTAATCGTCCGCTGGAGCTGCACCCGCTGCCTGGCCCGGACAATCAGAAGGGCATGTACCTGAAGCCGAGCATGTATTTCTCAATTACGAAAAACTCGAAGGTAAAAGAAGAAGCTGCTAAGTTTATGAGCTACTTTATCAACGATGTAGAAGCCAATAAGCTGATTAAGGCGGAGCGCGGCGTTCCGGTATCCTCCAAGGTGAAGGAAGCGCTGAGACCAACGCTGAATGAGGCAGAGACGAAGCTGTTCGATTATGTCGCTTGGGCTGAGGAAAACAGCTCCCCGATGGACCCTCCAAGTCCGGTAGGAGCGATCGAAGTGGAGAAGCTGCTCAAGGATATCAACGAGCAGATCCTCTATAAAAAGATCACCGTACAAGCTGCCGCAGAGAAGTTCCGCAAGGAAGCGAATGCGGTTTTGGCTAAAAACAAGAAGTAAACAGTCAGAAGGGGCCGATTCCGGTCCCTTTTTGTTTACACGGGTAACCCAGAGGATGTAGGGTCAACGTGCATATTTCGACCGAATCTGGGATATGCTACAGCCTGCATAGACGAAAAGTCGTCTATACCGAGTTATTGTAGGGTAAATAGCACTGAAATTTGAACAAACAGACCGGAAAATTGAATTAAAAAATAACCAAAAATCGGACATAATGATCTTGTAAGCGCTAACGCTAGACATGGCGACAAAAGGGGAGGAACTACACATGAAGAAAGCGTTAACACTGGTATTGTCCTTATCGGTTCTGTTCACGGCTGCTGCATGCGGCGGCGGAACGGGTACCAAAACGGACGGCAAAACGCCTGCGGCAGGTACGGATACAAAAACACCGCCTGCGGCTACTAAGCCTGCTGAACCGGTCAAGCTGCGTATCGCTTGGTGGGGCGGTCAAGCCCGTCACGATTACACGCTGAAGGTCATTGAGCAGTACCAAAAGGCTAATCCTAATGTACAGATCGAAGCCGAATATGCATCATTTGACGATTATTGGAAGAAACTGGCTCCGCAAGCGGCGGCCAACCAACTCCCTGATATTATTCAAATGGATATCTCTTATCTGACGCAATATGGCGGACGCAATCAACTGGTTGATCTGACTCCGTTCACCAAAAATGGCGTGCTGAACGTCGCAGATGTCAGCCCATCGGCCCTATCCGGCGGTAAAGTCGGGGACAAGCTGGTTGCCATGAACCTGGGCGTCAATGCGCTTCAATCGACGATGGACTTCGAAATGCTGAAGAAGGCAGGCATTACGCCTCCTGAGAAAAACTGGACGTGGGACGATCTGGATGCTCTTGCGGCCAAGGCGAAAGCGGCAGGCAAGATCATGGGCGGCTACCGTCATGACGTATTCTTCCCTTACTTCCTGCGTACGCAAGGCCAAAAAATGTACTCGGCAGACGGTACTTCCCTGGCTTACCCGGATGACAAACCGTTTATTGACTACTTCAAGCGCTACCAAAAATGGTATGACGCCGGCTATCTGATGAGCCTGGATAAGGAAGCCCAGAAGAAAGGAACGCCGGAAGACGATGAAATGGTAATGGGCAACTCGATCTCCTCCACCGGCTGGTCCAACCAGTTCCTGGGCCTCGCCAATCTGGCGAAGCGTGATCTCGAAATGCAGCCGCTGCCAGGCCCGAACCAGAAGCAAGGCCTGTTTCTGAAGCCTAGCATGTACTGGTCGATCACGAGCAGCTCCAAGCAGCAAGAAGAAGCAGCGAAGTTTATCAACTTCTGGATCAATGATATCGAAGCGAACAAGATCATCAAGGGCGAGCGCGGCGTACCGGTTTCCTCCAAAGTAAAAGAAGCCTTGAAACCGTTGCTGACTCCGAACGAAGTGAAAGTATTCGATTATGTAACATGGGCTGAGCAAAACAGCAGCGATATGGATCCTCCGAACCCGATCGGCTCCATCGAAGTCGAGAAGCTGCTGAAGGATACAAGCGAGCAAATTTTGTATAAGAAAATTTCCGTCGAGGACGCTGCCGCAAAATTCCGTAAGGAAGCGAATGCGATTCTGGCCAAAAACAAGAAATAATCCCGCACTTCGGCGCAAGCCAGACCGGGGCCGCTTGCGGCCCCGGTCTTTGGCGTGTCCCCAAAAAGGAAGAACCATTCGGCAGCGAATACAGGCTTCTTTGTCTGCTTTTTGAACAAAATGAACGGTTTTTTTCCTTCTGCCGTCCTCCGCTATCCTGCATAATAAAACTATAAATAAAGGCATAGGGGTTGAACAAGATGAAGCTTAGATTGAGGGACAACGACCACCTGACCGGATACGTGTTCACCGCTCCATTTGTATTGGGATTTTTGATATTTACATTGTACCCTATGATATCTTCCCTCTACTATTCGTTTACGGACTATAACATGATGGAGACCCCTCGTTGGATCGGCTTGGACAATTACCAGAAGCTGTTGTTCGAGGACGATAAGATCATGAAGTCGTTTCAGGTGACATTCACCTACGTATTTGGCAGCGTACCGCTGAGGCTCGCATTCGCACTGATCGTAGCGATGCTGCTGAATAAGGCGATCCGCGGCATTGGCGCTTACCGTTCGGCCTATTACCTGCCTTCCCTGATCGGCGGAAGCGTTGCCGTGGCGATCATGTGGCAGCAAATTTTCGGCGATAAAGGTCTGCTTAACGCGTTTCTCGGTTCGATTGGCATCGAAGTAACCCGATCCTGGATCGGCAGCCCCGATACCGCGCTATGGACGCTGATCGCCTTGTCCGTGTGGCAGTTCGGCTCGTCCATGCTGATTTTCCTGGCAGGCTTGAAAAACATCCCGGCTTCCTATTATGAAGCGGCAAGCGTAGACGGGGCTAGCGGATTGCGGCAATTTTTCAAAATCACGCTTCCGCTGCTCAGCCCGATTATTTTCTTCAACCTGATCATGCAGCTGATCTCAGCGTTCATGACGTTTACTCCGGCCTACATCATCTCGCGAGGCGAGGGCGGACCGCTGGACAACACCTTGCTCTACTCCCTGTATCTGTACCGTCAAGCCTTCTCGTTCTTCGATATGGGCTACGCATCTGCTATGGCTTGGACCATGCTGATCATCATCGGGGTAGTGACACTCATAATCTTCAAGACATCGACACTCTGGGTCCACTACGAGTCGAAGGGAGAGAAGTAAGATGGCGATGCAGCAAGCTGCTAAACAAACGACGAATGTACAGACAACGGCTATTCCGAAGAAAGCCATTAAGCGAGTGGCCTATCATCTGCTGGTAGGCGGACTGGCACTCTTGATGCTCTACCCGATTCTGTGGCTGGTTTCCAGCTCGCTAAAGCCTAACGATGAAATTTTCACAACGGCCCATAGTCTCATTCCAAGCAGGCTGGAGTTTAATAACTATGTGACGGGCTGGGCTGGCTTCGCCGGGACGACCTTTGCTACCTTCTTCAAAAACTCGATGATCATATCCGTCGTTTCTACGATCGGCGCTGTCATTTCCTCTGCGCTAGTCGGCTATGGCTTTGCCCGGATCTCGTTCTTCGGCAAGGCGTTCTGGTTCGGCTGCATGATGATGACGATGATGCTGCCAAGCGACGTTACGATGATCTCGCAATATGTGATGTTTGCTAAGCTCGGATGGCTCGGCTCGTTCAAGCCGATTCTCGTTCCGCAATTTTTCGCAACGCCGTTCTTCGTTTTCCTGATCGTGCAGTTTATCCGCACCATTCCTCAGGAGATGGATGAGGCGGCCAAGATGGACGGATGCAGCCGTTACGGCATTTTCTTCCGGATTATCCTGCCGATGATCGTTCCGGCTCTGATCACCTCGACGATTTTCTCGTTCTACTGGCGCTGGGATGATTTCATCCACCCGCTGCTTTACCTGAACCGTCCTGAGCTTTACCCGATGTCGCTGGCGCTCAAGCTGTTCCTGGACGCCGAGTCGATCAACAACTGGGGCGGGATGTTCGCGATGTCGACAGTGTCGCTGCTTCCGATTGTTATTGTGTTTTTTATCTTCCAGAAATATATCGTTGAAGGCATCAGCACCAGCGGCCTTAAAGGGTAATCCAACGCGGCGATGGGCTGATCATGATAGAGAGGGGACCAGCAGATATTATGCCGGCATTAGTATTTGATCCAAATGAAATTCGTGAAACGATCGATCGTGTGGTCCATCGCACGTTTAATATGGACTACAGCTGGGATTGGCCGGGCGGTGTCGCTTTTTATGGCGTTACGGAAGCATACGAAGCGACAGGAAACGAAAAGTATATCGAGCTGTTGAAGGCTTGGGTCGATGAAAAGCTGGAAGACGGTCTGCCGAAGCTGTCGGTCAACGCGGTGTCGATCGGGCACTCCCTGCTGACGCTGCACCAAGTGACAGGCGAAGAGAAGTACATCGAGATTGCCATCCAGATGGCCGATTATCTGAAGAACGACGCCGAGCGCTTTGCGGATGGCATCTTCCAGCACACGGTCAATTCGGAGACGTATAACTTTCCCGAGCAAGCCTGGGTCGATACGATGTTCATGGCCGGATACTTTCTGGTCCGCATCGGTTCGCTGCTGAATCGCGAGGATTATTTCGAGGACGGCATCAAGCAGTATCACGGGCATGAGCATTTCCTCCAGGACCCTGTGACGAATCTGTACTATCACGGCTGGGACAATATCGCTCAGCATCATATGTCCGGCATTTACTGGGCGCGCGGCAACTCATGGGCTGCGATAACGATGGCGCGTGCGCTTCAACTGGTGCATGTCACGCATCCTTCTTTCATGATTATCGAAGGCTCGCTCCGCGATCAATTGGCTGCGCTCGTCCGCTTGCAGGGCGAGGACGGCTTATGGCACACGGTGCTGAACGACCCGTCCTCGTACACGGAAACCTCCGGTTCGGCCGGTATCGCGGCTGCGCTGCTCACTACGGGCGGCCTGTATAACAAATATGTGAACCGGGCCATCCCTGCGTTTCTGTCACGGATTACAGAAGACGGCATGATTACGGGCGTATCTGCCGGAACTGCCGTTATGCGTGACGCTGACGGGTACAAGGGCGTTCCGGTGAAACGGATTCAAGGGTGGGGACAAGGACTCGGACTGGTCTTCCTGTCATCGCTGCTGAAGAAGCGGGATTGGTAAGCAAGATAACGGGAGGATACAGGAGGATTCACCGGGATGACCATTCAGCATAAATTCGATTTCGGAATCGGGGAAGCCGCGGAAGGATATATCAAGATAGGGGCCGAATTAGGGTATAGTACCTCCCTGGGCTTTGGCTTCTTGCAGCAGGAGAGCTCTCGGATCTCGGTGAAGGATCGCGGCGAACCGGACAAGCTGCGCCGCGACTTTTGTATCCCGCTCGACGCGGTATTCCGGGTGGACGTGCCCAGCGGCGTCTACACGGTGCATGCGCTGATCGGTGATGCGATAATTGGGACCGAGACCACGATTAAAGCTGGCTGCGGACGGCTGATGGTGCGCCGTCTGCGCACATCGGCCGGCCAGTTTATCCGCCACAGCTTCTCCGTATGGGTATCAGACGGGCGACTGGAGCTTGCCTTCTCGGGCCTCGCTCCGCGCATCAATGCCCTGGAGATTGAGTCGGCGCCGCAGGTGCGCACGGTGTTTCTCGCTGGAGACTCGACGGTTACGGATCAACCGGCGGACGGGTATCCGTATGCCGGGTGGGGACAGATGCTGCCGTACCTGCTGAAGCATGATGCGGCGGTTGCCAACTTCGCGTTATCCGGGCGGAGCTCGAAGAGCTTCATAGGCGAAGGCCACCTGGACAAGATCTGGGCGGAGATCAAGCCGCATGATATTCTGATGATCCAGTTCGGCCACAATGATCAGAAGCCGGATGAGGAGCGTCGAACCGAGCCGGAAACGACCTATAAGGAATACCTGAAGCGTTATATCGACGGGGCACGGGAACGGGGGGCTTATCCGATCCTGGTCACATCGGTGCAGCGCAGGTATTTCGAGCCGGATGGCACGCTGACAGACACGCATGGCGCGTACTTGACCGCCATGAGAGAGCTTGCCGCGGATGAAGATGTGCCGCTCGTCGATCTTGCTGCCAGCAGCAAGCGGTTATTCGAGGAGCTCGGTCCCGAAGGCACCAAGTCGCTGCTGATGTGGGGCGCTCCGGGCGAGTTCATGAACTTTCCGGGCGGGGTGGAGGATAACACGCATTTTCAGGAGCGTGGAGCCATTCGCATCGCTGAGCTTGTGGTGGAGGGGTTGAAGGAGCTGCAGTTGAAAACCATGCTCCTGCTGCTCCGGTAAGCCGCTTTTATAGGACAGGGTCGCTTCATAGGGCGGATTCGCTCTTGATGCGGCCCCATTGTTTTACAAAGAGACCGTATGGATGGAAGAGAGGGTGCTAAGAGATGACGATGGATACTGGAAGGGTACAGATGCTTCCCCAAAAACTGCTTCATGGAGCCGATTACAATCCGGATCAATGGGTGGCTTATCCGGACGTGCTGGAGGAAGACATCCGTCTGATGAAGCTGGCCAATTGCAACGTGATGTCGGTAGGGATATTCGCATGGGTATCGCTTGAGGCGGAGGAAGGCGTGTTTACCTTCGACTGGCTGGATCAGGTGCTGGAGAGGTTTGCAAACAACGGCATCTATGCCTTTCTGGCTACACCGAGCGGGGCCAGACCTGCCTGGATGTCCGCCAAATATCCGGAGGTGCTGCGCGTAGGGGCCAATCGGGTCCGCAACCTGCATGGCTTCCGTCATAATCATTGCTACACGTCTCCTGTCTACCGGGAGAAAGTAGCCATCATGAACCGCAAGCTGGCCGAGCGCTATGGGGACCATCCGGCTGTCATCGGCTGGCACATCTCCAATGAATATAATGGGGAATGCCACTGCGATCTGTGCCAGGATGCCTTCCGGGATTGGCTGAAGGCCAAGTACGGCACGCTGGAAGCCTTGAACCACGCCTGGTGGACCAAGTTCTGGAGCCATACGTATACCGACTGGTCGCAGATCGAATCTCCTGCCCCGCATGGCGAAACGTTCGTTCATGGGTGCAATCTGGACTGGAAACGGTTTGTGACGGATCGTACGGTCGATTTCTGCCGTCATGAGATTGCGGCGATCCGGGAAGTTTCCGATAGGCTGCCGGTGACGACGAACCTGATGGATCTGCCCTATGCGGATCTGAACTACTGGAAGTTCGCCGAGCACGTGGATATCATTTCTTGGGATAGCTATCCTACCTGGCATGACGTCGCGGACAACAGTCCTCAGGCGGCCCGGATCGGCATGGTCCATGATATTATGAGATCGATTAAAGGAAAACCGTTCCTGCTGATGGAAAGCACGCCGAGTCTGACCAACTGGCAGCCGGTCAGCAAGAGCAAGCGTCCCGGCATGCATCTGCTTTCTTCCATGCAGGCGGTCGCGCACGGTTCAAATTCCGTGCAATACTTCCAGTGGCGCAAGAGCCGCGGCTCCAGCGAGAAGTTCCATGGCGCGGTGGTCGACCACGCCGGGCATGAGCATACGCGTGTATTCGGCGAGGTAGCGGAGGTTGGCGGAGCGCTCGGGAGACTGTCTGCGGTTGCCGGAACACAAGTGGCTGCCGATGTAGCGGTCATCTTCGATTGGGAGAACCGCTGGGCGATCAACGATGCCCAGGGGCCGCGCAACATGGGTGTGAAATATGAGGAGACGGTGCTGTCTTACTACCGTCCGTTCTGGGAGCGCGGCATACCGGTTGACGTCATCGATATGGAGCAGGACTTCTCCCGTTATAAGCTGCTGGTCGCGCCGATGCTGTACATGGTACGTCCAGGCGTAGCGGAGCGGATTCACGCCTTCGTAGAAGCCGGCGGAACGTTCGTGGCGACTTACTGGTCGGGGATCGTAGATGAGAACGATCTATGCTTCTTGGGCGGCTTCCCCGGACCGCTGCGCCAGACGCTTGGCATCTGGGCGGAGGAAATCGAGGGGCTGCATGACGGGGATGCGAACGGCCTGCGTCTGTCGGACGGTAATGAGCTCGGACTGCAAGGGACCTTCGACGCCCTGGAGCTTTGCGAGACGATTCACCTGGAGGGCGCGACGGCGCTCGCCGAGTATGAGCACGACTTTTATGCGGGTCGTCCCGCATTGACGGTTAACCGGATCGGCTCGGGGAAAGCCTATTATGTCGCATGCCGGACAAAGCAGCCGTTCCAGGATGCGTTCCTCGGCGCGCTGGCTGACGAGACGGGAGTTCGGCGGGCCTTGAACACGGAGCTGCCGCAGGGCGTGACGGCTCAGATTCGTACGGACGGGACGAATGACTATGTGTTCGTGCTTAACTTCGCGGATGCGGAGCGTGTCGTGAACCTGGACGACCGTGCGTATACGGACGTGCTGAACGACGGGGCGACGGGTGCGGAGCTGAGACTCGAAGCATACGGGCTGGCCGTATTGCGCCGCGAGTCGGCTGCGATTAGCTAGGGGTTAAGGCTAGCTCGCTTATAGGGCCGACAGGAGGCATGCGCGGCTGGAAGAATGCCAATGCTGATGCTGGTGTTTGGAGTAACGTGCAACATGCAAGATAAGCGGTAGGCAAGGGATGACGCGTTATAGAGAGGCCTGCAGTTCCGTTCCGGCGGAGCTGCAGGTTTTTTTATGAAGGGCTCTGTTAAAGGTAAATGTTGATTACCACTCTGAATCCTTGATACAATTTATATGAGAACAAGTATTCTGGGAGGTAGTCAAGGTGAGCAAGGCGTTTAGCAACTTGTTAAAACATATCGACAAATTACCACATACAAAAAAAGAACAAGTTTACCATTGGGTTAAACGCTATGTTGAACCTTCTTCTCTGCGGGTGGTCGTTTAATCAATGAAATGAGGGAAACTCGCTTCAAGGAAGGATTTGAGTGTCCTTATTGTTCATTAGACACGTTGTGCGGTTCGGAAAATATAATGGTCGGCAACGGTATCGCTGTAAATGTTGTAACAAAACCTTCACTGACACAACCAACACCGTCTTGTACCGAACCCGAAAAGGCAACGAATGGATTACATTTGTTGATTATATGTTCAAAGGTTATTCCCTGCGAAAATCTGCTGAAATCGTAGGGGTTACTTGGATTACGCTTTTTTATTGGAAGACATAAACTGCTAAACGCCGTATTCATCCACTATAAAATAAAATCAGAGGATTAAAGCCCATTAGTAGAAAAAACTAATAAAGATTGTTTATATTTGGGAGGGAATAAATAATAAATTTTTTAAATGAGATTCGTAGACCAATAAAAATATCTCTATTAAGGAAGTTTTTATATTCGGCTTTTATATTTATCGTAGGGTTTATTTTAGGCGTAATCTCAAAGGTGCTTGATACAACCCCAAGTAATTTATTACCCTATTTCCTTGAAATATTAGATTTAAGGAACTTTTTTTCTCGCATGGGAGTTTGGATTTTCCTTGCGTTAGTTATATCTGTGTATAGCAAATCACCTGTTAGGTCTGCCATAAATGTTTTTTTGTTTTTTGTAGGCATGGTTGGTAGCTATTATCTATACACAGTTCTGTTAGCTGGTTTTTTTCCCAAATCCTATATGATGATTTGGATTATAATGACTTGTATTTCACCATTTTTGGCTTTTGTATGTTGGTATGCAAAAGGGAAAGGTATAATTGCCTTTTCTATTTCATCAATTATATTTATGCTTATTTCAAGACAGGCTTTTGCATTTGGATTTTGGTATTTTGATATAAGAAATAACTTAGAATTGTTACTTTGGATAGCCACGATTTTTGTTTTATATCAGTCTCCAAAACAAATAATCAAGGTGGTTATCATAGGATTGCTTCTCTATTTCCTTACCGCTCAAACCAATATATTTTGGGGAATGTTGTAGGTTTCTGTCAACCAATTTTCTTTTTATATAAAAAATTGTAAAAAAATTAAAGAAACTGGGCGTATTAAGGAAACCCAAATGAATAGGGTTTCCTTAATTTTTTACGATTTACCAACATTAAAATTTAACAGAGCCTTTATGAAAAATAGGGTATTCTGAGGTCTTGACTCTAACGTAACGTGAGGGCCTATAGTAAGAGCAGAGAGGAGGAGCCATCAAATATGAAAGTGAAAGAGGTAGCGGATCTGGTCGGAATCAGTGTTCGGACCCTGCATCATTATGATGAGATCGGGCTGCTTGTTCCGGACGGAACGACAGAGGCGGGCTATCGGGTCTACTCGGACGATAACCTTGAGCTGCTGCAGCAAATCTTGTTCTACCGGGAGCTCGGATTCTCGTTGAAATCGATCAAGGCTATCGTGAATAGCGCCGGGTTCGACCGGCAGAAAGCATTGGAGATGCACCGGAGCATGCTGCTCGAGAAAAGGCGGAGGCTGGATGACATCCTCGCTACGGTAGAGCAAACGATCCGGCATACGAAAGGAGAGATTTCCATGACGAATCAAGAAAAGTTCAAAGGGTTTGATTTTAGTCATCATCCCTATGAGGAGGAAGCGCGGCAGCGTTGGGGCGACGAAGCCGTCGACCGGTCCAAGGGGAAGCTGGCCGCGAAGCCGGGGCAGGAGCAGGAGGCATTGGGAGAGGCGATGAATGATATCTACCGGAAGCTGGCGGAGCTGCGCCACGGCTCGCCGGCAGCTGAGGAAGCGCAAGCGGCCATCGGTGAATGGTATGCGTTCTTGAATACGCTAGGCAGCTATACTCCGGAGGCGTTCCGCGGACTTGGTCATATGTACGTGGACGACGAGCGTTTCACGGCTAATATCGACAAATTCGGTACGGGCCTGGCCATGTTTATGAAAGAAGCGATGGAGGTTTTCGCGGACCGTCAGATCCGCTAGAGCATGGGTAGCGAGGCCCTATGGGAGCCTTTCTCCCAAGTGAAGGAAGAAGCGCACAACGCCCACGGCCATCGGCTGCGGGCGTTGTGCGCTTCTCTGTGGATTCGGATGTGCTAGGCGCGGTCGGACATTCTCAGGCGAATGACGTTCCAGGAAGCCTTGGAAAGCGCGGCTGTTACCTTGGCGCCGCCTTCGACCGCAGCATTGCCGCCTGTATGCGGCTGGACAGTATGAGGCTGCTCGCGCGTATTGGCGGCCTTCAGATCCTCATGCTCCAGGACGATATGCTCGATAAGGGACAGTGTGCCGAAGCTGCGAAGGTCGATGTTCAGCTGAAGGGCCTGGTCCAGGTGGCGGTTAACGGCGAAGATCGTAACCTCTCCCTGCTCTTCATTGTGTACAGCTACGGATTCCAGATAAGGAACATCCGTAATTTCTTTGGTATCGTATTTGTCCGATTGAATGAGCGGAATAAGTGCTTGCCCGCGGCCAAAGACGGAGGCGTGAAGGTAAGGATAGAAGATGGTCTGCTTCCATGCAGCGCCGCCCGTTTCCGTCATGATCGGGGCGATGACATTGACCAATTGGGCCATGCAAGCCATCTTCACGCGGTCGGCGCGCTTAAGCAGGCTGATCAGCATGCAGCCGACGAGCAGCGCATCCTCGTGGTTATAGACGTCCTCGAGCTGCGGCGGCGCGATTTGCCAAGGGTCAAGCTTGCGGTCCGATTGATGGGAGTGATACCATACATTCCATTCGTCAAACGAAAGCTGGATCGTTTTCTTGCTGCGATTTTTTGCTTTGACATAATCGCAAGTGCTGATTACTTTCCCGATAAAATCATCCATCTGGACGGAGCGGGCCAGGAAGGTAGGCGTGTCGTCCTGCGGATTGCCGTAATATTGATGCAGTGACATATAATCGACGCTGTCGTACGTATGCTCAAGCACAGTCGCCTCCCACTGGGCGAACGTCGGCATATGCAGGTGAGAACTGCCGCAGACGACGAGCTCGATGCTCGGATCGACCAGCCTCATCGCCTTGGCGGTCTCATTCGCAAGCCGTCCATACTCATCGGCCGTCTTGTGTCCGATCTGCCAAGGGCCGTCCATCTCGTTGCCCAGGCACCAGGTCTTGATGCCGTGAGGCTGCTCGTAGCCGTGCTTGCGCCGCAGATCGCTCCAATAGGTGCCTGACGGATGGTTGCTGTACTCCAGAATGTTGCGTGCATCATCGATGCCGCGCGTCCCCAGATTGACAGCCATCATGACCTCGGAATTCGCCTTCTTGGTCCAATCGACGAATTCATTGAATCCGAATTGGTTGGTTTCCAGCACGCGCCAGGCCAGCTCCAGACGGGTTGGGCGCTCGGACTGCGGACCTACGCTATCCTCCCAGTTGTAGCCGGAGACGAAATTGCCGCCGGGATAGCGAATGATGGGTACCTGGAGCTCCTTGACCAGCTCAAGCACATCGCGGCGGAAGCCCTGCTCGTCCGAATCCGGATGTCCGGGCTCATAAATACCGCCGTAAACGGCGCGTCCCAAGTGCTCGATGAAAGAGCCGTAAATCCGCTCGTCAATGCTTCCGATCCGAAAATCCTTATCGACGGTCATGGCTGCCTTTACTGACATAATGACGATCACCTCATCCTAAGTGTTTTAGATAAATGTAAACTAATTAACATAAACATAAACTATATCTATTACACCTCAATATGCTCGAAAAAGCAATATAAAATTTAGGGTCCGTATCCGGGCGGCCTAGTCCGGGCTGCCGCCTGTTCCTTGTTTTTTTGATAAGCGCTCGGACTCATGCCGAATACTTTGCGGAATTGATTGGCGAAGTGATTGTAATTATGAAATCCCACGTCGAAAGAAGCCTCCAGAGCGGTGCGTTCCGTATGAGTAAGCAGCAGAGCCGCCTGCTGCACGCGCATCCGGTTCAGCGTCTCGACAACGGTCAGCCCGGTGTGCTCCTTGAATAAATGAGAGAGCCGGGAGGGAGACAAGCCCACGGTCTTAGCCAGCTCATCCAGTCGGAAGGACTCCTTCATACGCATCGATAGAAAATGAAGCGCCTCCCGTACGCGAGGGTCGGTCCTCTTGTTGAGCGATTGAGCGAGCAGCAGCAGAATTTCCCGGAGGGCGTTCTCGCACAGCTCCTCCCAATAGGCGCTTCGTTCGATGGAATCGGAGATGACTCGTTCGAATGCCCGAAAGATGCGCTTGCTTTCATTATCCCCCTCGATATGAAGATGCAGCAGTCCGGTATCGGGCAGCATCCCTGTCTCCAGCAATCTTGGAGTGAAGTGAGCCCATACGAATTGCCAGCGGCTTCCCTCCGCCGTCCCGTACTGGTGGGGAGTTCCCGGCTTGAGCAGGGCAACGTCGCCTGGCCGGCAGGCCGCTTCTCCATCGGGCGTACGCATGAAGCCTTCTCCGGATATCGTATACGTGATCAGCCAGTCGCTCATGCCTCTCGGGCGCTTCGTTATATAAGAATCCGGTTCGTCGTAGTGGCCCGCGAGCACGATGCCATAAGTCTTTCCGTCGAATCGGGACGGGTCGTCAACGGTTACCATGCCTGAATGCCTCCGTTCGTTGATGGGTTAGCTGGGGGGCCGCTCCTGCAGGTGAACCGCAGGCAGCCTACAAGATCAGGATAGTCGATACCGGGTATATCCTGCAACAGATCTTGATTTCGCAAATGTCGGCAGCAGAATCGTATGACACTCTAGCAGAATCGATGCTTCTAGGAACGGGCGCAACCCTGTATGCTAGTTCTAGCAGGATAAAGGGTCGTTACCTGTTACCTGTTACCTGTTACCTGTTACCTGTAACCTGTAACCTGTATTCCGTAACCCATAACCCGTACCCAATAGGAGGCATACAGATGGCTTATTCTTTGCAGACACTGACGGAAGAGCAGAAGCGTCAATTCGAAACCGAGGGATACTTGATCGTGAAGGGACTGTTCAGTCCCGAGCAGCTGGAGGAGATAGCAAGCACCTTCGAGGAAATCAGCCACCAGACGGTACCGGGCTTTTTCGAACCGGACCTTGACCCGCAGACGGCTGATCCGCTGAAGCGATACCCGCGGGTTATGCATCCGCATCGCTTCAATGAGACGGCTAAGAACTATCTGCTTCACCCGCCGGTGCTGGCGGCGTTGACTGACTTGTTCGAGGAATCGCCGCTGGCGGCACAGAGCATGTTCTATTACAAGCCGCCGGGTTCAAGAGGGCAAGCTCTACATCAGGATAATTTCTACCTTAAGGTGGAGCCG
Organism: Paenibacillus puerhi; assembly: GCF_009846885.1. Classification (GTDB taxonomy): domain Bacteria; phylum Bacillota; class Bacilli; order Paenibacillales; family NBRC-103111; genus Paenibacillus_G; species Paenibacillus_G puerhi. The sequence goes on from NZ_WUWM01000005.1 coordinate 45,850, forward strand.
GGCAACTGTATAGCCGCCTGGATGGCGGTGGACCCCGCCGATGAGGAGAATGGCGGTCTTCTGGTCGTACCCAAGACGAATGACCATGAGCTTGTGTGCCCCGAGCTTGCCGATGAGCAGGAGTCGTTTACCAAGCATCTGGTGAAGGTGCCTCAGGGGAACAAAGCGATCCCCGCCGTTATGGACAAGGGAGATGTTCTATTTTTCAACGGCAATCTGATCCACGGCTCTTATCGCAATAAGACCAAGGACCGATTCCGCCGAGCCTTTATTTGTCACTACACAGGGGAATCGGTGACGCATATCGCCACGCATTACCGGCCGCTTCTGAGGGCCGACGGCAGCTATGCCGAAGCTGAGGTCAATCCGGACGGGGGCCCTTGCGGCGTAGAGTTTGAAGCTCTATACCCTCATTGAAGCCTATGCATAGACTAGGGAATAAAGGCAGCGGACCACGGCTGGATGTCCAGATGTCTTGGTGGGGGATGAACGGTCTGCAAGGCCGCCTTCAAGAGGAAGGTCCTGACTCGGCGTGGAGCGATGAAGCGAAGGTACGGCTTATCGCCGAGGCCGGATTCGACGGAATTAACGGATTTATACCGGAGCCCGGGCTCGCTCCCCGCTGGAGAAAGCTGCTGGCCGAGTACGGCCTTTCGTTCAGTGTCAATGCTTATCCGGCGTCGGCCGCCGACATGGCTGACTATCTGAAGCAAGCGCTAGCCTATGGAAAAGATTCGATTCAGCATATCAATGCACAGGTTATGACGCCCTTTCTCACGGGGGACGGGGCCGTCAGGCTGCTCCGGGATATCCGGGAGTTGTCCGTTACAGCGGGGATTCCGATATACGTGGAGACGCATCGCGGTACGATAACCCAGGATTTGCTGCGCACCGCTGCTTATATAGAGGAGCTAGTTGATCTGCGGCTGACGATCGATTTTTCCCATTATGTAGTGGCGGGGGAAATGAGAAATCCGTCTTCCGAGGCCGTGGCGCTGCTGCATAAGCTGCTGCGGCATACCGCAGCGATTCATGGGCGCATCTCGAACGGCGAGCAGGTGCAGGTGGATATCGGCCCGGACGGTATCCATGAGATGGTGCCCCGCTTCCTGGACTGGTGGCGCATCGGAATGAGCCATTGGCGACAAACGGCGGGGGAGCATGAGGCGTTTCCGTTCGTTTGCGAGCTGGGACCTCCTCCTTATGCGATTACGGCCGACGAATATGCCGGAAGAACGGTCGAAATCGCGGACCGGTGGCAGCAGTCCTTGTGGCTTGCGCAGGCGGCCCGGACAATCTGGAGGGAATCCGTAAGCGCGGAAAAGGATTAAGCCTGTACGGACAAGTAGTTTATGTTATAATAGCTGCACATGAAATGCGCAATGCGCTGTCCGAGGTGTAGCCTAACATGAACGACAAACAAATGCCGAAATACAGACAGCTGAAACAGGAGCTGTTGAACAAGCTGAACGCGGGAGAGTGGAAGGCGAGCGATCAGATGCCCTCCGAGCATGACATCGCGAGCCGGTTCGGCATGAGCCGGCAGACGGTGCGCCAGGCGCTGGGCGAGTTGGAGCAGGAGGGCTGGCTTTATCGTCTGCAGGGGAAGGGCACATTCGTCTCTGCTCCGTCAGCGTCCAAACCGCCCGTAGCGGTGAAAACGATCGGCATGATGACCACCTATATTTCCGATTATATATTTCCGCATATTGTACGGGGGGCGGAGTCGGTGCTCCGGGACAATGGCTATAGACTTATGCTGCTCAGTACGGATAATGACAAGGCGAAGGAAAGACAGAATCTGGAGCTGCTGCTCGGCGAGCCGCTAAGCGGGCTCATCATCGAACCGACCCGCAGCGCGCAGGGCAATCCGAACCTGGATCTTTATTTGGCTCTGCAGGTGCAGGGCATCCCCTTCGTCATGATCAACGAGCGCTATCCTGAGCTAAATTGTCCCTGTCTGCGCCTCGATGACGAGGCCGGTGGGTATCGGGCGGCCGAGCATCTGATCGAGCTCGGTCACCGCTCCATTGCCGGCTTCTTCAAAACCGACGACCTGCAGGGGGCCAACCGGCTCAAAGGCTTCCTCCGCGCTTACGCCGACTATGGGCTGGCGCTGCTGCCGGAGTCGGTCACTTGCTATACGACCGAGGAGAGCGCCGACCGGCCGTATGAGGCCGCGCTAGCCATGCTGGAGAGGGAGGATCGTCCGACCGCACTTGTCACGTACAACGATCAGTTGGCCGTCAGGCTGCTGGAGGCGGCCAGACAGGCCAAGCTTTCCGTGCCGGACGACCTGTCGATCGTCGGCTTCGACGATTCCTGGCTCGCCACGGCGACGGAGGTCAAGCTGACGACCCTCACGCATCCGAAGTCCGAGATGGGTCATCAGGCGGCAGCGCTGCTGATGGACTTGATCGAGAACAGGAGCGGCGACGGAGACGCTTCCTTCAGAGAGGGCCAATCTGAGCCCTTGCCCGTCAAAGAAAGGGGCAGAGAGCGCATCTTTGTACCCGAGCTGATCGTCAGGGAATCGACATCGGCTTTTCGTGAAAGCGCACATGGAAGCGCGGCTCCTTAGCAGGCCTGGCATGCTCCCGGCCCGGGAGCGGAGCGGCCTATAACCGCGCGAGGTAACCGCGCGATTCGTCAAGACCGTCTGGGTTTTTCCCTGACGGTCTTTGGTATATTCTCCGGCAATCAAGCTGTGCCGATCCCAGGAGCTGCGTAAGAATTTTCCTGAAGGGGTGCTTTTTAGGTGAGAATCATGTAAGATATAAACGAAATTGTATGAAATTAACTTACAGACGGAGGATGAGAAACGTGAAAAAAATGTTCAGCGGCTTTATATTGGCTCTGGCCGCGTCCCTGCTCGTATCGGCTATGGCCGCTGCTGCCGGGGGCAAGGAAGAGGCCATCCAAGTAACCGTGGACGGGAAAAAGGTGGAATTCCCGGACGCCAAGCCGTTTAAGGACGAGGTGGGAAGAATTCAGGTCCCCATCCGGTTCATCGGAGAGGCTCTTGGAGCCGAGGTCACTTGGGAGGAAGCTACCGAAACCGCATCGTTTCGGCTGTCAGGAAGTTCCTCAACCTTTACGGTAGGAAAGACAAGCTATCAGGCGGGGGGACAGCTCCTGGAGATGGATACGACGGCTCAGCGAGTGGAAGGTCGCGTTTACGCTCCGGCACGCTTTGTAGCGGAAAGCCTGGGAGCGAAAGTGGATTGGGATGCGCAGTCCCAAACGGTTCTGGTTACAGGCTCAGGCCAAGCCGTTCCTTCCGACTTGCCTCCCTTCAAGCCGGCCGTCAGTTCGTCCCTCAAGGTAACGGAGCGCGCGGCCTCTAACATAGAAATTCAAGCTGAGGTCGATTTATCGGCTGCCGATGCGGCGGCGCAGAAGGATGAGCTGGGCGATTTGCTTGGTCAGCGCTTCTCCGCTAGCAATGCCGAGTTCGTGCTCAGCTATGTCGTGCCGGATACGTCCAAAACAAGCACGATGTACCTGACCGCTCAGCCGAAGGATGCCGAGATCAAGCAGGTTATCGAGGTACGCGCGCTGGACAAGGACAAATCACGCTTCTTGGTATTGGTTTATCAAGCGGGTCTTGCTCTCGATGACATCAAGAAATCGGATTCTTCGACGTCTACGGCTTCTACGCCTGCGACTGGAGCTAAGCAGGTGACAGGGCCAGCGGACGGCCAGCCGTTGAAGCTGGCGGCCGGTTATTCGGAGACAGCCGTCAAGGCGGAGCTGAAAGCATACGCCGTCAAGCTGATCAACATCCACGGGATTTATCAAACGGATCAGGATGCCGCAGCGGCGGAGTTTAACAAGTTTGTGGACCTTCATCTGACAAAGGACTCCGAGCTGGCCGATGCGAACCAGGTCAAGCGCAGCTACATCCATCGGATGGTCGGGGTCGAATATGGCTGGAGCGATCAGGCATTTGTGGACTATGGCAAAGAACTTAAAGCCGTATCGGCCGATACCGAGCTTGACTTTACCTCCTTCCCATCCGAGGATTCCGCGACCTTCGATTACCGGTACACTACGATCATTGAGGGTTCGGATGTTTCGGTAGGGGTCCAGTTCCAATTCAGTAAGGTGAACGGCGAGTATGTGCTAACAGCCATTTATATGTAAGGAACAGACGGGCAGCTGATGCGCCCGTCTTTTTTGCATCTATACAACTTGTACGTACAAGTGTATAATGGGGGTGATTAAAGCGCAGACAAGGGAGCTGATGAGTGTGCTGGAGCACTTGAAGCAAGAAGTGTGGGAAGCCAATATGGATTTGCCCAAATATAAGATGGTGACGTTTACTTGGGGAAATGTCAGCGGTATCGACCGGGAGCAGGGGCTTGTCGTCATCAAGCCGAGCGGCGTTCCTTATGAGGAAATGAAGCCGGAGCATATGGTCGTGGTGGACCTGGACGGCAACGTCGTGGAAGGAAGCCTGAAGCCGTCCTCGGATACGCCGACGCATCTGGTGCTGTACCGCGCGTTTGCCGGGTTGGGCGGCATCGTGCATACACATTCACCCTGGGCGACGGCTTGGGCGCAGGCGGGCAAAGGAGTTCCGGCACTGGGCACGACGCATGCCGATTATTTCTACGGCGAGGTGCCCTGCACGCGGCCCATGACGGAGGCGGAGATTCAGGGGGCATACGAGCTGGAGACCGGCAATGTCATTGTCGAAACCTTTGCAGGTCTTGACCCGCTTCGCATTCCTGGCGTGCTGGTGTACTGTCATGCTCCCTTCACATGGGGCAAGGATGCGCACCAGGCGGTACACAACGCGGTTGTGCTGGAGGAAGTGGCGAAGATCGCTTCGCGCACGCTGGCGCTTAATCCGCACGCGGAGCCGATGGATCAGCGGCTGCTGGACCGGCACTTTCTGCGCAAGCATGGAGCGAATGCTTACTACGGACAAGGCTGATCGTCAGCTGACAAGCGAATAAAAGAGGAGGAACGCAGAATGGGGAAAAAGTATGCTATCGGCGTCGATTACGGGACGCAATCCGGCCGCGCCGTGCTGGTCGATCTGGCTGACGGTACGGAGGTGGCGGACCATGTGACGCCTTATCCGCATGGCGTGATCGATGAGGAGCTGCCGGGCGGCGGCATCAAGCTGGAGCCCGACTGGGCGCTTCAGCATCCGTCCGACTATATGGACGTGCTTCGCTTGTCCGTACCGGCTGTGCTGGCCGCGTCCGGCGTACGACCCGAGGATGTCGTAGGAGTCGGCATAGACTTTACGGCCTGCACGATGCTGCCGGTTGACGCGGCTGGCGAACCGCTATGTCTGCTGCCGGCTTATCGCGACAATCCGCATAGCTGGGTAAAGCTGTGGAAGCATCACGCAGCCCAGGATGAGGCCAATCTGATCAATGAGACGGCAGCGCGGCGCGAGGAGCGCTGGCTGCCCCGCTACGGCGGCAAAATATCGTCGGAGTGGATGATGGCGAAGGCTTGGCAGATCGCCAATGAAGCGCCGGAGCTCTATGATGCTGCCGATCTGCTTCTGGAGGCGACCGACTGGGTGATCTTCCGGATGACCGGCCAAGTAACGCGCAACAGCTGTACGGCCGGCTACAAGTCCATCTGGCACAAGCAGGACGGATACCCGGAAGCGGCGTTTTTCCGTGCGCTTGATCCGCGTCTGGAGACGCTCACGACGACCAAGCTGCGCGGCGATATCGTGCCGCTCGGCACCAAAGCCGGAGGCTTGACGGACGAGATGGCGGCCCTGACCGGCCTGCTTCCCGGAACGGCCGTCGCTGTCGGCAATGTCGATGCTCATGCCGCCGTCCCGGCCGTCGGCGTCGTAACGCCCGGCAAGCTGGTGATGGCGATGGGCACCTCGATCTGCCATATGCTGCTCGGGACGGAAGAGAAGCAGGTCGAAGGCATGTGCGGCGTCGTGGAGGACGGCATCATTCCGGGGTATTACGGCTATGAGGCCGGACAATCGGCCGTCGGCGATATTTTCGAGTGGTATGTGGAGGAAGCGGTGCCCGGCTATGTGAAGGATGCCGCTGCCCAGGAAGGCACGAGCGTGCATGAATGGCTGGAGCGCAGAGCATCTGGCTACAAGCCGGGGCAAACGGGTCTGCTGGCGCTGGACTGGTGGAACGGCAACCGCTCCGTGCTCGTGGACACCGACCTGACCGGCCTGCTGGTCGGCTGCACGCTGCTGACCAAGCCTGAAGAAATTTACCGCACGCTGCTCGAAGCTACCGCTTTCGGCACCCGGGTTATCGTGGACGCCTTCCATACGAATGGCGTACCGGTAGAGGAGCTGTATGCTTGCGGAGGCCTGCCGCAGAAGAACCGACTGCTGATGCAGATCTACGCCGATGTGACCAATCGCGAGATCAAGGTAGCCGCATCCAAGCAGACGCCGGCACTCGGGGCGGCGATGTTCGGCGCCGTGGCGGCGGGCAAGGAGCGGGGCGGCTATGATTCGATCGTGGAAGCGGCGGAGCTTATGGGCCGGGTACGGGAGGAATCGTTCAAGCCGATTCCGGAGAACGTCGCCGTTTACGAGAAGCTTTATCAGGAGTACCTGAAGCTCCATGATTATTTCGGACGGGGCGGCAACGATGTCATGAAGCGCCTGAAGGCGCTGAAGGAAGACGCACTGGCTTAGAGCGAGGCGAGCCGTGACGTCGCTGTCATGGTCGCAGGCGTTAAGCAAAGAAACGGATTAAACCATATAAGGCTGCTCTGCGACTATGTACGTACATGGGCCAGACTGCGGACCTTCAGAGGAGGAATATGTTTATGCTAACGATTAAACCTTATCAATTCTGGTTTGTAACGGGCAGTCAACACTTGTACGGACCGGAGACGCTCGAGCAGGTCAACGAGCACTCCCGCACCATCACGGAGGGGCTGAATGCGGATAAGTCCGTTTCGTTCGAGCTCGTGTTCAAGCCCGTCGTGGTCACGCCGGATGCGATCCGAAAGCTGATTCTGGAGGCCAATGCGGATGAGTCCTGCGCGGGCATCATCACGTGGATGCACACCTTCTCGCCGTCGAAGATGTGGATCGCCGGACTGTCTCAGCTGCAAAAGCCGCTGCTGCATTTCGCGACCCAGTACAATCGCGACATTCCGTGGGACTCGATCGATATGGACTTCATGAACCTGAATCAGGCGGCGCACGGCGACCGCGAGCATGGCTTTATCGGGGCACGTATGGGCATTTCGCGCAAGGTCGTTGTCGGTTATTGGGAAGATGCCGATGTCCGTTCGCGTATCGGCGCCTGGATGAGAACGGCCGTTGCTTTTGCGGAGAGCCGCGCGCTGAAGGTAGCCAGATTCGGCGACAATATGCGTGAGGTAGCCGTCACGGAAGGGGATAAGGTCGAAGCTCAGATCAAATTCGGCTGGTCGGTAAACGGCTATGGCGTCGGAGATCTGGTCGAGCGCGTCAACGGAGTGACGGAAGAAGCGCTCGATCGCTTGATGGAGGAGTACGCGGAGCAGTATGATATACCTGAAGAGAACGACGGGAACGGTGCTGCGCTTGAAGCGATCCGCTATCAGGCCCGCCTGGAGCTTGGCCTCAAGTCGTTCCTGGAGGAAGGCGGCTTTACGGCATTCACCACCACGTTCGAGGATCTTCACGGGCTCAAGCAGCTTCCGGGTCTAGCCGTGCAGCGTCTGATGGAGCAGGGCTACGGCTTCGGCGGGGAAGGAGACTGGAAGACGGCTGCGCTCGTCCGTTTGATGAAAATTATCGCGGGCAATGTCGGAACCTCGTTCATGGAAGATTATACGTACCATCTCGACCCGGCGAATGAGCTGGTGCTCGGTTCTCATATGCTGGAGGTATGTCCAACCATCGCCGCCAACCGTCCGAAGCTTGAGGTGCACCCGCTCGGGATCGGGGGCAAGGAAGATCCGGCTCGTATGGTATTCGACGGCCGATCGGGCAAAGCGCTGAACGCCTCGATCGTCGACCTCGGTCACCGCTTCCGCCTGCTGGTCAATGAGGTTGTCGCCGTACAGCCGCAGGAGGCAATGCCGAAGCTGCCGGTAGCGCGCGTGCTGTGGAAGGTGGAGCCATCGCTCAAGGATGGCGTCGAAGCATGGATTTTGGCGGGTGGCGCCCATCATACCGGATTTTCTTACGAGGTGACGACGGAGCAGCTGGTTGATTTTGCCGAAATGTTCGGGATTGAATGCGTCGTTATCGACGAACAAACAACAACCCGGGCATTCCGCAATGAGCTTCGTCTCAATGACATGGCATGGCGGCTGGGCAGAGGCTGATGGCGGCTCTAGCGAAAGCGGAAGGCTGAGGAAACCCTTGTGCCCGGCATGACCGGTTCAGAGCGTAGCGGATGTGGACAAAGCAACGATAACGAAAGGACGGGTAACTATGGGCACAAGACTTAACGATATCATGGCCAGGCTGCAAGCTGAGGAAGGGACGGATTCCGCCTTACGGTTTCCGGATCCGATTGTCATAGAAGCGGGCGCTATCGGGCGCGTAAGCGGATTTGTTCAGGAGCGCGGCTATGCGAGATTATCTGTGGTGGCCGACGAAAACACGTATAAGGCTGCCGGCCGCACCTTGGCAGACAGCTTGGCGGGCAGCGCGGCAGCTGTGGCCGTGACCTTGGTGCATCCCAATGCCCTGGGCGATGTGGTAGCCGACGAGGCTTCTGTCCTTCAGGTGCTGCTTGATGTGCAAAAGAATAACAGCGCGGCCGTGATCGCCGTAGGAGCGGGAACGCTCCATGACGTGGCCCGTTACGCGGCTTTTACCGCAGGCATTCCTTTTATCTCGGTGCCGACCGCGCCCTCTGTCGACGGCTTTACGTCCAAGGGGGCGCCGCTCCTGATCCGTGGGGATAAGATTACGGTGGCGGCGATCGGTCCGGAGGCGATTTTCGCCGACCTGGCTATATTGCGGCTTGCTCCTGCGCCGATGGCGGCCGCCGGCTTCGGCGATATGCTGGGCAAATTCACTTCGCTGTTTGACTGGAAATTCGGGCGACTGACAGCGGGTGAGCCTTATCGCTCCGAAGTGGCGGCGGTTACGGAGGAAGCGCTGCTGGACTGCGTCCGTCATGCCGAGGCTATCGGCAGTCGGACGGAAGAGGGGCTTCGCGTGCTGATCGAGGCTCTGATCGCCTCGGGCCTGGCGATGCTAGCGCTTGGGCAATCCCATCCGGCCTCCGGCGCGGAGCATCATCTCTCCCATTATTGGGAGATGGCCTATATCCGGACCGGCCTCCGGCAGCTGCTGCACGGAGCCAAGGTCGGCGTCGCCTGCGCGGAAATTTCCGCATACTACCACCAGCTGTGGCGCGAAGGGGCATTCGCCGACCGGCCGTGGCAGGAGGAGGTCGGCCGCGAGCTGGCCGCCGTCCCTGATGAGGCCGAGCTGCGCGGACTGCTCCGTACGGTCGGGGGGCCGTCTACGCTCGAAGAGCTGGGCGTTGACAGCGAGCTGTTCGCGCGAAGCATGCGCGAAGCGCACCGCGTCCGGCTGAACCGCTGGACGCTGCTGCGGGCCGTCAACGAGGACTGACGCGCCCTGGTTTATAGCAACGCGTCGGAGGTCGGCCGTCACTCTCCTCCTGATCGCGAACCAAAAAGCCTTCAATGCTCATGGACCACTAGGTCAAGGAGCTTGAAGGCTTTTGGTCGTTTGCGGCCGGCTTCTCGCGTGTACCCTTCGGCACAGCTTCCGCCTTTGCGCTCTGCTGGAATTACTTGCTAAAGCGGCGGCTATCCCTGAGGTATGTACAGGCTTAGTCGCTAATTCCGCATTTTTTGGCCAAGGTCGGCCACTGGGCGACGAAAAGCTCCTGCCAACGGTCTTCGGGTAAAATGCTCAACCAGTTCGCAATCTGGTTCAAGCCCATTTCATCCAGCACCTGAATGGCATAGTCCTTTCCGCCGCGCACTTCCAATTGTTTCATTGCCATCTCTCGAAGCAGCTCCCTCGTCAAAGTATCCAACAAAACATATATATGCGGGAAACTGCCAAATTGACAACAAGATTGAAAATAATCATGAAAACTAATGGACAGGCGATGCGTACTTGGTGCGGTATTGGCCTGGCGTCATCCCTTCCTGCTTGCGAAAGGAGCGGATGAAGTTTTGCGGGTTCGTATAACGCAGCCTCTCCGCGATGTCCTTGATCGGCATATCCGTTTCGGCGAGCCATTTTTTGGCCATATTAAACCGGTACATGATTAAATATTCACTGAACGAATAGTTCGTTTCCTTGCGGAAAATACTGCTCAGATAGTTGGCGTTATAATGCAGCCGCGATGCGCATTCCTCCAGCGTGAGATCGGTATCGTAGCCATGCTGGACCAGATCGATGATTTTCTCCGATATGTTATGATACTGCGCTTCCTGACGGTCGCGGAATATGGTCACCAGCGGCTGAATGACGCCATCCCAGAACCAGTCCTCGATCTCCGAGGCGATCGACAGACCGAACAGCTCCTCGAACAAGGATCCTTGATTGGAGCGAATCTGGTGCATGCCGATACCCGACTCCTGCATTGCAATCAGCAGGTTGTTGAGCAGCCGGGCTAACGGAACCTGGTATTCCTGAGGCGTCAGCTCCACGCTAAATACCGTGTGCAGAAGCTGCTTGAGCAGTTCCCTGGCTCTGTCCTTGTCGGCCAGCTTGATGGCATCCATCAGGTCGTTCTCCAGCTGCTTCGGATAATTCAGATTCAGGTAATGACGGCCGGAGTCGATATGCTCGTATTGGATAATAATCCCTTCGCCGAGCTTAATCCGGTGTCTGAGCGCCTCCAGGCCCTCCCGGTAAGCAATCGGTACCGTTGCAAAGGACTGGATCGGCAAGCTCATGCCTATGCTGACCTGCAGATTTAAGTAGCTGGAAATCTGCTGCTGCAAATTTTCGGTTATCGCATTGAGCGAGCTGCGGAAGGACTCGGGGTTATCCTCCTCGCTCCCCAAGAGTGTTACAACCGTCTGATCGATCGTGACGGGGGCCAATCTCCGCTCGGGAGGAATCAGCTCCTCGATGATGTTATGAACCGCAAACAGCAGCAGATCAAGATCGCGCCTCTCGTACCGGGTATTGTCGATCGAATCGATCTGCAGCGTGATGACTGCCATCGTCTTCCATGACTCGCTGTGCGCCCCGTACCCGAACTGCTCCAGATTCTCCTGCAGCTCGCTTTGCTTCACCTTGCCCTGGAACAGCTTGATCAGGAAGAAGGTGCGTACCTGCTGGACATGCTGACGGACTTCCTTCTCGAGCTTGGACTTCGATTGAAACAGATGGGTGACCTGTTCCCCGATCAGCTGAAACTCATCGGTTTTCCGGTTACGATTGTCCTGCAGACGTTCCCCGATCTGATTCAGCAGCATCTGAATCGGCGAATACATCTTCCTCGAGCCGAGCCAGGCGAGCACCATCGATAGTACCAGCATGAGCAGACAGACATAGATGGTATATAAACCAATCTTGTCCGATTGCGCGGTCAAGCTATCGATCGAGGTGACCGACAAGTACGTCCAGCCGGTTAGCTGGGAACGCAGAAAAGTGACCGAGTAGGGCTTGTTCGCGAGCACCGTTTTGAACTCGCCGGACTCGCCGGAGGGCAGGTCCTCGTCCGGGATACCCGCATCGCGCAGGGACTTGCCGATCAACTCGCGCTCGGGATGCAGCAGGATGCGTCCCTTCTCGTCCAGAATCAGGATGGAGGCGGGGGACTCCCCGTCAAACGGCATAAAGTCCTGCAGGCTGCAGGCGGGAATATTGGCTAGGGCGAGGCCAAATTTCTCTAGGCCCGTCGTCGGAAGCTTCTTAACGAGACTGATCGTGTAGTCGCAGGACAGGCTCTTCGCATTTTCCTCGCTGTAGAACCACGCCGAAGGCGTAAGCATCCAAGGCGTCTGCTCCTCCACGTTCATCAGGCCTTCCAGCTGCTCCCGGTAGTTGTAGCTGTCCAGCCGGTAAAGGCCGGAGTTCTTGATCATCCAGTTCTGCTGCTGATTAATCAGCAGCACATCTTCGACGCGTGTATCGAATGATTGCATGTAGCGGATTTCTTTACGCAGATCGTCGTAAGTCATGAAATCGTTTACAGCAAGCGGAGCATTCAGCGCTTTCTTGAGAACAGTCGAATTGAGCACCTGATTCAGGGTGTGGTTGACAGTCGTTAATTTGTGCTCTACATTTGTATTGATTTGTTGGATAAGCTGCATGCTTCCCTTGTTGGCGTTTCTCTGAATTTCATTGGAAGACGTCACATAGGCGAAAGCCCCGATAAACAAGACGGGGAGTGTGCTAAGCAGGAATCCGAACAAAGTCATTTTGCTGAGAAAGCTGAGAGAGCGCATCGGAATCACACCTCGCGTTAGGGTTCTGGATCAAAAGTCGACTCATCTATTGTAATCATTTCAGCTATCCGGGGCAATAATCATCGGATGACGCAATAATCATTGTATCAGATTATGGCCCAAAACGCGTCTTATACAAGGGAGGTAAATTCGGGATGCTAGAGAGAGCGCTGCCGCGCCAAGCGGCTTACCGCAGTGGGATAATCATGCTGCTGGCGATTGTGATGTTGATCGGGGGCTGCGGAGGCAAGACGGGGCCAGCGGAAAATCGGGATCAGGAGGATCGGCCGGTGGTGTCGATCATGGCGCCGCTTCATTTTCCACATGTTCCGAAGCGGGAGTTGATCGGGGAGATCGAGAGGCTGACCCATACGAAGCTGGAGATTGAATGGGTTGCCGACGGCATCTATACCGATAAGATGAATACGGCCTTAACGACCAACTCGATGAAGAAGGCTACCTATGTTAAATATACGGATTATTTGCTGCTCAAAAGCGCGGTGCGTTCGGGTTCCTTCTGGGAGATCGGTCCGTACCTGGAGCAATATCCGAATCTAAAGCATTTGGATAAGGAGATCCTGATGCAATCGGCGGTGGATGGCAAGGTGTACGGCTTGTACACGGAGCGGCCATCGTCCCGTCAGGGCGTGATTATCCGCGAGGATTGGCTGGAGAAGCTGAATATGCAGAAGCCCCGGACCCTTCAGGAGCTGTACGAGGTGATGCGCCGGTTTACGTATGACGATCCCGACGGCAACGGAAAACAGGATACGGTTGGGCTAAGCGACCGGAACGACCTCGTGTTCGGGGCTTTTAAAACGCTGAGCTCGTATTTCGGGGCGCCCAATAATTGGACCATATCGGGCAATCGGGTCGTACCCGAGTTCGAAACAAAGGCCTATATGGATACGATGAATTTCGTGAAAAAGCTATATGATGAAAAGTTTATCAACCGGGATTTTGCCGTGACGAGCAAGGAAGTGCAGCGCGACAAAATTATACGCGGAGCGGCCGGCGTCTATATCGGCAGCATGACCGACGTTCAGCGTCTGTCCGACGAGGCGAAGGCTCTCAATCCGAATGCCAAGTTTACGCTTGTGAACCGCATCGAAGGGCCAAGCGGTTACCGGGTTTGGTCGATCCCCAATTACAGCGCCTTGTACTTGTTCTCCAAGAAAGCGATCAAGACGGAAGAGGAGCTGAAAGCCATCCTGGCCTTTTTCGACCGGACGATGGACAAGGACTTGGCGAATCTGATGCATTACGGGGTGCAGGACGTTCACTATAAGCTAGAGAACGGGGAAGTGCTGCTGCCTGAGGAAACCTCGCAGCTGAGGGCTACGGAGATCAATGCCTTCTACGCGCTGATGATCGCCGATATGAGCAACCCGAACGTGCTCAAGGTGGCCAAAAGCTCCAAACTGACCGAGATTGCGGAGCAGCTGGTGAGGGACAATGAGAAATTTGTCGTCAGGGACCCCATGGTGAGTGTAGAATCTAAAACGTATGATGAAAAAAGCATCGAGCTTTACAAGATTATTTCCGATGCGACTTACAATTATATCTTGGGCCATCTAAACGAGGCCGGATTCCGCCAGGAGATCGAGAGATGGAAGCGGAACGGCGGCCAGCAGGTGATCGATGAATACGAGGAAGCTTACTTTAAGCAGAGCAAATGATTAGGGCAGCGATGGAACCGTCGGCGCAATATATGCGCGGCGGTTTTTTTGTTTTTCGACAAGTGTCATCCGTCCGGCGGACTAATCATGTTCTCAGATTCGGGGGGGAATGGGGCTTGCGATGCAAATGATTGTAGCCGTAATCGTTCAGCATGTCGTACGTTAGTGATGCGGCAAGAGAAGCCGAAGGTCAGGTAAATAGCAAAACCGAAAGAGCAGCCAACATCAATATTTTGGAGGTCGAAGTACCATGACAAAGAAAAAAATGTCTATTTCCCTTAGCGTTCTGCTCGCATCGAGTCTTACGCTGGCGGCATGTTCCTCAGAGAAGGCGCCGGCAGCAGGCGGAGAAGCCGCTAATCCGAATGAGCCGGCCAAGCCGGTAGAGTTCACGATCATGTCTCCGCTGAACACGGCTGAGGCTCCCACGGATACGGTCAAGAACGAATTGGAGCGTCTGACCAATACGAAGCTGAAGTATCAATTTTTCCCGGCGGATACGTATGAAGAGAAGCTTAACGCGACGCTGGCGACGGGAGCGCTGCCTGAGGTTGTTTATCTGAAAAACCAGGCGACCTTCATCACCATGAAATCCGCCATCCGCGACGGACAGTTCTGGGAGATCGGCCCTTATCTGAAGGACTATCCGAATCTGAGCAAATTAAAGCCGGATGTTCTGAACAACACGAAGGTGGACGGCAAGCTGTACTCGCTGTACCGCGGCGTTGACCTGACTCGTCAGGGCATCATCTATCGGAAGGACTGGGCGGACAAGCTCGGACTGAAAGCGCCAGAAACGACGGAAGACCTGTATGCGATGATGAAAGCCTTCGCCGAGAATGACCCGGACGGCAACGGCAAGAAAGACACGATCGGCGTAGCTGACCGCAACGACCTCGTCTACGGAGCATTCAAGACGGTGGGCGCTTGGCTGGGCGTGCCGAACAACTGGGGCGAGAAGGACGGCAAGCTTCAACCGGAGTTCACCTTCCCTGAGTACATCACGGCTATGGATTACTTCAAGAAGCTGCGCGATGAGGGCCTGATCAACAAAGACTTCGCAGCAACGAGCAAAACCGATCAAGTCAAGCTTTTCACGAACGGCACGGCCGGTATGTATATCGGCGCTATGACGGATGTGGAATCGCTGCATAAGGATTTGATCAAAAACGTTCCGACTGCCGTTATCGATGTGCACAGCATGGTGAAGGGACCGGACGGCAAGTATAAAGCTTGGGCGCTTCCAGGTTATGCGAACGTACTGTTGTTCTCCAAGGCCGCTATCAAAGACGAGAAGAAGCTGAGATCCATCCTGGCCTTCTACGATAAAATGATGACGCCGGAAGTGGCGAACGTAGCGTTCTGGGGATTGAAGGATGTTCACTATACGGTTGAAAACAACAAAGCGAAAAAAGTTGACAACAAGGAACTGATCGAACGCGAAGTGAAGCCGTTCACCGACGGTGCTGTCGGCGACGACGATACGAGCGGCCGTTACCTGGGTCTTGCAACGCTGCAGGCCAGAGTGAAAGCCGATGAGCTGAAGGTCGAAAACCAGAAGTATGCCGTTAACGATCCTACGGCGCCGCTGGAATCCAAGACGAACCTGGAAAAAGGCGTTCAATTGCAAGAGCTGATCAAAGATGCTACCTACAAATACATCTACGGTTCGCTGGATAAAGCCGGTTTCGAGAAAGCCGTCGAGAACTGGAAGAGCCGCGGAGGAAGCCAAATCATCGATGAATTCAATGCCGTATACAAAAAATAACCGGTTGTAGCCCTGAAATGAGAGGGAGCCCATCCTGGTGCGGCTCCCTCTTCTCCTACTACCTCCCGGAAAGGAAGATTCGTTATGCCAGAAGTGCATGTGCAGCCCAGAGCTACGACGGCGCGTCGGAGCAGCAGTGAATTGAGCAGACGCCTGTGGAAAAATAAATGGATTTATGTCATGTTATTGCCGGGAGTGCTTTACTTTTTAGTTTTCAAGTATATCCCGATGTACGGGCTCATTATTTCCTTCCAGGATTATAAGCCGTTCAAAGGAATTATGGGCAGCGATTGGGTCGGACTGAAGCATTTTGAGCGATTATTTTCAGAGCCGGATTTTCTCAATATATTGAGCAATACTCTGATTTTGTTCGGAATGAACCTGCTGTTTTATTTCCCCATACCGATTATTCTCGCGTTGATGCTGAATGAGGTAAGGGTCGAATTTTTCAAGAAAACGGTACAAACGCTTGTCTACCTGCCTCACTTTATGTCATGGGTAATTATCGTATCGATCACGTTCGTCATGCTGACGATGGACGGCGGAATTGTAAACGAATTGCTGAAGTTCTTCGGATTTTCAGAAATCAATTTCCTGCTCAACCCGGATTGGTTCCGACCTACTTATATCTTTCAGGTGATATGGAGAGAAGCGGGATGGGGAACGATCATTTACTTGGCGGCTATCGCCTCGGTCGATCCGCAGCTGTATGAAGCGGCCCGTATGGACGGCGCTGGGCGGCTTAGACAAGTATGGCATATCACATTGCCTGCGATCCGCAGCGTCATTATCATCTTGTTGATTTTGAAAATTGGCGATGTTCTCGAGCTTGGCTTCGAGCATGTGTACTTGCTGCTGAATTCCATGAACCGGAATGTAGCTGAGATCATCGATACGTATGTATATACCGCAGGTCTTAGACAAGGACAATTCAGCTACAGCGCCGCGATCGGTTTCTTCAAGTCGCTGATCGGACTCGTACTCGTCATGGGCGCCAACCGTCTTGCCAAGAAAATGGGCGAGGACGGGGTATATTAAGAATCGCTTACGAAGTGGCTTCCTACACGGAAGCCTGGAGCTTATGCTTACGAAGTGGCTTTCCATACGGAAAGCCTGGAGGAGGAACCCACATGGTAGAAGACAGAACACTGGCCGGGAGGCTGTTCAACGGAATCAACATTGTGCTGCTTGGCCTCATCGGCTTGATTACCGTACTGCCGTTCGTACACGTGGTAGCCGGCTCGTTCACGACCAGCGCCGAGCTTGCGATGAGAAAATTCGTGTTGATTCCAACGGATTGGAGCTTGGAGGCTTACCGGTTTATTTTCTCGACGAACACGATTTTTAAAGCGATGGGCGTCTCGATCGGCGTTACGCTTACAGGCACGCTGTTCAGTATGTTTGTAACGGCGCTCACCGCCTACGCCTTGTCCCGCAAGGATCTGGACGGCCGCAATATTTTCATGTTTCTGGTTGTCTTCACGATGCTATTCAGCGGCGGCCTGATCCCTACCTTCCTTGTCGTCAAGGAATTGGGATTGATCGATACGTATGCGGCACTTATTCTGCCTAGCGCTATCAGTGCTTTCAACCTGATCATCCTGAAAAACTTCTTCCAGAACGTGCCTGAGGGGCTGGAGGAATCGGCTAAAATCGACGGTTGCAACGATTGGGGCATCCTGTTCCGTATCGTGCTGCCGCTGTCGATGCCCGCCATCGCGACGATCTCGCTGTTCTACGCTGTAACTTACTGGAACACGTACTTAAGCGCCATTCTCTATCTGAACGAAAGCACGATGTGGCCGATTCAGGTATTGCTTCGCCAGATCGTGGTGCTGGCAAGCGGGATCGATCACAGCTCTGCTCTGGATAACACGACGCCACCACCGGAACAATCGGTAAAAATGGCGGTCATCGTAGTGGCGACGCTGCCGATCCTGCTCGTATATCCGTTCCTGCAGAAGCATTTTGCCAAAGGCGCGATGCTGGGCTCGATTAAAGGTTAACCTGCAGGAAGGCTGAGACAGAAAGGAACAGAGCCCATGAACCGAAGATTGGAAGCTGTACGGACTCAGCTCGACAGCCTGTTCGAAGGATTCTTCGACTGGCTGGAGGGCCAGTACGACCCGTCTACCGGCGGGTTTTATTATGCAAGAAGCTCGCAGAAGTCCGGCCGGTTCGAGCCAGATATCGAATCGACGGCGCAAGCCTACAATATAATAGAGCGGTGCGGGCTTCTTCGCCTGCTCGATGAACCTATGACGGCGCAAGCCGTCCGTTTTTTTCAGAGCAAGCAGGATGCGGCCAGCGGCTATTTCTATGATGCCGATCCTCATATGCGGCTGGATGAGGTGATGGTCGGACGCGCCATCAGCTACAGCACGGGGGCGCTTCGCAGGTTCGGGGCGGCGCCTTTGTTCCCGCTGCCCAATGAGCGCGATGCGGCCCCGGACTATATCGCGACGCCCGAAGCTTACGGGCGCTGGCTGCGCAGCATCAGCCTCGCGAACAGCTGGCGGGGCTGCGACCGTTTATGCAATTCGGCTCCTTATCTCGCCCAGATGAGCGCTGAGCGGAGAGAGCCTTATTTGAAGGAAGCGCTCGACTATTTCGACCGGATTCAAGATCCGGACACCGGCTTATGGGGAGAGGGCAGCTGGTATGTACGTCTATCCGGAACCTTCAAGCTGCATACGTTCTACGGCCGGTTTCGGGTGGAAATGCCGAGGCTGCGGGAGATGTACCGAAGCCTGCTTCACACGCTGCGCAGTGAGGAAGCGGTGGATATGTGCTATATCCGTAACCCGATCAGCCTGCTCGCGGCGATGAAGCTGCGTCCGTCTCCTGAGGAATGGCTGGAAATCGCCGAGATCACGGTCCGGAATATGACAAGGCTGAGGCGCGGCGACGGAGGATTTTCCCGCGAGCTGGCCCATTCTCCGGCAGCGCCAAATGTGGCCCAGGTTAAGCAAGGCGAGCATTATCCGGACATGCCGCACCCGGTGCGACTAGGTCTTGGCGAAGTAGAAGGCGATATGAATGCTGGTACTCAGGCCATATTGATTCGATCTCTGCTTCACAGCCTGGCGGGACTTGAGCCTGAACCGCTGAAGGCTCCGGCTGACTGGTTTGCCCGTTACCGATAGTCTCCGCCTGCATGACTCGGGTCCATCCCACCAAGTCTTCCAACTTGGATAGTTTTATAGAATGTATTCGACTATATAACGCGGCAGCGGAAGGAAGGGAATAGAGCACCAATGGCTATCTATCATATAACGGAATTTGGCGCTGTCGGCGACGGCGTTTATGACAACACGGCTGCGATCTCCGCAGCTATCGAGGCTTGCAGCAGCAAGGGCGGCGGGACGGTATACGTGCCGGCCGGCGATTACCTGACAGGGCCGATCAAGCTGCAAAGCTACATCACGCTATACCTGGAGGCTGGCGCCACCCTGCGCTTCTCCGACCGATTTGACGATTACGCCCCGGTGTTTACCCGCTGGTCAGGATACGAATGCTATGGGTATTCCCCGCTGATCTATGGATACGGGCTGAAGCGAGTGGCGATCAAGGGGGAGGGCGTGATTGACGGTCAGGGACAGGCCTGGTGGGACGCTTACCGCGAGCTGAAGCGGGGCAACGCGCCGGATTCGCCTCATCGCCTGGAGCTTGTCGAACGCAACCGCAAGCTGACGGAATCCTTGAAAAGCAACATCGTGGAGTGGGAGTCGCAGTTTCTCCGTCCACCGCTGCTTCAACTGCTGGATTGCCGGCATGTGGTGCTGGAGGGAGTTACGCTGCAAAATTCGCCGTTCTGGAATACGCATCTCGTCTATTGCGATGAGGTGAACGTGAGAGGCGTGACCATCCGCAATCCGTCCACGACGCCGAACGGCGACGGGCTCGATGTGGATTCCTGCTCGAATGTTCATATCTCGGATTGCCACTTCGACGTGGGCGATGACTGCCTGTGCTTGAAGGCAGGGATCGATGAAGACGGCCGCCGTGTCGGAAGGCCTACGGAGAATGTCACCATTACGAATTGTACGATGCTGCACGGGCATGGAGGAGTCGTGATGGGGAGCGAAACGGCCGGAGGCATCCGCTATGTGACCATTTCCAACTGCGTCTTTATCGGCACAGACCGCGGGATTCGCGTGAAGACTAACCGGGCCCGCGGCGGCGGCGTGCAAGACGTGAGGATCAGCAATATATTCATGAAGGATGTGCTGTGCCCGCTGGCGGTCAACGCTTTCTACAAGCATGGCGTAGACGAAAGCAATCCTTTGATGACAAGTCCGGGCAAGGTCGCAATCACCCCCGGAACGCCGGTCGTTCGCGATCTGTACATCAGCGATGTAACGGCTCGCAATGCCCGGGCGGCCGCTGCTTTCATCTATGGATTGCCGGAGCAGCCGATCGAGGATGTAGTGCTCAACAATGTGATGATCGATATGACGCTTGACCCGGAGGAGCAGGGCGGCGAGCCCGATATGGTGGCTGAGGAGCTGGTCATGGCAGGCGAAGGGATGCTGTGCAAGCATGTGCATGGACTGGAGCTGCACCGGGTCCGTATTGAGACGCGCCAAGGTCCTGCACTGCGGCTGGATCAGGTCGAGGAGGTCTCCGTCGAAGGGCTGGTGCAGCGGCGGAGGCATGCCGATACGCCGCTGCTGGAGGAAAAGGATACGACCTGGAGCAAGGAATAGCTCAAGTTAATGGCAAAATAAGCGTAAATAATCGGAAATTGAGCATGAAATGAAAAGAAATTGCAACAATATTGCGGTATACTGGATACATGATCGAAACGAGGTGGCTAACTATGTCCAAAGCATTTCTAGACGATAACTTTCTGTTAACGAATGAAGTAGCCGAACGGCTGTACCACGATTATGCGAAAGCAATGCCGATCATCGACTATCACTGTCATTTGAGCCCTCAGGAAATTTATGAGAACAAATCGTTCAAGACACTGACCGAGGCTTGGCTCTATGGCGACCATTACAAATGGAGAGCGATGCGCGCTAACGGCGTACCGGAGGAGCTCGTAACGGGCGGACCGGACGTCAGCGACTATGACCGTTTTCTGGCGTTCGCCAGGACCGTACCGAAGACGATCGGCAACCCGCTTTATCACTGGTCTCACCTTGAGCTGCAGCGCTTCTTCGGCGTGCACGAGCTGATCAATGAACAGAATGCTCCCGTCATCTGGGAGAAGGTCAATGCCCAGCTGGAGGCCGGCGGCTTCGCAGCCCGCGACCTGATCGTCAAGTCGAATGTCAAAGTGATTTGCACGACCGACGATCCGACTGATTCGCTGGAATATCATGTGAAAATCAAAGGGCTTTCCGACTTCGACGTGAAGGTGCTTCCGTCCTTCCGTCCGGACAAAGGACTTGAGATCAACCGCGCGACTTATCTTCCATGGGTACAGAAGCTTAGCGAGGTTTCGGGTCTGCCTGTAGACGATTACGATCAGTTCCTGCAAGCGCTTGACTCGCGGATTACTTTCTTCCATGAAGCGGGCGGACGCGTATCCGACCATGCGCTCGACTATGTGCCGTATGCCGAGACGACTAAAGAGCAGGCAGCCGCTATCTATGCCAAGGCGCTTTCGGGCCAGCCTGTCAGCTTAGAGGAAGAAAAGCAATACAAAACGTATACGCTGCTGTTCCTGGGACGCGCCTACGCGAAGCTCGGCTGGGCGATGCAGCTGCACATCAACGCTGCCCGCAACAACAGCTCCCGGATGTTCCGTACGCTGGGTCCGGACACCGGGTATGATTCGATCAATGACAGCGACATTGCTTATCCGCTCTCGAAGCTGCTCGATGCGCTCGATTCGGACGACTCGCTGCCAAGGACGATTCTGTACTCCTTGAATCCGAAAGATAATTACGTCATCGGAACGCTGATCGGCAGCTACCAGGGCGGCGGCATTCCCGGCAAGATCCAATTCGGGTCCGCCTGGTGGTTCAACGATACGAAGGAAGGCATGCTTTGGCAGATGAACGCCCTTGCCAACCTGGGACTGCTCAGCAGATTCGTCGGGATGCTGACGGATTCGCGCAGCTTCCTGTCCTACACGCGTCATGAGTATTTCCGTCGCCTGCTCTGCAACCTGCTCGGAGAGTGGGTCATTCAAGGCGAGGCTCCTCATGATATGGAACTTCTCGGCGGCATGGTGCGGGATATCTCGTACGATAATGCCAACGGCTACTTCGATTTTTAGAGTTCTATTTTATATAGGAAAAGGACGGGAATTCGATGTTAACTTACCAATCTATCATTGATCAAATTAAATCGGGACAGTTCGCCGGCGCGGCTTCCCCATTTGTCAAAATATACCCCCAATCGTTAACCGAGCTGGACGGTGCTACGCTGCTGATGGTGCGCACCGAGAACGGCAAGCGCCTGCTGGCTGTCGGCAACGGTCCTATCGTAGGCGAGCTGGAAGGCGAGCCTGCCGAAGGCGGCAAGCTGGCTCCGCTTACTCATGCCAACCGCTTGGTTCTTAACCGCTATCTGCCTTACACGGCGCCTCAGGCGTTCGGCACGAAGATTGCTACATTTGGTCTGGGCGACCGTCTTGGAGAAGCAAGCCCGGGTCATATCCGTACCGTGCTTGGCAAGGATGTGCGTCCGATCCTGGCGCAGCAAAGCATCCGCGAGCTTGCGTTGACGGGCCGTACTTATGAAGACGTATTGGATGCCGCCTGCTTCGCCGTATTCCAAGAAGGCTACAAGGATGGCTTCGGCGCCGACGGCGACCACCTGAAGAAAGAAGAAGATATCGAGTACGCTCTGCGTCTTGGCTTCACGATGCTGACTCTCGACTGCTCGGAGAACATCGATAATTCGATCGCGCGGCTGTCCGCTTCCGAGCTGGAGGAGCGCTACGCCCAGCTTCCAGAAGCAATCCGTCAAGGCTACGAGGAGCGCTACCTGGCGACTTCTCCTCAGATCGCTGACGCCAAGCTGAACTTTACGCGGGAAGAGCTTGTCCGCGATGTGCTGATCTATCATGAAGCGATTAACTTCATGGAGCATATCTACCGCAAATATATCGAGCAATTGAACGGGGCCGTCGACTTCGAAATTTCGATCGACGAGACCGAAACGCCGACTTCGCCTGAGGCACATTTCCTCGTGGCCAACGAGCTGTATGTGCGCGGCATTCAGATTTATAGCATGGCTCCGCGCTTCTGCGGCGAGTTCCAGAAGGGTATCGACTACATCGGCGATATCGCCCAGTTCGAGCGCGAGCTTCAGGCACATGCTGCGATTGCCGATCACTTCGGCTATAAGCTGAGCATTCACTCGGGCAGCGACAAGTTCAGCGTATTCCAGCTGATCGGTCAATATACGAAAGGTCGCTTCCACGTGAAAACGGCCGGCACGAACTGGCTGGAAGCCGTCCGCGTCGTAGCCAAGGTCGCTCCTTCGCTCTACCGCCGGATGCACCAGCACGCGTTGGATCACTTTGAAGAAGCGACTGCGTATTATCATGTTACAACCGATATCAGCGCTATTCGTCCGCTGGCTGAGACCAGCGATGCCGAGCTGCCGGAATACATGAACGAAAACAATGCGCGCCAGCTGCTCCACATCACCTACGGCATTCTGCTTCAGGCTAAGGATGAGAAGGGCGGCAAGCTGTTCGCCGACGAATTCTTTGCGGTATTGAACGAGTACGAGGAGCAGTACGCTGAAGGACTCGGCGTGCATATCGGCAAGCATTTGTCCCTGCTGGGCAAATAAGCCGTTCCTCGGCTCTACCTCATGGCTGTCCCTCAAGCAGATTATTCTGCCAAGGGACAGCTTTTTTCAATTTCCGGTTTTTTTGCGCCAGAATTTGCAGTTTTTCTTTGTACTTCTGCCCGGCTTCGTATATCATAAGAAGAAGTGTCTTTGTGCGGCCGATAGCCCCTTGCGGGACGTGTACGATACTTGGACCAATATTTGCTTGATGCTAAGGAGAACCCATGACATTTGAGGAATTGAACATTATCCCCCCGATATTAAAAGCGCTGGCCCAAGAAAACTACACGTCGCCAACGCCTATACAGGAGCAGGCGATACCGCCCGTCTTGGCCGGCAGAGATTTGCTTGGCTGTGCCCAGACCGGAACGGGGAAAACGGCGGCATTTGCTGTTCCGATCTTACAGCTGTTAAGCAAAGGGCAGGGGTCAAAGCCTGGAAAGCGGCCTATCCGCTCCCTGATCCTGACACCGACCCGGGAGCTAGCCATTCAGATTCAGGACAACCTGGAGGCCTATGGCCGGCACACCTCTTTGCGCAGCTGCGTTATCTTTGGCGGCGTGTCCCAGAAGCCGCAGGAGGCGGCGCTGAAGCAGGGCGTCGATATTCTGGTTGCCACGCCGGGCAGGCTCATCGACTTGATGAATCAGGGCTTTATCGATCTGCAGCATCTCCAGATTTTTGTGCTGGATGAAGCCGACCGCATGCTGGACATGGGCTTTATTCACGACGTCAAACGCATTGTGGCCAAGATACCGAGCAAAAAACAAACGCTTCTTTTCTCCGCCACGATGCCGCCTGAAATCGCCCAGATGGTGAAGACTATCCTGGTGAATCCGGTCAAGGTAGAGATTACGCCGGTTTCTTCAACGGTGGATAAAATCAATCAGTCGCTTTACTTTGTGGATAAAGAAAACAAACAGAAGCAGCTGATTCATCTGCTGGAGGACAAGTCCATCGCCTCGGTGCTGGTGTTTACCCGTACGAAGCATGGCGCTGACCGGGTCGTGCGCGATCTGTCGAGAGCGGGCATCAGCGCGCAGGCCATTCACGGCAACAAATCGCAAAATGCGCGGCAGTCGGCTTTAGGGAATTTCAAAAGCGGCGCGACGCGCGTGCTGGTAGCGACCGATATCGCGGCCAGAGGGATCGACATCGATGAGCTGTCCCATGTCATTAACTTCAACCTTCCGAACATCCCGGAAACGTACGTGCATCGTATCGGACGCACCGGCCGGGCAGGGCTTAGCGGCACGGCTATCTCGTTCTGCGATATTGAAGAGAAGCCGTATCTGAAGGATATCGAGAAAGTGATCGGGAAGACGATTCCTGTCGTTACCGATCACCCTTATCCGATGATGATCACGACCAAGCCGGCAGAGCCGGTGGTAAAATCCCGGCAGCCGTCTAGGCCATCCCGGAACAAGCCGGGATCGGCTCAGCCGAAGCAGGCGAAGCCGGCAAGCAAACCGGCGGGCAGCTCCGGAGGCAAGGCGGGCAGTCCTTCCCGGCCGTCCGCTAATCGGGCTAAAGTTAGAGGAAAGTCATAAGTAAAAAGCTCCCCCTGCGTCGATCTTTTATTGAAGCTTGGTGGAAGTTCAATATTAGACATTTTATTAGACAAATAGAAATGGATAGAGGTTTCAGAAAACATCTGAATCTCTATCCATTTCTTTTTTGTTATCTATAACACTTCATAAAGAGCGGGCGTATTGTTATTTATGAACAGTAAGGGACAGCTTCTTGTAGAGCTTACGTTCGCGAGCCTCTATACTTTTCCGGCGTCAAGCCGGACATCCTCGCGAATGCACGGTAAAACTGGCTGGGGCTCGAGAAGCCGAGGCTGCAACTGATCTCCGTCACAGATAGCGCGGTCCGTTCGAGCAGCCGTCTCGCTTCCTCGATTCGCAGGCGAAGCACGTACTGGTACGGTGTCAGGCCGACGTTTTTTTTAAACGAACGTATGAAATGGAACCTGCTTTGCCTAGCAATCGATGCCAGCTCATCAATGTGAATGTCGTCCGAGTAATGTGCGTGAATGTATTCAAGCACATGTCTCAGATAGGGATCGGATGAAAAGGCGCCCATCGGCAGGTCAGTATACGCTTTGGAAGCATTGTCATGACTGCCATCCAGGGAGCCGAGCAAATATTGGAGCACCTCAGTCTCTGTCTCCTCTTGCGCCAAGCGATTGGTCGGATCGCAGTCCAGCAACAGCCCCATCCAACGGCGGAAATGCCCGCTAACGATGATCGGATCGAACTCCTGACGAACGGCAAACTCCAGTTCGGTGTAAGGAACGAGCTCCTTCAAGCTGCTGCAGCCGATTTTAAAAATAAGCACCTCCGCACCATGCCCTATGTTAAAGTAATGATTCTCGAGCGGATGCTGAACAAGCCCTCCTCCGCCAGCCACCATGTACTCCTTATTTTCCTGTGTAAAAAAACAGGTCCCGTTCACGGGTACGGTCACTTGAAACTCGCCCTCATGAGCGTGAGGCAGGTTGGAAAACTGTCCTCCGATACGCCATAACTCCAGCTGTGGCGTAGTTATCTGTACAATCATGTGTAATCACCTGATAACATTATATCAAAAATTGCTCTTATGAAGCGCATTTATAGCGAAGACTTTTCTATGGTTCTTCGATAAAATGAGGCAAAAAAGAAACAGGTGATTTCCATGTCGTCAACAACAACCTCAAATACAGTCGAGGAAAAATCAGTAGGCAGGCGTGCCGCAGTTGTGCTGATCGGGGTCAGTCTCGCACATCTGCTGAATGATGCGATGCAATCGGTCGTACCTGCGGTCTTTCCGCTTTTTCAGCAATCGATGAAGCTGAGCTTCGCCCAGATCGGGTGGGTCGCTTTTACGCTCAACGTGATGGCATCTGTGCTTCAGCCGCTGATCGGCGCCTACACCGACCGCCGGCCCATGCCAATGCTGCTTCCCTTGGGGATGCTATTCACGCTGCTAGGCATGGGTGGAATGGCATTTGCCTCCAGCCTAACGATGTTAATCGTATCGGCGGCGCTGATCGGTATCGGATCTTCGATCCTGCACCCGGAGTCTTCCCGTGTCGCGCACCTCACTGCGGGCAAGGGCAGGGGGCTGGCCCAGTCGGTATTTCAGGTCGGCGGCAACACTGGACAGGCGCTGGCGCCGCTATTAGTTGCTTTTGTCATAACCCCGCAGGGACAACTTGGTTTTCTATGGTTTATGTTGTTGGCCGTAGCGGGCATCTTTATTCAGACTTACATTGCCAGGTGGTACGCTCAGCATGTCAAAATATCGGCCAGAAGCGAGCGTCGTTCTGCAAATCGGGGCCATCATTCACTCAGCAGAAGTTTTGTCATCTTCGTGCTCGGCGTACTGATCGTGCTACTTTTCTCTAAATTTGTATACTTGGCCAGCATGACCGGCTACTATTCCTTCTATTATATGGACAAATACCAGCTCCCACTTGAAAAAGCCCAGATCTCATTGTTTGCGCTCCAATTTGCTGGGATGCTAGGGACGCTGCTTGGAGGTCCGCTAGCCGATCGATTTGACGGAAGAAGATCATCTGGTTCTCAATCTTCGGAACAGCGCCATTCTCAATTCTGCTGCCTTATGCCGGGCCTGTCGGTTCCTTCCTGCTCTGCTTTGCCGTGGGCGCCATCTTAATGTCAGGCTTTTCCGTCATAATCGTGTATGCTCAAGAGATGCTTCCAGGCAAAGTAGGAACGATTGCAGGGCTCATATTCGGGTTGTCTTTCGGTATGGGAGGACTCGGCTCCGTGCTATTAGGGTGGCTGATCGACCAGACGAGCGTGGCCTACGTCATACATCTTTGCGCTTATTTGCCAATGTTGGGCGTGTTTGCATTTTTGCTGCCTAAGGATGCCAAGCTTGTCCGGGAATAATTCACTCACATCTCTATAAAACAAAAAAGGATGAGCACCACGCAAAGGGTATCATCCTTTGCATGACTCATCCTTTTTAAAATGTCTTACATACAACCACTTACTGTTGTTGGTTGGAGGAGCTTTTAACGTTCTAGCGATTGTCTACTTTTTCGGGGTACAGGTCATGATTCATGAGCCGGTATTCCGCCATTTGCTCGTATTTTGTGCCAGGACGGCCCCAGTTGCAATACGGATCGATGGAGATGCCGCCGCGGGGTGTGAATTTGCCCCAAACCTCGATATAACGGGGCTGCATCAAGGCGATTAAGTCGTTCATAATGATATTCATGCAATCCTCATGGAAATCGCCGTGATTGCGGAAGCTGAATAAATACAGCTTGAGCGATTTGCTTTCGACCATACGGAGGTCAGGGATATATGAGATGTACAGCGTTGCGAAGTCCGGCTGTCCCGTCATCGGACACAAGCTGGTGAATTCAGGGCAGTTGAATTTGACAAAGTAATCGCGTCCCGGATGCTTATTGTCGAACGCCTCCAAGATGTCGGGCGCGTAGTGGAACCGGTAATCCGTACCCTGGTCCCCGAGCAGGGTGATTCCCTGCAGTTCCTGGTCGGTTCTTCCTGTCATGTCGGTTTCTCCTCCTTGGTGATCGGGGCGGTGAGGTCTGATGCCGATCACACGCCCTTCTTATTGCCCCATACCCAGGTATGCAGCTGGGGTAATACGTGAACGCGCTTCAAGCGGCTGTCGGTCATGACGCGGCCGATCAGCCATTGGTAGCGCTCCAGCAAATACGGCAGCAGCCGCTCCGGCTCGGTCTCCTGCAGCCGTCCGTTCCCCGCCTGCGCGTAGAAAGGCACGTTCGGGTACCGACCGTGAACGTCCGCCGCAAACTGCAGATCGGGCTCGTCGAAGATGACGACCTTCAGACAGAAGGAGCGACCGCTCTCAGTCAAGCGGGATACAAGCTCGTCAAGAATCGGCCAGCTCGTCGTCATCCCCGAGCTGGGGGGCTTCGGGGACAGGGTCAGGTCGTCGACGAGCAAAAACCAGTCCTGCCAGCGGCTGCCCTGCGTCTCGAGGGCAACCTGCATTCCCTCTGCGTGCAGCAGCTCGATCAGCGTCCCCAGCTGGGGAAGCAGCGCGGGATTGCCTCCGGACAAGGTCACATGGTCGAAGGAGTCTCCTCCGGCCGCCTGCAGCTCGGCGCATATGTCAGCGGCCGACAGCCAGCGAATGTCCTCCTTGGCGCTGCCGTCCCAGGTGAAGGCGGAATCGCACCAGGCGCAGCTGTAATCGCAGCCGGCGGTCCGGACGAACATCGTTTTTCGTCCGATGACCATGCCTTCCCCCTGCACAGTCGGGCCGAATATTTCCAGGACGGGGATCTTCAAGCTTCTCTCCCGCACGGGATGCTCACTCATGTCCGGCACCCGCTTTCGGCCTGTAGATGCAGTAGCTGGTCGGGGTCTCGCGCAGGTAGACCTGCAAGCATCGCGGACGGTTGACCGTTTGATCCAGATGCCGCTGGACGATCTCGGCGATCGTGCGGGCGACGACCTCGGTTGTCGGAAATCGGTCAGGCTGCTGCTCGCTGAAGCTCGCGGTATCGTCATTAAGGACGGTATGGTCGAAACGATCGTGAATCCATTGCTTCAGGATAGAGAAGTTCACCAGGAATCCGGCTTCGTCGAGCGTATCGCCTGCAACCGTAATATTGGCAAAGTAAGTGTGGCCGTGCAGATTACGGCACTTGCCCGCCGTCTCCGACGGAATAAAGTGGGCCGCGGCAAACTGCAGGTCTTTATTCAATTCATAGGCATAGGAATGGGGGACGGAGGGATAGATTTGTTGAATCATCCTTGGGCCTCCCCTCTCGCCGAAGAAGACAAGTACTCGTCCAGTCCCCGGCGGCGCAGCTTGCATGCCGGGCACTCCCCGCAGCCATCGGCAAGGATGCCGTTATAGCAGGTAAGCGTCCGCTCCCGCACATAATCAAAGGCCCCCAGCCGGTCGGCCAGCTCCCAGGTTTGAGCCTTGTTCAGCCACATCAGCGGCGTCTCCAGGACAAAGGGATAGTCCATGGCAAGATTGAGTGTGACATTCAGCGATTTCACAAAAACATCCCGGCAGTCCGGATAGCCGCTGAAATCCGTTTCACATACGCCAGTCACAATATGTCTGGCTCCGATCTGCTTGGCCGCTACGGCGGCAAAGGACAGGAAAAGCAGATTCCGTCCATCCACGAAGGTGGAAGGCAGCGAGTCCTCCTTTTGCTCAATGGGGATTTCGCTTCGGGTCAGCGCGTTCGGCGTCAGCTGCCCAAGCAGCGACATATCCAGTACGTGATGCGGTACGTTCAGCTCCTTCGCTATAGCGGCGGCCGTATCAATCTCCAGCCGGTGCCGCTGGCCGTAATCGAAGGTAATGGCCTCCACGGCATCATACCGCTTCAAGGCCCAGAACAGGCAGGTCGTGCTGTCCTGTCCGCCGCTGAATACGACGACGGCTTTCGTTTGTTCCATGTCATCATCTTCCTCTCTTGTGCTGAGAAGAAAGAGATTCTTTAGCGCTTCCCTAATGACTAAAGAATCGGCGCGAGGCAGGGTTCCCGCTTCGCGCCGAACGCAAAAACGACGATACCTGAACAGGGCCATCGCTTTGACTTAGTTTTTTATAGAGGGAGTTCGCGAACCTCTCCCGGCTTTGGCTGGCTGCACAGCAGCTTCAAGCAGCCGAAATCCGGTATTTCTTCTTTAGTTGTCTCACGTACTATAGCATAGTTGAGGAGAATTGTGAATAAGGCGGCGGATTCGCCGCCGTGCATCGTTAGCGCTTCGCCTTCTCCTGCACTCGGTAGGAACGCGCCGAGGTACGGGTGATTTTCTTGAACGTTTTGCCGAAATGCGAGAAATTGTCGAAACCGACGTTGGCTGCGACGTCGATGATCTTCTGGTCAGTCTCGCGCAGCTGCCGCTGCGCCTCGCGAATTCGGGTCAGATTGAGATAATCGATCAGCGCAAACCCGGTCACTTCCTTGAACATCCGGCTCAAGTAATACGGGCTGACAAAAAATCGCTCCGATAGCATGTTCAGATGGATCGGCTCGGCATAATGGGCGTTCAGGAAGCGTACGATTTCCGAAATTTTCTTATGCATCGGAGTGGAGTAAGCGATATCGGCAGGGGCGTTCTTCTGCAGAAACCGTGAAGAAAGCAGCAGCAGGTCTATAGCCGCATGCGGAACATAGAGCTCATAGCCGACGGGCGTCGTCGTCAGCTCTTCATCCAGACGATCGATATGGTCCTCGATGACGGCCCGCTCCGCTTCGGGCAGGCGCAGCACCGGGCTATCCTGCTGGAAGGGGCTGAGCAGGAGCTTGGACTGCTGCTCGCCGAAGGCATGAATAAACCGATCGTCAAAATGCAGAATGACCCGCTCATGCCCCCCCGAGCCGGTCTGAAGCGTCTTGTGGAGCTCATATTTATTTATAAACACCAGGTCTCCCTGTTGGATGGGATAGGAGGAGTCTTTGATAAAGTAAATGCGCTCGCCGGACCGCATGTAATAAATTTCGTAGAAGGGATGAAAATGGTTCTCCGACATGCTGAAGGGGGAGCTGCGCCTGGTATATTCCACGTATAAGGGATCCGAAGTGCGGCCGAAGCTGTGGCTCTGGGTATCACTCATCGCTGTAAACCCTCCTTTTTGGATTCAGTATAGCAAAATAAGCGTGATTAATAAATATTATGGCATGAAAAGAGCAGAAATACCTTCTATATTGCGCTATTATGGAGATGTAGCTTGAACTAATGAACTTACGGAGGCGACAAGCACATGAGCGCTAAGAAAACCTATGTATTGGTCGGATCTGGGGGCCGCGCGGAATTTTTCTATTCGGCGATTTGTACGCATTATAAGGAAACCTCGCAGCTGCTGGCGTTCTGCGATATTAACCAAACTCGTATGGACTATGCCAACAAGCGCCTGGTAGAGAAATACGATTATCCGGCAGTCAGCACGTATAAATCCGATGAATTCGATAAAATGATTGCGGAAAAGAAGCCGGACGCCGTAATCGTGACCAGCGTAGACCGGACCCACCATACGTACATCATCCGTGCGATGGAGCTCGGCTGCGACGTCATCACCGAGAAGCCGATGACGGTGGACGAGGAAAAATGTCAGGAGATTCTGGATACGGTCGAGCGGACCGGTAAAAACGTCCGTGTGACATTCAACTACCGTTATGCGCCGCATCATACCAAAGCGCGCGAGCTGATCGAGGACGGCGTTATCGGAAAAGTAACGTCCGTACATTTCGAATGGCTGCTGAACACCAAGCATGGGGCGGACTACTTCCGGCGCTGGCACCGCGACAAGCGCAACAGCGGCGGGCTGCTTGTTCACAAGTCCACCCATCACTTCGATCTTGTCAACTTCTGGATCGGATCGCAGCCTGAAACTGTATTCGCCTTCGGCGATCTGCTGTTCTATGGCCGTGAGAATGCCGAAAACCGCGGCGAGACGAAGTTCTACGAGCGGGCAACGGGCAACAAAAACGCGGAGAACGATCCGTTCGCGCTGCACCTGGATTCCAACCCGCATCTGAAGGCGATGTATCTGGATGCCGAGCATGAGGACGGCTACCGCCGCGACCAAAGCGTGTTCGGAGACGGCATTAACATCGAGGATACGATGGGTGTCTTGGTCCGTTATAAAAACAATGCAATCCTTACTTATTCCTTAAACGCTTACCTGCCGTGGGAAGGCTACCGCATCGCTTTCAATGGCACGAAGGGACGTCTCGAGATGACGATCGTCGAGCAGTCTTACGTGAACTCCGGCGGAGACAAGGCGCTGGAAGGCGCCTTGAAAGGTAAAACCATGCGCGTATTCCCGATGTTCGACGCTCCTTACGACGTCGAGGTGGAAGAGGGAGTCGGCGGTCATGGCGGCGGCGACCCTGTGCTGCTGAACGATATCTTCGGCACGCCGGTAGATGATCGCTTCCATCGTGCGGCTGACCATGTGGACGGAGCTCGCTCGATCCTGACAGGTATCGCGGCGAACCGTGCGATCCGTACCGGACTTCCGGTGAAGATCGACGATCTGGTCAAATTTCACAAGTAAGTAGGCGCTTGTCAGACATAAACGAACCCCGGTCCTTCACAGGCCCGGGGTTCGTGCTATAATCAGGGGGTAACGCTTAACCCGAGAAGGAGGCTTCCGCGGATGAAAACAACCGACATCAGCTTACGGATCATTAGTTACGTAGGCGCAGTCATGCTTGTGGCAGGTATTCAATATCTAATTCTCGAAGAAGGAGTCGGCTTTGGCTACGAGCAGAACGGGATAGTAGCGGCGCTTTGCGTCATCTCATCCTTGATGGCGATCGACCGGATCGCTCGAATGATTCATGATGCACAATCCCGAAAAAAAGACTGACTCCTCTAAGGCCGGGATTTGACCTTGAAATGAACGACGGCACTGTACACCAGCTTGCCGGCGTTCGGATCAAAGACGGCGTGATGCTGTACCGCTCCGACCTGAAGCATTAGCGCTTTGTTGTTCATTATTTGTTCATCTACTTTACGTTCCAGCGTCTTCAAGTCATAAGCCTCGAAGAACTCTACCTTGTCCTCGATCATATCCAGTCTGAACTCCATAACAACGGTCTCCTTTTGTCAAACGTCTGTATCGTCTTTTTGTCCAGTATACCGGAATAAGCCCAGGGTGGCTATCGGGATACGCTAATAAAACCAGACCTGCTTGAAAGGAATTAACGGATGCAGCCTCGGAGGCCGCATTTGTTTTGATCTATCCGCGTTAAGCAGCCGGACTATTGGCTCCACACGCTCCGTTCCGTCCGGCTTACTTTAGATTGTGCCGATCTATATAAGTTGAACTTAACTAGTATTCATGTTTGTAGACAGTCTCACTCTCCATTCCAGGTCGAAAAAATGCCAACGTGCAGGTTTTTTCACATCAATCGCCTTCAGGGGGGAAAAGCCTGAAATCATGCAGGAATTTCATGCGATTTTCCCCTGTACAACGGGTTAAGCGGAAAATAGATGCACTTTTGCGGGAGTTTTACTTGGTGGTCAACTATAAGAAATTAAAGATGTACAACTGCAGGTTTTTATGCACATGATGGATTTTGCCGATCTAGCTGAATGTTACCATTCTAAGTTCAATCTATATAGATGAAAGCCGTTTGCTTGGCACATAGGGATAGGAGGGCAAAGCTTGAGACGGTACAAGATTCCTCTTACAATAAATCTATACCATCCGAAGGGGGAGGAACATTTGGTGATAATCCATGAGGAAGAAGAGCTGTCGGAGCGTATGCTTGCCTGGGTTATAGCGCATACGTCGCCTGGCGGAGTTGTTCGATCCTTTCGAAGACTGTACGGAGGCATATCTTCCATCGTGCACAGCGTTACGCTGCAGGAAGGGGACCGTGTGACTGAGTGTGTTCTGCGTCAGTTTGACAACGCGGACTGGCTTAGGAAGGAGCCTGATCTTGCACGTCATGAGGCTCACAGTCTGCAATGGGCCGCTCTTGCGGACGTACAGACGCCCCAGGTGATAGCGTGGGACGAGACGGGAAGCCAGAGCGGAACACCTGCCTTGCTGATGACGAAGCTGGAGGGGGAAGTCGTCTTGAAGCCTGGGAACATGGAAAGCTGGGTGAAGGAGCTTGCGAGGGTGCTTGCGCGGATCCATCAGGTGTCCGGTGACGGGTTTCCCTGGACCTACTTCTCATACCGGGATAGGAGCAGTCTGGAGCTCCCCGGCTGGACCGCATGCCCGCAAGTGTGGCAAGCCGCGCTAGATATCGTGAAGGGTCCGCGCCCCGACTTCAAGCCTTGCTTGATCCACCGGGATTATCACCCGACGAATGTGCTGTGGGAGGGCTCCCGGGTAAGCGGAGTCGTGGACTGGGTAAACGCCTGCCGGGGGCCGGCCGGTGCGGATGTCGGTCACTGCCGGGTAAATCTGGCGCAGCTGTTCGGCGTAGAGACGGCCGACTTGTTCCTGTCCGCTTACCGTGCGTATGCAGGGGAAGCCTTCAGCTACGATCCCTATTGGGACCTTGTTTCCGTGATGGATATGCAGGACGGAACTCCTGGCGTCTATGAGGGGTGGATACAGCTTGGCGTCACCGAATTGACGGACGAATTAATCATGGAGCGCATGGACGAATATGCCTCCAGCTTGGTGAAGCGGGCGGCGGAGAGCGGATAGGGCTCTCTGCTGCCCGTCTGATGAGTCGACTACTAGTTATTACTCGTTAGGAGCGTACATAGGCGGACGCCGCTTGGCAGAACTGATCGAGTCCGCGCTTGACGATCGACCTCGGGCAAGCCAGATTGATGCGCAGCCAGCCCTCTCCTTCGGAGCCGAATACGGAGCCTTCGTTAAAGGCGACCTTCGCTTTATTATACATCAGATCCTTGAGATCCTTCACCTCAAGGCCGAGTCCCCGGCAATCCAGCCACAGCAAGTAAGTCCCGTCCGGCACAAGCGGCTTAACCTGAGGCAGGTGCTGCTGCAGATACTCCAGCGCATAGTCCAGATTGCCCTTCACATACGCGATCATGTCATCCAGCCACTGCTCGCCTTCATTATAAGCCGCTTGGACGGCATCCTGAGCAAAATGATTGGCCATATGCAGGCTGAGCGCTTTTATTCGTTGAACCACCTTGCGCCGGATCTGCGGGTTGGAGGCGACGATAAACGAAGTGTGCAGCCCAGGCAGGTTAAAGGTTTTGGTCGCGGCCAGGCAGGTCAACGTGATGTCGGCAAGCTCCGGGGAAAGCGAAGCAAACGGGATGTGCTTATGGCCGGGAAAGGCCAGGTCGCAATGAATTTCGTCGGAGACGACGGTGACTCCATATTGCAGGCACAGCTCGCCGAGCCTTAG
The DNA here is from genome assembly GCF_009846885.1 of Paenibacillus puerhi. Lineage (GTDB taxonomy): Bacteria > Bacillota > Bacilli > Paenibacillales > NBRC-103111 > Paenibacillus_G > Paenibacillus_G puerhi. The sequence goes on from NZ_WUWM01000005.1 coordinate 81,254, forward strand.
CAGCTCGCTGCGCTCCCAGACGCGTCCGCCCGGATTATGCGGGCTGCACAGCAGCAGGAGCTTGGCGCCGCCCTTGAACAGCGACTCCAGATGGTCGTAATCCATCTCAAAGCGTCCGTTCCGGATGACGAGCGGATTTTTGGCGACGACACGGCCGTTGCTGCGGATCACGTCATAGAACGGATAATAAACCGGCGATTGCAGCACGACCTGGCTGCCCGGCTCGCTGAAGAGCTCGACGGCCAGACTGAGCGAGGTGACGATGCTGGGGGAATCGGCGATCCAGGCCGGGTCCAACTGCCAGTCATGACGGCGCTTGTACCACTGTACGATGGAATCGAAGTAGCTATCCGTATGTATCGCGTAGCCGTACACGCCCAGCTCGGCCCGCTTGACGAGCACGTCGCGGACGGCGGGCGGGCAAGGAAAGTCCATGTCCGCTACCCACAGCGGCAGAATGTCGGCATGGCCGAACAGCTTCTCCGCCTGATCCCATTTGTAGGAGCGCGTGTTGCGGCGGTCGATTAGTTCATCAAAGTTATAGCTCAACAAAAGTCACCTTCTATACTGGATTTGCTGCCATTATACCACCAAAGCACCGGATTTGCGAAGGAAGGCAGGCGAACCGGCGCTTCCTTCGCAGTCAAGATAAAGGCTAGTACACCCGGTGAATGACATCCTCAAACTCCGGTTCCTCCATATGGATATCGTCGATGTCGCCCCAGGCGCTCAGCTCCCGCAGGATGTCCATCGCGGTTGCTTCCTGACGGTTGCCTTCGATGACGACCCCGCGATCCGTCTGTTCGGTTACGCGGAACCGGGAGGGGATCCCGCTGCCGGTCAAGTCCGGTACCTGGAACTCGCCACGGAACGTCACGCGTATGACCGTGGGCAGGCCGATCAGGCTGCGCAGCTCGTCGATCGTGCCGTCGTAGGCGAGCTCGCCATGGTTGATCACCATAACCCGGCTGCATAGCTGCTCGATGTCGTCCATATCGTGGGTGGTCAGCAGGACGGTTTTGCCGAACTCCTGGTTTAACGTTTTTAAAAATTGCCGGATATTGCGCTTCGCCGTTACATCGAGACCGATAGTCGGCTCATCGAGAAACAGCAGATCGGGGTCATGGAGCATAGCCGCCGCCAGATCGGCCCTCATCCGCTGCCCGAGCGACAGCTTGCGTACCGGCGTCTGCCAAAATTCCTCCAGGGCAAGCAGCTCGGCCATCTGACTCAGCCTCCGCCGCTTGTCGGCGGGGTCCACCTTGTACATCTCCGCCAGGATATCGAAGGAATCCTTGACAGGCAGATCCCACCACAGCTGGCTGCGCTGACCGAATACGACGCCGAGGCGGCGAACGACCTTGCGGCGCTTGCGATGGGGGTCTTCTCCCCCGATCGCTACGGTCCCCGACGTCGGGTGAAGAATGCCGGTCAGCATCTTGATCGTCGTTGATTTACCGGCACCGTTCGGTCCGATATACCCGACAAATTCACCCTTCCCGATGGAAAAGCTAATATCTCGAACGGCTTCCTTAACCCGATATTCCCGGGAAAATAGCGTCCGCAAGCCTGCGAATTTACCTTCCCGCGCTACCGGCGTTTTAAAGGTTTTGCCGATATGGCGCACCTCAATCATAGGCTGGTCTTCGGACGTCTGACTAAGCAGCCGCCTGTTCATTTGCGTCATCCCTGTTCGCTCCTCTCTAACTGCCCGTGCTTTGATATTTGGTTAATCCATAGCGCCAAAACTGAAGACTTGCGGCCAGAACAATCAGCGCAGCCCCTCCGATCGCGGCCAGCAGCCAGCCTCCGTATTCGCCTCGAAGGATGAAGAGCGAAGGCGCATAGCTGACAAGTCCGACGGGAATGACGAAGAGCAGTATCGACTTCAACCAGCCGGGATAGAGGACAAGCGGATACTGGGCGGCCGTTCGGGCCGCATCCTCCGTGATGTTCTGCAGCTCGGTGATCCGGGTGATCCAGAAGCCGACCGTCGCCGTTGCGAGTCCGATCGCGAACAGGATGACGGCGCCTGTGCCGACGGCCAGCAGCGTATAAGGAAGGGCAATCCAGCCGATCTGTCCGCTGCGCAGCATCCCGTTCATGGCCCAGCCCAGCACAAAGCCACCCTGGATAAACTCTCCGGGGAGCAGGCGGAAGTTCTGGGTGAACAGCGCAAAAAGAATCGGCACGGGACGGGTAAGCAGCTGATCCAGCTCTCCGCCCACCAAATATTTCTCCAGATTATGCACCTCATTGGCAAAAGTCCGGTACAGCGTCTTGGATAGAGTCATCACGGCAAACAGATAGCCGACCTCATAAAGGCTCCAGCCGCGCATCGCGCCGAATTTATTCATCACGATAGCCAAAATAAGAAAGTCTGAAATCTGAATAAGGGCGGCCAGCAGGCTCGACAGCACGAAATTGAACTTGTACTGCATTCGGCTTCGGATGCTTGCCCGGATGAGCAGAAAATAAAGCCTTGCTGCTGCCAGGCTGGACGTAAGTATTCCAGATCTCATCCTCCCTGCACCTCCAACTTGCGCCTAAGCAGGATGGTTACGCTTAAGCACACAGCCGTCAGACAGACGCACCAGATGAGGGAACCGATCAGCAAAGAGCCGTCCTCGAATCCAAGATAAATGCGCGTAGGCACATACAGCAGATAAGGATAAGGCGATAGCCAGCTAATCGTCTGAAGCCACCCGGGCAGCCATTCCACCGGAATAAAGAAGCCGGCCAGCAGCATCACCATGGCATGATTGCCCCAGTACAGCCAGTTCGATTCGGTCGTCCAGAGTGCGGTAGAGCCAATCAGGTAGTTGATGCAAATGGATAGATAGGCGGAGCAGACCAGACCAAGCGCGGTAAGAGCCAGGCGGTAAACATCGGAAGGAAGCTGAAGCGAGAAGACGATGACATACAGGGCGTAGATCGGGATGGATTTGTACACGAACTGGTAGGCGATCTGCCCCCACTCCCGGCTCATCAGATGGGTAAACAGATGAACGGGGCGCATAAGGTCCAGCGAGATGTGCCCGGTGCGGACAGCTTGCGGAATCCCGAGACCTCCTGTAATAAATCCCGTAATCCAGAGGGCAGCTTGCGTGAACGCAATATAGCTGATCATGCCCTGTACCCCGTAATCGCCCAGGGAGCGGTTTTCCCCGATGCCGATCCAGATGCAGGCATACATGTAGCCGAACATGGCGCTTGCGATATTGTGCACCATATGCGCTCCCCGATATTGCAGATTGCGGGAGTAGGCCTTGGCGGCCAAAACGTAGTAAAGCATTGTACACCTCCGATAAGTTTATGCAGGCGGGGCTAATCCGCCAACTTCAGACAAGGCGAAACGCGAGAGAGACGTCCCCCATCATACCAAAATAAGGAGAGGGGCGCAATCAGATTTTTAGCCCTGGTCCGAGCGGACCAGGGCTGACGCAGAGATGGCAGGCAAGCTGCGCTGGGCAGCGGTGATGCTCTACCCGCCGGAAACGGCCTGCAGCACGAGCAGGCGGTCACCGGCCTTCAGAGGAATGTCGAGATTATCGAGCCATTCGATATTGTCGTCGTTATAGAAGAGCAGCACATGGGGGCGCAGCTTGCCGGATTCCTGATAAAGATGGCGGCGGAGGAGCGGGTAAGCCGACCACAGCTGCTCGAGCGTTTCGCTCAAGGTGGCGGCATGCATCGTAAACCGGGTATGTCCGCCCGTGCAATCCATCAGGAGAGAGGGAACGCTGATTTCAATGGCCGTCATCATGTTCGGTTATCCAGGTCTTGACGGTCAGAATCCTTGAAAATTGTCCAGGCAGCCGCTGCCAGCTGACGCCCCGGTCCAGCGAGGCGAATACTTCGCCGGAGGTGGTACCGAAATACAGCCCGTAAGGGTCGAGCGTATCCACGCTCATGGCGTCCCGGAGTACGCTTACATGTCTCTGCTCATCGGGAACGACGTCCCCCACCGGCTGCCATTCGGACTCATCCCGATGTCTGCGGTAGACGAGCATCTTGCCGTCCTTCATCGTCCGCTGCTCCGAGCTTTCCAGCGGGATGAGGAACAGGTCGCCGGTAGGGGATATACAGATCGGGAAGCCGAACGGCGCGTCATTAGAGCGCACCGTCAAGCCTTCTTCGATAGGCCTCCACAGGTCGCCGCCGTCCTCGGACATGAAGACTCCGCCATGCTCCTGCATATACAGCGTGTCGGGATTGTCGGGATCGGCCACCATCTTATGTACGCAGTACCCTACCTCGTCGTAAGGCTGACCGGTCGGGACGCGGGCCAAGCCTTCATTGCGCGGCGTCCAGGTGACGCCTCCGTCCTCGGTGCGGAACACGCCCACGGCAGACATGGCTACCCACATCCGCCGAGCATCGCGTGGATCCACGATGACGGTATGCAGGCACATCCCGCCGGCGCCGGGAAACCAGCCGGGCCTCGACGGATGCTTGGTCAATCCGTCCAGCTCCTTCCACGTCTCGCCCCGGTCACGGCTGACGAACAGGCCCGCTTCCTCGACTCCCGCGAACAAGGTGCCCGGCTCGGCAGGAGCTCCGGGAGCAATCTGCCAGATCCGGTTTAAGCTGAATCCGCTTTCAGAGGAGTAAGCGGGTCCGTTTTCAATTTGCGACCATGTTGCTCCCTCATCATCGCTGATGCGGATCGTCGCTCCGTATGCGGCATGGGACGTTCCGACAAGTATGCGGCGCTTGCCATGGCGGCTGTCCCCAAAGGCGCTGTAAACCTCCCAGCCAGGAAGAAACGGTCCGCTAAGCTCCCAGTTTTTCCGGTCCTCCGCAGGCGATTTATACCGGAACAGCCCTTTGTTGGTGCCGACAAGCAGATGGATGTGTTTACCCAATGTGTGTCATCCTCCTTGGTTAGGTCCCATCAGGGAACATGCTTACTATCTACTATTTCTTTGTAAATATCTCTTATCCTGCCAACTGACGGGCTTCGCTGCAAATTTTTGAGTTGAAATGTGTCCGTCCTTCAGCTAAGCTTAGAGCGATCAACAACAGCATATTGTGGGAATAGGTGCGGATTTATCGATAACCATCGACAAATCATGCTTAAAAGGGAAGCCCGGTGCGATTCCGGCGCGGTCCCGCCACTGTAACAGCGGAGTCTGACGCATAAACTTGCCACTGGTCCTGAAGGACTGGGAAGGCGGTGTCAGGCGGCGATGCTGAAGCCAGGAGACCTGCCTGTTCTGACGACACTGCGATAACCTACGGGAGATAGGGAGGTGTTAGGAGAGCTTGATGAATGCGGATGCCGTAAGGGTAACCATACATGCGCGTCCATCTGAACATGAGAAAGGCATAGAGCGCTTCTAACCGACGTATTCGGTTGGAAGGGCTCTTTTTTTGGCTGTAAACAGGCCGTTGTAGGCGCGTGAAGATTAAGAAGCTGAAGGAGAAGAATACGAAATGAACAATCGATATGCGTTAAAGCATTATGCCGCCCGATTCCTGGTGTTTATCCTCTTATTAGCCATAACGGCCGGATGCGGGGCGACAGCGGGGAATCAAGCATCGCCGGCTGCGGGAGGCGCTGCCGATCAGGTTAGCGGGAAGGAGGAGCCGCCAACTTCCGTCACATTCACGGATTCGGCGGGCAAAGAAATCACGCTGAATCTTCCGGTCGAGCGAGTCGTCGTTATTAACCGCAATACAGCGGAAGCCATCCATCTGCTTGGGGCGGCCGACAAGGTGATCGCGACGGGGGACACGACAATCAAGAACAATCCCTATCTCGGCTACGGCTCGATTCCTGACGTCGGGGAGACGAGCAAGGTGAATCTCGAAACGGTGCTGTCGCTAAAGCCGCAGGTCGTGTTCGCCTATACCAACCGGCCGGATTCCAAGCTGGAGGAGAAGCTGGAGCCTGCGGGAATCCGGGTGGTGAGGCTAAACAATTATTTGCCTGAGCGCCAGGATGAGGAATTGAAGATTCTAGGACGTATTTTCCAAAAGGAAGACAAGGCGGAGCAATTTCTGCAATGGAAGCAGTCCATCGAGAAGCTGGCTGCAGACCGTGTGAAGGACATCCCGGAGGCGGATAAGAAGACGGTGTTGGCCTTATCCGTCGGGTATCTGAACTCGAACGGAGGATACCGGATTTTCCCCAGCCAGTCGCTGGGCGGCAAGCCGGGAGTCGGCGAGGGGTATGCCACTCTGTTGGCGGGAGGCAAGGATGCGGCTGATGTGCAGTGGAATCCGGCGGAGGCGTCAACCACCATTCTCGTAGACGAGGAGTACGTGCTGAAGCGGAACCCTGACGTGATCACGCTGCACGGGACTTGGCTCGGCGGCTACGAGGCGAAGGATACCAAGCCTATGAAGGACGCGATTGATCATATTATGAACATTTCCTCCGTGTCCAAGCTGAAAGCGGGTCAGAACAAGGAGCTGTATTTCTTCTATACGAATTTTATCGGCTCGGACAAGCGTTATATCGGCACGCTCCAGCTAGCGAAGCTATTGTATCCTGACAGATTCAAGGACGTCGATCCGGACAGCTATATCAAGGAGTACTTTGAGAAGTGGCTGACGGTCCCCTATCAGGGAATCTGGTCTTATTCGTATAAGGAGAATAACTAGGCATGGAGCTTCGCTTGAGGCAGCTCTACCGCAAGGAACGCCGCCGCCGTCTCGGCGTGACGCTTACGCTCGCGCTGCTGCTGATCGCCGCAGTCCTCTATGCCGCCTCGAGCGGTTCGGCGGGCATTCCGCTGCGGGAGCTGCCGGCGATGCTGCTTGGCGATCCGATCGATCCGATGAACGCTTATATCGTCATGGAGGTCCGGCTGCCCCGTATCGCGATGGCGGTCGTCACCGGCATGTCGCTGGCTGCTGCCGGGGCGATTATGCAGGGGCTGCTGCGCAATCCGCTGGCCGATCCGTTCACGCTCGGAGTATCGAGCGGCGCCTCCTTCGGAGCCGCACTGGCTATCGTAGCCGGTGCGGGGGTGTTCGGCGTCAATCTGATTCAGCAGGGACCGTGGCTGATCGCCGTCAATGCCTTCGTGTTCGGCTGTCTGGCGGTGCTGGTCGTCTACGGCCTGGCGCAGCTGAAGAGCAGCTCGACGACCGTGCTGCTGCTGGCGGGCGTAGCCGTCGGCCAGCTTTTCGCCGCCGGGGTGACGGCGCTGAAGTACTTCTCCAATAACGAAGCGCTGAAGGATCTGGTCATTTGGCTGATGGGCGGCTTCTGGGGAGCCAAGTGGCAGGTGCTGGAGCTGCTGCTGCCGCTGTTTGCAGGATCATTTCTGATCCTGATGAAGCTGGCCTGGGATCTGAATGCGCTCGGCTCGGGCGAGGATGTCGCGAGCACACTGGGGGTGAAGGTGAAGCGGCTGCGCTGGCTCGGCCTGCTGCTGGTGACGCTGATGGCATCGACAACGATCGCATTCTCGGGAATCATCGGCTTTATCGGACTCGTCGCGCCGCATATCAGCCGGATGCTGATCGGTACGGATTACCGCTACCTGCTCCCCTGCTCCTGTCTGACGGGGGCGGTGCTTCTGCTGCTGTCGGATACGGCAGCCAGGCTGGTGCTGTCTCCGATCGAGATTCCGGTCGGTATCGTGACCGCCTTCTTCGGAGCGCCATTTTTCATTTATTTACTGATTAAGAAACGCACGGAGTTCTGGGGATAGGGGGCGAAAGCGATGGTCGTGCAAGTAAAGGGTCTGACCTTCCGGCATGAAGGCCGGGAGCTGCTGCGCGACATCCGGATGGGACTGGCAAGCGGGGAGGTGGTCGCGGTCGTCGGACCGAATGGAGCGGGCAAGTCGACGCTGCTTAAGCATCTGGCCTCCATTATCCCGCCGGACAAGCGCCAGGTGTGGATCGACGGAAGGGACATCCGCGACTACAAGCCTGCCGAGCTCGCCCGGAAGCAGGCCTATGTGCCGCAGGGAGCCGCAGCGCTGCCGCTGACGGTGCTCGACACCGTGCTGCTGGGCCGCAAGCCGCATATGCAGTGGACGGTCACGGATCGCGATCTGGCCGTCGTCAGCGACATTATCGCCGAGCTTAAGCTGGAGGCGCTGGCAAGTAGGCAGCTCGACGAGCTGAGCGGGGGCGAGCGCCAGCGGGCCTTGATCGCCCGGGCGCTTGCCCAGCAGCCGGATGTGCTGCTGCTGGATGAGCCGACAGCCGCGCTCGATATCCGGCATCAGCTCGAAGTGCTGGAGCTGGTGCGGGGACTTGCCCGGCGCAAGGAGGTGCTGATCGTGGTCGTACTGCACGATCTGGAGCTGGCGTCGCGTTACGCAGACCGCGTCTTTCTGTTGAAGGACGGAGCGGTCGCGGCCGCAGGCACGCCGCTCGAGGTGTTTACGGCCGGTCATTTGCTAGATGTCTATGGAGTTGAGGCCGAGATCGAACGCAGCGCGTATGGACTGAAAATCACCGCTGTCAGGCCGGTATAAGTGAGGCGTAGCGGGAAGACAAGGGAAGGACAAAGGGAGGGGAAGAACCGATGGTGCAGGTCGCCAGAATGCGATTGAACGCCAAGGAGCTATGGCTGGAGGGCATGAGAGACTGGAACGGGAAGCTGCCCGAGCGGATGACCGACGATGGGCAGGAGGAGGCGTTCTGGCAGGGATATGTGGAAGGACGGGGCGGCGAGCAGCCTATTGCGCTGGATGAATACGCGGGTCCGATCCGCGAAGAGCTGGTTGGCCTGATGAACCCGGACGATACGGCGCTGGAGATCGGCCCGGGCTGGGGCAATTATACGTTTGCGGCGGCTTCGGCGGTGAAGCGGCTCGTGTGTGTGGACAGCTCGCGCAGCGTACTGGCTTATTTGGAGAAAGAAGCGGGCCGTCAGTGTTTATCGAACATGGAGTATATTCATGCGAAGTGGGAGGAGCATCAGCTCCGGGAATCGTATGATGTTGTGTTTGGCGTAAACTGCTTCTACCGGATGGCGGATATTGACGAGGCGCTGATCCGTATCAATGACAGTGCTCGCCGCTTGGCGGTTCTCGGACTAACAGGGGGTCCGGAGAAGCCTCATTACACAGAAATTCGCGAACGGTTGGGCTGCAGGATCAAATTCCAGCGCAGGGACTACATCCATCTGCTTGCGATGCTGTATGAGCTGGGTATCGATGCGAACTGCAGGATGCTTGAGCTCGAGCGCATCTATTGGTATGACACGGAGGAGGAGCTGTTCAAGTCGAATCTTCGCTCGATACTGGACGAGGAGTACGACCGGCGGACGGCAGAAGCTATCTTGCGGCGGCATGTGATCGAGCAGGACGGCAGGCTCGCTTATCCTCACCGCTTCAAGGCGGCTTTGCTGTACTGGAAGCCGGAGCGCATCATCGGCTGCTAGGCCGGCGACTTGGTCTTCGCCCAAGGAGGAATGCGCCCGCACGATGCATAGCAAGGGAAGAAGAGCTGTCCGGTGATCCGGACAGTTCTTTTTATAAGGATACCGGCCCGGCTACCGGCGGGAAAGAAGCGAAGGACCGCCGTGAGCACGGCGCATAGCGGCATAGAAGCGGGCGGGCAGGCAGGGCAATGTGAGGCTAGACATCCTGCAGCTGCGGCAGTATGATAATCATTGATGATGCCGGGAAAGAAAAAGATTTGCCAGGAAACCGTTTAGCTATCGCCCGGGTTGTGGTAAACTACATAAAGAAGCTTTTGTGAACGTGTGCACGTTGTCCAATGGCAATGACGGCTCCTATAGTTGCATTGCCAACTACAAGATATAGGAAGTGATTTGCTTCATGAACTCCCAGCGCCTGTTATTGGATTATGTGAAGTCCAAGTGGCCTCTCTACGCGCTTGCGGTCGCGCTGATTGCAGCGGCCAACATCATTCAGTCTTACTACCCCAGACTGCTTGGCGATTTCACGGATCATCTGCAGCGGGGGGAGCTGACGCCTCCACTGATCATCGACTACAGCCTCAAGCTGCTCGCCGTGGGCGTGTTGTTCGGGTTGTTGGCCGGGATCGGACAGTATGTCGTTATGCGCGCAGGCCGATATTTCGAATTCGTCACGCGCAGGAAGCTGTTCGAGCATTTTACCCGCTTGAGCGAAAGCTTCTATTCCAAGCACGGCGTCGGCAAGATGCTGAGCTACGTCATGAACGACGTCACCGCCATCCGCGAATCGATCTCGATGGGGATCAACCAGACGACGAATGCTATTATTCTGTTGATGGCCGCGGTCGTGATGATGGCCGCCAGCTCCATCCCGCTCTATCTGATTGCTGTATGCGTCACGCCGCTGTTAATTATTCCGTTTCTCGTCGTCCGCTTCGGCCCGGTTATCCGCAAGCGCTCGCTAACCGTGCAGGAGTCGCTGAGCAAGATGACGGAGTCGGCCGAGGAGCAGTTTGGCGGAATTCGCGTAACCAAGAAGTTTGCGGTGGAGCCCATTATGATCCGGCGCTTCGGGGAGACGGTTGACCGGATTCGGGATAATCAGCTGAGCCTCGTACGCGTGTCCTCGTTGTTTCAGGCGCTGATCCCATTCCTGGGTGCGCTTTCACTCGTGGTTACGCTCGCTTTCGGCGGTTACCTGACGATCCGGGGACAGATCACGCTGGGGAACTTTGTCGCGCTTACCCTGTATATCCGTATGATGGTCAACCCGCTGCAGCAGATTGGCAACGTCATCAATACGATGCAGCGTTCGAGAGCCTCGCTCGAGCGGCTGAACGAGCTGCTGGCGCGCCGTCCGGATATTCTCGAGCTGGAGGATGCCCGCGAGGTCGACCTGGATCGTTCGGCTATCCGCATCAGCCGTCTGACATTTACGTACCCCGATGCGGAGAAGCCGTCCCTACAAGGGATCGACCTGACCGTCGAGCCGGGACAAACGATCGGAATTATCGGCAAAACCGGCAGCGGCAAAACGACGCTGGCCAAGCTGCTGCTGCGCGTCTATGATCCGCCGCCCGGCACGGTGCGGATAGGCGGCGTCGATATACGCGAGCTGACGCTGGAGAGCCTTCGCAGTCAGATCGCGTATGTGCCCCAGGAGGGCTTTCTCTTCAGTACGACGATTCGCGATAATATTGCTTTTTACCGCCGGGACTCGGGACTTGACCAAGTGGAGCGGGCTGCCAAGCAGGCCCAGATCTATAACAACATCCTCGACTTCCCAGACAGGTTCGAGACGAAGCTCGGGGAGCGCGGCGTCACCTTGTCCGGCGGGCAGCGCCAGCGCACGAGTCTGGCCCGCGGCATGATCAAGAACTCTCCGATTCTGCTGCTGGACGACAGCGTTAGCGCCGTCGACGCTGTGACGGAGAAGGCAATTATCGAGACGATCCGCAAGGAACGGGCGGGCCGGACGACGATTCTGATCGCCCATCGGATCAGTGCGCTCAAGCATGCCGACGTGATTATCGTGATGGATGAAGGCAGGATCGTGCAGCGGGGGACCCATGCCCAGCTTATCGCCCAGCCGGGGATTTATGCGATGCTCTATGCTATCCAGGAGGAGGGGAATCAGTATGCAGAAGGATAAGTCAGCGGTGGAGGCTCCGACACGTTACAAGTCGGCCTTCCGCGTGCTTTTTTCCTATGCCACGCCGCATCGCAAAACGTTTTTTCTGATGATTGCCTGTACGCTGCTGGCGATTGCGGCGGATTTATTCCAGCCGTATCTCGTGAAAGTAGCCATCGACGATCATTTGATGATCGGGGATACGAATTACGGCACGGTAGTGATCATCAGCGCCATCTATCTGGGTTTATCCTTAACGGGCCTACTGTTTACGTATCTGCAGAATAACCTGCTGCAAATTGCCGGCCAAAGCATCGTGGCCCGCATCCGCAAGGAGCTGTTCGAGCATATTTCGAAGCTGTCGATGTCTTACTTTGATCGCGTGCCAAGCGGCAGTCTGATCACGCATGTGTCGAGCGATACGGAGACGGTCAACCAGTTCTTCAATCAGGTGCTGCTCAGTATAATACGTGACGGCCTGACGCTGGTTTTCATCATCGTGCTCATGTTCCAGCTGGATGTAGAGCTGACGCTGTACTGCTTGATGCTGCTGCCGATCATCGCCTTGATCGCCATCTCTTTCCGATCCTACATGCGCAAGACGTATCAGCTGGCGCGGACGAACTTGTCGCGGCTGGTGGCGTTCGTAGCGGAGAACCTGGCCGGGATGAACCTGATCCAGTCCTTCCATCAAGAGAAGGAGCAGCAGAATCAATTTACGGATAAAAATCATACGTATTACCGTTCTAACCTGAGGGAAATTACGACAAACGTGCTGTTCAACCGGTCCTTCGATATTCTGGGCAATTTGTCCGTGGCGTTCGTCACCTGGCTCGGCGGTATCGCGGTATTCGATAAGCAGCTGGAATTCGGGGTGCTGTATGCGTTCATTACGTATATCCGCATGTTCTTCCAACCGATCAATACGATTACCCAGCAATGGAATACGCTGCAGTCGACGACGGTGTCCGTTAGCCGGATCTGGGGCATTTTCTCTATACAGCCCGAAGTGACCGATGCGGACGCTCCGAAGGCCATCGCCCCCGAGACCGTTCGGGGGAAAATCGACTTTAACCGCGTTACCTTTGCCTATGTGGAAGGCCAGCCGGTTATCCGGGATATCGATCTGCACATCGCCCCGGGCTCGCTGATCGGCATCGTCGGCACGACGGGAGCGGGCAAGAGCTCGCTGATCGGTCTGCTGTGCCGGTTCTACGACGTGCAGAAGGGCAGCATCCGGATCGACGGTACGGATATCCGCGATATTCCGCAGGCTACGCTGCACCGGATCGTCGGTCTCGTTCAACAGGAGCCTTACTTGTACTCGGGCACCATCGTCGATAATGTCCGGTTATTTGACGAAACCATTTCACGCGAGGACGTGATCCGGGCCTGTAAATTCGTCGGCGCCGAAGCGGTGATCGCCAAGATGAAGGATGGCTACGAAACCCGCTTGTCGGAGCGCGGGAGCGGTCTGTCGGCCGGCGAGCGCCAGCTGATTTCCTTCGCGCGGATTATCGTATTTCAGCCGAAGGTGCTGATCCTGGATGAAGCGACGGCCAATCTGGATTCGTACACGGAGCAGCTCATTCAAAACGCGCTGTCCGTCGTATCTAAAGGACGCACTACGCTTGTCATCGCTCATCGGCTGTCCACGATTATGCATGCGGATCGCATCCTCGTCATGAGCAGCGGTGAGATTGTCGAGCAGGGCGATCATAGCGAGCTGCTGGAGCTGCACGGCTATTACGAGCAGCTGTATAAGCATTCGCAGGGTAAAATGAGAGGAGTCGGCTAAATGTTGGAGATTAGGAGGCTAGGGGCAGGCGAGCCGCTCCCGCTTGAGCTGCTGCTGCTCGCCGACCCTTCGGTGGAGCTTGTTCAGGAATACGCCGGTCGCGGCATCTGCTGCGTTGCGGAGCGGGATGGCCGGGCCGCAGGCGTGTACGTGCTGCTGCCGACCCGCCCCGGCACAGCCGAGCTGGTCAATGTGGCGGTAACCGAGGCGCTGCAGGGTCAAGGCATCGGCAAAGCGCTGGTGCTTCATGCGATCGGCCATGCGAGGTCGCTCGGCTACAAGACGGTGGAGGTAGGAACGGGAAGTACAGGTATCAGCCAGCTGGCTCTATACCAGAAATGCGGATTTCGGATGACCTGGATTGACCGGGACTTTTTCATTCGTCATTATAAGGAAAAGATATACGAAAACGGCATGCAGGTTATAGATATGGTCAGAATGGCGATAGATTTGTAGTTTTTTCCGAAAAGTTAGAATATGTCTTGCGCATTTGGCAGCGCTCGGTTATGATGGTCGTTGTATCCATGAAGCTTGTAAAGCTAGAACCCAACTGAATAAAGGGAAACAGGTGCTTCCCGGAGGTTGAATCAACGTCCGGATAAGCTTAATAGGGAAGTTCGGTGTAAAGCCGACGCGGTCCCGCCACTGTAACAGAAGAGTCGCAGCATACATGTCACTGGTTGCTCCAGCAGCCGGGAAGACGCTGACGATGTTGACGCTGATAGCCAGGAGACCTGCCTGTTTCGACGACACTGCATTACCTACGGGAGATAGGGAGGTGTTAGACGACAACCAATGAACAATAGCGCTGGCGTCTTTCCCCTTGACTTTGGAGGGGAGAGACGTCTTTTTTGATTTCGGCGCGTGGGAAGCCAGAGACCGAAACGGCAACGCAGACTTAGAAAACTAACTAAACCGGGAGGTATTCAAAGAATATGAGTAACCAAGTGAGAACAGGCAGTTTGGGATATCCGAGAATCGGGGAGCAGCGCGAGTGGAAAAAAGCACTGGAGACGTTCTGGGCAGGAAAGACGGACGAGAAGGCTTTGTTGTCCGAGATGGAGACGCTGCTCCTCGGGCAGCTGCGGCGCCAGCAGGCGAAGGGACTCGACTTCATTCCGCTCAATGATTTTACGTATTACGATCATATGCTGGACACGGCCGTTATGTTCGGCATCGTGCCGGAGCGGTACGGCCATCCGGGAGGAAAGGTGTCCCTGGATACATATTTTGCGATGGCAAGGGGCAGCGCCGGTGCTGTAGCGAGCGAGATGACCAAGTGGTTCAATACGAATTACCACTATATCGTGCCTGAGATCGGCGAAAGCAAGCCTTACCTGGCCGAGAACAAGCCGCTGGCCGCCTACCGCTTCGCTAAGGAACAAGCGGGTATCGAGGGCCGCCCTGTCGTCGTCGGGTTATATACCTTCCTCAGGCTGTCCAAGGGCTTTGCTTCCTCCCGGCTTGCCGAGAAGGCAGAGCAGTTCCTCCCGGTGTATGTCCAGCTGCTGCAAGAGCTTAAGCAGGAGGGCGTCCAGTGGGTTCAGATCGATGAACCGGCGCTGGTGCAGGATACGTCGCTGGAGCAGCTTAGACTGGTGCAGCATATCTATGCCGAGCTGCGCCGCCAGGTACCGGACTTACGTATCCTGCTGCAGACCTACTTCGAGGCGGTAGACCACTTCGAGCAGGTGGCCGCCCTGCCGGTAGCTGCCATCGGTCTGGACTTTGTTCACGACGGGGGGAAGCATCTGGAGCAGCTGGAGCGCCACGGCTGGCCGCAGGACAAGGTACTTGCCGCCGGCATCATCGACGGACGCAACGTGTGGCGTTCCGATCTGGATGCCAAGCTGGAGCTGATCGGCCGCCTGTCGGCATACGTTCCCGCCGACCGGCTCATCCTGCAGCCCTCCTCCAGCCTGCTGCATGTGCCGGTGACGGTAGACCGCGAGGACAAGCTAAAGCCGGAGATCAAGGACGCGCTGGCGTTCGCCGATCAGAAGCTGGATGAGCTGGCGCTGCTCGCCCGGGCGGTCCGCGAGGGCCGGGATGCGGTGGCTTCCGAGCTGGCGGCCGCCCGCGACGCGCTGACGCGCTTCCGTTCGCTGCCTGAGCGGAACCGGACGGATGTGGCCGAGCGTCTGGCGGGCATCGCCCAGGTGGGCGATACGCGCAGCCTGCCGTTCGCGGAGCGGTTCAAGGTGCAGCAGGAGAAGTGGAAGCTCCCTCTGCTGCCTACGACGACGATCGGCAGCTTCCCGCAGACGATGGAGGTGCGCCAGGCGCGCCAGCAATGGCGCAAGGGCAGTCTGGACGATGCCGCCTACGAGGCCTTTGTAAACCAGGAGATCGAAAGCTGCATCCGGCTGCAGGAGGAGATTGGCCTTGATGTGCTGGTACACGGCGAATTCGAGCGGACGGATATGGTGGAATTTTTCGGCGAAAAGCTGGCCGGGTTTTTCTTCACGGCGAACGGCTGGGTGCAGTCGTACGGTTCCCGCTGCGTGAAGCCGCCGGTGATCTACGCCGACGTTGCCTTCGTAGAGCCGATGACCGTCAAAGAAAGCGCGTATGCACAATCGCTGTCCTCGCGTCCGGTTAAAGGCATGCTGACGGGACCGGTTACGATACTGAACTGGTCGTTCGTCCGGGACGACCTAAGCCGCGAGCAGGTATCGAGCCAGATCGCGCTGGCGCTGCGGCAGGAGGTCGAGGCGCTGGAGGGCGCGGGCATCGAGATGATCCAGGTGGATGAGCCGGCTGTTCGTGAAGGCTTGCCGCTGAAGGGCAGCGACCATGAGCATTACTTGAACTGGGCCGTCCGGTCGTTCCGCATCGCCACCGCCTCCGTTCGCGCTACGACGCAAATTCACACGCATATGTGCTATTGCGAGTTCCATGATATGATCGACTCGATCACGGCCATGGATGCGGATGTGATCTCGATCGAAACCTCGCGCAGCCATGGCGAGCTGATCGCGAGCTTCGAGCTGCAGGGCTATGACCATGGCATCGGCCTGGGCGTCTACGATATTCACAGCCCGCGTGTGCCTGATGTTCGGGAGATGGAGGACATGATCGACCGGGCGCTGAAAGCGCTGGACCCTAGATTGTTCTGGATCAATCCGGACTGCGGCCTGAAAACACGTGGATGGCCGGAGACGGAGAAGTCCCTGCGCCATATGGTGGAGGCGGCTCTGGCCGCTCGCGAACGGCTTCAACCGGCACAGGTAAATTCATAGAGGTAGGTTATCCCTATTCTAAGGAAGAAACCCGCAGACAACGCACATGGGGCGTTGCTGCGGGTTTTTTAGCTTAAGCTGAGGAACCGGGCGGGGAGTAGGCCCTCTTTACAGAGCTAGATAACACGTGTTAATATTCGTCGCATAGGGCAAATGCGGAGCAATCGATTTCTCTCCGAATGTTGGCCGAAGCGGTTGCCCACGAAGGGAGACACCATGAAGAAGACCTGGTTCTATCGCCTGCTATTCTCGTATTTCCCGATTTTTTTCAGTCTGACCTCCATCCTGGTCCTGGTGACCTTCCTGCTTCTCAGTGAAATGTCTCAGCGGGAGACGGCCAATGGGAATCAGCAGCTTGTCCGCCATTTGATGCAGCTCATCGACTATTCCTTGAAGGAGACCGACAACGCGCTCATCAAGGAGCTGGAGACCGATGAGAAGCTGAGAGGCTTTTTTCAGGGGGACGGAGCTATCACCTATTTCGATACTTATGAAATATCCAAGCGAATTCATCAGATGGGGGGACCCGACGGCCTGATCGATTCGATCTATTTGTACCGCTATGCGGACAGTATGGTACTGAGCACCAATACGTTCATTCCGTTGGAGCGGTTTGGTGACCGGGAGTTTGCGGCGAGCCGGGCGGATCGCGGGGTGCTATTTGAGTTATCGGGTCCACGTACCTACATGGAATTTCAGGATCAGGAACGGTACCCGCCATCCGTCGTCTCGATGGTTAGGAAATACCCGCTGCTGCAGGGCGGGCAGGGGCTGATCGTCGTCAATGTCAGCTTGTCCAAGATCGGGAAGCGGCTTGCCGAGCTGACCGGACCAGGCAGCTTCGTCGAAATCCGCGATTCTGGCGGAACGGTCATCGCAGGACCCGCGGGCGCCGACGGGAAACTGCCCGGCTCGACATTGTCCCAGCTCAGCTCGGATTATACGGGGTGGTCCTATACAGGCGGGGTTCATGATGACAATGTATTCCGTTATGTATCCTTATTCTCCTATGTGTGGATTGCGGCCAGTCTGATCGTCGTGATCGTCGGCACGGTGTGGATGACGTATGTCACCCGCAGGAACTACAAGCCGATCGAGGAAATTATGGAACGGATTCAACGGTATTCGAAGAGCCGCAGCTCGAAGCTTTCCCGCAAAGGGCAGGATGAATTCAAATTCATCGAGCAGGCGCTGGACAGTCTGATCGACCAGTCGAACACGTATCAGAAAAGGCATGAGGAGGATTCCGTCTATCGCCGCCGGCATTTTTTCACGGAGCTGCTGGAAGGGAACCGGCCGATTGACAGGGAGGAATGGGATCGGGAGACGGACCGTTTCGGTCTGCCGGCGACCTATCGGACATTGGCTGTCGCCATCTTCGAGATAGATAAATATTCGACCGTGCAGTCCACCTACTCGCAGCGGGATATGTATTTGCTCAAGTTTGTGCTGAACAGCGTGGTCAAGGAGTTGGCCGAGACGCATCGGGTCGCGGTTTGGGCGGAATGGACGGCCCAGCATCAACTGACCGCCTTGTATCAAAGCCACCGAGAGGAGGCTGAAGCGGAAGAGGAGCTGCTGAAGGTAGCCGGAGAAGTGCAGGCCTGGGTGATGGCTAACCTGGAGTTTACCGTGACGGTCGGACTAGGGGCTGCCGTAGACGATATCCCGAAAGTGCCCGAGTCGTATACCCAGTCGCAGCAAGCGCTGGAATATAAGGCCAGCCTTGGCTTGAACCGAATCATTTCCTACCAGGACATACTGTCCGGCGAAAGCGAAACTTACCGATATCTCCAGCTGATCCGCAGCTTCGCCCGGGCATTCCGGACAGGAGATGATGATTGGCGGGAGATGTTCCAAGCGGTTTTCCGGGAAATACGCGCTCAGCGTCTGCCCCGGGAGGAGCTGGTGCAGGTGCTTGGCACGTTCATCGATCATTTATACCGCGAGATGATCGAGCTTCCGCCTGACATCCAGGATGTCTGGAAGAACGAGATCGTCGGGAAGCTGAATGAGCTTCGGGATACGTTTGACTGGAGCGGAGAGATGGAAACCCGGTTTGTGGCCATACTCGATGAATTCAGCGACAGGCTTCGCGAGCAGCAGGAGAGCCGCAGTCACTACA
The DNA here is from genome assembly GCF_009846885.1 of Paenibacillus puerhi. Lineage (GTDB taxonomy): Bacteria > Bacillota > Bacilli > Paenibacillales > NBRC-103111 > Paenibacillus_G > Paenibacillus_G puerhi. Next base: position 99,908 of record NZ_WUWM01000005.1, read on the forward strand.
AGCTGATCAGCGAGGTCAAAGTCTATATCGATACCGAGTATGCGAACCCGGACCTCTCCCTGAACCAGCTATGCGAGAAGTTCGGTCTGAACGGCAAATATGTGAGCCGTCTGTTCAAAGAAACGTTCGGCGAGAAGCTGGTCGACTATCTGGTCGGCGTCCGGATCGCCCAGAGCCGCAGGCTGCTGGAGGAGACGTCGTTATCGCTGAAGCAAATCGCTCTCGAGGTTGGCTACCTCCACGATATCTCCTATATCCGCGCGTTCAAGAAGGTCATGGGAACGACGCCGGGCGATTATCGGAAGAGTCATGGCGATTTTCAAGCGCCTTCTTAAGTTAAGAGGCATGTCGGGCAAGACAGGAAGAAGTTTAGCGAAGAGCTGTCTTCACGGGTCGCAATGATCCTTGGGGGCAGCTCTTTATGCGTCGTTATCGGAACGAAGAAGTTCAAGAAATCGAGGGTTTCGACCATCATATGCCCTAATGATTGTATACGGAAATTCCGCATTCCCTTAAGGTAGAGGAGAAGATCAGAAGGAGATGACAGATCATGAACACTTATAATATTCGGGATTTTGGTGCCGTGGGTGATGGGATTACAAAAGATACCGCAAGTATACAAGCAGCCATCGACCGCTGCTCGGAGACAGGCGGGGGGACGGTTATTGTTCCTCAGGGGCAGTTTCTCTCCGGCACGATCATGCTGAAGTCGGATGTCAACCTGCATCTGTCTGCGAATGGACGGATCATCAGCAGCATGGAAGAGCAGGACTTCGATCCGCTCCAGGGCGGCGGACGCTGTGGTCTGCTGTCGGCACGGGGCGCGGATCGGATAGCCGTGACGGGCATGGGGACGATCGACGGGCAAGGCCCGCGGTTTGTGGAGGAAGACAACGGCATCGGCGACCATGTGCTGCTTCCGCTCTTCGAATTCCGTCCCAAGCTGATTGATCTGGAAGGGTGCAAGGACGTCATTTTCCGGGATGTTACGCTGTATCAGGCTTCCTCCTGGTGCCTGCATATGACCGGCTGCAACCGGGTTAACATTCAGGGTATCAAGATCATCGGACAACTGCGGGGCCCTAATAATGACGGCATCGATCCGGACAGCTGCAAGGACGTGCATATCTCCGATTGCCATATCGAAGCCGGTGATGATTGCATCGTGTTGAAGACGACGGAGCATGGGGCCAGGCATTATGGAACCTGTGAGAATATTACGGTAACGAACTGTACGCTGATCTCCCGTTCAACAGCACTCAAGATTGGAACAGAGACGCATGCGGACATCCGTAATGTTGTGTTTCAGAACTGCGTTATTCGCTATACGAACCGCGGGATGGGGGTCTGGGCAAGGGACGGAGGGACGATCGAGAACATATTATTCTCCAACATCGTCGTCGAAACAAGGCTATTCAGCGATGAGCTGGAGCAGACGCGCAAGCGGAAGTGGTGGGGCAAGGGCGAGCCGATCTTTGTTTCGGTGGACCGGCGTACCCCGGATGTGTTTCCCGGAAAAATCCGCAATATCCGCTTCAATCATATTTTGGCCGACTCGGAGAATGCGATTTATCTGGAGGGGACGGAGGACAGCATGCTGGAAGGCATCGCAATCCGCAACCTGAAGGTTACGATGCGAGACAAAAGCGGGTATCCCGGTGGCGTTTTCGACCCCAATCCGTCGGCGCGTCGCGTTTACCACCATACGATTCCCGCCGTGTTCTGCCGCTATGGGAAGCAGATCTCGCTGGAAGACGTCGAGGTAGGCTGGAGCGGACAGCCGAACCGGCACTGGGAAAATGCGCTGTACGGCGTCCATCTCGATGAGCTGTCTCTGAAGGGCTTCCGTGGAGGTCCGGCGAAAAAGGGGTTGAACGCTATCGAGCTGAAGGATGTACGGAGCTTGTCGGTGGAAGGCTGCAAGGCGGTATCCGATACCGATGCCTTCTTATCTCTGGATAATGTGGACGCCAGCCAGTTGTTCATCGTGGGCAATGACTTTTCGAAGGCCCGGGAGGCTGTCCGGTTCGCGGAAGATGCTCCGCCGGTCTACTTCGCGGCATCGAACAAGCTTCCTGAGCTACCTTAAACTGCGCATGCTGCCTTTGATGCCGTCTGATAAGCAAACCAACAAGCTGCGCCGGTCCCTTGGTGATGAAGGGACCGGCGCAGCTTGTTGGCTAAGCGAGGCGGCTTGGCTTAAGCTTTAGAGAGTTTAATCAGAATCCTGAGCAAGTTCTGCCCTAGTGATTATCGAATCGGTTTGAATGGTAAATTGCTTTTCATTATAATAAGGGCATTCGTTTGATTCATCACAAGGGGGAACTATGTGGAGATCGAAGTATCTAAGAAGACTTACCGTATTTTGTCTGATTCTTGTTACCATACCGGTTATCTCACTGGGGATTCTTTCCTATATGAAAGCACGCGGGATTATCGAAGAGAAGGTTATTCAAGGACAAGTGCAGGTGCTCAACCAGACAAGATTAAAGGTAGAGCAGTTGCTGCAAACCATCGATAATTCCATGATTCAATTTACGATCAGCCCGATCGTCAGCCAAAGTATTCGCGCAAATCTCGCGGCCCGTGATTTTCAGAAAATCAATGATCTGACCGAAGGGCTGCACAAGCTTCAGACTTATGATGTAGGCATGAAAAATGTTAGGCTGTCCAGCCTGGAGGGCCGCTGGTCGCTGGATAACAACGCCTTCGCTCCTTTATCGGAGGAAGGCTTGAAAATGCTTACACAAATTGCCAGCACTCATGAAACCTCCATGTGGGTAACCGACGTGGAGTCTCGGGATGTCAGGCTCGTCAAAAAACTGCCGATTAATGCCGTAAATAATCCGGCCGGCATACTGGAGGTTACGGTCCCGGATTCTCGGCTGCAGAAACTGGTTCCTGACATGACGGTGGAATCCATGACGTTGATTCTAGACGGGCAATATCGCCTTCTGACGCATGATACGAGCAACCCGACTTTTTCGCAGGATACGATTGAAGGGGTTATCGGCCATCTGAAGACGCTGGATGCCAAAGAGGGATACACGACGGTGCAGCTTAATCACGTGACGGTCGGGATCGCTTACAGCCACTCCGACTACAACGGCTGGAACTATATATCGCTCGTATCCATCGAGCTGATTACGAAGGATTCACGGGCGATTGGGTTTTACACGATACTCATATGCTCCGTTATTTTTGTTCTGCTGCTTGTCATATTGTTGTTCGGCTCGCACAGCATGTATAAGCCGATCCGCCAGGTGATCGAGATCGGACTGGGTCGCCCGATGGACGAGATGAAGAACCTGCAGGCCGAGGATGAATTTCAGGTGATCGGGGAACATATCCGGACACTCAAGCTGTCCCAAACGAAGCTGCTTGAACAAATTCAAGGCCAGACCCGCAAGCTCAAGGAGTTTTTCATCCGGAAGCTGCTTCTTGGCGAACTGGGCACCCGGGAAATTCAGGAGCGGGTCAGCCAGTATTATGACGGTATGGACATCGACTCCTACTTCGTTCTTACCGTTCAGATCGATACGCTGGCCGAAACCCGCTTTAAGGAATCCGATCGTGATCTGCTGATGTTTGCCGTCAATAATATCGTTTCGGATCTAATATCACCTAACCGTCGCCTGGATCCCGTAGTACTGGGTGGCAATCAGGTGACGCTGCTCAAGATGACGGCCGATACGCCCGAAGAAGCGAAGAACGAAGTTTACCTGGCGGCTGAAACGATTCAGGCGACAGTCCGCAGCTTGCTTGAGCTGAAGGTAAGTGTCGGGATCAGCCGCTTGAGCTCGAGCCTGGCCGCCGCGGAACAAGCTTACCGGGAAAGTCTGGGGGCGCTGAAATACCGTATCCGGTTTGGAGAAGAAACGATTCTTCATATGGAGGATGTTCTTCCCAACAGTCGTGTCCAGATGATATTTCCGGAATGGATCGAGAAGCAAATGATCGACGCGCTGATGGTGCCAGATCTGGAGAAGGCCGGTCAGCTGCTTCATGAATTTCTAAATATGACGCTGAAAGAAAATATGCACCATCAGGAATATCAAATGATACTGTTCCGTCTGCTGGCCGACCTGCTCCGTGAGCTGCAGAATGTCGACGAGGCGCTGCCTGCATTGGCCGACGGGGATCGTGAGCTCTTCCAGCAGCTTCTCGATCTGAAAACGGCAGCCGAGATCGAGCAATGGTTTATGAAGACGGTGCTAAAACCGATGGTAACGCTCATGAGCCGGAAGTGGGAAGCGCGCAACCGCAACATTTCCGAGCAAATGAAAGATATTATTCATCATGAGTTCGAGTCTGATCTGACGCTGGACGTGTGCGCCGGTAAGCTTAACTATCATCCCAATTACCTCAAAACTGTTTTCCGCAAAGAAACGGGGACGAACTTCAGCGATTATGTGTCGCAATACAGATTGACCCAAGCGAAAAAGTGGCTGATCGAAACGGATATGAAAATATCAGAGATTGCCGAACGACTGCGCTATCAAAACTCGCAAAACTTTATTCGTTATTTCCGCAAGCTGGAGGATATGACACCCGGCGAATACCGGAAAAAATATCGATCTTCCTAGCCCCGGCCCCGCCGGGGTCTTTTTTTGTTGGCGGGGCGGATAGAGATCTGCTCTGATGATTACCAGGTCTGCCGCAGTGATTATTGAGCTGATAAGAGAGCACGTTCTGCCGGACGGATTATGTTCTAGAAGGTTACAGCCCCTTATAGTTAGGTTGAGGCGAGCAAGACATGACCATGCGGACAGTCAGCGCCAGGAACTTTAGCCATAGGAGGGATAGAGATGAGCGGTACAGGTAAAGCGATATGGACGGCGGATATGCAAGACGGCACTTATCGGAATCCGATTTTGCACGCGGACTATGCTGATCCTGATGTGATTCGGGTAGGCTCCGATTTCTATATGATTTCTTCGAGCTTTTCACACACTCCCGGACTTCCCCTGCTGCACTCTAAGGATTTGATCAACTGGACGATACTCGGCCATGTGATCGACCGGCTGGATTTGCCCGGCTTCGACAAGCCCCGACACGGCGAGGGGGTTTGGGCTCCGAGCATCAGGCATCATGACGGGAAGTTCTGGGTATTTTTTGCGACACCCGATGAAGGCATCTTTATGTGTACTTCGGAGGATGCACGGGGTCCTTGGACTAGCCCGCATCTGGTCCGAAAGGTTAAAGGATGGATCGATCCTTGTCCGTTCTGGGATGAGGATGGCCGAGCCTATCTGATCCATGCGTTCGCGCACAGCCGCTGCGGCATCAAGGATAAGCTTCAATTGATCGAGATGTCGCCTGACGGCAGAGAGCTCCTAGGAGACGGCGTCATCGTATTTGACGGGGAAGAGCGGCATCCGACGATCGAAGGGCCCAAGCTGTACAAGCGCAGAGGCTACTACTACATCTTTGCCCCAGCGGGCGGAGTTGTGCCCGGTTGGCAGACCGTTCTGCGCTCAAGAGATATATGGGGTCCCTATGAGGACAGGATCGTGCTTCATCAGGGCGATACAGAGGTTAACGGGCCTCATCAAGGGGGCTGGATCGAGCTGCTATCAGGCGAGTCCTGGTTCCTGCACTTCCAGGATAGGGACGCTTACGGGCGGATTATTCATCTGCAGCCGATGCATTGGTCGGATGACTGGCCGGTTATGGGCGTCGATCGCAACATGGACGGGATCGGTGAGCCGGTCAAGCGGTGGAACAAACCGGATGTCGGCCGAACGTATCCCATTCAGACGCCTGCCGCATCCGATGACTTTAGCGCTCCCATCTTGGGCTTGCAGTGGCAATGGCAGGCTAATCCTGATTCGCGGTGGTACTCGCTCAGCGAACGGCCCGGCAATCTGAGACTGTACGCCTTGTCGCTGCCGGAGGGAGCCGGGACGTTATACGATGCACCCCAGCTGCTGCTGCAGAAGCTGTCCGCACCTCAGCTGCAGGCGACGGCTTCGCTGAGATTTTTCCCCGAGGAGGATGGGGATCAGACTGGTTTGATCGTGTTCGGGATCAGGTATACCTATCTGGCTGTTACTTTTTGCGGCCAACGCCTTCGTATGTCTCTCGTGCAAGGCACCCCCGAAGAAGGGAACCGGGTAGAGCGGGAGGTATGGGCTGTGGATCTGGACGTGCAGCCGAGAGGAGCTTCGGTTGAGTCCATTCAGCTTCGTGTCACGATCACAGGTGAAGCCAGCTGCCGATTCAGCTACAGCTTAGACGGATCAGTTTGGCGGCAGGCGGGAGGGAAGGTACAGGCCAGCGCCGGCCGATGGGTAGGGGCAAAGATCGGACTGTTCGCGGTTAATCGGAACAGGACTCGGAGTTCGGGCCACGCCGATATTGGCAAATATCAGGTCGAAGAGCTTCCCTCCGGATTGTAGGTGCTTCCCAAATGATTATTATTCGGCTTGTTTACGCTTGAGGAGGCATCTGTCAGCATCTGACGTCCAGAACATGCCGGGCGGATTGTAGACGGTAATCTGGGAAGCGGATAAGTTGGTAGCAGGACACAGGACGGTCCATATACCTAAAGAACGAAGGAGTGAGGGCAGTGCAAACCGCAACAGTAGGAAAGAATCGGCAGGCGACCTCAGCATGGACGACGTTTGCACGCCGATTTAACAAGCATCGTTGGCTTTATCTGATGCTGACGCCGGGATTGCTATTTTTCCTAGTATATAAGTACATCCCTATGTGGGGGGTGCTAATTGCTTTTCAGGATTATCAGCCCTATCTCGGCATTGCGAACAGCAAGTGGGTCGGACTTAAGCATTTTCAAGCATTTATGGGCGACGATTCCTTCTGGATGCTGCTCCGGAATACGTTCGTGTTGGCGGTGTACAATATTGTTTTCTTCTTTCCGCTACCGATTGTCATTTCGCTGATGCTTAACGAGGTGCGCAAGGAAGTGTACAAGCGGTTCATCCAAACGCTTATCTACATTCCGCATTTCGTATCATGGGTTGTCGTTGTGGGTATCAGCTTTTTGTTCTTCAACACGCCCGGCGGCATCGTCAGCAACATGATGGTGAGCTGGGGCAAGGAGCCCGTGAACTTCCTGCTAAGCGAGGAATGGTTCCGCACGATGATCACATCTCAGGTGATGTGGAAGGAAACGGGTTGGGGAACGATCATATTCCTCGCCGCGCTTGCTGGCGTAGATCCCGGGTTGTATGAAGCCGCGCGGATCGATGGAGCCAATCGCTGGAGGCAGCTATGGCATATTACGCTTCCGGCTATCCGCAGTACGATTATTATTTTGCTTATTTTGCGGCTGGGGCATTTTCTCGATACGGGCTTTGAACAAATATTTCTCATGATCAACCCGATGAACCGGGAGGTTGGCGAGGTGTTCGACACCTACGTCTATACGACTGGGATCACGCAGGGCAAGTTCAGTTACAGTACCGCAGTAGGCTTGTTCAAATCATCGGTAGGTCTAGTGCTTGTCGTAGGCGCCAACTATTTATCCAAAAAGTTCGGTGAAGAAGGGATTTATTAATTTGGAAAGGAGGGGCTGCACGTGGTTGATAAAGGCTTATCGAACCGACTGCTGGACGGGCTTAATTACGCGCTTCTGGGACTGGTCGCGCTGGCTTGCGTCCTGCCGTTCATTTATATACTGGCTGCCTCGGTGACCGCTCCCGAAGAGTTGCTGCGGCGAGGGTTTATCCTGTTTCCGACCAAGTTTTCACTGGAAGGTTACCGATACATTTTCTCGACCAAGATCATTATGACCTCTTTGGGCGTTTCTGTGTTCGTCACTGTAGCAGGGACACTGGTTAACTTGTTCTTTACGGCCCTGATGGCGTACCCGCTTGCACAGAAAGACTTAATGGGCAACAAGCTGTTTATGCGCCTCATCGTTTTCTCCATGCTGTTCAGCGGCGGGATGATTCCGACATTTATGATCGTCAAATGGACCGGGCTGCTTGACAGCTTAGCTGCCGTCATCGTTCCGGGCTTGATCAGCGCCTTTAACTTGATTATCATGCGTAACTTTTTCCAGCAGCTGCCGGACGGGCTGGAGGAGGCGGCACGGATCGACGGCTGCAGCGACTTCGGGATCTTATTCCGAATTGTCATTCCTCTCTCCTCGCCAGTGCTCGCTTCCATGGCACTGTTCTACGCTGTCGGACACTGGAACTCCTACTTTAGCGCTGTTCTTTACATCAACGAATCCTCGCTGTGGCCGGTACAGGTGTGGCTGCGGCAGATCGTAATATTATCACAAGGAGGGATTGGCGACTCCACGACGTTTGAAGAGGGGTATGTCGCACCGCCTGCCGAAACGATCAAGATGGCGGTTATCGTCGCTTCCTCTCTGCCGATTCTAATTGTTTACCCTTTTCTGCAGAAGCATTTTGCGAAGGGCGCTTTGCTCGGTTCCGTTAAAGGCTAACTCAACTTTCAAAGGGGGAAATACTATGTCAATTCAAGGAAACCGCAAGTTCAAACTCATCACTTCCGTATTGTGCATCACCTGCTTGTCCGCAACAGTGCTCGCAGCTTGCGCTTCGAAGGACACGACACCCGCTGCCACAGGAAACGGCCAAGCGGGAGAAGCCGCACAGAAGCCGCTCGAGCTCTCGGTTATGGTCATTCAGCAGGCGGCAGAGCCACCCAAGGCAGACAATCCGGCTATCCTGAAGATCCAGGAATATACGAATACTAAGCTGGATTTCACCTTCGTTCCTGCAGCCGCCTACGATGATAAAGTAAGCGCAACTCTGGCTTCGGGCAAGATGCCGGATGTCATCCTAATGCGGAGGAATAAAGATTCCGCCATGCTGAACGCACAATTATCCGGGGCGTTCTGGGACTTGACCCCTTTCCTGGGTGACACGAAAAACATAAGCAAAATGAGCGAGGCCGCGCAAAAGAATGCCAAGGTGGACGGCAAGCTGTACGGGATCCCGCGCGAACGGACGCTGGCCCGTTATGGGATGATATTCCGCAAGGACTGGCTGGATAATCTCGGCCTGCAGGTGCCAAAAACGACTGAAGATATTTACAATATAGCTAAGGCATTTACCTTGAATGATCCGGATAAAAATGGGAAAAACGACACCTTCGGCATTCAAGAGGATGCATCCATGGAGCTGCTCAAGCAGCTGACCATTTATAGCGGCGGACCGAACGCCTGGGGACTGAAGGATGGCAAGGTTACCCCGGACTTTATGTTTCCTGAATTCAAACCGGCCCTCGATTTGTACAAGAAGATGGTCAGCGAGAAGATTATCAGCCCGGATTTCCCGATTGCCAAAAAGTACGATTACTTTAATCAAGGCAAAGCAGGTATGTACTTCTCCGTCATCGATGACGGGGGCACCCGGCATAACGATCTGCCTAAGCTTGATCCCAAAGCGGTGGTTGATGTCGCACAAAACTTCGACGGTCCAAAGGGACAGCATGTCCGCGGCACGTTTGGTTATGATTCGTTGATTGCGATTCCGAAGCAAAGCGTCAAGTCGGAGGATAAGGTCAAGCAGATCATCGCCTTCCTGGATAAGCTTGCCGATAAGCCGATGCAGGATGTATTTGCATGGGGTATCGAGGGCGTCGATTATACGGTTGAAAATGGCTTGGCCAAGAAAAAGGACGGCGCCTTGCTGGCTGCCGATGCCTGGAACCTGAGATGGGATGGAGGCACATCCGATATTAAGGGCTCGATCAAGCCTGTCGAAGACAAGATCCAGAAGCTGTTTGCGGACAACAAGAAGCTGGCAGTAGTCGACTTGAGCGCTTCCCTGATCTCGGAGACGAACACGCAGAAAGGTGCGGATTTGAAGAAAGCGATCACCGATGCGCAAACGAAGTACGTGCTTGGCGAACTCGATGAAAAAGGTTGGAGCGATGCGGTGGACAAGTGGCAGAAGAACGGCGGCGATAAAATTATCGAGGAATTCACCGCCTACTACAATAAAAACGCGGCCAAGTAAACGCTTGGCTTGACACAACAAGGAATCCGCCGTCCAAATCGGCGGATTCCTTGTTTTTACAACGACTGAGGAGGTTCTGCTAAGGATGGATATGGGCGACTATTCTTTCTCCACTTGCTGGAATGTAAAGAAACATCAGATAGGACGGGAGATGATCGAGGAAATCAAGGAGCTGGGCTTCCGGTTTGTCGAGCTGAACTATAACGTAACCGATGAGCTATTGAAAACGATCGAGCCGATGATCGAAAAGGGAAAGATCGGTATCTCTAGTGTTCACAATGTGTTCCCCTTCATAGACGACCCCGACTACGATACGGATTCGGTCATGCTCGGCTTCGAGGATGAGATGAAACGCAGCCGCGCGGTCGAACTGTAGCTTCGCTCCATGGAGTATGCGCACAGGTACGGAGCCAAGGCCGTCGTCGTGCATCCCGGCGAGGTGCCGTTCCCTTATAACATCGATAAGCGCCTCAAGGAGCTATACCATGAATACGGCCGTGATTCGGAGGCGTACGGTGTGCTGTGGAGAGAAATGCTCAAGAGGAGGGAGGCTCTTGCTCCCTATTATCTGGCCAGAATTCAGCAAAGTCTGGAGGAAGCAAGCGAGATTGCCGCCCGTAAGGGTTGGTCGGTGATCATCGGAATCGAGACACGCTCCCGCTGTTACCAGATGCCGACACTGCTGGAAGCAAAAATGCTCTGCGATAGTCTGAGGGGCAGCCAGGTTCGCCTTTGGTATGACATCGGCCATGCAAAGATGATGGAACGGATGGGCTTGTATCCGAATGAAGCCCAGCTTTCCGAGCTGCTGCCTTACATCTATGGCGTGCACATTCACGAAACGCTCGGGCTATCGGATCATTGGTGCCCATACGTGCACAGTGGAGACCCGAAGGAATTTGACCCGTTTCTGGCTGCCATCGCTGCGGCTGAAGTGAAGGTCTACGAGTTGAAAGCCCGCTGCGAGCCCGAATCGATCCGGGAGAGTCACAGTTTAATTACGACAAGATTGCAGCAGCTTACTAATAAAAACGCTCAAAGGAGTGGCTAAGATGACAAACCTTCCTTCCGATTCATCCTTGACGCCTGCCAAGTACCAAAACCCGCTTGTTCTTCAAAGAGCCGATCCATGGGTATACAAGCACACGGACGGCTGGTATTACTTTACGGGAACTGTCCCGGATTTCGACTTGATCGAGCTCCGCAGGGCCCGGACAATCCAGGATATCGGTAGAGCTGAGCCGCTTGCAATCTGGCACAGGCACCAGGAAGGTGAGATGAGCGCCAAAATCTGGGCGCCGGAAATACATTTTATCGCCGGAAAGTGGTATATTTATTTCGCAGCCGGTCGTATAAACGCGTCCTTCGCGCACAGAACATACGTGCTGGAGAATGAAGCGGCCAATCCGCTTGAGGGAAGATGGGAAGAGAGGGGGAAGGTCGTCATGAACTGGGAATCCTTTACACTTGACGCCACTTCATTCGAGCATCATGGAATCCGGTATTTGGTGTGGGCGCAGCACGATCCCTCTATCCCGGGCAATTCCAATCTGTATATCGCCGAAATGGAGAATCCGTGGACGATCCGTGGTCGGCAAGTGATGATATCGAAGCCGGAGTATGAGTGGGAGAAAGTTGGATATCTGGTAAACGAAGGTCCGGCCGTCATGATCCGCAATGGGCGGGTGTTTTTGACTTACTCCGCGAGCGCGACGGATCACCATTATTGCATGGGGCTGCTGTCCGCACCGGTTGACAGCAACCTTCTGGATGCAGGCTCCTGGACCAAAAGTTCGTTTCCGGTCTTTCGTACTAGTGAGGAAACGGGGCAATACGGTCCGGGCCATAACTGCTTTACGGTATCGGAGGACGGTACACGCGATGTCATGGTTTATCATGCGCGCAACCATAAGGAGCTCCAAGGAAGTTCGCTGCAGGATCCGAATCGTCATGCCCGTGCCCAGGCGATAGACTGGACAATCGGAGGGTGGCCGGATTTCGGTCAGCCTGTAGCTGACACACCCGAGTAACATCAACAGGAGGTTTATCATGCACTCACGTTTAGTCAACCGTTGTCTGTCCAAGCTTTCTTCTCTGCCGATTGGTTTCTGCATCGGCGCCGTACTGCTGAGCGGATGCGGGGATTCGGAGGTTCCACCACCAGTCAGTTCCATACATCCGAAGCTGTCGGTGATGATGATCCAATTTGGTGCCGACACGCCGGAACCGGATTCTCCTGTCCAGACAAGCATCGAAGCATATACGGGACTGACGCTTGATATGACGTGGGTGCCTGCTACCTCCTATGACGATAAAGTGAGTGCGACGCTTGCTTCAGGCAAGCTGCCAGAGGTGATGCTGCTCCGGCGCAACAAGGAGCAGGCGAGCCTGAATGCCCAGCAATCCGGGCTGTTCTGGAATCTCGCCCCATTCTTGGAGGATACCGTTCATCTGAAGCATATGAGTAGAACAGCGCTAGATAACGCTATGATCGACGGTAAGCTGTACGGTATTCCCCGGGAGCGCGTTATTGCGAGGTATGGCATCATTTTCCGGAAAGATTGGTTGGACCGTCTCGGGCTTGCGGTTCCCGCAAGTGTAGAAGATATTTATAATACGGCTAAAGCGATAACGGAGCGCGACCCGGACGGCAATGGTCAACCCGATACATTCGGCATCGAGGAAAGTAAGAGCCTAGAATCGCTCAAGCAGCTTGCGGTCTACCTGGGCGCGCCGAATGGCTGGGGATGGGAGGAAGGGAAGCTTCAGCCCGACTTTCTGCATCCTGCCTATAAACAGGCCTTGGATCTGATGCGCAGGATGTATAGCGAGAAGCTGATCAACCCGGATTTCCCGATTGCGCCGAAGTACAGCTATTTCAATCAAGGCAAAGCCGGGATGTATTTCTCCGTGCTCGGCGACGCCGTCAGCAAGACAGATACGAAAAAGCTTAATCCCGATGCGGTTGAGGTCATTGATGTTGTGCAGAATATCAATGGCCCGCTCGGACAGCGGGTGCGAGCGACGAATGGGTACGATTCGCTGCTGGTTATTCCGAAAGCAGGCGCAGCCTCGGAGCAGGAGGTTCGCCGCATCATTCAATTTTTCGATAAGCTGGGCGACCCGCCGATGCAGGACTTGCTGAACTGGGGGCTCGAAGGCATCGATTACGTCATGGAGAACGGAACTCCCCGGAAACTACCTGGAACGATTGGAGCTGGAGACTACTGGAGCTTCAAGTGGGATGATCCGGTGGCTGGGATGCAGGGAATCAAGACTCAGCTTGAGGAAAAAGTAGATCGCTTGGCGGCTCAGAACGAAGTATTGGCTATTCCCGATCTGAGCGCTCCGTTGATTTCTGCAACCAACTACGATGTGGGCAAGGAGCTTGATACCGGCTTGTATAATGCGAAGGTAAATTATATTCTTGGCGTTCTCGACGAGGAGGGCTGGAACGAAGCGATTAGCTCGTGGAGGCAGAACGGTGGCGACCGGATGATGGACGAGCTTACCGCAGCGTATAGGAAGACCGTCCAACTGAAATAGAAGAAGAGTAAGCGAGGATCGCAAGCTATCCGGCCAACGTGGCCGGTCGCGGGCGGTCTCTTTGGCATTTCAATCAAAAACCCTTGTTGGAGCGCACTTTTTCTATTCGGTTCATCGCTGACTTTCGGTTAGTCGGGCCTATTTGGCCAATCGGTTAGCCCTGTGAAACATGTAAATTGCCGGGAATCGCGACCCTGGGGTATAGTGCAATCAGGAAGGCGAGCAGCACAACAACGAGTACGATAAACGAGGGGAGCTTGAACGAATGAACAACAAGAGAAGAAATCGGATGACGGCGGGTGTAACGGCGCTGGCTATGACGGGTGTCCTGATCGCGGGCTGCAGCGCCAATCAGCCGCCTGCTTCCTCCAAGGCTGAGGGCGATAAAGGGGCGGCGCCGGAGAAGCGGGGAAGTATCACCGTCTCCATGTATGAGCGTAATAATATTCCGCCTGAGGAAGGGAACTGGGATAAAAACCGCTGGACCGAGTGGGTGAACAAAAACGGGCCGGTCGATGTGAAGTATATAACGGTGCCCCGCTGGGAATCGCTGCAGAAATTCAATGCCCTGTTCGCGACGAACTCTGCGCCCGACCTGATCCTGGAGTACGATACCGGCTACCGAAACCAATGGTACGCACAAAAGCTGCTCATGCCGCTGGACGATGTGATCGAAACGCACAGCACCACGTATAAAGATTTAATGAAGCAATTTCCGCAATTGAAGAAGCTTGGCACCAAGGACGACGGCAAGGTATACGAGATCGGCAAGGTAACGCCGCTGATGGCCGGACACCGCATCTACATCCGGGAGGATTGGCTGCAGAAGCTGAATCTGCAAATGCCGAAAACGACGGAAGAGCTGCTGGAGGTAGCGAAGGCATTCGCGTCGAAGGACCCGGACGGCAACGGCAAAGCAGACACCTTCGGGCTGAACCTGAGCGGGAACGGACCTTCGATCCTGCAGCATATGTTTGGCTTCGGGGAGGTGCAGTGGCGCTTTGAAGGGGACAAATTTATACATGAGTGGGATCGAATAACGGCTGCCGTCGCGTTCCAGAAGCAATTATTCGATGCAGGGGTAGCTGACAAGGATTTTCTCGCTGATAAGAATGGAGAGAAAGCCAAGCAGGATTTCCTCTCTGGTAAGCTCGGCATGTATCTGCATCAGGAAATAGTCGACAAGGATTATGATGCGTTGAAGAAAAACAACCCGAATGCGAAGCTCGCGATCCTGACGCTGCCGAAATCCGAATTCGGACAGTTCAGTCCAGTCGTCAGCAGTCCGATCCAGATGGTCGGGGCGATCAACGCAGGAGCGAAGGATCCGAAGGCGGTCATGCAATATATTGACTTCATGATTAAGCCGGAGACGGCGCGTACGCTGGAGAGCGGCGAAGAGGGCGTCCATTGGAGCAAGAATGAAGCGGGCTGCCCGAAACCGCTGGATGCCGAGAAAAACAAAAAAGAGATTTCCTACACCTCCGATCTGCGGATGATGTCTTCGGTGCTCCTGCTGGGCAAATGCTCATTTACCGAGCAGCGCTCGCAGGAGACGGAAACGCAGAAAACGCTGCGGGATCTGGCTTTGCAGGCCAATGAGGCTTATGTGAGCAAGGAGCGTCCGATCCCAACCTTGAAGCCGGAATATTTGCCCGTGCTGCCTCAGGATCTCGCGCTGGTTGTGAAAAACACCGATCAGCAAATAAAGGATGTATGGATGAAATCGATTGTCAGCGGCAGCAGCTATACCGCCGAGCAAGCAGAGAAGGACGCCAAGAGTATCTGGGAGAAGTCGGGCGGTCTGAAGGTCGATGAATTCTATACGAAGTGGTATGAAACGAACAAGGCGAATGCGTTCCTGCTGAAGGATCTGTATCAGTTCGGAGAAGATGCCGTCAAGCTGTACTCCACCAAATAAGCCGAAGTAGCGGCTGCATGAGCCGGCGAGGGCATCATGGAAGGGAACTACAGTCGGCGTTCATGCTAAGGATGTGCATATAAGCAGGTAACGGGGCGGGTCCGTTCGATTGCCGAACGGACCTTCTTCTGTAAAGAGAAGGTACGGCGAGTCCATGCGCCTCGATTACATCGACTGGACGCTGAAACGAATAGGGGGATGCCATGATGAAAACGCCTGAAACGGTATCCGGAGAAACTAACGGGCGCTTGGCAGGCAAGCCCAGCAGGCAAGCAAGGCACGCCGGAGCCGGAACCGCTCTGCGGACTCATAGTCGCAGCCGGTTCCGGCGCAATGTTCCGCTGCTGCTGATGTTTATTCCGGTTATCGTCTTTTTTATATTGTTTCGCTACGTGCCGATGCTGGGCAATGTCATTGCCTTCAAGCATTACAACCTGATGCAGGGCATCTGGGGAAGTCCGTGGGCCGGACTCGATTATTTCCGGATGATGTTCTCCAACCCGCAGTCCATCGCTATCATCCGCAATACATTTATGCTGAGCCTGCTCAAGATCGTGATCGGTTTCCCGTTTCCGATTCTGGTTGCGGTGATGCTCAATGAAGTACGCAAAGCCTGGTTCAAGCGCTCGGTGCAGACGCTGCTTTATTTGCCTCATTTCTTCTCCTGGGTCATCGTCGGAGGGATCGTGGTTACGCTGTTCGGTTCGCAGGCCGGCGCAGTGAACACGATCATCGAATATTTCGGCGGCGAGCCGGTCCGCTTCCTGTATCAGACGAGCTCCTGGCTCGCGATTTTCTTCGGCTCGGGCATCTGGAAGGAAGCCGGCTTCTCGGCCATTATCTATCTGGCGGCGATCAGCTCGATCGATCCGTCGCTGTACGAAGCGGCGAGCATCGACGGAGCAAGCAAGATCAAGCAGATCGGATATGTTACTCTGCCGGGGATTCTGCCGGTGATGACGCTCATGCTTATTCTCTCGATGGGCAGTGTGATGGAGGTCGGCTTCGATCAGGTATACAACCTGCAGAATGCCGTGGTGTCGGATGTGTCGAGCGTCATTAGCACGTATATTTACACGGTCGGGATACAGGGAGGCTTGTACAGCATGACGACGGCTATGGGGCTGTTCGAGGCTGTGATCGGTCTCGTGCTGGTAGTGGGCGCGAATCGGCTCGCCAAGCTGTTCGACCAATCCTTATGGTAAGGGAGGAGGACGGTCATGAAGTTGTCGCGCAGTGAAAAATGGTTTTATGCGGCCAACTACGTGCTTTTAGGTATCGCCGGCATGAGCTGTCTGCTTCCTCTGCTGAATCTGGCAGCGATCTCGCTGAGCGAATACGAGGCCGTCGCAGCGGGAAAAGTGGGCATCTGGCCGGTCGGCTTTTCGCTTGACTCTTACAAGATGCTGATCGACGGGACGCCGATTGTCCGCACGTTCCGCAACAGTCTGGTCATTACCGGCTTCGGGGTCGTGTTCAGCATGCTGTTTACGATTCTGGCCGCTTATCCGCTGTCCAAGGGCTATTTCTACGCCCGACGGTTCTTCACCTTGGGCATCGTGTTCACGATGCTGTTCGGCATCCAGGCGATTCCGGCCTTCCTCGTCAATCGGGGACTCGGCATCGTCGATACGTACTGGGCGTTGTGGCTGCCGGGACTGGTCAGCGCATACAATATGCTCGTGCTGAAATCGTTCTTCGAGCAAATTCCCGAGGAGATGAATGAAGCGGCCCAAATCGACGGCTGCAGCGAATGGCGGCTCCTCTGGCAGATTGTGCTGCCGTTGTCCATGCCGGTGCTGGCTACGCTGACGCTGTTCTACGGCGTAGGCTACTGGAACTCATTCCAGAGCGTGTTGATCAACATTAATGATTCCTCCAAATTCAATCTGGCCGTACTGGTTCAGAATATGGTGGCGAACCAGTCGCTCCTGCAAAGCCTGAACAACGTTCAGCTGGAGGAGGCGGAGCAGATGCTGACGCCGGAATCGATCCGCTCTGCGGGTATTATGGTCATGCTGTTCCCCCTGCTTGCGGTATATCCTTTCCTGCAGAAGTATTTTGTGAAGGGCGTGCTGATCGGAGCCGTGAAGGGATAAAGGCGGACACTGGGCACAAGCGTCAACGCGGATAAGGAAAGGGGGTGATGACGCTCTGCATGCGAGCAGAGGCTGGTGTAATCAACATTCAGGCAAAATACGATTCAGGTGAGGAGAGAGGAACGGATGTGGAAACAACTGCATCGAACGGCTTCAAGACTGCTCCTAGGGGCGCTGCTGACCGGGCTTCTGCCGCTGCAGGCAGTCCCCGTTCATGCCGCGGACACGCAAGCGCCAGGTGTACCGGCTAATGTGGAGTCAGTCTGGCGTACCGATACGTCCGTCCAGCTGACCTGGTCGGTCCCGGCGGATGATACCGGCGTGACCGGCTATGACGTGTACCGGGACGGGGTGCTGGAGGCGAGCGTGGAAGGACCTCCGCTGTATAAGGCAGAGGGATTGACCCTGGGCACAGACTACGCGTTCTCGGTCAGAGCGAAGGATGCGGCCGGGAATAGATCCGCCGCAAGCACGCCGCTTGTCGTCAATCTGGACGAGCTGGACCGGGCGCTGTGGAGCGTGAGCGCTTCGCATGGGGGGGGAGCAGCGCGTCTGGCTATCGATGCGCTGTCGTCCACCCGATGGACCAGCGGCGCGAATCAGGTGTCCGGCATGTGGTTCCAGGTTGATACCGGACCGGGGGAGAAATCGTACCACAAGCTGGTCATGGACTCGACCGGCTACAGCGGCGATTATGCCCGCGGTTATTCGGTAACGGTGTCCGATGACGGGGCAACCTGGAGCGCGCCGATCGCATCGGGCAACGGCAGCGCTTTGATCCAGGCGGAATTTGCCGAGCAATCGGCCCGCTATGTGCGCATTACGCTGACCAAGGGAGTCGGCAACTACTGGTCGATCCAGAATCTGAAGCTGCTCGGTTCACAAGCGGATGATATGGAAGCGCCTTCAATACCGGATGCGTTGGCGGCTGCCGGGGTGACGGACACGGAGGCGTCGCTCAGCTGGAGCGCCAGCATCGATGATGTGGCTGTTCTTGGCTATGAGGTGTACGCCGGTAACGACTATGCCGGATTTACCCGGCAGCCGAACTTCGCGCTGAAGGGATTGACTCCCAAAACCGCTTATACGATTCAGGTTCGGGCTGTAGATATGGCTGGCCATAAGTCGGTGTACGCGACGCCGATAACCTTCACGACCCAAGCTGCGCTGGAGCGTGCTCTGTGGGCGGCGAGCGCTTCCCATGGAGGGGGCAGTGCTTTATTAGCTATAGATGGCAGCGCTTCCACGAGGTGGACCAGCGGAGCCGCCCAGGCGGCAGGCATGTGGTTTCAGCTCGATACAGGACCGGGAGGCAAATCCTACAGCAAGCTATCGCTGAATGCGGCCGGTTCCAACGGCGACTACCCTCGCGAGTTTCAGCTCTCCGTCTCGGAGGACGGCGTGAGCTGGAGCGAGCCGATTGGAACCTTCGTCGGAACCTCAGCGCTTGTAAACGCCATATTTCCGGCGCAGACCGCCCGCTACGTCCGCCTGACGCTGACGAAGAACAGCGGCAGCTTCTGGTCTATCCATGAGCTGCAGCTGTACGGCCAGGCGGATCCCGACCTGAACCCGCCGACGACGCCGGGAAATCTGACGGTCAAGAAGCTGCTGGATACCCAGTTTGACGCCTCGTGGGACGCGTCTAGCGATGATATCGGGGTGGCCGGCTATGACGTATATCTCGATTCGGCCAAGGTGATCTCGCTGCCGCCTTCGGTGCGTGCCTACCGCTTCTCTGGTCTGACGCCGAATACGGCCTATTCGCTCGTCGTAAAAGCCAGGGACGTATACGGCAACGAATCCGCCCCGGCGACTCTGATCGTGACGACTCTGCCTGTCATGGAGCTGCCGCTGATCGCCAGATACGAGATGGAGCCGCAGGCTTCCGAGCCTAACGCGATCTGGGATACGCGCAATCCGGCGCAGCCGGAAAATGCCGGCTCGTTCAGCGCGCCGGCCGCTTACGCGCCGGGCCGTCCCGGAGCAGGGCAGGCGCTCGTGCTGAGCGGGAGCGATCAGGCCTCGATCACGAAGCCCGGCCAGCTGAACCGCGTTTCCACAGCATTTACGATCTCGGCCTGGATCAAGCCGGATGATCTGAACGGCTACCAGCCGATTGCGTCCAAGCGGGATGCGAATTGGAAAGGGACGACCTTCTATCTCGGCCTCCAGGGCAACAAGCTTTACTTCGGCTCCGACTATGGCGAGAAATGGTACAACTGGTCGTACACGGCCTCCGAGCTGGCGGCGGGGCAATGGTCCCATGTGGCCGCCGTCTTCGAGAAATATGAAGGGGTCTGGCTGTACGTCAACGGCAAGCTGATCGGGCAGGTTCCTGCAAACGGCGTCTTTACGGATCTGCTGCCGAACGAGCTGCCGGTGCTGCTTGGGACCGAATGGCATTTCGACACCGCAACCCGTACGATGATGAAGTACGGCTACCGGGGAGCGATCGATTCGCTTCGGATGTATGCCGCCCCGCTGACGCAGACGCAGGTTCAGGCGGATATGAACAATACGATCGTCACGCGCTCCGCACTGGACAGCGACTTCACCGCCCCGACCAAGTACGCTACGCTGCGCTTGGTGCGATTCGACACCCCGACGGGACTGTTCACAAAGGGCAGCGCCAAGATTCACCAGAATGCCGTGCGGAGGGACGGTCCCGACGCGGTGGATTGGCCGCAAATCACTCTGGATATCCCGCAGGACAACAGCGGTTCGTCCATACGGACCGTCCAGCCGTTCGCAGACGGGGCGGAATACAAAACCGAGATTCTGCTGCAGCAGCCGCCCGCCAACATGTCGATCGTGCAGCGTCCCTACGACAACGTGCTGTCGCCCGGCAATCATTGGTTCCGGGGAGTCGCCTGGCGCTGGGGACAGACGAATATGTATGCTTCGGACCGCACAGCTCGATCATGGATCTGGGATTACGAGCTGTGGACGTTCCCGGTCAAGATCGCCGGAACGGGCCCCGGCGCAGTCAAGTCAGTCATCCTGAAGAACGACGGCAAGGAAATCTATAACAGCGGTACCCGGACGATGGATTCACTGACTCTGCTGCTGCCGCAAAATGAAGACGGCAAGCCCTATGAGCTGTGGGTGGACGGCCGCGGACCGGTGAGCTTCGACGCAGGGCTTGCGCCGATTGTTCCCGGCGCTCCTAAGGATGTGCAGCTGAAGATTAACTTAACGCTGCCGGGTCCGGGTCCGGCGATTACGGTGACCAGCGTGGATGGTCCCGAGACCTTCCCGCATCAAGGCGCTTGGGATGCCGACGTGCAGGCGTTGTCCGGGGCGAAGCCTGCCTCGCCGAAGTATGAGCCCACCGGCAGCTCGATCGCCCGGCATATCGGCACGGAGGTGCCCCGGTCGCCGGAGACGGTCAATTTTATTTATCTGCCCCACGGGATGAGCTCGGGAGGCTTCTATCATTCGGAGCATCGGGATATCGCCCGCATGTATCAAGATCTTGGGACCGTGGAGGATTATGCCGAGTATGTGGCTGACACCGGCTATGACCGGGTGTATGAATTCGGCACCTTCGCGGATCCTGCAAGCGCCAAGAGCCACGAGAAGATGGCGCAGGCGCTGGCGGACAGAGGCGTGCAGTTGGGACTTATCCCAAGGACCGACTGGGATATCATGGATTTGACCAGCCAGAACCTGTCGTTCTACAGCTCCTACATCGCCGATTATCACGCTCCGCTGTATCGGGAGCTGCAGCTTGGCCTGCAGCGGCTGAGCCGTTACCCGAACCTCGCGGGCATCAGCCTGGGAGCGGATAATGCCGCTTACGCCCAGTATTGGGATTGGGCGCCGCCGCATCCGAACCGGCCTTGGGGCCGGGCGTTTGTCCCGTTCCAGACGGGGGCGGGGGAGCCGTTGACCACACCGATCGCCCCAAGCCTTCAGGGGCAGTATTCGCTCAAAACGCATGAGTACTGGGCAACTGGCGCCAAGCCGTTCCTGGATTACATCGGGCGCTATAATGAAACGTACAAACAGTACGGCTACTTCGCCCAAGCGGCAGCCGAGGTGAACCCGGCTTACACGACGACAACGGGCTCCTACGGCAGCTCTCCCGGCGTAGGAGGTCGCGGAGGCTGGCTGTGGGCGACGATTCCGGGCAAGGACATGCACGAGCGTTTGCCGGTTCAGTCCGCCTACGACTGGAATGAGCTGGATGCCTCGAAGCCGCTTCATAATGTGTCGCTGGTCGATAAGCTGCGGAGCTACGCGCCGAACAAGCCGACCTGGGCGCTGCAGGATGATTTCTCCCTGTTCTACGGCAAAGCCGACCGGGAGAAGACGTATGCGATGACGCTGACGCGGGGCGTGCAGGCGATCGGCACCAATGTGCTGGCTAACGACCGCGGTCCGCTGGCTAAGCCTCAGATGATCGCCGAGCAGAAGGAGCTGTACGCGTGGATTCACAAGTACGGCGGGGCGTACGCGCTGACGGAGCCGACGCCTTCGATCGGGATCATGTATGTGAACGATCAGGCGCTGCTGCGGGGAATCGTGGCAGGCGAAAATCCGACCGAAGCGCAGCTGCTTCAGGGCTCTCATGAAGGCAAAGTAACCGAAGCCTTGTTCCTGACGCATGCGGCCGGCTGGCCGTCCAAAATCATCACCCCGGAGGAGCTGAAGCGCGGGCTTCCTTCCTCCATCAAGTCGATTCTGCTCGTCGGTCTGAATGAATTCGATGCGAGCTGGCATTGGTATGACGGTCTTGTCCCGCAGCTGCAAAGCTTCGTGGATCAGGGCGGCCTGATCCTGAAGGACGACGAATCGGTATCTCCGGTAACCGCGACGCAGACGGGGATGCAGGTAGCTTCATATGTGGTGCAGAGCGACACCGACCAGACGAATCTGCTCCTGAACCGCAATGCGGCGAATATCGTCAAGCTGCGGACGGCGATGGCTGCCGTGCAGAAGCCGATCGCGTACTCCGACAGCAGCACGGTCTGGGCAGTCCCGACCCGTGCCGGAGATACGGAGTACGTCACCGTGCTGAATGAAAATCATGACACGGCTGCAGGCCAGAGCCAGCATCTCGTCGGCAAGACAGCTGCGCTGCAGTGGAATACGTCAAGGCCGATCTACGATGTCCGGGCTGGGCGCCAGCTTACAACGGCCGAGGCAGGGCAGGTCGATCTCCGGACGAACGGATTCCAATGGTATGCGCTGCCTCCGGCTGAGGTGACGACGCCTGAGCTGGCTGTAACGAAATCGGAAGCGGGCTACTTCGAGGCTTTCACGGCCATCCGCAATCCCGATGCGATGGCAGGCATCCCGGTGGAGCTGACCGTTACGCATACGACAAGCGGCGATACGGCGACCGTATATTCGGCCTCCGGCTTAAGCGCCAAGCTGCCGCTGCATGAGCGGGATACGCCCGGCATCTACGAGGTGAAGGCGAAGGAGCTGCTGAGCGGGCTGCAGACGACAGTGCAGGTCGCCGTTCAATCGCCAGCCGCATCGCCGGACGCTTCGGTGAAGCTGGACAGAACCGCGGATATCCGGTCATTCGCGACGCGCTCCGATGTACCGCTGACGATCGCGCTGACGGCGGCGCAGCAGGCCGATCCTGCCATCGTGACCCAAGCGGATCGGTTGAAGCAGCACTATGTGCAGCAGGGCCGCAGCGTTTCGCTGGGCCTTGCAGGACCCGGCGGGGTGGTGAAAGGCTTGCAGACGTACCAGTCCATGACCAAATATCCGCAGTGGAGCACGGTCGATACGGACCTCGTGCTGTTCGGGACTTCCTCCACCAATGTACTGCTGCTCGATCAAGCCAGAGGCTATCTGCTTTCGGAGCAGGGGAACGGGCTTGCGCCGGGGCATGCGGCGGTCAGCCTGGTAAACTCGCCCTTCTCCGGGGAGTATCACGCGCTTAACGTCGTGGCCGCAGATTTAGCCGGAGTAACGGCTGCCATCGATACCTTGACGGAGCTGGCCACTCCGCCGCCCGGAGCGGTCAAGCTGGCCGGGGTGACGCGGGTCACGTCCTCGTCCACGGCCTTGTCGTGGGCCGCCGACCCGCTGGCGAGTGGTTACCGGGTGGAGCGGCGCAGCGAAGGAGCCGCATCCTGGCAGCTCGCAGCAGCTTCCGTCACGGGTACGTCCTATACGGACGAGGGGCTGAGCCCCGGCGTATTCTACACGTACCGGATCATCGCAGCGAACGGATCGGGGAACGGTCCGGCCGGCGACCCGATCTATGTGATCACCCGCGGAAGTAGGGCTGCCGACACATCGCCTCCGACGGCACCGGAGCATCTTGAAGTGCTGGGCCGGACGTCTTCGGCCGTCAGCCTCAGCTGGACGGCATCGACGGACAATAGGGGCGTAGCAGGCTATGACGTGTATCTGGGACTGCAGAAGGTAAACAACATGACGGTGACGGGTACGACGTACACGGTGACGGGTCTTGCACCGGCGACGGCGTATACCTTCACGGTGAAAGCGAGGGACCTGGCTGGCAATGAATCTCAAGGCTCTATGCCAGTTACCGCAGTCACTTATGGGATGCCGGGAGGCGAGCCTTATCAGCTGGAGCGAATGGGCTGGACCGCTACCGCTTCCCATCAGTCCGCCAAGGCGGGGAACACGCTGGACGGCAATCCCGCGACCCGGTGGGACACCGGAGCGCATCAGGTGAGCGGACAATGGTTTCAGGTGGATATGGGGGCTCCCCGTACCTTCAACGCTCTCGTGCTGGATGCGACGGGAAGCGCCTATGACTATCCTCGCAGTTATGAGGTCTATGTCTCTTTGGATGGCGCAAGCTGGGGGGAGCCGGTGGCAGCCGGCACCGGCAAGCCGCTCCTGTCGATCCGCTTCCCTACGCAGACTGCCCGCTACGTCAAGATGGTGCAGAAGGGAAGCGTTGGTAACTACTGGTCTATTCATGAATGGACCGCACTGGAATACCCGCCCGATTGAAAGCCAATCTTAGTCATCGCCGGGCAGGCAGCAGGGAAACACGGGTATAATCGGCAGACTGATTCGCACATAGTTAGGGGCTCCCGCTGGACGGGGGCCCTTTTTGTCATGTATGATCGATCGAATAGAGACAACTCCCCCCCAATAAAGTGGAGTCCTTTCCGTTCTCCGGATAAGGTATAATGGAGAGTGTACAGGTTAGTCGATTCAAAGCTTCCCTGTACAGGTAATGAGGGAAAAGGAGATTGGAATGAAACAGGTTAAACGAAAAATCGGGAAAATGCTGCGTTCGGCAGCTCGATGTCTCCGGCTGCTCGCGCTCGCGGGCTTTATCGGCATTACCTCGCTGCTGGTCGTCAATGAATATGTGCTGCGTACCGGGCATACCCATATATTACCGAAAACTGAGCTGCCGCAAGCCGAGGCCCTGGTGGTGCTGGGCGCCTCCGTCTTTTCCAACGGGAAAGTATCGGATATCCTTAGGGACAGGCTGGATACGGCCTATGATCTTTATACATCGGGAAAAGCAGGCCGGATCATCGTCAGCGGGGATCACGCGAGCGACGAATACGATGAGGTCAATGCAATGAAAAATTATTTAATGAAGAAAGGGGTGCCTGATGAGCATATTTTCATGGACCATGCGGGATTTAGCACCTACGATAGCATGTACAGGGCCAAAGCTGTCTTTCAAGCGAAGAAGATCATTATCGTTACGCAGGATTACCATCTGAAGCGAGCTATTTATGTGGCCAGGGCTATGGGCATAGAGGCGGTCGGGGCAGCGCCGGATAAACAGGACTATCGCGACATCCGGAAATATGAGGCAAGAGAGGTGCTGGCCCGGACTAAAGATTTTCTCAATGTACATGTCCTAAAGCCTATGCCGGAACAGCTTGGAGAGCCGCTTCCTGTCAGCTCCGATGGCAGACTGACGAACGATAAATAGGTAAATTTCTTGAAATCCTAGCGAAAATGGTTTTTTTTGGTGCCTTCGCTAGGATGTTCATGTATAATAGTGTCGAATATGTGACTGGAGGATGCGTGTATGGACTCTTTAAACAAGCCGATGGGCGTGGGCGCGATTTTAGACAGAAGCTTTCAGCTTTACCGCAAGCATTTCGCCACTGCTTTTTTATTACTGCTCTTATTTGTAGGACCTTTTTACCTGCTTCAGAATTTACTCCTGTATAATTTATCGACGGTTCCGCTATTGCCTCAAAGCGGGGATTCGTTCGCCGAATCTTTGAATTTGTTTGTAAACGGGAACGGGGGCGCAACCGATGAGCCAAGTCCCGGCATGATTCTGTTTATCTTGCTGGTGCTGCCTCTTTACGCCGTGCTGCTTGCGCCTGTGATGCTGTCTTCTCAGCTTCAGCTGGTCAGGACGGCCATCGAGGGCGGAGAAGTCCGCTTTGCCGAGGTGCTGCGCAAGTCGTTCGCCCGCTACGGCAGACAGGTCGGCAATACCTTCCTGTACGGCTTGATCGTCGTCGGGCTGCTATTCGTCATCTGGATCGCGCTCGTGATTGCTATCGTTATCATCGCTTCGCTGACGGTTGGCGTAGGAGCCGGCTTTCTGGCGCTGGGCGGGGATCCGTTCGGGGGAAGCGTTGCGTTTATCATTATTATCTTTGTCGTATACATATTGACAGGCCTCGGGATGACGGCTTGTTCCAGCTTTTTCATGATTCGCTTCGGCTTTTACTTGCCTATTGTGACGCTGGAAGAAGGAGGGCAGGCTATCCGCCGCAGCTGGAGACTGACCCGGGGGAGCTTCTGGCGTATATTCGCCGTGTACCTGATTCTTTCTATTATTTATTCCGTCTTCTCGCTAGGCGCTTATGCGCTGCTGATCGCGGTGTTTAAAATGTCGCTGATCGGCCAATTGATCAATATTGCGCTGATCCTGCTTATCGCCCCCTTTTATACGATCCCTTACGCGGTCATTTATTACGACCTTCGCGTACGCAATGAAGGGGCCGATCTGGAGCGCTACCTGCAAACCTCGACGGGTATGCCACCCGCTGCCGGGCAGCCGGTATACGGAGAATCTGCCCGGGCAGGGGATGTATACGGCGTATCGGGCGGCAGCTTGATAGGCGGAGCAGCGGCAGGCGCCACGGCGGCCGGGCTGGAGCCGCTTGTCCCTTCCCGAGCAGATGTGGAGGAAGCCTCGGCTGACGGAGCCGAAGCCGGATCGGCTGAAGAGTCCCCGGAGGCGCGTGATGCGGAAGGCGGCTCGAGGGAAGAGACGAACACGTCGCCGGCACCGGAGGATACGGATTCGCCGAAGGCGGGGGAGCCGACTTCGAACGATGATTAATTATGACATGCAAGCAGACA
Organism: Paenibacillus puerhi; assembly: GCF_009846885.1. Classification (GTDB taxonomy): domain Bacteria; phylum Bacillota; class Bacilli; order Paenibacillales; family NBRC-103111; genus Paenibacillus_G; species Paenibacillus_G puerhi. The sequence continues at coordinate 126,739 of NZ_WUWM01000005.1, forward strand.
AGGAGAAGCTGGAGGAAATCCTTGCTAGGGAGGAGTTCACGGCTTATCTGCGCGAACGTTCCATCAATCCTCTTCTGGGCTGGCTGGAGCGGATGTGGCGGAAGGTACTCGGGCTGTTCCCGGACGTGGATCTTCCGCCGGGGACGCCGAAGGTGCTCGCCTACCTTCTGCTTGGGCTGCTGCTGGCCGCGCTGGCAGCAGCTATCGTATGGCTGATCCGCAGCACCGTCCTGCTCCGCAGGAGCCGCAGACGCGGCATTTTCCGCTCCGTCGCCGAGCTTGACAAAAGCTCGGCGCAGCTGCGGGAAGAGGCCGAGCGGTGCGCCGCCGAAGGGGATTACCCGGAAGCGGTGCGCCGCATGTTTTTAAGCGTGCTGCTGTTGATGGACGAGCAGGGCTGGATACGCGCCGAGAAGTGGAAAACGAATCGCGAATATGTGGACGAGCTGACGGATCGCAAGCCGAAGCTGTGCTCGCCCTTCATAGAGGGGGCTGCTCTCTTCGAGCATGTCGTATACGGCGCCGCTTCAGCGTCTGCGGATGATTATGTCCGCATGCAGGCGCTTGAAGCAGCGGCACGGGGAGGAGGCGGGCATGATGCTGAAGTTGTATAAGCGTCAGCTTGCGCTTCTGCTTAGCGTGCTGGCTTTTCTGATCTTAGGCTATTTGCTGGTGAAACCAGGCTTGCCCGACTATCCTGCCTATCTCTCCGGCTCGCCGGCTGCCAACGGGACTAAGGGGCTGTACGTCCTGTTAAAGGAACGCGGCGAACCGGTCAAGGCGTGGCGCAAGCCATGGAGCTCGCTGCCGGAGACTCAAGGACATTCGCTCGTGGTTATCCAGCCGCTCAGCCTGACGGATAAAGACCGGGAGAATGCGCTGCGCTGGGTGGAACGGGGCAATGACTTGCTGCTGTTCCACAGCTCGCCTCCCGAGTGGACGCCCTTTGCTTACAGCAAGCTGGAGAAGGTTAATACGGAGGCCGTTCCGATCACCGACCTGCTTCAGCCGGAAGCGCCGACACGGACGGGGAGCATAGCTGCTTCCGTACGCATCCAAGAGGCGTCCGGTGTGGAGCCGCTTCTTCGGGATGAGGAGGGCGTCGTTGCTGCAAGATCCCAGCACGGCCAAGGAACGGTCACGCTCGTGCTGATGCCCCAATGGACGCGCAACGATACCGTACTCGCCAACGCTCATTTTGAGCTGCTGTGGCCCTATTTGCCGCAAGACCGCCAGGCGGTCTGGTTCGATGATTATCACCACGGCGTCCAGGACAAGCCGGGTCTGCTAGCGATCTATCCCGCGTGGCTGCTGGCCGTAATCGCCCAGGCGGCAGCGGCTGCTGCGCTCTGGCTCTGGCTGAAGGCCGTCCGCTTCGGACCTGCCTATACGCCTCGCTCCTGGACCGTCAGGCGCGGGGACGAGACGCTGCTCGCAGCGGCCGGCTGGTATGACCGCCGGGGACTTGCGCGGGAAGCTCTCTCGCATCAGGAGGCGTATGTCCGCAGCTTGCTGCGGGAGAAGTGGGGCGTACGTACGGACGCCACAGACGGCCAGATCCTTGCCGCAGCGAGGCTGCACGGGGATAAAGCCGACGCCGAATGGCTGGCGGGACTGCTTGCCAGCTTTCGAAAGGCCCGGGAATCCAGCGTATACACATCGAAGCAGCTGGAGCAGGACAGCCGGGCCGCCGATGAACTCATTCGCAAACTGGAAGGGAAGTGAACCGATTGCAACAGCTTCTGCAGCAGATGGACCGTATCGTAATCGGACAACAGAAAAATATTCGCTTGCTGTTGACCGCATTTTTGGCTGGAGGGCATGTGCTGCTGGAAGGCGTGCCCGGACTCGGTAAAACGAAGATGGTGCGCACCTTGGCCGACTTGGTCGACGGTACGTTCAGCCGGGTCCAATTCACGCCGGATATGATGCCGAGCGATATTACCGGCAGCGTCATCCTGAATATGAAGACGAACGAGTTCGAGACCGTCCGCGGACCGGTATTCACGCATATACTGCTGGCCGACGAGATCAACCGGACGCCGCCTAAGACTCAGGCTGCGCTGCTGGAAGCGATGGAGGAGCGGCAGGTCACGATCCAGGGTAAAACCCATCTGCTGCCGGATCCGTTTTTCGTCGTCGCTACGCAAAATCCGGTGGAATATGAAGGGACCTACCCGCTGCCGGAGGCTCAGCTTGACCGGTTCCTGTTCAAGCTGGTCGTCTCCTATCCGTCCCTAGAAGCCGAGCTCGGCATACTGAAGGAGCATGTTCCTTACTTCGCAGAGACGACCCGCGGAGCGGAGACAACCGCAGCCATGTCGCTGGAGAGGCTGAAGGAGCTGCGCAAGTCGCTCCACGAGGTGGTCGTGCAGGATTCCCTGCTCGCCTACATGACGGCGCTGGTTCGCAAGACGCGCGAGGACAAGCGGCTGCTTCTGGGAGCGAGCCCCCGGGCGGGCATCGCGCTGATGATGGCGAGCAAGGCATGGGCCCTGCTCGACGGCCGGAGCTTCGTCACGCCTGACGACATCAAGACGGTGGCCGTTCCGACATTAAGGCACCGGCTGCTGCTGACGCCGCAGGTTGAATTGGAGGGGGAAACGAGTGACCACTTCATCCAGGAAACGCTGGCCCAGATTCCGGTACCTCGCTGAGAAGCTGGAGAAGCGGCTGATCGTGCCTACCCCCCGCCTGGCCGCTGCGGCCGGGATAGGGGCCCTTGTCGTGGGCGCAGGCTATGCGGCCGGCGTTGGCACGATAACGCTGGTGCTCGTCAACGCGGCATTGGCCGGCGCCTCGGTGCTCGACCTGTCGCTGCTTCCCAGACGTGCCAGCCTCCGTGTGAGCCGGACGCTGCCGGGTCAAGCGGATATCGGCAGCCCGTTCGAGGTGAAGCTGACGATAGAGGCGCCGCAGGCGCCATCAGACCGGCTGATGCTTCAGGCGGCCGACGATGTACCCCAGCAGTTCCAGGTCGTAGAGCCTCAGGCGATGCGAACGAGCTGGCAGGGAAGGGATGCCGTGCTGACCTATACCGCGACGGGGCTGGAACGCGGCACCCATGCGTTCGATCGGATCAGGCTCCGCATCAGCGGCAGGCTAGGGCTGTGGTCCAAGCAGATGAACGTCCGAACGGACCAAAGCATCCGGATTTACCCGGATATGTCGGTCGTTCGCGGGATATTGTCCTCGGCTCAGCGTGACTTGATATTGGATGGACGGAGAGTGTACAGACGGGAGAGAGCGGGCTCGGAGTTCCATGCCATCCGGGAGCATGTGCAGGATGACGACCCGCGCTTCATCAACTGGCGGGCATCCGCGCGATCGAGATCGCTGATGACCAATATATTCCGGCCGGAACGGGGCAAAGTAGTCACGATCCTGCTCGATTGCGGTCGTATGATGGGTGTGGAGCTGGAGGGCCGTACGAAGCTGGACGCCGCCTTGGAAGCGGCGCTTGCGCTGGCGGCCGTAGCGTTGAAGCAGGGGGATAAGGTGGCGCTGCTGGCCTTCTCGAGCAAGGTCAGGGTGTACGTGCCCCCGGGCGCTGGACTTGCTCATCTGCAGACGATTACCGAATCGGTTTTCGATCTGAAGAGCGAGTTTGTCGAAGCGAGCTACAGGGTGGCTCTGCAGCATTTGATGCGGGTACAGAAAAAGCGGGGACTGACCGTCCTGTTCTCCGATCTGGACAATTACATGTTCGAGGATCAACTGATGCCGCTGCTGCTCCGGCTGCGGAGACAGCATCATGTGCTGCTGCTCGGCTTGCGCGATGAGGTGCTGCACAGCTGGGCGCTTGCCGATACCGCAGGCAAGCGCGAAGCTTATGTCAAGAGCCTCGCGCACAAGTTTGCGCTCGACCGGCGCGCCTTCTCCGCACGGATAGCGGCCAGCGGCATAGACGTGATCGACGTGCCGGTCGGAGAGCTGGCCTTTACGGCGGTTAACCGGTACTTGAATGTGAAAGCGGATGACCGGCTCTAGGCAGCGTCCCTCCCTCTTCGGCGAGAAAGCTCTTCTGCTTCTGGACCCCGTATAGAACATAGACGGCCAGGGCGAGCACGGTCAGACCGGCGAAGGCGTATTTGGCTTCCAGCGACAGCGGGGAAGGCGTAATATAGCCCTCGATGATGCCTGCGATGACGAAGAGCGGAATCGTACCGACGAGCAGCAGGGCGGATTCCTTCACGGAGCGCAGAAACATGTACTTGCGCGTGTAGCGTCCGGGAGCGATCATCCGGTAGCCCATATAAAGTCCGGCTCCGCCTGCGATGAAGATGGCCATCAGCTCGATGATGCCATGCGGCAGGATGTAGGCCCAGAATATATAGCTTCGTCCGGACTGCCAGAACAAGGCGGCTAGAGCGCCGATCAGCAGTCCGTTAAAGACGAGCAGATATACGGTGAGCGCCCCGAAGGTAATCCCGCTGACGAAGGCCAGCACGGCGACCCGGATATTGTTCGTCATGATGGTGGACGACATGATCGCGCTTTGGATCGAATCGTGATTCTCGCCTACGCGCTGCGGGTCCACGCTTTCCGCTATTGTTGGCGGCAGGACGGCGTACAGGTTCAAAGGATCCTGCCAGACGGAGACAAAGCCGGATAGGCCGCCAACGAGGAACAGCAGCAGCGCCAGCAGAATGAACCACTTCCGCTCCAGTGCATATCCGATGAAATGCCGCTTGAAAAAATCGCCGAGGCGGCTGCCGGATTTCCACTGCTCGGCGTGCAGCGCATGGTGGGCCCGGCTGACCAGCTGGTTCAGGAAAACTTCCGCATCGTCTCCGGCATAATAGGTCTGGGCGAAGGCCAGATGAGCGGAGGCCTGCTTGTACAGGGTCGTGAGCCGGTCGATTTCCTCGGCCTGTACATGCCGTTTCTTGCGCTCGAACTTCTCAAGCAGCCGTTCGAGCTCGGACCAGACCGGCTTATGTTCGCGAATAAAGCGATGAATGTCCATATAATGACAAATCCTCCTTCAAGCTATATGTACCATACTACCACATTAATTGGAAGAAGAAGCAGGTGAATTCTCCATGAAAGATGCATTCAACCGCGAAGCGGACATCGTGACCCCCGAGCATGTCAGGCTTCAGTTCCGGACGGCCGGACTCGGCAGCAGGACGGCAGCTCAAGTATTCGACGTCCTGCTGCTGAGCGCGCTGCTGGGAGCCGTTGCCCTGCTTATCGGACTCGGTTTTATGTTCGCCGGCGTTAACGTAACGGACGCGCTCGGCGAGTATGCGGCCGCTTTTCTGATCCTCTTCAGCTTCGTGCTGATAGGGAGTTATTTCGTTCTAACCGAATATTATATGGGGGGACAATCGTACGGCAAGAAGTGGATGAGTCTCCGCGTCGTGCAGGAGAACGGTCAGCCCTTAACCTTCCTGTCCTCCGTAATCCGCAATTTCTTCCGATTGATCGATTTTTTGCCCTCCTTCTATTTTCTGGGCGCCGTCTGGATGTTTTTCCATCCCAAGGATAAGCGCTTGGGGGATCTGGCTGCCGGCACGCTGGTGATCCGGGATACGCGTGCCGATCAGCTGGCTCTTCGCCGGCGGACAGAGAAGTGGCTGCGCAAGTGGAGAGAGCCGCGTCCGGAGCTTCAGCTCTCCGAAACTGAGCGCAGCAGGATAGAGCGGGAGGATTGGCTGCTTCTGTCCTCGTTCGTGGAGCGGCTGCCGTCGCTTGACCGCATGAAGCGGGAGGCGCTTGCGTGGCAGATCGCCCAGCGGATCGCGGCCCGACTGGAGCTCGATGCCCGCCTGTATGCGTCAGGTCCGGCCGCGTTCTTGATCGTGCTCTATGAGCAGCTCTCGGAGGACTGGACGTTGTAGGGGGAGGGGCGGCCATGTTTAGAAGCTGGAATAATCTGAGAGTCAAGTTCATTATCGGCTTTCTTGTCGTCATCACCCCTTTGCTTGTGTTTGTCTTCTTCAATAATCTATATGCGACGACGGTGGTGCGCGATCAGGTCTCCAGAGCGTATATCGATCAATTGGAGAAGCAGGTGAATCAGCATGACCTCGTCATGAAAATGACCAACTCGTATATCTACTCGGTTCCGGACAGGGACCCGGATATCACCGCGTTATACTTCACGTCTTCCTCCACCAATGAATACGCCCTTATCCGTCAGCGAATTATTAACAAGTTCAGCATCGATATCGATTTTTACAATATCATCGACTCGCTGTTTCTTTATACGGTTCCGAGCGACGAGTTTATATTTATGAGCAAGAGCAGCTATAACGATAGAATGGAGCTGCTGGACAAGCTTCTGCCAGCTATACGGCAGGAGGAAGAGAGCCCGGTTAACCCGGAGTGGAGAATCGTCGATTCGGAGAAGGAACGGGCCATGATGAAGGTTGTCATGATCAACCCGTCTCTCTATATGGGCGCCTGGATCAAATTCAATGATCTGCTGGAGCCGATCGAGGCGATCGAGGACGAGAAGCTGGCCGGGAGCGTGATCGTGGACAAGCACGGGATTCCTCTCTCGGATACGACTCTTTCGCCCGAGCTGCTCGGTGTGATCGGATCGCATATGGGCGGGAGCGACCGCCCGTATCAAACGGTCAAGCATCCGACTAACGGTCAGAAATATTTGCTGCTCAGCGTAAAATTCGATCTGGCCGACGTATACTATACCCTGCTGATCAAGGAGGAGGCTTTGCTTCAAAATCTTCCTTTTTTCCAAAGAGCGGTCTTCCTGATACCGGCGGTCGCCGGGGTTATCCTGCTGTTCTCCCTGCTCTTTATCCGCAAAATTCTTTTCACGCCGATGAATGTCATGATGCAAGGAATGCGGCGGGTGATGAAAGGAGATCTGGAGGTCCGTCTTACCCATGAATCCTCCACCGAGTTTGATTTTCTGATCCGAACCTTCAACGACATGGTTGCCCAGATTCAGCATCTGAAGATCGACGTGTACGAGGAGCAGCTGCGGACCAAGGAGGCGGAGTATAAGCATCTCCAGGTGCAGATTAATCCCCACTTTTATTTGAATTCGCTGAACATCATCTACAGCCTTGCCGCTCTGCACAAGCATGAGCTGGTGCAGAAGATGGCCGAGCATCTGGCGGAATATTTCCGGTTCGCGATCCGCACGAACCGAAGCTTTGTCCGGCTCCATGAGGAAATCGCCCATATCGACAACTACATGGAAATTCAGAAGCTGCGCTTTCCGCGCAAGCTGACCTTCGCCGTAAGTTTACCCGACCGATACGAGGCCTGCGTCATTCCTCCCTTAACCATACAACCGTTCGTAGAGAATAGCGTGGTACACGGCTTCAAGCACCGGAAGCAGGTACTGGCGATATCCGTCCAGATCGGGCCCGACGAGCGGCTGGACGATACGATTCAGATCCTGATCAAGGATAACGGTCCCGGGTTCCCGCCCGCTCTGCTGGAGATGCTCCAAAGCGAGCAGTTTGACGGCGAGTACGGAGACAAGCATCTGGGCATATGGAATGTCAGGCACCGGTTGAAAATGAAATTCGGCGAGCGAGCTTCCGTACAATTCAGCAATGAGGAGGAGCATGGAGCCGTCGTTAGGATTAGACTGCCTATGCAAGTATTCAATGAACAATCAGGAGGGGCCGCTCATGTACAAGCTGTTGATCGTGGATGATGAAGAATATGCCGTCCAGGCGCTGCATGAGAAGGTCGCATGGACGGAGGCAGGGATAACGGACATCCATACCGCTTTCGATGCCGAGGAAGCGAGGGAGGTTCTCGGTCAGGCCGATATCGACGTCATCGTATGCGATATCGAGATGCCGGGTGAGAACGGGCTTGATCTGCTGCAAAGCATCCGGGACCAGGGACTCGATACCGAGATGATCTTTCTAACCGGTCATGCCCAGTTCAGCTATGCTCAGCTGGCGCTGCAGCTTGGGAGCTTCAGTTATTTATTGAAGCCGGTGAAGTATGACCAGTTGCTGCAGGTGGTGAAGGAAGCGCTGGAGAAGAGAAGCCAGGCAAGAGAGATGAAGCAGCAGCATGAAACCTATTCCAAATATTACGGCTTATGGAACTCTCAGAAGCCGCTGCTCGTCGAACGGTTCTGGCAGGATGTGCTGGCCGAGCGGATAGCCCCGTCGCCGTCGAAGCTCGCGGAGCTCATGGATACGTACAGCATCGAGTTTAAGCCGGATAGCCTGCTGATGCCGATCATGATCAGCATCGAGCAATGGAACAAGGAGCTCAGCGTACGCGATGAGGAGATCGTCGAGTATGCGCTGCGCAACGCAGCCGCCGAGATCATCCAGAGCGGCAGGCAGGGGATCGTTCTGCAGGACCGTCACGGCATCAACCTGGTGCTGCTCTATGTGCTCCGGGATATGCCGCTCGGCCGGGAGGAGCTGCAGCAGCAGTGCAGACAATACATTGAAGCATGCTCCAAGTATTTCTATTGCCACGTCTCCTGCTATATCGCGGACCCGACTCCGATCGAGGACCTGACCCAGGTGTATTACGAGCTGCTGGAGGCGGAGCGCAACAATATTCGAAACTCCAGGACTGTGATCTGGAATGAGCCCCAGGAGCTGGCCATGGCGACTGCCCTGCCTATTCCCTGGTTTTCGGAGCTTGCAGTCTTGTTCGAGACGGGGAAGAAGGAAGAGTTCGTAAAACGGATGCAAGAGGGCTTCGAGCTGCTCCGGCAGCAGCCTTCCTTGACGGTCGAAACTCTAGGGGCCTTCTACCATGCATTGCTGAATCTAGTGTACAACGTCTTTCATAAGCAGGGCATCTCGGTGCATCATTTGTACTCCGCCAAGGAATTCAGCGATATTGCGCATGCGACCAAAAGTCTGAATCATCTGCAGGCATGGGCGATGAAGGTAGCCACCATCGGAATCGAGCGGCTATACCCGTCGAATTCGGACAAAATGCCCGTGCTGGAGCAAATCTATGCATACGTGAAGGAGCATATGGCGGAAGAAATGACGCGCGAGGATATCGCTTCGTTCGTTCATTTCAATCCCGCGTACCTGTCCCGTATGTTCAAGAAGGAAAGCGGGATTTCGTTGTTCGATTATATTTTGCAGCAGCGGGTCGAGAAGGCCAAGCAGCTGCTCGCGGAATCTCCGCTGAAGATCAGCGAAATCGCGGAGATGACCGGCTACGGCAATTTTTCGCATTTTACAAAAATGTTCAAGAAGGTTACCGGCCAGACGCCGCAAGAGTACCGCAAGCAGACGAGAGCCGAGGAATAGCCCTCGGGCAGGAACGTTCGCAAGCGAGAGCGCCCCAGCCTTTGTCATGGACTGTGCAGTGATGCGCGCCGTGAGAAGCGCTGGGCTTTTTTTCGTCATTCGCCGGGCGGGCAGGTCACAAAAGCGTTAGTCGGGAAGTCACAGCAGTTATAGAGGGGGTTTCCATGTTCTTCTATACTATAGACATAGAGGAGAAAGAGAGGAGAGACAGACATGGAAACTGTGGGGGCCCGCACGCCTGAGAGGACCGTTCGTCCGCTTAAGCAGGCCAAACGCCGTTCGGGATTCGCAAGCAATTTCAGCAAGTTCAAAATCCTGTATCTGATGTTTTTGCCGGGAACGCTATTCTTGCTGATTAACAATTATTTGCCGATGGCCGGTGTTGTTATGGCATTCAAGGATGTCAACTTTACCGACGGTCCCTTCCGCAGTCCGTGGAGCGGACTACAGAACTTTAAATATTTGTTCGCTACGGACGCCGCCTGGAGTACGACCTACAATACCTTGATGTATAACAGCATCTTCATCGGTCTGAATCTGATCATAGGCGTCGGGATGGCCGTCATGCTGTATGAGGTCAAGAGCAGGCGGTTATCGAAGATTTATCAGTCGGCTATGTTTTTCCCTTACTTCTTATCGATGGTCGTCATCAGTTACTTGGTGCTGGCTTTCCTGGGAGTAGAAACCGGCTATATCAACACCTCGGTGCTGAAGGCGTTCGGGATGGAGCCGATCGATTGGTACATGACGCCCGAATATTGGACCTATATCCTTCCGTTCGTCAATGTCTGGAAAAACATCGGATACTACGTCGTCATTTATTACGCCGCTATTATCGGGATTGACGAGGAATATTTCGAAGCGGCCGTTCTCGATGGCGCGAGCAAGTGGAAGCAGATCGTGCATATTACGATACCGTTTCTGTCGCCGCTTATCATCACGATGACGCTGCTGCAGATCGGACGGATTTTCTACGCGGACTTCGGCTTGTTCTTCAACGTACCGCTCGATGCAGGACCGTTATACCCGACTACCCAGGTCATCGATACGTATGTGTACCGGACCTTTATCCAGAACGGGGATGCGGGCATGGCATCGGCAGCAGGTCTTTATCAGGCCTTCGTCGGGTTCGTACTCGTGCTTCTTGCCAACTTCGCCGTGAGAAAGTTCGATAGAAACTCAGCTCTATTCTAAAAGCAGACAGGGAGGGAAAGGTATGAGCGGGCAGCAGAGCGGCAAGGCGCTAGATGCGTCAACCGGCTCAAGCATTGCGATTAACACGTTTTTCATCATATGGACTCTCCTTTGCGTGGTCCCTTTCATTCTGGTCATTTCGATCTCCTTCTCGGACGAGAATACGATTCTGGCCAACGGGTATAAGTTTATTCCGGAAACGTTCAGTCTGAACGCCTATGAGTATATCATCAAGGATAAGATGCAGGTGCTGAACGCCTATCGCGTTTCCATCACGGTTACGATCACAGGGACGCTGCTCAGCCTGCTGATCACGGCGCTTTATGCCTATCCGTTGTCCAGATCGGACTTGCCTTATCGCGGATTTTTCTCCTTCTATGTCTTTTTTACTCTACTGTTCAACGGCGGGCTCGTTCCTTTCTATTTCCTGTACGTGATGGTGCTCGGGCTGAAGAATTCCATGCTGGCCCTGATCTTGCCGCTGCTTCTCCAGCCGTTCTTCGTCATCATCATGCGTACGTTTTTCCAAACCTCCATCCCGCCCGCGGTCATTGAAGCCGCCAAAATCGATGGAGCCGGAGAATTCGGCATCTTCTGGAGAATTATTATTCCGCTTTCCATGCCGGTCATAGCAAGCGTAGGCTTGTTCACGACCCTTAACTATTGGAATGACTGGTTCCTCAGCCTCTTGTTCATTGAGCCGGGCAACAACAATGTAGGCTTGCAGTATTTGCTGCAGCGGGCTGTGCTGAATATCCAGTATATTACGCAAAACTCGAACGTATCCCAGTACTTGTCGGGCTCGGATCTGGCGAATCTGCCGAACCGTACGCTGCAGATGGCGATGGCTGTCGTAGGGATCGGTCCCATCATCTTTGCTTACCCGTTCTTCCAGAAATACTTTGTCAAAGGTCTTACGGTTGGTGCGGTCAAAGGCTAGATCCGGGTTAGTCGACCGGTTAGCATAGAGCAAACAAATTTATTATGCCAGTGGGAGGGTTTGTATGAAAACAAATAAAAAGAAGAGCTTGTTTCTAATGCTGCCGCTTACATGTGCTTTGGCCTTAAGCGCTTGCAGCGGAGGGAGCACACCGGCCGGGACGGAGGCTCCGAAGCCTGAGGACCCGAAAGGAGCGACTACGAATACGGCGCCTCCAAAGGAGACCGCTTTGTATGAAGTAAGCCTGCAGTATCCGGGCGTGCCGCAAAAAGCAGTCGCGGCGGTGGAGGCCGAGGCCAACAAATATCTCGCCAGCCAGAATATCGGAGCTACGCTGAAGATCAATGCGATCGATTGGGGACAATGGGATCAGAAGCTGAACCTGATGATTGCCTCGGGCGAAAAATCCGACATTATTTTCACGGCAGCCTGGCAAAACTATACCGTTAACGTAGCCAAGGGCGCTTTCCTGGACATCGGCGAGCTGTTGAAGTCGGATGGCAAGGATATTGTTGCCAATCTGGACTCTAGATTTCTCGAGGGCTCCAAGATCGGAGGCAAAAATTACGGCGTACCGACCAACAAGGAGCTGGCGGCTACGCGCGGCGTGATCGTCCGCAAGGACTTGGCGGATAAATATAAAATGGATCTGACCGCCGTAAAAACGTGGGAGGATCTGGAGCCTCTCTTCAAGATTATTAAAGAGAACGAGCCGACCATCACACCATTCTATAATTCGAACGCCAATAACGGAAATGGGCTGCTGGACAATCTGGATTGGGACTACTTGGGGGATGCCTCCGTTCCTGGCGTCATCCGCAAGATCGGCAAGGAAACGAAAGTTATGAATGCGCTTGAAACGCCGGAGTATCTGGAAAAAGCGAAGCTGGCCCGCAAATGGTACTTGGCCGGTTATATCAATAAAGATGCGGCAACTTCGACGGTATTCCCAAGAGACCAGGCTAAGGCGGGCAAGGCGTTTGCCTTTACGGACGGCCTGAAGCCTGGGAAAGCGGCAGAAGAGCAAGGCTATATCGGCTTCCCGCTGGAGCAGATCGATCTGACGCAGCCAACGATCACGACAGGCGACGCGTCCGGTGCTATGCTGGCTATCTCCAAAACGTCGAAAAATCCGAAGCTGGCTATGCAGATCATCAATCTTCTTCATAAAGACCCTGTCTTCAACAATCTGATCAACTTCGGGATTGAAGGCAAGCATTACGTGAAGGTGAGCGACAAAATTATCAAAAACGGCCCTGAAGCCGAGCAGTATAACCCAGGGGCCCAATGGCAGCTTGGCAATCAGTTCCTCAATTTCTTGAAGGAAAACGAAGATCCGAAAAAGTGGGAGCTGTACAAATCGTTCAACGATAAAGGCGTAGCTTCTCCATCGTTCGGCTTCGCTTTCAATTCTCAACCGGTCAAAACGGAGATCGCTGCCTATACAACGCTCAATGAGCAATACCACGTTCCGTTGACGACAGGTTCTGTCGATCCTGACAAGATGATTGCCGAATTCCTGGAGAAACAGAAAAAAGCCGGAGTCGATAAAATTATCGCAGAAAAGCAAAAACAATTGGATGAGTTTCTGGCTCAAAAGAAATAACGAACACGCCTCGTCTGGCGGGTTCGCGGAATTCCATTAACGAAAGCAGCTTTGCGCAAACAGGCCGCAGCTCTGTAGGTGAACCTTCCTACAACTGCGGCCTGCTTGTTGTCGTTAAGCAAATAACCACCTGAGAGCTTCGGGGAAATGTTTGACGAAGAACACCCCGTCGTGCGTTCCTCCTTCTTCCTCTACGAATTTCAGCCGGCTCTCGGGATAGCTCTTGCGGACAAGCGCGTTGTAAGCCAGATGGGTATTAGGAACCATGTGCTGATCAGCGCTTTGGCCGGCCAGGGCGTGTACTCGTCATGGCGGTTAATCGGCTCGATGCCGACCAGAATAAGCTCGGGCAGCGACTTGACGGATTGTGTCCCTCATGCTTGCTCATCTCCCGAATGTTCTCTTGGACGCAAGAGCGGAGCGGGGCGCGATCCGCGCACACCACTCCGCTAAGATTTTAGATCAAAACCGTTTCTTTGTCATGAACCGAGCCATTGAGCAGCTGTTTGAGCTGCTCATACAGCAGATCCGGTGATTCGGCACAGATCAATCCGGACTTGCCTACTTTAGCTACGCATTGCTTGGAGCACTGCTTGCAGCAGCCAAGACAATCCTTCTTCTTATGCTCAATGTCCGGGAATTCGTCCTTCATCGACTTGAATACGGACTTGGAGCCGTTTTTGAAATTTTTACAGCAGTACTTGATTTTCATCAGACCGTCTCCTTGAGCATGCTGGCATGCTAATGATAATCATTATCGATTATTATAGGCGCCATACAAGTCTGCTGTCAATGGAGAATCGGCGGGGTGCCGCAGGCGGCTTGCAAGCTTAAGTAAGCTGCACGCCTTCTTCCCTTCCTGAAGCATGAGAGCGGTATATCGCATCGATCACCGCTACGATATGCCGGGAATCCTCGAGCGTGCAAGCCGTCTCGCTTCCGGTTTCGATATGGCGGATCAAGTCGAGCAGCTGCAGGACGAAGGGGGATTCTGCCTGCGGGGTCTCGACCGGCTCGTAGTCTTTACCGAGGCTGGCTTGAAGGGAGACGCCTGTTTTCAAACAGAGCTTGCCGCCGGAGAACAAGAGCTCGGTTTCATTGCGGGCCGCTCCCTTATAGCCGGATTGTACGATCGTGGTGGCGATTCCGTTCTCGTGATGAAGGAACACTGCACCTCCGCCTTCCACATCTCCCTTGCTCCCCGCATGGCTGACGAGAGCCTTCACTCGAAGCACGCGCGAGCCGCTGAGCCATACCGCCTTGTCCACGGAGTGCGAGCCGAGATTGGCGAGAATCCCGCCGCCCGACAGCCTCTTCTCGAAGAACCAGGCCGGCCGGCTGTCGTGGAAGTAATCGATGTGCCGGGCGTCGTTGATCATAAGCAGCTGTCCGAGCGTTCCTTCCTTGATCCACCGCTTAGCCTCCAGATTGTGCGGGATATATCTTTGGGTATGTCCGACGAGAATCCGGATGCCTGCCCTTCGCACCGCCTGCATGATCTCGTCGCATTCCTCCGCATTAAGCGCCATTGGCTTTTCCAGCAGAAGATGACAGCCCGCTTCGGCACAAGCGAGGGCAGCTTCCTTGTGCAGGAAGTGGGGCAGCGTGACGATCGCCAGATCAGGCCTTTCTACTTGAAGCATCCTGCGGTAGTCCGTATAGGCTTGCACTCCGCTGTAGGCCTGTGCCAGTGTTCTGGCCCGGTCTTCCTGTATATCCGCAATCGCGACCGGTGTCGTTGACTCCAGTTGTTGGAGCGCATTCAGATGGGACTGGGCTATCGCACCTGCCCCGATTACTGCTACCCGATAGTTCATGTTCGTTCCTCCACAACCGATTTTAGGCTTGTTTGGTATTCCGATACATGCCCATTATAACAGCGGCGATCCGCTGCTGGAAGCTTGCCGTCTGTCTTTAATGCAGCGATAAATGCAAGGATAAACAAGACTTTGGTCCAGTTCTAACCTGTTCGCAGGTTGGTGGGAAGAGAAAGTCTGCGATCTTATAATAAGTTTATACATGACAGGAAAAAGGAAGGTTTGGATAAGGATGCATACAGGAACTCAGGTACAGGCCGTGACTTGGAATCAATCGTTTTTGATCAAAATGCAGTACTTTCTCGTAACTACGCTGCCATTAGGCGTTTTGGGCTTCGCTTTTGCGGTCACCTTCTTCGCGCTCGGCGTTGCGCTGACCCCGTTAGGAATCGGGATTCCCATTCTCTACTTTGCGCTTCTGGGCTGTAAACGTCTGCAGGAGCTGGACGCCCAGGCGCTCGGCCGTAAGGAAACGAGGAAGGAAGAGTTCGGGTACTTGGACGAACCCCAGACTCCCGCCGAAGGCAAGCGCGGGATGAAGGCGGTACTGTTGTCTTTGGAATCGTATTTGCCGGTCGCGTATTGGATTCTGAAGCTGCCGATAAGCCTTGTTCAGTTTGTGCTGGCCGTTGCTTT
Organism: Paenibacillus puerhi; assembly: GCF_009846885.1. GTDB lineage: Bacteria > Bacillota > Bacilli > Paenibacillales > NBRC-103111 > Paenibacillus_G > Paenibacillus_G puerhi. The sequence goes on from NZ_WUWM01000005.1 coordinate 142,162, forward strand.
TCCGGTAGCGGGTTTTATTCTATTGTTCGCGCCGCTCGTTTATTTGGCTGCTGCCCAGTGGTACGGCTTTAATCTGTTTGCCGATGACCTGGTGATGGATAAGCTGCTGCCGATGGCCTCTCCTCAGGAGCGTTCTTATGTGGTGGCTGGGGTCGGGCTGGTCTGGTTTCTGATCGGCATCTACCTCGTAAACCGGATGTTCCGGGCTTCGATCTGGTTTGCGAACGCTTGGGGAAAATAATTCGATCTGGGACTATTTTCGTGCTATACTAGTTCCATCGGGTAACCGCCCGACACGATAATAGCAAATCTGACGAAAGTCAGGGACGCAAAGCTACAGGGACTAATGTGCAAACGATGTCAGCCAGCTGCCGAACGTATGAGGACTTAGGTCACTACGCTTCCCTTTGGCTGTGCAAGGGTATGGTGGATGTTCCCTTGCGCTGCGAGCTTTGAGCAAAAATTTAGCGGAGGTCGAGTGTAATGAACGAGAAGGAAACCTGGGAATTGAATGAGCTGTTGGGAGAGAAGGTAGCCGGAAATTTGCTGCAGGAGATGCGTCAGGCTTCCAAGGAAGAGCTGCTTGCGATGCGGGAAGCCTTCGAAACGTTGATGAACTATGAAAAATCAATGAAGCTGGCGGCGAGCTGACCGTCCAGCTTCCCCATATAGCGCTTCTCCTCCGCGCGGAGAAGGTGCGTTCTATACACCAAAAAGGATCCAGCCCCGAGGGCGGATCCTTTTTGGTGTATAGAAACGTCGACCCCAGCTAGGCCTCTTCCCGCAGCTTGACGATAACGCGTCCGCGCGCTTGGCCGCTTAGGATATGGGCCAGCGCTTCCGGCAGCTCGGACAGGCCGATCGTTCGATAGCCCGCTGCCAGGTACGTAGCAGGCTTCCAGGCTTCGGCCAGCCTGCCCCACACTTCAGTCCGGAGGGTCATCGGACAATAGACCGAGTCGATCCCCAGCAGCTTCACTCCGCGAAGAATAAAGGGATACACGGTTGCGGCAAAAGCGGCCCCTCCGGTCAATCCGCTAACGGCTGCAGCGCCCCCGTACCGGATCGAGCCTAGAATAGCAGCTAGGGCTTCCCCGCCTACCGGATCGATAGCGGCGGCCCAGGCTTCCTTCTGCAGTGGCTTCGGCTTGTCCGGTCGAAGCTCATCGCGTCCGATGATGGCCGAGGCTCCGAGCTGCAGCAAGTATTCGTGCTCGGAGGCTTTGCCTGTGCTTGCGGTCACATGGTATCCCCGTGCAGCCAGCAGGGAGACGGCTACGCTGCCGACCCCGCCAGTCGCCCCCGTGACGAGAACGGGGGCGGTGTCCGGGCCAGGCTGCAGCCCGTTGCTCTCCAGCTCTGCAAGCGAAAGAGCGGCAGTGAAGCCGGCTGTCCCGAGCGCCATAGCTTCGGCCATCGACAGCCCGTCCGGCAAAGGGACTACCCAACTGGCCGGCACGCGGGCATACTCGCTATATCCGCCATAATGCGAGACTCCCAGCCCGTAACCGGTGACGAGCACCCGATCTCCGGGCGCGAACAAGCCGCTCTCCGCATGCTCGACAACGCCTGCGAGGTCGATCCCCGGAATGAAGGGGTACGACTTCACGATCGTACTTTTCGGGAGCGCGGCAAGACCATCCTTATAGTTGACGCCGGAGAAATAAACCCGAATGGTAACCTCCCCTTGGGGCAGCTGGTCCTTCCTCATCTCCCGGATGGCTCCCGAAACGGTGTCTCCGGCCTTCTCCAAGACATAGGCCTGAAATGTACTCATGCCGTTGTCCCTCCTTATTACCGAATTTAATCCCTTTGCATGTATCAGGGGGATGACAGCTTACCTTTTGGCGGCATACGGTACGCGGACATGTACGGCTAATCCGATCAGGAGGAGCAAGATCAGCGAGCCGAGCGCCAGCCGGCTGGCGAGATTACCGTATTCGGCAAGCGTCAAAGTGATGGTGCCGTATAGAAACGGTCCTACGATGGACGACACCTTGCCGGAGAAGGCAAACAAGCCGAAAAACTGGCCACGTTTTTCTTCTGGGGTGAGTTCCACGATCATCGTCCGCGAGGTAACCCACATCGCGCCCATCGAGACGCCATACAAGCTTCCAGCGGCCCAGAACAATCCTTGATTAGCCGTCAGCGAGGCGAGGGCGATGGAAACCATCATGATAACAGCCACAGCGCCTACGGCCCGTTTGGACCCTATGCGGCGGTTGACGTAGCCGAACATGAAGGAGCCGATAATGCTGGAAACGGTGGAAACCAGGTACAGGATGATGAATTGGCCCGTCGAGAACCCGATGACGGTTGTGGCGTATACCCCCATGACGGCGATAGCCGTAGCAACGGCGTCATTGAAAAAAAAGTAAGCGATCATGAACAGGAACACCGCCCGGTATGCCCTCGCTTCCTTGAAGGTTTGCCAGACCTCGCGGTAGCCGGAGAAAAAGGAAGACTTTGGCCGGTCTGCTGCTGCGGTTTTCAAGCCAGCCCCTTCTTTATACCAGAAGAAGAGGGGGAGCGAGAAGATCAGGAACAGCAGCGCGCTGGGGATGAACGAGTGATGGGAGCCGTTGTTCCCGATAAACGGATAGACGGCCAGCCCGACCAAGGTGCCGAAATAGCCGATAGCGACCCCGTAACCGGAAATAAGGGGCAGCTCGCTTTCGTTGCCAAGATCCGAGATCATCGCATCGTAAAATACGAGGCTGGAATTATAAAAAAACTTGGCGAACATAAACAAGACGAGTACAATCGCCAGCGATAGAGGTATTCCTCCCACTGTAAGGCCGGTCTGCCAGAAGGAGGCTGCTCCCATCAGCAGCGTACTTGCAATACACAGAATAGTCAGCGGTACCAGGAACGGTTTCTTGCGCCCGGTACGGTCGATCAGGACGCCGTATAGCGGGGTGAACAGAACCAGAAAAAAGCTTGCCAGCGCATTGGTATACGTGATGAACGTGCTTGCAATCTGATTCATCGTCTCGCTGCCGCCCAGCGTTTCCTTTAAATAAAACGGGAAAAAGATCGTGATAATGTTGGACGTGAAGATCGTATTGGCAAAGTCGTACAGCGCCCAGACTAGCACAGGCAGCGACAAATAAAGCTGCCAGCCGCTGCGCGGCAGGGCAGGATGTTCCGCGGAACGTTCCTTGGAGCTTGGCATCATAGACATAGGTACACCATTCCTTCGCTGCAAAGTGATTGCCCTCTATCAGAAGTATTCGTTCCAAGCAGGCAAATTCCTTGCCTTTATCTAAAATTAAAAAATCGGCGGCTGAAGCATCTAAGCAAAGGCAGTTTGCTGCAACCGGGACGATTCGCGCAGCGAGGCTGGGAGGCCGTTACATCCAAGTATTTCCTGTGTTCAGACTTGTAATTTCTGGTTCTGGTGCTATAATACAGGGTACAAATTATATAAATAGATCCAACATCCTTGAATGCGAAGACTTTGCGAAGAGGAGGCTGTTTCGACGTGAGCAAAATATTGATCGTCGACGATTCACTCTTTATGCGCATGCTGTTGAAGAATGTGCTTCACGAGTTGGGTTACGAAACAGTGGTAGAAGCAACGAACGGACTGGAAGCGTTGTCAAAATTCGAAGACGAGAAGCCTGATGTCGTGACCCTTGATATTACGATGCCCGAAATGGATGGCATTACGGCTCTGGAGAAGATCATCTCGATGAATCCGGAAGCCAAGGTCATCATGGTAACCGCTATGGGCCAGCAGGCGCTGCTGATTCGTGCGGTCAGCATGGGAGCCAGCGATTTTATTGTGAAGCCGTTCAGCAAGGACAGAGTACGAGAGGCGCTGAAGAAAGCGCTCGCGGGCTAAGACTGCTGCTGATTTGGTGGCGGAAGCTTTATAATGATACAATAGCCAATGTGGAGGAGATCTTCCGGAGATACGATGTATCTTAATTGAGAAAGCGGGGTATTCGAATTCATGGAAATCAGATATCATGGTCACTCCTGTGTTCAACTGACGGCAGGCGGACGATCTATCGTGATCGATCCTTTCCTGTCGGGCAATCCGCTGGCTGCAACTACGCCGGATGAGATTAAGGTCGATTTCGTGCTGCTGACGCATGCTCACCAGGATCATATTCTGGATGCCTATCCGATCGCGAAAGCGAATGAAGCGACGATCGTCGCCACTTTCGAGCTGGCCGCCTATATGGAGTTTCAGGGGGCGAAAACACTTGCGATGAATATCGGGGGCCGGGTGAATCTGGGCTTTGCCGAGGTACAGATGACGCATGCCTTCCACAGCTCCGGCATTGTCCTTCAGGAGCAGGGCCAAATTATATACGGCGGGATGCCGGCCGGCTTCTTGATAAGGTGGAACGGATTGACGATGTATCACAGCGGCGATACCGGGCTCTTCTCGGATATGAAAATGCTCGGAGAATTGTATGATATTGACGTCGCATTTCTGCCGATCGGAGACTTGTTTACGATGGGTCCGGAGGATGCGGCAATCGCCGCCCGATGGCTGAACGCCAAAGCGGTCGTACCGCTTCATTTCGATACCTTCCCTCCCATTCGCCAAGATACGGCGGCTTTCGCCGCGAAGCTCGAGAGCATGGGAATACGCGGCATTGCGATGAAGCCGGGAGAACGTCATCAGATCGGATAAGGGAGAACACGAAGTGAACATCAAGACTTTAGCCGCAACCTCGAAGGAGCACTTGGAGCAATGTCTGCAGGTGCGCATGGAAGTATTTGTAAAGGAACAGCAGGTGCCTGTCGAGCTTGAGATCGACGAATTCGATGCCTCCTGGGAGGCTTGCCGGCACTTTCTGCTGCTGGATAGCGACAGGCCTGTGGCGGCTGCCCGTTATCGGATGTACGATGAGAATACCGCCAAGCTGCAGCGCATCGCAGTGCTCGCTGCGTACCGCGGCTTCGGGCTAGGGAGAAGGATCATCGAAGTGATGGAGAACGAGATCCGGAGCCTGGGCGTAGGCTTTATCATACTGGACGGGCAGACCCACGCCGAGTCCTTTTACCGCAAGCTGGGGTACGTCACCGTGTCGGACGAACCCTTCCTGGATGCGGGCATCTGGCATGTGCGGATGAAAAAGAGAGTAGACGCATAGGAACGAGCCGTCCGACAGATTGACCGGACGGCTCTTGGCTATGCGTTCATTTGTCACAGCTTGTTCGTTGGAACTAGACGCTCTATGGTATACACTGGAGGAAATATAAGCAGCGAGGGGCGCAAACGAGTTGGAACGAGAACAGCTTTGGCAGCAGGCGGAGGACTTCATCCGGGTATGCTACGCCGAATTGAATAAATCCGAAGAAGAACTGGCGGACAGACTGGAGGAAGTAAAGAAGGCCCTAGCCGACTTGGGAGCCTACACCCATACGCAGGAAGAGCTGACCCATGGGGCCAAGATGGCGTGGCGCAACAGCAACCGGTGTATTGGACGGCTGTTCTGGGAGACGCTGGAGGTGGTGGATGCCCGCGCCCTGTCCACGGATGACGAGATGGCGGAGGCGTTGTTCCGCCATCTCGAGCTCGCAACCCATGGAGGCCGGATACGTCCGGTCATCACTGTGTTTCGGGCATCCTCTGCGGCAAGGCCGGACGCACGGATCTGGAACCGCCAGCTGATCCGCTATGCCGGGTATAAGACGGAGAACGGCATCGTAGGCGACCCCATCTCCGCAGAGTTCACTTCCTTCTGTCAGTCGCTGGGCTGGAGGGGGGAGGGAACGCCGTATGATGTGCTGCCGCTCGTCCTGAGCATGGAGAGCGAGGCCCCCAGCCTGTATGAGATTCCGAAAGAATTGGTGCTGGAAGTGCCGATCGAGCATCCCGATTATCCGGAAACCGCCAAGCTGGGGCTCCGATGGTATGCCGTTCCGATCGTGTCCGATATGCGGCTCGAAATTGGCGGAATCTCCTATTCCGCAGCGCCCTTCAACGGCTGGTACATGGGTACCGAAATCGGCGCCCGTAACCTGGCGGATGAGGACCGTTATAACCTGCAGCCGGTCATGGCTCGCATTATGGGACTGGATACGGCACGTGAGTCTTCGCTGTGGAAGGATAGAGCGCTCCTGGAGCTGAACGCAGCGGTGCTGCATTCGTTCAAAAAAAACGGGGTCGCGATTGTCGATCATCATACGGCCGCCCAGCAGTTCAAGCGCTTTGAGGACAACGAGAACAAGCGGGGAAGAGCGGTAACCGGCGATTGGTCGTGGCTGATTCCGCCGGTGTCTCCGGCGGCAACTCCTATTTTCCACAGTACCTATGAGAATAGAACGGTTACCCCCAATTTTTTCTATCGCTGACGAAGGCATTTTATTTAGAGAGTAAGGCCGAGAGGGAAGGACCTGACAGTTATTGTCAGGTCTTATTTTATGAAGAAGCACGACTTTCAACATAAAAGTGGGTCTTTTAAACTATATTCAATCATGATCTCTTGTATTATTGGTATGATTTAACTATAATGCAAAGTGTGAGGCGTAAGTTAGTCTTAGTAAATGGTGAAAAATGTCGAAAACTAAACGGAGTTTCACAAGGAGACAGGGGGGCTGAGGTTAGAATTCCATACATGACAATGACAACTACATAGTAAGGGCACACCCATCGAAAGGTGGGGTCGCAAAGCTATAGGGGTTAACATGCCGGTCTTCCTCGGAAGGAAGGGGCATCATGCCAGCCAGTTACCGGAAAAGATGGAGCCTCCTCATCAATTCGGGAAGCTCTTTTTTTGTGTATTCAACATGTATTTATATAACGAAGGGATGTTATTGTTATGAGAATGACCGTGGCTAAGAAACTATATAGTGGATTTTTTGCTGTGCTGCTTTTATTGGCGGCTGTGGGCGGTATCAGTTATGTTCAAATGAAAAATGTTGACCATTCGTATAGTCTGTTGATCGATGATCGGGCAGCAAAGGTTATTATGATTAAGGATATGGTGCTCAGCGTCCGTGAACAGCAGCTAATGGCTAGGAGCTACCTGCTGACAGGCAACGAGAAATATCTCGTTGGTCTGGAGACGGCACGAGCCGATTACAAGGCCAAGAGCAATGAGATCGCCAAGCTGCTGACCACGACAAGAATGAAGGAGTATTTAAGTGAAATGAATAAGCAGCAGGCTCTCTTCGCACAGTTTGCCGATCAGGCTATCCAGAACAAGAAGCTTGGCAACATGGATGTCGTGCTGGATATCATCGAGAACCAGTCGGCCTCCTCGGTAGAGGCTATCGAAAAGGTAGGCGATGAGTTCATGGGCATGCAGCAGGAGCTGCTGGATCAAGGCAACGTGGATAACTCCGATAAGGTGGATGCCACCATCACCACCTTGCTGCTGCTAAGCATCTTTGCTGTATTTGCTGGAGGCGTTATTGCGTTCTTCATCAGCCGGCAAATTTCCCGGCCGATCCTGGCCGTATCCCAGGCGGCAGAACGCATCGCTGCCGGCGACTTGACAGCGGAGCCTTTAGCGGTCCGCAACCGGGACGAGCTTGGCGAAATGGCCCGGTCCTTCAACGCGATGACGGATAATTTGAGCCAAATCATCCGCTCGGTCCTGAACTCGGCGGCCAGCCTGTCGGCGGCAGCCCAAGAAATATCCGCGAGTACGGAAGAAATCGCAAGCGGAAGCAGCAGCCAGGCGGGTGCGGCCCAGACGATCAATGAGCTGTTCAGAGAGCTGTCGTCGGCCGTCACCTCCGTTGCCAAGGGGGCGGAGGAAGCGTCCGAGCTGACCAGCAGTACGATGGGCCTCGCGGCAGAAGGAAGCAAGGTGCTGCAATCCTCTATCGACGGCATGAATGCGATCCATAGCCAGATGTCTCGCTTGGAAGAGGATTCGAATAAAATCGGGGATATTATCGAGGTCATCGACGACATCGCGGATCAAACGAATCTGCTCGCCCTGAATGCGGCCATCGAGGCGGCAAGGGCCGGGGACCAAGGCAGAGGGTTTGCCGTAGTCGCCGATGAGGTACGCAAATTAGCGGAGCGCAGCATCGATGCGACCAAACAAATTACCGGCATCATCAAGGGCATGCAGCAGAACACGCTTCGCAGTATCGCAGCCGTGAACGAAGGCGTTGCTTATTCGCAGAAAACGGGTGAATCATTCGAACGAATTTTCTCGCTTGTGAATGAGTCGTCCGGTAAGGTGACGGAAATCGCAGCAGCCAGCGAAGAGCAAGCGGCTCAAACAACGGATGTGCAGCATTCGATAGAAAGCATCTCCGCTGCGACGGAGCAGGCCGCAGCAGCCTGCGAAGAGACGGCCTCCTCTGCCCAGTCCCTTGCGATACTGGCTGAAGAGCTGAACAGCGCGGTCGAGATATTCAAGCTTAGATAGAGGAGGCGGCACGGTGACTCAGGCCGGACAAGGGCAGTTTATCGAGGTGGGGATCGGAGACGAGCGATATGCGATCCCGATCGCTGAAGTTCATGAAATTATTAAGACTCCCGGCTTAACGTCGATTCCCGGAGCGAGGGAACAGCTGAAGGGTGTCTTGCAGGTAAGAGGCCAGCTCATTCCCGTCCTTTGTCTGCGTGCGCGCTTCGGCTATCCAGAGACGGCCTACACGAAGGCGACGCGTATTGTCATTGTTCATTATGACGGCGGTCGGACGGGAATCATCGTCGACTGCGTGCATCGGGTTACTTCCTACGGCCGTATTCAAGCGCCGCCCCCGCAGCTTGGCGAAGCGGACGAAGCTTTTTTTACGGGAATTGGGCAGAGGGGAGAAGAGCTGGTCTGCCTGTTAAAGCTGGACTCCGTGCTGCAAGGATAGGAGCCCGGTTAAAGTCCATGCCTGTCATCCTCTACGATACGGGCGTGGGCAAGCGTATGGATCGAAACCGTCTGTTTTTCAGACGGTTTTTCTTTTGGCAGAACGGGAGGGACTCATGGTAGAATAGCGGTACGATAGGGAAGAGGGGAGAAATATGGTCACAAAAAAAGCATTGCCGCGGATCCCGATAAGCGAATATCTTTCGCTGTTCCGCAGTTATCTGAAGCCGCAGCGAAAAAGGATGACGGTGCTGTCGGCTCTGCTGCTGTCCGGTATCGCGCTGCAGTTGGTTAATCCGCAAATTATCCGTTACTTTATCGATTCGGCCCAATCGCTCCAAAGTGGAACGCCGCTCATATGGGCGGCGATTCTGTTCATCGGGGTTTCGTTCGTGCAGCAGCTCGTCTCCGTGAGTGCCTCCTATCTGGGGGCGAATGTCGGCTGGATGGCCACCAATCAACTGAGAAGCGATGTGGCTGCTCACTGTCTGAAGCTGGATATGGCTTTTCATAAGACGCAGACATCTGGCTCCATTATCGAGAGAGTCGACGGGGATATTAATAACCTGTCGAATTTTTTCTCCCAATTCGCGATCATGCTGGTCAGTAATGTGCTGCTCGTCGCGGGAATGCTGGTACTGCTGTTCCGCGAGGGCTGGCTGATCGGCAGCGGGATGCTGCTCTTCGTCGTCTTTGCCTTGATGGCAATCCGTTATATACGACGGTTTGCGGTACCTCATTGGAGCAAAGTAAGAGAAGTCAGCGCGAAGTTCTACGGCTTCCTCGGCGAGCATCTGGAGGGTACGGAGGACACCCGGGCCAGCGGGGCGACAGGCTACGTGATGCATCGCTTCTTTACGCTGATGAGAGAATGGCTTCCCCTGCGGGTTCGCGCGTTTTACGGCTGGGCCTCGATGTGGATAACGACGATCGTGGTGTTCACCATCGGCAACGCCGTCGCCTTCGCCGTCAGCTACTATTTGTGGAAGGAAGGCGCGATTTCGCTTGGGACCGTTTACATGATTTTCTACTACACCGAGCTGATGGCCAAGCCGATCGAACAAATCCGGACGCAGATGGAGGATTTGCAGAAGGCGGACGCCAGCATCGGACGGGTGCGGGAGCTGCTTCAGACCGAGTCCTCCATCCAGGACGGCGCAGGAGACCCGCTGCCCTCCGGACCGCTTGCTGTTGCCCTGGAACGCGTGACCTTCTCTTACGAGGGAGAGCGGACTACGCTTTCGGATGTCGATTTCCGGTTGGAGCCGGGTCAGGTGCTTGGTCTGCTGGGACGAACCGGCAGCGGCAAAACGACGCTTGCCAGACTGCTGCTTCGCTTCTACGATCCGGACGAGGGCCGGGTCGCGCTCAGCGGAGTGGACATTCGCCGGACTAAGCTGCAGGAGCTGCGCAGCCGGGTTGGGCTGGTCACCCAGACCATCGAGCTGTTTCAGGGGACGATTCGCGACAATCTGACGTTCTTCGATGAAGAGGCCGATGATGAGCGGATTATTCAGGTGCTGGGCGAGCTGGGTATGGGCGAGTGGCTGCATTCGCTGCCACTCGGGCTGGACACGAGGCTGGAATCGGGCGGAGGAGGGTTGTCGGCCGGAGAGGCCCAACTGCTGTCGTTTGCCCGTGTGTTTCTGACCGATCCGGGGCTTGTCATTCTGGATGAAGCCTCCTCCAGGCTGGACCCGGCGACTGAGCAAAGGATTGAACAGGCAATGAACAAGCTGCTCCAGGGGAGGACTTGTATCATCATCGCGCATCGCCTGGCTACGATCGAGCGGGCGGATCGGATCCTGGTGCTGGAGCAGGGCCGGATCGTGGAGGAAGGCGAGCGGGCCAGACTGGCCGCCGATCCGGAGTCGCGCTACAGCCGCATGCTGCGGACTGGAATGGAGGAGCTGCTCGCATGACGACGTTCAACTTTCTATGGAAGCTAGTCAGCTACCGCAAGGGACTTTATCTATTGAATGCGCTGGCCTGGTCGCTCGTTTACCTCGCGCCTATTGTTCCCGGGCTGCTGACCAAGCAGTTTTTCGACGAGCTGTCTGGCGATGCCGCCTATACGCTGGGCTTGGGAGCGCTGCTTGCGCTGCTGCTGGCAGCCGCGCTGGCCCGCGTCAGCTTTATTCTGTTCGGCTTTACGACGGATGTGCAATTTCGCTTCCGGATCGGCGCTCTGCTGAGGCGGAACGTGCTTCGGCATGTGCTGAAGGAGCCGGGGGCCCGGGCGATACCCGTCTCGCCGGGCGAAGCGATCAGTTCCTTCCGGGACGATGTCGATCAGGTCGAAGAGAGCGTCAGCTGGTCGGTCGATGTGCTGGGGCTGACGGTGTTTGCGGCGGTGTCCTGCCTAATCTTGATCCGGATTGATGCGCAGATGACGCTATGGGTGTTTCTGCCCCTGATCCTCGTAGTTACGGCAGCGCAGCTGTCCACCGCCATGCTGCAGAAGTACCGGGCGGCCAGCCGCGAAGCGACAAGCCAGGTCACCGGTGCGATCAGCGAAATGTTCGGCACCGTCCAATCGATCCAGGTTGCGGGAGCCGAAGAGCGCATGATCCGCCGCTTCCGCCGGCTGAGCGACGAACGCCGCCAGGCGATGCTGAAGGATACGCTGCTGACGACCTCGCTGGACTCCGTATTTTCGAATGCGGTTAATTTCGGGACGGGGCTCATTCTCCTGCTTGCCGCCGAATCGATGAGGACTGGGCAATTTACGGTAGGAGATTTCGCATTGTTTGTTTATTACCTGAGCTTCGTCACGCAATTTATTCAAAATTTCGGAAAATTCATAACCTACTACAAGGTGAGCGCCGTTGCCAAGGACCGTCTGCAGGCGCTGCTCCAAGGGGCAGACCCTCACCGGCTGACCGAGCATCATCCGCTGTATTTGCGCGGGACGCTGCCCGGGCCTGAAGCGGACAGCATCGCCTCCAAGGGAGAAGCTCCCTATGAGCCCCTTCGGAGTCTGGAGCTTGTCGGGCTAAGCTATACGTATCCGGAGACCGGACGCGGCATAGACCGCATTAACCTTCGTCTGGAGCGAGGCTCCTTCACCGTAGTCACCGGCCGCGTAGGCTCGGGGAAGACGACGCTGGTGCGTACGCTGCTGGGGCTGCTTCCGAGACAGGAAGGGGATATCCGTTGGAATGATCGTACGGTGGCAGAGCCGGGCGACTATTTCATTCCTCCGAGGAGCGCCTACACCCCGCAAATCCCAAGGCTGTACAGCGATACGCTGCTCAATAATATTTTGCTCGGTCTGGAGGCGGATGATAGCCGGATAGCCTTGGCTATCCGATCTGCCGTGCTGGAGAAGGATGTGGACCGGCTGCCGGAGGGGCTCGGTACGATGATCGGACCTCGGGGAGTCAAGCTCTCCGGAGGGCAGGCGCAGCGATCGGCGGCGGCTAGGATGTTCGTGCGCGAGGCAGATCTGCTTGTATTCGACGATCTTTCGAGCGCGCTCGATGTGGATACGGAGAGCAAGCTGTGGGAGCGGCTTGCCGAGCTGCGTGAAGGAACGACCTGTCTGGTCGTAACCCATCGCAAAGCGGCTTTGTCGCGTGCGGATCATGTGATCGTCATGGACAACGGACGGATCGAGGCCGAAGGGAAGCTTGACGAGCTGCTGAGTACAAGCGAAGAGCTCCGCCGTATCTGGTATGGCTCGGAAGAGCCGGATTCGAGGAAATAGCCGGTCGTCATTTCCCGGGCAAGCGCATAAGTCGACAGGATTCAGGGCGCGCTTCCGACAGAGGTGTCGAACGCAAGCCGAAGAATAAAACAAGGACCGGCCGGTATATGTCCTATACCTGCCGGTCCTTGCCGTTTGCGTCCAATGGATGGTAATCGTCGTCTGTCTCTTATCGAAGGTCGAACGGTTTTAAGGCTTGCTGCGTGGTGCAATCGTCAGGAAGGCAGGCTCGGAAACGGCAAGCACATTGTCCTTGGAGTCAAGCACCTTGACCTCGACCGTCAGCGGGCCCGGCCTCGCATAAGAAGACTTGGGAAGGTCCGCGCGGACGGACGATTCGCTTTGCCACTGGGTCTCGAGCCTTGTCCCGTTAACATATACGGTGCTCCCTTGGCCGAAGCGTCCTCCTTCAATCGTCAGCTGCGGCTTGATCTTCCCGTCGCCTCCTTCCGAGATGACGGACGGAGAGAGGCTTCGAATTTCGGGCTTCCCGTAGCCGAGCGTGAAGGGCTGCTGGGCGGCCTCCGCCTGGGGCGCGTTCCGCTGCTCGTTCTCGAAGCGCGCCTGCTGGCGGGATCTCCATTCCTCGGCCAGGCTGCGGTCGATGCCGTACCGCTCGTAATCCTTCTCTGGAGGCAGCACGGGCATATGCCGGTAAAGTCCGCTTAAATATTCCATGTATGCATCCCCCTGAAGCCCAGCCATCGCAAGCACATAAGGACCGAGAAAGGCCGGGCTGAGATCGAGGTTGTCACGGGGTTCGTCCTTTTTATAGTTGTTCCAGATCAGCACCGGCACCTCATGCATCTTCCGCAGGAAGTCGGGATCGTCCTCGCCGGATATATATCCGGTTTCCGTATAAACGGTATATTTCTCGAGGGAGGGGAGATGGTCGCCGAAGAAAACAAGAATCGTCGGCTCCTTCAGCCGGCTATAATGAAGCACGAGCTCCTGCAGCATGCGGTCCGCTCCCTGCGAGCCCTGGGCATAGGTTTCGGCGATGCCGATCGCTTCAGCGGATGCCTTTCCTTTGCTTTTGATGCTGATCGTGTTGCTGGTGAATTTCCCGGGCCAGTAATGATAATGGTTCTCCATCGTATTGGCGAAGATCAGATCGGGACCGGGACTTCGCTCGCTCTCCTCGATAATCCGCCTGGCTACGGCATGGTCGCCGATATAAGGGCCGACGTAATCGTCGGGATTAAAGTACTCCAGACTGATAAACCGGGAAAAGCCCATATGTCTGTATACGTCCGCGCTGTTGAAAAACCATTGATGGAACGGGCTGATTGCCGTTGTGGCATAGCCTTGCCCGGACAGCAGACTAGCCAGAGAAGCGGTCGGCTGCTTGAGGTATTGCTCATAAACGATCGACTCCGGCGGGAAAAAACGGTACGAATAACCGGTGAGCACCTCCAGCTCGACGTTGGCGGTGCCTCCTCCAAACATCGGAGACAGCATCGTCCCGGACGTATAGCGTTTGGCAAGCTCCCGGTACATCGGAATCGGATCACGGCTGAATTCCAGCTGGGGCAGCTTCGTCATATCCCAGAACGATTCGCTGAGCACAATAATAACATTGGGCGGCTTGGCAAGCTCCTCGGGCGTCCAGTCGGTTACCTGCTCGATAACGGGGATTGGGGGTGGAGGGACCGTCTTGGTGCGCTGCTTCTCGGAGGTTGGAATCAGGATGAGCGCGAGCGACAAAAGCGTCGCCGATATGGTGCGGATGGTAGGTCGCATAGGCGGTCTCCTAGCTATAATTTGATTCATATCAGACAGGCAGCTTAGGTATACCGGACGTAATCCGGGCCGTTTCGCAAAGCTTATTATAGCATGTTCTGTCAAGGGATGGCAGGTATTCGAAGGAAAGGTTCCCAGCCGCTCCTCGTCGAATGGTCTGGATACAGATATCTTATAACCGATCCGTTAGGCTGGCGTCAGCGAACTGACATTTCCCTTCCATCCGAAAATACGATATGATGAAAAAGCGGTAATCTGCAAGAAACGCTGCAAACATTGAACTCGGCTTGTGGAGGGGAACGTTCTGGATACTTACGCCTGTCTGTATGTGATCCGGGGAGAGCCGTATCGCTCGGGTACATGCCTGGATCTGACTGCGAATGAGACAGTGATCGGGCGAGCCACGAACAAGGACGCTCCGGATTTTGCGTTTTCCAATGCTTTTATTTCCAGGAAGCACATGGTGATTCGCCGGGAGGGGGAGCAGGCGGTGCTGTATGACCTGGGTTCTCGTCATGGTACGGAGCTGAACGGGACTATGGTGGAGCCTCATGTCGGATATCCGCTGCAATCCTTCGATATCGTGAAGCTGGCGAAGGGGATGACCGTGCTTCATTTCTCGTATATATTTGCCGATCAGACGCTCGAATTCGAGCCCCTCAGTCTGACTCAGCATCTGAACCTGCAAGGAAAAGAAGATCACCCGCTCCCTACGATTTTTTGGGAGAAACGGGAATGCGTCGTCGACGGCAGACGTATCGCCATGTCGGAGAAGGAGTATTTGCTGCTCCGGCTGCTGCATGACGAAGCGGACCGGTTGGTCCCGATCGAGGAGATCAAGCGCGCTGTATGGCAGGAGCGCACTGCGGGACCCGACGGCATCCCTGATGTGACGATGGACGAGCTCAATGCACTCGTCTACCGTATTCGTAAGAAATACGGTAAGGAAACATTCGCCATCAGTGCCGTGCGGGGCAGCGGATATATGCTGGAGCTGGATTCCGATTGACAACGAACAGCCGTCTGGGCTTAAGACCGAGGAAGGGAGAGTTGCCCGTGCGTTATATTGAAGTTGAACCATCCGGTCCGCTCCAAGGGACCGTTCAAATACCCGGTTCCAAGAACAGCTCGCTGGCGCTGCTTGCTGCCGCTTGTCTGGCCGACGATAAGGTCAAGCTGGAAGGCATTCCTGCCATCGACGATGTCAAGGTCATTGCCCGGATCGGGCAGGAGATCGGCTTGGGCTGGGATTGGCAGCCCACGGGCGAGCTATGGCTGGACCCGCGCTACATCCACAGCGCGATGATCGACCCCGGGAAGGCCGGGTCGTATCGCGCATCCTATTATTTCGTCGGTGCGCTCCTGGCCAAGTTTGGCAGGGTTACGCTTGGCTTCCCGGGCGGAGATGACTTCACGCAGCGTCCGATCGACCAGCATATCAAAACCTTTCAGGCTCTGGGTGCGAAGGTCGTCTTCACGGAGGATCATTATATCGTGGAAGCGAAGGAGCTCCGTGGTGCGGATATTTACTTCGACACCATCACCTCCGGCGCGACGATCAATGCGATGCTGGCTGCTGCGCGCGCCAGAGGCAGAACCAATCTGTACAACGCCGCCGTCGATCCCGAGGTCGTCGATACGGCGGCTTTCCTGAACTCGCTCGGGGCGCGGATCTACGGGGCCGGCACAGACCGGATCCGCATCGAGGGCGTGCCGTATCTGAACGGCGGCTCCCATACGGTCATCCCCGACCGGCTGATTGCCGGCGCTTTCCTGATGGCTGCCGGGATCACCGGCGGCACGATAACCGTAAATGACGTCATTCCCGAACATATGGGCTCATGTCTGGCCAAGCTTGAAGAGTGCGGCATCGGGCTTGAAGTCCGGGAAAGCGGCGTGACGGCTTACGGGGGCCAGCCCATCCGGGCATCGCGGATCCGCACATCGATGTACCCGGGCTTTGCCACCGATCTGCAGCAGCCGATGACGGCTCTGCTCACCCGGGCGCAGGGCAAAAGCATTATTACCGAGCGTGTGTTTCCGAACCGGTTCAACCATGTGCCGCAGCTTCGCCGAATGGGCGCCGACATAGAGGTACGGCAGGAAAGCGCCTTTATTCATGGAGGACGGCCGCTCTCCGGGGGATTCGTGCATGCGACCGATGTGCGCGCAGGTACCTGTCTGGTGCTGGCCGGGCTCTCGGCGGAGGGCAAAACTTATATTACAGGCGTCGAGCATCTGACGAGGGGCTATGATAATGTGATCGGGAGCTTTGCCTCTATCGGAGCTGTATTGAAGCTGAGGGAGGACGATCAGGATCAGGAGCAGCTGCAAGTCGCCTATTGATCACGTCCGGCCTGAAAAGCCGCCTAGCTGAAGAAGGGAGGAGGCCCGTGGGCTTTCTGTGGATATATCTCGTGCTGATCAATATCGTCGGGCTGATCTTGATGGGGGCCGACAAGCGCAAGGCGAGAAGCAAGGCTTGGCGAATTCCCGAGAAACGCTTGTTTCTCGTCGCTGTGGCGGGAGGTGCGGCGGGCGTGTGGATCGGCATGCGGACCTGGCGGCACAAAACGAAGCACAGCTCGTTTACGATCGGCATCCCGGCGATTTTTGTCGTGCAGCTTTTGATCGCTCTGGCTGTCTGGGGGGACCGGCTTCCCCGTTGAACCCTTGGGTACGATGGGCAGCGTGCCTTGAGTCTAGCTGCCAGTTGGATAGGGTACCAGCGATCTACCTTTCCTTACATACTTACGGTCCCACGGAACTGCTATCCGGTCGAAATCCGACGCTAGCCGCCCATAGGCATCCGTCAGCTCTTCACCAGACATCAGGCGGCTATGACCGGTTATTGCCGTCTGCCGAATGCTTGTTCCATAGGTGGTCTGCTCCCGTCGTTGGTAAAATAGTCAATTTCCCACGATCACCCGATGCGCGGAGCGGGCTGCCTGCATAATCTGGAGCAACCAGATGTAGGGAACAAGGGAGGAAGGACCATGCCGGCATACCGGATCATCGTCGATTTGTCTGAAAGAACCCTTTATTTGCTGGATGGCAATCAGGTTGTCAATGGGTATCCGATCGGGATCGGGAAGATGTTAACCCAGACTCCGCAGGGGGAGTACACGATCATCAACAAAGTCCCCAATCCTGGAGGGCCTTTTGGCGCTTTTTGGCTGGGACTGTCCCGGCCTCACTATGGCATTCATGGCACGAACAACCCGTCCTCCATCGGAACGATGGCTTCGCATGGCTGTATTCGTATGCATAATCGCGACGTGCTGTCGTTGTCCCGGCTCGTTTCGATCGGCACACGGGTTACGATCAGGCAATAGGGGCGAAAGAGCGGAAGACCCAACCGGGAGCGGCGAACAGAGG
This sequence comes from Paenibacillus puerhi, assembly GCF_009846885.1. Taxonomy (GTDB): domain Bacteria; phylum Bacillota; class Bacilli; order Paenibacillales; family NBRC-103111; genus Paenibacillus_G; species Paenibacillus_G puerhi. Next base: position 159,784 of record NZ_WUWM01000005.1, read on the forward strand.
GTGTGAGAACGGTCACATTGCTTTCGCCGCTTTTACATTATAATAGGGATATGTTAAGGTTGAGTTAAGCTCTACGACGATGAATCGTTGTCCAGTGGATAGGGAATACTGGAGGACACGCAACCGAAGCTTGGAAATTATTGCCGAATGGAGTGGATGCGAGTATGGAACATTCGTTTTTGATGGTGAAGCCTGACGGGGTAAGACGCCAATTGATCGGCAACATTGTTCAACGCTTTGAGAACAGAGGGTTTGTGCTGGTCGGCGCCAAGATGATGACGATCTCGAAGGAACAAGCCGAGAAGCATTATGGCCAGCATAAAGAAAAGCCATTCTTCGGCGAATTGGTCGATTTCATTACATCCGGACCGGTATTCGCCATGATCTGGCAGGGAGACAACCTCATCGAGGTTTCCCGCATCATGATGGGCAAGACGAATCCGCTGGAAGCGGCTCCGGGGACGATTCGCGGGGACTTCGCTACATATGTCGGGGAGAATGTCATCCATGGCTCCGACTCGGCAGAAAGCGCCAAGAGGGAGCTTACTAACTTCTTCACACCGGAGGAGCTGGTCGCTGCCGGCGTGCTGTCATCGACCAAGGAACGGTTGGTCGGCTGAGATCAGACACCTTATTTATACCCACATGCTAGTTAAACCGGCCGGCGCCTTCATGGCGCCGGCTTTTTCAGGTCTTTCGCACAGTGGCCTCCACCAGGTGCTGCAGCCCCCTGGCTCATTCCATCCATTCCATCCACTCAATCCGACAAGCCGGCGCACAGAGCGGCCAAGCGATGGCCATGCTGCCGAAACCAGTCAAGGCTGGCTTTGGCGGCGAGAATCTGTCCGATCACGATGTCGGCGCTGTCGATGCCGTCCCAATAGCGATACAAAAAATGCAGGAACACGTCGCAGCGCCGCAGCTGAATCAGCAGAGGAAGGACATCCGTCTCCTCGCGGGACAACCGGAATTCGGCTGCATAGCCTTCGATGAAAGCAGCTGCGGCCGGCCAGATCGCTTCCTCATCCAGATCGCCGAAGATCAGATCCGACAAGGCGACTGCCGGCTCCATCACACGTAAATCCCGGGTGACAAATTCAAAATCCAACACAGCGGTGATCCGGCCATCTTCCGCACTTAGCATATTCGTCCGGTTCAGATCGCCGTGAATCAGCTGATGCGGCATTGCTTGGAGCTGAGGGAGGCGGGTTCGATAGGCTGCCAGCCAGTCCCCGATCTTCCCCAAAGCCTCGGCAAGGTCTAAGAACGGTTCAGGCGGCTCCTTGCAAAACTTCAGCGCGTCAGACAGCGCATAATACACATCGGATGCTTGATCAAGCTCGTAATACGGCGGGTATGCCGGCTTTGTTCCCGTGACAATCTGCTCCAAGGCGCGGGTGAGCAGCGCGGTTGTCTGACCAAAGGAATATTGCGCGACCCCTGTGCTTAAGGAAGGCCGCTCGCCCTCAATATACCGGAAGAGGACGGCGACTTTCCCGTCTTCGGTGCGTATATAGGATTCTCCGCTGCGGGAATCGACGGGAGTCGGGACACGGAAGGTCAGCGGCAGCGTATTCAACTGCTTCAGCACAGCAAGCTCGAAGCCCACCTTGGACTCGTCCCGATGAGTTTCATAGACGCGCAGAACGTAACGGCCGTCCCTGCTATCGACTAGACGCGTCGTATTATTCATTCCGCTCGCTCCCGAGCGCAGGATCCCCTCCCCGTCCGGCATCCAGTAAGGAAGAAGACGTGCAAGCTGTTCGTCGTTATTCGTTTTCATACAATCTCCTGTCTAGCATGTTATAAGGGCAGGCTCTATCGTAACATATTTCCCGGGTTACAAGCACGGGGCCGGATGCGAGTCCGCGTTCCTTTATCCCTCGGGATGGACAAGCCTTACCGGAATCACGACATGCTGCGGATTGTAGTCGCTGTTCATCTGCTGGCATAGCAGCTCTACGGCCGCTTGAGCCATCCGCTGCTCATCCTGCATCACGAAGGGTACCGGCACAAGCTCCGGATTATCGAACGAGATCAACTGTACGCTGCCCGGCTCGCTGGATAGCTGCTTTAGGGCGCGCGAGGTCAGGTTGGCCATTTCGGCGGTCAAGGTGAAGATGGCGGTCACGCTCGAATGCTCGATCAGGAAATTCGAGATGTACGGAAGCGCGTTCTCGCTGCGCAAAATATCTAGCGGGACATGGCACCACAACCCTTTGTCGATAGAAATACCGCGGTCGATATAAGCCTTCTCGAAGCCGGCTGTCCGGTCTTCGATCGCCGTGTTGGTGTTTTCGGGCGAGATCAGGGCAATCCGGCGATGCCCCTGGTCCAGCAAGTAAGTTACCGTCTCGTAGGCGCCTCCCCTATTATCTGAGGTAATGGTGTACGTATCGATGTTCCGTAAATACCGGTCGATGAATACGAATGGATATTTGTCCAAAGACAGACGCAGGAGCGATTCATTATATTTTTCGTCCTCCGTAGGGAAGACGATCAGGCCCTTGACCCCGAGCCCTGTCAGTTCCTTGATCGCCTGCGATTCCTCCGCCGAGGATTCGCGGGTAATCCTCAGGATCAACTGGTAACCCGCACGCTGCAGGAAGTATTCGACGTGATCGACAAGCTGCTGAATAACGCGGGTTTTCATGGTCGGGATAATAAACCCGACGATATGGCCGCCGGTCGTCCCGGCGGATGCGGCAGACGCGGGCGTTTCGGCAGAAGGGAGCTGCGAAGCGACGAAGGTGCCCTTACCCTGGATACGTATGACAAGGCCGTCATCCGCGAGGGCCGTCAGTGCATTCTTAACGGTAATCTTGCTTACCTTGTATTCGTCCATAATTTCCTGCTCGGAGGGAATCCGGTCCCGGGGACGAAGAATACCCGAAGCGATCTGTGCTCGAATATTTTGTTGGATTTGTTTATACAGCGCTGTTTTGCTCAATATACCTCACCCTTGGATGGATAAATTTATATTTTATAACCAATTTGGTATATAAATTATATTATACATATATTATAATCCAAAATATAAAGCGTTTACAATCATAATCTTAAAGGGAGGCTTTCATGTATGAAGCTTATTCAAGCGACTTGCTCCGTTATTTTGGCTTCTGGATTGCTTTTATCAGCCTGCGGTGGACCTGATGCGGGAGGCGGCGGCTCCGCTTCTGGGGATGGCGCCGGCGGGACGAGGCTTACGTTCTGGACCTTTAATGAATTGCACCAAACCTTCATGGAGCATATGGCCAAATCCTGGAACGCGTCGCATCCTGATCGACCTATCGAGCTGGAGGCTACCACCTTCCCTTATGACGATGCCCACAATAAACTGCTTGTCGCCTTACAGTCGGGTACGGGGGCTCCCGATCTGGCCGATATTGAAATCAGCAAGATCGGCAATTTCCTGAAGGGAACTCCGCAGCTTGTAGCGCTGAACGATATCGTCGACCCCGAGAAGGGGAATCTGGTCATGTCCCGGATCGATAATTATGCGAAGGACGGCAAGTATTACGGCATCGACTATCATGTCGGGGCGCAGGTCATTTACTACAATAAAGAAATCTTGGATAAGGCCGGGGTGAATGCCGACGATATCAAAACCTGGGACGACTTCGCGAAAGCGGGCAAGCAAGTGCTGGAAAAGACGGGTAAGCCGATGACGTCGCTGGAGACGACGGATCAATGGAGCTATTGGCCGATGGTCGTGCAGCACGGCTCCGACTTCCTCGATAAGGAAGGCAACGTAACCTTGAACAGCTCTGCCAATTTGGAAGCGCTTGCTTATATGCAGCGTCTCGTCCAAGAAAAGGTGGCCGTGCTCGCTCCCGGTGGGTTCCACCATGCGGAGGAATACTACGGCTTCATGAATAAAGGAGGCGCGGCTTCCGTGTGGATGCCGATGTGGTATATGGGGCGCTTCACCGATTATATGCCCGACCTGAAAGGGAAGATCATCATCAAGCCGATGCCCGTATTCAAGCAGGGCGAGAAGCGTTCCTCCGGGATGGGTGGCACGGGTACGGTCCTCACTAACCAATCGAAGCAGCAGGAAATCGCGAAGCAATTTCTGGCTTACTCTAAAATTTCCAAGGAAGGAAACATTGAGATCTGGAAGCAGCTTGGCTTTGATCCGATCCGCTCCGATGTATGGAGTGACCCGGCGCTGAAGGAGGATAACAAGTTTACGGCTTATTTCGGCAAACAAATCTTCGACGTGCTGATCGGCATGAAGGATGAGATCGCGCCGACGAATATTAAGGAACGGACGCCTGCTGTCTCCGACATCGTCAAGACGAAAGTCGTATTCCAGGTACTGAATGACAAGAAGGACCCGAAGCAGGTGTTGGAGGATGCAGCCAAAAGCATTAAGTAAGCAGCGCAGCAAGCTAACGCTTATGAAGGGAGTGAGCCCGAGTGAAAGCTGGCTCTGCTGTACTGGAGGCTAAAGCGAATAAAAAATCCGGCCTAAGAGGCAAATGGTTATATTCAGCTCGGATAGCCCCTTATGTGTTTGTTCTGCCATTTGTCCTTTCGTTTCTCGTGTTTTTCGCCTACCCGGTTTGGACGACCGCCGTCATGAGCTTTCAGGAGGTGCTGCCGGGGCAAACCCGGTTTATAGGCTTTGAAAACTACGCGAACCTGTGGAGCGATTCCTTCTCCTCCGCGCTGCTCAACAGCAGCAGGTACACGTTCTGGACGCTGCTTATCCTGGTGCCCGTCCCGTTGGTGCTGGCCGTCTTCTTGAACTCCAAGCTGATGAGATGGAGCACGTTCTTCCGCTCGACGCTGTTTATCCCTACCTTGACCTCGGTTGTAGTCGCAGGCACCATCTTCCGGCTTGTGTTCGGTTCTTTGGATGACTCGGTGATGAACGGCTTCCGCCACTTGTTCGGGCTGCCGACGGTCAACTGGCTGGCCGATTCCTCCCTTGGGATGCTCGTGCTGGTCGTGCTGGCTGTCTGGCGTTATCTGGGAGTCAATCTCATCTATTATTTGTCAGCCCTCCAGAGCATTCCGCATGAGCTATACGAGGCGGCCGATATCGACGGCGCGAGCACCTGGGACAAATTCAGCCGCATCACGCTTCCGCTTCTCAAGCCGGTGGCCATCTATGTCATTACCATTAGCATTTACGGCGGTTATTCCATGTTTACGGAAAGCTTCATTCTATGGAACGGCAACCGCTCGCCCAATGATATCGGCTTGACGATGATCGGCCTGCTGTACCGGGAAGGCATCGAAAAGAACAATCTGGGCTTCGGTTCGGCCATCGGCCTGACGCTTCTTGCCCTTACGCTGTTCATTAACATCATCCAGCTGCGGTTCTTCGGGTTGTTCCGAAAGGAGGAGTAATGCCATGACAGGTAAGCATGCTTCATGGCCGCGGACGGGACTGCTCGTTCTCTTGTTCGTCCTGCTGGCCGTTTTTGCCCTGTTTCCGTTATACAGTCTGGCGCTCGCATCATTCAAGCCGTCCAAGGAGCTGCTGCGGCTTGGGCTGAATCTGAAGCTCCAGCCGGAGCTGCTGACCGTCAAGAACTATATGTTCTTATTTTCGGCCTCTGCCAAAAAATACATGCAGTGGTACCAAAACAGTATCCTCATTTCACTGGTGTACACGGCCTTATGTCTGCTGCTGTCCTCGATGGTGGGCTATGGGCTGTCGATGTACCGGTTCATCGGGAGGAACGTTGTTTTCGTACTTGTTCTGCTCGTGATGATGGTCCCGGTCGAGATCATTATGCTGCCGCTCTACAAGCAAATGATTGCATTCCGGCTGATCGATACGTTCAGCGGCGTGATTCTGCCGTTCGTGGTGGCCCCGCTGCCGATCTTCTTCTTTATGCAGTATGCAAGCGGGCTGCCGAAGGACTTCATGGACGCGGGACGAATCGACGGCTGCTCCGAGTACGGGATCTTCTTCCGCATCATGATGCCGCTGATGGCGCCGGCATTTGCCGCGATGGCGATCTTGCAGGCGATGGCCAGCTGGAACAGCTTCGTATGGCCGTTGATCGTAATCAAATCAAGCGGGAAAATGACGCTGCCGATCGGTCTCGCCAGCCTCATCACGCCTTACGGCAACAATTACGATATTCTTATCGCGGGGTCCGTGCTGGCTATCCTGCCGATCCTCATCGTATTCGTCTTTTTCCAGCGGTATTTTGTGTCGGGCCTGACGGTCGGGGGCGTCAAAGGTTGAATTCCTTCGCTCGGAAGACGGTGGTACCGGTTGTATTAAGCGGTCTGGTGATCGGAGCGTTTCTGTTCACCAGGCCCAACCTAACAGAGAATAAAGGAGCAGGAGCTATCATGAGAGACAATTCTATCGCAGACCTTCAACCGGTTATCGAGCAGAGGGCCGATCCATGGGTGTATAAGCATACGGACGGCTACTATTACTTTACCGCTTCGGTGCCGGAGTATGACCGTATCGAGGTACGTCGGGCGAGGAGCCTGGAGGGCTTGGCGAAGGCCGAGCCGAAGACAGTTTGGCGAAAGCACGAAAGCGGGCCGCTTAGCGCCAATATTTGGGCCCCCGAGATCCATTATATCGAGGGGAAATGGTACATTTATTTTGCCGCCGCGCGTACGACGGAGACGAATGAAGGCTTGTTCGATCATCGGATGTACGTTCTGGAGAATGCCGGAAGCCATCCTCTTGAGGGGGCTTGGGAAGAAAAAGGGCAGATTCGCACGAAGTGGGAAAGCTTCTCGCTGGACGCGACGACCTTTGAGCATCGCGGGGTGCGTTACCTCGTATGGGCTCAGAAAGCGCCGGACATCCCGGGCAATTCCAATCTTTATATTTCCGAAATGAGCAATCCGTGGACGCTGCGAGGAGAGCAGGTCATGCTCACCAAGCCGGAATATGCCTGGGAGATTATCGGCTTCAAGGTGAATGAAGGGGCGGCTGTGCTCAAGCGAGGCGGACGTATATTTATCTCCTTCTCGGCCAGCGCGACCGACGCCAACTATTGTATGGGGCTGCTGGAGGCTGACGAGAAAGCCAATCTGCTGGACCCGGCGTCGTGGAGAAAGTCGGAGCAGCCCGTGCTTCGTACGAATGAAGAAGCCGGAATATTCGGACCTGGGCATAACAGCTTCACCAAATCGGAGGACGGGCAGGATGATGTGATCGTGCTTCACGCGCGCAAGTATCGCGACATCGTCGGGGACCCGCTGTATGACCCGAATCGGCACACCTTCATACGCAAGCTGCTGTGGACGCAGGACGGCACTCCGGATCTGCATGCCTCCGTCTATGGAAGGCCGGCCGAAGCGGAGGCCGGCGGCAGCAGATAGATGGGCCGGTCAGTCAGGACCGACATCGTGATCGACGCATGCCCCGAGCGTTGGATTGCCCGATGGGGAGAGGAGCAGAGGCCTGCTTGCGCTTTTTCCAAGCGATGCGCGCATTTGAACTTTTCTTCAAAAAACGATACATTGAAGAATAGGGTGTTCAAACAGACGCAAAAGGGAGCGAATACGATGCGTGATCCTAGACTGAAGCAATTTGCCAAAAATTTGGTCAGCTACTCCGTGGATGTTCAGCCGGGTGAGAACGTGCTGATCGAGATGATCGGGCTGCCCGATCAAGAATTGACCAAGTGCCTGATCGAGGAGGTTTATGCAGCCGGAGGGTTTCCTTTCCTAGAATTCCGCCATCCCGAAGTCACACGGAGCCTGATGCTTGGCGGAACCGAGGAGCTGTATACGCAGCTGGCGGAGCTGGAGCTGAACCGGATGAAGAAGATGCATGCGTATCTGGCTGTACGAAGCGGCGACAACATTACGGAAACGTCCGATGTTCCTGCCGAGAAAATGAGCTTGTATACGAGGCTGTTCCAGCGTCCGGTAACGGATTGGCGCGTCAATCATACCAAATGGTGCATCATGCGTTATCCGAATCCGTCGATGGCGCAGCTTGCCAGTACGAGTACGGAGGCGTTCGAGGACTTTTACTTCCAGGTCTGCAACCTGGATTACAGCAAGATGTCCGCGGCTATGGATGCTCTAGTCGCACGGATGGAGCGTACCCGCCAGGTTCGTCTGCTCGGCCCGGGCGCAACGGATCTGACCTTCTCGATCGAAGGGATACCGGCGATCAAGTGTGCAGGCAAAAATAATATTCCGGACGGGGAAGTATTCACCGTACCGGTAAAAAATTCGGTGAATGGCGTGATTGCCTACAATACGCCGACGATCTATCAAGGCACTTCATTCGAGAACATCACGCTTCGGTTCGAGAACGGCAAGATTGTGGAAGCGACAGGCAGCGATACCGGAAAGCTGAACGATATTCTGGATACTGACGAGGGCGCGCGTTATATCGGCGAGTTCGCGATAGGCGTCAATCCGTACATCCAGAAGCCGATGAAGGATATCTTGTTCGACGAGAAAATTGACGGCAGCATTCACTTCACCCCGGGCAATGCGTATGAGGATGCGGATAACGGCAACCGGTCATCCGTTCATTGGGACATGGTGCTTATTCAACGGCCGGAGTATGGAGGCGGGGAGATTTACTTCGACGGAGAATTGGTACGCAAGGACGGACGGTTCGTGACAGCCGATCTGGAGCCTTTGAATCCCGAGAATCTCAAGTAACGGGCGATGGAGCAGGAGGGTCCATATGAATCCGAGTGTTAAATAATCAGATGGATCTTCCGCGGCCGCAGCAAGGAAGCGGACTAACGTAAAGAGGCCCTGTCCGGGCGAGAGTGGATGCTCTCTCAACCGGGCAGGGCCTCTGCGGTTTGTCTAGACATTCAGGAGAAGCAGGATAATGGACGTCAGGCTGAAGCAGGCATTAATCAAGCAGAGAAACAGCACGACCTGCTTCGGATTCAGTCCGCTGCGCAGCAGACGGTAATGCGCCTGGGTGGCGTCGGCCTGGTAGATGGGTTTGCCGTTGCGGATCCGCTTGATCACGACGAAGATGTTGTCGAAGATCGGCACGCCGAGCGCTAGGATCGGAATAGCGAGCGACAGCACGGTTGCTCCCTTGAAGGCGCCGTCCAAGGCGACGACCGCGAGCAGAAAGCCGAACAGCGTAGCCCCCGCATCGCCCATGAATACCTTGGCCGGTGGCTTGTTATAGCGCAGATAAGCGACGGCGGCGCCGACAAGAATAATCGCCATCATGGCCGAGTCGGACTGGCCTTTGGCCAGGGCCACGACGAATAGGGTTACGGCGGAGATAGCTGAAAGTCCTCCTGCCAGCCCGTCCATGCCGTCCATAAAGTTGATGACGGTTGTGACGCCGAAGATCCAGGTGATCGTGAGGAAAAATTGAAGCCAGACCGGCAGCAGCACATCCTGTCCCGTGAACGGATTGTTGAAGCCGTAGAACACGACGCCGGATTGATAGACGATGATCGCCGCGGCTAATTGGATGATCAGCTTCGGCCATGCCGCCAGTTCCTTGCCGTGCGTTTTGTACCAGTCATCGACGAGTCCGACGCCCAGAATGAGCAGGGAAGCGAGCAGCAGCGAGAAGGAGCCGTTTTCCTGCAAAGGAATGAACAGCGCATAGGCAATGACGAATCCGGCGAAAATCGCGAGCCCTGCGGTAAGCGGGATCGGGTCGCGGTGAATTTTCCGTTCGATATCCGGCTTGGGCTTGTCCACAAAATCGATGCGGAATGCAAGCTTCCGAAGTGGTGGGATCAACAGCAGGACGACGAGAAATGAGACCATAAAGGCGGCGAAATAAAGAATAAGGTTTCCCCTCCACTGTGTCGAAATCAGTGACAATCTGTAGCAATTATAGCATGATTGCGCAAAAAGGTTCCATAATATGACGGCTTTATCAGGGTTGCGTCAGGATAACCGCAGCAGCTGGAAAAAAAAGATTGACTTCTGTTATCATTATCGATAATAATAATGGTTAGAGGTGAGGTCATGAAGCCAGCATCCAAATCGGATCTTATTTTGCACCCGGTCCGCTTGAAAATTATTCAGGCCCTTGTTCCCGACAAAAGACTGACCCGGCAGAAGCTTAGCGAGCTTTTTCCCGAAATTCCGCAAGCCACGATGTACCGGCATCTGAACACGCTGGAGAAGGGCGGGCTGATCGATGTCGTGGAGCAGTACAAGCAGCGGGGAGCAACCGAGAAGGTGTACGCTCTCCGCAAGGAGGCGGAGAGCGTACCTCATGAAGACCTGCAGGCGATGGATGCGGAGCAGCATATGGAACTGTTCCTGAAGCTGATCTCCGGCCTGATCGCCGACTTCGGAAGCTATGTCGCTCAAGACCGCTATGATCTCGTGAAGGACGGAGTTTCGCTCAGACAGCTTACCTTGTACTTGAACGAGGACGAGCTTCACGAGCTGCTCGGAGAAGTGCGAGAAGCCTATGCCAAGCGCATGAGCTTGCAGGCCGCTCCCGATCGCAGAAGAAGAACATTTACCAATCTAATTATTCCCGGACCGCCTGAGTCCCCGAAGGAGAGCAAGCATGAATAAAGAAATGAACGTCCACGCCTTTACGCAAGCTGAAGTGTTCGACCGCAACGCCCGTCTCGCCAGGAAGCTGCTGCCGGTTTATTTACTGGTGCCTATCCTGTACGCAATCGTCTTTACTTGGGCGGGGGCGGCTATGCAGTGGTCCGCCTTTGCACTTGGAGCCGGCGGGTGGGTGGTTGCCTACCTGCTTCGGGGGCCTATTGCGCTGCTGGCCATGAAGAAGCCTGGACCGGGGAAGCTCGTCATGATCTCCGCTTCAGGTCCGCTGGAGGAAGGGGTGCGCTACGCGCTGCTCGTTTTGACCAGCATGCAGTTCGGGTGGGCGGCATCGCTCGGGCAAGGCTGGGCGGCTATCGAGGTGTTGTTTGCTATGCTGCAGACGGTAGCGATTTCTTCGCTCTCGGGCCGTACCGACGAGAAATCGATGCAGGCCAAGGCGATGCTGGAGGCACAGGGGACCGCTACGGCTCATCCGATATGGGGAGTGGTCGAGCGCATCAGCGCCAGCGGCTTTCATATCGGAGCGACGCTGTGCGTAGCGGCCGTTCCTTGGATGGTTTGGCTGCTCATCCCGCTGCATACCGGATTTAATCTGGCTGTCGTACAGCTGGCCAAGCGATCGATCGTGAGAGCTGAGGCGATGGCGGCCATCATCGGTCTGGCTGTTCTTGTTATCGGCTGTTTGGTGTGGCTGTAGGCGGGCCGTGCGGGGCTCGGAATAGTTCTTTTCGTTTTTGGAGCCAACAGATACAACGGAGCTGTAGGTCATTCGGGCTTGTTAATTCTTATAACCATAGCTGGCGCGAGAGGGAGTGTAAGGACGGATGTCAATCCCTCCGAGAGCTGGAAAAGCAAACGTACTGGCTGCCGCCTTATACAACCGGAGGCGACCGATTCTCGGTATTCAACCGGGGAGAGGTCGCCTTTTTTCTTGGGATCATTTTTGCGGACGCGAGAAGAACGGTTCCACGCAGTTTTTTTATCGTTCGGTCAGTAGCAGCGCTATCCTACATGCGAATCTTAGTATCCATCAATTACATAGTTGCATACATCATTGTTTTGATCAGGATAGTCATATAAAATTATTTTTGCAAGTCGGTGAATGTAAAAAAAAGTAATCCATATGAAATGAAGGGAATACTAGAAGGGGGTCGGAAAATCTAATAAATCGTGGAAGCGTTTACTCTGAATTCGACTTCGGATTTGTTCGAACCCTTTCGTGGGCAGAACGCCGTTAACGTGGCGTCTCCCCAGTGCGATGAGAATACCAAATAAGAGGAAGGTGAAAAGGTGCGATTAAAAGAAAACAGTTTGAGTAGCATGTCTGTAAGGAAATTTCTTTATATTCTCCCATTCATGATTTTACTTTCAACTTTTGCTTATTACCCGCTATATGGATGGGTGTATGCGTTCTTTGATTACACGCCGCCGACTCCTCTGTCCCAATCGCAGTTTGTTGGCTTGAAGTGGTTTCGTTCCTTGGTTGAAAATCAAGTCAAGATAGACCAGCTGCTCCAGGTAATCAAGAATACGTTTGCGATGAGTGGCTTGATTCTGCTATTCTCCTGGCTTCCCATGATTTTTGCGATATTCCTGAACGAGATCAAAGTCATTCGTTTCCGGAAGGTTGTACAGACGGTAACGACCCTTCCGAACTTTATCAGCTGGGTATTGGTCTATTCACTGGCATTCGCCATGTTCTCGAGTGAAGGTATAGCCAACGGTTTTTTGAAACAACTGGGATTTATTGAGTCGCCGATCTTATTCCTTCAGGACTCCGAGCATGTTTGGCTTACGATGTTGCTGTGGACTATCTGGAAAACGCTGGGCTGGTCAGCCATCTTGTACATAGCAGCGATAACGGGAATCGATGACTCCCTCTATGAAGCGGCCCATGTTGACGGTGCGACGAGAATGCAGGTTATACGGCATGTCACCTTGCCAAGCTTGCTGCCGACCTATTTTGTATTATTGATGCTGCAGATTGCCAGCTTCCTGAATAATGGCTTGGAGCAATACTTTGTATTTCAAAATTCTTTTAACAAGGAGACTATCCAGGTTTTAGATCTATATGTGTACAACCTGGCGATGGGAGGCGGCAGCTATTCCGTTTCCGTCGCGATCAGTATGCTGAAAAGCCTGATTAGTGTGGTGCTTCTCTTTTCTGTAAACGGACTATCCAAATTGTTAAGAGGAGAGAGCATTGTATGAGTGAAAAAGCAGTAGATATCACGCCGAACGAACAAGTTCATTTCAAAAGCTCCTCTGCCAAACTCAAAGCGCGGGTCAGCGCAGCCGACACGATGATAACGGTCTTGATCTATGCGCTGTTCGCTCTGTTCGCCCTAATCTGTGTATTTCCATTTTACTCGATCATCATTAATACGATAAGCGCAAACGATATCAGCGCCAGAGGAGATGTTGTATTTTACCCTCGTCAGATTCATTTCCAGAACTACTTGGATGTGTTTAAAATACCGGGGCTGGGGAATGCCGCTCTCGTATCCTTGGGAAGAACGTTGCTGGGAACAGCCTTGACGGTAGGGGCGTCTGCCTTTTTGGGATTTATGTTCACCCAGGAGGATATGTGGAGGAGAAGATTTTGGTACCGCTTTACGATCATAACGATGTACTTTAATGCCGGGATTATTCCTTGGTATCTGACCATGAGATCCTTGCATTTGACTAACAATTTTCTAGCCTATATTTTGCCGACAATCGTAGCACCGTTTTTCATTATTCTTGTCAAGACTTTTATAGAGTCAACGCCGAAGGAATTGCAGCAGGCGGCAAGTATCGACGGGGCCGGGTTAATGACGATTTTTTTCAAGATCATGCTGCCGATAAGTAAGCCCATATTAGCTACGGTTGCCATATTCGCAGCGGTGGATCAGTGGAATTCCTTTCAGGATACGTTGTTGTTGGTTACGGACAGCAAGCTATATAGTTTGCAGTTCATTCTATATAACTATATTAATCAGGCAAGCTCATTATCTACCATGGTAAACCTGCAAAATGCCGGTTCGTCAGCTATGGCTAGTCTGGCAACCAAGCAAACCACTACTTCCATTCGTATGACGGTTACTATTATTGTTGTTGCGCCCATCTTGCTGGTTTATCCGATCTTTCAAAGGTTTTTTGTAAAGGGGATTATGATAGGTGCGGTAAAAGGTTAACATGCACCATTGTAATAAAGGAATATGAGGGGGGCTGCAAATGAGTAAGAGTACTAAATCAGTAAAAAGATTGGCTTTGGTGTTGTTTGCTTGCGTCTTCATGGCTTCTGCAGTATTGACCGGTTGTGAAAGCGCACCCAGGAATACGGATGCATCAACTGGAGCCTCTAGTGATTCGACAGATCACCGTCAGCCGCTGACCATTACCGTTTTCGACAATGCAGCCAATTATCAAGGCGAGCAGACTGGATGGTATGGAAAGCTTCTTAAAGACAAGTTCAATATTACCTTGAACATTCTTGCTCCGCAGGTTGCCGGCGATCAGTTATACAAGACAAGATCGGCGGCAGGGGATCTGGGCGATCTTCTAGTAATCGATAATAGTCAGTTGGAAGAGTTAATTCCGGCCAATTTAATTATGGATATCACGGACAGGATCAAGAATACGAAATATCTGTCCAAATACGTAGATAATCATTTTAAACCATTCAATGCAGCCTTTGACAAAGTAAATCCGGCAGGAAAAATTTATGCTATGCCCACTTATGTAGCGGATACTTCGCCAACGACGTACTCTGAAGAACTGCCTTACTCAAGCCCAATTATGCCTTGGGATTATTACAAGGGAGTAGGCGCCCCCAAGCTGAATAATTTGACAGATCTTCTGAATGCACTAAAGAAAATGCAGGAAAAATACCCTAAGACTTCAGATGGTAAACCGATCGTTCCGATCACCTTGTGGAAGGATTGGGATGGCGGCAGTATGGAAAATGTACGCTGGTTGAGCAGCTGGTACGGTTATGAGCAGCCAGACGGGACCACTACGATACAATTGAATGCAAAAGGCGACATCGTTCCACTTATCGATGACAACAGCATGTACAAAAAAATGCTGCATTTCTTATTCACGGCAAACCAAATGGGATTGGTTGATCCGGACTCCGCATCCCAGGATTGGAACAAAGTGGCTGAGAAGCTGACCAACAAGCAGGTGCTTCTCTTGTGGTACACCTGGCAAAGAGGATTCTACAATACGATTGAAAGAGGAAAGAACGGCGATGGTAATGTGGCAATTCCGATCGCGGACACCCGAATCATTCAGAACAGCGATGCTTATTATGGCAATGGAAGAGTATTTGCACTTGGCGCTAAAGCCAAGGATCCCGCAAGAATCATGGAATTCCTGGATTGGTTCGTTTCTCCCGAGGGTATGCGCTACACGACGAATGGTTTTGAAGGCTTCAATTACGAGAAGACGGCAGATGGCAAGTTTAAGCTGACCGAGATAGGACAAACCGCCTTTCAGAAGAATACGCCAGTTCCGAATCAGTACGGAGGCGGCGGATATCAGGACGGACAAAGTAAGATCAACAGTATGATTATGAGTGATTTTGTCATAGATCCGGATACAGGGGAATTCTATAACAATAATTACTGGAACGCCACCCTAGAAGCTAACAAGACTGCTCTGACGCTTGATTGGCAGAACACCTATAACGCAAAGAACGCAACAGACTACTACCTGAAAAATAAGATGATCGATATCGTACCCAATATCAACACAAGCTTCGGAATCGATCCGTCAGATATTAAAAACAAACGCAGCCAAATTTCGGACTATATAAAGAACACCTCCTGGAAAATAGTATTCGCAAAAAATCAAGCAGATTTTGACCAGTTGTGGGCAAAGATGAAGACCGATGTGGTAGGTCTTGGCTGGAATGATGTCGTTGCCTCGGATACGGTAAAAGCCAAAAAGATAGTTAGATTGCGTGCCGAAGCCTTAGCCAAAAAGTAATATACGACTGCTATAAATACGAGGGATATGTATGCTCAATCATATATATATCCCTCGCATTGTTGGCAGGCCTGAAGGGAGACATTAACCATGCTAAGAGTAGTGAAGGTTGAAAATGGGACAGTTCAGGGGCTGCCGGCGGCTGATCCTCGGATTACGAGTTTCAAAGGGATACCCTTCGCCGCTCCGCCCGTCGGGGAAAACCGCTGGCGTGCTCCGCAGCCCGCAAAAGATTGGGAAGGCGTGCTCAAAGCCTATGAATTCGCGCCGATCTCGATGCAGGTGAGACAAGAGCTCGACGAAAACAACATCTATACCCGTGAATGGGCTGTGGAACCGGACATCGCCATGGACGAGGACTGCCTCTATCTGAACGTATGGACTCCGGCCCATCATACCGATGAAAAACTGCCGGTATATGTTTGGTATTTTGGCGGAGGACTGCAGGTTGGTCATACAGCCGAAATGGAATTTGACGGCGAACGTATTGCACGACGAGGCATCGTGGTGGTCACGATCAACTATCGTCTGAATGTCTTCGGATTTTTATGCCATCCTGACATTACGGCGGAAGCGCCGGAGGCGCCCGCCAACTTCGGCAACCTCGACCAACAGGCGGCTACAAGATGGGTCAAGCGCAATATTGCGGCTTTCGGCGGCGACCCGGACAACATCACAATCGGCGGACAGTCCGCCGGCGGTGGAAGTGTCATGAGCCAGCTCACATCGCCTCAGAACGAAGGGCTCTTTCAGAAGGCGATCGTTCAAAGCGGAATATTTGCGAAGCTTTACCCGGGAACTCCCGTGCCCGCACATAAGAGTCATTTGGCAGAAGCCGAACAGGAGGGCGTCAAGTTTTTTGAGTACCTCGGCGTGTCCTCGTTAGCGGAAGCCCGGCAACTGGATGCGGTCTACCTCCGCGACAAGGCGGTGGAGTACCGGGGCTTCTGGGGCACCGTTCCAGATCAGGTGTTCAGCGTAGGTCATCCGTTTGAATTGTTCCTTCAAAACAAGCGCTGGATGGTGCCGGTGATGTTCGGGCATACATCCTCCGAGTTTTTCAGCGTTCCGAATGTCGACACACTCGACGACTTCAAGAAAATGGCCGTGGACCTGTTTGGCGACGATGCCGATGCATTCCTGGCGCTTTGCGATGCTCAGTCGGTCAACCTAGAGGAGAGCAAGAAGAAAGCTTCGGTGGGCAGCATCGAATATGCGATTCATATTGCCGCTCAGGCCAATACCGTTTCCCCGTTATACTATTATAAGTTCGACGCGGAAATACCGGGCTGGGATAACCCCGGCACCTTCCATTCGGTAGATCTTTGGTTTTTCTTTGAGACGCTTGCCAAATGCTGGAGACCTTTTGTCGGTAAGCATTATGATTTGGCTCGCCAAATGTGCGATTACTGGACGAACTTCATCCGTTCCGGAAACCCGAACGGGCGAGGTTCTGCAGGAGAGGAACTGCCGAGATGGGAACCCTATATATCCGAAGCGCCGTATGGGATGCTGTTCGCAGACCGGGCCGAGTTTTCCAGGGAACAACCGAGTGAGATCGTGAAGTTTCTTGTGCAGCAATATGTTAAGAAAAACGGCTTGGTCCTGCAACAGAACCATGCATGAGGATGGGGACGGAGAAGGAGAACGAACGATGACAAACGACGATGTGACTGCACTGCCTCTCGCATATATACAGGCTGCCCAAGAGGGGCGCCGAGGTGAGATTCGTAATGTTTCCTACAAGGTAAGGAATTATATCAACGCATCTCGGCAGCTTGTGACGGACCGGCACATCGATTCCTCAGAAGCGGGAAGAGAAACGGCCAAGGGAGAAGCCATCGTAAAGACATGCAGCATATACTTGCCTGCCGGCTATGATGAGCATGATCCTGAGACCAGATACAATGTCATGTACCTGCTTCACGGAGTAGGCGGCGACCATGAGGAATGGTTGAGCGGCAATGGCACAGTCGACGGGAATTTTATCCTATGCAATATCATGGACAATCTCATAGCAAACGGTCATATCGATCCGCTTATTATTGTATTCCCCAACGGCAGAAGCGCGCATGACGGGACGGACCGTTCCTTCCAAACGACAGGTACCCACATACTTGGCTTCTATTATTTCGATTATGAGCTGAGATATGATCTGATCCCCTTTATCGAATCCGAGTATCATACCTATGCGAATAGTAAAGACACCTCACCCGAAGGGATCGAAAAAAATCGCATGCACAGGGCAATAGCCGGCCTTTCAATGGGAGGGATGCAGGCATTGAACTTGGTACTTGGTGGTTATCGATGTGATTCAACAGCGTTTACCCGAACAGCAAGCAGCTGGGCAAACGGGCTTGACACGACGGTGCTCGCTCCGGGAATGGGAGATCTTTTTGCTTACGTCGGGGCGTTTTCGAATGCGCCGACGTCGAGTCGTGGTTCAGTGCTCGGCAGCGGTATAGCATCACAATGCCACAGGCTTCATCTGCTTTATATGACTTGCGGTGAAGCAGATGAAGTATCCATAACCCATTACGCAAATTCAATAGATGAACTCGCAGAGTTGGCAGGGAAGTATATTTCCGATTTTTACCAGGTTCTTATTACAGGTGGGATTCATGATTTTCATGTATGGTACAACGGGGCCTATCAGTTTACCCGGTTGTGCTTCAGGAATCATGAACTGTGCTTGCAGCCGAACGTTATCAGGGTGACACTCGCCTAGCGACCATGCAAAAGGTTTTGATTGAATAATAAGCAGCTTCAGAGCCGTTCCAGATGGAATGGCTCTTTGTTTTCAAATCCAACAAAAAATTAGAGAGGGTAAGAATAACCGGCTCGGCTTGGCCATAATTGAAATGGAACCTCAACTTTTCAACCTTTTTTGGTATGTTCTGGGCGAATATCCTGTTATCTGTTTAAATTGCCTGCAGAAATGTTCCACATTTTGATATCCACATCGAGCAGAGATTTCCGCAACACTTTGAGAACTGTGAATTAAGTATTCTTTGGCCAATCGAATTCGGCTGTTAATGACGTCATCCATGCAGGAAATTCCAAAGGTTTTTTTGTAGATGTTCTGAAGGTAGCCTGGACTGATACGAAGATAATCTGCCATTTTCGAAACGGTCCAATGATCACTAGGATTGATTTGAATGGCGGTGCGAAGTCTCAGTAAATTGTAGTATTGAGGGGGAATGTCATTGTGGAAGTAGGATTCCAGTAGCTTGTTGAACAGCATTCTCAACAAATAGTCGATAGAGGATTCTCGGTAACTTCGAGAAAAGTTATGTTCGATGACTAGCAGTTCAAATAACTTATGGCAGTAGTCCGGATCTTCCAGGGAGAACGGAACGCCACGCGGAAGCGGCGAGTCTGTAATATAAGGTTCATTGGATTCAAAGCGAATCCAGTCATTGATATAATGATCGGCACAGGCTTGGTAATAGACTTTCTGTAGGGGAGCGTAGAGGATGGCGCTGTGCGCAGGGTATTCTTTGAGGCCGCCATCGACCCAGAATTGCGCAGGGGTTTTGGTAATGACAAGGAGCCAGTGATAACCCACGGGAACATCGATAACAAAATTACTTGTATGTGTAGTATTGCATTCGACGAAGTGAATATGGGCCATTCGTTCCCCTCCTTGAACTTGTATTTATATTATACCATTTCTAGAAAAATATGAATGAGGATTCAGTTGGTTGGATCGCAATCAGCAGATGAATTTAACCGCTATTTATTCCATTTCCTCATTAGAAACGAACCGATCTCCGATACCAGGATGATTAGCGATAACGAAGCTAGGGCATACGGCAGGATCAGGGGAATGGCGCGGATGTCCCAAATCTCGATCAGGCGAAGGAACAAGGGATACAGCAGCATCAACAGGATGAATACGGCGATTTTCATAGGAACCTCCCAAGGAAGTGATGGCAGACCTGACATAGGCCGGGTCTGCCCGCCGTATATTGTACCATGTCTTGTCCGCAAACGCAGTCAGGGTAGTAAGCCTTACGTTGAAAATCTTACATGTTTTTGGATAATAATGTTAGAAATAGTTGGGTTTATGTTGGAACTGTTTATTTATTCCACCTGGAAAAAGGCCTTTTTTATTTGAACAAGAGTCTATTCTTTATTGACGAATAAGGATCGTCCATACTATGATAACCTTATTGCTTTACAGCAATTTAACGTGATCGTATGTATAGGGGGATCAAGATTGTGAAGAAATCAGTTAAGCTATTGTCCTTGCTAGTCGCGGTACCGCTCGTGCTTGCCGCTTGTGGGACCAAGGCGCCTGAATCCACAGGCTCTGCCGGAGGGGGCGCCTCTCAGCCGGAGAAAAAGGTCGTCAAGATCGGCATCTCGCAGATCGTCGAGCATCCTTCCTTGAATGCTACCCGTGAAGGGTTTCTGGCGGCGCTGAAGGACGGAGGTTTCGTCGACAAAGATACGATGCAAGTCGACTATCAGAACGCTCAAGGCGACACGACGACCAACATGACGATCGCTCAGAAGTTTGCGGCCGACAAGAAGGACCTCGTGTTTGCTATCGCGACTTCTTCGGCACAGGCTGTTGTACAGAATGTGAAGGATTCGCCGGTCCTGTTCGGCGCCATCACTGATCCGGTCAGCGCGAAGCTGGTCCCTCAACTGGACAAGCCAGGCGGCAACGTCACCGGCGCTGCAGACACACATCCGGACGCGACTCCGATGCTGATGGATTTCATCGCAGCGGAATTTCCGAAGGTGAAAACCGTCGGGATCGTCGTGAATGAAGGCGAGCCGAATGCGACTTTCATGGTGAAGTCCGCTGAAGCGGCACTCGCGAAGCATAATATCAAGGTCGTCAAAGCGGCGATTGCGAACGCCTCTGAGGTGAAGCAGGCTGCCGAGTCGCTCGTTGGCCGGGCGGATGCGTTTTTCATCACGCTCGATAACACGGTTGTAAGCGCAGTGGAATCCATCATCAAGGTGGCGAACGACAAGAAGATACCGTTCTTCTCCAGCGATCGCGATACGGTCGAGAAGGGCGCTTTTGCCACATACGGCTTCAAATATTACGATCATGGCTACCAGGCCGGCAAAATGGCTGTCGAGATTCTGAAGGGAGCAAAGCCTGGCGATATGAACGTGACGTATCCGGATAAGCTCGATCTGATCATCAATGCGAACGCTGCCAAGGCGCAGGGCGTGGAAATTACGGATTCGATGAAGAGCAAGATGCAGGATAAAAACAACCTGCTGAACGGCGCGAAGTAATCTGTCATTACTTCGTAAACAGGAGATATAGTCAGAGCGGGGGCAGCCTTTCTTGTGTGCAAGAGATGTTGCTCCCGCTTCTTTCACGATAGGAGGATGTATATGGGTTCGGCTTTATTAGGTTCCGTAGAACAGGGCATGCTGTACGCGATTATGGCGCTTGGCGTCTATTTGACGTTCCGTATCCTGGATTTTCCGGACTTGACGGTGGACGGCAGCTTCACGACCGGGGCGGCCATCTCGGCCGTGATGATAACGGCGGGCCAATCGCCATTGCTCGCGAGCATCGCGGCATTCGCCGGGGGCCTGGCGGCAGGCGCCTGTACGGGCTTGCTGCATACGAAAGGCAAGATCAATGCGCTGTTGTCTGGAATTTTGATGATGATCGCGCTTTACACGATTAACTTGCGGATCATGGGGAAGTCCAACATTCCTCTGCTGAATACCGAGACGCTGCTTACCGATGTCAATGTGCTTCTGGTCATGCCGATTATGGTGATTCTGATCAAGCTTGGTCTGGATTGGTTCCTGCATACGGATACGGGCCTGGCGCTCCGAGCGACAGGCGATAATCCGCGGATGATTCGCAGCTTCGGCGTCAACACCGATAACACGATTATCATCGGCGTGAGCCTGTCCAACGGAATGGTAGCTTTGTCGGGCGCTCTGATCGCCCAATATTCCGCATTCGCAGACATTACGCTGGGGATCGGAATGATCGTCATCGGTCTTGCTTCCGTCATTATCGGCGAAGCGCTGTTCGGCGCCCGCACGGTGTTCAGGGCTACGCTGGCCGTCATGCTCGGAGCGATCGTCTACCGCTTGATCGTAGCGCTTGCGCTTCGGGTCGGGCTGGAGCCGACCGATATGAAGCTGATGACGGCGTTGATCGTTATCGTGGCGCTTACGCTGCCGATGGTGCGTAAGTCGCTTCGTCAGAAAGCCGTGATGCGGCGAAGAGCGGACGAACTTCAGTCAAGAGTCTCACAGCCTTCCCGGGAGGTGCAACGCTGATGCTGCGTATCGAACAGGTGTCCAAGCTGTTTAACCCGGGCTCGCCGGATGAGAAGATGGCGTTGTCCGGCATCAACCTGCATCTAAAGGAAGCGGATTTCGTAACGGTGATCGGCAGTAACGGGGCCGGGAAATCAACGCTGATGAATATCGTCTCGGGGGTCATGCCTCCGGATCTGGGCAGGGTCTGGATTGACGGCAAGCAGGTGGATGATTTGCCCGAATACCGCCGCAGCGCCTGGATCGGGCGCGTGTTCCAGGACCCGATGGCGGGGACGGCGCCGACGATGACGATCCAGGAGAATCTGGCGATGGCATACAAGCGCGGACAGCGAAGGGGGCTGTCGATCGGCGTTACGGCCTCCAAGCGGAAATGGTACCGCGAGCAGCTCAGCCGGCTTGGCATCGGGCTGGAGGACCGGCTGAACGCCAAGGTCGGTCTGCTGTCCGGCGGCGAGCGCCAGGCGCTGAGCCTGCTGATGGCCACGTTCACCGAGCCGCGCATCCTGCTGCTCGACGAGCATACGGCCGCGCTTGATCCGTCCCGCGCGGAGCTGATCACGAAGCTGACCGAGCAAATTGTCTCCGAGCTGAAGCTGACCACGCTGATGGTCACCCACAACATGGAGCAAGCGATTCGCCTCGGCAATCGCCTGATCATGATGGACAAGGGCGGCATCATCCTGGAGGTTTCGGAGCAGGAGAAGCGGGGGCTGACGGTAGAAGGCTTGCTCCAGCAGTTCGAACATATTCGCGGGACCAAGTTCGCCGACGACCGGGTCGTCTTGGGCTAGAACCTCTCATAAGCAAGCGCGCAGGACCTGTCGGGGCTAATCCAGCTCCGGCAGGTCCTGTTTGGCATTGATCACGACCGAACGTCCGAATAGGGCGCGGTCATCTCTCTCGTGACAAGGAGCTGTACCTCTGGCTATGGTGAACGCCAATAGCGTAAACAGACCCGTCCGAGGGACGGGTCTTACCGGGGAAAGCTATACGATGCTCGGAATTACCTTGATTTCACGGTCCATCCGCGAGAGGAAGGCGTAGTTCGGATTGAAGGTGAAGATCCGTTTCATCCGGTAATGGAGCAGCACGACCGCTGTCAGAGCTTCATTCAGAGAGAAGCGGTAGTCGGGATATTCCAGCAGCAGCCGCTTGGATTCATGCTCGAGCTCCGAGCCGCCGGGAATAATCGTCAGATTGCCTTGCTGCATCGACTTGTCGATGGTGTTCAGGAAGATTTGGGCATCGGCATAATCAAAATGATTGCGCAGCCACTGATGCGTCTCGAAGATGACGTAATTCGTAGTGGCCAGCGGGCGATCCAGATCGTTCAGATCGTAAAACAACGATCGCGCCTTCAGGTAGTAGGGATCCTCCGGGTTCATGAAGGCCATCCAGGCGGATTGCTCCAGGAATACGGCTTGGCCCAGATAGGCTTGGTCATGAGAATTCATCTTCGCGCACCTCCGTCTTGCGTTCCTCGCGCAGGCTCCAGCTGTCGGAGCGATCGCGGCCTTCATGCGGCTCGCGTTTGTCCCGGCGTCCGGTCAGGCCGTCCAGGGCAAGCAGCGGATTTTTCTCGATCTGCTCGACGCTGGCTTGGTAGATGCGTTCCCCGGCTCTGACGGCGAACTGCTGCTCGAGAATGTAATGAACGACGGAAGCGACCGTCGTATTTTGCGCCGAGGCCAGCTGGCGGCATTTCTCGTAATATTCCGGTTCCAGCTCGACCATCGTGTCCTGGGCATCGCCTTCCTCGCTCGAGATCAGCGAGGAGGCCGCGCTCTTCCATTTTTTAAATTGGCTTTGAACAAAATCCTTGGAATTATTCATCGGTTGTTTCACCTTCCACAGCATGGATTTGAGGCTATCGTGCGATCCAGGTACTCCCTATAGGCTTCGGGAGGCGTCGTCGATTTCAGTCGGGACATGCCGGCGCATACCCTGTTACCCCATTCATTAAACACTGAAACGGGCTGACATTTCAAGTCTTCCGGCATACAGAGCAAGCCTGTGCTCCCAGAATAGAGGGAGGAGGGAACTCGGCTTACGCTTGGCATGTCTGTTTCTTGGAGAGACTAGAGGTGAAGTTGACAGCTGCGAGAGGATCGTTCACTATTAAACTAATGACTCAATAGGGTCAGGCCATTCATTCGATCGATAAAGGAGAACGGGTTTGCGATGAAACGTGTGCTGCGGGGCGGGGTTGTCTTTTATCGAACGTTCATATCCCCCTTGAAGCCGCCGACTTGCCGGTTCTATCCGACATGCTCCGATTATGCGCTGCAGGCTCTGGATAAATATGGGGCGGCCAAGGGCTCGTGGCTGGCAGTGAAGCGGATCTGCAAGTGCCATCCGTTTCATCCCGGGGGAATCGACCATGTTCCTTGACATCGCGTACGGTTTTCGATATATTTGGCTTAATATCCCATGAACGGATAAGTACTTCGAGGGACGTCGCCCAGAGAGCCGGGGTAGCTGCGAACCGGCAGGCGGAAGTCGGAGGAAGATGGTCCCGGAGGATATGGGGGTGAGCTGCGCCGCGTGCGGGTAAGCCTTCATCGCATTTCCAGCGTTACGGGAAGGTCATTATGACCGCTGAGCCTTGCCGGGCTGCGGTGCGCCGGATGAACACGGAGCATTCGCTGGGCAGGGGAAGTTGGGTGGTACCACGTGAGCGATGCTCTCGTCCCAAGAGGACGAGGGCTTTTTTGTGTTCAATGATGCAGATCAAGAGGAGGCCATATGATGTCCAACAACACGACAGGCAAGCCAAGCTTTTATATCACAACCCCGATCTATTATCCAAGCGACAAGCTGCATATCGGTCATGCCTACTCGACGGTAGCAGGCGACGTACTGGCCCGCTACAAGCGACTGCGCGGCTTTGACGTCAGGTATTTGACGGGCACGGATGAGCATGGTCAAAAGATCGAGCGCAAGGCTCAGGAGGCCGGTAAAACTCCCCAGCAATTCGTCGACGACATCGTGGCCGGGATTAAAGAGCTGTGGAGCAAGCTGGACATTTCCTATGATGACTTCATCCGGACGACCGAGCCCCGCCACAAGGAGGCGGTAGAGAAAATCTTCACGCAGCTGATGGAGCAGGATGACATCTATCTGGGTCATTATGAAGGCTGGTACTGTACGCCGTGCGAGTCCTTCTTCCTCGAAAATAAGCTCGTGGACGGCAATTGTCCGGATTGCGGCCGTCCCGTGGAGTGGGTGAAAGAAGAAAGCTACTTCTTCCGGCTGAGCAAATACGCTGACCGGCTGGTCGAGTTCTACGAGTCGAGCCCCGACTTCATCCAGCCCGAATCCCGCCGCAATGAGATGATCAACAACTTTATTAAGCCGGGGCTTGAGGACCTCGCCGTCTCGCGCACGACCTTCGACTGGGGAATCCGGGTGCCCGGCAACCCGAAGCATGTGATCTACGTCTGGATTGACGCGCTCTCCAATTATATTACGGCGCTCGGCTACGGCAGCGACGACGATACGGCCTACCTCAAGTATTGGCCGGCGGATGTTCATCTGATGAGCAAGGAGATCGTCCGCTTCCATACGATCATCTGGCCGTGTATGCTGATGGCTCTCGGCCTGCCGCTGCCGAAGAAGGTATTCAGCCATGGATGGCTGCTGATGAAGGACGGCAAGATGTCCAAGTCCAAAGGCAATGTGGTGGACCCGGTCACGCTGATCGACCGCTACGGCTTGGACGCACTTCGCTATTACTTGATGCGCGAGGTGCCTTTCGGCTCGGACGGCACCTTCACGCCGGAAAGCTTCGTGGAGCGCATCAACTTCGATCTGGCCAATGATCTGGGCAACCTCCTGAGCCGGACGGTCGTCATGATTGACAAATATTTCAATGGCATCGTGCAGCCGTATATCCCGAATGCGACCGAATTCGATGCTCCGCTGCTGGAAACCATGGAGAACACCGTGGCTAAGGTTGAAGAAGCGATGGAAGGCCTGGAGTTTTCCGTTGCGCTCTCATCGATCTGGCAGCTGGTCAGCCGGACCAACAAATATATCGATGAGACGCAGCCCTGGTCTCTGGTGAAGGATGAAGAGAAGCGGCCCGTGCTCGGTTCTGTTCTGTACATGCTGGCCGAGTCCCTGCGGATCACCTCGGTGCTGCTGCAGCCGTTCATGGTCGGCACGCCGCGTGCGATGTGGGCCCAGCTCGGCATCGTGCAGGGGGAGCTCACCGTATGGGATACCATCCATGCCTTCGGAACGCTGCCTGCCGGCACGCAGGTGGTCAAGGGCGAAGTGATGTTCCCGCGGCTTGAGGCGGAGAAGGAGATCGCCTTTATTGCCTCGTCGATGGGTTCGAGCACGGGTCAAAGCGACGCCGCTGCGCCAGATGCGAAGCAGGAGCCGGCCTCCGCTGAGAACGCTGCGGGCAAGCCTGCCGCAGACGGATCCTCCTCCCTGACGGAGGACGAAGAGCGAGCTCCAGAAATCTCCATCGACGATTTCTTCAAGGTCGAGCTCCGCGTCGCGCAGGTTATCGCCGCCGAGCCGGTGAAGAAGGCTGACAAGCTGCTGAAGCTGCAGCTTGATCTGGGCTTCGAGCAGCGCCAGGTTGTATCCGGAATCGCCAAGTTTTATACCCCGGAGCAGATGGTGGGACGCAAAGTTATCTGCGTAACCAACCTGAAGCCTGTCAAGCTAAGGGGAGAGCTGTCCCAAGGCATGATCCTGGCCGCTTCCCAAGGGGATCAGCTGACGCTGGCAACGGTGGCAGAGGATCTGCCTAACGGTTCCATCGTGAAGTAAGATAAGAGGCGCCAAACGCCCTCCGCTCCGAGCGAGTTAGACCGCGCCGGAGCGTGAGGGTGTTTTTGTCTTTTCGTAAAAACTACATTTAACGTTGACAAGTAGGGGGCAGAGCTTTATAATCAGCCTAGTTAAATGAAAATTATTACGATTTACATTCATGGTGGAGGGAATTATTCATGTCGCGTTCTTCTAAAAAACGTTTTATATGGTCGGCTGCGCTCGTTATGGCTTTAACTTTAATGCTGTCAGCCTGCGGTCAACCCAAATCGGGGCTGGTCAGCGGTAAGGTCAATGTCGTGACGAGCTTCTATCCTCTGTACAACTTCGCCTCCGAGATCGGCGGGGATCATGTGCATGTGATCAACCTGGTCCCTACGGGCGTCGAGCCCCACGACTGGTCGCCGAAGAGCCGGGATATCAAGCATATGACCGACGCCGAGCTGTTCGTTTATCTCGGGGCGGGCTTCGAGGGATGGGTGCACGATGCGCTCGACAGCATGAGAAAGGATGCCAAAGTCAAGGTCGTGGAAGCGAGCCGGGGCATCAAGCTGCTCGAAGGCGGCGAAGAGGAGCACGGCCATGGCGAGGAGGAGGAGCACGCCCACGGCAAAGAGGAGAGCAAGGCTGCGCATGATCATGGCTCGCACGATCCGCATGTGTGGCTGTCGCCTCTCAACGCCAAGCAAATGGCGGCGACGATCAAGGACGCTTTTGTCGAGGCGGACGCTGCCCATAAGCAGGATTACGAAGCGAATTATAAAGCATTAGCCGACAAGCTTGATGCGCTGCATGCCAAGTATGCCTCACAGCTCGCCACCGTATCGAAGAAGGAAATCGTTGTGACTCATCAGTCGTTCGCTTACCTGGCTAAGGAATACGGATTGACTCAGAAGGCGATTATGGGGCTGTCCCCGGATGCCGAGCCCACTTCCAAAGAGATGAAGGGAATTCTTCAATTTATTAAGGACAACCAAGTGAGCTATATTTTCTTTGAAGAGCTCGTATCGGATAAAATGGCCAAAACATTAGCCCGAGACGCAGGTATCGAGACGCTGGTGCTCAACCCGATCGAGGGCTTGACGGAAGAGCAGCTGGCTCAAGGCGAGGATTATATATCGCAGATGGAGAAAAATTTGAATAATTTAATAAAAGCGTTAAAATAGAAGGGACACCTGAACCGCTAAGGAGCCTCGCTTATGGAATTGAATGCTCATTCCGGATGTCATCAGCAGATCGTAACGATCGATGACGTCTTTTTTTCTTATGAGAACAAAACGGTCATCAAGGACCTGAGCTTCTCTGTTCTGGAGAGGGACTTTGTCGGCGTCGTAGGCTCCAATGGAGCCGGGAAGACGACGCTGCTCAAGATGATCGTTGGACTGCTCAAGCCGACCCAGGGCCAGATCCGTCTCTTCGGGCAGCCGTTGTCCTCGTTTCGCGATTGGGAGCGGATCGGCTATGTGCCGCAGAAGAATGCGCTGAATCCGCTGTTCCCCGCGACCGTGAGAGAGGTGGTAACCTCCGGCCTGTATAACAAAAAAACGCTGCTGCGACGGTTAAGCGCCGCCCAGCGCAGCAAGGCGGACGATGCGTTATACGCGATGCGCATCGAAGATTTGGCTGACCGGCGCATCGGTCAATTGTCGGGAGGGCAGCAGCAGCGCGTTTTCCTGGCTCGCGCGCTCGTGAACAGCCCGGAGCTTCTCATCCTGGATGAGCCTACGGTCGGCATCGATGCCGAGACGCAGGCTGGCTTTTTCCGGATGATCCGGCATATGCATGAGCATCATCATATTGCTTTTATGATGGTGTCCCATGATCTGGATATGGTGCGGTCGTATATCGGACCGGAGCCGGAGCGGCGCAACGGAGGGCTTAGCTTCTATGTCAAGCATACGCATGCTCCCGAGAACTGCCGCGAGACGGACTTGTCCCATTCCATGCGGCAATTGCGGGAGACCGCTGAAATATTGACATAGCACAGCTTGGCGGAACCAAAAGTGCCGGGGCATAGTCTTAGTTTGGGAGAGAAACCACTTGGATATCGTAACCGAATATTTTTTTCAAAGGGCGCTCATCGGAGGTGTTCTGATCGGGCTGACTGCGCCGCTGATGGGGGTTTTTCTGGTGCTTCGGCGCTTGTCGATGATCGGGGATACGCTGGCTCATGTCTCCATCGCGGGCGTGGCGCTGGGCTTCCTGATCAACGTATATCCGACGGGAGTCGGGCTGCTGTTCGCGCTGATCGCTTCCTTTGCCATTGAGCGGCTGCGTAAAGCGTACAAGACGTATGCCGAGCTTTCGATTGCCATCATTATGTCCGGAGGCGTAGCGCTGGCGACCCTTCTTTTTACATTGGGACGGGGCTTTAATATCAATGTCATGAGTTATTTCTTCGGCAGTATCTATACCCTGGACAATACGGATCTGTGGGTGGTCGGGGGCGTTGCGGTACTCGTAACGGTATTCGTGGCGATCAACTACAAGGAGATGTTCCTGCTGTTCTTCGATGAGGACGCCGCGGGAGTCAGCGGTCTGCCACTGCGTTTCTACAATATAATGATAACGATGCTGACGGCGCTCGTCATCAGCGTAGCGATCAAGATCGTCGGGGCGCTGCTCGTATCGTCGCTGCTTACGATTCCGGTGGCCTGCAGTCTGCTCGTTGCCCGCAGCTTCAAACGATCGATCTTCTGGTCTATCCTGTTTTCGGAGGCCGCTGTCGTGCTCGGTCTGTTCGCCGCGGGCATCTGGGATCTGGCGCCTGGCGCGACGGTCGTGCTGATGCTTATTGCCATGCTGATCGTCATCATGTTCGTCAAGAGAGGCCTGCGTTCCTAAGAAGGGATGGAGGCAAGGAGGAGGGGGAAGTATGGAATTGAACGTATGGATCGCGTTGTGGGCAGGCTTGATATCCTTCATCTCGCCTTGCGTGCTTCCGCTGTATCCGTCATTCTTGTCCTACATAACCGGAGTCTCGGTCGGACAATTAAAGGATGGGCAAAACTCGAAGGAAATCCGATTCAAGCTGATCACGCATACGCTGTGCTTTATTCTCGGGTTCAGTATCGTTTTCTACAGTCTCGGGCTTGGAGCGAATGTGGTCGCTACAACTTTCTTCGACAATCGGGATCTATTAAGACAGCTATCCGCCATCTTTATTTTCGTTATGGGCTTGTTCCTGCTCGGCATATTCCGGCCCCAGTGGCTGATGAAGGAGCGCAAGCTGCAGATCAAAGCGAAGCCCGCCGGCTATCTGGGCTCCGTGCTGATCGGGATCGGCTTTGCAGCCGGATGGTCCCCTTGTATAGGGCCGATTTTGTCCGCGATGCTGGTGCTGGCGGCCAGCGAGCCGAACGCCTGGCTTCCCTTAATTACCGCTTACTCGCTCGGCTTCGCGATTCCGTTCTTTATACTGGCCTTCTTTATCGGATCGACCAGATGGATTCTGAAGTATTCCTCGTTGATGATGAAGGTGGGCGGGGGCGTCATGGTCGTGATCGCCTTGCTGCTCTACACGGATCAGATGACCCGCATTACGATCTGGCTGCAGAGCATTACGCCCGCCTGGATTGGCTAGCCTTGCCTGCTAAGTAAAATACTCGATCCGGGCCTCGGGGAAGCTCTCGAAGATGCGCTCCGTGATAAACTCCCGGAGTGCGTCCGCCTGCTCGTCGGGATATACGTACTTGCCCTGACCCCAGCGTCCCCATTTATACTTCCGCTTCGCTTCATCCATTTCGAGCTTTGACTTCGGATAGCGCTGATTAATGATGGTTTTGGCGGTTTTGGTGAAGCGGTGCTGGATCAGCTCAAAGGTCAGATCGGAGGTTGCTTCCTGCGGGAGCGCCTCTTTTAGTTTGTGCAGCAGACCGGCATAGCCGTCCTCCCAGCCCTCATGCCAGATGATCGGAGCGATGATGAAGCCCAGCGGATAGCCGGCCTTGGCCACTTTGCCCGCTGCTGTAATACGCTCCTGAAAGCTCGACGTGGCGGGCTCAAAATGCTTGATCACATAATCGGCGTTTACGCTGAAGCGGAAGCGAGTATGGCCGTTATGCCGGGCGTCGAGCAGCGGCTCGACGTGATGAAACTTCGTGACGAATCGGAGTCTTCCGAGCGGCTGCTTGCCCATAAATTCGATATATTCCTTCAGCGAGCCGGAAATATGCTCCAGCCCTACCGGATCGGAGGTACAGGCCGCTTCAAACCGGGTGATCTCGGGCGCCCGTTCGTCGATGTACTTCTGAGCCTGTTCCAGGATTTCGTCGGTATTCACATAAACCCGTACGTAGGGTTTAGCGCCCAGGGTTGTCTGCAGATAGCAGTAATGGCAGTGCGCCATGCAGCCTGTTGCAACCGGGATGGCATATTCCGCCGACGGCTTGGATGTATCGAACTTCAGTGTTTTTCGGATGCCGACGACAAGGGTTCGCTTCGCGATCCGATATTTCTCCAGATCGCTTTCTCCCGGGAGATTGGTGATCCGGTTGTGGGATGTCGTCATCCGAATCGGCAAACCTTCGCGCAGGGCCCATTCGTGGATTCGTTTGCCCTTGGGGAAGTCCAGAGCAGCCGGCTCGAAATATACGAGCTCGGGTACAAAAACCTGCGTTTGCCGGACCTGCGGCAGCAATTCGGTTGTCATGCCGGATATCCGCCTCCCTTTGCTTGATATAGGGCTGGACTTGCTTTACGCCGGAAGGCTATGATATAGTTAGTAACGCTTATCCGGCCCCCTTAGCTTGCTGCAGGAGCGAATATTCGACTCCTGGAAATTTCGATAAAGGGTACATACCGGATTACCATTGTCCAAAGATTACGGTTTTGGAATACAGGAGGATACTAGATGGCTACGCCGAGTATGGAAGATTATTTGGAGAAAATATACAAATTGATCGACGAGAAAGGCTATGCGCGCGTATCCGACATTGCAGAAGGACTGGAAGTGCATCCTTCTTCGGTTACCAAGATGATTCAGAAGCTGGATAAGGATAACTACCTCATCTATGAGAAGTACCGGGGACTGGTGCTGACGTCCAAAGGACAGAAGGTCGGCAAGCGTCTGGTCGACCGCCACCAGCTGCTGGAGCAGTTTCTGACGACGATCGGCGTAGCGGAAGAGAACATCTATAAGGATGTCGAAGGGATCGAGCATCATCTGAGTACCGATTCGATCACCTGCATCGAGACGCTTGTCGAATACTTTCGCAGGGATGCTTCCCGGGGAGAAGAGCTGCTGAAGCTCAAGGCTGAGCTTGAAACGGAATAGCTCAGTAGCGCATTCATATATAATATAGAAGCCTAGAAGCTTTGATCCGTCATACAGGGTCAAAGCTTTTTCGTTGTTTCGGGCCGGACATAGGTACAACCCGTATCCTCATACAATAAATCACGGAAAGCGTCGCTCGGCTGGTGGGGAGAGGGGATGCGTATGAAGATTAACGCCGTGTTTCAGGGCGGGGGGGTCAAGGGAATCGCACTCGCTGGGGCCGTTTCGACGGTGGAGAAGCTGGGCTATTCCTTTCATCAGGTTGCGGGCACTTCATCGGGAGCTATCGTCGCTTCGCTGGTGGCGGCAGGCTACCGGGCCGACGAGCTGCGGGATATTATCGAGTCTACGCCCTTTAAGTCCTTTTTGCAGCGGGCTCCTATTTTTAATGCAAGAGTAGTCGGTCCTATGGCTCGTCTATTTATCAAAAAAGGGCTTTATTCCGGAGAGGCGCTGGAGCATTGGGTGCACCGTCTGCTGCTTGCGAAAGGAATTCGGACTTTTGGCGATCTAAAGCCGATGCAGCTCAGGATCATCGCGTCCGATATCTCGGACCGAAAGCTCCTGGTGCTTCCCGATGATATCGAGCAGTTTGGGATCGATCCGAAAAGGCTCATGGTCGCCAAAGCCGTCAGGATGAGCACGAGCATCCCGTATTTCTTCGACCCGGTCATTATCCGCAGGAAGAAGCCTGTGCGGACTCCAGGGGCTACATTTGCCGATCAGTTCGCTTATATCGTGGATGGAGCGCTGCTCAGCAACTTCCCGCTGTGGTTATTCGATCAAACGGATCCTCCGAAGGCGGAGAAGCTGATACCGACAATTGGGTTTCAGCTCGTCGGCCGAGGAGCCGCCAAGCCTAATCCCGTGCGCGGCCCGCTTTCCATGCTGAAGGCTTTATTTTCGACGATGCTCGATGCGCATGACGATTATTATATTCAAGAGAACAATAGATTTCGAACGGTCAAGATTCCGACTCATGGCATCGGCATGACGGATTTCGACCTTTCCCCGGAACAAAGCAGAGAGCTGTTCGAAGCCGGGAAGCAGGCCGCTGATAAATTTTTCAGCAAGTGGAAAATCAGCGAGTACACCGAGCATTATTATTCGCATGTGTGCCAGATACCTCTTCCTGTTCAACCCGTTAACGTGGTAACGAAAGAAACAATCAAAAAAAACTGACCTCGAGGAGGCCAGTTTTTTTGGCATTAATGGTAGCTTGGCGGGTCATCCTGCTTGTCCTTATTGCCGGGAATCACGCGGAACGTGGCGTTTTTGCGCTTGCCTTTGGCAAACCGGCTGCCAGGGGGCGTCCGCTTAGGACGATTCCAAGTATTCGGAGGAAACTTGTACAGGAAGAAGATAGCTCCAAATATAAGAAGCGGTAAAAGGAATGCACTGGGATTCATGAGCAGGCTGGCAAGTACACCGATGGCGATTAGGCCGAAAATCACATAAGCAATCGTGTTGTTCCGGTTTCTCATTCCTTGAGACCTCCTTTGCCCTAGATAGTATTTAACCCAGTTGACGATCGATTTCACGCATCCGGTTGAAGGAGGCGATCGATACCTCGACTTGCGAATCATCGGGTTCCTTGGTCGTCAGCAGCTGCAGCCAAAGACCGGGGTAACCCAGATAGCGCAGAACGGGTACCTCTCTCAGCGAATTGGTAAACCGCAGTGCTTCGTAAGAAACGCCGATGACCAGCGGAAGCAGGACGATTCTTTGTACGATGCGTTCGATAAATGAATTATATTCGAAGAACGAATAAATAACGACGCCGATCAGCACAGTGAATACGATAAAGCTGCTTCCGCAGCGGTAGTGAAGCGTATTAAACTTCTGCACGTTCTCAACGGTAAGCTCCATGCCCGCTTCATAAGCGCTGATAACCTTATGCTCGGCCCCATGGTATTGAAACAGCCGCTTGATCATCGGGGTTAGGGAGATAAAGTAAATATAGCCGACAAGCAGAATGATTTTGATCAGCCCTTCGATCAGATTATGACCGATTTGATTCGTGAACATTCGGCCAAAGATCACTTGCTCAACAGCGGTAGGGACTAGCGTAAAGACGAATTTGCCGAACAGGAACGATAGAATACCGATAACGGCAACGCCCAGTATCATCGAGATCCGGCTTCCGACGGTTTCTTTCTTTTCCTCTGCAGCCTCGCCCTCTTCCTCGGCAAATACCTCCGCGGCGAAGTTAAGATGCTGCGCTCCCTTGGCGCTTGCCTCGACAATGCCTACGATTCCCCGGATGAAAGGGATCTTCTTCAAGGCTTGCACCCATGGAATCTCTTTCTTGGGGACTTCCAGATACTGAATCGTTTGATCCTTGCGGCGGACGGCTGTAACGTGAACCGTCTTCCCGGCGAACATGACGCCTTCGATGACGGCTTGACCGCCGTAAACCGCTTGCTGCTGATTATTCGACAAACCGCTGCACCTTCTTTAATTATTCATCTTTGTGCTCCGCACACTTTTTTATTGTAACGAATCGGAGCTTATAATGCTACTTGTTTATAGGATGAAGTTTTGTACATACTATGCAGACATGCGGGCGACAATGAGTTAAGGAAGGGAGTATGGTCATGTCGAGGAGCCATGGGAAGCCAGTCAGGACTGGCAAATGGTCATTTGCGCTGTATATCGGATTTTTTGCCGGTCTCGTATGGGGCGGGATCAAAATCATTCAAAACTATTTCCATTTTACATCGCTGCCGCCCGGATTTATGCTGGAGCCGTTCTTTCTGCACAAATTTCTGCTTTCGCAAGCGGGCTTCTGGATCGGCTGGGCAGTCTTTACTTTATTCTCGGTTATCGCTTCTCTGCTGTATGCGCTGATACTGGCCAAGGCGAAGGGGCCCTGGTACGGACTTGGCTACGGGATCATGTGGTGGATCGTCATATTTCTCTTCATCGGGCCGATAACGGGCATGACGAAGTGGATTGCTTATATGGAGCTGAATACGGTAATAACGGAGTTTTGCCTGTTCGTCCTGTGGGGATTGTTTATCGGCTATTCGATCAGCTTCGAGTTCACGGACGAGCGCAGCCGCGAGCCTGACGACTCGAAGGAAAGGAAAGAACCGGAGCCTGCCTGAGCGGAGTTCACGGGATGAAAACAAAAAAAAGTTCTCAAACCGGGGAAATCTATGGTAAAATGGCTTAGCGTATGCTTGGTCTGCGGTAAGGAGGACGATCTGGTGAAACAAATATTGCTGCTAAACGGGCCGAATTTGAATATGCTTGGCATTCGGGAGCCCGGCGTTTATGGAACGCTGACGCTTCAGGCGATCGAGGATAAGCTGAACCGGCTTGCCGACAGCCTGGGAGTCGGTCTGGAATGCTTCCAGTCCAACCACGAGGGCGAGCTGATCGATAAAATTCATAGCGCCTTCGGGACGAAGGACGGCATCCTTATCAACCCCGGAGCCTTTACCCACTACAGCTATGCGCTGCGCGATGCGATCAGTACGGTCGCTTTGCCTGCCGTTGAGGTACATATTTCGAATATTCATAAGCGAGAGGCTTTTCGGCATGTTTCTGTGATAGCGCCTGTTGCGGTCGGACAAATTGCCGGCTTTGGCGCGGATAGCTATGAACTGGGTCTTCAGGCGTTAGTCCATTATGTTAACCGTGCGGAGGGATAGCTATGCAAAGCGTGCGATTGAATCGGCTTCGGGGATTGATGGAGCAGCAGGGATTAGAAGCTCTGTTGGTCACGAATGCTACGAACAGGCTTTATATGACCGGATTTACCGGATCGGCGGGTTATGTGCTGGTGACGGGGCAGCGTGCTGTTCTGTTGACCGATTTCCGGTACATGACGCAGGCTCCCCAGCAGGCTGTCGGCTATGAGGTGATGGAGCATGCTTCGAGCCCGATGGACACGGTGAGATCTATCCTCGGTACGGAAGGTCTGGGGAAGCTCGGCTTTGAGCAGCAGGATGTGTCGTATGGCGCCTATCTGGCTTATGGCCAAGCTCTTGCCGGGATAGAGCTTGTCCCCACGGACAAGCTGATCGAGACGCTTCGCCTTGTCAAGGACGATACGGAGATTGCCGTTCTGCAAGAGGCGGCGGATCTGGCGGATCGCACCTTCCACCATATTGCGGGACTGCTGAAGCCGGGCCTGGCCGAGCGCGATATTGCACTTGAGATCGAGCTGTTCGTTCGCAGGGGCGGGGCCGCTTCCACTTCGTTCGAAACGATCGTCGCTTCAGGCGAGCGTTCTGCGCTGCCTCACGGGAAGGCGAGCGATAGAATCATCGGTTCGGATGAGTTTGTCAAATTGGACTTTGGCGCGTATTATAAAGGGTACTGTTCCGATATAACGCGCACGCTCTTCGTAGGCAAGCCGTCGGACAAGCATAGGGAAATCTATGACATCGTACTCGAGGCACAGCTTGAGGCGCTGGCCCGTATCCGGCCCGGCATGACCGGCCGCGAAGCGGATGCTGTCGCCCGCGAGGTGATCAAGCGGCACGGCTATGGAGATTACTTCGGCCACGGTCTCGGTCACGGCCTCGGGATGGAGATCCATGAGGAGCCGCGATTGTCCCCTACGGGGAATATCATACTGGAGCCAGGCATGGTCGTCACAGTGGAGCCGGGCATTTACTTACCGGGCTTCGGAGGCGTAAGGATTGAAGATGACATTGTGATCACGGAGAACGGCAATCGGCGGTTGACGCAATCAAGCAAAGACTTGGTTGTGATTTCATAAAGGGTTACATCTCAGGGAGGTTTTTTAAAAGTGATTTCAGTTAACGATTTCAAAACAGGCTTGACGATCGAAGTAGAAAACGACTTGTTTACGGTTATTGATTTCCAACACGTGAAGCCGGGTAAAGGCGCAGCGTTCGTCCGTTCCAAGCTGAAAAATCTGCGTAACGGCAATACTGTTGAGCGGACGTTCCGCGCTGGCGAGAACGTCAGCCGTGCCCATATCGAGAACCGCCAGATGCAATATTTGTATGCGAGCGGCCAAGAGCATACGTTTATGGATACGGAAACCTTCGACCAGATCAGCCTGGACGAGAAGCAGATCGAGTGGGAATTGAACTTCCTGAAGGAAAATATGAATATCAATATCATGAGCTATCACGGCGAAATTTTGGGTATCAACCTGCCTAATAGCGTAGAATTAAAGGTCATCGAAACAGAGCCTGGGATCAAGGGCAACACGGCTCAAGGCGCTACAAAGCATGCCAAGGTCGAGACAGGTCTTTCGGTACAAGTTCCGCTCTTCATTAATGAAGGCGACGTCCTGTTGATCGATACCCGCGAAGGCGACTATATCTCCAGAGCATAGAACACCATACACCAACGCACGAGAACAAGCCGCTACCCGTCCGGGTGCGGCTTGTTCTCGCTTGAGCAAGGAGAGCTCGATATGGAAAAAACCTTGGTTAAAGGAGCGGTCTACAGCTTTCTGATAGGCCTGCTTCTCGGATTAGTTATTTTCCCGGATCCGGATTCGTCGACCGTCAGATGGATATGGGGCTTTAGCATCCATGTGACTAATGATAAGCAATACATCATCCAACTGCTCAGGTTCGCTTCGTTTATCAGCCTGGTCACGCTGGCGGTGATATGGCTGAAAAGCCGGTTCGTCATTACGGATAAGAAAACCGGCTTAGGTGAATTTATTAAAGGGATGATTGTATCCTTTCTAGTCGTCCTGCTAATCATTGTGATTGTGTCCATGTTAATCTCGGTGTTTGTATAATCAGGCCTGGAGCTGAATCCTGGGCCAGCAGCGGTACGTGCAGCACCGCCATAGATTGAACGGCAGGGAGCAGACTCTTGTGCTTTGCCGATGTTTGTCATGATCATCGTAAGCTTGCCGCAGCTGAGGCAGCATGTTGGCCGATAGCCAGCGCACGATCAGCCGGGTAAAGTGGAGTTTCGCGAAAAATATCCAAATCGAAAATCGCTCCGAAACAAGCTCGGAACGGAAGTACATGTTACCGATAGGCATCTAGAAGGCCAAGGAGCCTCCCGGCTATCGTAAGCTTTTGAATGAGGTTCAGTCGCATTAAGGGTTACATTTCCGGCGGAAGCCGGCAGGTCGCTCTTAGGACCCGAGTCGCTTGCCTCCATTGGGGGCCGCTACAGGCTCATCGGCAGGGTAGATCTGTTCGATACGGACATGAAACGTCTCCAGGTTCGTTTCCACCGTCACCACGTCCCCGGCCTTACGAAGCAGCAGCTTCTCTACAACAGGGGATACGAATGAAATCCGGTATTCCTCGGGATCGGCTTGATCGGGGAACACAATGGTGAAGGTATCGGAAAGACTATCCTCAAGGTAGGTGATCGTTACGCGGCTCCCGATAAGCACAATGTCGGGCCAAGCCTCGTCCGGCGTTGCCAGCATTCGTTCCAGGGCATGCGTATAGGAAGACAAAAGCTTGCCCATCTGAGTGCGCCTGGTTCCGTAATCGGGAAAATAAACGTCGAGAAAGCGGTTCCTCTCGTCGCTAAGCTGAATAAGCTGCCGGACGTACTGCTCCCGCAGCGGATGGAAGGCTCTGCTAGGGTTCATAGTAGATATCACCTCCTATGTGTCTGGTGCGCACTTTGGCGAAGCTTAAACCGGGCTGTTTCATGACTGTTTCCTCCCTCATGGAATTAGAAAACTTGTGTTGAACGAACAGGCCTCTGCGGAACAGAGGCCTTGGATCTATTGTATCAAATCCTTGGAAGAAGTCCAACACCGTTCGCCCGGGAGAAGCCTGTCCTGAGGAGAAGATGACAAATGAATCGGGATGGTATATTTTAGAGGAAGCACGAACGGTAAGGGGGAGAAGCATGGCCATCTTGACGGAATCACTGCTGCGTGCGATCGAGCGGTCGGAACTTGACTATATGACTGACCGGATGACGGCCGTACGGGAAAGGGAGGGCAACCCCGAAGGGGTGGAGCTTTGCGCCTTCGGTCACGCTCAAGCCTTCTACAGCCGTACGATGGGCTGGCCGGCCTTCAATACCGTAAAGGGAATCAGTGACGAGGAGCTTCCCCTGCTTGAGGAAATCTATAAGTTCTATAAGTCACGCGGACGCAAGCCGCAGATCGAAGTCGTACCGACCCGGGCGGGAGCCCCGCTGTTAAGCAAGCTGCATAGTCTTGGCTTGCGCCAGACCGGCTTTCATACGTCGTTGTATGCGGATCTGTCGGAGCCCTGCGAGCCTGCCAGCCGTTCCTCGGATATTCAGATCAAGCCGCTTACGGAAGCGGAGGCGCAAGCCTATGCCGCCATCCATTGCAGAGGCACCGGACTTCCGGATGAAGGCATTCCCTATGTGGCGGACAATAACCGAGTACTGATGAGACGGCCCGGCTGGTTGTTTTATATGGCGCTGTATCAAGGAGAACCGGCTGGAGTCGGCGTTCTTTATGTGAAGGGTACTACGGCATCGCTTACGTTTGCCGCAACTTTGCCGGAGCTTCGCGGCCGGGGGATTCATTCGGCTCTTCTGCAAAGAAGGCGGGAGGAGGCTGAGGCGCGCGGCTGCTCGTTACTGGTGTCGCAAGCGGCTTTCCTATCGCCAAGTCAGCGGAATATGGAGCGGATCGGCATGAGAATCGCCTATACGCGAGCTACCTGGAGCGAATAACATTTCGGCGCCGGCATAAGGTTTCGTGAGAAAAAGAACTGCCGAACGATGCAGGGTGCAAGAAGGAGGCAACATGAAGAAACGTATATGGAAACCGTATCCGGCCGTTCATGTTCTGTTGGCCTTAACCGTGTTTTGTGCTGGCACCAGCATGTTTTTGCGGTTCAGAACAGGGACGAACGTGTATAATTCCCTACTCTGGGATATCTTTCTTGGCTGGGTGCCTCTGATGCTAGCTTTGATTATCATGGAAGTTGTCGGCAGAGCACCTGTATGGGCAAGTCGATTGACATTGCTTGTCGTGGGAGCGGCTTGGTTTTTCTTCCTGCCCAATGCCTCTTACCTGGTGACGGAGATGATCCATGCTTTCAGGTATTTTAAGCCCAATCCCTATACGACCTTTTGGCTGCATACGGATTTCTGGCTCAGTCTAATTTCGGCTTTTGCGACCAGCTTGCTGGGGCTTATGCTTTTTTGCCTATCCTTATACATCGTTCACAGGCTCCTAAGCGACCGAATCGGGCGATGGTACGGCTGGCTCGGCGCCATCATGATGATAGGGATCAGCAGCATCGGGATCTATATCGGGCGCTTCATCCGCTGGAACAGCTGGGATGTGATATCCGATCCCGGGTCCATCCTGAGAGATATGCAGCAGATCGTCACGGACGAGAGGTCCGGGAAGTTTATGCTGGCCTTTACGCTGCTGATATTTTTCGTGCAGGCGTTTACCTATTTGTTTTTCCACGCCGTGGCGGCTTTGGGGGCAAGTGGCAAGAGCGAGAGAACCTAGACCGAAGGGGAGAAGAACATGATATTGGAAGTCGCTATTCTTCAGATCAAGCCCGGTACGGCCAGTGAGTTTGAATCGAGCTTCCGCAAGGCGTCCCGACTTATTTCCTCGATGAGGGGGTATGTTCAGCACGAGCTGCAGAAGTGCATAGAGACCGAGAATAAATATGTGCTGCTAGTTCGATGGGAGACGCTGAAGGATCATACGGTCGGCTTTCGGGGCTCCGCTGAATATCAGGAATGGAAGGAGCTGCTCCATCACTTTTACGATCCGTTCCCCGAAGTGGAGCATTATATCCAAATCAACCTGGGTCAAGAGCCTCTTTCGTATACTCATCTTAAAAGATCATAACGACAGGCTTTCATAGCACCGTATGAAGGAAGACCCTTCGGGAATTAATTTCCGGACGGTCTTTTCTTTAGGTTCAGGAAGTAGGAGGGTAATCGTGAAAAAGTTATGTTGACAATGATAATCATTATCAACTATGATCGAGAAGTAAGAGGCTGCCTTCATTTGGTAACAGCCCTTGCTTACGCTGCTAATCATAGAAAAAGGGACTAAGCCTCCCTGAACATTGGAGGGTGCCATGAGTTCGATTATCATTGTATATGCGAGCATGACGGGAAATACGGAGGAGATGGCGGAGCTGATCGCGGAAGGGGTCAGATCGGCGGGCATCGAGCCTGTTTTGAAATCCGTGCTGGATGCCAGCGCCTCCGAGCTTGAGCAGTATGCAGGTATTATCCTCGGGGCCTATACGTGGGGAGATGGCGATCTGCCTGACGAGATGCTTGATTTCTATGAAGAGATGGACGATATCCGTCTGGCTGGCCGTAAAGCGGCTGTTTTCGGCTCGGCGGATTCCTCGTACCCGGTCTACGGCGGCGCCGTGGATACGCTGCTCGATAAGCTGAAGGAGCTGGGCGCGGAGGTAGAGCTGGAAGGCTTCAAGGTTGAGCTAAGCCCGTCTCTGGGAGAGAAGGAGCAGTGCCGGCAGCTGGGAAGCAAGCTGGCGGCCTCACTGAGCTAATTGAAAAAGTTCGACAATTGTCTATTTCTATGAGAGCAGCCCTTATGGTATAATTCATCCTTAGTTATGCAAAAGTTTGTGTAGGGAGTGAGCAGCTTGGCTCTTATAGTAATGAAATTTGGCGGAAGCTCGGTAGGGGACGCTGAACGGATGAAGCGGGTGGCCGGACGTATCGTCGAGCGGCACCGCGAGGGGCATCAATGTGTCGTCGTCGTATCCGCGATGGGCGATACGACGGACGATCTGATCGATCTGACGAAGCGGATCGGCGCAACGTCGCCTCCGGCCCGGGAGATGGATATGCTGCTGTCAACAGGCGAGCAGGTTTCCGTGGCCTTACTGGCTATGACGATACATATGCTCGGAGAGACGGCCGTTTCCTTCACGGGCTGGCAGGCAGGCATCTATACGGAAGCGGTCCACGCGAAAGCGAGAATCACCGATATTCAGCCAGCCCGCGTGCGTCAGGCGCTGGATGAGCGGAAGATCGTGATCGTGGCGGGC
The DNA here is from genome assembly GCF_009846885.1 of Paenibacillus puerhi. Taxonomy (GTDB): domain Bacteria; phylum Bacillota; class Bacilli; order Paenibacillales; family NBRC-103111; genus Paenibacillus_G; species Paenibacillus_G puerhi. Next base: position 201,541 of record NZ_WUWM01000005.1, read on the forward strand.
TTCCAGGGCATGTCGGAAGAAGGCGAGATCACGACGCTAGGACGAGGCGGCTCCGATACGACGGCCGTTGCCTTGGCCGGGGCGATCCAGGCCGATGTGTGCGAAATTTTTACGGACGTGGACGGCATCTACTCGACCGATCCGCGGATCGTCAAGTGCGCGCGCAAGCTGAAAGAAATTACGTACGACGAGATGCTGGAACTGGCGAATCTCGGGGCAGCCGTGCTTCATCCGCGTGCGGTCGAGTACGCCAAAAACCATAAGGTGCAGCTGGTCGTGAGATCCAGCTTCAATCATAATGAAGGCACGAACGTGAAGGAGGAAGCAGCGATGGAGCAAGGAATTGTGGTCCGCGGGATCGCCTACGACAAAAACGTGGCCCGCATCAGTATTTTGGGGGTAGAGGAGAAGCCGGGGCAGCTCGCCAAGGTATTCACGGCGCTGGCCAAGGACCAGATCGATGTAGATATTATCGTGCAGAGCGGTGTGACGAACGTTTCCGCCGATTTCTCGTTTACCGTATCGCTGAGCGATCTGGACAAAGCCCTGAATACCCTTGAAAGCATCCGCAGCTCCGTAGGCTTCCGCGAGATTACTTCGGAGAACAATCTGGTGAAGGTGTCGATCGTCGGAGCCGGCATGGTCAGTACGCCTGGCGTCGCCGCCAAGATGTTCGAGACGATCTCGGATCTCGGGATCAGCATTCTGATGGTGAGCACGTCCGAGATCAAGACGTCCTGCGTCATCGAGAACGAAGGACGCCTGAACGAGGTTGTCCAGGCGCTTCACACGGCTTACGGTTTGGATACGGATTCGACTGTATTCGTCGGAGGACCGGCTGACCGCCGTTAGTCTAGCGGAGCTTATCGAAGAACAAGGTAAATGCCTTCAATAAGAATGCGGTAATCCCGGCGGCCATTAACGGTCCGACCGGGATTCCTTTTAGGAAAATGATGCCGAATATAGAACCGATCACGAGGCCCACAATCATTTGCGGGTCTATTTTCAGCAGCTCCAAGCCTTTACCGTTCATATAAGTGGCGATAGCGCCTCCCAGCAAAGCAAGGATACCCGGCCATGTGGTGAACATGGAGGTAACGTCCTTGATCGAGATTTTCTCGCTGGCGAACGGCACCAGAACCCCCATCGTCAGAAACAACAGCCCCAGCTCTAGTCCTCGTCGTTCGATGCTCGGCAAAAACCTCTCCAGACTGATCAGCTTGATGATCAGCAGCACGCAGGCTGCCGTCGTAATAATATGCGAGCGACCGAGCAAGCCGATAATAATGAGCGCAACCAGCAAAATGTCTCCATTCATGGCACAGTGCCCCTTGTCCCTAACTTATCTACTTCATAAGTGTATGAGCCTGTTTGCCATTTAGAACAAGCTAGCGGTGAAGCGGCATCTCGGCCTCAAGCCGTCCGTTGCGCACGATCGGAGCGTACTCCAGCACGTTCACTTGGGCGCAGTAGACGATGTCTTCGTGAAATCCGATCTTCTTCAGCCTTTTGCCGTTCGAGCTGGAGAGAAGCGCTTCCTCCAGATTGTCGCGTGCGTGTCGGTACGCTAGCAGCATGGACAGGCCGAAATCATCTATCGTGACTGCGTCTGTGCCTGCAGCGGAAGAACGGCGGGGCCAGCCGTCCGCCTCCAGCTTCAACAGCTCTTCTACGATCAGACCGGCGCATAGGCCGTCCTCCAGGGCGAACATATCCTGTGTGCCTGCACATAAGATGACGACATCTTCCGACAGCGCAGCTGCCTTGCGCGCGCATGTCCTGGCGTTCAATAGACTGCCTATCAGCACATGTGCGGCTTTGGACGACTTCTGAATGGCGCGGGTGCCGTTGGTTGTGGTCAGTATGATGCTTTTACCCTCTACGCGATCGCTCGTATATTCCAAGGGCGAGTTGCCGAAGTCAAAGCCCGGAATTTTCTTGCAGAAGCGTTCGCCGCCCAGCAGCTCTCCCGGCCGCTGCATGTTTTTCGCCTGATTCACCGTTTCTACAGGAATGAGCTGCATGCATCCGGAGTCAATCGCCTTCAGGATGGTCGAAGTGGCCCGCAGCACATCGATCACGATTACCGTTTTATGCTGCAGATCGTCTCCTCTGGCTTCATTGACACTGGAGATGACTTGAATATGCACGTTCGCTCTACCCCCTCGTTCCGTAAGTCTGTCTCATCAGATGTGGTAGTACCAAGCCGGCTCCGCAGCTTCCTGCAACCTCCTGGGCATGGCAGCTATTGGCTTCGCCGTCTCGCACATTGACTGTGATAAGGTATCCGATCTAAGGCCGCGCCGGAGCGCTTCAAGGCTGATGACCTCGGCCGGAGCAATATTCCCCAGATGAATGCCCGGGCCGAGGCGCTTGAGCAGATGGACCTGCTGCTCCTTATGCGGCGCTTCCCACAGCAGGATATCGGGACTCGGCACCTGGGAGAGCACCCGGTCGAGCTCTTCGTCCCTACAGTCGCCCTTCTCGTCATAGATGCCTACGCCCCGGCCGGATTCCCTTCCCTCGATGGTTACCAGCTCGGCCCCCAGCTCGGAGTCAATCAGCACGGTCTCGATCAGCTCCTCCAGCTCGATAGTCGATCCCCAGCCCTTTTTCCCATATTCGGTAATTACCGTAAATCCCGAATCCACCCCTCTGCGGATTAACTCGCTGCGCAGACTGCGCGGCACCTCGATGGTGCCGTCAGATATTTCCAGACCGTTGAATCCCAGATAGGCCAGCATATCCATGTAATGATCCACGCTTTGCTGAACAATTGCGACCTCCAGAAACGTGCCGCCCGGATAAATGAGAAGGCCGCTCGCTTTGGCCATTTCTATTTTTTTGCGCAGCAAGGTCGTTTCATACAGCGGAGAGGTACCGAAGCCTATTTTCAGCATATCCATATGGGGGCCGGCGGTTTGCAGAAGATCCTCCAGCGCGTGTAGTCCAAGACCTTTGTCAATCACCATCGTTTTGCCGGCCGTACGCGGTTTACCGGCTCGCTGCCCAGTCGGGTCGCCAAGCTGAGAGTGCCATTGCAGCGGAGTTGAAACCTCCATAACTATCGCCTCGCTATACTCAGGTTTGGAATCATGAGTCATCATATGCGCGTTGGATTGGGGAGGTGCCCGGATAGCCTAAATGAAGACGAGCCAGCATACAGTGTTAGGGAAGACTTGGAATGCGAAGGGAGTGCTGAATGTTGGGTGTGATTCATAAAATCGTCCTCGGGATGGCTGCGCTGCGACTATTGTCCGGCTGTATCGAAATTTTCGCAGCCTTGCTGATGCTTCGCTTCAACCAGATCGAGAAGGCGCTGCTCGTCAACTCGGGGCTTGCTCTGGTCGGACCGCTCGTGCTGCTCGCTACGACGACGCTTGGGTTGGTGGGACTTGCGGATAAGCTGTCGTGGGGCAAGATGCTGTGGGTGTTTGCCGGCGTCAGCTGCATCTTTATCGGAATCTTAAAAAAGTAAGTAGCATAGTCATAGTTTCCGGATAGGGAGCATACATATGACTGTAAAAGATGGACAGCTTGCCTTCAGACTACCGCGGATTCCGTAAGAGCGTTGGGAGGACGATCATGATGCAGTCGCTGTTGAGTTATTTTTCCGACCCTATGAAACAGATTCTAGCAGCTCTATCAACGAAACTGACGTATCCGATCCAGGAGATACGTATCCGCGAAGGTCGCCCGCTCGAAGCCTCATGGGGAGGCGGCTACGGCTTTATCTCCGTCGATGGGGATTGGCGCCAGGCTCCGGAGCGGGCTTACCGGCCGACGCGTCAGGATTGCGCCGCTTTGCTGGAGCTGCTTACCCAGCATTCCATGTATACCTTCGAGGAAGAAATGAAGAGAGGCTTCCTGACCGTACCGGGAGGTCACCGGGTCGGTCTCTCCGGACGCACGGTGATCGAGCAGGGGAAGGTCAAGTATATCAAAGAGGTCAGCGGGTTCAATATCCGTATAGCGAGAGAATGGAAGCAGGCGGGCAAAGCGGTCGTTGCTCACCTGACCGAGCCCGGACAGGGGCGGATTTTATCGACGCTGATCGTTTCGCCTCCGCAGCTAGGCAAGACCACCTTGATCCGGGATATCGCACGGCTGCTGAGCAGCGGAGAAGCGCTGGAGTCAGGGCGGGCGTATAAAGTCGGAATCGTGGACGAACGCTCCGAAATCGCGGCCTGCGTAGGCGGGGTGCCCAGCTTCGATGTCGGTCCGCGGACGGATGTGCTGGACGGCTGTCCGAAGGCGGAGGGCATGATGATGATGATCCGCTCCATGTCGCCCGAGATCCTGATCGCGGATGAAATCGGACGGGCCGAGGATGCGTCGGCGCTTCATGAAGCTCTTCATGCGGGCATCAGCGTCATTGCTACCGCCCATGGGAGGGACGTTCAGGATGTCGGAGGACGCCCGATCCTAAGGGAGCTTCTCCGTGACGGAGTATTCGAGCGCTTTGTCGTGCTGTCTTCGCCCGGACAGTCAGGATGGGGGGACAGGAAGGCAGTCGGACCGCTGACAGCCGTCTATGATACAGGAGGACGGCGGATCGACGAGCGGCTGACGCTTCGTGGAGGGGCAAGCTTATGAAGCGTCGGCGGGGAAGGAGCCTCCTGCGCAAAGGGAGCCCGCCATGATCAAGCTGCTCGGCGCAGGCATGATTCTCCTGGCGGGCACGCTGCTCGGATTTTATCAGGCTTCGCAGCTGTCCCGACGTCCGAGACAGATCGGCGATGCGATTAGGCTGCTTCAACGGCTGGAGACCGAGATCGTCTACGGCTATACGCCACTGCCGGGGGCGCTTCGGAAGACGGGGCAGTCCAGCGCTACGGAGGTCGGAAGCTTATTCGTGCGCACCGCCGATGAGCTGCTTCGCTCCGGGGGCAGGCCCGTACAGCTGATCTGGCAGGAGACCGTGCAAGCTTTGTGGCGGAATCTGTCCATGAAGCAGGGGGAGAGGGAGGTGCTGCTCCAGTTCGGAGCAACGCTAGGACTGTCGGACCGGGAGGACCAGGTCAAGCATGTAAGGCTGGCCATCAGCCAGCTTCAAGGGGAAGAGGACAATGCCCGGGACGAACAGCAGAGGTATGAACGGATGTGGAAAAGTCTCGGACTGCTGATGGGGGCGCTGGTCGTAGTATTGATCTACTAAATCCGGACTGTCCGGCGCAAAGGGTTTTAAGGATGGGGTGCCTCTCATGAATGTGGATGTGAATGCGATATTTCAGATTGCCGGCATCGGCATCATTATCGCGATGATACACACGGTGCTCAAGCAGATGGGCAAGGAGGACATGGCCCACTGGGTTACGCTGATCGGATTTGTCGTTGTGTTGTTTATGGTTGTCCGTCTGCTCGACAGTCTGTTTCAGGAGATCAAAACAATCTTTCTCTTCCAATAAGGAAGCTTTAGCTCAGGTGGCGAGGCGGGAGCGGCCCATGGAGATTATACAGGTGGTAGGACTCGGTCTCTTAACGGCGGTGCTGGTGCTGGTTATCAAGGAGCAGAAGCCGATGTTCGCCTTTCTGCTGACGACCTTTACCGGGATTGTGATCTTCCTGTTCCTCATCGGCAAAATTTCGTCTGTTATTCACATGCTGGAGGATCTGGCAGCCAAGGCCGACATCAATGTCATCTTTCTTAAAACGATATTGAAAATTATAGGTATCGCCTATATTGCCGAGTTCGGCGCCCAGGTCGTCCGGGATGCCGGACAAGAGTCGGTCGCAGCCAAGATCGAGCTGGCGGGGAAGGTCCTGATTATGGTCATGGCCATTCCGATCATATCCGTCATTATCGAAACGGTTATCAAGCTGCTGCCGGCCTAAACGGCGAGGGGCTGCAGGGGGCTGACGCAAGCTCCGGCCATCCCGAGCGGCAGCCAGGCGCTGAACCAGGAGATGAAGCCCATGTTCCGACCGAATCGCCGCATACGCTGGCTGATTACCGCCGCGATCCTTACCGTGTTTTTCTTCGGCAGCGACACCGGGATCGCTTGCAAGCACGGGGCCGGATGTACAAGCGGCGTACAGGCGGCCGTACCGGCCGATGAGCTGGTTCGCCAGCAGGCCGAGCGGCTTCCTCTGGATCAGGTAGAGCAGTTCTGGAGCACGCTGATGAAGCAGTACGGAGGTTACTTCCCGGACAGCAAAGCGCCCACTTTCAAGGACCTGCTTCTGGGGGCCAAGGACTTCAGCATCGGCAGCCTGTTCGCCGGTCTGCTCAAGTATTTCTTTCATGAACTGATCTATAACGGCAAGCTGCTGGTGTCCATCGTCGTTCTTACCGTGTTCAGCATGCTGCTGGAGACGCTGCAAAGCTCATTTGAGAAAAATGCCGTCAGCAAGGTCGCATATGCCATCTCCTTCCTTGTGCTGATGATTCTTGCGGTCAACAGCTTCAATGTCGCTATCGGATACGCCAAGTCAGCCATCACCGATATGATTCACTTCATGATCGCCGTCGTACCGCTGCTGCTGACACTGCTGGCATCGATGGGCAATGCGGTATCCGTTACCGTGCTTCATCCGCTTATCGTCTTTATGGTTCACGCGGTAGGAACGGCGGTGCATCTGGTCGTCTTCCCGCTGCTGTTCTTCTCGGCGATTCTGCACATCGTCAGCGGATTGTCGGATAAATACAAGGTGACACAGCTGGCTAATCTGCTCCGGACGGTAAGTCTGGCGTGCCTCGGCATTTTCATCACGGTCTTTCTGGGCGTGATCTCGGTCCAAGGGGCGACCGGAGCCGTAGCAGACGGGGTCACCATACGGACGGCCAAGTATATTGCGGGCAACTTCGTACCTGTGGTAGGCCGCTTGTTCTCCGACGCGTCGGAGACGGTGATCGGAGCCTCGCTTCTGGTTAAGAATGCGATCGGTTTGGCGGGTGTTGTCGTCATCATGGTGCTCTGCGCTTTCCCCGCGCTGAAAATAATGGCGTTAGCCTTCATATATAACATCTCCGCAGCGGTGCTGCAGCCTCTCGGAGATAATCCGATGATCGCTTGTCTTCAGACCATCGGCCGAAGCATGATTTATGTGTTTGCCGCTCTAGCGGTAGTCGGGCTGATGTTCTTCCTGGCTATTACGATCATGATCGCGGCGGGCAATGTATCGGTAATGATGCGCTAAGGCTCGGACGAAGGGAGGGGCGGGCCTGGAATTTTTGAGCCAATGGCTAAAGTCGGTTGTGCTCGTCATTCTGATCGCAACCTTCGTGGACCTGCTGCTGCCGAACCGGTCGATGCAGCGTTATGTGAAAACCGTCATGAGCTTATTTCTTCTGATGACGCTGCTTCAGCCGCTGCTGTCCCTGCTGAGAACCGAGTCCGCTATCGAGGAAAGGCTTACGGCAACCCTGCTTCAACCGGAAGCCGTCAAGGCGGAAGGGCGCATCGATTCGCTCGAGGTTATCCGTCAGCGCGGCCAAACGCTGCAGGAGCGGCAACGGGAGGACGCCGAACGATTGGTCCGTTCACAGGTAGCCGAGCTGATGAAGCGGCAGATCGAGCAGCAAGTTCCCGTCAGCGTGCGCAGCGTGAATGTCGAAACCGGGCCGAATGATCAGGGGCAGCCCGTGATCCGCAGGGTGGTGCTGGCGGTGGAGGAGGCAAAGCCGGAGGACGCTTCGCGTGAACAGACACGTACCCAAGCGGCGTCGCCTGCGATCGGAGCGTTCAAGCCGATGGAGCCTGTTACCCCGCCTGCTGAGGTGCGGATCGGGCGGGGAGCTGCGCCGGCCGCCCAAACGCATAAGGAAGAGCAAACCAAGCTTATTTCCCCAAGTCTGCTGCAAGCGAAGACGCAAATTATTCGGTTGCTGGAGCTGGATTGGCAGCTTCGGCAGGAACAGATCGAGCTGATGCTGGAACCGTCCCCGGGGAGGTGAGTCGATGGAGGAACATCAGAAGAACAAATGGCTTCGCTGGCTGGGCGGCGGTCCGGGAGGACCGAAGCGGGTCCAGGCGTTCCGCTGGCTGCTGCTGCTCGGACTGGCGGGAGCCGCCCTGCTCCTTATGGATTCCTTCCTCACCGTGAAGGATGTGGAGCCGCTGGGCACTAGCCGCGCCTCCCCGGAGGACAAGTCGAGCACGGTCTTCGGCAGCTCCAGCCGGGAACAGACGAGCTTCCGGGAATACGAGGAGGCTTACCAAACCAAGCTGCGCGACATGCTGTCCCAGATCGTAGGCGTCGGCGAAGTCGAGGTGCTGGTCACGATCGAGTCCACCGAAGAGATCCAGACGGAACGCAATACAAAGGAAACGCAGCAGGTGACGAATGAGAAGGACCAGCACGGAGCCACCCGGCATATAACCGATGTGAGCCGCAGCGGCGAGGTCGTCGTATATGAATCGGGAGGAAACGGGAAGCAGCCGCTGATCGTCAAAACTATCAAGCCGAAGATCCGGGGGGTTCTGGTCGTAGCCAAGGGAGCGGATAACCTGACGGTTAAAAAAATGATGATTGAAGCGGTGGAACGGGGGCTTGACGTGCCGGCGCACCGGATATCGATATTGCCCCGGAAGCAATAGCCGCGGCTGTCTAACGTATATAAACCCATCTGAGGAGGAATTAGGGATGAACTCCAAAAAACAAACCATATGGCTGGTATCGATGCTGAGCTTGATGGTCGTGCTCTCTGCTTACTATCTGTTTACCGAGGATGTGAAGGAACTGGACATCGCGACTACCGCTGCCGGTCTCAAGACGGATGAAATCGTCGTGAATACGGGTCAGCTGGATACGGGCGCTCCTGCAGCGGCAGACGCCAAGGCCGTGTCCGCCAAAGTCAGCGAGGCCAAAACAGACGCAAAGGCTACCGACTTGAAAGCCGCCGAAGCAAAGACAGCTGATCCGAAGGCTGAAACCAAAGCAGACGGGAAATCGAGCGGGGCCGCAGCCGGTGTCGGCCAAGCTCAGCCCGTGTCGAAAACGGACGCAGGGGCCGTGACAGAGGAAGCCAAAGTTTTGCAAAATATGCAAGCGACGGCCAAGGCCACATCCGGCACGGATTTCTTTATCTCCCAGCAGCTGAAGCGTAACGAAGAGCTGGCCAAGCAGGTGGAAAGTTTGATGACGATAGCAACCGATCCGAAGAAAAGTAAGGAAGAGGCGGCCAAAGCGCAGGAGGAGCTGGGCAGGCTGCAGGATACACAGGACAAAGTCACCAGCTTGGAAGAAAGCCTGATGAAGGATTACCCGCAGGCGGTCGTTACCCAGGATGCGTCCAAATGGAAGGTAACGGTGCAGGCCACCAAGCTGGAGCGCAGTCAGGCAGTGAGCATCGTCGACAAGGCGATCGAGGAGCTCGGACTGAAGCCGGATCAGATCAAGGTTGAAATGAAGCCGTAAGCAGCCGGATTCGACAATCGGATGAGCTTCGCTCCATACGGCTGGACCTAGTATGGATAGTAGGAATGGAGAAAGAGCCTGCGCGCGTCAGGCTCTTTTTGCCGCCTGACTTTTGCGGGGCGCCAAACTGCCTGACGGGCGGAAGGGTGTGAAGAGCGGTAGGCCCGGTGCCGTAATAAACTCTTCCCTTCAAACTAGATTGTGATATAATAACAACGTCAGAAAGCCCAAAGGAGTGGATTTCCTGTGTTTAAGCTGAGCGAAATCAAAGAATTGGTCAAGCTGGTGGACCAAAGCTCTTTGCAAGAACTTGAGATTGAAAGCGAAGGCTCGCGCCTTTTCATCCGTAAACCGGTAAAAACCGAACAGGTGCTTGTCACCGCTGCTCCCAGCGCGCAGCAATTCGCCCCTGTGCTGGCGCCGAATCCGGCAGCAGCGGCGGTACAAGCCCCTGCGGCACAAAGCTCAACGGCTGCCGCTCCCGTGGCTGCCGATGCGGGATTACATACAATTGCATCTCCGATGGTCGGCACGTTCTATTCGGCGCCTTCGCCTGGAGCTGCATCGTTTGTTTCCAAAGGCAGCGAGGTTAAGGAGAAAACCGTCGTTTGCATTATTGAAGCGATGAAGCTTATGAATGAGATTGAAGCCGAGGTCAAGGGCGAGATCGTTCAAGTGCTGGCTGAGAACGGTCAACTCGTCGAGTACGGACAACCGTTGTTTCTGGTGAAACCGGAGTAAGTAGGAGGAGAACCCTTTGAAGTTTCATAAAATTTTGATTGCCAACCGCGGCGAGATCGCAGTTCGGATCATCCGCGCGTGCCGTGAGCTCGGCATCGCTTCGGTCGCGGTGTATTCCGAAGCCGACCGTGATGCGCTGCATGTCCGATTGGCCGACGAGGCTTATTGCATCGGGCCGACGCTGTCCAAGGACAGCTATCTGAATTATACGAATTTGATGAGCGTGGCTACCTTGACCGAGACCGATGCCATTCACCCCGGTTACGGCTTTTTGGCTGAGAATGCCGACTTCGCAGAGATTTGCGAAAGCTGCAACATTACGTTCATCGGTCCTTCTCCGGAAGCTATCAGCAGGATGGGGGACAAATCCGTCGCCAAGCAGACGATGAAGGAAGCGGGAGTACCGGTAATTCCGGGCTCTGACGGCATTGTCGACCATATGGAGGATGCTATCCGGCTTGGACGCGAGATCGGCTACCCCCTTATTATCAAAGCGACCGCAGGGGGCGGAGGCAAAGGTATCCGTATTGCCGAAGACGAGGAAATGCTGATTCAACAGATTACGACTGCCCAGCAGGAGGCTCAGAAGGCGTTCGGCAATGCAGGCGTTTACCTTGAGAAATATTTGACGGGCATGAAGCATGTCGAAATCCAGATTTTGGCGGACAAGCATGGCAATGTCGTTCATCTGGGCGAGCGCGATTGCTCCGTTCAGCGGCGCAGACAGAAGCTCGTGGAGGAAGCGCCTTGTCCGGTGCTGACGCCCGAAATCCGTCAGAAGATGGGCGAAGCCGCAGTGCGTGCGGCACAGGCCGTCCAGTATTCCGGCGCAGGGACGCTGGAGTTTTTGCTCGGACAGGACGGGCAGTTTTACTTTATGGAGATGAATACAAGGATTCAGGTGGAGCATCCGGTTACCGAGATGATCACAGGAATCGATATCATAAAGGAAATGATCCGCGTAGCGGAGGGCGAGCCCCTATCCTTCACTCAGGATGAGGTGCAAATCAACGGCTGGGCGATCGAATGCCGCATTAACGCCGAGGATTCCGAGCGCAACTTTATGCCGTCGGCCGGACAGATCCAGTTTTATTTGCCTCCCGGCGGATTTGGCGTGCGGGTCGATAGTGCCGCTTATCCGGGCTATACGATATCCCCTCATTACGACTCCATGATCGCCAAGCTGATCGTGTGGGGAACCGACAGGGATGACGCCATCCAGCGGATGAAGCGTGCGCTTGCGGAATTTGCCGTTGAAGGCATACATACGACGATACCGTTCCACATGAAGCTGCTGGAGCACAAAAAGTTTTTGGCGGGAGACTTCGATATCAAATTCCTGGAAGAGCATGATGTCAACGATCCGAACTCGTAATGACCGGTTCCTTCGTTCACTTCGTTGTCATATTTTTGACCGGGTGGTATAGTATACAGTATAGACAAGGTTTGAGTTGATGCCAGAACCAGTCGCCAATTTTCGGTTGAATAGAATCGGATTTATGATTGTGTTCCGCAGAAAATAAAAGGAGGACCTACCATGAGCTTACTTGCTGCCGATTACGAAAAGACCGACATGGGCACGATCCAAATTGCACCTGAGGTTATTGAAATCATCGCCGGCATGGCTACCATCGAGGTGCCGGGAGTCGCTGGCATGAGCGGCGGATTTGCCGGCGGGATCGCCGAGCTGCTCGGGCGTAAAAATTTGTCCAAAGGCGTAAAAGTCGAAGTTGGACAGCGCGAAGCGGCGATCGACGTCTCCATCGTGATCGAGTTCGGCACCCGGATTCCCGAAGTGGCGAGCGGCGTTCAACAGAACGTCAAGCATGCGATCGAATCCATGACCGGGCTGAGCGTGATCCAGGTGAACGTGCATATCCACGACGTTATTTTCAAAGGTGCGGAGAAGCCGCCGGAAGAGCCGGAAGTCAGCTCCCAGCGCGTGAAATAAACCGATCATAGTCAGGTCGAACCCCCTTACGTTCACGTCTGGGGGTTTCCTCCATATTGCGGAAGGAGTCCAAGCCCGTGGCCAAAGTACTCGATAAATTTCTGTTGTTCCTCCTCAGCCTCATCGTTCTTATCGCAGCCTTAATTGCGCTGTTTGCTGCATTTGGCTGGGTTTCGCTCGGCAGCACCAAGCAGTTTGCCGAACATGTCTATGAGGATTTCAACTATGCGATTCCGTTCATTGTCACATCGGCGGTTGCCGGCCTGCTGGCCCTGCGTTTTCTGTATGTATCGGTGCGCCGCGGGAAATCCTCCGTGCCTTCGATCGACCAGCGGACGGAGTTCGGCGATATCCGCATCTCGCTCGATACGGTCGAGAACTTGTCCCTGAAGGCCGCCTCCCGCTCCCGCGGCGTACGCGATCTGCGCGCCCGGGTGAAGGTCAACCAAGCCGGTCTCGAGATCGTCATCCGTGCGATTGTCGACGGTGAAACCCCGATTCCAGGCTTGACGGAAGAGATGCAAGCTAACGTAAAAGGGCATATCGAAGAAATTACCGGCATTCCCGTGGCGTTCGTGTCCGTATTTATTGCGAACATTCAGCAATCTGCCCCGACGTTTAAAAGCCGCGTAGAGTAGGAAGGGGTGCCCCGAGCATGTGGAGGCAAATGTGGGAACAGCTTTTCGATAAGCACAGAAGCGCGACGCTCTGTACCCTTGCAGCGGGCGTGCTGGGCATCATTTATTTGTTCTTTGGTTTGTTTCATATGTTAATCTTTGGCTTGATCGTATATACTGGATATTATATAGGGAATAAGCTTGACCGGAACGAGCCGGTATTTCCCGCAGAAGACGTTTGGCGCCGGCTCATGGACAAATGGAGAATGTTCCGCTAAAATCCTTGGGAGCCGCCCAAGGATTTTTTGTCGGGCAAACGTGAGGCCGGATTTGAGCCAACAGGAGGATTTTCAATCAATGAGACGAAGACTGGCAAGGGAGCTTGCCCTGCAAAGCTTGTACCAGATGGCGATGAACGAAGTGACGACTACCGATGCGGTCGACCATGTCGTGGAGGAAGCCCGAGGCGAGGATGAAGCGCAGCTGACGCGTGCGAAGGACCAGATCTCAGAGCTCGATGTCAAGGAATTGGTCGAGGGGACGCTGCGTTACAAATCGCAGATCGATCATCTGCTGGTCGACTATTTGAAGGGCTGGCAGATGGACAGGCTCTCCAAGGTCGACCGCGAGATACTGCGTCTGGCCACTTATGAGATGATCTATAGCGATGACGTTCCGCCGAAGGTGGTCGTGAACGAAGCGATTGAGATGTCGAAAAACTTCGGAACGGAAGAGTCCGGCAAGTTCGTCAACGGCGTACTCGGCAAGATGATCCGGGATCTGGAGACGCTGCGGGGTCAAGCTCCGCGGGAATAAACCAGGGCGTTATCTGCCATCAGGGCAGGCCTGAAGCTAAACAATCCGCGAGGATACGATGAAAGGGGAACAATGTATGTCTGCACATGTCATCAACGGGAAGGAACTAGTAGGCGCCTATCGTGCCGAAATCAAGCAGCAGGTCGAGCGTCTGGCCGAGCGGGGGGTTAAACCGGGCCTGGCCGTTGTGATCGTGGGGGATGATCCGGCCTCTCACGTGTATGTGCGCAATAAGAACCGTGCCTGCGAAGAAGCGGGCATCCACTCGGAAGTGTATAAACTGGCTGAGGAGACCACGGAGGGCGAATTGCTGGCTCTCATCGGCAAGCTGAATGCAGACCAGGCCATTCACGGCATTCTGGTCCAGTCTCCGCTTCCAAAGCATATCGATGAGGAACGAATCGTCGAGGCGATTGCGGTAGAGAAAGACGTAGATTGCTTCCATCCCGTGAATGTCGGGAATCTGATGATCGGCAAGCCGGGACCCGCGCCTTGCACGCCTGCGGGCGTGATCGAGATTTTGAAGAAGGTCGGCGTGGAGATTGCGGGCAAGCATGCCGTAGTCATCGGACGCAGCAACATCGTCGGCAAGCCGATGGGCATTTTGCTGCTCAGGGAGAATGCGACGGTGACGGTATGCCATTCGCGGACAAAGGATTTGGCGGCGATCACGAGCCAGGCCGATATACTCGTAGCGGCTATCGGTAAGCCGAAGGTGATCAAGCGCGAGCATGTGAAGCCCGGAGCCGTCGTAATTGACGTCGGCGTAAACCGGCTGGATACCGGCAAGCTGTCCGGCGATGTCGATTTCGACGATGTGGTGGATGCGGCATCCGTGATTACCCCCGTACCGGGCGTCGTGGGACCTATGACGATTACGATATTGCTGCGTAACACGCTGGAAGCGGCGGAGCGTGCGGCAGGCGTAAGCGTCTCTTCGTGAGCCTATGAACCAGAAAAATATACTCTCCATCAAGGAGCTTAACCGGTTCATCAAGCTGAAGCTGGAGAGCGAGGACGCCCTTCAGAATGTTTGGGTGCGGGGTGAGATTTCGAACTTTACCCATCATTCGAGCGGGCATATGTATTTTACGTTAAAGGATGCGGACAGCCGGTTAAAGAGTATTATGTTCGCCTCTTACAACCAACGGCTGGCCTTTATCCCGCGGGAAGGCACTAAGGTGCTCGCCTGCGGGAATATCTCCGTCTATGAGCGGGACGGGCAGTACCAGTTCTATGCGACGCAGATGCAGCCCGACGGGATAGGCAGCCTATATCTGGCCTTCGAGCAGCTGAAGAAGAAGCTGGAGGGCGAGGGCTTGTTTGCGCCGGAGCGGAAAAGACCGATACCGGCGTTTCCGCGTGGGATCGGCGTCATAACATCGCCTACAGGGGCGGCCGTACGTGACATCATCATCACGCTGCAGCGCCGGTACCCGTCCGTGCCCGTGCTGCTCTATCCGGTGCTTGTCCAGGGTAAGCAGGCGGCGCCTTCGATTGTGAAAGCGATTGACGAGATGAACCGGCTCGGCGAGGTCGACGTGCTGATCGTCGGGCGCGGCGGGGGGTCCCTGGAGGAGCTCTGGGCGTTCAATGAAGAGGCGGTCGCAAGGGCGATTCATCGCTCGCTGCTGCCGGTGATCTCGGCGGTAGGGCATGAGACGGATTTTACCATCGCCGACTTTGTGGCGGACCTTCGGGCCGCGACGCCTACGGCGGCGGCCGAACTGGCCGTTCCGCATCACTTGGAGCTCGCGCAGCGGCTTACCCACCTGAAGCAGCGGCTCTATGGCGGGCTGACGTCGAGGCTCGACCAAAGCCGGGAGCGGCTGCGGCGCTCCGAGCGCTCCCCGTATCTGACGAACCCGCGCAGGCAGCTGATGCTGCAGCCGGCAGAGCGTCTGGACCGGATGCGGGAGCAGCTGATCTACAAAATGCGCGACAGGTTGAATAAATCGCAGGAAACGCTGATGAGGAAAGAACGCCAACTGGCTGCTTTTAACCCCAAGGAGCAGATCGTGTATACGCGGAAGCGTCTTGAGGGAGCGAGGCGTCAGTTGAGGCTGTCGATGCAAGCGGCGCTCAAAGGCAAGCAGCGGGACTGGCAGTCATCGATCCGTCAGCTGGACGCACTAAGCCCGCTGAAGGTGATGCAGCGCGGATACAGCCTTGTCTATGACGAACAAGAAAAGCAATTGATCAAGTCGGTCGAGCAGATCCAGCTAGGAGATGTGCTGAAGCTCCAGCTGTCGGACGGCAAGGTCGATTGTCATGTCTGGTCTATGGAGGAGAAATCAAAATGACGGAGCAGGAACAAAATACGCCCAGCTTCGAGCAGGCGATCGAGCAGCTCGAGAAAATCGTCGCGCGGCTGGAAAGCGGAGACGTACCGCTGGAGCAGGCGATCGAGCTGTTTCAGGACGGTATGAGGCTGTCCCAGCTTTGCGGCCAGAAGCTTGAGCAGGTGGAGCGCAAGATCGAGATCCTGCTTGAGGAGGAGGGCGGGCTTGCGAAGAAGCCCTTCCAGCCCGGCGAAGGAGATTCTAAATGACGACAAGAGCGGACATCGCAGATTACATCAAGGATCAGGCGGCGCTGATCGAGCGCGAGCTGGAGAGATCCGTTCCGGCCGAATGGAACATGCCGGCCGCTCTGCGCGAAGCGATGCAGTATTCGCTGATGGCAGGCGGCAAACGGCTTCGTCCCATTTTGGTGCTAGCTGCAGCCGAGGCGCTTGGAGGGCGTCCCGAGGACGCGCTTCCCGTAGCGCTTGCAGTGGAGATGATACACACGTATTCGCTTATCCATGACGACTTGCCGGCGATGGACAATGACGATTTCCGCCGCGGCAAGCCGACGAATCATAAGGTATTCGGCGAAGCCATGGCGATCCTAGCGGGCGACGCGCTGCTGACCCATGCGTTCTATTCGGTCGTTCAGGCTGCCCGGAAGAGCGGGGTGCCTGGCGATACGATAGCCGATATCGTAGAGGAGCTGTCCAGGCTGTCCGGCGCTCCGGGCATGGTCGGAGGGCAGGCGGCCGACATGGAGGGTGAGCAAGGCGTGACGAGGCTGGAGGAGCTGGAGTATATCCATCTTCACAAAACGAGTGATCTGATCGTGTTCTCCGTGAAAGCGGGAGGACGGATCGCCGGAGCAAGCCGCGAGCAGCTTGCCGCTCTGGAGAGATTCGGCACTTGCATCGGGCTGGCGTTCCAGATTCAGGACGATATTCTCGATCTCGTCGGCGACGAGACTAAGCTGGGCAAGCCGGTACAAAGCGATGTGAAGCAGCAGAAGGTGACGTACCCGTACTTTATTGGGATCGAAGCGTCGCAGGCGAAGGTAGAGGAGCTGACCCGGGAAGCCCGGGAAGCGATCACGACCGCCGGATTCCCGTCGCCGGAGCGGCTGCTTCAGCTGGCCGATTATTTGATGAAGCGCGACCACTAGTCCCTGAGCTTATTCGCCAGGAGACCGGGGGAATGCCGTTTGTCATACAGGCTGGCTGAGTTTCGTTTGAGCGGGCCGATGCTCCGTGATATAATAACTTGGTACATATCACGGGCATAAACATCTTATTACGGAAAGCGAGGGGAACAAGCATGCTGCTCGAACACATTCAACAGCCTGAAGATCTGAAGCGTCTGACGCTCGAACAGCTCGAACCATTGGCAGCCGAAATCCGCCAGTTTCTGGTCGAGAATTTGTCGGTGACCGGCGGCCACCTCGCGCCGAATCTTGGTGTTGTCGAATTAACGCTCGCCCTGCATTACTTGTTTGAGAGTCCCCAGGATAAATTTATATTCGATGTCGGACATCAATCTTATGTGCATAAAATGTTGACGGGACGTATGGACAGGTTCAATACGCTTCGCAAATATAAAGGGCTTTGCGGCTTCGTCAAGCGCTCCGAGAGCGAGCACGACGTCTGGGAGGCCGGACACAGCAGCACGTCGCTCTCCGCCGCTATGGGGATGGCCGTCGCGCGCGATCTGACGGGCGGCACGAATCGCGTCATCGCGATGATCGGCGACGGCGCTCTGACCGGAGGGATGGCGCTGGAGGCGCTCAACCATATCGGTCATGAGCAGCGCAGACTGATGGTTGTGCTGAACGACAACGAGATGTCGATCGCTCCGAACGTAGGCGCGCTTAGCAACTATTTGGCCCGGATCCGTTCGGACCGCCACTACGTGAAGGCCAAGGAAGAAGTCGAGCATCTGATCAAGAAAATTCCCGCCATCGGCGGGACGCTGGCCAAGACGGCTGAGCGGTTGAAGGATTCCTTCAAATATCTTGTCGTTCCGGGCATCTGGTTCGAGGAGCTGGGCTTTACGTACTTCGGGCCCGTGGACGGACATAATCTGCCGCTGCTGATGGAGACGCTGAGGCAGGCGGATAAAGTGAACGGACCGGTCGTCGTCCATGTCATCACGCGGAAGGGGAAGGGCTATTCCCCGGCGGAGGCCGACTCCCACAAATGGCATGGAATCAGCCCTTACAAAATCGAGTCCGGGCAAGTTTTGAAATCTGTGGGACCTCCGATGTATACGGAGGTGTTCGGCAGTACGCTGATCGAGATGGCGAGTCAGGATCCGCGTATCGTGGCAGTCACCCCGGCCATGCCGGGAGGCTCGGGACTTACCGGATTTGCCAAAGCGTACCCGGATCGGATGTTTGACGTCGGCATCGCCGAGCAGCATGCGGCAACGTTCTGCGCAGGGCTCGCGGCGGAAGGTCTCAAGCCGGTTTACGCCGTCTACTCGACCTTTATGCAGCGTGCTTACGATCAGATCGTACACGATATTTGCCGGGCGAATCTGAACGTAGCGTTCGCGATCGACCGTGCCGGATTCGTCGGCCCGGATGGAGAGACGCATCATGGCGTATTCGATATTGCTTATTTGCGGAGCATCCCTAATATCGTCGTGATGATGCCCAAGGATGAGAATGAGCTCCGGCATATGATGCACACGGCGCTTGTGTACGACGAGGGCCCTATCGCCTACCGGTATCCGCGGGTCAGCGGACTCGGAGTTCCTCTGGATGAGGTGCTGGAGCCAATCCCGATCGGGACTTGGGAAGTGCTTAGAGCAGGTGCGGATGCGGCCGTGCTTGCCGTCGGTCCGATGATCCCGATCGCGCTGGAGGCTGCGGAGGCTTTGGCCAAGGAAGGCGTCCAGGTTAGGGTCATTAACGCCCGGTTCATCAAGCCGATGGACGAAGCGATGCTGCTTCAGCTGGCCAAGGAGGATATACCGGTCGTAACGCTTGAAGAGGGTTCCGTGATGGGCGGTTTTGGCAGCGGAGTGATGGAGTTTTATTCGCTGCACAACATCTTCGGCATGCGGGTTAAGGTTATCGGCGTGCCCGATTATTTCGTCGAGCACGGTTCGGTGAAGGAGCAATACGCTGAGGTCGGCTTGACTGCCGAGCGGCTGGTCGGCGACATACAGGCACTGGTGCCCCGCAGGAGGCAGCGGGCGTAGTCAGCAGCAGGAACGATAGAGGAGCTTTACATGAATCCGGATAAAAAGGCAAAGGAACGGCTGGACGTTCTTCTCGTCGAACAAGGCTTCTTTGAAACCCGGGAGAAGGCCAAGGCCGCCATTATGGCGAATCTGGTGGCGGTGTATGGGGAGCCTGTGGATAAAGCAGGCACCAAAATTCCCGTCACCTCCTCCCTTACGGTGAAGGGAGCCCTTCACCCCTACGTCAGCCGAGGCGGATTGAAGCTGGAGAAGGCCTTAAAGTCCTTTTCACTTGATCTGACCGGCGTCACGATGATCGATATCGGCGCTTCCACGGGAGGCTTCACCGACTGCGCGCTGCAGAACGGAGCCTCCGAGGTGTACGCGGTCGATGTCGGCTATAACCAGCTGGATTGGTCGCTTCGCAAGGACCCGCGGGTTCGCGTGATGGAGCGGACCAACTTCCGTTTTATGCAGCCCGGGGATTTGTCGGGTCCCGTTCCGACCTTCGCTTCGATCGACGTGTCCTTCATCTCGCTGAAGCTGATACTTCCGCCGTTGTTTCAGCTGCTGGCTCCAGGCGGCGCCGTCGTGGCGCTGATCAAGCCGCAGTTCGAGGCGGGGCGCGAGAAGGTGCCCAAAACAGGCGTGGTGAAGGAGCCCGCGGTACATCGCGAAGTGCTGGAGGCTGTTCTTGGTTTTGCGGGTGAGACGGGCTTTGCTATACGCGGTCTGACTTACTCGCCGATCAAGGGTGGCGAAGGCAATATCGAGTTTCTGACGTATCTGGTCAAGCCGGGATCCGTTGAAGGCCCGGACAGCGTACAGGACGAACAGCAGCACGAATTGAATATTGATCGAACGAGGCTCGATTCGCTGATTCGCGAGGTCGTTCAAGAGTCGCAAGGCATGCAGAACTCATCCGTGGGCTAGTTTCGTCCGCAGCGATGAGTTTTTTGCTGCAGAAGGAGTTTGCCTCCATTTCCCCGAATACTACTCACGAGGTGATGCCATGCAAAGCGGAGACGGGCTGGTCGTACTGCTGCTGATCGCTGCACTCGGGTTTTGGGTATTTGTAAGTATACGGGGAAAAATGCGTGATGCGGTGGAAGCTTCGCCCCCTTTGGACTGGCTGTCCGCAGATGCGGAGATACCGGAAGACGAGACGACAAGCCTGCTTGCGGAGCACGGATATCGCGTACTGGCAGGCAAGCGGCGGATTCCGATCACGATTCGGGTGAATGACGGGGAAACGCTGCAAAGCCGGTTGTTCCTTGATTATATGGCCGAGCGTGACGGCAGCTTCTTTGCCGTTAAGGTAGCCAAGGAACGCAAGCCCCTTGAGCCTACCGGCAGCTCGCTGCGGGATCGTCTGCTTGTCTACCAGCTGCTGGATGAGCAAACGGAAGGCGTATTATACGTAAGGCTGGCGGAAAGGGAAGTCGTCTGCTATCGATTCTCCCTGATGGAGGCGGATCAGGAAGAGTAATTTGATGGAATCGCCATTGCAGAGCTGCTTGACATGATCGTCTAACAAAGCCTAGGAGGAATTTATGAAAGGCCAACGGCATGTGAAGATAAGAGAAATTATTACGAACAATGAGATTGAAACGCAGGATGATCTGGTAGATATGCTTGCCGGCGCAGGATTCCATGTTACGCAAGCTACCATTTCAAGAGATATCAAGGAGATGCACCTGATCAAGGTGCCGCTTGACGACGGCAGGTACAAATATTCCATGCCGGCCGACCAGCGGTATAATCCGCTTCAGCGTTTGCGGCGCGCTTTGAATGACCACTTCGTACATATCGATTATTCCGAAAATCTGGTCGTACTGAAAAGCCTTCCCGGAACAGCCAATGCGATAGGCGCACTGATCGACAGCCTGGAGTGGAATGAGGTTATGGGCACCATTTGCGGAGACGATACGATTTTGATTATTTGCCGGACGAAGGAACATAGCGTTCACGTGGTTAATCAAGTGATGGGGATGTTAAGCTAACTTAAAGAGGTGCGCTTATGCTATTAGAATTATCGATTCGTCATTTAGCGGTAATCGAGCATGTCGAGCTTCATTGCAAGACCGGCTTTCATGTTTTAACCGGGGAGACCGGAGCCGGGAAGTCGATTATTATCGATGCGCTCGGTCTGATCGCAGGAGGGAGAAGCTCCTCGGATCTCGTCCGTTACGGCAGCGATAAGGCTTCCATCGAAGCCTCCTTTCTCGTGGCGGCCGACCATCCGGTATGGAGCGTCTTGTCGCGTCTCGGTATCGAGGGGGAATCGGAGGAAACGCTGATCATCCGCCGCGAAATTTCGGCTCAAGGCAAAAGTACAAGCCGTGTCAACGGGCAGCTAGTCAACCTGGCGATGCTGAAGGAGATCGGCGAATGCTTGGTCAATATTCACGGTCAGCACGAGCATCAATCGCTGTTCCATGCCGAAGGCCATATTCGCTTTCTGGATGCATTCGGAGAGCCGACGATTGGCGAGGTCAAGCGTGATTATCAGAGCGCTTACGCGAACTACCAGGCAGTCCGCAGACAGGTCCGTGAGCTCCAGGAGACGAGTCAGCAGGCGCTGCAGATGGCGGATCTGTACAAATTCCAGGTCGAGGAAATCCGTTCGGTCAAGCTGAAGCCCGGCGAGGACGAGGCGCTGCAGGAGGAGCGGAGAAAGCTGTCCAATGCGGAGAAGCTGTACCAGAGCGCAGCCGATGCCTACGAGCTGTTATACGGCAACGGCAAGGGGCTGGATGTGATCGGCCGCGCTGTTCAGAAGTTGCAGGATATCGCTTCCTACGATACGGCCAAGCTGCAGCCGCTCGCCGAACAGGTTCAGTCTGCCTTCTACCAGCTGGAGGATGCGGCGTACCAGGTCCGAGATTACCGGGATGAAATCGAATTCAACCCGTCCCGGCTCGATTTTATTGAGCAAAGGCTGGATACAATCTCTTCGTTGCGGAGAAAATATGGAGATAACGTTCAGGAAATTATCGAGTATGCCAATAAAATCGAGGCGGAGCTCAGCCTGATCGAGCATAAAGATGAAAGGCTCCAGGAGCTGCAGCGTGAGGAGAGCAAGGCATTTGAGAAGATGTCAAAGCTGGCCTCCAATCTGACGCTGAAGCGTCTGGCGGTGGCGGAGCGGCTCGCCGCAGAGATCGTGGCGGAGCTTCGCGGCCTGCATATGGAGCGCACGCAATTCAAAGTGCAGGTTGAATCGGAGGGAGAGCGAAGGTTTACCGCAGACGGAGCCGATCAAGTGGAGTTTCTGATCTCCGCTAACCCGGGCGAGCCGCTGCGTTCCCTGAGCAAAATTGCTTCCGGCGGCGAAATATCGAGAATCATGCTGGCGATGAAATCGATCTTCGCTCGGGTAGACCGTATACCTGTGCTTGTCTTTGACGAGGTCGATACGGGCGTAAGCGGGAGGGCGGCGCAGGCGATCGCCGAGCGAATGTCCAGACTCTCCAACGATTGTCAGGTCTTCTCGATCACTCACCTCCCGCAGGTGGCCTGCATGGCCGACGTGCATTATCTGATCCGGAAGACGACGGACGGGGACCGGACTTATACGAATATTGTGGATTTGCAAGGCGGAGAGCGGGTTCATGAGCTGGCTCGAATGCTTGGCGGAGTTGAGGTCACCGACAAAACGCTGGAGCATGCTCAGGACATGCTAAACCTGGCACAGGACAAGAAAATGCGCATGAGTTGACGCTTGTGGGAGCATTTTGGAGTTATAAAAGCGGAGGCGGGGGGTTACCTTAAAGGTACACAAACGGCGGTGCTGCGCAAGGATAAAGCTGACCGAGAGGTCGGTGCGCAGGTGTGACGCCGGCCTTCAGGGCAAGGAAGGCCGGCGCCGCTAAGCAAAGGAAGCAAGGGAGCGTGAGCGAATTGAGTTCCAACCAGAGAAAAAGATTGATTGGATTAGTGCTCGTCCTCTTCGTTTGTTTGGGTAGCTTGACCACCCCTTTCCGCAGCTTTGCCTCATTCCCCGAGGAGCTCCGATTATTTACAGGACAACAGACCCATCTGAAGCTGGCCATGCCCGTAAGCGCCCAAATCACCGTGAACCACCCGGAAATTCTCAAAGTGAACGGTTCGACCGAGCATTCATTCCGAGTCGATCTTCATCACCCGATCTCATTGGAATCTTATCAGGCAGGAATAGCGGAAATGAAGCTCAAGCTGTTCGGCGCCATCCCGTTCAAAACGGTCAAGGTCAATGTCGTGCCGGATCTTAAGGTGATTCCTGGCGGACAAACCATCGGCGTCAAATTAAAATCGGCCGGCATCATGGTCGTCGGTCATCATTTGGTTGCCGTAGCCGAGGATAAAAAATCGTCCCCAGGCGAAGAAGCCAAGGTTTTGCTTGGCGATCTGATCGTCAAGATGAACGGCAAGGCGATTCAGGACGTCAGCAAAGTGGCGGAGCTTGTGAAGGAAGCGGGAGAAAGCAAGAAGCCGTTGAAACTCACGATCGTTCGCAATAATGAGACGCTTGAAATTCCTATTGTGCCAGCTTACGATATCGTGGACAAAGCCTACAGGCTCGGCTTGTACATTCGCGACTCGGCGGCGGGTGTCGGCACCTTGACGTTCTATGCCCCGGACCAAGGAGTATACGGCGCGCTTGGCCATGTCATCACGGACATGGATACACAGACTCCGATCTCGGTCGGCGGCGGAGACATTGTTCACTCCAACGTCACTTCCATCTCCAAGAGCCACAATGGCGAACCCGGGGAGAAGCGGGCCCAGTTTTCCAGAGAAAGCAAATCGATCGGCAATATCGAGAAAAATACGCAGTTCGGCATTTTCGGAAAAATGCACGATGTACCTGATCACGGCATTAACGATCACGCGCTCCCGGTCGCTTTTGCCGAAGAGGTGAAGGAAGGACCGGCTCATATCTATACGGTAGTCAACGGCCAGAAGGTCGAGAAGTTCGATATCGAGATTATTCACGTGGCCAAGCAGGAATTTCCGCAAACCAAGGGCATGGTCATCAAAATTACGGATCAGAAGCTCATCGAGAAAACCGGAGGAATTGTTCAAGGCATGAGCGGCAGTCCGATCATCCAGAACGGAAAGGTAGTAGGGGCCGTCACGCATGTCTTTGTCAACGATCCGACCAGCGGCTATGGCTGCTTTATCGAATGGATGCTGCAGGATGCAGGCATCATGCTCCGTACGAAAGATACGACTTCAAAGCCGGAACAACTTCTGAAGGCCAGCTAATGGCCTTCGTTTTTTTAATATTGCAACAAAAAGCGCGTGCAATACGTCAGTAGTAGCGAGGACTGCCTGATGAACACGCTATTTGTCGATAATTGTTTTTTAGAAGGTCGAATTTTCCATTATAATAGATAACAGAAAATAAATCCACAAAAATAATATTCGACAGAAGGATTTTAAAGCGGACTGTCGAATTCATATATTAGGTAAATAATGCTAAAGTTAATTGCCTCAAATGAAGGGAGTGCTTGCCGTTGCAAACCATTGAAGTTCTTTTAGCTGACGATAACCGTGAATTTACGAACCTGCTGTCTGAATTCATCGATGAACAAGAAGATATGCAAGTTACCGGGGTAGCCTATAACGGAAATGATGTGCTTCGATTAATCGAACAGAGCGGCCGGGTTCCCGATGTGTTGATTCTTGATATTATTATGCCTCACTTGGATGGACTCGGAGTCCTGGAGAAGCTGCGTGAAATGGATCTCAATCCGCAGCCCAAAATCATTATGCTCACGGCTTTTGGCCAGGAGAATATTACGCAAAAAGCAGTCCAGCTCGGGGCTTCTTATTATATTCTCAAGCCGTTTGATATGGAGATTCTGACCAACCGGATCCGGCAGCTGGTGAATACTTCCCAGTCGTCCATGCCGATGATGAGCTCGCAAATCTCCATGAAAGCCAACATCGTGCAGCTCCCTAAGGGTAAAAACCTGGATGCGAACATTACGACCATCATCCACGAGATCGGCGTTCCCGCCCATATTAAGGGCTATCAATATTTGCGCGAAGCGATCACGATGGTGTACAACAATATCGAGATCTTGGGCGCCATCACCAAAACACTCTACCCAGCCATCGCCGAAAAATACAAAACGACGCCATCCCGCGTCGAACGCGCCATCCGCCACGCGATCGAAGTCGCCTGGACGCGCGGCAACATCGACAGCATCAGCCACCTGTTCGGGTATACGATTAACATTAGTAAATCGAAGCCGACGAACAGTGAGTTTATCGCGATGGTGGCGGATAAGTTAAGGATTGAGCATAAGGTGTCTTGAGAGGGTAAGGAGTAGAGCAACTGCAAGGGAATTCGGGTTTTGGAAATGGCATCCAGCCAGTCCAATTTCGGCGACTAATATCCGAAAATGCCGTTTTCATACCGATAAACTTTTGAGCAGCAAACCAACAAATACCGCTTATTTATTGGGTTTCTAAAATCCGATGAAATGCGGTATTTTTCTTGTGACTGACATGAGTTTCAATTGGTTAATTTCATGATTTACTGTTCATCCAAGAATCTTAGCCATATCTGGACATATCCGACAATATATCAAGTATGTCAGAGAACGCGGCAAATACACTGTTGTCCACAAAGAGGAGTCCAAGGCAAAGAATCACCCCGAAAGCAGAACATTACTTCAAGAAAGAAGTTTCAAGGACAACCATTGCTAACTACGTTAGTAATATTAAAGTATTTTTCAATTATTTGTACGAAGTCGAGAAAGAAACATCTAAGAATCTTGTTCTAAATATATAAATGGTTGACTGTTGCTGTTAGCTTGATCGGGCAAATATATACATAATCACCCAAAGCAATGTTCCGAACATCAATGCTGTAAAAAATGTAAGTGTACCACCATTTTCCTTCTGAACAATCGTACGTAGGGTAGTAAGAAAAGATAGCATGAATATGAAAGCTACAACTCCGAAAATAATATCCATTATCAAACATGACCTGCTTTCTATTATTTTTTTTAATTTTAAGATGAACTGAATTAGGATGCGTTGTCAAAGTGAAAAATCAGCCTCTATTACTTATCGGCCGATTCTTTGTATGTCTGGAATAATCGATGCAATATGTCAACCAATTGGCTTAGTTCAATTCCAAGTTGCCACCTTGGCTGAGACCGATGGCTTTACGATGCTCTCTGATTTGTTCCCCTATAAGTTTCAAAATATCAGTCATTGGCTATACACCCTAGGTAATCTAGTAAATCTAAAAGGAGGCGGAAAAATGCGAAAAGTAACCCTTGTATTTTCTTTTTTATTTATCCTTGTAGGTATCTTAATTCGGGTGATGTCAAATACGATTGAAGTACTCATGCCAAAAATAGGATATGCTGTTTTCCAGTTGGCACACGCAGGATCTTTTACTCCCGACACTTATCAAATAGACTTATCAGCGAATCATGGATGGAGTACATTTTGTATTTTTGCAGGAATAGCAGGAGTATTAAGTCAAATTTTTGAGAGTCAATTAAGATCTTTCATACAAAAAAATATGAAAAAACAGTAATGACGGAAAACTAAGATTTAATACATGAAAACCAGTTGCGGCAAACAGCAACTGGTTTTATTTTATCGGCAGTAGTTATTTCGACTCTGCATTTTTTATCGCAAGTTTACCGTCATACAGCAGCTGGAAATAGGGGTGAGCCGCTACGCTAAAAACAATAAAAAAGATGAGTTGTTTTAAAATCATGGGCAATAGGATTGCTTCTGAGAAAATCCATATGATTAGTGCCGTAGTCAAAATAATCTCACAAATGATAATCTTAGTTCTAAGTTCCTGTCTGATCCACCTTGATTTGACTACTAAAGAAATGCTGCCAACAAAGGTAAGTAATAGCCAGATAGAATACATTTCTTTGTTTAGTGAGTATCCAAATATGGGACCGAACTGTAAGCTGAAAGAGATGATAGAAATCTTCTGTAATTTCTGCTCCGTACTGTTCAGGTCCGTATAACCTCGTTTCATAATTACCATGTTCCTTCGATTAGATTTGGCCAAAGGCCATTCGAGTTCGGTGATGGGGCAGCATAATATCGTTATGAGAGAGCCCTCAGTTAAACAATTGAAAATTCCTTTATTGATATTATATTGAAAATAATGTAATAAGTCTATTGAAACATGACCTAAACATTTCGAGTCATATAGCCAATCCAGCACTAGGAAATAACCAATAACCGCTCCTGGACGGTATGTCATCCGATCAAGGAGCGGTATTGGTTAGGTTGTATAACAACTCTGACGGGCTGTTTCACTATCGTTTGATCGATGCCATCAAGCCTTTAATCGCTGGAGCCTACTTCCGAAGGCCGGAAGAGCCGGGAAGCGTAGCAACGGCCGTCTCGGCTACCGCCATCTCCTCCTCTTCCCGATAGCAGCTATGCGCCCAATCCATCCACCCTTCAGGAAGTCTTCTCATGATTTGGCTTCTAAACTCCACGCTGGCGCAGGCCATGTCATAAATCAACTTCTCGTAAGTTTGCAGGATCCCATCGAAGTCCAAGCCGACATCGTCCATCAGCAGTTCCTTGATAGCACTGTGATTGTCTTGGAAGTCCCGATAGATCAAGCCATCATAAATTTCCGTAATCAGACCGTCCTGAACACGAACAATTTTTTGACAAATTTTCTGCATGGACTCTACTCCTTGCGTTGGAATAAGCCTCATTATAGCATATGGTTTTGCTCGGAAGGTGTAGAATTTTGTAAGTGCTTTCTTATTTTTTTATTTTTATTTACTTGCATACGAGTCTTTTGGCATGGGCAATGTAAGAGTAAGATGACAGCCCGGAAGTCTGCCAGACGGCTGTCGAATGGAAGGAGCCAAGGACATGCCATCAGCGGATCTGGACCGCAAGGTCGACTCTTACAAGCTCGGAGTCGGGCATATGAAAGAACTTATGCCCACTATGGTGGAGGCATACGATCAATTTACAAACATTTGCTTGAAAGACGGCGCATTGGATGCCAAGCAAAAGCAGCTGATCGCGCTCGGTATCAGTCTGTTTGCCAATAATGAGGTATGCACCTACTATCATGTGCAGGAAGCTTATACTCAAGGAGCAACCAAGCAGGAAATCTTGGAAGCTTCGGCCGTTGCTTCGGCGGTGGGAAGCGGCCATATCCTGTCGCAAGGGGCAACACGCGTGCAGCAGGCGCTTGAAAGTCTTACGGCCGGGATGCAGTAGCAACCGGCGGGAGGTGAAACCATGCTGGGGAAGGAAACCTTTGCTTGGCCCGAACAGCACCGGGGCATTCGGATTAAGGGCAAAGTGCAGGCTCACCGGAGTACAAAGAATCTGATCCGGCAGCTGGAGCCGGGTGCGATCGCCGTTATTCATCATGATAATCTGGATGAACTGGCGGCGGAGGGGCTTATGGAGGCAGGCGCGGCGGCTGTTGTTAATACGGGGATGACCATGTCGGGAGCTTTCCCCACGACAGCGCCGCTGAAGCTCCTCGATGCGGGCATTCCGATCGTGGAGACGTCGCCCGATGCCTTTGACATCCTAAGCGCGGCTTCCTATGCAAGCTTATCGGATGATGGAATCGACTTGGGCACGGGCTGGCTGCCTTGCCGCTGGTTTACCCGCCATAGCTGGCACAGGATGAACAGCCACGCCCTTGATAAAGAGCTGGCCAATCTTTCGCGATTCATCGACAATACCTTGCGCTATGCGCATCTCGAAAAGGAATATTGGTTGTCGCCCTTCCCGATGGAAAGCTTGAAGCTGCGTGTCGGTTTACGCGGAAGACAGGCGCTCGTGGTCGCTCGAGGCGGCGGTTACAAGAGTGACCTGAGAGCGCTCAAGTCTTATATGAAAAGGGTCAAGCCGGTACTGATCGGGGTAGACGGAGGCGCCGATGCGCTGCTGGATAACGGATGGATACCGGATCTGATAGTCGGAGACATGGATAGCGTGTCCGACCGGGCACTCGGGTGCGGGGCTGAGCTGGTCGTGCACGGATACCGCAGCGGGGAGACGCCGGGTATGGCGCGTGTGCAAGCGGCCGGTCAGGGTTCCGAAGCACGGGTGCTTTGCTCAGGAGGCACGAGCGAGGATGCAGCCCTGCTGCTGGCGTTCGACGGGGGCTGCTCGTTGATCGTGGGCGTGGGGCTTCATGCACATATGCAGGATTTTCTGGCGAAAGGAAGGCAGGGGATGGGCAGCTCCTGGCTGGTCCGCATGAAGATCGGGAGCAAGCTTGTGGATGCCAGAGGAATCAGCGGCCTGCTTGGCGTACCTCCGAGTAGCAGAGGGAATTATCGCGGGATTGGGCCGTCTATTCTCGGGAGGCGTCTCGCGAACATCCTTGGCGGCCGAAGAAAGGAGCCGATATATGATCCCATTGAAAGTTACGATCGTAGTCCCCGCCTGGAATGAAGCGGATTGCCTGCCCATGACGCTTAAGGCGCTGCGCAAGCAAATGTCCCTTAGCAAGCAAGCTCCTTCTGTACCGGTCGATTACCAGCTAATCGTCGTGGATGATGGCAGCTGGGACGGGACCGCCGAATCCGCTCTTCCCTGGGCGGACAAGGTAGTTCGGCATCCGCGGAGAATGGGAAAAGGCTCCGCGCTTGAGTCCGGCTGGCGAGAGTCGAGTGGAGACGTGCTGATTTTCCTGGATGCGGACCTGGGGTTGTCCGCCAAGCACTTCCCGTTATTGCTGGAGCCTGTGATCCAAGGAGAAGCGGATATGGTCGTCGCCAGCCTGACCTCCTCCCCCGGGACAGGCGGCGTTGGTCTGGTTAGAGCGCTTGCGGCCAAGGGGATACGGATGTTGACCGGCTGCGAGGTCAAAGCTCCCTTATCCGGACAGCGCGCTATCCGGGCACAGGCGCTGCAGGCGTTGAAGCGGAAGTATGGAGGCTTCGGCGTAGAGGTCGGCATGTGCGTCGACCTGCTTAAGCTCGGGTACCGCATCCACGAGACGGAGGTGCCCTTCCTGCATCGAGAAACCGGCAGGAGCTGGTCGGGCTGGATGCATCGGGGGAAGCAGTTTTTGGCCGTAGGCCGTACCCTGTGGCATTGCTGGAGAGCGCCGGTGTGCTAAGCGGCAGGGAAGAAGCCGTCTGGCTCGTCATAGCTGCGCTGGCCGTACTCGGGGCGTCTGCTGAAAGATGGGGCGTTCCGGCCTATCTCCGCTTTGCCAGAAGCCATGGCTTGACCCGAGCG
Source organism: Paenibacillus puerhi (assembly GCF_009846885.1). Classification (GTDB taxonomy): domain Bacteria; phylum Bacillota; class Bacilli; order Paenibacillales; family NBRC-103111; genus Paenibacillus_G; species Paenibacillus_G puerhi. The sequence continues at coordinate 231,717 of NZ_WUWM01000005.1, forward strand.
AATTACCGGGGCGAGCAAGTGCCGACCGCGGGAGGCTTGCTCGTATGGGCCATACTGGCAGCAGGATATGCGATAGGTCGCTGTCTGCTCCCAGCTTCGGATCTGTCAGCGCCAGCCGACTTCTTGGCAGCGGCATCCCTCGTGGCGGCCGCCGGGCTCCTCGACGATCTGGTCGGCGTGAACGACATTAAGGGGTTGCGCGGTCACCTGGGCGAATGGAGCCGCTCTCGAACCTTGACGACCGGGGGAGTCAAGGTGCTGGCTGCTGCAGTGGGGGCGATCTTGGTGCTGCTCCCGCAAGCATCCGGCTCTCTGGATGCGCTTCTGCTCGTTCCTATGCAGGTGCTGCTGATGATGCTGGCTACCAATAGCGTGAATCTGCTCGACTTGAGGCCGGGTCGGGCGTGTAAGGGCTATTTGCTAACGGTCCTTGCCCTAGCGGTATGGGCTGCCTGGGAAGGCAGAGGGGGGAGCCAGGCTAACGCGATGTGGCTAGCCGGTGTTTGGCCGGCGACGATCGGGGCGGGCGTACTGCTCATCCCGGATTTGAGGCGCCGTCTGATGCTGGGCGATACCGGGGCTAACCTGCTTGGCTTTACGGCAGGCGTCGCGTTGATCTCAACCTCTTCCGCCTTGTTCCAATCGCTGATCTGCTTGCTCCTCCTGCTGTTTCATTTGTATACGGCCAAATTCTCGCTGACGGCACTCATCGAGCGTAACCGGCTGCTGCACTGGGTGGACGAATTCGGGCGATCGAAGAAGGGCGGCGTGTGAGCTTGCAAGGAAACGAAGTATCGAAACAACGGCAAAAAGCCCTCCCTGAAGGGAGGGAAAGCTTCGGCACCCCCGAAGGCGGCACCTTATTCCGGTGTCTGCCTTTTTTTGCGTTTTTGGCGGAAGCGGGGAGCCACGTAATTGCGCTTGCGGTCGCGGAAAAAAATCCAGCCCCCGATGAACGCTACTCCCAGCCCGAACAGCACGATGCCGAGCAGCAGCTTCCACCAAAGAATGCTGCCGGAACCGCCGGACACCTCAAACTGGGCGAACCAGGCATCCTTCATAGCGAGAAATCCATAGGTGGCCATCAGGCCGGGGATCACGAGCAGCAGCATCGCGACGAAACGTTGAATGACGGCTTTCATGGGCAGCTCCTTTTAAAATGGCGATGGCGTTTTCACTCTAACGTATCATATTTTGATGCGGAATTCATGCCATTTCACAAAATGGACTATATTTCCGCTGCCGAATAAGGTTACAATAAGAAAATCATGGAGTCGGGAGGGTTTGCGATGTCACAAACATTTGATACGATCGTGCTGGGCGGTGGAATCGGCGGTTATACGGCGGCAATTCGGGCGTCTCAGCTAGGGAAAACCGTAGCGATCGTCGAACGGGACAAGCTCGGTGGAACATGCCTGCACAAAGGATGTATCCCGAGCAAGGCCCTGCTGCGCAGCGCCGAGCTGTTTGCGTTGATGAAGGAAAGCGAGCGGTTCGGTATTGAGGCCGAAGGGGTCCGCGTTGATTATAAAAAGGTGTCCGAACGTAAACAAGCGATCGTCGAGCAGTTGTACCAAGGGGTGCAATTCTTGATGAAGAAAAATAAAATAACGGTATTTCAAGGCAATGGCCGAATCATCGGGCCTTCCATCTTTTCACCTCGCAGCGGGACCGTCTCGATCGAGCAGGAGGACGGAGAGATTCTGAACATGGTGCCGGACAAGCTGATCATCGCGACGGGCTCGCGCCCTCGCGTTCTCCCGGGCCTTGAGACGGACGGCATACGCGTGCTGAACAGCGACGAGGCGCTGCGAATGGAAGAGCTGCCCGAATCCGTTCTGATTGTCGGGGGAGGCGTGATTGGCGTCGAATGGGCATCGATGCTCAGCGACTTCGGCGTGCAGGTCACCATCGTAGAATTCGCTCAGCGGCTGCTGCCTGCAGAGGATGAGGAAGTATCGCGCGAGCTGGAGCGTCTGCTCAAGAAGCGCGGAGTTACGGTTCGCACGGGCACTTCCGTATTGACCGACACGGTCGTTCGCGAGCCGGACAGCGTCAAGCTCTCCGTGAAAAGGCGCGAGGAGCAGGAAGAGCTGCAGGTTCAGAAGGTGCTTGTCTGCGTGGGCAGGCAGGCCAATATCGAGGATATCGGCTTGCATGCAACTGACGTGAAGGTGGAGAACGGCTTTATTAAGGTAAATGCGAATATGCAGACGGCGGAATCGCATATTTACGCTGTCGGCGACTGCATCGGCGGATTGCAGCTGGCCCATGCGGCGGCGCATGAAGGCATCGTGGCGGCCGAGCACGGCTCCGGTCAGTCTCCTCACTCAACACCGGCCCATCAGGTTCCCCGCTGCGTCTATTCGAGACCGGAGGTAGCAAGCATCGGCTATACCGAGAGTCAGGCCCGGGATCAAGGACGCAAGGTGAAGACGGCAAAGCTGGCTTTTCAGGGACTCGGGAAGGCCCGGGTGCTGGGCGAAACGGACGGGTTCGTCAAGGTTGTCGCCGATGAAGAGAGCGGTGATATTTTGGGCGTACATATGATCGGCCCTCAAGTGACCGACTATATTTCCGAGGCTGCGCTTGCGTCGCTGCTTCAGGCAACGCCTTGGGAAGTCGGACAAACGATCCATCCCCACCCGACGCTATCCGAAATTCTCGGAGAAGCGATGCTTGCGGTGGACGGCAAGTCGATCAGCTTCTAGCTTAACTAAAAATTGTGTTCAGAAACGAATCCGTTTATAATATACTTATAGCGTCAAGTATTAGCACCAGGTAATAAGAATAACGGCTGCACTTGACGGATCAATATGATCAGCTCTGCCTGAGAAGAGCCAACGATAACTCAAGGAGGCGGTCGCCCCATGTCCATCGGACAAAAACTTAAGCATCAACAGCTCGGACTGACGGATCAACAAGTCATCGAGATGTACACATACATGTTGAAGGCGCGCATGTTCGACGAGCGCTGCTTCCTGCTTCAACGATCCGGGAAGATCGCTTTCCACGTATCGGGAATCGGACAGGAGACGGCGCAGGTCGCGGCAGCTTATGCCCTTAAGAAAGGAACGGACTACTTTCTTCCTTATTACCGCGACTATGGCTTTGTGCTTACCGTAGGGATGACGCTGCGGGATCTGCTGCTGTCCGTTTTCCTCAAAGCGGAGGATCCGAATAGCGGAGGCCGCCAGCTTCCCGGGCATTTCGGCTCCAAGAAGCTGAATATTGTTACAGGCTCCAGTCCGGTGACGACTCAAGTGCCTCATGCGGTCGGATTCGCACTGAGCGCGAAGATGAAGCGCAAGGAATTTGTTTCCTTCGTTACCTTCGGCGACGGGTCGAGCAACCAGGGAGACTTCCATGAAGGCTGCAACTTTGCGGGCGTTCACAAGCTCCCGGTTATTTTCATGTGCGAAAATAATCAGTATGCGATATCGGTTCCCCTGCATAAGCAGACGGCGGGAAGCATAGCCGAGCGTGCCCTGGGCTATGGTTTTCCTGGAGTCAAGGTGGACGGTCGGGATGTGCTGGAGGTGTACCGCGTCGTGAAGGAAGCGCGGGAGCGGGCGCTGCGCGGCGAGGGTCCTACTTTGATCGAAGCTGTCATGTACCGGCTCTCTCCCCACTCCACGTCAGACAATGACCTGTTATACCGGACCAAGGAGGAAGTGGAAACGAACCGGGCGCTCGACGGGATTCCCCGCTTCCGCAACTATTTGATCGACTGCGGCATCTGGTCGGAGGAGCAGGAAGAAGAACTGGCCGCTCAGATCAAAAAAGAACTGATCGAAGCGACGGACTATGCGGAGCAGGCGCCGCATCCGGCGCCTGAGGATACGCTGCTCCATGTATACGGTGATCGGGGAGGGGTACAGTAATGGCGGTTATCACTTATCTCGAAGCGATCCGTACGGCTATGAAAGAAGAGATGGAACGCGATGAGAATGTGTTTGTGCTTGGAGAGGACGTCGGCAAGAAGGGCGGCGTACTGAATACGACTAAAGGATTGTATGAGCTCTTCGGGGAGGAGCGGGTGATGGATACCCCCCTTGCCGAATCGGCGATAGCAGGCGTTGCGATCGGAGCCGCCATGTACGGGATGAGACCGGTGGCCGAGATGCAGTATGCGGACTTTATGTTCCCGGCAACTAACCAGATTATTAGCGAAGCTTCGCTCATCCGGTATCGTTCCAACAACGACTGGAACTGTCCTGTCGTGATCCGTGCGCCCTACGGGGCTACCGGCGGCGGAGCGCTGTATCATTCGCAGTGTCCGGAGGGCGTGTTCTTCGGGATCCCTGGCCTTAAGATCGTCGCTCCCTCGGACCCCTATGATGCCAAAGGGCTGCTTAAGGCCGCCATCCGCGACGAGGATCCCGTCCTGTACTTTGAGCATAAAAAATGCTACCTGAGCGTCACCGGCGAAGTGCCCGACGACGATTACATCGTGCCGATCGGCAAAGCCAAGATCAAGCGCGAAGGGACGGATATTACCGTCATCTCGTATGGCATCACCGTTCAGTATGCGCTGAAGGCGGCCGAGGAGCTGGCAGAAGAGGGAATCAGCGCTCACGTGCTGGATCTGCGTACGCTTCAGCCGCTGGATAAGGAAGCAGTGCTTGAGGCGGCGGGGAAAACGGGCAAGGTGCTCATCATCCACGAGGCCAACAAAACTGGCGGCGTGGGCGGCGAGGTATCTGCGCTGATCGCAGAGGAAATGCTGTTCGATCTCGATGCCCCGATCATGCGTCTATGCGGACCGGATACGCCTGCGGTCGGGATGAACCCGGTCATGGAAAAGTTCTACCTGCTGAACACGGAGAAAATCAAAGAAGCGATGCGCAAGCTCGCTGAATTCTAGATCAAGAGCGCCGGCGGCCAACAGGCCGCTGCCAAGGCGATTCGGCATGAAAGCGATGAAGCCGGAGCGCCGATGCTTTGGGGGAGGAAAGTCAAATGAGCGACAGAACGAGGGGAACCGAGGTCAAGGTTCCGCATTTGGCCGAAAGTCTGGTCTCGGCCACTATTGGCAAATGGCTGAAAAAGCCGGGAGACTATATCGAGCAGTATGACGTGTTGTGTGAGCTTATTACCGAGAAGATCACCGTGGAAATGCCTTCGCCGATCGAAGGGACGCTCGTCGAGCTGCTTGCTGCCGATGGCGAGACAGCGGCGGTCGGGCAGGCGATCTGTCTTATTGAAGAACGCGGTTCGACTGCAGGTCACGCGACGGCTGCTGCACCCGCAGCGGGATCGGAAGCCGCGGCAGCGGGGGCAAGCGCAGGCTTGGGCTCAGGGTCGGGTGGCGCATCCGCCATGGGCGGCCGATTCTCGCCGGCTGTGCTGAAGCTGGCTTCGGAGCATGGGATCGATCTGGCCCGCGTGCCTGGCACCGGGCTGGGCGGTCGGATCACGCGCAAGGATGTAGAGTCCTTCGTGGCTGGCGGCGGCGCCAAGCAGACGCCGCAGATGGCGCGGCCGCAATCCGTGGACGACGCCAACCGGGCGGTTTCGCAAGCTGCTGCAGATGAAGGCGTATTTATCGCGAATCCTCCGAAGATGCCGGTACGCTCGAGCGGACTGCATCTGTCCGAGAATCCGCCGCTGCCTAACATTGAGGTCGAGGGGCAGCAGCTCGCCGGTCGGGGCGAGTATCTGGTTGACGTAACGCCGATCCGCAACGCGATCGCAAGCAAGATGAAGCAGAGCAAATCCGAGATCCCGCATGCTTGGACGATGATCGAGGTAGATGTGACGAATCTAGTGACGCTGCGGAACAAGCTGAAGGGCGAATTTATGCGCGAAGAAGGCATCAATCTGACCTATCTGGCTTTTCTGCTGAAGGCGGTAGTCAACGCGATCAAGGATTATCCGATCATGAACTCCGTCTGGGCGACCGACAAAATCATTGTGAAGCGGGACATCAATATTTCGCTGGCTGTCGGCACCGAGGATTTCCTCGTGACCCCGGTGATCAAGAAGGCGGATCAGCTCAATATTGCAGGACTCGCACGGGAGATCGACGGATTAACGCGCCGCGCGCGCACAGGCAAGCTGACGCTCGACGAGATGCAGGGAGGCACCTTTACGGTGAATAATACCGGCTCCTTCGGCTCGATCCTTTCTTATCCCGTGATCAACTACCCTCAGGCGGCTATTTTGTCCTTCGAATCCATCGTTAAGCGGCCGGTCGTTATCCAGGATATGATCGCCGTCCGTTCGATGGTGAACATCTGCCTGTCGCTGGATCACCGGATTTTGGACGGTATCGTCTGCGGACGCTTCCTGCAGCGGGTGAAGGAAAACCTGGAGAGCTTTAATCAGGAAACCAAGTTGTATTAATCGGGGGAAGCCAGTACTCGATGCTCGATAAGTTAAAAAGCCTGCAAATATGCAGGCTTTTTAACTCCATACCTTCTAAAGTGAGAAATACCTACGAAAGTACAGGCAATCCAGCTAAGTTTCCGACAAGCCGCGGTATGGTTTACAATTTCATGTATGGATGCAGGAATAGGGTTCGAACGTAGGCGTTTCAGCCCCAAAAGCTGCTTATTCGCAGGCTTCCCTGCTCAAGCTCTACCGATGCTCAACGCAATGCTCAGGAAGGTCTGCAAGGCGTTTGCTTACTTGATTACATAATACTGCTGATCGTCAGGAGCACGGTGGACAATACCATGGCAACCAGTGTAACGTAAACGACGATTTTAAAAATGACTTTGTTCTGCATAGGGATTCAGCTCCTTTACGGGGAATACTCATAGTACTATAATAACTCAATTTGTACCTAGGAGGAAGGTCATGATCCAGCAAAATCGATTGGTCGCTGAATTTTTGGAGCTAGTCCAGATCGACAGCGAGACGAGACACGAGCAGGAAATCAGCAAGGTGCTGAAGCAGAAGTTCACTTCCTACGGGTTAACGGCCGTCGAGGATGACTCGGCAGCGCAGACGGGGCATGGTTCGAATAATTTGTTCTTTACTCTGCCGGCTACAGCGGGCCTGGAGAACAAGGCGCCTAAGCTATTCTTCACCTCGCATATGGATACGGTCACCCCGGGTAAGGGGATCAAGCCTCAGATTGGGGAAGACGGCTATATCCGCAGTGACGGGACGACGATCCTCGGCAGCGACGACAAGGCGGGACTTGCGGCTATGCTGGAAGCGATCCGGGTGCTGAAGGAGACGGGGACGGAGCATGGACAGATTCAGTTTGCCATAACGGCTGGCGAAGAGGCCGGACTGAAGGGCTCGCGCGCTATGGACCCAAGCAAGCTGGATGCGGACTTCGGCTACGCGCTGGATTCAAACGGCAAAATCGGTGATATTGCCGTAGCGGCGCCGACGCAAGCCAAAATCCATATTACGTTCTGGGGACGCTCGGCGCATGCAGGCGTGAATCCGGAGGACGGCGTCAGCGCGATCACGGTTGCGAGCAAGGCCATCTCCAGGATGAAGCTCGGGCGTATCGATAAGGAAACGACGGCCAACATCGGCCGGTTCGAAGGCGGAGTCGAAGGCGCGACCAACATTGTAGTCGAACGCGTGAGGCTGGAAGCGGAAGCCCGCAGCCTGACGCAGAAGCGGATGGATGAGCAAGTGGAAAGTATGCGCGAGGCCTGCCAAAGCGTTGCCGACGAAATGGGCGCCAAGCTGGAATTCCACAGCGAGGTTATTTATCCGGCTTACCTATACGATGAGTCGGCTCCCGTCGTCAAGCTGGCTATGACGGCATTGTCGGCCATCGGCTGCACGCCGCGGACTTTCCATTCGGGCGGGGGAAGCGATGCGAATATTTTCAACGGCTTCGGCGTACCGACGGTGAACCTGGCTGTCGGGTATCTGGATATTCATACGACAAAGGAACGGATCGCCATTTCCGATCTGGTGAAAACGGCGGAGGCTGTCGTAGCGATTGTAAAGCAGGTGGCGGCAGAGGCAGGAAAGTAGGTCAACTTTGCCGGTGACGGATAATTCGGGCTTGGTTTGCATACCAGTAAGGGTAGGCGACTAAGCTCGGTGTAACAATAATGGATGGATCGCCGCATACTTGGATATGAGGCGATTTTTTTATTAGCTTGAATCTGGCGCATGGGGGGAGTGCGGTGGGAATCCATTGGGACTGGGGCATCGTGTTGGAGGCGGGCGAAATCCAGGGAAGCCTGCAGCGCGTGCTTGTCCAGCTGATGGATGCCGCGTATGCTCTGGGTCCGGCCTATGCCATGCATGACCTTACGTGCTTTCCGCAGCTGGCCCCAAAGGATTATGTGCTGCTGAACACGACGGCCGTCCGGCTGCGCCTCGGGACGGGCGGACTGCATTTCGTCCAGGCTGTCCTGCCGGGAGGGCGGCCCCTTGAGCAGGTATCCGCCGGGCATGAAGCTCTGAACACGAAACCCGCCGAGAACCCTGCCCCCTCCCCAGCCGAGTCGGTCCGAAAGTACCATGATGCCTCTCCTCACGATAGCGGCCACATCATGAAGCTGCGATATACCGCAGCTCAAAGGGCCGTTCTGGCCGTAGAGGAGCCGAGCAGCCCTCATCACGGCACGATGCTCGAGGCCGCTTCCCTCGCCGGTACCCCGGTCCTGATCGGCGAGCTGCACAGCATGCTGCCGGCGGCGGCTGCCTGGCTGCGGCACCTGCAGCAGCACGGCAACAAGCCGGAACAGGCCCCTGTCCGGCTAGTGTACGTAATGAGCGACGGAGGCGCCCTGCCGCTCGACATCAGCAGCCATGCCGCCCGGCTCCGGGAGCTGGGCTGGCTGGAGGGCACCGTCACGTATGGCCACGCATACGGCGGCGATCTGGAAGCGGTGAACAAGTACACCGCTTTGCTGGCGGCCCGGCATGTGCTGGGGGCCGGGATGATTATCGCCGCGATGGGCCCCGGCATCGTGGGCACGGGCACGCCCTATGGCTTCAGCGGCATGGAGACCGCGGAGCTGATCAATGCCGTGCACGCGCTGGGCGGCGTGCCGGTGGTTCTGCCGCGGGTCGGCTTTGCCGACGCGCGCACGCGTCACCGCGGGCTCAGCGCCCACACGCTCACCGCGCTCGGGCCCGCCGCGCTCGCTCGGGCGGTCCTCCCGCTGCCGCTGCTCGCGGATGAAGCGCAGCGTCATATGCTCCGCGGGCAGGCCGAACAGGCGGCGCTGGCACAGCGGCACGAGGTGCGCTGGCTTCCGCCGCCTTCGGCGGGCGAGATCGGGCAGGCTCTTGCGGCGTATGGCCGCCCGATCACCACGATGAACCGCGGACTGGCCGAGGAGCCCGCCTTTTTCCAAGCCGTATGTACGGCGGCTGGCTATGCCTTCGATAACTATCTGGCCCTGCGCGCAAGACCGAGCGAGGAGTAAAGCTTGGCCCAGCGCTTCACGGATTTCTGGCTGCGCATGCGGTTCGGTTTGATAACGTGATCGATCAAATAATCGTTCAGCTTGGTGTGGGAGCCTGCTTGCCCGGCCATCTTCTGCAAGTAATGACGGATTTCCCAGCCTTTGCCGACTAAGCACATTTGACTATCTTTCGCATACATTTTCATATTGAATCCACCCGGCTTTCATAGTTTTATAGTACAACCTATGCAAGTGTCCCGGCGATTATGACTGACTATTTTGACCCGAAGGCCGTTCTTGGGGTACTATTTTGAAGAATATACATCCTATTACCCTTGCCAGGAAGAGAGGAATCTGCCTTGACACCCGAACAACATAAAAAATTCGAAGAAATTACTCTGTCCACAAAGCCCATCTTTGAAGGGAAAATCATCTCCCTCCATGTAGATACGGTCAGGCTGCCGAACGGGGAGGAAGCGACCCGGGAAATTGTCAAGCACCCTGGAGCGGTTGCGGTGCTGGCGCTGACCGTTGATAACCGGATGATCGTCGTGGAGCAGTACCGCAAGCCGCTGGAGAAGAGCCAGATCGAAATTCCGGCCGGCAAGCTGGACGGCGGAGAGGACCCGCTGGAAGCGGCGCGGCGGGAGCTGGAGGAGGAAACCGGGTACACGGCGGGCTCCCTCCGTCATGTGGCCTCGTTCTATACATCGCCGGGCTTTGCCGACGAGCTGCTCCATCTCTATGTAGCGGAGCAGCTTGCCCCGGGAGAAGCGAGGCCGGATGAAGACGAATTCCTGGAGGCGTGGGGAATTACGCTGGACGAGGCCAAGGCGCTGATCCGGGATCAGCGCATCAGCGATGCGAAGACGATCCTGGCGGTATATGCCTGGAACCTGTATCAAGTGACGGGAGCCTTTGAGTAAGATGAAGCTTTCCTCCTATTATGCCGACCTGCATATCCATATCGGACGGACGGAAGCGGGAGAAGCGGTGAAGATCAGCGCCGCCAATAATCTGACCTTTTTCAATATAGCGAAGGAAGCTTCGCAGCGGAAAGGAATGGACATCGTCGGCATTATCGACTGCCATTCGCCCGGGGTACAGACGGAGATGCTTCATTACCTGGATACAGGCGACATGAAGGAGCTGGCGGGCGGCGGCATCCGGTATCACCAGACGACGGTGCTGCTCGGCTGCGAGCTGGAGGTGCGCGATCCCGGCATGCGTCCGGCTCACCTCCTCGCCTACTTGCCGGCCATCGAGGACATGCGCTCATTTACCGAATGGCTGCGCCGGCACATGAAAAATGTCCAGCTCAGCTCCCAGCGCCTCTACGTTCCGGCCAGAGAGCTTCAGCAGGAGGTTATCGGACGAGGCGGTCTGCTCATACCGGCACATATATTCACTCCCCACAAAAGTATTTATGGCAGCAGCTGTACCCGCATGTCTGAGCTGCTGGATCCTGAAGGCATCGCAGCCGTCGAGCTGGGTCTTAGCGCGGATTCAACGATGGCGGGCTATATTTCGGAGCTTGAACGCTACACGTTTCTCACCAACTCCGATGCCCATTCGCTGCCCAAGATCGGCAGAGAGTACAATAAGCTCCAGCTGGCTGAACCGACGTTCGAAGAATTCCGGCGCTCGCTGACGGGCGAGGGAGACCGGCAAGTGCTGGCCAACTATGGATTGAATCCCCGTCTGGGGAAATATCACCGAACCTACTGTGCGGCATGCGAGTCTATCCTGGACGAGCAGGACGCCTCGGTCGTGGAACGTTGCCTGTACTGCGGCAGTACCAAGATTGTCCGGGGCGTGATGGACCGCATCCTCTCGATCTCCGATCGCGAGCAGCCCATAGTGCCGGCGAACAGGCCGCCCTATAGGTATCAGGTGCCGCTGGAGTTTATCCCCGGGCTTGGCCCCAAGCTGTTGAACCGGCTGCTGGAGCGTTTCGGCACGGAAATGGATCTGCTCCACCGCGCCTCTTACGAGGAGCTTGCGGAGACGGCGGGCGAGCGGATTGCCGGTTATCTGCTGGCTGCGCGCCAGGGTACCCTGGAGCTGCAGACCGGCGGGGGAGGCAAGTACGGCAAGGTCGAGCAAGGATAGGAACGAGCGTGGTCTAACTTCCCTCTTGGACGCATAGGTTGTACTAACCGGACAAGGGGGGCTTGACCGCATGCCGCGAAACCGATCGCTAGAGCAGTATTGGAAGGAACATTTGTCGCTGTATATTTTCATCGGAGTCATTTTCGTAACCGGGGTCATCTTCGGCGCGGTGATGGTGAGTGCCTTGTCGCTGGAGCAGAAGCAGGAGATGACCCGCTACCTGAGCAACTTCTTCTCGATCGTTAATCAAGGGGAGCTTAACGGCGATGCGACGGCTTCTTTTCGCGACACGCTGGCCCTCCATATGAAATGGGTGCTTATTATATGGCTGCTCGGGATGTCCGTCATCGGGCTTCCGTTCATCCTGATTCTTGATTTTCTCAAGGGCGTCCTGGTCGGTTTTACCGTCGGATACATGGCCGGCACGCTTTCCTGGAAGGGACTGCTGTTCGCGCTGGTGTCCGTCGTTCCGCAAAATTTGATTGTGATTCCCGTAATCCTCGTATGCAGCGCCACCGCCGTCTCCTTTTCCATTCATTTGGTGAAAAACCGGTTTATTCAAAAAAGAGGCGAGCTGCTAGAGCCGCTGATTCGCTTTTCGGGGGTTACCCTTGCCTCGGGCGTGCTGCTGGTTGGCGTCGCCCTCTTCGAAGCCCATTTGTCTCCTGTGATGATGAAGTGGGTCACACCGATGCTGATCACGCTCGGAGCGGCGTAAAAGGTTTGACTTTCTTCCATTTCCTCTCCTATAATGGTACCATGACGTTACTTTTCGCGAATCCGCGCCATGAACAGGCAGCCTAAGCGGATTGATGGCAGCCGTAGGGGGAGGAGCATGGAATCTCGCATTGACAAGATCAAACAACAATTGCAGTCGCAGGGTTATAAGCTTACACCCCAGCGCGAAGCAACCGTAAGAGTTCTATTGGAGAATGAAGAGGATCATCTGAGTGCCGAGGATGTCTTTATGCTGGTTAAGGATAAAGCGCCCGAGATCGGCCTTGCAACCGTATACCGGACCTTGGAACTGCTCAGCGAGCTCCACGTGGTGGAGAAGATGAACTTCGGAGACGGCGTGGCCCGTTACGATCTTCGCAATGACAGCAGCCATCACCACCACCATCATCTGATCTGTGTGCAGTGCGGCGCGGTGGACGAGATCATGGAGGATTGGCTTGGCGAGCTGGAGGAACGGCTGGAGCGGGATTACGGCTTCCATGTGCTGGATCACCGGCTTGACTTCCAGGGGATCTGTCACCGCTGCCAAGACAAAAACAAATCGTAACTGAAAAAACCTTCGCTTGGCCATACGGCAAGTAGGAGGTTTTTTGCATTCCTTTTCATGATTTGGCTCCAGTTAGCAAATCCTAGAAGCATCCTACTATCGGGAGGCGATTCTGAGATGATCATCGGGATTCCAAAGGAAATGAAAAATAACGAAAACCGTGTCGCCTTGACGCCCGGAGGCGCGGCTATGCTGACCGCCGGCGGTCATAAGGTGCTTATCGAGAAGGGGGCCGGGGCAGGCAGCGGTTTTGCGGACGAGGAATATGTCAGCGAAGGAGCTGTTCTGCTCGAGGAGGCGCGGGAAGTCTGGGGGAATGCCGAGCTGATTATGAAGGTTAAGGAGCCGCTGGCTGAGGAATTCGCCTATTTCCGCGAAGGGCTGACCCTGTTTACTTATCTCCATCTGGCTGCCGAGCCGAAGCTGACGGAAGCGCTGGTGAGCAGCAAGATGACTTCGATAGCGTACGAGACGATCCAGCTGCCCGGCGGAGGACTGCCGCTGCTAACGCCGATGAGCGAGGTAGCCGGGCGGATGTCCGTACAGGTGGGGGCGCAGTTTCTGGAGCAGTTCTATGGGGGACGAGGCATCCTGCTCGGCGGCGTTCCGGGCGTGCCGCCGGCTGACGTCATCATTCTGGGGGGCGGCATCGTCGGCACGAATGCAGCCAAGGTGGCGCTGGGAATGGGGGCGAATGTGGTCATTATCGAGCGGAATGCCGAGCGTATCCGGTATTTGGACGATGTGTTTCAGGGCCGTCTCCGCACGCTCATGTCCAACCCCTACAATATCGCCAATGCGGTGCAGAAGGCCGATCTGCTGATCGGAGCCGTACTGATTCCCGGAGCGAAGGCGCCAAGGCTGGTTACGGAGGAGATGGTCAAAACGATGAAGCAGGGAGCGGTCATCGTGGATGTTGCCGTCGATCAGGGCGGCTCGATCGCGACCGTAGACCGCGTGACGACCCATAGCGAGCCTATCTACGAGAAGCACGGGGTCATTCATTATGCCGTTGCCAACATGCCGGGATCGGTGCCGCGCACCTCGACGCTGGCGCTGACCAATGTGACGATTACGTATGCCTTGGAGCTGGCGGGCCGGGGCATCACCCGGGCTTTGTACAGCAACCCGCCGCTCAAGATGGGCGTGAACACGTACCAGGGTCATGTGACCCATGCAGCTGTAGCCGAAGCGCTCGGACTTCCCTATACCGGACTTGACTCGCTGCTGCCTATCAGCTGACAACTTGTCAACATAATCGCCTGCATCGTCTCATACGCTACTCTTAGGAGCGCTGCCTGGCGCAGGAGGGACCGTATATCCTTCTGCCCGGGGGCGCCGCAATGGATCGGAAGAACGGAATCCGAGAGGAGAGATGGAGCTGTGATTATCCATATCCGGGCAGGCAAGTGGCTGGCACGCTTTCGTTTCGCTTTGTTGTTTGTTGTGTGCACGTACGCGCTGTATCATCTGCTGCTTGCAGCCGCTTCTTATTTGGAGCCCGTGCACCGGTACAAGGAGCCGAATGGGCGCGCGATCAAGGTATTCAAGCACGAGTCGGCCGTCGTTTCGAATCCGCGGGGGATGGGGGAGCGGCTCAGGCTCTTTTACTGGATCGGCGAGTAGGCAGCCCGCAGATCCCCTCGCGATAATTCCCGAATCCATAGTTCGTTCGGCAGGAATCCGGCCCCTGGATGTGGAATTAAAACAAAGGCCGCTTTTGTCAGAACATAGAGGGGATTGCTCATGAGAGAGGATTTGCAGGCATTCATTACATTTTTAACCGAAGAGCGCGGGCTAGCGCCCAACACGCTCGACTCGTATGAACGGGATATCCTTCAGTATCTCGATTATTTGGAGCAGTCCGGCGTCGGCGCCTGGTCCGAGACAGGCAAGGCAAGCATAACCGGCTATCTGCATAATCTCAAGCAGAAGGGCCGTGCCAGTGCGACATTAACCCGCACGGTGATCTCGATCCGCGGCTTTTATCAATTCATGGTTCGCGTGCGCCGGATCGACCATGATCCGTCGATTCATATGGAGACCCCCAAGCTTGAGAAGCGGGTTCCGCAGGTCTTGTCCGTCCAGGAGGTCGGCAAGCTGCTGGAAGCCCCCCAAGCTTCGACTCCGAACGGCTTCCGGGATAAAGTGATGCTCGAGGTGCTGTATGCTACCGGCATCCGGGTTTCGGAGCTGATCTCGCTTGACGTGGAAAGCGTGAACCCGAGCCTCGGCTTTATCCGCTGCATGGGCAAGGGGAAGGAACGCGTCGTGCCGCTCGGTCAGATCGCCTCCGGCTTCGCACAGACGTATATGGACTCGGTGCGTCCCCGCCTGTTGAAGCAGGACAAGCAGGAGGCCGCTTTGTTCGTCAGCCATCTCGGGACCCGCATGACCCGCCAAGGTTTTTGGAAAATCATGAAACGCTATGCCCGGGAAGCGGGCATCGAGCAGGAGATCACGCCGCATACGCTGCGGCATTCGTTCGCCGCCCACCTGATCGAGAACGGAGCTGATCTTCGTTCCGTGCAGGAAATGCTGGGGCATGCCGACATCTCCTCCACACAAATCTATACCCAGCTGACCCGCAGCAAGATGAAGGATGTGTATGACCGCTCGCATCCGCGTGCGCGCATCGAAACCTGAAGCGATTCGCCCGTTCCCCGATTTGGAAGGAACGGGTTTCTTGTCGGTCCGGGCGCTTTGCAAAAGCGGGTCGGTTTTGCGATAATAGCCATAGGCTAAAGAGAATGTAGGAGGTCCTGCCCTTGAAATTCCAACGAATTTGTTTAATCGTGCTAGATAGTGTCGGGATCGGAGAGCTTCCGGATGCGCCTCGATTTGGGGATGCCGGAGCTCACACGTTGGGGCATATTGCACAGCGGGTTCCCGAGTTGAAGCTTCCCAACCTGCAGAAGCTGGGGCTTGGCAACATCGCGCAGCTGGAAGGGATTGAGCCGGCGGACAAACCGGAGGGGTATTTCGGCAAGATGGCGGAGGTCTCGGTCGGCAAAGATACGATGACCGGCCATTGGGAGATTATGGGCTTGAAGGTCGATATCCCGTTTAACGTATTCCCGGATGGCTTTCCTCCGGAATTGCTGGAGCGTTTCGAAAGCGAGACAGGTCGCAAGGTCATCGGCAACAAGCCTGCGTCGGGTACGGACATTCTGGACGAGCTGGGCGAGGAGCAGATGAAAACCGGCGCCTGGATCGTATATACATCGGCAGACAGCGTCTTCCAGTTAGCCGCCCATGAGGAGATTATTCCGCTGGACGAGCTGTATCGCGCCTGCGAGATTGCGCGGAGGCTGACGCTGGAAGATCCGTATGCGGTCGGTCGCGTGATCGCCCGTCCTTATCTGGGGCAGCCGGGGGCATTCAAAAGGACGCCGAATCGTCATGATTATGCGGTCAAGCCTCCGGAAGAAACGGTTATGAACCGGTTGAAGGATGCGGGATTGGACAGCATCGCGATCGGCAAGATCGGCGATATCTATTCCGGCGAGGGCGTCACGCGAAGCACGCCTACGAAAAGCAACCTCGACGGCATCGAGCGGACGATAGACGCCTTGAAGCAGCCGTTTGGCGGTCTCCTGTTCACCAATCTCGTTGACTTCGATTCCTTGTACGGACACCGCCGGGATCCGCAAGGGTACGCGGGTGCGCTGAACGAGTTCGATGAGTGGCTGCCCCGGATCATGGAGCAGATCGGCGACGAGGATTTGCTGATCCTGACAGCGGATCACGGCAATGATCCTATTCATCACGGAACGGATCATACGCGCGAATATGTGCCGCTCCTGGTGTACAGCCCATCTCTCCGCGAGCCTCAGTCTCTCGGGGTACGCGGAACCTTCGCCGATATCGGAGCGACGATAGCGGAGAATTTCGGAGTGGCTCCCACAGGAAACGGGCAAAGCTTTTTATCGGAATTGCGTTGACGGTTAGACCGTTATAGAAGAAGGGAGACGAGAACAGATGGAGCAAGCGCCAGTATTGAAGCAAATTAAAGAAGCGGCTGATTTTATTAGGGAACGGTATCCCGTCAAGCCGGAAATCGCACTGATCCTGGGCTCGGGCCTCGGCATTCTGGCTGAGCTGGTCGAGGAGGCGGTGACGATTCCTTACGAGGATATTCCGAACTTCCCGGTGTCCACGGTTGAAGGCCATGCGGGCGAATTGCTGCTCGGAACAGTTGAGGGCCGCCATGTGCTGCTTATGAAAGGCCGCTTTCATATGTATGAGGGATATGGCGTGGAAACCGTATCCTTTCCGGTTCGTGTGATGAAGGAGCTTGGCGTCGAGAAGCTGCTGGTCACGAATGCGGCAGGCGGCGTTAATACGTCGTACAAGCCTGGAGACTTGATGGTGATACGGGATCACATCAATTTCACCTTCCGCAATCCGCTGATCGGGCCTAACTTCGGCGAGCTGGGCGTACGCTTCCCCGATATGTCGGAGGCCTACAGCCGGCGGCTGCGGGAAGTGGCGCACCGCGTAGCGGAGGAACAAGGACTGACGCTTCAAGAAGGCGTCTACTTTGGCTTGCTGGGTCCTTCCTATGAAACCCCGGCCGAGATCCGTATGATCCGGACGCTGGGCGGAGACGCCGTGGGGATGTCCACCGTCGCCGAGGTACTGGTGGCGCGGCATGCCGGCATCGAAGTGCTGGGCTTTTCCTGCATCAGCAACATGGCGGCTGGCATCCTGGATCAGCCTCTATCCCACGAGGAAGTGATCGAGACGACGGAGCGCGTGAAGCAAACCTTCTTGAAGCTGATTGTCGGCATCATTCCAAGCATGTAGATTTCGGCATTTGCGAAGAGTTACAAATTGAAGGGAGCGACGGACATGAGCATGGAACATAATTATGTTCAGCATATTCAGGAAGCGGCTCAATGGATCAGCGACCAAATCGACAGGCGTCCTCTGCAAATCGGGATGGTGCTCGGCTCAGGTCTGGGGGATCTGGCGCAGCAGGTCGACAATCCGGTAACGATCCCTTACGACCTCATTCCGCATTTTCCTGTGTCTACTGTGGAAGGACATGCCGGACAATTCGTCATCGGCGAGCTGGAAGGCAAGTCGGTCATCGTCATGCAGGGGCGCTTCCACTACTACGAAGGCTACTCGATGAAAAAGGTCGTATTTCCCATCTACGTGATGAAGCAGCTCGGCGTTCAATCGCTCATTATTACGAATGCCGCGGGCGGTATGAACCCGGGCTTCGCAGCAGGCGATCTGATGCTGATCGAGGATCATCTCAATATGACCGGAGACAATCCGTTGATCGGGCTTCATCATCCGGAGCTGGGCGTCCGCTTCCCGGATATGTCGCAGGCTTACACCAAGAGCTACCGGGAGCTGGCGAAGCGTGTAGCGCAGCAGATGAGCGAGGAACGCGGCGCGCCGGTTCGGGTGCAGTCGGGCGTCTATGCGGGGATTACGGGGCCGAATTATTTGCCGCCCGCTGAGCTGACGATGCTGGCCGGACTCGGGGGCGACGCCATCGGCATGTCGACGGTAGGTGAAGTGATCGCCGCCAGTCACGCCGGACTGAAGGTGCTCGGCATCTCGTGTATCACCGACATGGCCATCGGCGAGGAGCTGGAGCCTCTGACGCATGAACAGGTCGTTGCGGTGGCTAATCGCACGAAGCCCGTGTTTATTGAGCTGGTTAAGCGGTTCGTGGCGGTAGTCGAGCTCTAGCTCAAACGAGATAATTCCTAGTTATCCTAGGCTGTATTCTTTCGATGAAATCAATCGGAAGGGTGCGGCCTTTTTGCCTTGTCGCCCTCTCTTGAATACAAACTAAAGTTATAGTAAAAAACGTATGAAAAATCCATTTTCTTGCTATAATTGATACGATTTGTATCTATTTTAAGGGAGATGGAATCAGTCATGCAGCGTTACGATCAATTGGATTCGTTAAGGGGAGTGGCATGCCTAATGGTGCTGCTCAATCATTTTCTTCTGGTGCTTCCTCAATTTGTTATTCCTGTTCACAGTCTTGAAGGGTATTGGCTGGTTAAACTGATCCGGTATACGCCATTGCGCGTGATTTGGGCAGGTCACGAAGCCGTCATGCTGTTTTTTATTTTGAGCGGGTTCGTGCTGGCTCTACCTTTTCTGGCTAAACAAAATACGATCTATATCCCCTTTGCTGTAAAAAGAGTTTTTCGTATTTACATCCCTTATCTAACCGCCATTTTCGTGGCCATAGCTCTTAGCGCGACGTATCCGGGAGAGATAAGCGGACTGAGCAGCTGGCTGAATGAATTCAACTGGAACACCGCTTTTTCATGGAGCCTGCTGGCTGACCATTTGCTGCTGATTACTAACTTCGATACGGGAGCCTATGACCAGGTGATTTGGTCGCTTGTCCATGAGATGCGCATATCTCTCCTATTTCCTCTAATCATGACTGCCGTTATCCGGTTTCATTGGAGATGGGTAACGCTCCTTGGCCTATTCGTCTCCGCCCTTGTCCTTGTACATTGGACCTGGTACAGCGTGACTTTGCACTATACGTTTATGTTCGCTGTCGGAGCCCTGTTGGCCAAGCACAGAGAGGCTTTGATTCGTCGATACAAAGAGACTTCCTATATCGTTAAAGCAGGGTTTATGATAGCGGCTATCCTGCTCTTCGGTTTTTTTAAGCTTCCATCCTGGGTGCTGCCGTTCGGAAACCCCAGTCTGATCAAATTCGCGACGGATTGGGGAAATACGGTCGGGGCTGCGATGCTGATCCTGGCGGCTTTGTCAGGCGGCCGATTCACTTCCGTATTACTATTCAAGCCCGTGCATTTTATAGGGAAAATTTCTTATAGCATTTATTTGTATCATGTCATCCTTCTGCTTGTCTCCATCAATCTGCTGTACGGGATTCTCCCCATTTGGCTGATTCTAATCATCGCTTTTGCGGGGACGATCGGAGTATCCGCCTTGTCTTATTACTGGATCGAGCTCCCGTCCATGGCATGGGGGAAGGCCGCAGCCAGGCGGGCGCAGCGTCTTCTTGCTCGTGGAACGGCTGCGCCCCTAACCAAGGATGCTTGATTCAGGCTTGTTTTATTTCGATTTTTTGGAGCCTTTGTCGCTGGTGCGGGTCGTTGTGTTCTGGTTGCCGTGACCTTGCTGCTTGTCGGACATAGCAGACGCCTCCTTTGAGCTCGAGTATGGGGGTGATTTCGCGGCGACAGGCGCCATGAGTTTAGTATGGAGCAGGCGATGCCCGCCTATTCCGAGCAAAGCTCAATAAAAATGCGATGAATTTGGTCTGTGCCTATATCGAGAATAGGCCTAACGTGATACAATTGGGTAAATAGAACTAGTGATAATAGTGGAACATAGGACTTGCGGTTGAGTCTTCTTCAGGAAAGGGATGGCCGGTCATGACGATGCTTAAGGTCGCGAATTGCCCTTCATGCGGCAAAGTGTTCCAGAAAAACATACGGAATTTGTGTCAGGACTGCCAATATTCGCTGGATTCGGATTATACGAAATGCTCGGATTTCCTGCGGAAATATCATAAGGCTTCGACAGAGGAAATGAGCGAGGCTACCGGGGTGTCTCTTCGCCAGATCCATCTGTTTATTAAAGGGAATAGGCTGCCGACGACTTATTACTCCGGCCTGACCTATCCTTGCAGCAACTGCGGAGCCGGCATCCGGCAGCATCATCTCTGTGTGAGCTGCCGGATGCGTCTTGTCTCCGAGATCCGTCATATGCGGGAGCAGGAGGAGAAAACGCGTGAGCGCGGGGCCGGGTTTCAGATCCGAGACCGGAGCCGGCTGCAATACTGATCAAGTGCCGTCGATCGTGCCGGGCCTTGTCCAAAGGCGCCGGCTTTGTTTTTGTCGTTTTTCAAAATTTATGCTAAAATGGCATTGAAACCGGGCAGACGACGAGGAATTTGCAATTTTGTCACAAATTTTTCACGGGAATGGCCGAAATAGGCATGTGTAAATTGAACAGTATTATGTACAATAAGCCTATGTGTCTAACGGTAAACAAGTAGGGGGGGAATATCTATGCATAAGTGGGTCATGTTTTCACTGTTCATCGTCGCCTGTCTCCTCGGAACGGGAGTGTTGTTTCAAACCATCTCGGCACGTCAAGCGGAAATGGCGAAGGAAGAGGCGGCCGGTCCTTCTTTGAAATTCGTAGCGTCGAACTACAAGTTCGATCAAGCGGAATATAAAGTAAAAGCCGGAGAAAAGATGACGGTTTCCTTGCAAAACAAGGAAGGTCTTCACGCGATGGAAATCGTTGGAACGAGTGTAAAGCTCGACAACAACACGAAGTCGATGGAAGTTACGTTCGACAAGCCTGGCGTCTATGAAGTTCACTGCACGCTGCCTTGCGGTCCGGGGCATGCCGAGATGATATCCAAGCTGATCGTCGAGTAATCGACGGCTGTTTTCCCTTGAGACGAGAAGGAGGTCTGCGCCTAGCGCCGGACTTCCTTTTCTTTTTGCCTCGGCAGACATATAATACAAGAGATACGATTTTTTTGAACATGCCTGACACAGAGAGGTTGATTCCCATGCGGACAGTTGATCTTATACATAGGAAAAGGAACGGCGGCGAGCTTACAACCGATGAAATCAACTGGCTCATCGCTGGATATGTGCAGGGCTCTATCCCGGACTACCAGGTATCAGCTTGGGCCATGACGGTCTATTACCAAGGGATGAGCGCCAGGGAGACGGCGGATTTGACGCTCGCGATGGCAGCCTCGGGCGATCAAGTCGATCTGAGCGGTATTCCCGGGATCAAGGTGGATAAGCACAGCACAGGCGGCGTCGGCGACACGACCACGCTAGTCGTAGCGCCGCTGGTGGCGGCGGCAGGAGTGCCGGTAGCCAAAATGTCCGGTCGCGGGCTCGGTCATACCGGGGGAACGGTCGACAAGCTGGAGGCCATCCCAGGCTTTCAAGTCGAGCGGTCGAAGGAGCAATTCCTTCAGCAGGTCCGGGATATCGGCATTGCGGTCGTCGGACAGTCCGGCAATCTGACGCCGGCCGACAAGAAGCTGTATGGATTGCGCGATGTCACGGCAACGGTTGATTCGATTCCGTTGATCGCCAGCTCCATCATGAGCAAGAAGATCGCCTCCGGTGCGGACCGGATCGTACTCGATGTGAAGACAGGCAAGGGAGCCTTCATGAAGACGCTGGACGATGCGGTCGCGCTTGCCCGGGCGATGGTGGAGATTGGTACGGAGGTAGGCCGGGAAACGGTCGCCGTCATCACCAACATGGATGAGCCGCTGGGTCCCTCGATAGGGAATGCGCTGGAGGTCATCGAGGCGATCGACACGCTCCGCGGCCAAGGTCCGGCTGAGCTGACGGAGCTTTGCCTGGAGCTCGCCGCTCATATGGTGTATCTCGGAGGTAAAGCGGCTGCGTACGAGGAGGCTCTGCAGCAGGTCACAGAGCTGTTGAGAAACGGCGCGGCGCTCGATAAGCTCAAGCAGTTCATCGAAGCCCAGGAAGGGAATGGGGCAATCGTGAACGCACCGGACTTGCTTCCGCAGGCGGACTTTCGTCTGGAGGTCCCCGCGCCGCAGGACGGTTATGTATCGGAGATCGACGCGGAGTCCTTGGGCGTCACGGCGATGATGCTGGGGGCAGGCCGGGCTACCAAGGAGGACCGGATCGATCTGGCCGTAGGGCTGAAGCTGAACAAGCGTGTCGGCGATCCGGTGAAGGCCGGGGAGGCGCTAGCTGAACTTTACATGAATCGCCATGAAGCGGAAGAGACGAGCAGCATCTTGAGGCGTACGATAGCCGCGTTCAGCTTCGCTGACGAGCCGGTGGAGCGGCCCAAGCTGATGTATGCTGTCGTGACCAAGGACGGAGTCCGCTATATGTAAGCTAAGAATCGCCCGAAGCGCAGGTTTTCCCCGCCCGGGCGATTTTTTTGTGCGCAGAACGAACCGAAGCCGGGAGTTAATGGTCTTATTAACAACCGGACAGGAGGTGAGACCAGGCATGAACGATAGGGAATTATTTCAAACGTACCGCAATGATGTGTACTACCTCTGCTATTATTTGCTGCAAAATGCTGCGGACGCCGAGGACATGTGCCAGGAAACGTTCGTCCGAGCCCTACAGGCGGACCGGAGCCGCGTAGAAAGTTTGAAGCCATGGCTGCTTCGCATCGCGGCCAATCTGTGCAGCAGTCATGGCAAGCGGCGCAGCCAAGGAACCTGGAAGGAATGGACGTCGTTCCTTCTGCAGCCCAAGCAGAGCCACGAGCCGGCGGAGGAATCGGTCATGCGCCAAGAGGGGGAACGGGATCTTGAGCGCTGGCTCGGCAAGCTGCCGCCCAAGCTTCGGAGCGTGCTGGCGCTGCGGTATGTCAGCGAGCTCTCGCACCAAGAGATCGCAGACTGCCTGGATATTCCGCTTGGTACAGTCAAGTCGAGAATGAGCAAGGGGATGCAGCTGCTCCGCGAGCAGCTCGAAGCTGGGATTCACGAGAAATGGAAAGGGGATGAGTGTCTTGAATAACCAACAAGAACGATACCTGGAGAAGCTGGCTCGTCAAGAGCGACCGGAGCTTCCTGATTTTGACGCGATGTGGCAGAGCATACAGGAGCGGGTGGCAGCTGAGGGAGGAAATGGACCGAGACGCAGAAGAGAAGGAGATGCCCTGCGGAGCGGACGAAGACGCGCCAGGCTGCTCCCGGTGGCCGTCGCAGTCTCGACTTTACTGGTAGCCGCGCCAGTCGTTGCGGGCGTAACGGTCGGCTGGCCGGAGCTGTTTGGCCGTCTGGGCGTGTCGACTGCTTTCAATGAAGGCTTCGGCAACCCCCTGGATATTACGATGGAGTCGAAGGGCGTACAAGTATCGCTGCACGGTGTTGTGACCGACGAGAAGCGTCTGGATGTGCTGTTCACGGCCATGGTGCCGGATATGCCCAAGTTCGATGTCGTCAGCTTCGGCAAGGCCTCTCTAGCGGATAGCAAGGGAGCGAGCGAGGAGCTTCGCAATATGATCAAGCTGGATGAAGCCTCCGGGCAGCTTACCGGCCTGCTGGAGACGGACAATAGCTTGTCCTGGGGCCGCAATAAGCTGGATCTGACCCTCGAGGGACTGAGCTTTTACCGGTATAAAGACACGCCTCTGCCGATGAAGCTGAGCCAGCTCCAGCAGGGCCAAGATATACCGACAGGAACCGCTTATGAGGCTATCCGTATCCAATCGGTCGAGCGCCAAGAGGAGACGGTAAGTATCCGGTATGAACTTCCTATTCGCTCGAAGGAAGAGAGCTGGGCCCATCCGCATTTATTCCTGATGGCGGGAGAGCAACGCATTTCATCAAGTTACGGGGCGGTCCTGCCTACGGATAAGGAGAATACCCAGCTGAGCCAGGTCAACTTCACGGTTACGGCGGAGCAGTGGGAGCAGGCGGCACTCCAGTTCTCCTACCTGGAGCCTATCAAGACGATCGACGGCAGCTGGCTCGCCTCCTTCGATGTGAATGATGCGAAGGCCAGACAAGCAACCTACCGCAAAAAACTGGATATTCCGGTTGCCGAAGACTTTACCATGAAGCTTAAGGCGATGGCGGTTACGCCGCTGCAGATCAAAATCGATTATGACGATGAACATAAATTGCCAAATCACGCCGAGTATTATTATCGGAATATCAAGCTGCAGGTAGGCGGCCAGACTGTTGAAGGCGGACGGTGGCATGATGACAAGACGGGGTGGTATCTGCGCTTCGAGTCGCCGGAGTGGAACAAGGACTGGTCCGGCATTCCGATGAAGCTTATGTTCACGGACCTGCAAGTACGCAAGCGCTCCACGGACCTGTGGGTGCCTTTGCAGCAAGTGACGGAAACGCCTCAGTCCTTTGAGACGAAGCTCGACGGATTTCCCGTCACATTCACCTATTACAAGCAGGGGGATGATCTGATCGTCGAATCCGAATCGACCGATGAGCGCTTCCAAGGCATCTCGCAGACAGCCGTCGATCAGGACGGGGAGCGGATCTATCCGCCGGTAGAGCCAATGCCGCCGGGAGGGAGCATATCCAACCACCGGGTTCAGAAATACCCCGGCCTGCTCGCGAACCATGGAGAGATTAAGCTGAGCCCCGGGTTTTACAACTACATCGTGCCGGGGCATGCCAAGGAAATTTCGATCAACTAGTATTAGGTTTCTGAATTAATGCAACCTTAATCTCCCCATCCATACCGTACTTCCAGCGGAAGGGTGTGGGGCTCTCATTGACTTCATCGAGATTTTGCTCAATGCGTTGTTTCAGTTCTTCTTTGGACTTGACGCTCAGGTGATGAAGCACCTGTTTGGTCATCTTCGCAAAAAACGACTCGATCACGCTGAGCCATGAGCCATGCTTGGGAGTGAAGACAAATTCAAAACGACCCGGCCCCGTCTCCAAGTAAGTCTTCGATTCTTTGGAGATGTGGGCCGATTGATTATCCAAGATCATCTGAATACGGAGTTCAGGTTTGAGGTTCTTCAGAAAGTCCCCAATTCGCAGCTGCGCTGGCGTTCTTCCACGGAGCCTATAACTTTGCCTGTGACGAGGGGCCAAGATCCGCCAGAAGACTAAGTGTGCCATGACGCTTGTACTCAGAGTCGCGCCCTATGGCCGGATACTCTCCCGGAACAGCTGGCAAGTCGTCTGCAGTATTCATTAAACAGCTCATTTTCACCTTAGGCGGGGATATATGTACGATATTTCGTATAAACGGACACTTCGAGCTAGCTATACGTGCCTGTTTGTACGATTTTTCGTACAAAAATGGCTCATTTTCACCTTAGGCGGGGATATATGTACGATATTTCGTATAAACCGACACTTCGATCCAGCCATACGTGCCTCTTTATACGGTTTTTCGTACAAACCGTTAGTGGTTGGGATTGAAGTGGATACGAATGTAAGGGACAATTATCGTAACTTCGGGAACGTTCAACTAGTGCCTGACCATATGGAAGCCGGACCCCAGGGTCCGGTCAGATTGACGAGAAACCCCTAGTGTTAGCTGGATAGCTCATTTTTTAAAGGATTATTTTTCAAAAAAAAGAGATCGCCCTCCTCATTGAACCTGTTTATCCAGGTGGAGAGCGATCTTTTTCATGTT
>NZ_WUWM01000050.1 GCF_009846885.1 Paenibacillus puerhi
TTTACACTTTCGTCCACATCGTCAGCGTCGACGTATCCTTTTGTAATTAGTTTTTCGAGCAGATTACGCCCCGATACGCCAAATATATCGGTTGCGACTGTACCAAGTTTCACGTTACTCATTTCCAGGTATTTCTGGATGCGGTTTTTTTCTGCAGTAAGGTTTCCTATACGTTTCTTACGAAGACGGCATAGATCGCGAAGTTCTCGCATGTCTTCGCAAGGCACAAAACTCGGCTCAATTAAACCGACCCGAAGCAACTTCGCAATCCATTCTGCATCACTTACATCCGTTTTCCGACCGGGGACATTTTTGATGCGATGAGCATTGGCAAGCGTCATGTCAAAGTAGCCTTCCAAGATGTTGTACACCGGTTTCCAGTAGATTCCGGTGCTTTCCATGGCTACATGGCTTATCGACTTCGCCTCAAGCCACTTTAATAATTCAAACAAGTCTTTGGTCATCGTTCCGAACGTTCGCGTCTCACTTTCCACTCGCCCATCTTCGCCAGTGATTAATGCGCAAGCTACTATTGTTTCCTGATGAACGTCCATTCCTACACATTGTGGGTACAATACTTCCATGTAACCGACTCCGATACTAAATGATCTCATGGTGAGGATGGGCTCGAGCTTTACTATTTTTCTGTTCGCAGTCACCTGAATGGGCAGTTCAGGGCTAGCAGGGAGTTGTTCACTGAACCCGTCCTTACAGTTTTCGTAAAGGGGTCAAACCACCATTAATCCTAACGTAGTATTTCACCATGGTGTTACAAGTATGGAGCGGTAAACATTACTGTAAACACATGCTGCTCATTTTCATGCTGGAGTTGTGCCTGAAAGGAAAGAAGACATGACTGTTTTCGTACAAAACAGCTCATTTTCACCTTAGGCGGGGATATATGTACGATTTTTCGTATAAACGGACTCTTCGATTCAGCCATACACGCCTCTTATACGATTTTTTCGAACAAAACCGTTAGCGATTGAGATTGAAGCGGATACGAATGTAAGGGACATATTGGACCGTTAGAGCGACAATTTTTGGTTTTCCGAGCGTTTTAGACCGCTAAGCGTACGTCATGTCCGTTAGCCAATCCCGAGACCCATAGCAGGTATGGGGTACAAGTAACGTAACTTCGGGAACGCTCTACTAGTATACCTCTTAAAGTGAGTATCTGTATCGTTGAGGGAATGGAATAGCAAGATAACGAAAGTAATGACGGCTGGACATAGTGCGCCGAGCTGAGGCAGAAAGAGAGAAGGAACAAGCCCCGGAATTCAGGCATCCGGGGCTCGCTTTATCAAGCGTTTTATGGAACGATACGGCATGGGGAAGTCGATCACTCTTGAATGGCTTCGGCAGACGTTTTCTTAATCTTCGCCGGATTGTTGATCTTATAGGGAACCGGATGCTTGGTCAGCTTCTTGGCGACAAGCTTGCCTTCGAAGGTCAGCTTGTCGCCGATCTCGAGTTCAAGCTTCTTGAGCGTGGCGCTGTGGCTGGACCACGCTTCGCCCAGTTCCATCACCGGCTCGGTGATCGTCACCGCTTCGTAGATGACCACTTCATCGTCATTGTCCGAGAAGTGATTTGGAACGGTGACGAAGGCTTTGACGGTTGCCGTCATCCCGACCTTCTCCTCGGGGAGCTGAAGCTTGGGGGCCTTTTCTTTCTTCGCTCTGCTCTTGGGCTTCTCCTCCGGCTTCTCTTCCTGCTCCGGCTCTGATGGGGCAGGCGAGGGCCGTTGATCCAGGGTCTCGGGGATGTCCTGAGCCGTAGCTGCCGGAGCGGCAGCGGAATCTGGCGCATCTGGCGTATCCGATGCCTTCGGAACCGCCTGCTCGTCTGCCTCTGCAGACAGCCTCTGGACAAACCCGGAGGCTTGCATTTCCTTCAGATAAGACGGGTGAATGCAGTGGCGCCGCTGATCCTCGAATTCGATAACCGCGGTGATGGAGTCGACCAGGCCGACGACGCTGCAGCTTAGCACGGCCCCGTTTTTCTTGTACAGGAAGGTTTTCGACTTAACGGCCTTCTCCGTCAACAGCCCCCATTGCTTGCATTGTTCGATAAGCGAAGCCTCGTCCTCTAGGGCCTGATAGGTGATGGGCTCGATTACAGCCGCAGTTGCCATAGTTTGCCGCCTTTCTTTTGGGTTGGTTGTACCCCTAATTGTACCAGATTTTTCACCGTTCTGCTTGGTGAGGCGGCTGCACGAGCAGAACGGAGGCGCTTACGATCAAGCAGGATCTAGCCCGCGCGGGTTAGCCTCATACCCCGCATTGCGATAAGCGGGATCGGCGTCAGGACCGAAGGCTAGCTCGGCACGCCTTCTACGGAAATGCTCGACCCGCTCGGCATACTCGGGGTCTTCCAGGACATTCAGCGTTTCCTCGGGGTTCCGCTGCAGATCGAACAGCACCTCGGGCATGTTCTCCCCGTAATACTGATACTTGAGATGATCCTGCTTGATCATCAGGTTGACGCCTCCGAACTGCGAGATCGTTTCGTTGCTCCAGGAAGCCTGTCCGCCTTCCATCAGCGGTACAAGACTTCGACTGTCCAGTCCCTCCGGCACCGGCACACCGGCCAAGTCGCACAGGGTGGCGAACAGATCGCAAAGGTTCACGTTCTCCTCTATTAACCGGCCCCGACCGAACGCCTTGGGGTACCGGATGATCAGAGGGACGCGCACGCTCGCTTCGAAAAACTTCTGCTTCTCCCAGATACCGTGCTCGCCGAGCATTTCCCCGTGATCGCTTGTATACACGATAATCCAGTCGTCCAAGTCCTGACCGGCATGAACAAGGGCATCCAGCACCTCGCCATAAAGGTCGTCGATCGTCTCCACCATTCCGTAATAAGCGGCCGTAGCCCGGCGAATATCCCGCTCGGTTGCATCCTTACCCGCCTTGATCTGCCGCTGGGACAGAAAGGGATGATCGAACACGGGCTCATGGAGATAAGGCTCCACCCGGTTCAAATAATACGTAAATTTCGATTCGCTGGTGAAGTACGGGTAATGGGGCTGAAGCAGGCTTACCTTCAACAGCAGAGGGTGGGTCTGCTCCCGGTCGTAATAGGGATTGCAGAAGTAATCCTCGATGAACTGCTTCGCGCCCTGCACCGCATACTCGTCATGGGTGACGCATAATCCCCGCCCGACGCCGGCGCGGGCGATTTCTTTGGCGTCAGACCATTTCACGCCGGCGAACGCCTTGCGAGAGGACATAGCCCTCTCTCCGAGATAGAGCGGAGAGATCTGCATGTCTCCGCTGATGCGGGCTGTCCAGCCCTGCATCTGGTCGGTTCCCATGTGATGCAGCTTGCCGCTGACGGCTGCCTCATAGCCATGCGCGGCGAGCTGCCTCGCGAACGTCATCGAGCCAGGGGGCAGGTCGTCGCCGTATTTTTCGCAGCCGGCGGTACGGGGCAGCTGACCGGCCATCAAACATTGCCGGGCCGGGATGCAGATAGGGGAGGGCGTGTACGCATTCGTAAAGACGATGCCATCCTTAGCGAGCTTATCCAGCACAGGGGTACGCACGACGGAATTCCCGGCGAAGCCTGCTACGTCAGGACGATGCTCGTCGCTCATCAGAAATAAGATGTTAGGTTGTTTACTCATCAGGCGTCCTCCTCTTATACAAAACGATATACGTACTCTTCATGATAGTAGAAGTCAGGCGAAAGTCACAGACTACGAATTTTTCAAAACGGAAAAAAATTTATCGGCCCCCGGGCATAATTTTTTCTAAAAGGAAAGATTCCTGCATGGCGAGCGTCAGCCGCCCTCTCTATACTGGGAGCATGACCATCCTCAAATTGCAGTAGGAAATAAAGGCTAGCGGGGTGAAGGATGAACGCGAAGGGGAAATTATGGACCCTGGATTTTGTGCTTCTGAGCATGTCCAATTTATTTTTGTTTTTAGCCTTCGAAATGCTAATGCCAGCACTTCCCGTTTATTTGGCGGGAATCGGGGGGAATGCTTCCGAGATCGGTCTGGTGATGGGCTGCTTTACGATCACCGCGATCTGGATCCGTCCCTTCTCGGGTCATAAAGCCAATCGCTATGGAAAGAAGCTGCTGTTGGTGATCGGGGGCATCCTTTGTCTGGCGGCCACAGGTTCCTATTATGCGGCGGCTACGGTGTTCGGAGTATTCGTGATTCGCCTCCTGCACGGCTTCGGATTCGGCCTCGCGACTACCCTGTACGGAACTATCGCGTCGGATATGATCCCTCCATCCCGGTTAGGAGAGGGGATGGGGTATTTTGGGCTTTCGAACACATTGGCCACTTCCATCGGCCCCTTTCTCGGCGTGGTCCTAATGGAACAGGCGGGGTTCCAGACACTTATTGTGTATTCCATCGTTATGTTGGCTGTCGCCTGTCTCTGCAATCTGATCCTGAGGGTAAAAGTCACGCATCCGCAAGAAGACCGGCCTATAGATATCGGAGAAGCGTCGCCCGCTGCGCTGTCGCCTGCATCTAAGGGAGATGCCCCAAGATGGATAGAAAGAAGGGCGTTGTTCCCTTCTTTGCTCGGGATGATGGCGGGCTTCGGGTTTGGAGGCATCCTGAGCTTTATCGCTTTGTATGGCAAGGAATTGGCCGTCTCTAATATCGGTTATTTTTTTCTGGCCGTCTCCGTCTTCGAAGTGCTGGTGCGATTCGGATCGGGCAGGCTATACGACGCCAAGGGACCGTTATGGGTCATCCTTCCCAGCACCCTTCTAACCTTCCTGGGAACCGTCATCTTGTCTTATGCTTCCTCCATGGCCACCTTACTTGCCGCCGCCCTGTTTTTTGGTCTCGGCTTCGGGGCTATGTTCCCGGCCCTGCAGGCCTGGGTCATCGACCGGGTCGAGCGGGATCGCCGCGGGAGCGCAACGGCCACGTTCTACAATCTGTTCGATGCGGGCATAGCCGGAGGCTCCGTCTTGCTCGGCTTCATCTCCGGATTAACGAGCTATGGAGTCATGTACCGGGTTTCCAGCTTGTTTTATATCGCGATCCTTATCGTCTGCTTGATCTATGAATACAGGCGGCAGCATAGGGGGAAAAGATTAAAAGCCGCTCACTCCATTCCGAAGGAGTGAGCGGTTTGTTTATGCCGGGAAGTATCCGGCAGCGGCAAGCAAAATATTTTTCGAATAGAAAGATTCGTGCATAGTATGCGCTTTCATCCCTTTCTATAATAAGGTCATAACCAACAACAAGAGGTGATTATTATGGAACAAGCCTTAAAGGAAAGCGGCGTTGAAGCAGCGGCTTTGACGAAGGTCAAGCTGAGAAAGCAGTCCTTTTACGATACGCTTGCCGGATATTTCTTTATCGGGCCTATGCTTATCCTGACCGTGGTGCTTACCATTATTCCGATCCTGCTCTCAGGCATTATCAGCTTCTCGGACTGGAATTTTATTACGGGGATCGGCAATATCAACTTCATCGGTTGGGATAACTACAAGCAATTGTTCCAGGATGAAAACTTTATCCGTTCGATGACGAACAATCTTTGGCTGATGATCGTGGTTCCGGTGTCCATGTTTATCGCGTTGATCTTAGCGGTGCTGATCAATAAAGCCACTTACTTCAAGACATTTTTCAAGGTCGTTTACTTTCTTCCTTTCATCTCGAGCTTTGTCGCCGTAGCCGTGCTCTGGAGGGTGTTGTTTCATCCGAACAGCGGTCCGATCAACGGCTTCCTGCGAGCGGTAGGGATCGATAACCCTCCGATGTGGCTGGCCGATCCGAGTGTCGCGCTTGTGTCGGTCATGATCATTATGGCCTGGGCATCGCTCGGCTTCGATATGATTATTTTTCTTGCAGGCCTGCAGAGCATACCCAAAGATTTGTATGAAGCGGCAGACATTGACGGAGCCTCGCCCGTCCGGCAATTTTTCTCGGTCACTCTGCCCATGCTCTCCCCGACAACCTTCTTTCTGTTAATAACCGGTCTCGTCTCTTCGTTCAAGGCGTTCGACCTGATTATGATCTTAACGAACGGCGGACCCGCAGGCTCCACCTCCGTTATCGTGTTCTACTTGTACGAGACGGCGTTTATCAATCTGAAGTCCGGTTATGCTTCCACGATGGGTATTGTCTTGCTGATGTTTATTCTGGCGATAACGATGATTCAATGGATCGGCCAAAAGAAATGGGTTAACTACTAAGGGGTGATCGCTATGAAATCGATTCGCTTGGACCGCACACTGATCACATTAGTCATGGGACTAGGGGGAATCTTCTTCATCCTTCCCTTCGTATGGATGCTGTCCGCTTCCTTTAAGCCGGAGCTGGATGTGCTGACTTATCCGATTCAATGGATCCCCAGAAATTGGAATGCGGCGGAGAATTACCGGGAGGTCTGGTTCGGATCGCATCCCTTTACGCTGTATTATTGGAACAGCTTGAAGGTTACGATTGTGACGACGGCATTTTCCCTGTTGATATCGTGCATGGCCGCTTACGGCTTCGCCAAAATTACATTCAAGGGCCGCGATGCCATCTTCCTTGTCGTGCTTGCGACGTTTATGATTCCGCATCAAGCGATTCTCGTCCCGCAATTTATCATGTACCGCTGGATCGGCTTGTTTGACAGCCATTTCGGATTGGTCCTGCTTGCGGCCTCGGGGGTGCTGGGGACTTTCATGCTCAGACAGTTTTTTATGGGCATCCATAACGATATTATCGAATCGGCGCGGATGGACGGGGCGAACCACTGGACCATCTTCTCCCGGATCACGCTGCCGCTCGTTAAGCCCGCGCTGGCGACTTATATGATCTTGCGCTTCATCTGGACTTGGAACGATTACCAGAATCCGTTGATCTTCCTTCGCTCCGAGGCTTTGTTCACGCTTCAACTAGGAATGAGGAAGTTCGCGGACGCCAACGGCGAGTTTTATTCATTGATGATGGCCGGAGCGGTCTCTGCGATCTTGCCTCTGCTGATCATCTTCCTGATCGGTCAGAAGCAAGTCATTGAAGGCGTGGCCATGGGCAGTGTCAAAGGATAATCATGGAGTGAAGGAGAGACGGCAATTATGGTGAATTTGAAGGCAAAGCCATTCCATCTAAGCGATGAGGATATAAGCTGGGTGGAAGCGACGATCCAGTCGATGACGCTGGAGGAGAAAATCGGTCAGCTGTTTATTAATCTGGGCTACCGCCACGATCCGGAGTATTTACAGCACATGCTGGAGAACTATCACATCGGGGGCGTCCGGTATAATCCCAATACGTCCGAGACCATCTACGAGCAAAATAAATACCTCCAGGAGCACAGCAAAATTCCGTTGCTTATCGCGGCCAATGTCGAATCGGGCGGAGACGGCGCTTGCACGGATGGAACGCTAATCGGTACGCACGAGCAGATCGGCGCAACCCGAAACCCGGAGTACGCCTATCGGATGGCCCGGATTAGCGGCGCGGAAGGGGCTGCGGTCGGATGTAACTGGTCCTTCGCGCCCGTGGTCGACATTAATTATAATTGGCGTAACCCGATGACCATGACGAGATGCTTCAGCAACAATCCCGACGAGGTATTGGAGATGTCCAAGGCTTACTTGAGGGGGATAGGCGAGGAAGGATTCGCGGCAGCCATGAAACATTTCCCCGGGGACGGGATCGACGAGCGGGATCATCACCTGCTGACGAGCGTCAATACGTTATCATGCGAAGTATGGGACCAGACGTACGGCAAAGTGTATCGAGGGATGATCGAAGCAGGCGTTCAAAGCGTGATGATCGGCCATATCCGGCTGCCCGCGTATTCCAAACGCCTCAATCCGAGCTTGACGGATGCGGACCTGCTGCCGGCTTCCTTGTCGCCGGAGCTCGTGACCGGGCTGCTTAGAGAGCGGCTTGGCTTCAACGGGCTAGTGCTTACCGACGCTTCGAGAATGGCGGGACTGACTACCGCTATGAAGCGGTCGGAGCAATTGCCTCAAGCCATCGCCGCAGGCTGCGATATGTTCCTGTTCTTTAACGATCCGGAGGAGGACTTCCAGTTTATGCTGGACGGCTATACGAACGGCGTGATCACGGAGCAACGGCTCCACGAGGCGCTGCAGCGTATACTGGGAACGAAGGCTTTTCTCGGGCTGCATAAGAAACAACAAGCCGGCACGCTTGTCCCGCCGAAATCAGCCTTGAGCGTCATTGGCTGCGGGGAGCATCTGGAAGCCGCGAGAGAAGTAGCGGCGAGGTCCATTACCTTGGTGAAGCAAACTCGTCCAGATTTGCCGATCCGGCCCGAGACACACCGGCGAATAATGCTATACGTGCTTGGGGATGATGTCCAGTTCTTTGGGATCAAGCAGCAGGGCGTCAAGGACATGATCGTGGAGGAGCTGAGCAAGGCCGGATTCGACGTGACTTTGTACGAGACTCCGGCGTCCAGGCAGGAACGGGCCAAGGGGGAAGCGGAGGCAGACGGCAAGGGACCTGCTGCTGTCCAGATATTTGAGAGCAAAAAAATATCCGACTTCACGAATGCCTATGATGCCGTGCTGTTATTTGCCAATGTGCAGCAGTTCGCCCAAGAGAACTTTGCGCGCATCCGTTGGTCCTCGCCGATGGGGCCTGAGATTCCTTGGTATGTCACCGAGCTGCCAACCGTGTTCGTATCCTTGCATAACCCGTTCCATCTCTATGATGTGCCGATGGTCAAGACGTATATTAATGCGTATGCGCCGACAAGAACGGTCGTTCAGGAAACGATCAAGCGGATCATGGGGGACGAGCCCTTCCACGGTACCAGCCCCGTCGATGTATTTTGCGGCATGGCCGATACCCGTCTCTAATGCAAACGCCGGATGCCGGTCGGTTCAAGGCGAGAGGCCATCCGGACAAGCAGAACAGACGGATTCGATTAGTTATATAATCTAAAGGGGGATTTCTCATGCTCAACAAACCATGGATGAAGCAATCGGTACTCTCTGTAACCGCTATGTCAATGTTATTGGCCGGCTGCGCCGCTTCCCAGGGCACGGATAGCTCAAGCCCGCAGGCTTCGTCCTCAGACAAGCCCGTCACGATCAAGCTGCACACCTGGAATAACCTGAAGACGGATGGCTTTGACGTCGTGATCCAGGAGTTTGAGAAGAAATACCCGAACATCAAAGTGGAATTCGTATCCCAGGGAGATAATAACTCGACCGAGGCCATGAAAAAAGTCGATTTGGCGGCCGCTTCCGGTGAAAGCCTGGACGTCATCATGATTCAGAACCGTGCGGCCTATGCCCAGCGGATTGCCCTGAATATGTTCGAGCCGCTCGACGAGTATATGAGCAAAGAAGGCATCCAATTCGACAATGAGTATAAAGTAGACACGAAATTAAATGGAAAGTACTATGGAATTCCCGGGAAATCCGTCTCCTGGTTCGTCGTCATCAATGAAAATCATTTGAAAGAGGCAGGACTGCCGGTTCCGAAGGATTGGACGTGGGATGAGTTCCTGGACTATGCGAAGAAAATGACGAAACTGGATGGGGGAGCCAAGCATTACGGAACTCACTTCCATACCTGGACCGTCCCCTATACGAACCTGGGCCAATACAATCGGCAGGAAAACAGCAACCTGGTGACCGATGATCTCAAGTCGGCCAACGTGATGAATCCGGTTATGCGCAAATCGCTCGAAATCCGGAAGCAAGCGGAGAAGGATCAATCTGCGACGCCATATGCCGAAGTAATCAGCCAAAAGATGAATTACCGTCCGCAATACTTCAATCAGGCGGCGAGCATGCTGGCGACCGGTACGTTCCTGATCGCCGAGACGGGCGGTACCGACGCGGTGCCGGCTAACTTCAAAACCGTATTCGCTCCTTATCCTAAGCTCAACAAGGAAGATCCGATAGCTTCCCCTTTCGAAGGCGACATTCTGGCGGTATACGGCAAGTCGAAGCATAAGCAGGAAGCGTATACGTTCATCCGCTGGTTTACGACGGAGGGCATTACGCTGCAGGGTCGTTATATCCCATCCTGGAAGAAAGCCAACCTGGACGAAGTCATCGATAAGATCGTGTCCAAAACAAAAACGCCGGAGCAGGTAGACAAGGAGTCTCTCCTGTACGTCTTGAAAAATACAACGACGTCCAAATCGGCTACTCCGATCCCATACCAAGCCGAGGTTGAAAAAGTGATGCAGGAGGAGTTCGATAAGATGCTGCTGAAGGATCAGGATATCGATACGACTCAGAAAAATGCGCAAGAGCGAATTCAGAAGCTGATCGATGCCAACAAAAAATAAGTCATGACACGGACCCGCACCCTGGGTTGAAGTGATGAAACCTATGCGATAGGATAATAGTCATACCGGAGCTAGAGCCTGCAGTAAAGAGGCTCTAGCTTTCGCCTCTTTCGAAAGGTCAACTCATAGGGGGAAAGCAGGGATGAATCATGAGTATGTTTAGCTTTCACAGGCACTCGCTGCGGCGGAAATTAATCGTTACAACTATCGCCTGCCTGCTGCTTCCTACGATCATCATGCTGTATATCACCAGCACGTTCTCTCAGAGGATCATACGCGAGCAGACGCTGGATAACGCCATCCAATCTTTAAAGATGATCCAGTATCAGCTGTACGGCATCATGGATGAGATGGTTTCGGTGTCCAATCGGATTCAATTCGACTCCGAGCTAGGGAGCCTGCTGCAAATCAAGGACGATCCCTTGGCGTCGAGGAACATCACGGAGAAGCTGGAGCAATGGGCGAGGGACAGGCCGGACATGAATCTTACCTTGCTTCTCGCCGATGGCCGTTATTATTCCAATTATTCCTATGACGAATTCAACCCGTCATTGTTCAGGGAACAGGCCTGGTTCCGCGCTCTGCCTCAGTCTCCCGACTTTGAAACCTATTACCTCGGGGCGATTCCCCATTATCTGAAGTCCAAGGTGCAGGAGGATCCTTACGTCCTGTTGACGGCGAGAACACTGATGGACTATTATTCGAAGCCCTACGCTTCCTTGCTCGTCAGCCGCGGAGAGAATACGATAAGTAACATCTTTGCCCATATAGCCGAGGAGATTTTCCTGCTCGACGAGAGCGGCCGTATCTTGTCACATCGGAATAAGGAGGTTATCGGCCAAAGCTTTCACAGCCTGGTCCCGATCGGGCAGGTAGAGTCGCCGGCTATCATTCAGTTGAACGGCGAACAGCAGCTGTATGTCTCGCTGCCACTGCGATTCGGGGGATGGCGGCTGGTCAGTCTGGCCCCTTATGAGCAACTGACCGATAAAGTCAATCGCATTCATCAATCGGGCTTGATGCTGCAGGTCATGTTTGCTGCTTGCTTCATTTTCATCCTTGCGTACTTGATTCGGAAGTTTACAATGCCGATCAAGGTTCTTGGCAAAGTGGCCGCGGAAGTCGAATCGGGCGACATGGAGGTGCGTTCTAAGGTGAGAGGCGGGGATGAGGTCGGCCGGCTGGGCCGGTCCTTCGATAACATGCTTGACCGTATTCAACAGACGCTGGAGCAGGTGAAGGTCGAGCAGGAGCTGAAGCGGCAGGCGGAGCTGGCGATGCTGCAGGCGCAGATTCATCCCCATTTTTTATTTAACGTGCTGAGCGCCATCCGTCTGAATCTGCTGATGAAAGACGATGAGAAGAACGCCGAGCTTGTCGGGTCCTTATCCTCGCTCCTTCGAGCGACCATATCCTCCCGGCAAGAGTTCGTCTCCTTATATTCCGAGGTCGAAATGTCCGAGAAGTATGCGGATCTGATGAATCTTACGATGAGGCATCCAGTGAAGGTCGAGATGGATGTCGAGCCGGAGCTGCTGGCGAGTACAGTACCTCGGTTAATTTTGCAGCCAATTATCGAGAATGCTTATAAGCATGCATTTTCCCGGAAGGGGGGCACTCTTCAGATCCAAGTCGAACAAGCAGGCGATTCCTTGCGCATCACTATCGAGGACAACGGGGCAGGCATGGATAAGGAGACAAGGCAGCTGCTGCATGAACGTCTCCGGCTCAACAAGCAGCAGATTATCGAGGAAGGGAAGCCGCCATCCGGCATCGGGCTTTCGAATGTATACGAGCGCTTGAAGATCATGTATGGCAACCGGTTCCAGATGGCCATACAGAGCGAGGCTCAAGAGGGTACCCGCATCACACTCATGATCCCAACATCAACCATGGAGAACAACGGATATGTATAAAGTGATACTGGCAGACGACTACAAGTCGGTCCTCGAATATTTGACGGCGAAAATTCCATGGCAGGAGCTGGGGCTGGAGCTGGTCGCGGTTTGCTCCGACGGCGAAGAAGCGCTGGAGGCCTGCAGGCGCACGCAGCCCGATATCCTGATTACCGATATCGGCATGCCCCTTATGAATGGGCTTGACTTGATCGAAGCGGCCCGCCAGGACAATCCCGGTTTGAAAACCGTCATCTTGTCCTGTCATGAGGACTTTCAGTATGCTCAGAGGGCTGTGAAATTAAGCGTGAATGACTACATTCTGAAAGAAACGCTTCGCATCGAGCAGCTGCTGGATATTTTGCACAAGCTCACTCTTCAGCTGAAGGAGGAGCACGCGGCCCTGCGCAGCCGCCAACAATTGCAGGATGTCGTATTTCAAAGCCGTTCCTCGCTGCGTACTTCTTTCATCCGCTCGTTAATCGACCAGCCGGTTTGGAATGAAGCAGAGTGGACGGAGAAAGCGGCGGCCTTCGGATTGCGCATGGAGGAAGGCTTCTCTTATTTGCCGGTGCTGGGCGTGCTGGATCGGTTCCCGGATCTGGAAGCCAGATTCGGCGGAGGGCATCATCTTCAGTATGTGGTGGAGAATGCGCTGAATGAATCGGTGAACATCGAGAACAGCGCCGTATTTGCTTACAGCGAGCGTTATTATTACCTGCTTTATCCGTATCCCAAAACGCTCAAAATCAATAGATCCGATCAGATCATGGACGAGCTGCGGCTGATTCAGAAGTCGATGCGCCGTTATCTGAAAATAGGGATTTCCTTTTATACAGCCGACATCAGTCCATCCGTCGCCCACTTGAAAAAGCAGCTCATCTCCTTATTGAATGAGCGGACCTTCCGGTTTTATTCGGGAGAGCATGCCCTATTGAAGCTGCGGCCGATGGACATCTCAAAAGAGGATCTATTCGTTCATTATGCCGCCGCGCTGAACGACTTTCGAACTTGTATGCTCGAAGTTAGCGCCAATCCGATTAAGGAGACTCTTGCCCAGTGGATGGAGCATATTGCGCGGCATAAGTATCCGATGGATTCGGTGCGCAGCTGGATGCTGAAGCTGGTTACCGATATGGAATTGAAATACACGGTCATGCAGCATTTTTTGACCAATTACAGCTCGGAGCTGCTGCAGCATCACATCTATACCATCGATACGCTGGAGCATCTCGGCGACTGGCTGTACCACTTTCTGATGGAGAAGAGGAAGTCCTATCAGGAGCATCACGAGCATGCCAAGCGCAAGGAAATCGCCGCGGCGCAGCGCTATGTGATGATGCATCTGCATGAGAAGATCAGCATGGAGGAAACGGCCCTCCGGCTGCAGATGAATCCCACTCATTTTAGCCGGATATTCAAGAAAGAGACAGGCGAGACCTTCGTTGAGTTTGTCACCCGCTGCAAGATGGAGCGAGCTCAAGAGCTGCTAGATCAGTCCGATCAGAGGGTGGAGCAAATATCCGAAGGGCTGGGCTACGATAATATGAGTTATTTCTTTAAGCTTTTCAGGCAATTCTCGGGCATGTCGCCGACGGAATACCGCAAAAGACTGTGAGCTCGGCGCGGGGGCCGGAACAACGGCTTCCCCGCTTTTGTGCTGCACGGAGGCCGCGAAAGCTTGTACCGGATGACGTGCGCGAGCGGCGGTCCAAGTGATGCGGGGCAGCTTGAAGAAGGGGTTCATCCGGTTTTCCTTTTGTACGCCGCCTCATATTCCATCGTCAAGCCGTACGTGATATTTTGAGGCTGTGCTCGTAGAGAAGGCTGTAGCCTCGTCTCTAGTGGTATGCGATGTTAGGAATGAGGCGGCACTCAGAAAGTCAAATAAGGTCAAAGTCGAAGAAAGTCAGAGATTCGTGGCGAAGACTTTGGTCATATGGGGGATATTCCCTGAAAACGGCTTAATTCGGCTCTATTCCACTTTTGATGAAATTTTTTCCCAAGGGTATAATAAGGTCATAGCAAGAAGAAACCACCAATTATCAAGGAGGAGATTCCGTATGTTTGATCTGGTTCCATTCCGTAGAAGAAATGAAGACCTGTTTGGACAAATGTTGAAATCCTTCAATGAGGCTTTTGATCAAGAGCTGCTGGCTCCGCTGCATAGCAACACGCGTTCCTTCCGCACCGATATCCGGGAAACGGATAAGGGCTATCTCATAGAAGCTGAACTGCCGGGCTTCACGAAAGAAGACATCGAGATCGATGTGCAGGATAAATATTTGACGATCCGTGCCAAGCGGAACCAAGTGGACGAAGAGAAGGATGAGAACGGTAAGATCATCCGCAGCGAACGCCATTATGGAGAGTTTGCAAGGCAATTCTACGTAGAAGGCATCGAGGAGGACGGAATTAAGGCGAAGCTGCAGGACGGTGTGCTGAAGCTGGATATTCCGAAGAAAGAGAAGAAAGAGCCGACCAACAAACGAATCGGCATTGAATAAGCTGCATCAGCGGGGTACGATGGAGGTGACACAACCTTACTGTCGTACCCTTTTCTGCAGCAAGGAATCGACCTTTTCTGATGATTACACGGCGCCGGAGGGAGGATGGTGAAGGCTATGAAGGATTATTACGAGGTGCTGGGCGTTACCCGGAGCGCTGACAAGGAGGCTGTCAAGAAGGCGTATAAAAAGCTGGCCAAGAAGTACCATCCCGACGTGAATAAAACGCCTGAAGCCGAGAAGCGGTTTAAAGAGGTGCAGGAAGCGTACGAGGTGCTGTCTCAGGACGAGAGCAGACAGAGCTATGACCGCTATGGCGAGCGCTGGCGGGAGAGGACGCAGGGCCGGGATGAAGAGGCCTGGGGCCGCGGTCCGCAGGGAGGTGGCTACTGGCAGGAGGGAAGCGGTAATTCCCGCGGGACTTCCGCTTCCGGCTATGACGGCATGGGAGGCGGATTTGGCGCTTCGGGAGGCAGCTTCGAGGATCTGTTCGGCGATTTGTTCGGCGGGGGCTGGGGCGACAGCCGCGGGCAGGCGGATATGGAGGCCGAGCTTGCTTTGACCCTTGACGATGCGGTCCGCGGCGGCAAGGTTCAGATTTCCGTGGACGGAAAGTCGCTGAGCGTGAAGCTGCCGGACTCCATCAAGGACGGGCAGCGTATCCGTCTGAAGGGGATGGGGCATCCATCCCGGGACGGGCAGGCGGGAGACTTGTATGTGACCTTGCGCATCAAGCCGGATCCGGTATTCTCCGCAGACGGGTATGACTTGTCCGCCGAGCTGGTCGTCGCTCCCTGGCATGCGGCGCTCGGAACGGAGACCAAGCTCCGTCTGCCGGGAGGCAGCTCCTTGAAGGTGAAGGTGCCGGAGGGGATGGATGGCGGACAGAAGCTAAGGCTTGCCGGGAAAGGTCTTCGCAAGCCGGACGGAGCTTATGGAGATTTATATGTACGTCTGAAGGTCACCGTGCCACGGGCGGGCTCCGACCGGATCCGGGAGCTGTACAAGCAGCTGGCCGCGGAACAGCCCCACGAGCCGCGGTTTACAGGCCCGTCGTCTAACTAATCCCCGCAGGATGAGGGCCTGGCGGTGGATTTCGGCCGATTACGCAATAAGCGTAAGAGGCGATCGGTGGTGCGAGGAAGGTGGGGGAGGCGCGGCGGGCGATCGGTGGTGCGCTTAGAGGGAGCATGCGACCGGTGGTGCGCAGCAGGCGCGGCAGGCGATCGTGGGTGCGTACCAGTGGCAGCATGTGATCGGGGGACAAGGCAGGGGCAGCATGTGATCGGGGGACGAGGCAGGGGCAGCATGCGGCAGTAGATGCGCAGCAGGGGCAGCAGGCAACTGTCCCGCGCAAGCAGCCGGCGATTGGTGGTGCGCGGTAGGCCGCGGCTGTCTCGCGCAAGCGCAATCAGCAGGCGATCGGTGGACGCGCAGGGTGAACTTGCGCACGTAGCAGGCGATCACGCCGCTGCTTCTTCCGGGGGCGCTGCCGGAGCGGCAAAGCGGGCTTGCGCCCGGTAGCTGCTGGAGGACGAATTTGCGCTCGTTTGCTGCGTCCGCCGCAAAGGCTGAATATCCGGCCTGCTACATCGAGTAACCCTCGTCAACAAGTTCAAATCGGATTCGGCATCTCGTAATCCCTATTTAACCAAGTACCTCTAGGGTATTTTTGTCGTGAGATCGGATTTGTACGAAAAATCGTATAAAGAGGCACATATGGCTGATCGAAGTGTCCGTTTTATATGAAATATCATACAAATATCCCTGCCTATGTTGATACTGAGCCGTTTTTGTACGAAAAGTCGTACAAAGGGGCACGTATGGCTGATCGAAGCGTTCGTTTTATATGAAAATCATACATCTATCCCCGCCTAAGTTGATAGTGAGCCATTTTTGTATGAAAAGTCGTACAAAGAGGCACGTATGGCTGATCGAAGCGTCCGGTTTATATGAAAAATCATATATCTATCCCCGCCTAAGTTGATAGTGAGCCGTCTTTGTATGAAAAGTCGTACAAAGAGGCACATATGGCTGCTCGAAGCGTGCGTTTTGTACGAAAAATCGCACACATTTGTTTCTCCATCAAAAATGTGCTTGCAAAAATCACCCGGTTATGGCATAAAATAATCATATTATCGTAAGTGGCGAAGCACGCCCCGATTTTCCTTTCCATTTTGAGGAGGATCGGGGCTTTTTATATTTAAAGGGAGGGGTGACTTGTATTGAATAGTTTTGAGGTGGAGCAAGAAAAGTGGATAGAGAGACATTTGGCCAAGCGCCATGGCGATCGAAAGGATGCACTGAGAAGAGGACATGGCTATGGGAATCGCTTGTTTGCCGAAAAAATATGGTGGCTTCTCATGGGACATTTTGATGGTTTGCATCCGGAGTATGAGGTTAGGGACTGGCGGGGACGATCCTATTATGTAGACTTCATGTGGATCTTGGGCGGGCATTTTTTTGTATTTGAAATTATGGATTATGGTTCGCATGGTACGGATCGGACCAAATATCGCATGGATTTGAATCGAGCTCTGTTTCTCCAATCGCAAGAATGTCGCTATATCGCGATTTCGTTGGATGAATTGAAGGAGAATCCATCCTTAATTTTAGCGATGCTTCGAGGTATATTGGCGCCCTATTTAGCTGCAACGGCAGAGAAGGGTGGCAACATCTCGCATAAATTTGGAAAAGTGGAACGGCAGCTCATGCGTTTGGCAATTCGACAAAACCGGAGGATTCGTCCTGTGCAGGCTGCACGAGAACTTGAGCTTCATAAGCAAACGATCATCAAGTATTGTCGCGGATTAGTGGACAAAGGAAAATTTCGGGCGGTGCCGGCAGGCGCCACAGGCAGAATTTATCAATACGAATACTTGGGTTCCATGCAGAGTCCCGATTTGATTTGATCACTTATCCTATCCACGATGAACGCCAGAATTCAGATCGCGTGAGCGGAGTATAGGCGGTATGCTTACCTCGAAATGAGTTCAATTGAGGCTCGATCCGAATGGATCGGCTATTTTTTCTCCATCAATGTAAAGTTTAATTGACATTGTGTATGAAATTTATTACATTATGTATATCGAACTTTACTACAAAAGATAATGAAAGGGTGGTATCATCCATGACCTACCAAGAAAAGAAGAGCGTCGTATCGTTAATCAGCTCGATCCTTATTTTCGCAAGTTATTTCGCGTACATGTACCCGCAGCGTCCCGCAGGGGGATTGGAGTCCACGGAAATCTTACGTTACTGGGGTTCCTTTGTCCTCATCCTGACTTTGGTTTCCATCATCGCGCATATCGTGATCAGTATTGTTTTCAACATCGTCTTCCGAATAACGACGGGAGAAAAGGAGCCGACATTTGCAGATGAATTGGATAAAATCATTGAACTGAGATCATTCAGAAATTCATTCTTTGTATTTATCCTCGGCTTCCTTCTTGCGATGGGATCGCTGGTGATCGATTATCCGCCTCAGGTGATGTTCGTGATCCTGATCATTTCTGGATTTATCTCGGATGTGATCGGTTCCGTTACAAAATTTTATCACTATCGGAAAGGAGTCTAATGTGGGAAAAAATCTGGTCGGCAATCACATCCGAAAATTACGGTTCAACCAAAATGAAATGACACAGCAGCAGTTAGCTGACAAGGTGGGCGTTACGAGACAAACCATCGTGGCCTTGGAAAAGGGAAACTATTCCCCGTCTCTCGAACTGGCCTTTCGCATTGCTAATGCCTTCAACTTGCCTTTGGAAGAAGTATTTTTTTACGGGGATCATCCTGAAGAGTAAGCATAAAGATTGACTGAGATGGATACCAAGAAGAGGAGATTACAAAATGAAGCAAAATCAATTAGCTGCAAAAACCGCGGGAATCCTGTTCATCCTTGCGGCGGTTTCGGCGATAGCAGGTCTTATTCTATACGATCCGATCCTGAATGGCCCCGATTACTTGATAGAAGGGGCCGCTCACGCCAACCAGGTGGTAGGGGGAGCGCTTATGGAATTGGTGCTTGTCGCTTCAGCTGTCGGCACTTCGATTACGATGTTCCCGTATTTAAAAAAGTACAATGAAACCTTAGCGCTTGGGCATGTTTGCTTTCGAT
Organism: Paenibacillus puerhi; assembly: GCF_009846885.1. Classification (GTDB taxonomy): domain Bacteria; phylum Bacillota; class Bacilli; order Paenibacillales; family NBRC-103111; genus Paenibacillus_G; species Paenibacillus_G puerhi. The sequence goes on from NZ_WUWM01000050.1 coordinate 18,777, forward strand.
TACTTGAGGCGGTTATCATCACGATCGGCATCATCAGCGTACTGTCGCTATTGTCCTTAAGTCGGGAATTTATCGCATCGGGAGCCGCAGATCCCGCGTCTTTTCAAGCATTAGGCTTATTACTGAAAGCGGTCCATGAGTGGACATTTATGCTTGGACCTAATTTCATGCTAGGGATCAATACCATGATGTACAGCTACATCTTTTATAAATCGGGGCTTATTCCAAAATTTATACCCATTTTGGGCATGACAGGGGCAGTGCTTATTTTCATCGCAGCCTTGTTGGAAATGTTCGGCGTAATTCCGCAGATTTCCATCTGGGGTGTTATTCTGGCGCTGCCCGTAGCAGCTAATGAAATGATCCTCGCCGTATGGCTGATCCTCAGAGGTTTCAATGTATCTGCCCTCCATTACAACAGGCAACGAGAATTACCAGTGTAAGCAGGTTATGCGTGAGCTGAGAACGCACCCAATAAGAGGACTTTCCAAATCTTGCGCTTATATTCGGAAGGGGGCGCCCTGGGCTCCGAAATCGGGTAGGATTAAGAAATAATCCATAAACGAAGGAGCAGTCGGGTGGAAAAGTCGATTAGAGAGCAGCTCATGGAGCTGGCAGAAGAGGATTATAGAAAGTTTTCCGCTTCCTTGATCCCAAATATCAATCATGTGCTGGGAGTTCGTTTGCCGACCTTGCGCAAGCTGGCCCGAGGGATCGCGAAGGGCGATTGGCGCACTTACTTGCAGCGGGCGGACAGCGCAACTTTCGAAGAGATCATGCTGCAAGGCATGGTCATCGGTTATATCAAGGCGGACATTGAGGAGATCCTGAGCCTTGTCGCCGAGTTCGTCCCTCGTATCGATAATTGGTCCGTTTGCGACAGCTTCTGTGTCGGACTTACGATCACTAAGGCTCATAAGAGCCGGGTATGGGAGTTTCTGCAGCCGTATCTGGCCTCCGATCAGGAGTACGAGATTCGATTCGGAGTGGTGATGCTGCTGAATTTTTATGCCGAAGTCGAGCATGTCCATGAAGTCTTGCAGAGGCTCGACCGTATCAAGCACGAGGGATATTATGTTAAAATGGCGGTAGCCTGGGCACTGTCGGTTTGCTACGTGAATGTGCCCGGGCCTACGGCAGCGTATCTGCGGCATAACGAACTGGATGACTTTACCTACAATAAAGCTCTGCAGAAAATAACAGAGTCCTTCCGCGTGGATGCCGAAACGAAAGCATGGATTCGCAGCCTGAAGCGAAAGATCAAGCCTGTGAAGGGAAACGTTCGCGGGTAACATCCAACATGCATGGGAGTGTGTCGAACATGTCTTATTGGTCTGTCAGTACGTGGAGTCTGCATCGCTTGTTAGGTCCGCTGCGTTGGACGGTATGGGATGACGCTGCCCGTACTCATGTGACGCGGGTACAGGATCAGCCGCAAGTGCATACGCTGCTTGAGCTGCCTTCAGAAGCAGCCAGACGGGGGTACCAGGCACTGGAAGTGTGTCACTTTCATTTTCCTTCGACAGAAACGGCCTATCTGAAGGAGCTTAAGCAGTCCTTCGCAGCAGCCGGGATCCGGCTGGATACTTTGCTCCTGGATTATGGCAACTTAACCGATGCCGATCCGGCCCGCAGAGAAGCGGACCTCAGCTTGATCCGCAGCTGGATCAAGATCGCTTCCGAGTGCGGGGCGAGGCAGCTTCGGGTCATTGCCGGGGAAGCCGCGCCTTCCGATGAGGAGGCGATTCGCCTGTCCGCGGCCGCGTTGTCGGAGCTCTCTGTCTATGCTGCCCCGCTGGGCGTTCAGGTCATAACAGAGAACTTCAAGTCGCTCACCTCCACAGGGGCAAGCTGCCTGAAGCTGCTGGAGGAAGCGGGGCGTCCTCTTCCCCTGATTACGGATTTCGGCAACTTTGCCGGTCCGGCCAAATACGAAGAGCTCGCGATGACCGTCCCTCACAGCGTCTCGGTTCACGTTAAGCCCATCTACGATGAGCATGGCATCGCCGACGAGGCCGAGCTGAGGCTCTGCCTGGAGGCGGTGGACCAGTGCGGGTATGACGGGGCTTTCGTGCTGATCTATGACGGGCCGGGGGACATGTGGGAAGGACTCGAACGGGTCCGCCGGCTTGCGGAGCGTTTGTCTTCCCGCCTGCAGCACAGTAAGGTCTTAACGATAAGTCTACGAATGATCCAATATTGTGACGTACCGAACACGAGGAATGTCAACGAGCTTACCTAGCATATTTCCCCCTCCCTTCTGAGGTTGTAATTCCTTAACGATTCGCTCACTCTCCCACCCTTAACTGCAATAGCACTCTGCCCAGTACCAGCGTGCTTGACTTGGAGTTAACTCCAAGAGGTAGACTATACGGGAAGGAAACAATCCCTAGGCGAAAGTGAGGAATTATCAAATGGAATATGTGAAACTTGGACATACGGGCTTGGATGTATCCCGGCTTTGTCTTGGCTGTATGAGCTTTGGTGTAGCTGAGCGTTGGATCCATCCCTGGGTGCTTGATGAAGAGCGCAGCCGTCCCATCATAAAAAAAGCCCTAGAGCTGGGCATCAATTTTTTTGACACGGCGAACGTATATGCAGACGGAACAAGCGAGGAAATTGTCGGGCGGGCTCTAAAGGATTTTGCCAATCGAGACGAAATTGTCCTCGCAACGAAAGTTCATTTCCGTATGCATCAAGGTCCAAATGGTGCCGGACTTTCCCGAAAGGCAATCATGAGTGAAATCGATAAGAGCCTAAAGCGACTGGGAACCGATTATGTAGACCTTTATCAAATCCATCGCTGGGATTACGATACGCCCATCGAAGAGACGATGGAAGCCCTGCACGATGTAGTGAAGGCTGGGAAGGCAAGATACCTGGGTGCTTCGGCCATGTACGCATGGCAGTTCCTAAAGGCTCAGCATGTAGCGGAGAGCAGGGGATGGACCCGGTTCGTCTCGATGCAAAATCATTATAACCTTATCTATCGGGAGGAAGAGCGTGAGATGCTTCCGCTTTGCGAGGTAGAGAAGATCGGTGTGATTCCGTATAGCCCGCTCGCATCAGGAAGATTGACACGTGATTGGAGGGAAACCACGCATCGCTCGGAAACCGACCAAGTTCAGAAGTCTAAGTACGATGCAACGGCCGATACCGATCGATTGATTGTAGAGCGGGTTGCGGCCATCGCAGAACAACGCGGCGTTTCCCGCGCGCAAATTGCACTTGCCTGGGTGCTGCACAAACAATCCGTAACGGCTCCTATAATCGGCGCTACGAAAATAGCCAATCTAGAAGATGCGGTAGCGGCGCTCTCCATTACGTTGACACCTGAAGAAATGGCATCGCTGGAAGAGCCGTATGTTCCTCATCCGGTAGTAGGTCCCCTAGCGATGCGCTGACCGGAGGCTGATCTCTTTATGTTGATAGCAGAAGTAAGCGAAAAATTCAATCTAACACCGGATACACTCCGCTATTATGAGCGCATCGGACTTATTCCACGTGTGAACCGCAATAAAAGCGGAATCAGGGATTATACGGAACAAGACTGCAAGTGGGTTGAATTTATTAAATGCATGAGGGGGATAGGGCTTCCCGTCGAGATTTTGATTGAGTATGTTGAGCTTTATCAACAGGGTGATAGCACCCTCGATTCCAGAAAAGAACTCCTCATCGATCAGCGTAAGCAGCTCGCAGCAAGAATGGAAGAGATGCAGAAAGTGCTAGTACGCATGGATGGAAAAATTACAAGGTATGAACAGACCATTCTTGAAAAAGAAAAGGGTCTGAGTAGGGCAAAATAGCAGGCTGCGGCGAACGCCGGATGAAAATATAAGGACAAGGAAAAGGAAAAGGAAAAGGAAAAGGAAAAGGAGTCACTCTTGCTCGAAGGGCAAGCAGCGGCTTCTTTTCATTCGCAGCGGCAAACCCATGGAATGAATAACGCCGTAGAAGTCTACACACTCACGAAAGATCATGGACGATAATTGTGATCCTATGGTAAACTGGAAGGTAATTATCGTCTACAAAGAGGGTTGTCAACATGATAATATCGCATAATTTATCGGCAATACATACAAATAACGAGCTGCGAAAAAATGCTAAAGCCAGTTCGAAAAGCTTAGAGAAGCTTTCTTCGGGATTACGCATCAATAAAGCGTCCGATGATGCCGCAGGATTGTCCATATCCGAGAAAATGAGGGCGCAAATTAGAGGGTTGAATCAAGCGTCTAGAAATGTTCGGGACGGTATTTCACTCCTAGAGACAGCAGAGGGCGGCTTACAAGAGGTAACCGAACTTTTACAAAGACAAAGGGAACTGATCGTTCAGGGCTTGAACGGTACGTATACCGATGAAGACAGGCGGATGATTGACCAGGAACTCCAACAGCTTACCGCTGAAATAAACAGCCTTTCAGAGAGAACGGAGTTTAATACGATTAACTTGTTGGCCAGAGACGATTACGAGATACTGGCCGATCGTTCCAGCAGCGACACAGCTTTTTCTATTAGCGATCCACCGCCCGTTACCTCATCCTATAAAAGTGTAGTGTACAGACCGCAAGGAACGCCCGCAGAAGCGAGGCATTTGGTTAGCAGTTCCGATACATCGGTTACGACCGAGACTTACTCCAATACGAACAATCTTACACCTATCGTCTCGCCGGATGGAAGAGCGGGATACAGGGAAACGAATATTGACATACATACAACAACTAAGACAGACACAAATCATTCTGTATATGAAACGCTGACAGCTTCAAACGATCCACAGTATTCTACACCTGCCTACTGGTTCTCGGCTGGGATAAATAAAACAAGCTTCGGACCGAAGGATTTTGGCGATGTGTATGGTACCATGTTCGAAAATATCGAAGTTAATGGAAGTTCCAGACCCGTTGAATATACATCCCGAAGCAACTCGGGTACGGTTCCGGCTTGGGACCATATGTGGTTTCCGGGTACAAACTTATCCATTATGAGATATAGGACAGTACTGCCCGATAATTCCATGGAAATTAAATATGTCATCACGAATGGAGATACCTACGATACTAACTTTAAACTAAGTAATCTCGTTAACGCTCCTGCCAATTCAGTGGTTACGGATGCGGGGGGAAGTCCTTTGGCAACTGGCAGTATCCTAGTAAATCCGGCATCAGGAAGTTCATTTAACATGACGGGAACAGATGCTAACGCTGGCATTAAGTTTGACGATTCGCTAGGATTATTAGCGCCGGAAGAGCTTACCATAAGTAATCCGGCGGTAGGGCAGCCGCAAATTAATTTTGATTGGGAGCTCACTGTGCCGCAAGGCTCGAGTATGACGCTAGGTTTTCATTACGGCCCGTTTTCCTTAAATCTTGATGTGTTTGAACTGACACGCGAAACCGAAGTAACGAAGCATATGGAAACAACTGTGAAAACAGACATAAGGGACATAGACTATATCCCGCCCAAGCTTGACATTCAAGCAGGGGCTAACAGAGGTCAGACTATTTTTATCCCCCTGTTCCTTGTGAATTCGCAGGGTCTGGGCATGATGAACGTAGGGATCCTGCCGCCAGCCGTACCTGAGCAAGCATTAGCTCAAGTAGATCAAGCCTTAGCCAAAGTTACGAACTACAGAGGGATATATGGCGCTTTGCAGAACCGTATGGAACATACGTTGAACAACGTGGAGAATTCTGCTGAAAATCTAACGTCAGCCGAATCCCGTATTCGTGATGCAGACATGGCCAAGGAAATGATGGGTTTTACCATATCCGGCATCCTGACTCAAGCTGCTCAAGCGATGCTGGCCCAAGCCAATCAGAAACCTCAAGCCGTGCTGCAACTGCTCCAATGACTAGTAAAGAAGCCTGCCAATTGCGGCAGGTTTTTTTGTTCAGCTCTAGGCATAAGCGTCTAGCAAGCGCTAAAGCCTACCCTGTTTTTTGTACAACTCAAAATGACGCCGGTATTTGAGCGGCGTAGTCCCCACGACCCGCTTGAACAGCTGAATAAAATAAGTGGCCGTCGAAAAACCGACCTCGGCGCTGATCCGCTCAACCGGCAGAGTCGTCGTCTCCAGCAAACGGCAAGCCTGTCTGATCCGCCGGGCGGTGATGTAATCGGTAATGCTGTTGCCCGTCTCCCGCCGGAAGATGCGAGAGACATATGCTTTGGACAGGTGAATATCCTCGGCAAGCCGCTCCAGCGTGATCTCTTCCTTATAATGCTCCTCGATCCATTGCATGATGGATTCGGAATAACGAAGCGCGCGCTTCTCTGTAAAATCCGGCAGCCTGCCGTGCTGGTCCGTATACAAGCAGTTCAGAACCTGGAGCAGGAACACATGCATCTCCTCGTAATCCTCGCGGCTTGGAGAAGTTCTGGCTTGCTCGTACATAGCCCAGATCCATTCCATGATTTCCGTGCGGGAGCCGAGGTCGAATCCGTGATCCTCCATAGATCCATGACACAGCGATTGGAACAAAGCCCGGCGGCTCGGATAGGCGTCCAGATGCTTCCCTGCCATATGAGGGTCCAGGTAAAAAACGGACCGGATATAAGGATGCTCGGGGGACACGTCGGCGTACACCTGATGGAGCTGATAGGGTTGAAAGAAGAACAGCATCCCCCGCTGAATCGGGTACACCTTCTGATTGACGACCACGGTCCCCCGCCCTTCATGAACGAATAAAACCTCGCAGCACTGATGCCAGTGGTAGTAGCCTTTGAAGTTCTTCTCGATGCGGATGCGATAGTCCCAAGGCAGCATATGCTCGAAAGGTACGGGTTCGAATAACTGGGCCATGACTCCTCCGTGATGGACAATATTTTAACATTTTCTCATAACCCATTATAACTTTTATCGTCTCCAAAGCTATATAATCGACGAAGAAATCCTTATCAGATAGAGGAGGCTCATCATGGAGAAAATTGCTAACGGGGTTTGGCGCTGGCGCTTCGGGCAGCCCGAAGCCCATACGCCGGTAACGATGCGCGAGAAGACTCTACAGGCCGAAGCACTGGAGCGGTTAGGTTGTGAGGACCGCCCGCCCGTTTCGCAAGGCGATATTGAGGTGAAGGCAACGCCGAGAGGCCTGCAGCTTGAGCTCCCGCTCAAGGCGGAGGAGCATGTATACGGATTCGGCTTGCAGCTGCACCGGGTCGATCACACGGGCCGGAAAAAAGTGATACGGGTGAACAGCGATCCGGTTGCCGATACTGGCGACAGCCATGCGCCCGTTCCCTTTTATGTGACGACGGCCGGGTATGGAGTGCTAGTGGACACCTCCCGCTACGTGACGTTTTATTGCGGCACGAATCTGCGCAAGGGAGCATCGGAGCACAAGAAGCAGGAGGCCAAGAAGATCGGCACCTCCGAAATTGAGCTGTACGGCTATCAGGTGTCCGAAGGCGACAGGACCCTAGTGATCGATATTCCTGCAGCGCAGGGCATCGACTTGTATATCTTCGAAGGTCCCGGGATGAAGCAGGCGGTGCAGCGCTACAACTTGTTCTCCGGCGGCGGATGCCTGCCTCCGGCTTGGGGACTCGGCATGTGGTACCGCGCATATAGCGCGGCCAAGGTCGACGATGTGATGCGCCTGGCCGAAGGGTTCCGCAAGGATCGGATGCCGGTCGACGTATTCGGCTTCGAGCCGGGCTGGCAGACGAAGGCTTACTCCTGCTCGTTCGTCTGGGATGAAGGGCGTTTTCCCGATCACGAGGCGATGCTGGACAAGCTCTACGGGATGAGCTATCGGGTGAATCTGTGGGAGCATCTGTTTGTGCATCCGAGCTCGCCTATGTACCCGGACTTGAAGCCTTATTCGGGCAGTTATGAGGTGTGGGAAGGCCTCGTGCCGGACTTGGCTGTGAAGGAAGCCAAGGACATCTTCGCGAGTCATCACCGGTCGGAGTTCGTCGACAAAGGCATCGCAGGCTTCAAGCTGGACGAATGCGACAGCTCGGACTTCGTCCATTCCAATTGGTCGTTCCCCGATGTAACGGAATTTCCTTCCGGCATGGACGGCGAGCAGATGCATAACCAGCTAGGCATCCTGTATCAGGCAGCCATTGAGGCTCCATTCGAAGCGGCGGGCAGAAGGACGCTATCGCAGGTTCGCTCGTCGGGAGCGCTGGCGGCTCCTTATCCGTTTGTCCTCTACAGCGATCTGTACGATCACAAGGTGTTTATCCGCGGGGTCGTCAATTGCGGCTTCTCGGGTCTGCTCTGGTCGCCCGAGGTCAGGCAGGCGGACTCGTCAGAGGATTTGATACGCCGCATACAGACCGCTGTTTTCTCGCCGATGGCGCTGCTGAACTGCTGGCGGATTCCGAATCCGCCCTGGATGCAGGTGGAGCGCGAGAAAAACGTGCGCGGCGAATACATGGACGGCTATGAGAAGATTCGCGACATTTGCCGGGCCTTGTTCGAGGTGCGCATGTCGCTGATTCCCTACTTATATACCAGTTATGCGAAGTACAGGCTGGAGGGACTGCCGCCCTTCCGTGCGCTCGTTATGGATTATTCGGACGATCCACAGACGTTTGGCATCGATGATGCCTATATGATGGGGGACTCGCTGCTTGTGGCGCCGATGGTCAAGGGAGAGACAGAGCGCTCTGTCTATTTGCCCAAGGGGAATTGGCGCGACTTCTGGACTCATGAGCGATATGAGGGAGGCCAGTCGTACAGCTGCTCGCCCGGGCTTGAACGAATCCCTGTGTTTGTGAAGGACAACAGCCTGCTTCCGCTCGCGAAGCCTATGTCCTACGTAGGGGAATCCGGGGGCTTCGAGATTACAGTATGGGCTTACGGGGATGCCCCGGAGCCATGCGTCTTGTATGAAGATGACGGAGTGTCGTTCGATTACCGGGACGGGACGTACAATTGGGTCCGGCTCGCATGGCCGCAGGGAGACTCCGGTGAAGCGGTGCGAAACGGGACGTATACGGGCGATGCCGTTAACCGTATCGTAGGCTGGGAGAGGATAGCGCATGAGGAAGGGGCGGGATGAGCGTAATGGAACAAGGTTGTCTGAGGGTCAGCCGGGCTAGGAGCTGAACCATGTAGGGAACCGCTGCGCGGGGCCTAATCGTGCGTATGAAGGGCTGCGGGCCAACTGGCTGATCGTGCATATGAAGGGCTGCGGGTCAACTGGCTGGATCGGATGCAGATGGCCTTGATGAACAGGCTGGCCTTGGTCTTCGAGCTGAACTTGCCCGAATGCTTGCTCCTGAATACGGGAAAAGCTCTCCTCCCTTGAGGGAAGAGAGCTTTTCGTCGCTGAAAAATATAGTATTTTCTTAATGCTTAGATTAAGATTTGCCTCCTTCTTTTATTGATCTAACGGGAATGTGGTTTCCAATATGTGTTAATATAGTGGTGGATGTTTCTTTGTTCATATTCAAAGGGGCAGCCCTTGGTCTCGTTGGAAACTGAAAATTGGAGGGCCTTATTGAAATGGCTAAACTGATCTACGCTGCTAACATATCTTTGGACGGTTACATGGAGGACGAGCGCGGCAATATCGAGTGGACGATATCCGATGACGAGGAGTTTGCGTTTTGGACTGACTTCGAGCGGCCGATTGGCACCTACCTATACGGGCGTCGCATGTACGAGTCGATGGTGTACTGGGAGACTTCGAGCGCCAAACCCGGCGATCAACCGGAGGTAATGCGAGAATTCGCGCAGATCTGGCGAGCGGCTGAGAAGATCGTGTATTCCCGGACGATTCAGGCGGTTTCAAGCGTCAGGACTAGGATCGAACGCAAATTCGATCCTGATGCGATCCGGAGGCTGAAGGAGTCCTCAGGAGCCGACATTACGATTGGCGGCCCCGAGCTTGCTGGGCAGGCGATGAGCTCGGGACTGATCGACGAGTTTCATCTGCTTCTTAATCCGATCGTCTTGGGTGGAGGTAAGCGAGCATTGCCGGATAACCTCAGCATGCGGCTTGAGCTGCTCGGTGAGCGCCGCTTCCGAAGCGGCGTTGTTCATCTTCACTACCGCGTGATCGTCTGACCGCGACGCTAGAGTGAAATTCAGGAGATACGCTTTCGGGCTTACATAATCAAGTGAAATTACGGAAGCCGGAAGTTATGAGCGGCTTCTATTCTTAAACTAACGGGAGACGTTAGTGCCATCGAACAACCAGGACGGGGCTGCCGACAAGATCGGTGGCCCCGTTAAGCTATTGGGCAGTTATGCGCATTAAATGTTGCACTTTCTAAGTGCAGAGAATGGGGCATAGATCAGAATGAGGATGAGGCAGGGGCAATAGCTCAACTGGGAGTCCACCGTTGTCGGGAACACTACCCCAAATTTACGGGCAGAACTAAAATGAAAATTGTATACAGGGCTATAGTATAGCGGGAATACGCGACACTGGCAGTGTCGAATCCGCGGTTCGATTTCCGCGTAGCTCCACCAACATCTACAACAAACGGCAGAGATGTCGTTTTTTTTCCGTACTCGACACATGTTTGAGTGCCTAATATTGATGGTACGAAATGAGATGTGACAGTACTGCTCAGATGTATTGTTTATGTGAGTAAATGACTTGGCTCAGCTTGCATGGTATGTAAGAAATCATCGGTTAATACCCTTAGTCTCCACTATACTTAAATGAAAACGGCAGAGATGTCGTTTTTTTTATTTCCAACTAATGCCGAAATAAGAACGTCGCGAGTTTCTCCTAAACCCTGGATTTCTCTCAATTTCACGCCATTGATCAGTTGATGTACCTGCTCTTTTATGTTCGAGGACAAACTTGCAATGAAACCTAGTTGCAATCCTGAGGAGCTGTTCAGAAGTCGCATCTTCTACATACAGCCAAATCAAGCGGTGATTACATCCCACAGTTGTGTTGTCCATACTCATACCTTCAATCATAGGTTTTTTTAATGTTTGCTTCAGCGCTGAGACCAAGTAATCATAATATTTATTGATTGGCAAATCAGATACGTTGGTAGAGAAGATAGAAAATCTATTCTAAAGTAATATTTTTGTAATAAACAGCGTGTGGATGGGACTGAAGAAGAAAAATGCATAAAATAGAAGGGATTTGAAGAAAATTGGCGAAATATACCTAATACTATCACCCCTTTATGATGGAGGAAATGTCTAATGCAAATTTATATAAATAATTTGTGTAGAGGAAAAAACAATGATTAATCAAAGTAAAGCTGCTGTAAATGCTGGAGTTCATGGTTCAACGGGCACTGAATTTCAAAAACATTGTGCATTATACTTTTTGTTCGAAAAGTATAATGATTTAAAAGATAGAAAGTACTTTATTTGTATAGAACATCATGATGATTTTTTGTTTTGTTATCAAAATAATGATGAACTTATTTCTTCCATTGACTCTTATCAAGCAAAGAAGTCCTCAGAAAAGTGGGAAATGAGTGGCTTATATGAATTACTTAGAAAGATGACTGGAGTAGGATTATCACTGAATGCAGATAGTATGCCTAAAGTAAATAACTATACACATAATTTAGAGTTTATAACTAACAACTCTATACAATTAAGTAATGGTGTAAGGGGGAAAGGCAAGAATAAAAGTATAACAATTAACGAGAGCAATAGTAGGTTGAAATTTACTGATCTAGATACTGAGATTATAAATAAGATTGAAGCAGAATTAACAAAATTACTAGGTAAGGATTTAGAAGGTTTAAAGGAATTAAATAATGTTTCATTAGCCTATATTGATTTTCCAAAGAAAAGTGCTGGGCAAAAGGATTCATTAGTTGGACAGTTCAATAGAATATTTGGAGAAAAGGTCAGTGATCATAGAGCTGCTGTAGATGCTCTGTTGCTTCTATTTAGAGATGTAGAAAACACTTTAAACCAAGGCAATGTTGTGAAGTTAATGGATAAATCGAAACGTGTTAGTTCTGAAAGCATTAATGATGCTATTGATGTAATTACTACAAAAACGATGGCATTTGATTTGTGGCGAAATGAAGAAAAAGAAGTATGTAGAAATCTGGAAATTGCAATTCCAGATAAGAGTGAGTTTAAGCTGAATTTTATTAATAGCTTTGATAGATTTAAAGATTATCGACAAGTTGAACATAAAAAAATACTCTCCTTTGTTAAGGAGAATAGAAATATTATGTATCGCTTTACTGTGGAAACTGATTGTATTTTAGAATTATATCAAATGTTTCGAAAGAACATAAGTTCTCAATTGTCAGAGCTAAGTATAAAAGCAGCCATTTATGCTGCATATATAGAAGTAAGGGGACAATTATGAAAACAAAATTATTAATAAACAAACTATTTGCATATTCAGAAAGTAAAAACAAATATTTTTACACAGAGTTTGATCAAGGAATAAACATTATTTATGGAAAAAATACATCAGGAAAAAGCACAGTTTTTCAGATGCTATTATATACTTTGGGTATAAATGATAATAATGACCACTTAAAAGAAATTATTGAAGAAGGTGCTTTTTTAAGGATAGACTTTCAAGTAATTAACAATCGAGAAAGTGAAAAAGTTACTTTTGTTAGAGATGATGAAACCATATTCATTAAAAGGGTTGATAAACCTATTATGAGGTTTAATGGTATTAGAGCGAATCAGTCTGCCGAACATATTAAACTTAAAGAGTACCTCCATGAGTTATTTAATTTCTCACTTAAATTAGAGAATAAGGAGGGGTACAAAGCTGCTCCAATCGAAGCAATGTTTTTGCCTTATTATATACCACAGTCAGTAGGGTGGGTATACCTTAGAAAATCCTTTAGCAGTTTTGAGTATTATAAAAATCTTAAAGAAGACTATCTTGACTATTATTTAGGAATTGAATCGCTTGTTGATAGGGATAGGAAGCAGGAATTGGAAAGGAAATTAAAAAGTAAAGAAGATGAAATTAAATTTTATATAAATTTAGAAAAAAATAATGAAGAGCTCCAAATTACAAAACTAGTTGATGAAGAATTTGTTGAAGAGTCATTAGAATATATTAAGTTACACAGTGATAATCAGGTGCTTTTAAATGAAAATGAACAAGAATATATATCTAAATGTAATGAGCAGAGCTATTATAAAGAACGGTTATCTTTACTTCGTAAGGTATCAAGACATCACAAGAAACAAAACCCTTTAGAGGGAGCATGTCCTGCTTGTGATCAAGAACTTTCATTTAGTATTACTTCGTCATACAAGTATTTCCAAGAAGAGAATGACACTGAGGCAGAAATGGTAAAATGTAAAGAGATGATAAAGAAGCTGCAAGGGGAAATTAATTCTCTGGGAAAACTTATAAATGCTCGTAAAGAAAATAACTTAAAAACATATGGAATATTAAAAAGATATTTTAATCATAATATTTCTTTTGATAGTTGGTTGGATAATAAAGTAAATATACAGTTAATTCATGATATTAAATATAAACTTGGGGTATTAAGTACTGAAAAAATTACTATAGAGAATAGCCTCAAAGGGTTTAAAACAGAAGAAGAAGTTCAAAAATCCAGATTATCCAAAAGTAAAGAATTTGAGCGTATATTCCTATCTTATATTGATGATTTAGGTGTAAAGGCCTTAAAAGAAGATAGATATATATCATTATATAACATTTCAGCGTTTCCATCTCAAGGGGTTGAACTTCATAAAACAGTACTTGCATATAACTTTGCTTTAAATAAATTAATAGAGAAGACTGATGGTATACATCGTTTTCCCTTTATGCTCGATGCAATTTTTAAGGAAGATATAGAGCAATCAAATAAAAATGCTATTGTTGAGTTTATTGGGAAAAATAAACCTAACGATACTCAATTAATACTATCAATAGCAGAAACTAAAGAAAATGAAAAAAACATAAATGAATATAATAAGAAGTATTTTAATGGAAGGGCTAAATTGATCTGTATAGGAGAAGGGGTTAGAGAACGTGCTTTTTTAACTCACTATGATGGTAGCATGGAAAATTATTTGGATGAAACTCTGAATATTATTAATTCATAAAATGAATTTGGCTGGGATCAAAGATGGGATGGTAGTGGTCAAGCAGTTTAAGGATTTTATATCTGGGTAAAATAAACCCGCCCGCCTTCTGCGGGAAAAGGGCTACTTTTAAAAAAGAATCACAAAAAGCTCTGTACAACATTTGTCCTAAATGACTGAAAACAGTATGCTTCGTTATCCCTGTGCATCTGAAATATGGTGCGTTGTTGCACGTCAGAATTGATTTTTCGGTAGTGCACCACTGTGCAACAAAAACCACTTTTCAGTAAGTGTGCGGAATGACACTGTAATGCTTTTTACTTATGGTAAGCGTCTAACAAGAAGGTGTATTCCAACTCAGTCTAGATTTTGAGACAATTCCGTTAGAGTAGTCGTTGGAGTTTTTCGACTCTACTCGAAAAACTCTAATGGGAGTGTGTCCAATTGCAAACT
>NZ_WUWM01000051.1 GCF_009846885.1 Paenibacillus puerhi
TTGGAATGTCGTAGCATAACTGATCACCGTCCATTAATTGTTATCTATATTATACCATATTAACGCGGTGTCGTCTTAAACTACGCGCAAATAAAAAGAGCTGTCGAGACTTTCTCGACAGCCTGACGGTCGCCACAAACTGGCGACCGTTCTGTTTTCCGTTATTTTGGAAATATTTTTAAGCCACAGTTTCAAACTGGCTGTTATACAGCTCGGCATAGAAGCCGTTTTTGGACAGCAATTCTTCGTGATTTCCAATTTCGATGATATCCCCATCTTTCATCACAAGAATCACGTCTGCGTTTTTGATGGTCGATAATCTGTGCGCAATCACAAACGATGTTCTGCCTTCTGTTAGTTTGTCCATAGCTAGTTGAACCATTCGCTCGGTACGGGTATCAACAGAACTGGTCGCTTCATCCAGAATGAGCATCGGTGCATTCTGAATCATGGCTCGCGCAATCGTGATAAGCTGCTTCTGTCCTTCGGACAGGCTTGCTTTATCGTTCAAGATGGTTTCGTACCCATCCGGCAAGGTCGTAATGAAATGATGCAGCCCCACCGTTTTGCAGGCGCTAATGACCTGTTCATCGGAAACGCCTTGCTTGCTGTAGATAATATTTTCTTTTATAGTGCCCTCGAAAAGCCATGAATCCTGCAAGACCATACAAAATTGTTCATGAACGTTCTCCCTCGGCACTTGACTGATAGGCGTTCCATCCACCAGAATTTCGCCGTCGTCTATTTCGTAGAACCGCATCAGCAAGTTCATGATCGTGGATTTGCCCGCCCCGGTCGGGCCGACAATGGCGACCTTTTGTCCGGGTCTGATCTGTACGGAAAAATCATGAATAATCGTTTTTTCGGGCACATATCCGAATTTCACGTGTTTAAATTCTACGTCTCCCTTTATATTTTGCAGAGCTTTAGGCTTCTGGCTTTCATCCATGAGCTCGGGTTCATCCAGGAATTCAAACACGCGCTCCCCTGCGGCGGCCGTTCTCTGCAAGTTATTGGCGGCCTGTGCGATCTGGGTAAGCGGCTGTGTGAATAACCGCACATAGATCATAAATGCCACAATCACACCGAAAGAAATGGTACCGTTCATGGCCAGAGCTGCACCGACTACACAGACCGCCATATAGCCGAAATTCCCGATAAACTGCATCAGCGGCATCATTAAACCGGATAAGAATTGGGATTTCCACGCACTCTTATACAGCTTATCGTTGATTTCTTCAAAGGTTTCCTTGGCCTGTTTGCCGCCGTTATAAACCTTGACTACGTTGTGATTGGAGAAGGTTTCTTCAATGTGACCGTTGATGCTGCCAAGATCCTTTTGCTGCGCGATAAAATGCTTCTGCGTTTTCTTCATGATCAGCGCCATCCATACAAATCCAATCACGCTTGCGCCAACAGCGGTCAAGGCCATAATCCAGTTGGTGTAAAACATCATGAAGATGGACCCGATGAACATCGTAATGGCTGTGACAAGGGAGCCAATGCTTTGATTCAAGGTCTGGCCGATGGAGTCCACATCGTTCGTAACACGGCTCAATACATCGCCATGGCTCGTTTTATCAAAATATTTGAGCGGTAATCGGTTTATTTTTTGTGAAATGTCGGTTCGCATGTTTTTGGATATTTTCTGTGTAACGGTTGCCATGATAAAGCTCTGCGCAAAGCCCAGCAAAGCGGAACCTGCATAGAAAAACACCAGTAACCATGCCATATCCGTCACCGCGTTCATATCGATGCTGCCCAGAACGGGTGCACCGTTGATGACGGCTGGAAGCCCTTTTGTTATTTCATTGGTAATGTCCTTTAGTTTATCCGGGCCGATAATTTGTAATACGGTGCCGATAACCGCCGCAATTAAGGCGATGATAATGACGGGAACATAGGACTTGCAGTATACAATCAGTTTGGCCAATGTGGCCTTAAAATTTCTTGGTTTTTCAGCAATACCGCCCATAGGGCCATGCATACCGCGTCCGCCCATGGGTGATTGTCTTCTCTCCGTATTCACGCTCATGATGCAAGCTCCTCCTCACTAAGCTGTGACATTGCTATTTCCTTGTATACTTCACATGACGCAAGGAGCTCCTTGTGCGTGCCTTTGCCAACGACCTTGCCCTCATCCAGCACGATAATTTGATCGGCGTCCATAATCGTTCCGATCCGCTGGGCGACAATGATGCTTGTTACGCCTGCGGTTTCTTTTTTCAACGCACTGCGCAGCACTCGGTCCGTTTTGTAATCAAGCGCCGAAAAGCTGTCGTCAAAAATATAAATTTCCGGATTCCGACAAACGGCACGTGCAATGGCAAGCCGCTGCTTTTGTCCGCCGGATACATTCGAGCCGCCCTGGGAAATAGAGGCTTCGTATTGCCCCTCCATGTTCTCAACAAAGTCAGCGCCCTGCGCGATGGAAACTGCCTTTTTAATCATTTCTTCGGTAGAAGGTCCCTTCCCGTTCTCGCCATAACCGACATTTGAGCTGATCGTGCCTCTGAATAAAGCCGCCTTTTGGGGAACATAGCCAATCTTATTGTACAAAGCTTCTCCGGCGTACTCTTTCACATTCACACCGTCAATCAATACCTCGCCTTCCGTGACGTCAAAGAAACGGGGAATCAGATTAATAAGCGTACTCTTGCCGCTTCCCGTAGACCCGATAAAAGCGACGGTTTCACCCTGTCTTGCAGAAAAACTGATGGACTGCAAAACGTATTCAGGCGCGCCGGGATACTTGAAACTGACATTTCTGAATTCCACCTCTCCAGCCATTCCCGGTTTCCCCTCGGTTAACGAGCCGTCCATAATGGTAGGCTCCGTGTTCAATACCTCGTTAATGCGTTTAGCGGACACAGCCGCTCTAGGTAATAAGACAAAGAGCATAACCAGCATCATAAAGGACATGACGACCTGCATCGCATAAGCCGAGAATACTACCATATTTGAAAAAATGGTCAATTTGTCCGTTGCCTGAGCGCCGTCAATCAAGTAGGCACCGACCCAGTAAATGGCCAGGGAAAGTCCGCTCATGACCAAGCCCATCATCGGCATCATGAAAGCCATACCTTGGCTGGTGAAAAGCTGTGTTTTGGTTAAGTCCTCATTGGCTTTTTCAAACTTTTTCTCTTGATAACCTTCCGCATTGTATGCGCGAACCACACGAAGCCCGGTGAGATTTTCACGAGTGACCTGATTCAGATTATCTGTCAGCGTCTGCATTTTTCTGAATTTCGGGATAACGAAAACCATGATGAAGGCGATCGTCACGACAAGAACGCCCACGGCGACCCCTGTTGTCAGCGACCATTCATAACCTTTGCCCGAAATTTTCGTAACCGCCCATATGGCCATAATCGGTGCTTTGATAATCAATTGAAGCCCCATGGTAACCAGCATTTGAATCTGTGTAACGTCGTTCGTAGAGCGAGTAATGAGACTGGACGTCGAAAATCGGTTGATTTCCTCCATAGAAAAGGACTCTACCTTTGAAAACAACAAGCTGCGAAGCCTTTGTGAAAATGATGCTGCAATACGAGCGGCAAAAAAACCGACGATTACCGCTGCCACAACACTTCCGAGTACGCATAGAAGCATGTATCCGCCTTGCGTCCATATCTCACTCATAGAGCTTCCCGGCGTTTGAACTAATCGGGTAATGTCGGCCATGTAATCCGGCAGTTTCAAATCAAGCCAGACCTGGGCCACAATGAACACAAGGCTGACAGCAACTTGAAGCCATTCTTTGGGTTTCAGGTACTTAAAAATTTTAAGCATACTCTCGCTCCCATCTTTACTAATAATCGTACATACTAATACTGTTAGATATTTGGGCTTTTTTTACGGCCACAGCTTGTGACCGTACTTATGATTGTTCTGAAGATAACTTGGCAAGCTTCCCCAAGATGCGCACAAATTCCCGGGCATCCTGTTCCCCTAACAGCTCCAGCATTTGTTTAGCACCGTCAAGTGCTTTTTGCTCGTAGCTTTTCGCTAGTTCTTTCCCCTCTGGCGTTAGATCCACCAGAATCCTTCTTCGATCGTCGGGATCCATCGTCCGTGTAATCAGTCCCTTGTTTTCCAGACTGTTCAATGCAGCGGCCACTCGGGCAGAGCTGATATTCATCTTATTGCTTATTTCACTTGGTAAAACATCGCCGTCTCTTTTCGAAATATACATGATGACAAAAGCTTCGCCATGCATCGTATCATCAATCTTCTTCTGCTGGCGGCCTTTCCGAAACTGGTAAGTATTATTGAGGAACTGCTTGGCAAGCTCCGTATAATCCACATGGCTCCCTCCATCTCGACAAATAACTAACACTATTAGATAGTAACACAGTTAGTATATTTTATCAAGAAATAATCGGCGCTGGACACCCCATCACGTTTCACCGCGCGTTAGTTAATGGTCCAAGGGTATCCTTAGCCGAGTTAATGATTAGAAAGAAAATATTCTTTTAAAGGTAGTGGCAAATGATAGGGCCATCCTTTTGTGGGGATGGCCCTTGCCTTTTTAGTATCTGCTATCCATGCTCCCGGTCGTTCATAAAGCTTTGTAAACGCTCAGCCGTCTCCGTTGAAGCTGTATAAATCATGATCTTCAGATCCGAATGGGTCGGCGGCTGCAAGGTCACATGTTCAAACTCCATCTCACCGATACAAGGATCGTACCCCCGTTTGTGGCGATTTGTTACAACCTGAACGTCATGCAGCGGCCAGCTCTCGCGAAATAGCTGGCTAATCTGCATGAATTCCTCAATAAGCTCCTTAAACCTCGCATCATTAGGGAAGCGTGCGTAATCCGCACGAAAGTGTGCTATCAAAACTTGTGCTTTGGATTCCCAGTCCTTGATGTTTGATCCTAGCCGGGCATCCGTTAGAAGATGTCTTATCCAATTGAGTCTCGGCGGCATATGACTTGCCGATGAAGGTAATCGGAAAACGAACTCGGCTGCCTTGTTCCACAGCAGCAAATCCCAACATCTTCCGAGCACAAATGCCGGATTCGGATCAAGAGCCCTGATCGTCCGTTCCAACCCTAGGCTTAATGGCTGATCTTCTACCTGCTCCTGCTGGACCGGTCTTGCAAGAAGATGAAGATGGTGACGTTCATCCTCAGTCAATCGCAGCGCTTTTGCTATGTTATTTAGTACATCTTCGGATGGATTGACATTTCTGCCTTGTTCCAATGAGGTATACCAGGATGTTCCGATATGGGCAAGGCTGGCCACTTCTTCCCTGCGAAGCCCCGGGGTCCGTCGTCGTCCATAGGATACTAACCCTGCATACTCCGGGGTAAGACGCTCTCGACGCGAACGCAAAAATTCACCTAACGACATTTTGGAAGGAATGTCATCCATTACTAACTCCCCCTTAGCCTGACACTCCCAATCCTACGATAAACGCAGGAAGGAAGCTGCTCGCACACTCTATTATACTGCTAGTGTAGCGTTTAAAAAACTTAGGAGGGTTTGAAAAATGAACCTTTTTGTAACAGGAGCCACAGGTAAAGTAGGAAGCCGTTTTGTTCCGCGTATGTTACAGCGCGGTCATCACGTTAAACTGCTGGTTAGGGATGCTGGCAAGGCGGATTGGCTTCGTCAACAAGGGGCTGAAGTTATAGTAGGCGACCTTCTGCAGCCGGACAATTATGTGGACGCTCTCCGGGACACCGATGCCGTGGTTCACTTGGCAGCGCAGTTCCGTGGGGTAGACGAGAACACGACCCGAATATCAAACATTGATGGCAGTATAGCTTTGGCTCGCGCTGCGCGCGCGGCGGATGTACCAAGGTTTGTATTTGCCAGCACGAATAATGTATACGGTTCTGGGGGGCCTCCGAGACCGAAACATGAGGATGACGAGCCCCGGCCTGCCTTTGCTTATCCTCAAACCAAAGTAGAGGCCGAAGCGGCGCTGCTGCGGCTTCATCACGAACAGGGATTGGGATTACGCATCGTGCGGTTTCCGTTTGTCTATGGTGATCGCGATCCCCATATCACGGAAGTTCTGCCGTTATTGCGGAATTGGAATCCGGCCAAACGAATCCATATGGCGCACCATGCGGATATAAGTCAAGCCTTGACACTCGCAGCTTCCACACCAGGCATGAATGGCCGAATTTACAATGTTGCCGACGATGCGCCGATCTCCGTGGCGGAGCTGCTTCAGCTTCATCATAGCGAGATTTCGTCAGAAGCACTGCAGCAGGATTATGATCCATGGGACATGATCGTCGATACGACGCGTATAAGAGAGGAATTGCATTATCGACCCATTTACCCGTCGTTCTATACGGCAAGAGATGCAGGTGCATTATAATGTAATTCACTTAAACCTCCGAGTATTTCCGGGGGTTTAAGTCTTTTTCTTTACCGGTATCCAGATTTCACCCTGTGTATGCCCTGGCATTCCATAATACATTTCGAATTGAGGACCCTCAACCTGTTCGTATCCAGATATCGGGAACCACTCGGAATATATTCGTTCCCATAGTTTTTGCAAATCACATTGCGGTTCCGGGAAAATAGCCCATGTTAATGCCGGGACAGAAAGCTTTGTAAATCTCTCCGGAATTTCAAGTCCCTTCGGTAAATGATAACATACCATATACTTGAAGGATTCTCCCGTGTGATCATATAAGGCAGCGTGCAGCACGGTATTGCCAAACCGCCCCAGCAGCTCGTTCATCAGATCCACGCTGCCGTCTTCATCACATTGTTTACGGAACTGAGGAACTTCCATAAATGCCGTTTGCAAATCCTGACTAACAAGACCATAAACGCCGAACATCTCAAAAGATCCTCTTTGTTCAATCCGGTAATTCATCTCGACATCTCCCTTTATTGAGATATGAAAGGACATTCGAGGATAGGCTTTGAGAGAAACGCCTTGATCGCGCGCAGATATCGGCATGATCCCATGGATATTCTTGAACGCCCGTGCGAACGCTTCCGGCGAATCATATCCATATTTCATAGCTACATCAATTACCTTTGCCTTTGTGGTCTGCAGTTCAAATGCGGCCAACGTCAGACGTCGACGTCGAATATACTCAGATAACGATACTCCAGTTATAAACGGAAACATTCTTTGAAAATGATAAGTAGAGCAACAGGCTCTCTTCGCTATTTCATCATATGAGATATTGTCCGCTAGATTTGTTTCGATATAATCCATGGCGCTATTCATCCTGTCCAACCAATCCATCGTTTTCCCTCCTTTCAAGCTAAATTTTATCGCAGATAAAAAATGAATACCTTGCATGTTCTGCACGAAAAAATCAAATTGAAAGACCTGCGATTTACGCAGGTTGAATCGGTACATATTCTTGAGATCCGATAATTACGGGTTCTCATAGTTTTTTAACGGCATACCTACATATTCTCGGAAGGAGCGGATCCGCTCTGCCTCGAACTCGAAAACGATTGTAAGCTCATTGCGAAAATGCCGCCCATTCAACGAACCTTCCGCGCAAAATACGACCACCCCGTTGTCCTCATTCTCAAGCGCGATGAGCGGAGTCAGCTGCATCTGAAATACGGAGCGCTCGAACCTGATCAATTCCTCGAACCGCTCTTTGCCTTGCTGCTCGTGATTCCACCCTTCTAGCGGGAGCGGAACGAAGAAATGAAAATCTTCCGTAACCTTCTTAAGAAAATCTTCGGTATGCCCTGTTTCTAAAGCTTGCCTGAAAGCATCAAACCCTTCGCTAGTTCGGGCTGTAACTGAGCCTACGGATTTTTTCAAGAAAGATTCCTCCTCGTTATGGTTTATTGGTCGCTCAAAAGAACCTTTAGCTGGCTCGATATCGTTCCAAGGTGAATGGCTTCGTGAATCAGAGCGAAGTTGATCAACTCGCCGGCGGTGCTGAATTGGAACGGTCCCATGGCATACGGAGTTGAAAGCTTCTCGCCCAGTATTTCAGGTGTCAGCTCAGATAGTCGGGAAAGCTGCGCCGTTAACATCTCGATCAGCTCTTTCTGCGATGGAGGAGCAAACGTCCAGTCCGAAGGCTTGGTCCCAGAGTTAAACAGCGTACCATACGAGTCGGGTATGGCAGACGGGGAGCCGAAGCTTAGGGTAGAATACTTTTCCATCCAATAAATGATATGGCCGACATTCCAACGGATGGTATTGTTAAACCCTGCAGGTTGAACGTCGAGCAGTTCCTCGGGGATAACCTGCACCTGCTGCAGCACCACTTGACGTGCAATCTTTGCCGTGTTGATAATCATTTCAGACATGTTACTTTCCTCCTTTGCTATAAGAAGCGCTTGATATGTTCCCAGTATAGGTCTTAAGGAATTCCTCATCAATGCAGTGGGCGTTACCGGAACGTTAAGTATAAGTTAACGATTATCTTTGACAGGATAAGGAAGAAGGAGTAACAATAATCATAATTACATGCATTCAGCAATTCTATGGAAAGCAGGTGTGAGTTATGGAGTTAAAACAACTACAGTATTTTATGGCCATTTGTGAAGAGCTTCACTTCACCAAAGCAGCTGAAAAAATGGGAGTCAGTGCACCCAACATCAGCCAACAGATAAGGAGATTGGAGGAAGAATTAGGAGTTCTGTTGTTCGATCGTGTGGGAAAAACAATTGTCCTTACAGAAGCTGGAGCGATTCTTCGTGAACATGGTGCTGCCGTGTTTGGGCATCTGCAGCAAGCGAGCGATGCCATTGCTGATCTCAAGCAGATGCAAGGCGGATCACTATCCATCGGCGTCTTGCCCGGTGACGCGGATCTCATGTTTAATGCCTTGCTATTGGACTTCCATCAGACTTATCCCACCATCTCGCTGTCCCTTCTGGAAACCACGAAAGTAACCGAACAAGTTTTGGACCGAAGCATCGATGTCGGCGTAACCATTGGACCTGTTATCGATGAACGTCTCACGTCAATCCCCCTGTTTCGCGAGGAATTTTCATTGGCGGTACGTAGTAATGATCCCCTTGCCATGGAAAACTTCATTCCCTTGAATAGGCTGCATGCCTTGAAGATGGTCATGTTTCCACCCGACCATCAATGCCGCAAGTTGATCGACCGCTTTTGCATGGACAAAGGGTTTACAGTGGAGCCGCATATGGTGACGACAACGTTATCCTCCCTCCTCCAGATGGTACAAAGCGGAGTTGGCGCCTGCGTTCTGCCGCGACTTCTACTGGATAATCTTCACCATAGAGACATCAAAGTCGTGCACCTTAGGAATCCTACGCCTTCTCAGGACATTTGTTTGATCTACCGCAGCGACAGATATGTCGGATACGCCATGCGCACGTTCATCAAGACTTTGAGAGCCTACATCGAGACCGCTATCAATCATGCGAAGTCTTCATAGACAGGGTAGTACCAGAGCATGATCTGCAAGCCTTCAAGGTGCTCGAAAAGCCGCTGCCCCTCACACAATACCACATGTTGGAACTTATACTGCCCATAACGAAAAACGGCAGCCGCCGGCTGCCGTCTTATCATGATTCAACTATCGCGTCCTGCTATACTTCAACCGTTATTTTAACAGTCCATAGATATACCAACCACTCCATACAGCTAATGCAATCCAAACGGCTATTACGAGTGTGCCTGTAATCCAATTCTTAGGTTTGCCAAATTTTCTTTGTTCCTCTGCCTTTGTACGGTATTCTTCAAGCACTTCCTTTGGAAACAGTCGTAAGGCTATGTAGACACCTAGCGGTACAAGAATTAAATCGTCAAGATATCCGAGTATCGGTATAAAATCTGGGATCAAGTCCACAGGGCTAAAAGCATACGCAACTACACATATTGCAAATATTTTTGGAAACATGGGTACCCGTGGGTCACGATATGCCAGATACATCACCATCAAGTTTGTTTTAAGTTTCTTTGCCATCGTTTTCAATCTATTTATTAATGATTGTTTTGATTCATTCGCCTTAGCGTCCATTGTCAGTTCACCCTTTGGAAAGTCTTCTTCATATAGCAGAGAGCACCATTAGTATTCGGTATGATCATTGAAGAATCCTGCCTTTTAGCTTAACGCGAACTAGGGGACAGCTGTTACCCGCGGCGACCTGCTCCCATGGTTGTTGTGCTATCGTTCCCAATAGTTGTGGATGTAACTCCAAATTGTTTTCTCTTAGAGGCACAGAATATCGGCGGTCTCCTTAACAGGCATTCCCATGATACGCAGACGGACCGTCTGCAATCGCTCGTACATCCCGCAATCCTTTGTAAATCTTAACCGTTCTCCACTTCAGCCAGGGCTTTCTTGTTCTCCATCCCGTCCACCAAATTATATATAATGATGTAACTTTTGGAACATACGTCACGTCTTATAATACAAGCAATAATATTACCTAGGAGGGAATATTTTTGAAAAAATATATGATTGGCGGAGTTATAGGTGCGATTTTAGCCACTTCTGTTACAGTTCATGCTGAAACAGTATTAACAACAGTGCAAGCTTATCTATGGCCAACTACTATAAGAATAAATATAAATGGAGAAAATAATCAATCCAACCCAGCGGAAATTGAAGTGCTCAATTACAAGGATCTCGCTTACGTCCCCTTGCGTTTTGTATCAGAGGGATTAGGTGCAACAGTAAAGTATGAAGAAGATGGACGGTTCCCAGGAAGGTTCATTTTTATAGATATCGCTGATGACCAGGACTTAACAGTAAGGGACGATCACGGAATAGTTGGAATGGGTAACTTCACTTTTGTGCACGGTAATAGGTCATATATGACAGCGCAGATTAAACAATATAAAGATATTCCTGTAAATCATAGACTTCGTATCTCCTTTTATGACAAGGAAGGTAGACTTTTATTGAAACAATTTCTCAATAATTACTCCTTTGTTCTAGGGGGGGTACAAACTAACTCTACAATATTGGAGGGGAATACTGAATCAGCAGATATATCCAAAACGAAGATTGAATTAGTGATTCCTGGATGAATTATATTGCTGACTAACAAACTGAAGCAAAGTAAAATATGGTTTTTGCTGCCGCAACCCTGGCGTTAATATCACTTGCGTAAACCAAGGAAGTGTGAGCTATTATGCTTCGATGATGAACAACTGGGATCGGACTTGGAGTTAGATCAAGAATTGATTGCGTCTAGTGATTTTGTGTAATTTTGAGGAAGATATATAATTACTACTCAAGTTCATTAATTTACCTAAGCTATTTTGAGCCTTAGGGGCATACGTGGGTGTGAAAACGGGGAGTAATTTCTGAATCCAGAGTTGGTGTTTTTTGTCGCCATATCTTCTGAACCGCAAAGAAAGCAAGACACAACAGTGTTATGTACAGATTGCCGCTGTGGCTGCCATGCGACTATAGTTGGACGTTTCCGGGGCTGCCCAGACGGAGGAAGAAGCGTCAGCAACTTACAGATGGGCATATTTTCTCATCAGCAACGATTCATGCTCCTAAAGAAGCCATGCATACTTACACGAAACGACGTGGGCGGAGCGTTTTTTTTCGTACAGCCCACATCAATCCATTATTCACCATAGAAACATTGCTATTGGTTGCCTTTCATGAACTAAACAAAGAAAAAACGGGGTCTGTCAAGAACTTCGTATTAGTTTGAGCTAGTCGAGACATAGATCTCGAATGACAAGCGAAGCTATGAACGACAAGAAGGATTGGGGCTATCAGCACGATATAAAAGGAGCGGATGATGAATCCTGTTATTAGCCTAGACGTATCAAAAGGTGAAAACCACGGCCAAGCTTTTCTTGACAAGAACACGGCAAAACATTTCGTTTTACTCATACACCCAAGGGATTGCTCATTCTTTTGGATATACTGAGATCATTAGAACTGGAAAGCGGCAATCGCCCTGCTATTATTCAAAAGGCTTCGGGTCATTGCCAATTTCCGCTGATTGAACTCCGAATCGTTTTCTCTGAGCGGCTCAGAATATCGGCGATCTCTTTAACAGGCATTCCCATGATCCGCAGACGAACCGTCTGCAATCGCTCGTACATCCCGCGATCCTTTGTAAATCTTAACCGTTCTCCACTTCAGCAAGGGCTGTCTTGTTCTCCATCCCGTCCACCACGATATCCTGATTCTTACAATAATCGGTTCGGCGATCATAGGGAAATCCCTTTCTCTTTTTGGAAATTCTATGATTCATTCTATATAGGAAATTACTTTAACTGCATAGGCCATGGTTAAAGTAAACTTAATAAGAATTACAAATAATAATTGTTTTTATAATGCTTATTTGGGTAAAAATTCTATAAAATGATGTAACTTTTGGAATATGCTTCTCGTCTTATAATACAAGCAATAATATTACCTAGGAGGGGAATATTTTTGAAAAAATATATGATTGGCGGAGTTATAGGTGCAATTTTAGCCACTTCTGTTACAGTTCATGCTGAAACAGCATTAACAACAGTGCAGGCTTATCTATGGCCAACAACGATAAGAATTAATTTAAATGGAGAAAATAATCAGTCCAACCCAGCCGAAATTGAAGTGCTCAATTACAAGGATCTCGCTTACGTTCCCTTGCGTTTTGTATCAGAGGGATTAGGTGCAACAGTAAAGTATGAAGAAGATGGACGGTTCCCAGGAAGGTCCATTTTTATAGATATCGCTGATGACCAGGACTTAACAGTAAGGGACGATCACGGAATAGTTGGAATGGGTAACTTCACTTTTGTGCATGGTAATAGGTCATATATGACAGCGCAGATTAAACAATATAAAGATATTCCTGCAAATCATAGACTTCGTATCTCCTTTTATGACAAGGAAGGTAGACTTTTATTGAAACAATTTCTCAATAATTACTCCTTTGTTCTAGGGGGGGTACAAACTAACTCTACAATATTGGAGGGGAATACTGAATCAGCAGATATATCCAAAACGAAGATTGAATTAGTGATTCGTGAATAGATTATATTGCTGACTAACAAACTGAAATAAAGTAAAATATGGTTATTGCTGCCGCAACCCTGGCGTTTAGAACATCATGCCAAGGTTAGCGGTATTTATTGTTCTAAACGGTTCAATTCTCCTAAACATAAGGATTCCCATATTTAACCACGATTGTAGAAATAGGTTTGCCCCTTAAACAGTAATTTTCTTTAAGGGACAAACCTATTTTTAGTTATCGTGACGTATCGTATTTATGCCCAGTGAATCTCGACAGGACTGGCATTGCCTCCGGTCAGCGTGTACCATATATTTTTTGTGATGGTGCTGTATCCTGTAAAGGAGGAATCAAAATTCCATGCTACATTAAGGTTATTTTTGTTACAACCACTATAGGCACCATTGTTTCTGATTACGTAATAATTCGGAAATCCGCTATCTTGAAGGTATCCATAGACATTACCTTTACGCGTCGCGCTGTCGTTTATATTAAATTGCAGGTTATAATCAATACCGTAATTACCAGCTACCCAAACAGAACAGTTCTGAGTGTAATCCCAACCTTGTTCATATTCATTGGTAAGTCCTACCGATGTGGTGGGATGTCCTAGAACCAAGCAGCTAGACATACTGGGGTGCGTATTGATATTGATTACTGCATTGCGTGAAGAATGATTAAAAGTGCCGCGCACTAGTTTACCATAAGCCTTTTGGGAGTAGTTCCAATCTGTGTTTTGATCATATCCCCAAGTATCCATCATGCTACTAGTAATTGAGCTTGGATATAATGCAGCAAAAACAGTAATCTCAACGTTGGCCAAATTTCCAGATGAATCAGTGGCTACATAATCGACAACGCCCCCAGTAGAGTGGCCTCCTGGAACATTCTGTTGAATCAAATCGAATGTTTGATTACTGCTGATGGTTGTTCTATACGTATCCGTGCCCGAAGACGCTAACCAGTTTTCCCAAGCATACCCCCCGGCAACAACAGCCCATTCTGAAGAAGCAGAGCCAGTTCGGTTTGTATAGATATTTACAGGAAATCCATTGCGGTTACGAACACGAACTACTAATTTATATGTGTTGCTTGAACCATTTGAATGGTGAAAGAAAACACGTGCACGGCCTCTCACGCTAGGATCACGATAAAAATACTTTTTATTTTCTGCTGTGTTGTAATCGGAGAACGACTCTGGAAAGTTGCTGTATACTAATTTATTCCCAGTAAGACTAAGAGCAACACTAGAGGTAATATTCTGATAATTAACAAGTTTACCTACGTTGTTACAAGAATTTAAGCTCATTTTGATGTCTCCTTTAATCTATCATTTGGTAATATGAAACTCGTTCGTAGAATCCTTTAATCTCTCTTCTCCACCTGGTTCATTAAAAGTTCTCTAATATATTCGACTAGCATCTGGGGTGTTGCTACTGTTTCGGGTACTCGGACTACCTGAGCGATTTCTTCTAGGATTTCTTTATCCTCTTTCAAAATTTGTGCCTTTGCTTTTCCACATTCACACATATTTCTGTTCCTCCTCATTGTTTTGATCGTAGGAATATTTGGTTTACTAGTTTAAATTTTCCAACCAAATTTTCGCTCCGTCACATATAAAGCAAATTTTGGGGTTCTAAATACAACTAAAAAGTTATTTTATATGCTTTAGCTTGCTGTCGCACACGAGATAGAATAGAGGCCACTTACTTAAAATCTTGTATCTTCTTAATAAGTTCTGTTATTGTTTGATCCAATTTGTCTAGGCGTTTTTGAACATTTATTAATAAAAACATAGTTACAGCTATAGGAAACCCAATATCGCTTATGAATTTTATCAGTGCAGTTGATTCCATAATGTTCCCCTCCTTTCCAATTCTCCCCTAATCTAAATGTAATTTTTTTGTAAATAACTACAACCAGACGAAAAAACAAGAACATGTGTTCTTGTTTTTTCGTCTGGTTGTATATAATATCCAATTTTTTACGTATTGTATGAGGGGAGAAAAAAGGTGAGGAGCAAATAGAATGGATTATAATGTTGAAAATCCGTTGTATTATTATCGTGAAGAATTGTATCGGTTTGCTTGGCGTATACAATATCACTTGCGTAAACAAAGGAAATGTGAGCTATTATGCTTCGATGATGAACAGCTGGGATCGGAATTGGAGTTAGATCTGGTTGGTAATCTACATATAGAAGAATTGATTGCGTCTATTGACTCCCCTAAGGCTAGGTATATCGTTCGTCGGATTTACATGGATGGGATGACGGAGAAAGAGGTTGCAAAAGAACTTAATATAACTCAACAGGCGGTGAGTAAATGGAAGAAAAAAAGTTTGGAAAGCATTCGAAGAAAATGGGTGTCAGACCAGTAATTCCTGAAAATGAAGCCAAGAGTTTAACAGTGCACTTATTAAAGGCAAAAAAGGGTGACAAAGAAAGCCTGGAAGTGATTTTGTGTTATTTTGAAGAAGATATAGAATTACTACTCAAATTCATTAATTTACCTAAAGAAGATGGATTACAAACTTTGAAATTAGCCTTGATTGAATCGATCTTAAAAGAATAATGCTTTGGGTTGATGAAAATCGTCAAGAAGATAGCCTACGATCCAGATTAATTCGGGCACGGCACTTCATGTTCGTAAATTTTCTGTAAAGTAAAGCATACAGTGTGCTGCAGTTGGGTACTTTTGAAGGCTGAAATGCTTAAGCCCTCTGATGTATCTGGATCCGTGGCCTTGCTCTTGCTGGAGCAGCGCAGTAGATATAATCAATCCAACTTCTTTGGATAAGGGAACAGTTGCTGAAGGTAGAAACAGATCCAACATATGCAGGGAGCTAGGTGAACCTATCGGGGCACTTCGTGGGTGTGAAGGAGGACTTAATTTCTGAATCCGTAACGGGGCCCCAGGGTCTGTTATCCTTTTGTCGTCGTATCTCTTCCTTCTTTGTAGCTCCTCCAAAGGGATCTTCTTTTATTCCTATTTATAAAGTCCGTGTTGAGTTCCTTTTCCTTTACATTAACAAATACCTCGTCATGAAATCAGTACTCGCTAGTCCCACTATCTTGATAAATATAGTAGCGTGCATTGCTCAATTGATCAGCCAGTGTTGGTGATTTGAGATGCTCTGAAATACATTCGGAGAAAGAACATTTTAAGTTTGTGTGAATTGAGTTGATTAACGAATTATTCATATGATCCCCGTCCACTAGGATGTGAGAATGTTTCTTTCAAGGTCATTAGCATACTCATATCGCCCTAATTTTCCCACACCTATCTTTGTAATTTCATCAGTGAGCTGATTAATAGATACATTCATCTTAGCACCGAATTTCTTTCGAAATTGTGAGTCTAGTTGACTCGCTAATTATTGTATAATATTTCCACGGATGATTGAAACAAAAGATTCTAGGCAAAACATGTGGACTGAAAACTAATCCCCCGGTTCACCGTCCCTAATTCAAATGGAAGCTTGCATTGGAAAGATCACCAATACAAGCTTCCATTTGAATTTTTAACGGGACTCACAAAGATGCCTTTTTGGGGCTATGCTCCAAACATCATTTCACTCCACTTCGTTCCGCTCCAATCATGTTTGACGATGACAAGCCGGTATCAAGGCTTCGCCATCCTGCCACCCAACCTTAAAAGATATTCTTGTGGGCAGCACTACGGAGCCAAGGCTTCAGGCGCTATCGGTCATGGCTGCCCGCAAAGCAAAACCTGTGGAACTCTTCCCCTTGAATGATAATGATGTGGTTATTTTGCATTTTTCTGGAGGTGCCGACTCGATGGGTTGTCTCTTTGAACTAATAAGATAGGGGCTGGATTTATCGAGACTCGAGATCTGGCATCCATACGTGGACGGTAGATGCTCCACTTGCCAATGACGTAGAGTTCCATTAATGGACGGCTTTGCGGTACATTGATTCAGAACGTGTGCAGCGGTTCGCCTCGGTTGAGAATGCTATTGGCCACACGATCGATGTGAAGCTGAGGCATACTGGATAAAGCAGTTCTTGGGGCAATGGAAAAGGTCGCCTTTAGAGGATCCCCGACTGCCGCAGTGGAATTCACTTGCACTGCGGCACGATTTTTCTTTAACTGACCTGCTGATGGACGATTGGGCGGAGCCTCTTGGAGCCCAGCGTGGCTGTGAAGGAGGAGATCAAGGCAACGTCGTTGGCCGTGTTGTGCGAAAACACAACCCGGTCATTAATGAAATTATATGAAAAAATGGTTTAAAATATATTCTTTGTGTAAAATATCTTATGCGGAATAACTTTATGCGGATGTTCTACGTCTTATAAATAGATAAAAAAAGTTTTTAGGAGCCATTCCTATAAAACAAAAAGAGCGCCTCCTGTATGCTGGGTCTGGAATGTGTACCATTCACTGCCCTAAATGAAGGAGAAGCTCACCATGAAGTATAAGCAAAAGCAGAGGCAAAATCAACGAATTCTAAGAATTACCGATCAAACACTTGTTGGCAGAGCAGATATTGCCAAAGAAACGCATGTTGCCCGATCGATCGACTTCCGTGTCATTGAGCTAGAGACTGTGTGTTTGAGAACTCACGAGAAGGCCTAACCAAACTAGTATTGTGGATGAAGGAGTTAAAACGGTAGCACGCCAAGACGGACATCATATTCGACATTGAGCCCACCGGACACTACTGGTTTCCACTCGCCGAGTTCCTACAGAATGAGGGCATTAAAGTGGTTGTCGTCAATCCGCATCATGTGATGCAGAGGTTATCGCAGATCTCGTTCGAAACGGAAAGTATACGGAGCCTCAATTGCCTACTGATGTGTACGCTGATCTAAGGATCTATATGAAATTACGTGAAAAGATCATGGTCAATCTCGGCCAGTTCCAGCGCCACGTTCAGACTGGTTAGATCGTTTCTTTCCAGAGTACAACCAGGTGTTTAAGGACTGGGAAGGGAAAGCGTCATTAGTCAAACTTTCCGAATCCCCGATACCGCAGGAAGTGGTAGGCCTAGGATCATTTGCGATCCTCAAGCGTTGGAAGCAAGATGTAAACGAGCTGTGGGTACCAAGAGAGCAGAGAAACTAGTCAGAGTAGCTTCGGAGTCCATTAGAATAGCCCCAGGACTAACAGCTGCGCAAATGGAAATGAAGGCGCTCCTGGAACAGCATGAATTGCTAACACGCCAACTTGAAGACATCATGAATCAAGCGGAGAGCTTGTTAGAACGAGTGCCGGGGCATGCTCAGAAAATTATGCCAATGCTACATGATATCTCACAACTTAAGGAAGTCGATAATTGAAAATCTAAGAATGAATGTGTAAAGTGGGAGGTATTTGATTTTGAAAAAATATATAATTGGCGGAGTTATAGGTGCAGCGTTAGCAAGTTCTATAACAGTCCATGCTGATTTAGTATTAACAACAGTTCAAGCTTATTTATGGCCAACACCGATTAATGTTAATTTAAATGGAAAACAAACCTCGTCTTCAACGGACATTGAAGTGTTGAATTATAAAGATACAGCGTATGTTCCACTCCGTTATATTTCTGAAAATTTAGGTGCAACAGTAAAATATTGGGATGACACTCTCGCAGGAAGGGCGATTTTTATAGATGCTGCTGATGAACGCAATCTTACCTTGAAAGACAAAGGTGAGATTGTTGGAATGGGTAATTTTTATTTTGCTCATGGAAACAGAACTTCGATGATTGCTCAAATAAAAAAATACAAGGAGTATCCAGCAAACAGCAACCTTTCAATCCGATTCTACGATAGCGAAGGTACACTCTTATTAAAACAATGGGTTTTTACACATTTCGATTTGGATTTAGGTGAAGTGCAAACCATTACTAAACAGTTGGAAGGCAATATAGAAAAGGCTGATTTAACAAAAACCGAGATTGAATTTGAGTTAATTCCCAAATGAAGTTATTTAAAGAAGCAAATAGCCAGATGCTAAATTCGCATCTGGCTTATGCTAATTATCATCTTGCTTTTATCAGTAGATACATGGGACTAAAATCAGGCCCAATGGAGTTCAACTGCGCTAGTATTTCTACCAACCAGCGTACGGGTAGAACTATCATTAATATTAAATTGCAAATTGCTACATAATCAACAATACCACCAGTTCTTTTGGATATACTGAGATCATTAGAATTGGAAAGCGGCCTTCGCCCTGCCATTATTCTAGAGGCTACGGGTCATTGCCAATTTCCGCTGATTGAACTCCGAATCGTTTTCTCTGAGCTGCACAGAATATCGGCACTCTCCTTAACAGGCATTCCCATGATACGCAGACGAACCGTCTGCAATCGCTTGTACATCCCGCGATCCTTTGTAAATCTTAACCGTTCTCTCACTTCAGCTAGGGCTTTCTTTTTCTCCATCCCGTCCACCGCGTTATCCCGATTCTTACTATAATCAGTTCGACGATGATAGGGACATCCCTTTCTCATTTTGGAAATTCAATGATTCATTCTATATAGGAAAGTAACATTATCCAAAGTCAAATCGCCCCCGATGCTTCAGCTATCGTTCCCATCCCTCAGCAATCAGGCTTTGGCTTTTCCTAATCTTTGTACTTTTACTTTTCTGATGGACGAGTATGTAAACCATCCAATTGCCGAGCCGATTACATAAAATAAAATATCATTTACATCCAAAGCTCCGGTATTGGTTATGAATTGTACCAATTCCATAGATACCCCGGTTACAACGGAGTACGTTATAATTTTCTTTAGAGTATTGACCTTAAATAATATCGGAAGAAAAAAGCCTAAGGGAATAAAAAGCAAAACAACACCTAGTGCTGTAGTGAAAAATGTAATGTCAAATGCATTTATCTTAGCAACCCAAAATACAGATTGAATGATTTCTCGGTCTATGTTTTTAAACGGAATTAGATTATGGTTTGAATAAAGTCCCCAATTAAACCTTAGAGTAACCCCTCTTCCGGCATTGCTTAGGTACGATAAATTTTCAAATTTTCCCACAAAACAAGCCATTGATACAAACCACACGTATATACCAAAACATAGCCAATGCGTTACTTTTAAGATTTTTTTGAAGGGGTTCAGTGTTTTGTCTAATTTTTGTTGTAGTGATTTGTATTCGCCAAAATCAAAAACCGCACATTTTTCAGCAATATCTTCCGCAAGTCCCTTCTCTACATACTCTTTCTTTAATAACATCAAATGGTCTTCGAACTCCTCGATAAGTTCTTTTGTTGTACTCGGATCACAGTCAAGACCTGAAGAGAGTTGTTGTAAGTAACGCTGGATATGGCTCATATGGCTCCCTCCGTTACGTTTAATATCACGATGTTAAGTTCATTCCATTGTTTAATTTTCCGAGTAAGTTCAGCTTTGCCATTTTCCGTGATACGGTAGTATTTCCTTCTTCCCCCATCGTTTGATTCCCCCCAATACGATTCCACAAATCCCTTATTCTCTAGGCGCCTTAAAGCTGGGTATAATGTTCCTTCGCTCATATCATAGAAGTTGTTGCTTCTTTGTTTTAAGTTTTTAATAATCTCGTATCCATAAGAATCGCCTCTGTTTAGTTCGGCTAATAGTAAAATATCAATACTGCCTTTCATCATTTCTTTATCCACGGCGCTCACCTCCGATATATTACATAAAATTGTATTACATAGTACATTGTATTACAAGGCAATTGGTCGAAATTATCCTTCTCGTTCCCACCCCATTCCCTGTCGGAGCACCACAGATAATGAAAATTTTATTACGCCGTTAATCTGACTATGACGACCACGGTGCACCACGGAATGTCGCTCCTTTTTGGTTAGCAGCAAGACACGAACGCTAGTTTTAACGATTTGCCCAATTCTTCCATCTAGGCTATGATTTTAAATATTCCATTTGAACCTTATTGGAGGGATTAAATGAAAATAATGATTACTCAACCAAAGCTTGAACAAACTATTAGACAACTAGAGAATGAACTACATAACAACTCTGTCGATGTAGTGATATTCCCTGAGGGATATTTAAATGAAAATGTTGAAGAAGCTTGCCGCCTGGCGAAACGATATAATACCGTACTCATCGGCGGACATAGAAGAATGAACGATCGACCGAAAGATAGAGCCATTATTATTGACCGTTCAGGGACTGTTATTCTAGACAGAATCAAATATAGCCCTACATCGTTTGTTGAAGTAGAAGGACTGACAATTGGTCACATACTTTGTGATGAATTAATCGTCCAAGGCATTAAATACGAAAGTGAAATAGACATCGATTTAGTGGTACATCCAATTGGTGTCGGGATGTTTAGTGAAGAACAATTTCAAGAATGGATAGATGAAGCTCGAAAAATTGCGATTGCATACAATACGATGATTATTGGCACAAGTCACGCCGATGGTTCCTACCGGGATACTGGCGTGTCGATCCCAATTGCATATTGCTTCGATATAAATGGAGAAGAAATTTTCATCTCAAAGAATGACGTTCGATCAAGGATATTGGATTTGCAATCAAAGACCATCTATATATCATAAAAGTTCTATGAGGTGATTGAGTATGCTGGAACAAAGGGATATGATTCAACTAAACAAAATGGGCTGGGATAAAGTCGCTGACCAGTTTTTTGAAGGTTCGTTTGACATACTTGACTACGGTTCATATGCACCAACAGAGGAAGAGCTACACTTACTTGGTCAAATTAAAGATGCCGTTATTTTAGAAGTAGGTTGTGGAAGCGGTCATACCTTGGAGTACCTTGCTAAACGTGGAGCACGAGAGCTATGGGGCGTAGATCTATCC
Source organism: Paenibacillus puerhi (assembly GCF_009846885.1). GTDB lineage: Bacteria > Bacillota > Bacilli > Paenibacillales > NBRC-103111 > Paenibacillus_G > Paenibacillus_G puerhi. The sequence goes on from NZ_WUWM01000051.1 coordinate 21,702, forward strand.
AGTACACAAATAAAGACAGCAAAAGAAGTTGTCTCGAAACAAAATACTCCTGTCACCTTTATAGAATCGCCAATGGAAGATATTCCGGGTCTTCCTGAACATTATTTTGATAAAGCCGTCTCTATCTATGCACTCGGTTGGACAGTCGATTTACCGAAAACACTACGCAATATCTATCGAAGCCTTAAGCCTGGCGGTATTTTAGTCTTTAGTTGGGAACATCCTGTACACAGTGTTGTTGAATACGTCAATGAACAATTAAGGTTTAGACGTTCTTATGTAAATGAGGGATTTGAAAAACATGATTCTTGGAGAGGTACACCAATAGTCATGCACAATCGAAAAATAAGCACTTTCATTAATGAACTTATTAATACCGGATTTGTTATTGATAAGGTAATTGAGGATTCAAGGGTTGATGACAATGATACAAGTAATTCAAGCAAGTGGTACTCTGGAACGAAGGCTCGTATCATACCCTCTACATTGATTATCAAGTGTCATAAAGTTTGAGTCCACGTATCAGACCCGAGTGAAGCTTCATTCGTGAATGTGAACATCCCGATTGGGCGGATATAGCTTATGATCACGGCTACAGCGGTCGCGATTGCTGGACTAGGAAGAACGGCGCCTTGACATTGACCGCGAACAGCCGAATAGTTGAAAAGACCTATCGTTGATCTACTTTTTTCAACTATATAGGGACACAGACTCCTTCAAAAAATCCCTTAGCTTCATCGGAGGCCGACCGATCAGATCGGTTAAAGCGGTAGTCGTTTGGGCGAAATCCCCATTACGGCTGGCACGAAATAAACCCATAGTTATGTCAATGCGTGGCTCCGGGAAACCCTGTGCGATCAGATACTCCCTATACGCTTCGTCTGACACGACTTTTGGGTAGATCGATCGGCCGGTGAGATCCGAAAGCATCGCCGCAACCCCCTCCATATCAATCGCTTCAGAGGCCGTTAGATTCGGGGATAGGCCGTCCAAGCTCTGCTCGGTTAAAATGACTGCCGTGGCTTGCGCCAAATCCGAGTGCGTTGTCCAGGCAACCGGACCGTCCTCGGGAACGACCAGTACTCCCGTTTTGATGGCTTTACCCAATAATCCAACCAAAGAGGAGGCGTAAAAACCGTTACGAAGAGACGTGTAGGGCATGCCCGATTCTTTAAGCAATGCTTCTGTCGCCGCGTGGTGAATCATGGGCGGAAAATATGACGTCTTCGAAGAACCCATATGACTCGTGTACAGCACCCTGCCGACGCCGGACTTTTTTGCTGCGTGAATGGCTGTTTGATGCTGACGGATACCCGCCTCTCCCAAAATGCCGGACGAGATAAGCAGAACCTGCGACGCTCCTTCAAAAGCATCAAGCAAGCTCTCCGCATCATCAAAATCGCCACGACGAACACGGACCCCACGAACCGTTAAATCCTGGGCCTTGCTCACTTCTCTGACACTGACCCCAATCTGTTCAACAGGGATACGCTTAAGCAATTGCTCTACCACGCCTCTGCCTAATTTTCCATTTGCTCCAGTAACGATAAGCATATTACCTCCATCCTTTCCTCGGCGAAAGATTTGCTTACCATACGGTTTTGTGCAACCATATAGGCATAATCAAAAGATAAACGGATTGGACCTCGTGAACAATCAACAAAAGGCCGATTTCGTTGGGTTCCCGACACGATTGCCGTTTTGTCTATTTTTGTAAGCCGAAGAAAGGGTGGTTTAGCATGCCGGTAAATCCCGACGACCCCCGTGTAAAAAGAACCCGTCAATTGTTTATACAGGCCTTTAATGATCTGCTCGAGGAAAAGAGAAACATCTATTCGATTTCCGTGCAAGACATCGCGGCTCGAGCGTCCGTGAATCGTGCAACCTTCTATGCCCATTTTGAAGATAAGTTTGCTTTCCTCGAATATTGGATGACGGATAAATTTCATCTCATTATCAAACAAAGACTGCCGGATGATTCAGCCTTCAGTAAAGATAATCTGCACATCCTTGTTCAAACCATCTTTCAATTTCTAGTACGATTTCGACAATACATCACGCCCGGAGACAAACAGTTTGAGCCGATGCTAGAAAAAGCCATGCAAAGAGAATTGCATCGTCTCCTGCTCCAATGGTTGAAATGGGGACCCCACCAAAGCTTCCGGCAAGATAAGCTTGAAGCAAGGGCTCTTGTCGTCAGTTGGGGCATATTCGGATCGGCCTTACAATGGAGCAGAGACGCTCAAGCCCACTCGTTGGAAGCGATGGTAGAAGATGTAATCGAGGTTGTAACCGTTCATTTGAACACTTTTGGGTAGCAAGAAGGCTCGGGAGCACTATGGTAAGGTTGGAAAAACGCCTTCACTCGCTTCATATTCCCTTCTCCCGGCACTCCCACCCTCCTCCAGCCCGCTCCGGCGGCAGCCGCACACAAAACGGAGCCCTCCAGAAGAGGCGCTCCGTTATTTAAGTCGGTCGCTATGAAGTTTGGTTCCTGCTACTCTACACCTGCTCCAATTCGGTTATCCAACCGTCCTCACCCAATTCCCTTTGCAGACACTGCTTGACGGAGAGCTTCTCCTTGTCGGGCTTAACGAAGTATCCATTCTCCAGATAGTATCCGCGTTCCTTCGCTGCGGTCAGAAGATTACAGAATTTGTCCGCCGCCTGGATAGCTTCTTCTTTTTCTGCAAACGTTTCCAAGGGGCTGCCGAATCCTAGCGGGTTGGTTGAAGATTGAATTGACAGAATATAAGAGCCATCTTCTTCCCGGACTAATATTTCGCTTCCGTGACATTTAATCAGATGTTTGACTGTCATAAGATCCACCGCCTTAGATTTCTTCAGGATTGGCTTTCTCGTACTTGCTTATCATTACCCTCCCCGGTAACGGCTGAAACTGTCTCGGAACAACGAACAACCAAAAAACGCATCCCCGTAAAGGAATGCGTTCTAGGATCCGACGCCATGACGCCCATCCGACTCTTGAAAGTAAGCCTTCAACTTGTCCAACGCCCGTTTCTGTATACGTGACACACTCATCTGGGACACGCCCAGCTCCTGTGCGATCGTGCGCTGCGATTGTCCCTCCACGTAGGCCAGCTCCAGCACCTTCTGCTCCTCCGGCTTAAGGTGGACGAGCGCATCCTGCAGCGCAAGCCGGTTATCGACTAGCTGATAAGCATCGCTCGGGGTACCGATCACATCTCCGATCGTGGACCCGTTATCATCGGAAGACAACGGCGTATCCAGCGACACGTAATGGTAATAATCGCGTCCCGCCAGAATCTCGATCGTCTCCTCGACCGACAGCTCCATCTCCGCGGCGATCTCATCCACATTGGGCGACCGCTCCAGGCGTACAGTCAGCATATCGACCACATGCTGGATCTGATTCCCCTTTTCTTTGATACGCCGCGGCACCTGAACGTACCAGGATTTGTCGCGCAAATAATTTTTCATATGGCCGATCACGCTTTTCATCATATACGCCTCGAACTGAACGCCGACTGACAAGTCGAATTGCTTCAGCAGCTTCAATACCGACATTTGGCCGACTTGATACAAATCTTCGAACAGATCGGGGCGGTTCCGGGACATTTTACCAGCCGCCATCTTCACCATCGGCTCATACTGCTTCAGCAGAATCGTAGCGGTGTCATTACAGCCAGTTTCCTGATATTTAATAATAAGCTCATCCGTATTTATCCCTGGATTCGATCGCTCCGAATTGATCTTCATACCATTTCCTCGCTTCGAATGACGCGTTTGGTCAAAGTCACTTCCGTGCCGATGCCCGTTCTTACCTCAACATCATCCATCAGCGCCTGCATCAAATAGATTCCAAGGCCTCCCACGTTGATTTCGTTAAGCGTTTTATCATGCAACGATTCGGCACGCTCGGCCTTGGCTGCATAATCAAAGCTCGGGCCTTCATCCTTCACCGTGATGCGCAGTCCATCCTCCAGTCTTTCGAACCGCACCTCCATCACACCCGGAAAGCCGGGTTCATAAGCATGAACCACGGCATTGTTGCAGGCCTCCGCTACCGCTACCTTCATATCTTCAATTTCTTCATAGGAAAAACCAAGCTTGGAGCTGATGCCATAAAGCGTCAGACGAACCAAATCGATATACTCCGGCTCAGCAGGGACAGAGAGACAAACCACGTGAGATTCCGAATTCATACGCATGCTCCGATCCTTTCTTATCCGTTTATGATCCGCGCTCCGGACGAATCCGCAGGGGGGCTCTGCTGTAAAAACGGGGTAATACCCGTCAAGTCGAAAATTCGTTTAATTTTTGGCGGAATGTCCTCGACCAGAAAGTGGGCCTTCAAAACATCCCGCGCCTTTAGTACCGATACAATCACACCAATCCCCGTGCTGTCAATGTATTGCAGCTCCCTCAAATTCAAGACAAGGCTGCGGCTCGTATCCGCGATATACGGATCGAGTGCCGAACGAAGCTCGGAAACCTTGGATAAATCAAGCTCGCCTCGAAGATGTACGGTCGTCGCTTGCGGTGTTTTAGTTGTGTGCACTTGAAACATATTGGACTTTTCCATCATAGTACCGATCCTTTCTCCTGAACGCTGGCTTGTCTCGGGACACCCCAAGAAACGGTATCCTGCTCATTCCCTGCTTATTACCCGGTCATACAGGGAATGAAACAAGATACCGGCATTCGATGACGAAAGTTGTTCGCTTGCGTCAGCCGAAAGGATCGTAAATCATTTAGTTAGTGCGGGCTGCAGCGGTCGTTTTCTTAGGAGCTCTCCAGGTATGCCAAATTTCAAGCAGCATCGGAACGGCTTGGATCACGCGGCTGATCGCTTCGCCCGTCTTCGGAGTTTCTGCGGGTACATTGCGGCGGATGGAGCCGGCCACCGCGGCTGTCGCCTCCTTCACCGTATCCGTTACCTCCTGGACGGCATCCCCGATGTTCTTGACGGAATACACCACCGGATCGATCGAATGAAGCTTGTTGCGCACATCCACCGTCACTTCATTGGTATGGCGCAGCAGCTCTGTAGCCTCTACGCTGATCCCGTTGATCTGACCTTGAATTTCACGGATCGTGACATTCGTCTGCGACAGCAGCTCCGTGACCGAACGCAGCGTTTTAATCAGATAGACGACGAGCGCTGCAAAAGCGATCGCGACGATAGCCACACTAATCTCAATAATCATGGACAATCCCTCCGTCAATATGGTTTGAAATGGAATTGTCTAGTTCTTACCCGGCTCCATAGAGGCTGAAACGAAGCCCGCAGGAAGGAATGAATCTTGTTTCGTACGGTCATGCTAAGGGTAATGAAAATCAAGCAGGCTGGCGAACTGCCTGCCCTGCTCAGCCTCGGACAGACCGGGCGAGAAGTCGGGACGCCCGACTGTCCGATTTGTCGCGAGCGGTTAACGAAGGGTCGCGGTCCGTCCCACGGGACCGCTACATACAACGAATGATATAGGAGGTAATGAATCATGGCAAAGGTAATGGAGAAGGAATCCAAAACGATGAAATCCGGCGGTGCCGACAAAGAACTCATCGGGCTGCTTAATCAGCAGGTCGCGAACTTTTCGGTTCTGCACATGAAGCTGCATCAGCACCACTGGTTTGTAAAGGGCTCCGGCTTCTTCGATCTTCATAAGAAATTCGAGGAGCTCTACGACGAAGCGAGCCTCACGATGGATGAGATCGCCGAACGCATCCTTGCTTTAAAAGGCGCGCCTGTCTCGACCTCCAAGGAAATCGCGGCGGCAACGACGCTTAAGGAGCACGCTCCGCTGGGCACGGCCGAGGCTATGGTGAAAAGCCTTCGTGACGATTACGTCCAGCTTATCGATGAGTTTAAGGAAACGATGGACGCCGCCGAAGAGAAAGAGGACGAAGGTACCCATGACATGCTCAATACGATGCGAACCACGCTGCAGAAGCATGTGTGGATGCTCGATGCCTATCTAAATGAATAAACGGCTCACCTTGCCGTAAAGAGCCGTCCCTGTCTATGCGGTCCAGCCGCGGCAGGGACGGCTTTTTTGGCTATAGGCAGACGCTTCTAGCTCAAGGCGTGCTGTAGCGCTGGCTTATCCGCCCCCGCTATGCCGAGTAAGCGGCGGAAATCAAAAAGGACCGTCCGGCTATGCTGCATGCCCGGACGATCCTATTTTTTAACGCCTCTGCCTGCCGGGCTGTATCGGATGCGCGTGGGGGGTTGTCCGGTCCTAGCCTACGATCAGGACAGCCGCTTCAGCAGCTCGATGCCTCCCCCCGCCTGCTGCTCTTCCCGGGCGCTCACTACCCGCACTTCGTCAACCAACGCCTGCATCATATACAAGCCGAGCTGGTCGATCTCGAACAACGGTCGCTCCCCTTCCTCCGCTAGTCTCAGCAGGTCGTCCGCGCTTGTCTCCGCTTCTCCGAAGCTTAGCCTGCAGCCCTCTCCCTCCAGACGGATCACCAGCTCGCGGGCACGCATCTGGAAGATCAGCCGCAGCGCCCTTCCGGGCTCTGCATCCAACTGCTGCAGCAGCGCATGATTGCAAGCCTCCGTTAAGGCCACCTTCAGATCCTCAATCTCTTCATAGGTAAACCCCATACGAACAGCGACGCCGTACAGCGTCAGACGGACCGTATCCAGCTCTTCCATATCCATGGGGATAGTCAGGATAACCTCCCGATCCGCAATTCCCGCCGGACGATTCATTGCCCCTCCCCCTTAAGCTTGCCTGAAGGCACATCCCCGCTTGCCGTATCTTGTCCCATTGAGCCGTCCGTACCTTCCGGACCCTCAATAAAAGTCAGAAAGCGCGTCAATCCCGTCATATCGAACAGACGACGAACCTTAGCCGGTACATGCTGGACATGAATCCCCTGCCCCGCCGCCTGCCGGACCTTGAGCAGTGACACGATCACACCGATCCCGGTGCTGTCGATATACGCAAGCTCGCGCATATCCAGTACCAGCTTCCTGGCGGCGTCAGCCGCAAGCGCTTCAGTCTGGCGCCGCAGCATATCGGCCGTACTCAAATCCAGCTCTCCCGACAAGGCTACGATATGTGCGCCAGCGGTTGTTTGCGCGTTTACCCGGAATTTCGTAGCATCCATTTCAATAGCCTCCTCCGTTCGATGTTCTTCTATACTTTCTCTAGGATACCAGAAACTGAACTCGATTTCACGATTCTAGCTAATTCTTTAGAAAACGTAATCGCTTTCATAAGCGGATTCAGGATGGGCCGGCTCGGGTAATAATAGGTACGAAGGACAGTCCTTACAGGTCCGAAACTCAGTCAAAAGGAGCGATAAATGATGGATCAGAGTAAAAACGTAGACATCGAAAGAAAAACCGTAGAGAAGAAAATGGATTCGGGTATGGTTGCCTCGACGTTCATCAAATATGCCGCCTATACTCTGATTTTCTTCGGCTTCCTATACTTCATCGTTCGTTACGTCTTCCCGATGTTCCGCTAGGCCGAAAAAACCTGATGGCTGTTAACAGCCGCCAGGTTTTTTTGCCCTGTCTGTTCAGATGAGGAAAGACGAATTAGCGGAGCTCCGGCGCGCCATTTCCTTCCTACACGCGTAATCTGGGCGTTCGAGAGGAAATGACGGCGCCTAAGAGCTCCGCTATTTTACATACATGAGGGTGAGCCTTCACTGGCCTTGGCTTGACTCGCTATACCCGCTGGAGCTGGAATACAGCCCGGTTCTCGCCAACGACCGTACCGCTGCCATTACGCCGCAAATATGTCCGGCATATTCGCACTCCACCAGTCCGCCCCGGCGTTCTTCTACTAAAAGTTCGCTGCTGTTGCTCATGTTGGTTCCTCCCGCTTGTTTGAATAAGCCGATCTCGAAGGAATGGTTACCTCGGTAACATTGTGTTTCGGTCGAAAGCCTTTATCCGACAGGGCGAAGGCTTTTCTGTAATTTGATTGCATTCTACCAAAAGCCCGGGAGAAAAGAAATAATCGTTTAGTGGACATACCGACAACGACCTCTTCCTCTCGAAAAATGGAAAACGGCCGCCCGCCCCGAGGGCAGCAGCCGCCTATTGCCGGGCTATAAGGACCCGTTATGAAACAGATGAACGGATAGAAGCTTGTCCTGCTCCGGATCAATGAACAGCTTGAGCGCATTCCCGCCGTGCTTGTAGACGATGCCGTCTTCCGCGACCCAGTCAGGGGTCCCAAGCACCGCCTTCAGCTCCTCCGCGTCAAGGGGCAGCTTCCTGCCGTCGATCACGATCTCGCCCACGCTTGCAGGCACCATAACCGCTTGAACCGATTGCAGATACAACCCCACCTTGCAATCCTCGTAGATGAGGATGCGTTCGTCCGGGAACAGCGGCTCGGTCTCCACGGCGATCGGCTCTCCCTTCAGCTCATAGATGGTTTTCAGATCATCCGTAACGGCAAGACCGTTAATACGCTCCAGAGGGAGAGGCGCGTCTGCCAGCTGCGGGATGGCTGCCGGGGCGGCGGGCTCGCCGTTCTTATCAACGAACGTCGATCCCGATGTAGGAACGTTGGTGGCGCCTCCAAGCTTGCCTGAAGCCGCCGCCTCATCCGTAGAAACCGAGCTAGAGAGCGGCACTGCCTCGGCAAGCACACTGCCTGCTCCATCATCCGCCTGTACCCGGGCAGCGGCCAGCACCGCTTCAGGCTGCCGCGGCGCCTCGCCGGCTATCCCCCAGGACATGCCCGATATCCCGATGACGAGAATGCTGGCTGCCCATCCCATGCTCCGCATTTTCATGCCTTCCCTCTCCCTCCGATGCGCTATTTAGCGGGTTGACCCGACGGGCAGACGCCCCTCTACCGGATCACGCTGATGCAAGGCTTGTTCATCTATCGCAATCACGATATGGCCTTTGGCCATCTCCTGCTCGTAGTAATCGACAGCCGAGGGCGAAAGCCCAAGCGAGCCCAGCTTCTCTCTCAGCTCGTCCCCTTTGCACTTGTACAGAGGGGTTGCGGTATGCGCCATCGTTTCTCCAATAAATCCGATTCGGCTCATGTACCGAGGGCGATTCAACCCGCTTTCCTGTACCCTCTCATGGGCCAGTATTTGGATCTGGTCCACCTCCCGACCGGCCTGACGCAAGTCGCTTACCGCTCTTCTCACTTCATGCTCGCCCTTGGCTACAATAATGGAATGAAACATCGGTAACGCCTCCTTTTTTCGACGGGGTATCCCCGGCTAGGTTATTGGATATGCTCCAATTGAAATTGTCCGATTGGCATATAAATTTTCGGGATCTTATCCACTTTTCTGGCGACTCTCTCTCCATCGCCCACCACGGAAATGTCGTCGCCCGTTAAGCTGCCTACGGTCGCTCCGTCTTCGATGACCGCTCCTTCTCCGATAATCGCATTCCGGATAAAGACATTGGAGCCGATCCGCGCCTTGGGCATGACGACGCAGTTGCGTAGTACGCTCCCTTGTCCTACGAAAGCTCCTTCCGATACAACGGAACGCTCTACTTGTCCGAACACAAAAGCCTCTTGGGCGACAAGCGCCTGATGCAGACGAGCCGTTCCTGAAATTCGCGATTTCTTTGCCTGGGATTGGAAGGAGGAATGCAACGGCCACGTTTGCGTGTGGCAGAGGAACTTGGGCTCCTCGCCCACGAGATCCATATGCGCCTCCCATAAGCTTTCCACCGTACCCACGTCGCGCCAATATCCCTCATAGGAATACGTTTGTACGCGATCGCCCGCACTCAGCATAGCCGGAATCACATCCTTACCGAAGTCATGGCTGGAATCGGCCAGCGCGGCATCCTGCTCCAGGACGCGCTTCAGGTAAGACCATTTGAACACATAGATACCCATGGAAGCCAGATTGCTCTCGGGCTCGGCCGGCTTCTCGGCAAACTCGACGACTTGGCCGCTGGCATCGGTCTTCATAATGCCGAATCGATGGGCTTCTTCCCATTCGACAGGGGTTACCGCAATCGTCGCATCCGCTCCTGTCTCACGGTGACGCTCCAGCAGCTTCCGGTAATCCATTTGATAGATATGATCTCCAGACAACACAAGAACATCATCCGGGTGATGTTCTTGCAAATAATCCATATTTTTATAGACGGCATCCGCCGTTCCTGTATAAACCCCGCCATCCGTTGGCGGGAGCAGTTTCACCTGGTTTGTCCAATTTCCACCCATACCTATATGACGATGCAGAGATGCAGCCTGGTATTGGGTGACGACACCGACAGCCGAAATACCCGAATTCGCGCAATTGCTCAAAGCAAAATCAATAATCCGATATTTACCTCCGAAATGTACCGCCGGTTTTGCTTTGCTTTGGGTCAACACGCCCAGCCTGCGGCCTTCTCCCCCAGCCAACAAAATGGCTACGCATGATTGGGACAGCATATTATCACCTTCGCCTCTCTATGTTATAGATGATGAGGTATTCAAGTATAGTGTTCGATAGTTATTTTTAACCATTACCCCCATAAATGAATCAAATCCAACGAAAGAAACAATATTCCAGGCATAGCTTTTATTGGGTGCTCCCCGGTTTTTTCTTTGGTCAAAGTCGGAATTAAGATCTTGTATGTAAATTTATTATTGGATTTTAATGTCAGTGACAAATCCGGAGGCACCGGAAAAAAAAGCCCCGGGAGCATAGAACTCCTGAAGCTTTTCTTCTTGATTATTTAAATGTAATTTCAGCAGGTTTATTGCTCAATCAGTATCGGTTGACCTCCACGATTGATCGTGTTTAAGTTCAAATTTTGAGTGTGTACTTTTGATGTTTCGGTTTCTGAATTCTGAATGGAATTAGGACTTACAACGCGTGCCATATACGTTCCAGGAGCCACAGGTTTCCCATTCAAGTCATATTGATTCCATGTAAAAGCAAGAATTTCATACTTCTCCCATGTCGGAAAGTTCATCGGTGGAAGGGCAGGAGTTTTTCCTGACCAGACTACTTGCTGACTCTCCACATCAATGATTTCAATGGAAAATTCCAGAGACTCTTTTAAATACATAGGCTTATCCTCTGTCGTACCCACTGAAAAGCGGTAACCGATTGGAGCCCCAACTTTATAGATCAAATTCTTTCCATCACGTTTTTCCACAGGTGAACTCAGCACACCAAAAGTGACGTTAAATGGTGTTTGTACAAACGTTCCTCCAGGTCTACCTTCAATTTTACTCTCTTCCCATGTGGATTCTTCGCTTGTGACGGATATCGATTCGATGTTTTCGTTTAACGTATCAGCCGAAGAATTCGAAGAAATCAGATATGCCGTGAATTCTCGCACATCACCAGTCTGAAGTGCTTTATTCTCAGGATTGGAAATTGAAACATATTGTGTTCGGTATTCATTATCTTTTGTTTTGATTCACTAGCGTTGCATAAAAGTTAGCTGAGCTAATTATCACATTATTCTGAATAGGATATTCCGTTCATGGACCAAAAGGTCGATGACCTATCAAAAGGTAGCCTTTGTCCATTTGGTAATTATATGG
>NZ_WUWM01000052.1 GCF_009846885.1 Paenibacillus puerhi
CGTCCGGACCATTCCTTTCGACGCTGCTCTTTGTTCGACATGGGGCAACCTCCTGTTTGATTGGGTTGCCCTTATCTTCTCATGATTGGCCGTGAGGTAGAAGGTGGGTTGGGTTTGACGCTTACCTATGATCACTAAACCGAGCCACCCCAATCATTTTATTCCCAAATTTTTATATACAGGATTATTTTGGGGCACTTTTAAAAAATCGCTGCCCTTTTAATCTAACGAAGCTGCCGATCATCGCGGCAGCTTCGTTATCGGTTGTGTTTGTTGTGCTAGTGTTTCCTCTCAATAACCGTGTGATTTTAATATATTTTTTTTGCATCGACAGGTAATTCTCTTACATGCATAAGATATTCCGTCATATTTTTATCATCATCAGTTGGATAAATATACAAAAACTTCTCTGCGACATCTTTAGCTAGAACCCGAAACAGCTCACAGGTTGTAAAAATTGAATCCCATACATTGTTATAGTTGCTGTCAGAATAGGTTCCTTTATACATCTCCCAATACGGTTCTGGAAGATACTTTTTATAGTACTTTCCAAATTTACCTATTGAAATCTGAAAGTTATGTTTTGTGCCAATCCACCAAGATACCATCTTATCGAGTGACACCCTGGTGGTCTGTTCAAACATTATCTTTAAATATGGTAATTCATCTCGCTTGATTCCTTTTGCAACATTTTGCAAACACCACCAAAAATTATTAGTGCAACTGATGAAATCCCCTTCTGTTGGACTTTTCACACGGTAATCAATATCTGTTGGAGCAGAAATTCGTGGTAACCAGTCATCTTTATCTAACAATGGAACTGTAAGTCTATCTATTCCATATTCAGCAATCATAGCTTCTTTTGTTTGAAGGCGAAGGTCAATACGATTTCCATCTCTAAAGAGCATTAAATATCCGTAAGAGCGGTCGAAATCCATTTTTATTCCGATACCTTGGTCTAACTTATCGGGTTCTTGAACCATAATTAAGTCTCCAAAAATGTTAATCCATTTTTCATCCTTCAGAAATGTGGCTGTCTCTGTTACAACGTAAACAATATCGTAGTCCTGATAAATATCTTTTAGAACATTGTAATTCGTTCTTGAACCATTCATATAGACTGCTCGAATTCGTTCATCTTTCTTGGCTACACCTAATATCAACTCAAACATTTCTTTATCGCTTCTCATTGCACTTCAGCCCTCCATTTAGCTAAAACATAAATAAGAACAAGTCGTTTACACTCTATGATTAGGATAACACGTTTCAATATAAAGGTAACATTTCCAAAATATACTCCAAGTTATTTTAAGTGCACTATCGTCTTCTTTTGTTCAAAGAATGGTCTTCTCCCAAGTTTCTTTATCCAAAAACATTTCCCAGTTATTCCACGTTATGCCCTGACTTGAAGTGTAAACATTCTCTGTTATTTTCACTTTCCTAAAGCCAACACGTTCATAGCAACGAATGGCTGCTCTATTTATGTCATATACATTTAATCTAATTTTTTTAAGATCGAATTGTGTAAATCCAATTTCTACAGCTTTTCTTAGTGCAATTGTTCCAATTCCAGAACCTCTGATATTTGAATCTCCGATAATAAATCGACCAAATACAGCTTCGTTATTAATTGAATCGAAACGGCAAAATTGCAAAGAACCAATCGTTTCATTGCTAGTTGTTTCGGTAATTTTGTAGATAAATACATCTGATGCAGATGTATTTATACCTTTATGATAGTGGGATTGCATTTGATCAACTGACAAAGGGAATGTATATGTCAATCCTGCCCACTGAACCATAAAATCTTTATCATAACAATTTATCCATCTTACGATTGTAACAAAGTCAGATTCTTGTAAATACTTTAACTCAATATTCATGATTACCCCCAACGTCAAAAAAATAATTTAACCTAGCATCTATCCCTGATAATTCCAATTGTATAGCTTCATCAACTGTTGTAGCAATACCAATTACGAATGTTCCACGTTGCTTCATGCATTGAATAACATCGAATGAAGGTATACCAGACGTGAAACTAAAAAAAGGGACGCTGTCTTCTAGCACTACCTGTACCTGCTCTTCAAACGATTCTGATTATTTTAGAAGTGATGTGTTTTGCGGAATGCCAAGTTTTTTGCGGTAGAAGTTAAGGTAATTTCTGAGTATCTGTGAGAACGATATTCTTAGCAGATTGCTTAACTACCCGTTGCCTTGGCTGTCGCTGTTTTTGCTGACAGCCATCACATGTTGAACTCATGCAAATGAAAATAAGGTACAGCCTCCCCAAGCTTATTTGGAGTGGCTGTACCTTTTCTGAACATTTCGGAGTCGTTAATTCAGTATGCGTCGCGCCAGTGAAGCCAGGTCCATAATATCCAGCATGCCGTCATGGTTAAAGTCATACAACCGTATCGACTGCCACTGGGCTGCGCTGCTCGTTGCATGGTAGTTCTCTGAAAGCATAACCAGGTCGTCGATGACGGCCGACTGGTTGGCTGCAGCGTTGAACGCCGCCAGAGCTTGTGTGAGTGCGCTGCTTGCCTGATCTACTTGAGACTGAGTAGCATCAATTTGACCATACACCGTATTCGCTATGGCAAGAGCAGCGTTAAGCGCATCGATCGCGCTTTGCGGGTAGTAGCCGAAGCGTGGCGCTGCGGGATCCAACACCTTGGCGCCCTTAAGCGCCGAATCCGCCTCGCCGATCCTTGCCGACAACTCGAACTTGTTCACCGTCTCCGTCGAAGCTACGATATTCATCGTATGTCCGCTGCCGCTGCTCACCTCCCGCTCGTTGCCGTACTGGTCGCTCAGCCAAATATCGCTCACGTGCACATGGGTTGTGGCCGTTTGATCTAATGCCTGGAAGGTCAGCACAAGCAGATCTAACGTACCGGTGACCGGAGACACCGTGCCTGTGCTTGCCTCAAGCAGTCTGATGGTTCCTGGAGCTTGCGCGCTTCCCACCACGACGAAGTCGTTCAGCAGGGAGCTTGCGCCTACGTATTGAAGCGCAGACGGATCGTAGTGAATCGTCATGGACTTCGCATACACGCTGCCGCCGGTTACATGTGACAATCCATAAGTCAGCTGGAACGATTCTCCCGTCTGCAGGCTGCTAGATCCGTTTAAGTAATAGGAAACGGTCCCTTCTGCGTTCGTCGTAGCCGCTACGGCACCCGACTTGGCCGATTCCCCCCGCTGCGTTCACCGCGCTGACCTTATAATAATACGTCGTGGCTGCGTTAAGCCCCGTATCGGAATATGTCGTTCCGGCTATCCCTGCTGCGTTCAGCTTCACATATTCCCCGTTTGGGGAATCCGAACGATATACATGGTAGCCAAGCGCGCCATTCACAGGGTCCCAGCTAATCTCGATGCTGCCTGCGCTGTTTGCAGTCACGATCACATTGTCCGGGGCCGTCGGAGTACCGGCAAGTTCCTCGACGACCACGTTCATGCTCACGTTCTTGTACTGAGGGTTCAGCTCCTCCTCCGGGGTCATGCTGAACACAATGCCGCCATCTGCGGTAAAGTGTACCGGCTTGACGCGGGCATGCCTGCCCGGATCGCCCAAGCCGCCGTTCCCCGATCCCTCCCTCTCGCCGGGGGTTCTCGCATGGTAGATGATTACCGGATTTCCGAATTCATCTACGGTAAAGGAGTTGTGGCCGGGCCCCTGCTGATTGACCAGATCGTCAGTGGCCAGCACCGGGTAGGTGTTCTTCGTCCAATTCCGCAAATCAAGTAGATAACCTACGACATTCCGATCCTCGTGTCTTTCCCAGCCAAACACTGCCTTAAAGAATAATTAACTTGGCGATTTCAACCAAATCTTCGGTATCAATGCGGCCGTCCTTATTCATATCCAAAATCTTATACGCTGCCCAATTGGCCGATTCGGAAGTCAGCCCATATGCAGCCGCCGCCATGGAAAGATCGCCAATGCTAATTTTACCGTCATGATTTCCGTCGCCGGCCAGCGGCACCGGACCGGCTGGAGTCACGATCACGCTGCAAATTTCAGTGATATGTCCATCCGCAGCTGTTGCCGTGATCACTGCGCTACCTCCCGAAACGGCCGTAATGGTTACGCTGGTCGTTCCCGTTTGCGCATCGTAAACCGGGCTCGAAAGAGTAACGTTCGCGTTATCGGAGGCGAAGGTAACCGTTTGGTTTGTCGCGTTGCCCGGTGTAAGGGCGGCAACTAACGTCTCGGTCTGGCCAATCGCTAATGTCGATTGGGTCTTATTCAACGTCAAGCCCTCTACGGGGACCGTACCGTTGTATTCATTGGCGATTTCCGTCCCGCTCAGCGCGCGGTTATACACCTTTACGTTATCGAAATAGCCTTTAAAGTACGCGTCTCCCGAGTAAAAGGATTTCCCTAAGTAGGCCAGCAAATCTTTCCCTAAGTACGAGACAGGCACTCTTACATGGTTGTTTTGAGCAAATAATACTCCGTCCTTGTACATGGTCATCGAAGTCGGAGTCATTACGATCTTGACGTTCACCCATTTGTTCACAAGTGAAGGCGTTGCCGCTTGGGCCGATTCTTCAAAGGAATAGGAGCCCATTGTAATCGCGTTTCTGATTTGCGTATCCGTCGTTTTCAGGAACATATACTTGGTATTGCTTTTCCCGATCCCGAAGGTGAAGAAATTTCCGGTTACCGTTACCGGCTTGATGTCCATGGAGATCGTCATCGTATCTCTGCCGTCAAAGAAGCCTTGCGGGAAGGAGGCAAACGTATTGCTCGTTCCATCCAGATACAGCACCTGGGAATTTTTCTCCGGATCGGTCACATATCGGGCATTGCCGTGCAAAGCACCCGTGTAGTTGTTGCCGGAAGCATCTTTGATTTGACCGTTCACTGCCGTCTCTTCAAAATGGTAGGATAGAATCGGCTGCTGCACCGGCTGCTCATCCGGCTTAACCGGCACATCGCCCCACTTGGCCATGACCGCATCATACTCTTCCTGTGTAATGCCGATCAGCCCGCCGTGTCTCTTCTTGTTCACGCCAAACCAATAGGTCGAAGCGTCCGGTATATGATAGGTCGATGGGGCGGATAAATCATTCGTTAGCACCGGAAGATATCCTCTTCCTGTCGCATACTGATCCGCTATGATGGCGAATTCATTCCTGTCGTTAAACTTAAAAATCTCCGGACCTTCTACATCCGCACCCGTCTTTCCTACGACCTGAAGCGTTCCGATTAAATCCCAGGCGCTATGAAGCAGCTGATTGCTTCCTTCAATCGTGATCTGTCCGTCCGCAGAAGCTCGGTAATACTTATATTTGCTGTTGTCTACTTTAAGAATGGTGGTGTCAATAATATCCTGAGGCCGGTCGATAAACAAAACAGGCTCCGTAAAGGTGTAAAAATCTCTTGTTTTCGAATAGTAAATGTTCGGGGATTCAAACCCGCTGCCGTCCGCTTTTTTCGGATTTGCGGCCCAGAAGACGATATATTCGCCGGTCTTCTCGTCATAGATAGCTTCCGGCGCCCAAGTGAAGCCCGAATCCGGAAGACCGATCGGCGCCAATCTTGGACTAGACCAATTCACCAAATCGGTAGACTCCCAAATCACGATGTTCTTGCTGCCGGAATTTATCGCCGCTCCCCAGCCTTTGCCGCTGGCAATTCTCAGGTCGGTAGCGATGATGTAATATTTATCGCCTTCGGGAGAACGAATAATAAAATGGTCGCGGACGCCTTTTTCGCCTATGTCCGAAGTTAATACGGGATTCAGGTCATTGATGTCCTGCCAGTTCAGACCGTCTTTGCTTGTAGCGAAGTAAGTCTGCTCGCCCGTGGCGCTTTCTCCTGTAAAGTAGACGAATAAATAAGCTTTCAAATCCGCCGGCGTTATGGCCTTCGGTTTCGCTTTGACGGTTACCGGGAACGTTCTTTGGAGGCTTTGCCCGTTATAGGTAAGGGTTGCCGTCAGGTTCACCTGCGTGTCGGCTGACTGCCTGGTCACTAGGCCCGGCGGAGTAGGGTCATAGCCTGGATTGGTCTTGCCCGCCGTATCAATAACGTTCGGCTTGTCGCTGGACCAGGCAATTGTCGCGCCGGCCTCGCTCGTCAAGGGCAAGGTGAGATGGCCAAGAATCGCACTCGCGTCGCGAATGGCAAGCTTGGACGCTTCGTTCTGCAAAAACACAGTTGTGGCCGAATTATTGCTTTTCACAGTGACGGTATAGGTTTTCGTATCCGTTACCGCTCCCTTCGTAATCGTTGCCGTAAGCGTCGCCGTCTGATCGGAAGCGCCTGCCGTGATCACGCCGGTATGGGTGATTACGCTCGCATCGCTTGTACTCCACGTTATCGTGCTGCCGAACCCGCCGGCCGCAGGCAAGGAGAGATTGCTGATTACCGCGCTTGTGTCGCCGAGGCTCAAAGCTTCCTTATCTTGTGCGACGATGGCGGCATCGCTGCCGCTAACCAATAACTGAATCTCCGACGCGCTTAAGGCGCGGTTATACATTCTAAAGTCAGAAATTTTACCCTTAAAATATTGATCGACCGGATAGGCCGGTTTGCCGATATAGTTGGCGATGGTTGCTTCCATCTGGGCCGGGGTATACGCAACATTCGTATTTTGAGCTACCTGAACGCCGTCCACATACAAGGTTCCCGTACTCCCGGATTGCGAGTAGGCCAAGTGCTTCCATACCCCCTTAGGAAATGCGGAGGATACCGTTGTTCTCTGCTCATTCGTATACCGGGTTGTTGTTAGAATCGCTCTATACTCATTGGCATTCAATAGAAAACCGAAGTAGTGCGCATTGGCATCCGAGCCCGGATTGGTCGAGGAGCCAAATGTAAACACCCACGAAGGATTCACATTCGTATGTTCAACGTAAACGTAAGTCGTTACAGTCACACTGTTCAGGCCCGCGAGAATCGAGTTCGGCAGCTGGACAAACCCGTTCGTTCCATTCAGGCTAAGGGCTCCGGAGCCATTCGGACCGTTCTCCCAGGAATAGCCGCCGTTCAAAACTCCGTTGCGGCCGTTACCCGACGAGTCGATTGCCGTTGTCCCGTCTCCCTCTGCAAACCGATACCACAGCATCAGCCCATGGTCAGCGGCAGAAGCTTTGCTTTCGGAAGCTACGCCAAGCATTCCCGTCAGTAAAGCAAACACCAGCGCCAACGAAAGCATCTTCTTGGTCATTGCTTTTATCCTCCTTACACTCATTCGTTACATGTATGCAGAGCATCGAAGAAAGAAACGGACGCTGCGCGTAACGCTCCGTTTCTTCATCAACAAGCTCGCTTCAAGCTTGGGAACTTAGTTTATGCCGAAAATTCGGTATAACACCGCTGCGGCCTGCGCTCTTGTGGATGAGCCTTGAGGAGCAAAGACGCCTTCGCCGATTCCGTTCACGATACCCGCCTGCTGCATGGCGGCCACGGCTTCCGATGCATAGCCGGCAATGCTCGCTTGATCTGCAAAGCGGCTTTCCGTAGAGGCCGGCTTCAATTCGATGCCTAACGCTTTAGCGGCTCTGTACATCATAACCGCCATATCCTGACGTGTAATGTTGTCGTTCACGCCAAACGCGCCGTTCTCTTTACCTTCGATGATGCCCAGCTTTTGCGCTGCCGCGACCTGGGCATAGTACCAGGCGCCTTCCTGAACGTCGGATAGGGAACTGGCTGCCGAAGCATCCGCGAGGTCGAACAGATTGACGAGCATCGTAATAAACTGAGCGCGAGTCACCTCGCCATTCGGATCGAATTGACCGTCTCCAACTCCGTTAACCGCATGTCTTGCGGCCAATGCTTCCACCGCTTCTCTTGCCCATTCCGCTTCGGACATATCGCTAAAGGCTACGTTGACGTGGGCTGCGAAATATTTGCCGGTATGATCGGGATTGAAGCTCACTTTGCCTGTTGCCGGATCGTACTTGGCATTTTTGACCACCTCGAGCTGCCCGTCGCCGGAAACCGAATAAATCACAACTTTACTTGGACTTTCCCCAGGCTTAAGCGTGTAAGGAATTTCTACCGCTACTTCCTTGCCCTTAAATGGGCTAAGATCCTTCCCGTCGAGCTTTAATTCCAAATCGTATACGACCGTATTGGCACCGATTCGTTCTCTTGCTTCTGCAGGCAGTGTGGACAGATCCGCTTGGGATACGGACAACTGCACGGATGAAGAAGTAGCAGCAGACTTTTGTTGAAGGAAGTTCAGGTCCAAAGTGACGGTTGCCAATGCGTTTTCAATTCCGATCCAATGAACCTTTTTCGTTTTCGCGTATCGAATTTGCTCCATAGGAAGGTCTACGCCGACTTTCTTCGTGCCGGCCTCAGATTGAACCGCTATACTTACGCGATTTCCGCCCGCTTGATCGATAACGCCTTGAAGCTCAGCGGAATCCACCTTCACTTGCGCAGTTCCGTTAGCGTCTGAAGTCGCTTTAACCTCAAGCTTGGAACCGGTGGACGGCTTTGGTTTTGTGCCGTTATTAGTCCCGCCTGTGTTAGTATTCCCGGTGCCATTCCCATTCCCATTGCCATTGCCATTGCCGCTTTCGGAACCGCTGTCGCTACCGCCGCCATCTCCGTTGCCATCCCCGCTGCCCTGAATCACATATTGGAAAGAAGCAACCTGACTTTTTTCACCGTTTTTAATGGCAATTGCCTTAATCGTCAAACTGGAGGATACCGTAATGGCCCCGGTGTATTTCGTGCTTGCTGGATCCGGTTCATTGCCGTTGATCGTGTAGTAAATCTCGGCCCCCGGCGTTGCCGTGCTCAGCGTAACCGATTGGGCCTGACTGTACTGCCCTGGAGCCGGCGTCGCAACCGGGGCCTGCACGACCTCCGTCTGTCCCGCGCTGATAACAACTTGGGATTGGAAATTTGGCATATAGTCCGTCCATATGTTCGCTTGCTCCATCTTAATGTTGGAAAGCGTCAAGGTATCTGCACCGCTAGCCTTGGCTGTGAGCTTTACTTTACCGAGAATCACCGTCCCATGATCGGGTGTCGTATTGCTAAACTTCGCATGGACGGCTCTGAGGTGCCCTTCGCTCAGCAATTCCGGATTGACGTTGAAATTAAAGCCCCTAAGCGCCGAGCTGTACTGAACGCCATGCTGCCCGCTTGTTTCCCACAGCTGCGGATCATACAACAGATTAAGCTCGAACGCACTCATGCCGTCCATATGCTCCGCCTTGATTTCGACTTCAATCTCTTCGCCGACCGCCGGATTCGGGTTGGATACGCTCAATGAAAAAGCGGGCCCGTCCTCCGCCAATATGGCAGACGGCCATAAGGAGCACAACATAAGTATCATTAATCCGATCGCCAACATTTTTTGTTTCAATGCATTCAACTTCCTTTCCTCTTCTTAGTAGGGCTTCCAATCCTTTAGTAGGTGTGGATTTTAATAACATTATAACGCTTACATTTTGATTTAAAATAGAATTATGTGTTCGTTTGTTGTGTTATTTTATTTTCCAAAAACGATGGATTTATCTCTATAAACTCAAATATTAAAGCGTTTTATATTCAAGTCCAACTGCTCGGATACGTCCTTCATCCTCGAAGAAAGCTCCTCAAGCTTCTTTCCGACGGTATACTGAGCCGAGCATACAGATGCCACCTGCTGCGTTGAAGCCGATGATTGTTCAGATACGGCGGATACCTCCTGCATGGCCCGATTCAGCATGATTTGAGTGTCATCCAGATGAGCCAGGGAAGTCCCGACAGCCGCAGATCGGGCAATCAGCTGATCCATTTGCTTCTGAATGGACAAAAACAACTCATGAACGACATCCACTTCGTGCTTCATATCCTGAAAAAAAGGAAGCGCCTTGGAAAAGGAGCTTACGGCCTCCCCCACCTCGGTTTGAATTCCGTGCGTCAGCTCCCGGATACTGACAATGGACGCGCCGGATTGCTCGGCTAATTGACGAATTTCATCGGAGATCACTTTAAAGCCTGCGCCTGCAAGTCCGGCTCTAGTCGCCTCTATGGATGCGTTAAATGAAAGGATTTTGGTCTTGTTTGCCATCTCCGTCATTACTTTCAGAAAGAGATGTACGGATTGCGCAGTGGCATGAAGTCCGTTTACTCGATCGGCAACGCTTTTCAGGCCTTCCTCCGTATATTCCGTTTTCCGAATTAATTCATGAACGGATGCTCCTCCGCGTCGACAAACCGAATCGACCTCTTGGGCGGAGCTTGACATCTTGCCCTGCAGCTCAAGTACTTGGGCCAGGCTGGTCCCCATTTGCTCCATCCGAGACATGCCTTGTTCCGCGTTGCTTGCCAGATCGACGGCGCCTTGAGCGATTTGGTCAGCCGCAGCATGGATCTCTTTGGCCGACAGCGCCGTTTCTTGCGCTACCGCTGCCATCTCGTGACTGGAACTCGTCACTTCATTAACGGTCTGACTTGTCTCCGCGATCAGCTGGCCTATTTGTTCCATCATCCTGTTATAAGCAAGAGCCACTTGTCCGATCTCATCCTTGTTCTTAATAAAGGACAGCCTCCCCTTCAAATGACCCGTTTCCGCCTGCTTCATCAGCTCAAGCATTTGTGAAAGCGGCCTTCCGACCATCATGACGATCCACAGCCCAATAAAAAGCGCAATCCCTATATTTATCGAGATAAACCAATAGGTGGTTTGCTTGATTTGCTTAACCGAGCCCGTCAGCTCCTCTAACGGCGCGATGCCTACAAATAACCAATCACTAATCGCCGAATGACGATAAGCGATTAATTGCTGCCGCCCTTCTGTGCCGTCATGAAGTATACTTCCCGAGCCTTCTAGGTCCGTATGGAAGCTCCAGTCCACCTTAGCGTTTGAACCGCTGCCTGCGATCAGCCGGTTCGTTCGGGTGATGATCAACGTCTCCGCCCCTTGACTTAGCTTGAAGGCATCAACCATGGTTTGCAAAACATCAGCCTGAATTTGGACTAGCAAGATAAAGTCGTTGGAGCCGATATTGCTTTTCCCCAGCAATCTGGCATAGGCAAAATGCGGCTTGGGGGCATTGCCCAAGTACCCGTTCTGTTCGATGGGCAGCCATACCGGCTTTCC
Source organism: Paenibacillus puerhi (assembly GCF_009846885.1). Lineage (GTDB taxonomy): Bacteria > Bacillota > Bacilli > Paenibacillales > NBRC-103111 > Paenibacillus_G > Paenibacillus_G puerhi. The sequence continues at coordinate 11,073 of NZ_WUWM01000052.1, forward strand.
ATCCGCACTCCGAACCGCTTGAGCCCACTGGGATTCCGCGAGCCCGGGATCCACCCCTTCGCGCTCCGTGCTGATGACGGGAATCGAATCCTCCACCGGAATCAGCGTAATATCCCGGATGCTTGCTTCGGACATCGCCAGTTGATCGAGCAGCCCTCTGATCTCATGGGAACGCCGCTGCAGCTCGTCCGCGCCGATGCCCGCATTCGTGATCTGAAACAAATTTTTCGTAAAGTCGCTGTTACTTATGAGCTGGTTGGATAGATCCAAATAGAAGCTTTGCTTCATGTCCAGCTTTTCGCCGGCCAGCTTAATCGTATTCTGCGAGCTTTCCTTCATCTGATGGATAATGGCGCGATTCGCAATATAGGAGGAAAACAGCCCAAGTCCGGCTAAGGATGCTCCCAAGAAACAAAAAAAGATAAGAAACAGCTTCGTACCAATGGACCGACTGGGCATTCGAAATAGCATGCGCATTAAACTTTTATAATCCCCCAAAGCCATACGCCTCCTTAACTAGGTAAGGCCATCTTTAGTTGTAGTACTTTAGCCTTATTATCACTCATTATAAAACGCTTTCATTAGTTAGGTATACGGAGTTCCTTCGTCGTTTTTTGTAATTTTTCGTTGAATAATAAAGCTGCTGGACGAAAGGAGGTTTTTTTATTTTTAAAAGTATATTTATTTGTTCGCTGCCCATTAGAAATAAAAGCCGATCCGATCAGGCAGCATAGGGTGACATGTAAAATGCCCTCAAGCCTGCCGGTTTGGCATGGCATGAGGGCATGAGGGCATTGCAATTACTCCAAAATCATCTGGGCTATGGCCCTGAGGTCGATCAAATCCAGCTTACCGTCCTTGTTGATATCATACATGGCGGCAGCAGGCCATTCGTTGCTTGCGGAGGTGATTCCGTACCTGGCAGCCATATACCCCAGGTCGCCGATTGCGGCCGTGGCGTTTACGGAGCCCTTAAACACGACCATCGCGTTGGTCAGCTTGACAGCCTCGGACGCAAGCTGTTCCGGTGTTGAGCCCGGGTTACCGGCTACCAATTTGGCTGCAGCGATCGCCGCTTGCAGCGTATCAACGGCAGACTGCGGGTAATGCCCGTAACGTTTCGGGCTGATTTTGGCTTCGCTGACCGCTATCTCCGCTGAGGCAATGGTTTGCGGCAGTGTAGAGGCGGCAGCTGGACCCACGGTCACTTCCGCTACAGCCAAGAAAGCACCGTCAAGCGTAGCAGCGCTAATATATGCCGTTCCCGCCTTCAAGGCGGTCAGTTGTCCCGAAGCATTGACGATGGCAACCTGCTCGTTGCTGGTGGTCCATACCAAGGTCTTGTTGGCAGCGCCCGCCGGAGCTACGATGGCGTTGAGCTGCTTGCTCGCGCCAACCTCCAGCTCCACCTTGGCGGCGTCAAGCGAGACCCCCGTTACGCTGACCTCGTTGCCCGGGACTTTGACCCGCGGAACGGTCGTAAGCAGCTTATCGTATTCCGTCCGGGTCACCGGGATGACCGTACCGTGGCGAGGCCTCGCCGGAAGCTGGTAATTGGCGGACATCGTCCATTCGCCGGTAGCCAGGTTCGTCGTCTCAAAAGGCACATAGCCGCGCCCGCCGAACTCGTCGATAAACAGGTACCATTTGTTTTCCGTGTTGGATTTGAATATCGTCGGTCCTTCTCCTGCGCTGATCGAGCCTTTGCCGATCCCCTCCTTAATAGGCGTGAAATTGGCGGAGAGCACCGAGTCCCCTACTTCCTGGAAAATGAATTTTCCGTTAGGCGAGGAGGACGAATTGCCTCTTTCATCCTTCGTTAACCGGTAAATAAGACCGTCATGCTCAATCATCGTCGTATCGATAATCGAATAACCGTAATCCATATATACCGCAGGCTCCGAGAAGGTGTAGAAATCCCGGGTCGTGGCGTACATCATCTTCTGATAGGTGCTTCCGGTTCTTGTGGCGTCCGGATAAATTTTGGAGGCCCAGAACACGACATACTCCCCGCGCTGTTTGTCATACATGATTTCGGGTGCCCACGTATTGCCGGCTTCGGGCGGAGAAACCTCGACCATGCGCTGGCTCGACCAGTTGACCAGATCCGTGGATTCCCAGACCATAATCGACCGGCTGCCGCTTTGCTGCGCTCGAGTCCAGTTCCCGTTACCGTAAATTTTCAAGTCCGTTGCAATTAAATAGAACTTGTCGCCTTCGGGCGAACGGATAATGAACGGATCCCGCAGTCCCATCTCACCCAGGGAAGAAGTCAGAGCCGGATTGCCGTTATTCAACTCCTGCCAGCGCAGCGGGTCATTGCCTTGGCTTAACGCAAAGTAGATTTGCTCGCCGTTCGCCGTACCTTCACCCGTAAAGAAAGTAAACGCGTAGCCTTGGTACGCCTCGGCCTTCGGCAGCTCACGAACCGTGGCCACGAAGCCCTTGGTCATCGAGACATTGTTCAGCGAAATCGTAGCCGTCAGCTTCACTTGCTTGTCGCCGCCGCTCGCAGGTCTGGTTACTTCTCCCGTTGCGGTGATCACGCCAGGCTGCTCAGAGACCCACACAATCGTAGAACCGTTCGCTCCCGATACCGGCAGCGTCAGATTGCCCCTGACATCGTGAATATTGTGCACCTTGAGCGCCTGGGCATCCCACAGGACGGCGTCCGTATCCTTCGGCTTGCGAACGACGACTACTGTAAACGACTTGTCGAGCGTATGGGCGCCATCGGATAAGGTGGCCGTCAGGACGACCGTGCGGTCCCCCTGCTCATAGGCGGGGCGGTTCACGACGCCTTGGTTCGTGATGACCGTCTCATCCTGCGACGCCCAAGTAATGACTGCTCCTCCCTCTCCAACCGCAGGCAGAGTAAGATTCGTCTTGATCGCATCCTTGCTTGCATTCGCTCCGAGGATCGTCGCATAATCAAGCTTGCTCGCCGCCTGCGCCAGACTCAGCGCATTCAGCTTTCCGATCTTCAGGTCGGCAGCCTGCTTGAGAGCGCCGACTTGAGCGCTTGTGAGCGCCCCGTTGTACACTTGGAAATCGGCGATCATACCGCCGAAATACGGATCCGCCGCATAGAACGAGCGTCCGATATAACCGCTACGGCCGGTTCCGTTATGGATTTGCTGCAGCGTGTATCCGTTGGTCGAGCCGGTTCCGGCCTCTACGCCGTCCACATAGAACGTAATCTTCTGCTCGGTACCCGAAATAACCGTCGTTACGAGCTTCCATTCGTTCGTCTGGAGAGCTGCGGTCGAATTCGCGCCTGCTTCATTGTTCCAGCTCGTAATGCCCAGCCCCGTGCGCGCCACATTGCTTCCGCCTCTTGGCGTCACGAACAAATACTTGTTGCTATCCTGTCCTAGAGCGAACATCCATTCATTCGTGCTGGCGCCCTTCCAGTTCACCAGGGAGGAAACCGTAACGTCCGTCAATCCGTTCAGCACTCCTGCTGGTATCTCGATATAGGAGCTTGTTGAACCGCCCTGGAAGCTTAGAGCGCCCGCTTCCCCTTGGTGAAGCCACTCGGCGTTGCCGGGATTGACCCAATTGCCATGGAAAGCGCCCTTCTGATCCTTAAGTACGGCTCCGTCTATATCCTTCATATCATAATGCAGAAGCAGCTCCGCGTGAGCCGGATTTGTCCCATCCGGAGGAGGGACTACTTCATCCGCTAGTACGGCAATATCCGCAGCGCTCAAGGCCCGGTTGTAAATCCGGAAATCATCGAGCTTCCCGTCGAATAAGCCGTGCGCCGAGTTCCACGATTTCCCCAGGTAGTTCATCGCGGTATCCAGGAGCATTCGTGGCTCTACATTATACGTCGAGCTTCTCGATACCTCTACGCCGTCCACATATAAGACCGCGTCGAAATTATCCAGCGTAATCGCCGCATGATGCCAAGCCTTGGCGGCCGGTGTCGTGCTGCGCACCGCATACTTGTAACCTGCTCCAAGCGTCGAGGCTTCATTCGCGAACTTCTCGGTAAACGGCGTCACGATCGCATACTCCAGATTGCCTGTGTCGCCTTGCGTGCTCAGGTACATCGTATTCCGATTCACTGCTCGGCCCGTCGGCGAGGAGAAGTCGAACAGGCGTTGATTCGGCTTGTTCACATCGGCCTTGAACCAGGTGGAGACGGTCATTTTCTCCAGGTTCAGGTTCTTGATCAGGTTTTTCGGCAGCTCCACATATCCCGTCGAGCCGTCAAGCTCTATGGAGGCGCCCCTTTCGCTTACTCTGTCGGTCTGGTTCATCTGCGCGCCGCCCCTCAGCTGGGCATCGAAGCCGTTGCCCGACACGTCCTTGACCGTCGTTCCCGACATGTCCTGCGGATCGAACGTATAGTGAACGACAGGTGCTGCGGAAGGCGCCGGCCCCGCAACGCCGTACTTTGCCTGCAAGGCTGCATATTCCGCAGCGGTGATCGGGATGACCGTGCCGTGGCGCGGACCGGGCGGAAGCGCATAAGAGGATTCCAGCAGCAGATTGGTTTTGAACTGCTCCCCGTCCTCCAGATTCGTCGATACCCGAACATGATAAGGCCATGAATCGAGGAACATATACCATTTATCCTCATGGATATCTTTAAATACCGTAGGTCCCTCGTTATTGCCGGCATGCCCGATCAAGCCCTGGTTGCCGCTTCGCGTTCCGGCTATCGGCTCGAACTGAAAGCCGTTGGCCGCAATGCCGTCCTTGTCATAGGTGATGCTGTTCGCCTTTTCATAGTACAGACGGAAATTCACTTCCGACTTGGTGAACCGGTACAAGGTACCGTTATGTTGAAGCATTGTCGTATCAATCGTCGGGAACGCCTCGTCTATGAACACTTTAGGCTCGGAGAACGAGTAGAAATCGCGTGTCGTCGCATAGTACATGACATTATATTGGCCGTTCGGACGACCGTTCGCGTACTTGCCGTAGGTGTCCTCCTTCTTCATGGAAGAGGCCCAGAATACGACATACTCGCCCGTTTGTTCATCATAGAAGGCTTCCGGAGCCCAGGTGTTGCCGCCCTTCTTCGGAGCAACCTCTACCATTCGCTGCTCGCTCCAGTTGACGAGGTCCTCCGATTCCCAGATCATTATGTAATGACTGCCCGTAATTTGCGCCTGGTCGAAATTGGTGCTTTCCCCCATCTTCAAATCGGTGGCAAGCAGGAAAAACCTGTCTCCCTCGGGAGAGCGGATAATGAACGGATCGCGCAAACCCTTTTCTCCAAGCGTAGACTTAATGACCGATTGGCCGTTATTCAGAGCTCTCCACTTCAATGGATCCTGCGCCGTGGCAAAAGAAATTTCTTCTCCGCCTTCATACTCGCCTGTAAAATAGGCAAAGAAATACGCGTCGTAAGTCAGAGGCGCGGGCTTCTTCTTCACCGTAAGCACGAACGTTTTTTGCGCGGAAGCGCCGCCCTTCGTCGCCGTTGCCGTCAAGGTGACCGCGGTATCCGCAGCCGGGCGAACGACCTTCCCGAGCAGCGCCGCCTGTCCCGCCGCCTCGGAGGAGCCTAGCACCACGGCCGGATGGCTGGACGTCCAGGTGATCGCCGTGCCGTTTTCCCCCACGGAAGGAAGTCTGATGTTGCCCTTAATATTGTTCATATTCGGGATCGTCAGCTTCGATACGTCATATTGGGCTACGCTATCGTCGGAGAACTCCTTCAGTACCGTGACCGAAAATACTTTCTGAGCCGTCTTTCCTTCATACGATAAATGTGCGGTCAGCTCCACCTGCGCATCCTGCTGATGAACCGCTGGCCGCGTCACCTTGCCGTCGCTGGCGATCACTGATGTGTGGCTGGAGCTCCAGGTGACGGCGACGCCGTTTTTCAAGCTCGCCGGCAGCGTCAGGCTCTTCGTGAGCTGGCTTGCGCTCGTAGCGCCTGCGGCCATAAATGCGCTGAGCTCCAATGTATGTTTCGCGTTATCCAGCGTCAGCTGATGCAGCTTGGGAATCGCAGCTGCCGCTTCGTTATACAGGGTGGTCACTTCCTGCTCCGTGAAAGCCCGGTTATATACGCGGAAGTCGGCTATATTCCCTTTCAGATACGGATCATTCTGGAAGATGGACTTGCCGAGAAAGCCTGAAAAGCCGGCGCTCGCATCAATAACCTCGGAAAGCTTGATCCCCTTGGCCGAACCGGATGTCGCCTTAGCGCCGTCCACGTAGATCGTAATCGTATCGGCAGCTTCCGAGAAGACGACGGTTACGAGCTTCCATTTGCCGGGCTGCAGCATGGAAGGGCCCGGCACAAGCGCTTCGTTTCTCCAGCCGGACTTGGATATTCCCGATGCAATAGGCTTTGTCGTATTGTTGCTTCCATGACGGGGCGTAGCAAAAAAGTATTTATTTCCGGTTTCGATGTTGCTGTGAACCGTCCCGAAGCCGAAAAACCAACGGTTCGCGCCGTCATCCTCCCAGTTGACCAGAGCCGATACCGTCGAGGCGTTCAATCCATGCAGCACATCGGCTCCGTTCGCGCTTTTCGGGATTTCGACGTAAGCGCTGCTGCTGGCTGCCGCTCCTCCGTTAAAGCCTACGAAGCCAACCTCGCTGTTTTTCACCAGCTGGCCGTTAGCCGGGTTCTTAAACCTGCCGTCGAACTGCCCATCGCCGGAGACGTCCTTGAGCTTGATTTCCCCGGCGTGTTCCTCCGTCGTTTTCATATCGTAGTGAAGCACAAGCCCATTGTCCGCATAAACGGCCTTGTATACGGATTGGGTGACCGATGCGCCTGCTCCGGCACTATTATCGGATCCGTCGGCATAGGAAACTCGCGGCGTGATACCCGCGAAGCTACCTAAGGCGATTATAAAAGTTAAGAACATGTTCACATATCGTCTCATGACGCCCACCTGCCCCGCTGAATAATGTCCAAGCTCCTTCTAAAGCCAGTACTGCCTGTCGTGAAACGGATGATGGCAACCGTTCCTATTGACACCGCTTACATAGGACATGCTTATTATTCGTCCTAATAGCACCCCTGTCTATTTGTTTTTTGCCCAGGTAAGCCTAGCTTTAGTTTAAAGTTAAATCTATCCGCACTCCATGTGTTTTTTTTTTAATTTATTATAATTTTTTGTGCAAATTTCGGGTAATAGCCTGAACCGGTCTACATGAAAACTGCCCCTTGCGACGACAAGGGGCAGCCTTTATCCCGCCTACGGATCTAGTTCAGAATCAAACTCGCAACAGCTCTCAAATCAACAATGTCAATAGCACCGTCCTGGTTCATATCCGCTTTCTTGTAAATAGCGGACCAGTTCGGGTCATTCGACGTTCGGCCGTAATACGAGGCGATGATCGCCAAATCCCCGACGGTCACCTTGCGGTCGCCGTTCATATCTCCCGGGATCGAAGCGGTGCCGATCTGTACGCTGTAGCTGCCTCCGGCTGCGGTTGCTTCCTTGCTGCTGTCATCCCCGAGCGTCACGTTCGTCAAAGCCAGCGTAGCGGAGCCGCTTGAGGAAGCCTTCGACCTCCAGGTCAGCTTGATCAGCTCTCCATTCACCTGATGGCCGGGGAGGATGCTTGCCGCGATGATTCTCACTGTGCCGTCCGGGATAGCGGGCTGTGACACGCTGAGCATACTCCACCCCGCGTCAACAGATTGCGCGTCTACCAATTCCAGCTGATGCGGATCATAAGCGATCGTCACATCCTGCGCATAAACGTTCGACTTTGCGCCGCTCAGTGCATAAGTCACATCAAAAGACTGGCCGTTCGTAACGCTGTCCGGTCCCGTTAATGAAGCGCTCGTGTTGACCGGACCGCCCGGCACGCTGACAGGAGCAATTCCCGCAAGCGTCGGCACGATCGGCTTCATGCTGCCGTCTGCGTTAAACTCGATTTTATCGATCGCTACCTCGCGGTTCATCCCGTCTCCATGCGGAATCGCGAAGCGGTGGTAGACCGCATAGTACTCGTCCTTGCCCGGAACTTGAACGACGGAATGATGTCCGGTTCCTTTGATTCCAAGAGACAGGTCCTTCTGCAGAACAATTCCTTTGTTCGTGAACGGACCCATAGGCGAATCGCCGATCGCGTAAGCCACTCGGTAATTTTCGTCCCGGGTGTCGTTCTCAGACCACATCAGATAATATTTTCCCTCGCGCTTGAAGACGAAGAAGCCTTCCCGGAAACCGCTTGGCGTTATATCCTTCACTGGACCGTTTAACGAAATCATATCGTCATTCAGCTTGGCGACATACCCGCTTCCGTTGCCGAAATACAAGTAGGATTGACCGTCATCGTCGGTGAACACCGCCGGGTCGATCATCTGACCGCTGAAGCTGCCTTTGGCGACCAGCGGCTTGCCGAGAGGATCGGCAAACGGCCCCGTAGGCGAATCCGCCACCGCTACCCCGATATTTTGCGCCCCGCTGAAATAGAAATAGTACTTGCCGTTCTTTTCGGCAGCCGCAGGCGCCCAAGCATTGCCCGGCGCCCAAGTCGTATCCCTCGGCAGATCGAGAATCACGCCGTGGTCCGTCCAGTCCACCAGATTATCCGAAGAGAATACCTTGAACTTGGAGCTGGACCAGCCCGGAAAACCGTCGGTTGTCGGATAAATATAGAATTTATTATCGAACACGACCACATTCGGGTCCGCATACAAGCCTGGAAGTGCCGGATTGTTGTAAAGCTTCGCTTCCACCGTCCACTGCTGCACTTTGTTGTCCTTGCCTGTCACCGTGTACGTCACCGGATGCGTAAAATCCTGAACCGATCCGGATGCGGGGCTAATCGTCGCGCCCTCCGACAAGGTAAAGCTTGGCGCCAGCTTGGTCATGTCGCTTCCATGCTGGATGACCATCGTTATTTTACGAGCATCCGCATTCATCAAAGCCTTCGTTCTCTGCTGCGCAAGCTCGACATTCAAGATCGCCGCCGTATTTCCAGACAATGAGAGGATGTCGGAAGCGCTCAAGGCCGTATTATAAATGCGGAATTCGTCGACCTCTCCGGCAAAATACGGGTCGGGGTAGAATGATTTCCCGATATAACCGGAGTAATCATTCGTTGCCTTGTACAAATCGGACGGCTTGATCGTAACGTTCGTATTGCGCCCCGCCTCAATTCCGTCGATATACAGCACAGCCGTCTGCGTATCGGAATTCAGGACGACCGCCACATGCTTCCACACGTTCGCAGTCAGCGGAGCCGGGGCCCCAAACCTTTGCTCGGCCGTGTAGCCTTGACCTGAGGACGCACTGTTCACATTCGTAATGGCCGCATTCATCGCGCTGCCGGTCGACGGCGTTGCAAACAAATACTTGTTGCTGTCGATACCTAAGGCATACAGCCATTGGTTAATTGCTCCACCGTTCCATTTCACGAACGCAGAGACGGTCATATTCGTACTGTCCTTCAAAATTCCGTTTGGAATCTTCACATAGGGCGCCGTCGCCGAATTGGATGCCCCGCCCGACATTTTAAACGATCCTCCGTTGACGCCGGTCCCGAAGGCAGGCGTGTTCACATAAGTTCCATCGAACCCGCGCCCGGACGAATCAACTACGGTCGAGCCGCTTGTTTCGTCAAATTTATACCATAGGAGCAAATTCGGGGACGCGTCCGCTGTTAAAACCGCATGTTCCGCTTCGGCCCCCTCCACCGCATTCACACTTGCTGCGCTGAATAGACAGCCGACTGCCATCGAGGAAGCCAAGAGCATCTTATACATACGTTTCATCAATTTGCTAACCTGCCTCTCCTTATTCCATTGTCCTTCGCACCATGTAAGCACTTACATCCCTACTTGACTTCCATAGTACTTGACAGGGCAGAACGCTTCAATGGAATTTCTTTTGTTGAAAAGTGTACTTTCTTTAGTTAGCAAAAAAACGTCGCCCAAGCCGAGGTATAGAGTCCTAGTGCTTGGGCGAGTCATTCATTATGGCGCAGCAGCTTTGTCCGGTTTATTCAAGAATTCGCTTGGCGAGCCAGGCAAGGTCTACAATATCGATGACCCCGTTCCGATCCGTATCGCAGTGCAGGAGCAGCTCCCACTCGGCATCGTTCATGGTTCTCCCATAATGATGGGCGAGTATAGCCAGATCGGCGACCGTGAGTTGATTATCGTGATTCAAATCACCGGCTATGGTTACAAGGACGCCGGATGCCGCTCCCGCAAGGCTCGTTTCTACCCCATGGCCGTCAGAAACGATGACCTGACTGGCCGTCATGTTAGACATGCCATGGGCCGCATCCTGCTTGACACGGAAAGATAGCTTGATCCGTGCATGGCCTTCATTCCCCTGGTTATTCCCCAGACGGGCGGCAAGCAATCGAAGCTTGCCGGGAGTATGCTTATAACCAAGAACGGCAAATGCCGACCCCGGCATCGATTCGGCTTCTATAAATTCCATGCGGCCTTCATCGAATTCAATAATAATATCTTGCGCAAAAACTGCCGCAGCGGCTTCGCTTAACCCATAGATCAAATTAAACGTTTGTCCGGTGAATACCGCGGTCGGAGCCGTTAACTCGGCGGCAAGCTCCGGCTGCGGCTTCGAATCGGTAACCAATCGCACTTGATAGGCGGAAGAGCTTTGTCCGTCTTCGGAAGTCACCAGGATCGTCGCCGCCCCAGGCAGCGAGGCCGGGTACTGAACCAGATACGACGCAAACCAATCGGTCGTGGAAACGCCGATCACCGGCACCTGGGTTGTTGAATCAGGCAGCACTACGGTATAGCTGGTTACATCCGAATGGAACTCAGGTACCGCCTGACCGTTAACAAACAGGTTATCAGCCGATGAATCGTTGCCAAGCACGGGAACAAGACCGTTGACTTGCATTTCTGTAATGGCGATGCACTTGCTGCCGGTAGAAGTCATATTCACTCTCAGCTTGGAGGTGCTGATCTCATCGAAAGAAATCGTCAAATCCATCTGCACGCTGCTTCCCGATACGGCGGTTCCCGGAATGGCAACCCAGTCGGTGCCGTTCCAGCGCTGCAATTCGAGCGAAGCCGGAGCTCCGCATCCGTTATCGCTGTAAAATTGCAGCCGGGCTTCATGAATCAGCCGCTCTGTCCCAAATTCAATCCCTGCCCAATCCTGGGCTCGCACGCTTCCGCTCACCCAATTCGTCCAGCGATTTTTCGGATTATCGTTTAACGAAACGATGCCGTCATTCAGATGCGCCGCCTGGTCATAAGCGCTTGTAAAGGAGGCGATCACGGCAGGATAAGTCTGATTCGGTACGGAAAGCGCCACATTTCTCTCCATGCGGTTCGTGACCTGAACCCGAGCGGCTGCCGTCAAGCCGCTTCCCGGCACAGTCCCCTCGACGCTAAACTTGTTAATCGCCGCATACAGCTCCGAGCTTACCTGCGGCCAGCTGACGGGAATCATTCCTTTAGCCCCGCTCTCGAACGTTACCGGCGCCAGATTCGGTAGAGCCGGCGGCTGATGAATGACGGTTTTCAACAGCACGGATTCAATCGCCGCCACACTCTCTACTTGAATGACAGCCGTTGCCTTCAGCGCCGTGCCGGGTACTGCGCCTTCCACGGTAAAGCTGCCCTTCTGCTTCAGCTGGTCCGGATCGATCGCGTCCCATTGAACCGCTGCATTCGTGCGCGTCCCGTCATCTTTCACGGTGACCACCTGATCGGGAAGTGAAGGCATCACTTCCACAGGGGTCGTCATCTTGATGGGCGGGATTTGATCCACGACAGCCTCCCTGACCAATCTCCAGCTTTGATTGGCGCCGCCATTGGCCGCATAGGCTCCTGCTTTGGCGCCGTTGGTTGTAGAGAAGCCGCCGATTTCGAGCAGGGTGCCGCTCTCCCGATTAATGATCGTATACTCGCCATTGCCGAACGTAGAGAAGATCCACTGCTGCGAAGCGGCATTCGTCCATTCGGATAGGACGCCGATACCGTTCTGGACACCGAACACTTGACCGCTTGACGCATGGACGATCTTAAAGGAGGCGGTCGCCTCGTACCCGGCGGTCAGCTTTTCCAATCTCCAGCTTTGATTGCTTTGGGCTGCCGAGCTCGGCTGCTGCACGACGTCGGAGAAGCTTGCGCCGGACGCCGGGATCGCCTCCAGTGCTTTACCGCTATGCTTGTTCACCAGTCGATATTCACGGCTTGCAAGAAGCGGCATTTTGGACGTATCGACGCCAGACACCCCGGTAAGGACAAAGGTAGTTACGGATTCCGGCTGAACACCGGCGCTTAGAACCCCATTGCGAACGGCGATCGCTTCCTTCTGAGCAAGGTTGTCCTGGGCCGACGTCACATAAGGAGTCGCCGAAGCCGTGGCAGCTATAGCTCCGAAGCGATTCAAATCAATCTCCAAGCTTTCCTGGGACGTTGAACCGTTCCGATATACGATAACCGCTTTATCGCTGTTAGGGTCGATGGCAGCTAGCGTATCCCCATTATCCGAAGCAATCACGCGGTAGCCCGGACGTATGAACTTGCTATAGTTCCCCATGGTGTAATACTTCTTGTTGTAATTCACTTGAACCTGACCGGGGTCCTGAGGAGCGAAATCGACCTGAATCAATCCCCAGTTCATATTCTCATGCTGGGCATCCATATTCACGCTGTCCTCGATAGCCTGCCATGTCACCCATGCTCTCGGCTCCAGTTGGCGGATATCGGTCGTAATCCGCTCCGCAAGAGCGAGACCCGGACGAATGTCATTGAAGTTTTGCGGAATCCCGGACGGACCGATGTCGACCTCCGACATCCACAGATTTTTACCCGAGCCCTTGGCTATATCCCTGACGGACGTCCGCTTGGAGCCGCCATAGGTATGCGTATTCAGCCTGCCGATGTCCGCCTTCGTCTCCATGGTATACTGGCTCCAGTTCGTTACGAAGGTATCCAGACTGGATTCATCCATGGCCGCAATCGTCGTATTCAGCCCCCGCTGTACTAACGCCATGCGAGCCTCCGTAATCATTCTCGACTGCTGGGCCGGATTCCAGTGGGAGCCCTCCTGTCTGCCCCCCTGCTTCCAATAGTTTGTATTCGGCTCGTTGACGGGAGATAACGTTTGAAACTCTACGCCCATCGTTGTTTTGAAATAGTTAACGACCTCCGCCAGGTAGCCGGCGAAAGCTCCGTATTGATCATCCTTCAAATTGTTTTCGGTAGCGACCGCGTTGCCCGAGACGTATCCGCTTTTCGTCATGAAATAGGGCGGGGAATTGGAGAACGCTTCAAACTGTGTAGCGCCTCTTTCCTTAGCGGCCAGCACCCACCATAGCTGATTTTTATCCTTGGTCCAGTTCCAGTGATTCGGATTGCCGGGATCCCACCAATTTTCCGTGCCGGGCGCTACCTCGGCAGGCCGGTTCCAGTAGCCGGGCACCGCGCCTCCTTTACGCATATACGGTGTCGTTTCAGGCGCATCCTCGCCTCCGATATTATACCGGGCCACATTAAACTCAAGGCCTTGCTGCCCGTACAAAGCATCCGCCAATTCTTTTTTCTTCGCCTCGGGCCATCCTCCCGTGATGTTGGCGAACCAGACGAGCGCCGTACCGAAGCCTTCGAACGGCGCATGCTGGTAGCTTGGATCGACGCTAATCAGCTTGGGAGGAGTCGCGGCAGCCGGGGCCATCACGTTCTCAGCCGCAGCTATCGAATTCGGCGCGATCCAGCCTGAGCAAAGCGTTGCCAGGCATGCATATATCATGCTTTTTCTAAGCTTCATTTCATAAGCCCTCCTCATGTACATGGTTAACCTTTAATCGATCCCTCGGTAATCCCGGAGAATATGAATTTTTGCATAAACAAATAAATAACGATGGTAGGCATCAGAACGATCAGGATGGCTGCCGAAAGCTGGCCATAATCCGAGGAACGCTGGCCGACAAAGCTCATAAGCGCCGTCGACAGCGTATGAAGCTCCTTGGAGGGCATATACAAATAAGGGATGTACATATCGTTCATAATGTCTACCGATTTAATAATAGCGAGCGTTGCCGAAGCCGGGAGCAACAAGGGAAAAATGATTCGGAAAAAAATGTTGAAATACGAGGCTCCGTCGATCATGGCGCTCTCGTCCAGCTGATTTGAGATCTTCTCGATAAACTGCAGAAAGATAAAAATTTGCAATAAATCCGTACCGGCGTAAATGAGCAATGGCGCGAAGATCGAATCGTACAAGCCTAAAGCTTTAATAATCTGAAATCGCGAAACTTCCGTCGTGTAGAACGGAATAACCATCGCGACGACAAACATCGCCATAATGACCCGCTTCATCCGAAATTGAAACCGGTTCAAAATATACGCGGTCATCGAACCGAGAATCGTGTTCAGCACAACGCTCACCCCAACAAGGATCGCGGTGTTTTTGAAGCCGGTCAGCATATTTCCTTTCTCAAAAGCGGTCTTTACATTTACAAATTGCCAGGTGGATGGCAGCGCAAGCGGAGAAGAAAACAGTAGATCCTGCTTGGATTTAAAAGCGGTCAAGCCTGTAATCCCGAGTGGGAACAGAACGATCAGGCTGATGATCCCGAACAGCAGATAAACTGCGGTCAACGAGACGGTAGTTCGTACCTTTTGCTTGACGATAGCGGCTGCGGGAGAGGTTGTCTTCATTACCGTTACTCCGTCCTCCCTTTAAATAATTGGCTTTGAAGGTAGCTGAACACGATAATGAGCACCATCAAAATAACGGCCAATGCGGAAGCGAGCCCGTAGTTGTTATACTTGAACGCCGTCTGAATGGTATACACCGTAAAGGTCGTGCTCGCCATACCCGGGCCGCCCTGCGTCATCAGAAACGGAATATCGAATACCTGCAGCGCCCCGCGCACGTTAAGAAACAGCACGATCTCGATCACCCTGCTGATTCCCGGCACCGTGATGTAACGAAACCTTTGGAACGGTCCCGCCCCATCGATAATCGCCGCTTCGTACAAATCCTTCGGAACGGATTGGAGTCCCGCCAAAAACAAAATGACGTGAAAGCCGCTGAATCGCCATAGGGACACGACAATGAGCGAATAATTGACGATTTCCGGAGAGCTCAGCCAATTCCGCTTCAGTGCCTCCATGCCGATCCATTCGAGCAGCCCGTTCCATGGTCCGTTAATCGGGTTATACAAATAGCTGAATATATAGGCCACCGCAACCCCATTCAAGATATAGGGTAAAAAGACAAGCGAACGGAAAAAAAGGCTGCCCCTGATTTTGTTGTTTAAATAGACGGCAACCATAATTTCCAGCGGAATAAAAAGGGCGTGAATGATAAAATAGCGGAAATTGTTGAACAGCGCCTTCCATACCGCATCGGTTTGCATCGCAACGGCATAATTTTTGAGCCCTATGTAGCTGAAGCTCTTGGAGACGCCGTTCCAATCCGTCAGGCTGAATTGGAACAATTTAATCGTCGGATAAATCAGGAACAGCAGCAGCAGCGCAACCGGTATGAATAAAAACGAGACGACGACGATTTTTTTTTGCAGCGTATAGCTCATCCGTACTCCTCCGCAGCGTAAGCCGGAGAAGCTAATCCATGCTTCCCCGGTTTATCGCTTCTCTCATTTTCGTTTACTTGTTGTTTTTGGCCTTTTCCCACTTCGTATTCAGATCCTTGGCGATATCGGCAACCTTACGGCCGGACATCATCTCCTGGCCCAGCGCTTTCACATCCAGCTGAATCGAATTGGACAGCTCCGTATAAGCCCCGTCGCCCGGAATATAAAGGAATGGGGCCGGCTTGTATTGCTCATTGAACGCTTTCAGGAACGGCACGTTGGCCTCGACACCCTTGAACGTGGAGCCCAGCTTAGCCTGATCCAGGTAGGTTTGGTACACCTCAGGCGAATAGAACCATTCGATAAAAGCCTTGGCCTCGTCCTGGTGCTTCGAGGAATTGCTGATCCCGTAGAAATGATCCGTGAACGTCATCAGCTTGAGCGGCGTATCCTTCGTTTGACGGTATGGCATCGGGAATGCGGCCAGATCGTCTGCGCTGCCGACCTTGGATTCGTACGTGGGAAGGAACCAGAGACCGGCCGCGACAACAGCCGCTTTCTTCGAAACGAAGAGATCCGTCGCTTGATCCCAGCCGATACCGAGAGGATCCGGGCCCATGACGCCGGCATTATAGAAATCGGCAATCTGCGAAAAGCCTTTGTAGAAAGGCGTTCCTTCCCCGAACGGAGCATTGGCTTTGGCCATATCGCTTAAATAGGGCTTGCTGAACAACTCAATTTATAAAGCGCAATGTGTTAAATCGAAAAAGGGTGAAAAAAACGAAAAAGAGACTCCGAAGTCGCTTCTCCAGATTCATGACTAAGAATTGGATGGCGATTAC
>NZ_WUWM01000053.1 GCF_009846885.1 Paenibacillus puerhi
TTTTCCATAAGTTTTATGTGATTCGTTCTCATGTCGCTGCTTTCATGAAACGGATCAATAAATCGCCTCTTGAAGTCATAGACCGTCTGCTTGTTCAGGTATGAAGTTTTTCAGTTCAATCTATATAATTTATTATACTTATAATTAATAATACTTAGTGGTGCGTTTTTGCACCCCCTGGGCCTTCCTTTTGCAGGGAGGGGGAGACCCCTGCAATTTGGAGGGGATAGGGGTGCAAAATGCAGGGAGGGCATTTAACCGATACCCCTGCAATATGCAGGGGGGATGGGCTGCAATATGCAGGGGTATCTCTATATTAAAATTGCTTAGTAGAACCATCGACTGGGCTTGCGGAATAAAATGCTGCATGGACCGGACTCGCGGTGGCGGACACGAATGTAGCAGAGGTACGTGGCATCGAAAAGCCGAGTGACGGCCGCATCGCCAATTGATCCGGACGTCAAGAAGACAGCCAGGTGCGGGCATTCATACTTTAGGTGGAACTGAACGCGGTTTAAACCCTGCAGAATGGATTCGGACAGCAAAAGGGAGCTGGTGCCGGCGGTAGGGGCGTTCGCAGAATGCAAGCGATCCATCCCGCCTGGGGCGGCCGGGTCGAGGGATACGGGCTTCGGGCGAACCAGTAGGCATCGGCGTCGGCAGCCGAGTGCTCCGGAACAAAAACGCTGATTGAGGGCACATCATTATGACAGGTATTGGCCGGAAACGGAGAACGTTAGTACAAAAAAAACAGCAGCAGCCTTGGACTTAAAATTTTCAGTCTGACTGCCGCATGGTTTTGTATTGCTGCCTAGTCTAGCACTGATTATACGGAGCCTGGCGGTTTAGCATTTCAGCAAAACGCATTTTAGTTAACTTCAACTAAGATAGGTTTTGAAACAACTGTATAGGGGATATCTTGGTTTTCGATTATTCCCTTTAATCTTAATTCACTTTTAGCCTGAAGAATGTATTCTCCAGTGCCAGATAGAGATATTGATCTCTGTTCGTCTGGCGGCAATTCTGTACCCGGTTCATATATCTCCGAAGGGTTAATGGTTTTGTTAACAGCGATTGAGAGGATTGCATCAGGAAGGATCTTTACGACATTCCCTTTTAAATCATAGACATAAATAAATGCCATTACAGCAGCATGCTCAATAGTAATTTTTTCATCGGTTAGATTTTGCAACGATGTCTTTATTGGAACCCTTTCATTACTTTTTAATTTTGCGTCAGGAATCTCAAATTTCAAATCAAATAGTTCTCCTTCTAATTTAGGAATTTCCTTTTGAGTGTTAGGAGTATCTGAACATCCGCACATCAATATAACTAAGATAGAAATAACAAGATACATTTTTTTTGTTGAGAACACTAAACCACTACCTCTCAATTTATCTATAGTTTTGCTCGAGCTCGAAGTGCGTAACAACGCTAGGGATCTGAGAGTCACGACCTGTCATTTTTTCAATTCCCGGTCGGCAAGCTCTGAAAGGTAGGATGCCTTTTCCTTTAGGGTGATTTTTTTTAAGGCAAGGTAATCCTCCGCATTGTTTTCGAATAACCTTCTGGATCCTTAACTCACCAACTAATTCGAGACAGTTAGAGATAAGATCAATCGACCCTACTTGATCAGTGTACTTAATTTCTTGCTTTCTAAATGGATTATTTTTGATAGTGGTCAATATTTTCATTCCTTCCATAGACTGGTATCTATAGTCTACCACATCAAATAATAAATTGCGGTTCTAACTTCATATCCGAATAAGCGGGGGCAGTTCCCGCTATTGAACGAACGTTGGCGTTCATTCGCTGAGACCCAGGCGCGCACACTTGTGTATCGCTTGTATTGCCCGAATAGGTTGGGCGATTTTATCTGTTCGGACCACCCTGTCAGCCTTCATTGGCTGGAACAGCGGAATCTTGATTCTATTCATCCCCCGGACACGGACTTATGGGGACCGAAGTTACTTTGTAAGGTATACCCGAGAAGAGAGGATTGGCACGGTTACGGATTTCCGGCGCCTGATTAATGAAGATAAAACGAAGCCTTAACGAGTCATTTTCGATCTATTCATATCCCCTTGGATCCGGGTTCCTGTAGCGAGGAAACTTCGCTCAACTGTAGAGCAAGTACTTTTCACTTGGTTATGGTAACGTGTGGGTGTTAGCAGCGTGGAATTTGGGACTGAAGTTGCCTCCGGTTCCGGTCAAGTCAATTTTTCCAAATATTCGGTTACGGTTCATTAGCATTCATAAGGATAGGGGAGTATTATCAGCAAGATCGCGAATATTGGGACCACCCGAATTCCGGATCTGTGAGAGGCCCATGCATTTGCGCATGGGCCTGCACGATTCCTTAAGCTCTCCTACTCCCAGCTCTTATGCCCGAATCCTGACCTGGCTGAAAAACTCTCTGTTTTCCCCCACAACCGTCGGATTCCCGACAATTTCGAAGGTCTCTTCCCATTTCAACTCTCTCGAAGAAGTACCGATCATCACAGACATCATTCCGGGCTCAATGATCCACTGCATCTTCCGATCCAGGAAGCATAGCTGGGTCATCGACACCTGGAAGGATAGACGCTTCCTTTCTCCCGGCTGAAGATGAATGCGTTGAAATCCGACCAGCTCTTTAACAGGTCGTGCCATAGAGGCAATGACATCACGCATGTACAATTGGACCACTTCGTCACCGGCTCTTGATCCGGTGTTGGTAATCGTGCAGGAGACCTCGATCTCCCCATCCGGACTTACCTGAGTATGGGATAGTTCAAATTCCGAGTAGGAGAATTGGGTATAAGAAAGTCCATGACCGAAAGGATATAACGGCTCCAGGGACTCATTCACATAGCCCTCCTTGCTGACGAACAAATCTACGCCTCGGCCTTCGTACCCGCTTCCGTTGCGATGAGCATAGTAGACCGGCACTTGGCCCGCGCTTCTGGCTACGCTGACGGGCAGCTTCCCCCCTGGGTTGTAGTCGCCAAGGAGGATATCCGCGATGGCTCGTCCCCCCTCTTGTCCAGGATGCCATGCCTCCAAGATAGCAGGGACATGTGCGGAAATCCATGGGCTGCTGAGCGGGCGGGCGCTCATATGCACGAGAACGACAGGCGTACCGGATGCATGCACGGCTTTTACAAGGTCTTCCTGTACGCCGGACAGACCAATCTGGGAAGAGTCGTTTCCTTCTCCAGTCGTACATGGCTTGCCGAATCCATCCTTTCCCCCGACGGCCATAATGACCATGTCGGCTTGGCTTGCCAGGCGAACGGCTTTTTCAAACCCCGATCGATCGGAGCCGTCGAGCTCGCAGCCTTGGCTGTACGAAACCTCTGCATGCTGAAGTCTGGATTGCAGCTCATGATATAAGGTCGAGAGATGAGGATACATTTTTGGCAAATATTCCGTCTCCAGCGCATGCAATTGATCTTCATAGGGCAACTGGGCAGACTCGGACACTTCAACGCCTACCATTTTGGCCATGCCGAAGAATAACTCCTTGCTCGCAGGATGGGAGTACCCGCCGAACATATTGCGCAAGGAATTCGCATTGGGCCCAATGACGGCTACTTTCCTTAAGCTTGGGGACAACGGCAGGAGGTCATCCTCATTCTTTACTAAAACGACCGATTCCCGCGCAATCGCCAGCGATAATTGATCGTCAACAGGCTGATGGAATACCGCTTCGATGCGCTCTGCTTCCGGATAAGGGTTCTCGAACAGCCCTAGCCGGAACTTTAATTCTAGCACTCTTCGTACGGATCGTTCGACGTAGGACAGATCGACTTCACCGGCTTGAATTGCTTCTAGCAAATGGGTGCCGTAACCGTTGATATGAGGAAGCTCCATATCCATACCGGCTTTAATCGCCTGAATCCCGGCATCCTTCATATCCTTCGCGGTTCGGAAAGAAGTGACCAGCTTATCTATAGATCTATAATCGGATACCGTGAGGCCCTTGAACCCTAATTCTCCGCGCAGAAGATCCGTTAGAACGGCCTCCGAGGCGATGATCGGTTCTCCATCCAATGTACTGTAGGAGTTCATGACGGACGCGATATCCGCTTTACGAATAACGGCCTCGAAAGGCTTGGCATACACCTCGCGAAGCGTTCTCGGGGGAATTTGCTCCTCGGTCATATTCAAAGCGCCCTCGGTCACGGAGTAGCCCAGGAAATGCTTGGCGCAAGCCGCTACGCCTTCCTCCAGCTGCTGTCCCTGCAGTCCGTTGACATACGCTGCTCCTAATGCTGAAATGAGTGTCGGATCTTCGCCGAACGTTTCGCCTATACGCCCCCAGCGCGGGTCGCGCCCCACGTCTAATACAGGGGAAAGCGCATGACGGATTCCTAAAGAGCGGAACTGTTTCTTCACCACCTCGGACATTTCCTGAAGGCGGTCCGGTTTCCAGGTGGCGCCCAAACCGATCGCCAAGGGAAAGCTGGTAGCGCCCGGCAGCATAGCGCCAGATAAGGCTTCTCCATGGAAAAGGGCGGGAATCCCTAATCGGGTTTGCGCAACGGAGAGCAGCTGAATCCGATGAATAAGCTGGGCACAAGAGCTCGGGCCGTCCAATTTTCCGAACAAGATGGTCGATATTTGCCCGATCCCATGACAGATCGCCCGCTCCTGCCGGTCATCCGTAAGGTGGGGATTCCACATGATACAGCTTAGTTGTGCGATTTTTTCTTCAAGCGTCATTCTGGCAAGCAAATCGTCCACTCGTTCTTCGACCGGAAGATTTCGATTTTGATAGGGGGATGGGTTCGGTGTCATTCGATTTCTCTCCTTAATCGTATATATAGGGTTCTCATCTTAATTGTAAACGCTTACCGTCGCTTACATAAGAGTCATGTTTTTACTTTGGAGGTTCAATTTTTTACTACCTGTTCACGCAACTAGGGAGCGAACAATTGGCCCGAGGAGCCGGACATCTAAAAAAAAGCCCTGCCTAAAGTCAAAAAAAGCAGGTTTAAAGATCGAATGATAGCGGTTACAATTTGATTGACAAGGAGAGACTTTCACTATTCCCCAAATGAGGTGCGCTTATGACACGGCCAAACATGAACTTTGTCTTTTTCTTTCCCGATGAAATGAGGGCGGAGAGCTTGGGCTGTTACGGCCATCCGCTGGTGCAAACTCCGAACCTCGACCGGTTTGCGGAGCAGGGCGTCCGGTTCGAGCAATGCCATGTGCAAAATACGGTATGCACGCCGTCGCGCTGCAGCATGATGACCGGGTTGTATCCACATGTGTCGGGTCACCGGACGCTCTGGCATTTGCTGCGACCGCATGAGCCTAGTTTATTCAGATACCTAAAGGAAGAAGGCTACCAGATCAAATGGTTTGGAAAAAATGATCTTTATTCCTCTGACTATTTGAAGGAAATTTTAGGCGATGACGCCATTCTGGACTATGGGCAAATGAAGCGGGATACGTTTGGGAAGAAAAACCCTTTCGCCGAGGACGATCCGCGTTACTACAGCTTCCTGATGGAGCCGGATGTAAGCGAGACGAGCCAGACGGAGACGGAGGCTTACATTCAAAAAGCGATCCGCTTTTTACAATCGGATGAGGCTCGGGAGAAGCCGTTCATGATCTTTTTGCCTACATTGACTCCTCATGCGCCCTACGTGATTCCGGAGCCCTACTATAGCATGTACCAGGCTCAGGATATTCCTGAGCTTCGAGCAGTTGCGGATGAGCGTAAGCCTTCTTTCCATAAGCTGATCAGAAGCTACCGAAGGCTGGATCAGATCAAGGATAAGACCTTGGAGCGTGTGCACGCGGTTTATCTGGGGATGATCAGTCACGTAGATGAGGTATTCGGGAAATTGATGGACACCTTAACCGAAGGCCGTTATATGGATAATACGACGGTAATCGTCGCTTCGGATCATGGAGATTATGCGGGCGATTACGGCTTGGTTGAGAAATGGCCGACAGGAATGGAGGACTGCTTGACGCGGGTTCCTCTTCTGATCCGAACGCCTTCCGGCCGATCCGGTCATGTTGTCAAGGAGCAGGTGGAACTGTTCGATACGATGGCAACCGTGCTTGATCTCGCAGGTATAGAGCCTCGGCACGATCACTTCGCGCGTTCGCTTGTCCCGCAGCTTAGCGGTGAAGCCGGAGACCACGAGCGGTATGTGTTTGCGGAGGGCGGGTACGACTTGAGGGAGCCTCACTGCTTCGAAGGTGGAGAAGAAGCGGATTCCTTCTTCGTCGCTCATCCCGGCAGCCCGTACTGGCCGAAGGGAAGACAGCAGCAGGAGCATCCGGCAAGCGTGTGCCGAACCACGATGATCCGGTCGCTGGATTATAAGCTGATTCGCCGTACTGCGGATAAGAATGAGCTATATGATCTGAAGCAGGACCCGGACGAGCTGAACAACGTCTATGAGGATCCGGACTATGCGTCCATTAAAAGGAAGCTGGAAGAGGATATGCTGGACTGGTATATGAAGACTTCGGACGTCGTGCCTAGGGCCAAGGATTCCAGATTATTTATTTCTCCAAGGGGGAATAGAAGATGAAAGCGATAGTCATTTTGCTGGACACCTTAAACCGTCATATGCTGGAGGCCTACAATGAGCAGACTTGGGTAAAGACGCCGAATATTTCCAGACTGGCCGAAAAATCCGTTATTTTCGATCAGCATTGGTCCGGTTCGCTGCCTTGTATGCCGGCTCGGCGGGACATCCTGACAGGCCGTCTTTCGTTTCTGGAGCGGGGGTGGGGCGGAATAGAGCCTTTTGATGTGACTTTGCCGCATAAGCTGCGGGAAGGCCGTGTGTTTTCGCATATGGTGACGGATCATTTTCACTATTTCGCCATTGGCGGAGAAAATTACTGCCAGGCTTTCGACACCTGGGATTTTCAGCGGGGACAGGTCACCGATCCGTGGGTATCCAGGGTTAGACCTCCTTCGCTTCCGGAGTCCTACTACGGGCAGGTTCTTCCGCAGTACGAGAAAAATCGCACAGCGTATGTCGATGAAGAAGATTACCCCGGGCCACGAACGATGCAGGCCGCCTGCCGGTGGCTGGAGGATAACAGGGGTGCAGACCGTTTCTTTCTCATGGTGGAAGCATTCGATCCGCATGAGCCGTTCGATTGTCCGCAGCATTATCTGGATCAGTACCAAGACGATTATAGCGGTCCCTTGTACAATTGGCCTCATTACGGCCGAGTGACCGAACCGGAAGAAGCGACCGGTCATCTGCGCAAGCGATATGCCGCCAATCTGTCGATGATCGATGCCTGGCTTGGGAAGCTGCTGGATGTGCTGGATAAGCAAAATTTATGGGAGGATACGCTTGTTATCTTCACCACCGACCACGGTTTTCTGCTGGGCGAGCATGAATGGACAGGCAAAAACTTTATGCATGCCTACAATGAGGTGGCTCATCTGCCGCTTATGGTGCATGCGCCGGGCTTTTCCGGCAGTCCTAAGCGAATCAAGGCGTTAACGCAAAATATCGATCTCATGCCGACCATTCTGGACTATTTCGGCTTGGACATCCCGGCATCCGTCAAGGGGCGGTCGCTGCTCGGTCTGCTGGACGGCTCCAGGAACAAACTAAGGGATGTGGCGCTCTATGGGATGTTTGGCATGAGCGTGAACATGACGGATGGAAGCTGCACGTATCTGCGAGCGCCGGCCCGGACGGATAATTACCCTTGCTATGCCTACACGGCTGTGCCGACAACGATTCACCGTTTTTACGGATCAGGGATCGAGCGGCAAATTGAAGCCGGCAGGTTCCTAGGCCGCACCGATTATCCCGCATTCCGGATTCCGACCAGTCATGAGGGAGAGCCGTTTAGGTTTTCAGCGCATTTTCAGGAGTCGCTGCTGTTTCAGATCGAATCGGACTATGGGCAGCAGAAGCCTATTCGGGACGAGAAGCTTGAGTCCTATTATGTAAAGCAATTGATCGAAGCGATGAGGGACGAGAATTGTCCGGAGGAGCAGTTTATCCGGCTGGGGCTTTCTGAAGAAGTGAAGCAGTGAAGAAGTGAAGTAGTGAAACGGTAAAGCTAGGGAGCTCAAAGATGAGCTCCCTCTTAGCATTCCAATGCATTTTTTCGAAATTGCTCGGGGGGCAATCCGAGCGCCATGGCGCTAAGAGTAGCTGTTTTTGCATAAAAAATGGAGATATTTGTTCGTACCTGGGGCAAGAAGTCGGTTTTATGCAGTCAAGAAGTCGGATTCATGGTGAGCATCTCGATGTATGCTCCTTCATAATAGATGCATGAGTCTCGTTCGATGTGAATCGCAGGTTGGGTGCTTGCGCTGGGATTGTGTCCTGCGGATAGCAGCGGTATAATGTGGGCAACTCCATACAGGGATGGTGAGCATTCGATGAGCAGCTGGAGATCTACGTTCAATTCCCTGAAGTTCAAGCTAATCGTGGGCCTGGTCATAACCATACTTCCGCTTATCGTGATTCTTATCTTGATGAATCATTATTCCGCCGATGTCGTGCGCAAGCAGGTGGCCCAATCCAACAAAAACTTGCTGAGCCTGTACCTCGGGCAAATCGACCGCAGTCTGCAGGAAGTGGACAACTACTTGATCAATATGAGCCAAACCAACATGGATCTTCTGGAAATCGACCAGCCCCAGACGATGGATCCGAACAACTATACGAAAGCGAAGCTGCGCTTGTTCAACACGATCAATAACGATCTCAGCTTTTATTCCAGTCTCGACATGATCTTTATTTATTCGGAGAAAAACGATGATCTGCTCGTGACCCAGCGAGGAGGCAAGGGGTATAACGAACGGAATGTGGTTGCCGCAGAAATTAAACGGATCGTTCAAGACAGCCAGTTCAAAATGGATGTAAACCGATGGTCCACACGGCAGGTCGGCGGCGAGTACTATGCTTACCATATTATCAAAACCGGGCAGGTCTATGTCGGGGCGTGGATGGAAGCGGGTAAGCTGATCGTTCCTCTGCAATTGATTAATTTGGGCTCTTCGGGGATGTCGCTGCTGGCGACGGACGAGATGGAGCCGATGAGCCTACAGGAGACGATTAGCTCACATGGAATCCGGCTGACGGCAGCCGAAGAGCCGTATGCTTTGACTGGAACGAAGACCCGTTATTTGATGATGGCGGAGCATTCGAGGAAGGGGGCGTTCTATTTATTCGCCTTAATTCCCGAGAAGACGGTGATGGAACAGCTCCCTTATCTTCAGCGAATCGCTTCTGCGATCTCGCTCGCGGCTCTGCTGCTGCTGGTTGTGTTCATCATCTTCATGAGAAGAGTGTTTCTGCTTCCGATCTACCGGATCATCAAGGCGATGCGGAAGCTCGGGGACGGCAATTGGAATTCGCAGATCGATCAGTATCCCACCTCCACCGAGTTCGAGCTGATGAACCGCACGTATAATCAGATGATTACGGAAATCGAGCACCTGAAAATTCACGTCTACGAGGAAGAGCTGAATCACCAGCGCGCCGAGCTGAAGCATCTGCAGCTTCAGATCAATCCGCATTTTTTCCTCAACGCGCTCAATATCATTTACAACCTGGCTACCGTGAAGGATTATAAGCTCATCCAAGAGATGACGAGGTGCCTGGTTGAGTATTTCCGGTTTATGTTCCGCAGCAACTCGTATCTTGTGACGCTCAAGGACGAGCTGCTCCATACGAAAAATTATTTGCGCATCCAGGAATTGCGGTTCCCCGGCATTATGTCCTATGGGATCGAGGCCCCGGACGCGGCGCTGGTCTGCATGGTGCCGCCTCTCGTCATCCAAACGTTCGTGGAGAATGTGATCAAGCATACCGTGGATATGGACAGGCGCATGCATATTGACGTTCGGGTGGGGATCGAGTCGGGGGAGCAGGGCGAGCGAATGGTCATTCGCATCGAGGATACGGGACCCGGATTTCCAGAGCCGATCTTGAGGCAGCTGCAGGAGCAGGGCAACCTGACCAAGGACGAAGGCGAGCATATTGGGATCTGGAACGTACGGAGAAGGCTTCAACTGCTGTTTGATCAACAGGCTTCGATCGCATTTTACAACAATACGGATGGCGGCGCCGGGATCTGTATCCGCATGCCGGTTCTTCATTCGTAACGGGGAGGGCAGGATGATGGTTCAACTGCTGATTGTAGACGATGAGGTTCACGCGGTCCGCGGCCTGCAAGCCGGCGTCGACTGGAGCAAGGTGCGGGTGACCGAGCTGTTTACGGCTCACAGCATGAAGCAGGCGCAGGAGGTGTACGCCGAGCACCGCATCGACTTGATGATTTGCGATATCGAGATGCCGCAAGGCTCCGGGATCGACCTGCTATCCTGGGTGCGCGAGCATTCCCCCCAGACGGAGACGGTGTTTCTGACTTGTCATTCCGATTTCGGTTATGCGAAGCGGGCCATCAAGCTGGACAGCTTTGATTATTTGCTGAAGCCGGTCGACTATGAGGAGCTGGAGGACGTGCTGCTGCGGGCGATCGCCAAAATCAGGAAGGATCGGGAGCTGCACACCTTCGAGGAGACGTATAAGCACTATTATCGGCTCTGGGAAGCGCATCGGCCGCTGATGAAGGAAAGGTTCTGGCAAAGCCTGCTTGAGCAGACGATTCCTGCGATTCCGGATAAAATACAAGAGCAGCTGACCGCCCATAATTTGCAGCATATCCAGACGTCCCGCTTCACGCCTGTGCTCATCCGGATTGAGCGGTGGTACAAGCAGCTGAATCAACGGGATCAGCAGATCATGACTTATGCGCTTCGCAAAGCGGTCGAGGAGCAGATCGGCCGGGACGATCCCCGTGCAGCCGTCGTATCGCTCAAGCCGCATACGCTCATCGCCGTCGTTCCCTTCGAGAACGAGCTCCCGGCAGCCGGGCTGATGGCCGATTGCGAGGAGTATATTCGCTGCTGCAACCATTATTTTTCCTGCGACGTGATCTGTTATCCGGGCGTACCCGCCGAGATCGCGAGAATACCGGCCGTGGCGAGCGAGCTCGTCCTGCGGGCTGAGGACAATGTGACCGCAAGTAATGAGGTTATTCCGTTTCGCCCCTATGGCGGGAAGGCCGACCATCGGCAGATCGAGCTGCCGTCTGCGGCAGAATGGACGGAGTGGATGAAGCAGGGGGCCAGAGAGCGCCTCCAGCAGGCGGTCAGGACGTACTTTCAATCGCTTAGGGACCTCAAGGAAGGGGTACGCGCGCCGTTCCTGCACACCTTCTACCAGGGCTTCCTGCAATGGGTGTTCTTCGTTCTTCAGTCCAAGGGTCTGCAGGTGAGCCAGGTGTTTGCCGACAATCTGCTCACGGAGAAGCCCGAGGAGGCGCTTCGGTCCGTAACGGCCCTGGAGGAATGGGTACATTATATTATTGAAGTGGCGCTGAATCACATCCACTCGACCGAGAACAATATGTCCATTGTCGACAAGGTCAAGCAGTTCGTCACGGGCCATATTTCCGAGCCGGGCTTATCCAGGGAAGACATCGCAGGTCACGTGTATTTGAATCCCGATTATTTAACGCGGGTGTTCAAGAAGGAGACAGGGCTGTCGATCTCGGACTATCTGCAGCAGCAGCGCATCGAATATGCGAAGGAGCTGCTCGCTTCAACGGACGTATCGGTCAGCGAGGTCGGACTGTCAGCCGGGTATTCGAATTTGTCCTATTTCTCCACCATCTTCAAGAAGTTCACAGGTCTGAGTCCCGCCGAATACCGGAAGCAGATCGGAAGATCATAATGCTGCAGAGCACAAGCCACTTTCGCCGGCGCGGAGGTGGTTTTTTTGTTTGGACAAGCGAGTGTCGGAATAACGAAAGTGAGAAGTCGGATTCCTGGTAAGCGGACCTCGCAGGAGTCGTTTACAATAAGATCATACAAGGGAAGGAGTTGAGGTGCGGCATGAATACCAAGGCGGAAGTGCTGCAAGCCGACCTGTCAGCCGTTAAGAGTCCTAGCAAATGGCGGCATGCCTGGAAAACATTCAAACGCTACCGTGCGTTGATATTGATGATCTTGCCTGGAATGCTGTATCTGGCGATCAACAACTATTTACCGATGTTCGGCGTCATCATCGCCTTCAAGGACATCAACTACCGCAAAGGCATTCTAGGAAGCGATTGGGCCGGTCTGAGAAACTTTGAATATTTGTTCAAGACGTCTGACGCCTGGCTGATCACGCGCAACACGATCATGTACAACGGGTTTTTCATCCTCATCAATACGGCACTGGCGATCGCGGTAGCGATTCTGCTGAACGAGGTGAAGAACCGGTTTATGTCCCGGTTTTACCAAAGCATTATTTTGCTGCCGTACTTAATCTCGATGGTGATCGTCGGCTACCTCGCGCTCGCCATGCTGAATGTGGAGAACGGGTATTTGAACCATCAGATCCTGCCCCTGTTCGGTATCGAACCGATCTCATGGTATTCGGAGCCGAAGTATTGGCCCTTTATCCTGACGATCGTGAATATATGGAAAAATGTCGGCTATCTATGTATCATCTTCCTTGCCGGCATCGTGGGCATTGACAGCGAATATTATGAGGCGGCTACGCTCGACGGCGCCAGTAAATGGCAGCAGATCCGCACCATCACGCTGCCGCTCCTGTCTCCTACGATTGTCGTAATGACCCTACTCGGCATCGGGCGTATCTTCTACTCCGACTTCGGCTTGTTCTACCAGGTACCGTTGAATTCCGGTCCGCTGCAGCCGGCTACGGATGTGATCGACACGTACGTGTTCCGGGGATTGATGACGCTAGGCGACATCGGCATGTCCTCCGCTGCGGGCTTCTACCAATCAGTCGTCGGCTTCACGCTCGTCCTGCTGTCGAACGCTATCATCCGCCGGAGGAGTCCGGAGCAAGCCTTATTCTAGAGAGGAGACGTGATGCCCGATGAAAACGAACCATATGAATCAGCCGCTCGTGCATGTGATTTTTATTCTGATGGTTGCGGCCTGCGTCTTTCCGTTCTTACTGCTCTTCATAGCGTCGTTCACCGATCAGAAGACCATCATCAACGAAGGCTACTCTCTGTGGCCTAGTGCGTTCAGCTTGGATGCTTACACCTATATGGCGGCGACCTCTGCTTCGCTAATCCGGGCTTACGGCATTACCGTCTTCATAACGGTCGTCGGCACGGTCGTCGGGCTTGCGATATCGACGCTGCTCGCTTATCCGCTGTCCCGCGCTGACTTCCCGATGCGCAAGACGCTCAGCTTCCTCGTCTTCTTCACGATGCTGTTCAATGGCGGACTCGTGTCGACTTACTTGATCTACACCGAGGTGTTCCACATCAAGAATACGATCTGGGCCTTGATCATTCCCGGCCTGCTGACGAATGGCTTCTACATCTTGCTGATCCGGACGTTCTTCAGCACGTCGATCCCCGTGCCGGTCATTGAGTCGGCGTATATGGACGGAGCGGGTGAATTCAAGATTTTCTACCGCATCGTGCTGCCTCTGTCGCTGCCGATCCTGGCCACCATCGGACTTATGCTCGGGATCTCGTATTGGAACGACTGGTTTAACGGGATGGTGTTCATCACCGACAGCAAGCTGTACAGTATTCAGAACATGCTGAACCGGATGCTCAACGACCTGCAGTTCCTGCAGAAGAGCTCGATGAACAATGCATCGCAAGCCGCCGCCAACATTCCGACCGATACCGTACGCATGGCGATTGCGGTGATCGGCATTGTACCTATCTTTATCGCTTATCCGTTTTTCCAAAAATATTTCGTCAAAGGCCTCACCATCGGCGCTGTCAAAGGATAAGGGACAAGCGCCCGACCCAAGTATACCGATTCAGGTAGTCTAAGGAAAGAACACCATCATCAGATGAGGGGGAAATACACATGGTGAAATCATGGAAAGCAGCCAGTGCCGCACTTAGCTTGGTGCTCGCAGCATCGACAATCTTGTCTGCCTGTGGCGGCGACAAATCGAAGGAGGGAGAGAGCGGCGCGGCCGGGACCGGAGACGGCAAGACTTATGAGGTGGCAATGGCGTATATCCAACTGAACGACATGCCGGATGTCAATCTCATTCAGGAAGAGATCAATAAGCTGTCCAAGGCGAAGATCAATGCGATGGTGAAATTGATTCCGATCAGCATCGCCAACTGGACGCAGCAGACGAACCTCATGCTGGCCGGCAACGAGAAGCTGGACTTGATGGTATCCTCCTCGCTGTTCAACTATGCGAGTCAGGTGGCCAAAGGGCAGCTCGAGCCGCTGGACGAGCTGCTGAACCAATACGGCAAAGGCGTTATCGAGGCAGTGGGCCAGGACGTGCTGAACGGCTCCAAGGTAGACGGCCGCATATACGGCGTCGCCAGCCTGCGCGATATGGGCGCCGACTACGGCGTGATCATGCGCAAGGATCTGGTCGATAAGCACAATATCGATCTGAGCAAGATCAAAACCTGGGCCGATCTGGAGCCGGTGTACCAGATGATCAAGGACAAGGAGCCGGGCCTCGCGCCGCTGGTACAGCAGACGAATACCGCAATGCCTGCGACCAATATTTTCAATGTGAACGTGGATTCGATCGGCGATAACTTGGGCGGTCTCCTCGATC
The DNA here is from genome assembly GCF_009846885.1 of Paenibacillus puerhi. Taxonomy (GTDB): domain Bacteria; phylum Bacillota; class Bacilli; order Paenibacillales; family NBRC-103111; genus Paenibacillus_G; species Paenibacillus_G puerhi. The sequence continues at coordinate 14,583 of NZ_WUWM01000053.1, forward strand.
CCGGCAACAGCACCAAGTTTGTGAATTACTTCGAGGTTCCGGCCTACAAGGAAACCCTGGACATGGTCAACAAGTGGTACAAGGCGGGCTATATCATGAAGGACATCGCCACATCTCAGGAAATCGGCGTGAACCTGGTGAAAGCGGGCAAGGCGTTCTCGTACTTCTCCAACATGAAGCCCGGCTTCGAGCAGCAGGAAAGCAATTTGGCTGGCATGCCGCTCGTCGCGGTCCGTCTGTCCCCTGCGATTCAAAAGGCCGATGCGATCAGCAGCTTCATGATGTCGGTTACGAAGAACAGCGAAAACAAGCAAAAAGCGATGGAATTCATGAACCTGCTCTATACGGACAAAGACATTATGAATCTTCTGGCGCTTGGGATCGAGGGTAAGCACTACGTGAAAACAACCGGCAACCACATCAAGCTGCCGGACGGCGTTAAGCAAAGCGGCTATCAGTTCAACCAGTGGGAGATCGGCAACAACTTCCTGACCTACGTATGGGAAGGCACCGATCCGAAAATTTGGGAGCTGACGAAGGCGCATAACCAAAACGCGGTTAAATCCAAGGCGCTTGGCTTCTCCTGGAACGTCGATCCGGTGAAGACCGAAATAGCTGCGGCCACGAACGTACTGAACCAGTACAAGGCGGGTCTGGAGAGCGGTACGCTTGATCCGGCGCTGCTCGGCGAGTTCAATACGAAGCTGAAGGCGGCAGGACTAGACAAAATCATCGCCGAGAAGCAGAAGCAGTTCGACGCTTGGCTGAAAACGGCTGGAAAATAACGCAGGCGATCCCCAAAACCGTACCCACTCCCAAGGGGTACGGTTTTTATCCAGAACAACCCATGAAGGTGAGGAGAGTGGCCCATGTTTGCGATTAAGGACCTTCAATGTGAATATCGGTCGAATCCGATCGGGATCGATACGGAGCGGCCCAGGATCAGCTGGAAGCTGCATGCCGGGGAGCGGGGCACGATGCAGTCGTCGTACTGCATCGAGGTGTCGGCAGAGCCGGACTTCGCAGCCGTGATGTGGAGCTCGGGCACGGTTCAGTCGGATCGCTCGATCTTGGTTGAGCTTGCCGGCTTGCAGGTGGAAGCGCGGAGGCGCTATTACTACCGGGTACAGGCGTGGAATCAAGCGGGAGTATGCTCGGGCTGGTCGGAGACTGCCTTCTTCGAAGCGGGGCTGTTAAGTCCGTCAGCGTGGATCGCTGATTGGATCGCCGCACCGGCTGCAGCTGCGCCTGTGACACCTTCGCAGGTGCCGATGCTGCGCCGCCGGTTTCGCATCGCAGGCGCCGTCAAAGCGGCCCGCGTGTACGCCTCGGCTCGCGGATTATACGAGCTGGAGCTGAACGGCCGGAGAGTCGGCGACGCGTATTTCACTCCGGGCTGGACGACCTACGACAAGCGGTTGCAGGTTCAAGCCTACGACGTGACGGAGCTGTTGCGCCAGGGAGATAACGCCGTCGGCGCCTGGCTTGCCGGCGGCTGGTACAAAGGCGTGCTCGGCTGGGAAGGCAAGCATAGTCATTACGGGGACAGGACGGCGCTTATCGCGCAGCTGCATGTGGACTACGAGGATGGCCGTCACGAAGTGGTGGCCACCGACTCTCATTGGACGGCTGCGGGCAGCCCGATCCTGATGTCCGAGCTGTACGACGGCGAGACATACGACGCGAGGCTTGCGCGCGCAGGCTGGAGCACGCCGGAGGGGACTTGCGAAGACCATGCCGACTGGCACCCGGTCGACGTGCTTGAGCTGCCGAAGTCGGTGCTGATCGCCCAGGAGAACGTCCCGGTCCGCCGCATCGAGACGATCCGGCCGAGGGGTATCCTCGTGACGCCTAAGGGAGAGACCGTCCTTGATATGGGCCAGAACATGGTCGGCTGGGTGCGGTTCACCGTTCAAGGCGAGGCCGGTCATGCGGTCGAGATTCATCATGCCGAGGTGCTCGACCGGGACGGCAATTTCTATGTCGGGAACATTCGCAAGGCGAAGCAGACGATCCGCTATGTGCTGAAGGGCGGAGAGCAGGAAACGTTCGAACCGCGCTTTACGTTCCAAGGCTTCCGCTACATTCGCTTGGTCGGATTCCCGGAGCCGGTCCGGCTTGACGATTTCACGGGCATCGTCGTTCATTCCGATATGGCGCCGACCGGTGAATTCTCCTGCTCGGATCCGCTCGTCAACCAGCTCCAGCACAACATAGTATGGGGGATGAAGGGCAATTTTCTGGACGTACCGACGGATTGTCCGCAGCGGGACGAACGGCTCGGCTGGACCGGCGATGCGCAGATGTTCGCCCGAACGTCGGCTTATCTGTCCAATGTGGCCCCATTTTTCCGCAAATGGCTGCATGACTTGAAGGCCGAGCAGGAGAAGCTGGGCGGGGGAGTGCCGTTTGTCGTGCCGAATATACTCGGGGAGAAGGGGCAGTCGGCCGCCGCCTGGGGCGATGCCGCCGTCATTATTCCATGGACGATCTACGAGTGCTACGGCGATCTGCGTGTGCTGGAGGAGCAGTACGACAGCATGACGGCCTGGGTCGAATACATCCGCATCCAGGGCGATAACGAATATTTGTGGAATACAGGCTTTCACTTCGGGGACTGGCTGGCGCTGGATGCGAGGCCGGACAGCTATGTCGGCGCGACGGAGCGGGATTTTGTGGCGACCGCCTTCTATTCGCATTCCGTCTCCCTGGTGAGGAAAGCGGCCGAAGCGCTTGGCCGCAGCGAGGATGCGCAGCGTTATGCCGAGCTTCATGCGGGCATTCTGGATGCGTTCCGGGACGAGTTCCTGACGCCGAACGGCCGGCTGTCGATTCCGACGCAAACCGGGCAGGTGCTTGCGCTGATGTTCGGACTCGTGGACGGCACGGCGAAGGAGCGCTCTGTACGCAAGCTGCTGCAGCTGGTGGAGGACGAGAAATTCCACCTGACGACCGGCTTTGTCGGTACGCCTTACTTGAACCATGTGCTGAGCGACAACGGCGCTCCGGAGGTGGCCTACAAGCTGCTGTTCCAGCAGGACTATCCGTCGTGGCTGTATCAAGTCACCAAAGGGGCGACGACGATCTGGGAGCACTGGGACGGCATCAAGCCGGACGGCAGCTTCTGGAGCGACGATATGAACTCGTTCAATCATTACGCCTACGGGGCGATCGGCGATTGGCTGTACCGCGTCGTTGCCGGGATTCAGACGGATGAGCGGTACCCTGGCTACAAGCGCGTGCATATTCGCCCGACGCCGGGAGCTGGGCTCGAGTGGGCCGAAGGACGCTTGGAGACGATGCACGGCGAGGTTCGCTGCCGCTGGGAGCGGACGGACGGGGATCGGGTGGACATCCGCGTGACCATACCGGCCAATGCAACAGGCGTCATTAGGCTTCCGCTTGCCGCCGTGGACGGCGTAAGGGAGAGCGGCCTGCCGCTGGAACAGGCTGAGGGCCTGAAGGTCGCAGAGGAGTCCGAAGAGGGGGTAACGCTGGAGGCGGGCTCCGGGGACTACCGGTTCACCTATGTGCTGACGCGCCAGCTGCCGCCTCTGCCGGAAGTGAAGCCTTTTGTGTTCTAAGGTTGACTTCACTATAGGTCGGAAACATCAAAGCTTGGAAGGAGCGAATGTATATGCTAATCGAAAGCTTCAGACTGCGTGAGGACGATGACAACGTAAAGCTTCACGCCTATATTCTCGATGCTTCACAGGAGTACGGCGCCGGAAAGCGGCGCCCGGCGGTGATCGTCTGCCCGGGCGGCGGGTATGTATGGACCTCGGACCGGGAGGCCGAGCCGGTGGCGATGCGCTATGCGGCGCTGGGCTACCATACGTTCGTGCTGCGCTACAGTACGCAATATCCGTCAGCGCCGCAGCGGGGCGGCGAGCTGCCGCCGGGCAACGACCGATCCCGATACCCCGGTCCGCTCCTTGATCTGGCGAAAGCGATACAGACCGTAAGGCAGCATGCCGACCGATGGCAGCTGGATGCGGACAAAGTCGCCGTGTGCGGCTTTTCCGCGGGGGGCCATCTTGCGGCCAGCCTGGGCGTTCACTGGCATGCGCCGTGGCTCGCGCAGAAGCTGGGGACGGAAGCTCGGCTTCTGAAGCCCAATGCCATCGTGCTTGGTTATGCGGTGCTTGATTATCTCGTCATGAAGGGCGGAGAGCAAGAGCTTCAAGCGTTCAGAGCGCTGGCTAACCAAGCTGTCTTTGGCAACCCCGATCCGTCTCATGAAGAGAGGAAAGCGCTGAGTCCGGTCGAATTCGTATCGCCTGCGACACCGCCTGCTTTCGTGTGGCATACGGCCAACGACGCCCTCGTGCCCGCTGCGAACTCGCTTCGGTTTGCCGCCGCATTGGCCGAGCACGGAGTGCCGTATGAGCTGCATGTTTTTGAGGACGGGGCACATGGCTTATCGCTTTGCGACGAGACGACCGCCGCCGGACCCGAGCATCTGAGTCCCGAGTGCCGCGTCTGGTTCGACATGTCGGTCAACTGGTTACGGAAACGATTCGCTACATAAACCGAGGAGGAAATGTTCATGAGTCCAACTATACAAGAGTTGATAGCCGGCATGTCGCTGGAGGAGAAGGCGGGCCTCTGCTCGGGCCAGGACTTCTGGCATACGAAGGGGATCGAACGGCTTGGCATTCCGTCGCTGATGGTGACGGACGGCCCGCACGGTTTGCGCAAGCAGAAGGACGACGCCGACCATCTCGGCCTGCATAACAGCGTGCCGGCCACCTGCTTCCCATCAGCCGCCGGGACGGCCTCCTCCTGGAACCGCGATCTGCTTCGCGCTATCGGCGAAGCTCTCGGCAAGGAGTGCCAGGCGGAAAATATCGCGGTGCTGCTCGGGCCCGGCGCGAATATCAAGCGCTCCCCGCTGTGCGGCCGCAACTTCGAATATTTCTCGGAGGATCCTTATCTTTCGACAGAGCTGGCGGCGAATCATATTAAGGGCGTGCAAAGCCAGGGCGTGGGCACGTCTCTGAAGCATTTTGCCGCGAACAATCAGGAGCACCGGAGAATGTCGGTTGATGCGATCATCGATGAGCGGACGCTGCGCGAAATTTATTTGAGCAGCTTCGAAGGGGCCGTCAAGCAGTCGCAGCCGTGGAGCGTGATGTGCTCCTACAACCAAGTGAACGGCGAGTACGCATCGGAGAGCGAATTTCTGCTGACGCAGGTGCTGCGGGAGGAGTGGGGCTTTGAAGGCTTCGTCGTATCCGACTGGGGTGCGGTGAACGAGCGCGTCAAGGGGTTGAAGGCGGGGCTGGAGCTGGAAATGCCGTCCAGCGGCGGCATCGGCGATGCCAAGCTCGTGGATGCCGTACGCCAGGGAGAGCTGTCCATGGACACGCTCGATAGAGCCGTGGAGCGAATGCTGAGGTTTATATTCAAGGCGACGGAGAATCGCAAGGCGGATGCGGCCTTCGATCCGGAGGAGCATCATCGTCTGGCGAGACAGGCGGCGCAGGAAAGCATGGTGCTGCTGAAAAATAAGGACGGTATCCTGCCGCTGCCGAAGTGGGGAACGATTGCCGTGATCGGCGAGTTCGCCACAAAGCCCCGTTATCAGGGAGGCGGCAGCTCTCACGTGAATCCGACGAGGCTGGACGATCCACTGGAGCAGATGCAGGCGATCGCCGGAGCGGATGTAAGCTTCGTGTATGCGCAAGGCTATAGGCTGGACAGCGATGAGAAGGATGAGGCGCTGCTGGAAGAGGCGAGGCAGGCGGCGGCTAAGGCGGATATCGCCCTGCTGTTCGTCGGTCTGCCGGACCGGTACGAATCCGAGGGCTACGATCGCACGCACCTTGACATTCCCGTTAATCATCAGGCATTGATCGATGCGGTGTCCGGCGTGCAGAGCAACGTTGTGGTCGTACTGAGCAACGGGGCGCCGGTGGTCATGCCGTGGATCGGTCAAGTCAAGGCGGTGCTCGAGGGCTACTTGGGCGGGCAAGCGTTCGGGGGCGCGGTGGCGGATGTGCTGTTCGGCCATGTCAGTCCGAGCGGCAAGCTCGCGGAGACGTTCCCGGTCAAGCTGAGCGATACGCCGTCTCATCTGAATTTTCCCGGTGAGGGCGATAAGGTGGAGTATAAGGAAGGCTTGTTCGTCGGCTACCGGTATTACGACGCCAAGGAGCTGGAGCCCTTGTTCCCGTTCGGTTACGGCTTGAGCTACACCAGCTTCGCTTACAGCGACCTGTCGGTGTCCGCAGCCAGCATCACAGATCAGGACACCGTCACCGTTCGGATGAAGGTAACGAATACAGGCCGGGTGCCGGGGAAAGAGATCGTGCAGCTGTACGTCAGCGACGTACAGAGCAGCGTCATCCGTCCGCGCAAGGAGCTGAAGGGCTTCACGAAGGTGGAGCTTGCGCCGGGCGAGACGAAGACGGTCGCCTTTGATCTCGACCGCCGGGCGTTCGCCTATTATTGCACTGAGCTTGGCGATTGGCATGTGGAAAGCGGTGCCTTCGAGCTGCTTATCGGCCAGTCGTCCCGCGACATCGAGCTTCGTACCACCATCAAGGTACAAGGCTCCGTGGAGCTTCCGCAGACGTATCACCGCAACACCCTGATCGGCGATTTGTTGGACAATCCCAAGACGGCGGAGAAGGCGAAGTATTTTATGGGCAAGTTTGGACTGGAGGCGGCGCTGGGGGACAATCCGGAGATGCTGACGGCCATGATGCGCTATATGCCGCTGCGCGTATTGGTCGGCTTCGGCGGAGGCAGCTATACGGAGCAGATGCTGGCAGATGATATTGCCGAGCTGAACGGGTTGGACAAGGCGTAAAGGGAAAGGAGCAGGAGGATGAGCCTAAGAAGCGTGAGCTGGGTATCCAGCACGAAAGAAGCGGCTTGGCAGGAGAAACAGGCTGCCGCTGTAAAGTCGGAGAAAGGTTTCGGAGCTAACTTGACGCTAACGCTCGACCGGTATCAAACGGTGGAGGGCTTCGGCGGTTGCTTCAATGAGCTGGGCTTTGCCGCCCTGCAGCATGTACCGGAGGAGGAGCGGGAAAAGGTGTTCTTCTCTCTGTTCCACCCGGAGGGCGATCAGAAGTTCAGCATCTGCCGGCTGCCGATCGGGGCGAGCGACTATGCGCTGGACTGGTACAGCCTGAACGAGACGGACGGCGATGTGGCGATGGAGCACTTCTCCATCGAGCGCGACCGCCGCTATCTGATTCCTTATATCAAGGAAGCACTGAAGCTGAATCCGGATCTGGTGCTGTTCGCTTCCCCGTGGAGTCCGCCGACCTGGATGAAATCGCCCAAGGTGTACAATTACGGCACCTTGCGGTGGGAGAAGGAAATTCTCGAGGCCTACGCCCTGTATTTCGTCAAGTTCGTGCAGGCGTATCGGGAGGAAGGCATCACGATCCATCAGATCCATGTCCAGAATGAAGTCGTGGCCGATCAGAAATTCCCTTCCTGCGTCTGGACAGGGGAACAGCTGGGCGAGTTCATCGGCGACTACTTGGGTCCGGCTTTCGAGAAGCATGGATTGGATACGGAAATATGGCTCGGGACGATCAATGCGCCGGAGCCGTACCAGGAGCTGATGAAGAAAACGACATCCGATTATGACGTGTATGCCGGAGCGGTGCTGAGCAATCCGAAGGCGTACCCCTACATTCGCGGCGTCGGGTATCAGTGGGCCGGGAAATACGCGATTCAGCGGACAGTCCAGAGCTATCCCGAGCTGCGCTACATGCAGACGGAGAATGAATGCGGCGACGGCGCTAACACGTGGGAGTATGCGAAGTACGTGTTTAACCTGTACCATCACTACTTCTCCAACGGTGTCAACAGCTATGTGTACTGGAACATGGCGCTTGAGCCGAAGGGACGCAGCACGTGGGGCTGGGAGCAAAACTCGATGCTGACGATCGATCCGGCAACGAAGCGGGCGGTCCCCAATCCGGAATACTTCGTGATGATGCACTTTTCCCACTTTGTCGCACCGGGTGCAGTCCGCATAGGGCTGCGGGGTCCGTGGGCCGGACACGCGCTTGCCTTCGAGCTTCGGGGCGGCGATCGGATTCTCGTGGTGGCGAACCCCTACCTGGATCAGAGAACCTTGCGTCTTGACGAAGGAACGACAACTTATACCTTGGAGCTTGAGCCGGAATCCTTCAATACGATACGGATCGGAGGCTAAACGAAACGGAGGAGGGACGACAATGACCAGGAAGTGGAAGGCAGCGGCCACGGAAGGGACGATCCGTTATATCCGCAACGAGGGCGGCGCTATGCTCGGCTACAGCGAGGAATCCGGGGTCAGCCTTATCGAGGCGGACGGTTTCGCCTTTAAGGACCTTAGTCGGGACGGCAAGCTTGATCCGTATGAGGACTGGCGACTGCCGGCCGAGGTGCGGGCCAAGGATTTGGCGTCGCGGATGTCGATCGAGCAGATCGCAGGCCTGATGCTCTACAGCGCGCATCAGGCGATACCGGGATCGCTCGGTTTTTTCCCTGCGACCTACGGGGGCAAGCCGTTCGATGGGAGTGGAGCCGAGCCGGATGAGCTGAGCGACGCGCAGATCGAGTTTCTGACGAAGGACCACCTGCGGCATGTGCTTGTCACGGCTGTAAGCAGCCCGGAGACGGCGGCGAGGTGGAACAATCGGGTGCAGGCGCTGGCCGAGGGCATCGGACTCGGCATCCCGGCCAACAACAGCTCGGACCCGCGTCATGGCTCCGATGCGAGCACGGAGTATAACGCCGGTGCAGGCGGGGATATTTCGATGTGGCCGGAGCCGCTCGGACTGGCCGCGACCTTCGATCCGGAGCTGGTGCGGCGCTTCGGCAGCATCGCCGCCAAGGAGTATCGGGCATTGGGACTGACGACGGCGTTGTCGCCGCAGATCGATATGGCGACCGATCCGCGCTGGAGCCGGTTTAACGGCACGTTCGGCGAAGATTCGCAGCTCAGTACCGATATGGCGCAGGCTTATATCGATGGCTTTCAGACGTCGGAGGACGAGCGAGAGATCGAGGGCGGCTGGGGCTACGACAGCGTCAATGCGATGGTGAAGCATTGGCCGGGCGGCGGCTCGGGCGAAGGCGGCCGGGACGCCCACTTCGGCTACGGCAAGTTCGCCGTATATCCGGGAGGCAACTTTGACGAGCATCTGAAGCCGTTTACGGAAGGGGCCTTTCAACTGAAGGGCGGAACCGGCGCCGCATCGGCCGTGATGCCGTATTACACGATTTCGTGGAACCAGGATACGGCTGATGGAGAAAATGTCGGAAACTCCTACAACGCCTATCTCATCAACGATCTGCTGCGAACGAAGTATGGCTACGACGGTGTGGTCTGCACGGATTGGGGAATTACGAACGACGAGGGCAGCGATATTACCCGCTTGTTCCCCGGCGGTCGCTGCTGGGGCGTGGAGGACGGATACACGACGGCAGAACGCCATCTGAAGCTGCTGCTTGCCGGTGTCGACCAGTTCGGCGGCAACAACGAAGCCGGACCGGTTCTCGAAGCGTATCGGATCGGCGCGGAGCGGTACGGCGAGGCTTATATGCGGGCCCGCTTCGAACAGTCCGCTGTGCGGCTCCTGCGCAATATGTTCCGTCTCGGCCTGTTCGAGAATCCGTACCTGATCGTGCAGGAAACGGCCCGTATCGTCGGCAGCAGCGAATATATGAAGGCCGGTTATGAGGCTCAATTAAAATCGGCCGTGCTGCTGAAAAATACTAACCGCGTGCTGCCGCTTGCGAAAGGAACGACCGTCTACCTACCGAAGCGATACACGCCGCCGGGAACGGACTGGATCGGCTTCCCGACGCCGGAAGTGGACGATTATCCGCTCCATCTGCAAATCGTACGCAAGTATATGCTCGTGACGGATAATCCGGACGAAGCGGATGTGGCGCTGGTTGCGATCCGGGGCGCCCATTCCGGCAGTGGCTACAGCCGGGAGGATGCGGCTGCCGGAGGCAACGGATACGTTCCGATCTCGCTTCAATACGGTCCTTATACGGCGGAGCATGCCCGTGAGGTCAGCATCGCCGGCGACGCCCGGGACAAGGATGTCATGAACCGGTCTTACAAGGGCAAGACTGTCACCGCCTTCAACGAAGCGGATCTGGAACTGGTGCGGCGGACAAAGCAAGCGATGGGCGACAAGCCGGTTATCGTCTCGCTCCTGCTGACGAAGCCGAGCGTCGTAGCGGAATATGAACCGCTTGTCGATGCGATTCTCGTCAATTTCGGGGTCCAGGATCAGGCGATTCTGGATTTGCTAAGCGGCGCTTCCGAGCCTTCCGGGCTGCTGCCGATGCAGCTGCCGGCGGATATGAAGACCGTGGAAGAGCAGGACGAGGATGTGCCGCACGACATGACCGTGCATGTGGATACGGATGGGCATGCGTATGATTTCGCCTATGGGCTGAACTGGAGCGGAGTCATCCGGGATGAGCGGACGCAGAAATACGCCGTACCTGCAGTACCTGCGGCTGGGGGATGAGACCGGGCATGAAAGAGCTGTTGTACGGTATAGCCTATTACGATGAATACATGCCCTACGAGCGGCTGGATCAGGATATACGGATGATGAAGGAGGCGGGCATCAATAACGTACGCATCGCCGAATTGACGTGGAGCACGCATGAGCCGCAGAACGGCGTGTTTGACTTTACGAGTGTCGACCGCGTCTTGGACGCGATGCATGAAGCCGGCATCCGCGTTATCGTTGAGCAGCACCCGTAACGAGTAGAGCGAAGGAGGCGTAGAACATGGGAATCAACATGCCATATGAGGTGCCGGAAACGAAAAAAATCAGACTCATCATCAATACCGATGCGAAAAATGAGGCGGACGACCAGTTCGCCATCGTCCATGCGCTGCTGACGCCCCGCTTCAAAATTAAGGGCATCATCGGAGCCCAGTTTGAAGAGACGGAACAGCGCTTTATGAAGCGGATGATAGGAACGACGATGCAGGAGAGCTGCAACGAAGTCGAGAAGCTATTGTCCCTGATGGATCTGCAGGGACAGGTGCCGGTGTACCGGGGTGCCGCGAAGGCATTGAACGACGAACGGACGCCTGAGCGTTCCGAGGGTGCCGAAGCGATCATCCGCGAAGCTCTGGCGGACGATGCTGCACCACTGTATGTGGTGTTCCTGGGGCCGCTGACGGACTTGGCTGCGGCGTATTTGCTGGAGCCGGCGATCGCCGGCAGGCTGACGGCGATCTGGATCGGAGGCGGCCACTGGCCGAAGGGCGGCTGGGAATACAACCTGATGAACGATATTCATGCTGCGAACGTCGTCTTTTCCTCCGGTATCGACTTGTGGCAGGTGCCCCATACGGTTTATACGACGATACGCGTCAGCCTCGCGGAGCTGGCGCATCGGGTCAAGCCTTGCGGCGAGCTAGGCAGCTATTTGTTCCAGCAGTTGGTCGACTTTAACGATTGGGCGGGACGAGCGTTCCCGGATGCTCCATGGCCGAAGGGCGAATCCTGGTCGCTCGGCGATTCGCCGGCGATCTCCCTGCTGCTCGACGATCACGAGTACGGCTATGAGCTGAAGCCGGCGCCGCAGATTACGGAGGATATGTACTACGTACATAACCAGAGCGACAGAATGATTCGGGTGTATCATCATGTGGATGCGCGATACACCCTGGAGGATATGTTTGCCAAGCTGGCGCTGTACTCCGGCTTATAGGTCAGGGCTCGAGCTCCGGGGTTACCGGGCGCTCGAGGATGCAGTGGCGTTAACGCTGGACAGGAGAACAGCAATTAGCTGAAGCGCTAGTTAAGCGTAAAAAGACCTACCCTTGGGTAGGTCTTCAGGCTGTCGAGAAAGTCTCGACAGCTCTTTTTATTTGCGCGTAGTTTAAGACGACACCGCGTTAATATGGTATAATATAGATAACAATTAATGGACGGTGATCAGTTATGCTACGAAATTCC
>NZ_WUWM01000054.1 GCF_009846885.1 Paenibacillus puerhi
TACGTCCGGACCATTCCTTTCGACGCTGCTCTTTGTTCGACATGGGGCAACCTCCTGTTTGATTGGGTTGCCCTTATCTTCTCATGATTGGCCGTGAGGTAGAAGGTGGGTTGGGTTTGACGCTTACGTACCAACCAGGACGAGGGGCGAATACCCGCAAGCATTCCTGAAAGGGTTCAAGGGATATTTACACAGCGATGCCTACTCCGGATATGCGAATCTGGCAGGGACGATCTCTTGCCTATGTTGGGCACATCTTCGGCGTAAGTTTGTCGAGGCATTACCACCGGAAGTGAAGCATCCGGAAGAGTCCCTTGCTAGTGTTGGGGTAGCCTATTGCAACAAGCTTTTTGAGCTGGAGGCACAGCTCACGTCACATACCGCTGAAGAACGAAAGGAACAACGTCTGGTGCAGGAAAAGCCTGTACTCGATGCTTTTTGGCCATGGATCGAAACGGCCAAAGGTAAAGTTCTTCCCAAATCCAAGCTAGGCGAAGCGCTGAAGTATGCACGTAACCACAGACAAGAGTTGATGAATTACTTACAAGATGGGAACTGTGTGATCTCGAACAATCTAGCTGAAAACAGCATCCGACCCTTACAGTAGGACGTAAAAACTGGTTATTCAGCGGCAGCCCACGGGGGCAACCGCAAGTGCAGCGATCTACAGCATCGTAGAGATAGCAAAGGCAAATGGATTGAACCCCTACAAATATCTAGTCTATCTGTTGCAACAGTTACCAGGGATTGCATTTCGTCAACGGCCGGAACTACTTGATGCGTACCTTCCATGGAGTCCGGCAGTTCAACAACATAGTACATAACGCAGAGCCTGTGGATCCTCATGAACCATGGGCTTTTCTTTTTCAATACACCGGGATGTTTGACGCTTACCTATGATCGCTGTTCACAATACCTGGTTTCGCCTAGCTAGTACTCGTTTCATCGTCTCAAGAACAATACCAATCTCCAGGCTCTGATCAAGGTGCTAGTCCGTAGCGTTCTGCGACACCGACTTTTCTTCCTTCAGAATTTCCAGTACAATTCGCTTTTTCTCTTCTGGGCTGAACTTCCTTCTGCTGGTCGTCATACAACTAAGAAACCTCCTTTTTTGCTGTCTAGTTTATATATATTGATCGGTTTATGCATACGGATATAGTGAGTATCATTGGTTCAACTTATATAGCAGGATCATACTAGTCTTAGTTACTCATTCGATAGAGCGAAGAGCCAAAACTTTTTCTTTAATGAAAATCTAAATCACATGAGATTGAGCAAAATGAGACAATGTTATATACCATATATTGAAAAAAGTAATTTTGGTATATCATACACGGAATGGTACAATTTTCTTGTACAACCACTAGCATTACATAAACACTGATGTACTTTCTGACTGAAGACTAAGATAACGTTTTTTTTGGTCCAAAATCCAAAAGTCGAGCGCCTGGATATAGCAACAAATGATTTAGAAAGTTTACAGGCTGGCTCTGCAACTGGACAATGTCTAGTAATTGGATTGGTTGCATTGTTCTATGCAGCAGTTGTCGCACAGGTTGCAGCAGGAGCTGTATACTTTTACGCGGCAGCCGTACAGACTACTGCTGGTGCCGTGAGTAAATTTGGAAGTAACGGTGGAAGTTTGAGTAATGAAGTATTTGTTAAAAACATAGTTTCAATGTTATAGACTTATAGACGGTATATAATTTAAGTGTAAATGTCGGTTATAACAACTAATCTAAGTGAGTGGGAGGCGGTCAGCATTATTTTTAAAAGTAAGCGTGATCTTAGATTCAATTTAATGACATTAGTTATTATTGGACTATCTGCTTCTATATTTGTTGTTCCTGCGATTAAGATGTATATGAATCATGAAGTAACTACGGGGCTATTATTAACGGTTATATTTGGCCTCTTACTGACAGTCGGTTGTGGATGGATATGTCTAAATATTAGATATACCCTGAGAGAAAAACATCTTACGATAAAGGCAGGATTTATAAAAACTGATATTCCCTATGATGAAATTCATAAGCTAGCAAAAACGAAGCAATATTTATCTGGGTTTCGGGTTTTATCTTCTTTTGATGGAATTGATGTGATTCATAAACATGGTGAAGTGAAAATATCTCCTGCAAATAAACAGTTGTTTATTGATGAACTTCTTAAGCGATGCACCAATTTGAAGCTAGAAAATTTATGATTAAAATTAGGTTTCACAAAGGAATGAGAAAGATGCCAAGTGTTATTTTGTACGACGGAATTTGTCATTTCTGTAATCGAACTATTCAATTTATCATAAAACAAGATAGAGATGGCTATTATTCATTTGCATCTTTACAGAGTGAGATCGGATTGAAGCTTATGAATGAGTATAAAATCCCTAATATTATGGAAACAATTATTCTTCTAGATAATAATCGTATCTATAGTTACTCAGAGGCTTCCTCTTCAAATAAGTAGAAGGCTGAAAGGCCTGTGGAGATTCATTTATTTACTAGTAGTAGTACCCAAACCTATACGGGATTATTTCTATATCTATTTTTCGAAGAATAGATACAAATGGTTTGGCAAAAGTGAAAATTGTACATTACCTACTCCTGAATTAGGAAAAAGATTTTTAGAATAATAAAAAGAAATAGGGTATGCGGAAGAAGAACAGGGTGAGATGTTAGATGCTATTAAGCTTGTGTTACAGGGGAAATTCACCCTCCAAACCTGAACAGGGATTGGTGATTTATTATGACAACGCTGATTACACGAAATCACTCTGTAGGGAGGTGTCAGCACCCCTAGTCCAGCAATCATAAAGTTGGAGTTAGAAGCCCTCCTTGCTAGAGTCAATCCCATGCTCGGTTAAAACATCATAAAGAGCCCAATTCGAAAAAGCATAAGTGAGGAACCAAATTATTAAAAAGCTTGAATCCGGTGTATGATTCGGGAGGAGCTATGTAGAAATTGGCCGTTTGCTTCGGTGCTTTCTTGGCATTTGACAATAGCTTGGTAAGCTCCATGTTGCAGAGCTTTAGGCAGCAAAAACTTAAAAGGCTGCAATACTGCCGCACGCACACTTAAGCGGATTTTTCGCCGATAGCCCTGTTACGGTGAACCGTATCACAAGTAACGGCAAGTTTTTTAATGTGATTGCTTGAGTTGACCTCATATTACGAACAGGCAGTATTGTTGGGAAGGAATATAGGCAGGATACGTAGAATTTTTTGAAGATAAACGTTGAGAAGAGGTAATATTGTTGACCACCTTTATTGATTCATTAGCAAATCTACGTGACTCTAGAAAGGTATCATATAAAATTTACGGAGATGAGAATGAGAATACCATTATCTTTTTTCATGGATTCGGCTCGTCAGCCAGTGCTGTTCATCCAGACGTAAATTTATTAAATAAGTACAATATCCGCTTCATTGCTGTTAACCGTCCTGGTTACGGAGAATCTGAAGTAAAGCAAAAATACTCTCTAGAAGATGTTGCAGATGATGTGAACGAGTTACTAACTTCTCTAGGTATCCGAAAAGTTGCCGTTATTGGATGGTCAGCTGGAGGGTTATATAGCCAAGTGTTCGCAGATAAATATTCAGATAAAGTGAACTCACTCAATTTAGTTAGTAGCGCAATACCACTAGATGGTAGAGAGTCCGAAGCCTTTCTTCCAACCAATTGGAAAATAATACGAGTGATGAATAAATACATACCGTTTTTAACCAAATTATTTTTTCAAAAGCTTAGTAAAGATTTAAGTAAAAACTTCGAAGTTACACTGAAAAAATCTATTGGACAAATGGTTGACGCTGACAAAAAAATTGCGCTTGATCCGATGATGAAACCAGTTATTACTAAGGGTGCAATCGAGGCTTACCACAACCGGGGAACCGCTGTATTTTATGATGCAGTTGCCTTATGCGGGAAATACCCCCAATTTACCACATATTGCCACAGAGTGAATATTTGGCAAGGCGGAAGGGATGAAGTATGGACACTCGCAACTTCGAATTACCTTCGGGGGAAATATGTTAATAGCAACTACTCAATATTTGATGATGAAGGACATTTGCTTTATCTGTCAAAATGGGAGGAGATTTTAAAAGCATCATTAAACTAGACGGGAAACGTTAATCCAATCTTTCGATGAAAGGACCATCCGCAAAGGATGGTCCTAAAAATTTCCGCTACAGATAGCGCGGAGAACCTTATCATAAGTGACGGCGAAAATTGCTTCTGATTATTTCGCAGACAAGTCACCACTGAAACGGATTGGAATAACTGAATGCATTTGTAAGGGATATAGGATTATACTTATTATGAGTTCGGAATAGATTAGGTATGCTTCTTTGGAAAGAAAGCCTAGGCCCGAACGGCGGCTATAGCATCCTAAGCCGTTTTACCGACTCCCCGCTCTTCTTCGATATCGAGGAACAGAAGGCGTTGATCCATGCCTCGATATTTGCTAAGGAGGCTGGTTACCCCTAAGTTGATTTAACCCGGGCGATGGACAAGATGAAGCGATACGCGAACGAGAAGCAACTGGATCAGCTTAAGCACATCTACCTTGCCATTCAGTCGCTTCAAGAAGAAGCGTTATTTGGCGTGCAACTGTTGTGTGAAATGGCAAGAATCCCGCGCTCAAGCTATTACAAGTGGCTAAACCGCAAGCCCAGTGCTCGAGAGCAGGAGAATGAGCAATTAACTCATGTTATGATGTCTATTGCAACAGGTTATGTACCACCTTTCTCAGGCACATATATTGAATTTATGAAGTATGGGGAAAGATTGAATGTTCCGAGCTATGTGACGAATATTGCAGGTCTTACTTTCCTTGGGTGGGAATCAATTGATGAGGTTGTCCCAGCTGAAACGAAAACCTATACTGCCTATTTCGATGTGAAGAAGGATATGAGGGTACTTGTAAAATTTTATTCGAGAGATAGCTACGAGGAGCCATTCTCGAAAGTCGGTAGTGAAATTTATTTGGCAACTGCATTCACAGAGTTCAATGCTCGTTTACATGCGGCAGGTTATTATAACAGTCCTAACGAGTATGCACTAGCGGATGACTGGGGTCTTCCAACGGATTATATAATTAGGGTAAGTCCTAGCAATTCTAAAAATCTTGTAGTGAAGCAATACCTAGATCGTAAGTATGAACTGAAATTTGATTTGGGTGGAGGAACTTTTACTGATAATACTCCACAAATCATATATTTGCCTGCAGAAAATGCTTACGACATACCGCCTGACCCAGTACGTGAAGGCTATAAGTTTGCAGGCTGGTCACCTGCAATCCCGTCCGCCCAGTTGCGTTTGGCGAAGCCGCACAATACAGCTGTAAGCTCACAACAGAGCCTGCAGCCGTTATCGCGCTAATGTTTAGAATCTGTCTAGATTTCCAGCATATAATGAGAGCAAACCGATCTTGGGAGGGATTGAATTGCAATCATTTAAAAAGTATGTGGCCGAATTCATCGGCACGTTCGTGCTCGTTCTGTTCGGCTGCGGAAGTGCAGCCACGGCGGGGGGCGAGCTGGGGTATCTGGGCATCGCAATGGCTTTCGGCCTGTCGATCGTGGCGCTCGCCTACGCAATCGGCCCGATTTCCGGCTGTCACGTCAATCCTGCCGTATCGCTCGCCATGCTTGTCAGCCGGAAGCTTTCTGCCAAAAATTTCGTCGGCTACGTCGTCGCCCAGGTCGCCGGTGCTGTCGCCGGCTCGGCGCTGCTATACGCGATCATCGACTCGACGGGCAAGGCGGTGACAAGCCTCGGTCAGAACGGTTTCGGCGCAGGCTACGGCATCGGCATTACGGCGTTGATGGCCTTTGTGGTGGAGATTGTCTTGACGTTCGTTTTCGTCTACGCCATTCTCGGCGTGACCTCGGAGTCCGGCAACGGTAGAGTCGCCGGGCTGGTCATCGGCTTGACGCTCGCGTTCGTACATATTCTCGGCATCGGCTTGACGGGGACTTCGGTCAATCCGGCGAGAAGTTTTGGACCGGCGATCCTGCTCGGGGGAGAAGCATGGTCCGAGCTGTGGGTTTTCGTCACGGCTCCGTTCCTCGGGGCACTGCTGGCGGCGGCCGCTTACCGGCTGCTGAACGTTCGCAAAGCCTAGCGATTCGCCGAAAGGTAGACGCCGCGCTACCCTAGCTGCTGCGTCTACCGCCTGCAGCGGGACGAAGGCTGCCGGGCTCGGCGCTTAATCGGGTTTTTGAATAGTAATTATTTTAATTGCACTTTGAAATCTTTATTTTCCTTAAACACGGGCCACTGCCGCGATTCCGGGCTGTGGCTCGATTTTTTTCATCTGTATTCAGGCAAAGTATCCTTAATTCTTGTCAAGATTTTGCGCATGGTATAAAGGCTTTGGCTTCTTTATAAGCAGAGAAAGGGTGGCGATTACGCGCCGCGGCGGGTTTTTCGCCGATAGACCCGTTAGGCTGAACCGTATCATAAGTGACGGCGAAAAATTGCATGGACAAGATTTTATAATTTGCTATCTAATCCAAGAAAGTACAGGGCATTCGCCCTATATTCGCCCTATACTTTCTTCATAGACGGAGATATATGCGTAAGGAATTCGTGTTTCAGCCGAGGTTTACAGATCGACTTTCCAGTTGCCCATCAACTTGGCGACTTCTGGGTCGCGGTACGATAAGAAGAGACTTTCCCGCGTATCGAGGGTCGAAATTTGTTCCATATCGTCTGCGCTTAACTCAAAGTCGAAAATATCGAAGTTTTCTACGATCCGCTCTTTGCGCACCGATTTTGGAATGACAACGACTTCGCGCTGAACAAGCCAGCGCAACACGACTTGGGCGACGGACTTGTTGTGTTTAACAGCAATCGAGGTCAGCAGTTTGTTATCGAACATGTTGCCCCGTCCTTCAGCGAACGGCGCCCACGACTGGTGTTGAACTCCCAGCTCTTTCATAAAAGTGGTGGTTTCCGTCTGCTGATAGAACGGGTGCGTTTCGATCTGGTTGACGACGGGCACGATTTCATTATGCACGATGAGGTCCATCAGACGGTCGGGCAGGAAGTTGCTGACCCCGATTGCCTTAATTTTGCCTTCGCGGTACAGCTCTTCCATCGCGCGCCAAGCACCGTAGTAATCGCCGAACGGCTGATGAATAAGGTACAGATCGAGATAGTCGAGTTGCAGCTTCTTCAAGGATTTAGCAAACGCCAGCTTGGCACTCTCGTAGCTGGCATCCTGAACCCAAAGTTTGGTCGTGATGAACAGCTCCTCACGCGGTACGCCGCTGCGCTTAATCGCGCGTCCGACCGCTTCCTCGTTCAGATAACCGGCGGCGGTATCGATCAGGCGGTAACCGGTCATTAGTGCTTCGTATACTGCGCGCTCGCATTCCTCAGCATCGGGAACTTGGTAGACACCGAAGCCGATGATCGGCATTTTCACTCCGTTGTTCAACGTTACGGTTTGCATTGTAATTCCTCCTATTGTTCAAATGAATAACGGCAAACGGCCGTGAATCCCGAGGGAACGGTTTCTGCAGAACGGGGATTCCGCTTATAGCCGATTTGCATTACAATCAGCTTAGAGCCTTCGTGTTACACGAAGTCAAGCTGTCTTTAAAAATTTTTTTCCTAGGAGGATTTCACATGCATACGGTTAAAGAAGCCGCCCAGATAACAGGACTCACCGAGCACGCCGTGCGCTTTTACACAGATAAAGGTCTGGTACCAAGCGTACAGCGCAATGAGAATAATATCCGGTTGTTCGACGAAGAATCGATCAACTGGCTGCATGGCGTCAAATGCCTCAAGCAATCCGGGATGCCCATTGAAGTCATTAAAAAGTACGTCGATTTATGTCTCGAAGGGGATTCGACCATTCCGCAACGCTATACACTCATGATGGAACATAAAGAAGAGGCGCTTGCTAAGCTCGAGGAAGCCAAACGGCACGTTGCCCATTTGGAGGAAAAAACAGCCCTATATCAGGACATTCTAGAGCACCGCTCTCCAGACACGACTAATCCCGGCAACTGGGACAAAATTCTGCATATGCATAGTGACGTGTTTTATTCGCCATCTGTTCGTAAAGCATGAGGGAAATATAATCATTCAAGACAGATAGGTGCCCATCTGACCCGATTGAAATGAAGATGTATGACAGACCGTGGTCATATGTCTTTTTTTATTATATTGGGAGATCGGTGTTGCGCTCCCCACTCACATAATCCTTCTAGAATGGGGAGTAAGGTTTTCGCTTTATCTGTAAGTCGGTACTCAACTTTCGGGGGGATTTGGGGATATTCTTTCCGTTCCACCATCCCATCCAGCTCCAGCTCCTTAAGCTGTGAACTCAGTGTTTTATACGTGATCGCCCCGATTTGTCTCTTCAGATCGTTAAATCGAACCGGTTCGTTCTCCGCTAGGAGGTAAATAATTACCATCTTCCACTTGCCACCAATGACAGACAACGTATAACCGAAGGGAGTGTCTTGAAGATGCTTCACTTGGCCCCTGTATTCAAACATACCCATGCTGACACTATCCTTTCTGGTAGTACCTTTCTAAAAAGTGCGTACTACTTTTTTGTTTGCCATTATCTTATACTAACCATACTTTGAACGAAAGGAGAATAAAAATGAGGGTAGCAAAAACGTTCGATCACGGTGTTGCATGGGAGGAAGGGAGCGGCATATCCCAGGGGTATTCGATTAACGGCACGATCTATATCTCGGGTCAATTTTCCCACGATATGCAGAGCACATTCGTCGGTGCGGGAGACATCGAGGCGCAGACCAGGCAGACGCTTGAAAATCTAGATCGCGTACTGGCGGGGTTCGGTGTCACGAAGTCAAACCTTGCCTATGTTGAGATTTACCTGACAGACGTGAAGGAGCATTTCGAGCCTTGCATCCAGGTGTTTAAAGAATATATGGGACAGCACCGTCCCGCCGGCAGTCTCATTGGCGTGACAGCGCTGGCGTTCCCTGAGCAATTGATTGAAATCAGCGCTGTCGCTCACACGAACTAAGGAACGCGGTCATCGCTGACGGATTGAGTCTGCTTGAAGAGAGTCTTTTCTTAGCGATAAGGGGTGTGATTCACACCGAGGACAGCACAGCACCGGATTAACCGCAAGCAGTTTGCCGCCTGGGCCGTGCGATATTTCGGACTGGCATCTAGGCGGATGATATGGCATCCGCCTACGCCGCCGGGTTGATCTAAGGCAAATCGGCCGATTCGTTCGATCCCGACGCGCCGATCACCCGCCAGGAAATGGCCGTCTTGCTGACACGCGTGCTGAAGAAATTCGGCTATACCGAACCTTCCGCTTCTCGCAGCCCGGATAAACTGGCGCCTTCTCGGACGCATCAGAATCTTTTCAACAGACCAGGCGACAAAAACGACTTCATTCGCGGATATACGCGCAATGAAGTCGTTTTTTGTCCAGTTTTTGTTCAGAGCACTATAGTATACTTGTGCTCATTGTATCCATATTGGGAAAAAGGAGAAACAAGATCATGAGGAAAAAACGATTTGGTAGTCCCTTGCACTCTGCGTTTCTGGCGCTGATCATCGCGCTGGGGGCCATAATGCCCGCGTCTCTGTCTGTGGGGGCGGCCAGCACGGGGGCGCTTGAGGGAGCTTTAGGCGGGACCTATTTCACGGATGACGATAACTGGTTTCCAAAAACCGGCGAGACGAAGGATTTAGATACAGGCATCACGCAAAGCTCCTCTCAGTATCCGATCGAGTTCGTTATTAAGAATGTCGATCAGCTTCCGAAAGAGAGCGCGCACCTGCTCGTCCGGGCTTTTGACGTAGACGAATATAACGTCAATAACAAGTCCGGTACAGGAGAATGGGACCGTGTGTACATGTCGAGCAGTCCTGATGTCATCAATCTTGGCGGCCCGTACACGCCGTGGTATAAAAAGGCGGACTATAACCCTTGGCCTGCCGCGTATACCAACTGGCACAAGGAGATGAACCCGGACTACTATATCGGAGCGCTTTCCGGCAATAACCAAACCTGGAACACTTCGGTTCTGCAGCTGCCGAATATGAATTCCGTGGCATTGGGCGACAATTATGTCGGAGTAACGGTTCATCACTATTATCAGAATACGGCATATTATAACGCCGGTTGGCAAGTTACGGTCGACTGGGCTCAACTCATCATTGACGGGGGACACCGCAAGAAAGCCGAGGTTACGGACGCTACACTCACTGTCGCTAATGGCAAGGCTACCGTCAATACAAGCTTCCTGCCGAAAGAGTCGGGCAAATATTCCTTAGAGATCAATCTGATCGAAACGGTAAACGGGGTTGAACGTAACCTTGTCACGAAGAAAAATTACGTTCCAAATGCAGTGGAAGGCGAAGAGGAAGATTGGAGCATCGACCTTATCGACGCTTCCATCCTAGCGAACAAAGTATACAAAATCAATATTATACTGTTCGAAGACGGCGGAGGCGGGTCTTCAGCCCCTAGCGGTCAGCTAAGCGAACCCGACCCGACAAACCCTCGGGAGGCGCAGCATCTCCTGTCCGTGTCTACAACTGACCCGGTCGAACCGGCTGTAAAAAACATCAGCAAATCGGGTATCGAAGGTGCTGCTGTCTCCTTCACGGCAGACGATTTCAAGAAACGTTTTGTGCGCTTGAACAACCTCCCGCTCGGGAAGCGCCTGCAAACGGTCAAGATCGTCACTTTGCCTGACGAATCTCACGGCTTTCTCAAGCTTAACGGAACGGATGTTACGCCTGGTCAAGAGATTAGCGCAGGCGACCTCGGCAAACTTACTTTCGAACCGGCTTCCGATTTCACGGGAACCGCGGATTTCAAATGGAATGGCTTCAATGGAATGGCATATGCATCCGACGATGCAATTGTTTCGGTTACGATCAACGCGGCTCCTACTGCGGGCAATGTCGAGAAAAACGCTACTACAGGTGACACCATCACGTTCGCAACAGCCGACTTTTCGGATAAATTCGGAGATCGCGATATCGGCGACGAGCTGACCAGCGTTTCCTTCACCCTGCCACCCGCAGCTGAAGGTGTACTGAAGCTGAAGGGCAGCATCGTAGAAGAACACAAGTTTTACCCTGCTGGCGACCTCGCCGATCTGGAATTCATACCGAATCCGGCCTTCGAGGGCGAAACGGTAACGATCGGATGGTACGCGCACGACGGCAAAGAGCCGTCTAAAACAAGCGGTACGATCACGATCAACTACGATATCAAGCCGGTCGTTGGAGCTATCACAAAACAGAATGTTGCCCAATATGCTCCAACACCGTTGACGGACAGCGACTTCCGCAGCAGGTTCTACAAGCCAGGCGGCCAGATCGCTAACGGAGCGGCGCTGCAAAGCGTGGAGATCGTATCGCTTCCGGTTAACGGCAAGCTGCAATTCAATGGAACAGACGTAACAATCGGCCAGCAGATAACCGTGATTGACCTGGATAAACTGTTCTATATCCCTAACGGCAGTACAGGTTTGGTTGGCAGTGATTCCTTTAAATGGAATGGTTCGGACGGCGCCAACTATGCTGCGGCGCCTGCCACGTTCACGATTACGGCCAATCCTGCGCCGGTAGTTGGACCAATCACGATTCATGTGAATAAGGGAACCAGCCCTGTATCCTTTACACCGGCCTTGTTTACCGACGCCTACACGGATAACGAACCTCTCACGGAGGTCACGTTGACGGGTCTGCCGACTACCGGTCAACTTCTGCTGGATGGCGTATCGGTTACCGAGGGGCAAGCTATTCCGGCCGCCCAACTGAACAAACTAACCTTTGTTCCGGATAACGGGCAAACCGGAACCGTCACGTTCAAGTGGAGTGGTAAGGACGGTACCCAGTACGCGAAGGGTCCTGAAAACGTAACGATCGTCATCAACGCGCCGCCCGTTGCCGGGCTGATCGAAAAAGCGGGATTGACCGGCCAGATCGTCTCGTTCAACGCTGACGATTTCAGAACGCATCCGGCATTCCATGATCCCGACAGCGGTGATGTTCTGACGCAGGTAAAAATCACGCTTCCGAGCGATTTTGCGAGCAAAGGCGAGTTGTTTTATACGGGAGTGACCGACGCGGTTTACCTGAACCCCGGACAAGCCGCCACGCTGACTCCGAGCCAGTTGGATACGCTCAAGTTCGCACCGTCGGCCGAATTGCCGAACGGCGGCACGGTTACGTTCCCGTGGATCGCACATGACGGTAAGATGGAATCCGAGCAGCCGGGCACCGTACAGATCTCTTACGACGGTAAACCTGTCGCACAACCGATCCTCGCAGAATCGCAAGAAGGTAACCCCACCCTTGCCATTACGCTCAAGGGGACGGATGACAACGTAACAGGAGTCGTATACGGCATCGTCTCCAATCCGAGATACGGAACACTTACGAAATTAGGCGGCGATCAGTGGATTTATACGCCGAATCCGGGCTTCACGGGCGCCGACAGCTTCACTTATATCGCCATCGACGGTCAAGGGCAGGAAAGCGCTCCGGCAACCGTAGAGATTCGGGTGCACAAGGCGCTCGACGGCTGGGTCGGAGATAAAGGGCAAGGCGGCCCGACTCCGTTCAAAGCTCTGCCGGACGCACCGCTCAAGCTCTCTGCGGTTAGCAGCATCTGGGCTGATAGCGTCATTGCCGATGTTAACGGGCTGAATGTAAATCTGACGCTTGCCAACCCGGACACTTATGCCGCAGACGGCTTCAAGCTTTGGACGAAGACCGTTACGCTGGCGAAAGAAACGACGCCCGGCTCCTATCACGTAAGCTTCCAGGCGATCCCTGCGGCGAATCAGACGGCCCTGGCCCCGGAACCGGCATCGCGCTTAGCCGACAACGACTTCGTCGTTCTGAAAACGAATGTCGCCTTGACGGCCGATCCGGACAAAATCGTCGGCGATGGCAAAACGACGACGGAATTGACGGCGAAGGTAACTGCCGAGGATGGCACGCCTCTCGCGGGTGTCACTGTCAAATTTGAGGCTCCTGCCGGAGTAGGCACATTTGTCGATGCCAACGGCAACGACGTTGGCGGCGTCATCACCGCCGTCACCAACTCGGAAGGCATCGCGGTTGTTACGTACAAATCGGCGCGAATTACCGGCGTGGGTGAGCAGCAGGTGCAACTATCCACAACCGTGCGCGACGTGAGCAGAGGCTTATCCGCCAAGGATGACATCACGATCGTCTTCCAGCCTGCGCGAGTACAAGGCTTGCTGACGCAGGGCGCCGGCCACGCGCCGATCGCGGACGCCAAAGTAAAAATTATGCTGGATCTGAACGGCGACGGCATCCTTGAACCTGGTGTGGATTTCATCGAAGATGTTCCGCTAGCTGCGGACGGCTCCTACTCCGTCCCTGTTCCTTACGGCGATAAGATCTACGATCTGATCGTTACTCAAACCGTAGAGATCGGCGGCGTAGAGACAGAGATCACTTTTACGCAAAAAGCGAATGTTGATAAAATCAACGGCTCCGGGGAAAACTTCATTTCCGAGAAAACGGCAACGGGCGTGGTGTTATTCCTGCAGCCGGACGGAAAGAGCAGCTTGCTCGATGAGGATGTCCGGGCTAACATGGTTGTTTATCTGAAGGACGCCTCCGGCAATTACATCTCGGAAAATGGCGCGCCTAAAGCATTCCCGCTGAAGCCGCAAGGCGTTTTCACCGCAGAGGGTTTAGCTGCCAACGTCGAGTATACGCTGGAAATCCGCTATGTGGCCGCGCCGGGCGTTGAACTCGTCATGGGCACGGGCACCGTCTCCGTTAACGATGATGGAGAAATGAACGTAACCCAAGAGCTCGTCGATCCGTACGGTACGATTACCGACGCAATCACGGGGCAAATGATCGAAGGAGCGAAAGTCACCCTGTATTACGCGGATACCGCACGTAACCTCGGCAAAGGGAATACGCCGAATACGAAGGTGACCGTCCCTGCCATTCCGGGCTTTGCTCCGAACGATAATGCCAGTCCCGAGCAGTTAAGCGATATTTACGGCTTTTATGCGTACATGGTCTATCCGGAGTCGGATTACTACCTGGTCGTGACAAAAAACGGATACACCAGCTACACCAGTCCGACTCTTTCCGTTGAGTGGGATATCGTGAAGCATGATCTGCAGCTCGACCCGATCCGGTACGAGGATTCCCCGAGCGAATCATCTGGGTATTCTGGGTATATCACGAGCGGAACACCTGACTTGGCGATGAACGTATCGGTCGATAAGAACCTGATCGAAGAAGGAACCCGTTCGATCGTTAAGATCGAATACAAAAATCAAGGCACGGCAAGCTTGCCGAACGGCGAGGTAACGGTAACGCTCCCTGAAGGCGTCAAGATTATCGATGCCGATGGCGGGGAAGTTAAGGGAAATACGATCACTTGGAAAGTTACGAATCTGGCAGCTGCAAAAGGTGGCGCCTTCCATGTCACCGTGGAATGGCCGCAGCTGGCTAATGCCGAAGGCGAATTCGCTATCCCGGGTTCCTTTACCGGTTCGGGCGGTTCCACGGCGGCCGCTGCCGCGAATTCGTCGGTCAAAGTTAGAGTGTTCTCCGACCGCTTCGACAACTTGAAGCACCAACGCTACATCCTCGGATTCCCGGACGGCGAGTTCAAGCCCAACTATTCGCTTACCCGCGCCGAGCTCGCAGCGATCGTAGCCCGGTTGACCGAGAACAAAAAGCTAAACACCCTGCTGCCTTACAGCGATGTCTCCGAAGATCACTGGGCAGCCAACTACATCAGGATTGCGACCAAGTATAATTACTTCGGAGGCTACGAGGACGGCACTTTCCGGCCTGAAGCGCCAGTAAGCCGCGGTGAGCTCGCAATCGTTATGGCGCGGTACCTCGGCATCGCGACAAGCGCAGCCGCCGATCCGCACTTCTCGGATACCGCCGAGCATTGGGCGGCCGACGCGGTCGAGACGCTGTACAAAGGAAGGTTTCTGTCCGGATATGAGGACGGCACCTTCAAACCGGATGCCGCGATCATCCGCGTCGAAGCCGTCACGATGATTAACCGCATGCTGTTCCGCGGTCCGCTCGCCGGACTGGAGCCGCTGTTCCCGGACATGCCGGCCTCTCACTGGGGCTTCGGCGAAGTCCAGGAAGCGACCTTCTCCCACGAAGCGATCCGCAATGCGGACGGCAGTGAGACTTGGATTCAATCGATTCAAGACGACGTGCAATAAGCCGAACCGCAAGATAGACTCACCTTAACGCAGGAAGCTGGCCTTTATCGCCGGCTTCCTTTTTTCTGCGCGGGACATAAACTCGGTCCAAGCCAAACTGATTGATAGCAATAATGCCAAATAGAGTACTTGAACAGGGACTGTCTTTGGAGTAGAAAACTCAGGGACGGTCCTTTGTTTACAGAATGGGGACAATCATTGAATATATATACATATATGGTTATAATAATACATAAACTTGAATGGTGAGGGGTGGGGAAAGTGGAATATAAAATATTTGTGGATGGTCAAGAAGGTACAACAGGTATAAAGATACATGAATACCTGTCTAAGATTTCTAACGTAGAAGTAGTCAAAATTGAATCGGACAGGCGAAAGGATAACGATGCTCGTAGAGCAATAATAAATGAAGTAGACCTAGTATTCCTTTGTCTCCCAGATTCAGCTTCAAGAGAATCCGTATCGATGGTAAGTAATAATAAGACAAAAATAATTGATGCAAGTACTGCTTTTAGAACGAACTCGGAGTGGACATACGGATTACCAGAATTACATAAAAATCAAAGAAATACAATCCAAAATTCATCTAGGGTATCTGTTCCAGGATGCCACGCTACAGGCTATATATTAGCAATACACCCTTTGGTAGCAGAAGGAATTATACCAAGGGATTACCCTGTGTCTTGCTATTCGCTTACAGGATACAGTGGTGGAGGTAAGAAACTTATATCTGAATATCAGAACTCAAATAGAGAACAGCTCTTCGCACCAAGACAATATGCTCTTAGTCTTAACCACAAACACCTTCCAGAAATGAAACTATATTCTGGTTTAGACTCAGCACCAATATTCACCCCTATAGTTGGAAACTATTATCAGGGTGATGCAGTTACTATTCCTCTCTTTCCTAGAATGTTTACAAAGAATGCAACGGCAAGAGATATTCAAGAAGTGCTTGCCTCGTATTATAAAGATGAACGGTTTATTCGAGTTATGCCATACGATTCTGAGGCATATCTAGAAGACGGTTTCTTTAATCTCATGCAATGTAATAATACAAATTATTTGGACATATTTGTTTTTGGTCATAGAGATGAAATAGTACTCGTTTCTAGATTTGATAATCTGGGGAAGGGTGCATCAGGAGCAGCTATTCAAAATATGAACATTATGCTCGGATTTGACGAAGGGATAGGGCTGGAGTAAGAAATATGAGAACGAAAATCCCATCTTCTTCGTCTTGATCTATTTCAGCGGATTGTTCGGCACGCTCGTACTTGTGTTATATACGACATTTACGAAGGATGCAGGATTGATTTATGCGGTTCACTGGTTCATTCAGTTGTTCGACTGGTTTTTCCTCATTCCAGGAGGCCGTGGCACCTTGTTTACCGGGGTATGGTTATCCGTTAGAACCCATTGGGGATTAACGAAATACTACTGGATCTTAACCAAGCTGACATTGACTGCAGCCGCCGTATTGTTCGGAGCAACCATGATGAGAGTCTGGCTGCACGATCATTTTGAGGCTATTTTCTCGTCACATGTGCATCCGCTGGAGAATCCGCTTTACCTGCAAAATCGCCAGATGCTATTTATCGGTCTTGCGATTTGCTTTGCCACGCTCCTATTCATCGTCGTAATATCCTATTTCAAGCCTTGGGGGAAGAGAAGAGGAACAAAGTGGCGTTCTATATAGCGAATTAGTATAGAATACCGAAAGGAGCTGCCGCGGCCAGTTCCTTTCGCTTTTTCGCCGTTATGAACGTTAAGCTGGACCTTATCATAAGTGATAGCGATCTGGGGGGATCTATCGACTTATTGTCGCCATTAGCTACTTTTATTGGTGCAGGGCGAGTATTGCCTTGGTATGGTCTGTGGACCACCATGTCTGTTTTTTGCAAGCGAAAAATGCTTAAACTTGCTGCCAAAAATGCCGAGACCGCTTGCCAGATGAATGGTCACTGCGGAATTCGCTCCATCGCTTGCTTGAGCCGGAAACTTTCACCCGTGAATGA